>JAAFAI010000023.1 GCA_018222405.1 Gammaproteobacteria bacterium | reverse complement strand
CCTATTAGGATAAACTCTGTTTATGCTGATAGGGAGGAGGCTCAATGAGTATCAATCCGCTGTAGACGCACGCGGGGCGTGCTGGGACAAAAACACGTGGGCTGTCCTCGCTTCGCTCGTAATTATAGCCCACGTATTTTTGCCCCTAAGCGGGGTGTTAGCCACTTGGTGGATTTTTATACTTCTCCAACTTCGGTTTGGTGTTATTATTGAACAAAGGCTCAATGGAGGCGAAACATGTCAGACGCATTAAAAATTTTGCTCGAGAATATCGGACAGCTAAGTTCAAAAGAAAAAGCTCTAGCTGCTCACTGCCTTTTAACTTCTTTGAACTCCACCTCCGAAGATAACGTAGACGCAGATTGGCTCAAACTTGCTGAATCCCGAAGTTCAGAGCTTGAAACAGGTAGTGTTAATGGGCTTAGTTGGGATGAACTGAAAGGCAACATTCTGAGTTAATGCATTCACTTATTTTTCATCCAGATGTCCAAATAGAAGTAAAATACTCCTTCGAGTGGTACCAAGAACAATACAAGGGCTTGGGTCACGAATTTATTCATGAGTTAGAAGAGTCATTCGAGTCGATTCGAACTATGCCTTCTTCATGGCCAAAAATGGGACAATATCACCGCCGTTTCATCTTAAGCCGCTTTCCTTTTTCTGTTATCTATAAAATTATATCAGTAGACACAATTCATGTTGTCGCGGTAATGCATAACCATAGAAAGCCAGGGTATTGGCAGGAACGCGGCTAACAAACGACTATGGCGTCAACCCTAAATTTAAGCTGTTTTTTCTTCCCACATGACGCCATCTCTCACCATTGAATTTAATATCACAACCATCTTCCGTACACAGGCAATAATCGCTACCTTTTTAGGTTTGCCTGCTGCGACTAACCGCTCATAAGTGGATTTGAATTTGGCAAGTAAGCGGGACACTAACACGCAGGCTCCCGTCACTTCGTTCCGTATTATAGCCTGCGTGTTATTGCCCCTTCTTGGGGTGTTATCTTCTCGTTGGCATTCCCGCACTTTTCATATAACCTTTTATCATGCCAACAGTATTAAAAATTGGGCCATATCGCTTTTTCTTCTATAGTAACGAAAATGGTGAACCTGCCCATATTCATATTCAACGCGAAAGAATGCTGCGTAGTTCTGGCTTCGTCCTGTCGCGTTAGCAAGTTCAACTCGCTTTACTCCCAAAGAACTCAGAACTTTGGAAAAGCTTGTTGTCGAAAATAGAGATGCTTTTTTGGAGGCTTGGAATGGCTACTTTAGCAGTTGAACATCACCCACAAGCTCTGTCGGTGTCTTTCGATGAAAGTTCATTAATTGTCGAATTAATCGACGGTAGAACTATTTCTGTACCCTTATCCTGGTTTCCTAGTCTTTCTCAAGCAAGCACATCTCAATTGCAGGATTGGGAACTATTAGGAGATGGCGAAGGCATACATTGGCCGCAACTGGATGAGGATCTGAGTGTAGCAGGTCTACTTGTCGGCAATCGCAGCAGAAGATAACAATCAAATGTTGGGGACACAAACACGCGGGCTCTGCTTCGCAGTTTATCCCACGCGTTTGTGCCACCAAATTAGGGCGTTATGCGCCAAAGCGTACAGGATTTACATCCATACTTTTATGAAGGATTCTTATGATCAGAATTTCCTGACTGCCCGTTTGTTTGTAGAAAATTACATGGCTACCTTGAGGAAACTTTCTGTATCCATCTCTTATTTCGTCGCAGCTTTTGCCAATATCGGGATTTTCAGAAAACATCCAAAATGAATCGTCGAATTGATTAAGATATACATTACGCTGTTCTCGGCCCCACTTCCGTTGCGTAAACAATGCGATATCTTTTAGATCTGATTTTGCTAGTACGTTTAACTTAAACGGTTTCACTCTTTTAATTCAGCGTCTAGTTCTGATATCAGATGCTTAAGGTCATATTCAGCTTCGCCACTTTCTTCACCTGCTACAAGTAATTGACGCAAAGTGTTTAATTTGGTTTCCTGTGTTTCTAGCAAGCGAAGAGCTGAACGAATCACCTCGCTTGCTGAACCATACCGACCAGTTTGAATTTGGCTAGCAATAAAGCCATCAAAATGGTCTCCAAGGGTAATGCTGGTGTTTTTAGCCATCTTGTTTCTCCAAGTACCAATATATACCTAATTATGGTACTTGCGCGTTGTAAGTCAATAGCGCATAACAATCACATTAAGCCGCTCGCAGGCTCGCTGGGACAGTAACACGTGGGCTCTGTCGCTTCGCTCCGATTATAGCCGCCATGTTTGTGCCCCTTATTAGGTTGTTATACGCGCCGAAAATTCCACTGGTAACTCGTAACCTATGAGGTTACAATGACTGCATGATTAAGAGTTTTATACATAAAGGCCTTCAGAAGTTTTACGCTAAAGGAACCACATCAGGAATTCAGAAGAAGCATGAAAATAAGCTTCGTCTGATCCTGACCAATCTCGATCAAGCCGAAACGCCTGATGACATGGATTTGCCCGGTCTTTATATGCACAAACTCAAAGGTAACAGAAATGATATTTGGTCTGTCAGAGTGAGTGGTAACTGGAGAGTTACATATCGCTTTGTTGGACGAGATGTCGAAATCGTTAACTACGAGGATTATCACTAATGAATATGCATAACCCAGCACATCCCGGTGAGATACTCAAAGAACTTGTTATTGAAGCTCTAGAACTCACTATCACTGACGTCGCTCAGCATTTAGATGTTAGCCGCAAAACACTGTCAAAAGTTCTTAATGGCAAAGGAGCCATCACCCCAGAGATGGCACTTCGTCTGGAGCTGGTCTTTGGTAAGCCTTCAGCTGACCATTGGCTACGTTTGCAAAATGCTTTTGATTTATGGCAAACGCGGCAACATCAAAGTTCTTTACATGTCTCACCTTATAATCTGGCGGCGGTATAAAAGCGCGTATAACAAGGCGCTCAAAGGGACAAATACATGGCATGGCTTGCGCCATTGTAATGCCATGTATTTGCCCCTTAGCTAAGTGTTATACACAATTGGGTCAGAATAACTTTTTAACATCGCGATAAAAATTTTCATGAGAGCCAAGTGCAATTAATTCGAGTATTACAGTGCCATCCTCATAGCTGTAACCAAGTAAAGTTAATTGCTTGACCATCTTGAACTTGTACACTCGAAGAAAGGCCAGGCCGCCTTTTTTCTGCTCTCCTAAAAGAGGATCGTGCATTAGTTTCTTTACGGCTTTATCCAAGTCTTTTTTCTGACTCTGATGTAATTTCTTTACTGCTCTCTTAAAATTAGCTGTCTGTAAAACACTGGTAATCTTAGCCAAAATCGTACGGTTCCAATTTTCCAGCCTCTTTTTCAGCTTTGGCAATAATTGCCTGTTTCACGAATTCGTATGGCAAATCAGGATTATCTTCCATCATTTCACCTATCTTTGCCCAATGCTCAATCTGTTTGGGCATAGTTCGGTTTAGTGCTTTGCCCATAATGGTCGCCTTTTCAACTAGATCTTGGTCTAGTCTTACGCTTGCGGTTGCCATAATATATCTCCTATTAGTTCGTTATTGGATTGTAGCAATGCGCTACATATGTAGCAAATTGCGTGTAACAAACAAATAAAGTCGCTCGCTGGGACGCAAACACAAGGGCCTGAAGCTGTTTTTCGAAAAAGGAAAAACTTCAGGCATATAGATTAAGCACGCGAAAAAGTTTCGCGTTCAGTTAGCGGCTATCCATACCGCACAAGATATCGATGACATTAATTTGCCCGGATTTTCTCTTCACCAGCTCAAAGGAGAGAGGTCAAATATTTGGTCGGTATCAGTTAACGGCAACTGGAGAGTAACTTTCGAGTTCACGGATGGTAATGTTTACATCTTAAATCACGAGGATTATCACTAATGAATATGCATAACCCGCCACATCCTGGTGAATTTATTGAATCCATTTACATGGAGCCACATGGGATCAGTTGCAGGACACTGGCTACCCATCTTGGTGTTGCCGCTTCAACACTAAATCGTGTTGTTAAGGGAAGAAGTGCAGTAACGCCAGAAATGGCATTAAGGCTATCAAAAGTATTAGGACGCAGCCCTGAAAGTTGGCTTAGCATGCAAGATAATTACGAACTTTGGCAGGCAAAGCAGAACATCAATTTGGATAACGTACAGCCAATAGATCTGCATGCCGCCTAACACAAATAAATCAGATCGTGCGCCAGGGCGCACTCAGACGAAAACACCCTGGTGGCTTCGTTATTATGCTCCGCGTGCCAGCGGCCGCTAGTGTAAAGTTATTCGCCAAAAAAAGGATGAAAACATGATCAGCAAGTTCTCTAAAAATATTGCTCCAGAAGTGCAATCAGAAATTTCTCTGGCAAAGCAACTGGAAATAACAGGAAGCCTCTCTGAATCATTTCATCATCTGGAAAATGCCCATGTCCTGGGGCAGGAATCAACCTGGTGGCATGTCAAAGTACACCTCCTGATGTTTTTATGGGCTATTCGTCAAAGAGATGCTAAAGAATGCATTGGTCAAATTGTTCGTATCATCGGCGCAGCAACTAAAACTGCCATCGGTTTGGTTCCTGCGGGTAATACTGGCGGCTCAAACATCAGCCCGTTTAAAAAGCTGCCTGTTTCACCAAAGCATCAGGCTGCTATTATCAAAGCCAAAAACAGCATATAACAATGCGCTGTCGCTTCGCTCTGATTTTAGCCAGCGCAGAAGTGTCCCTTAAGTTGGGCCGTTATATTTCAAGGATCGAAGTTGAATTTTGTATGTGGTTTCAGGGCAATCGCCTGGTTATATATTTTATTTGGAAGCTTCGCCGTTTTAACGGGCGTAGCTTATGTTGCTATCGCAATGACTCAGGGCGGTGGCGATCCGGCTGGTACCGCTATACAAGCTTTTCTGGCTTTGGCTCTTGTTATCACGAGCTGCTATTTTCTCAAAAAAGTACCCGCGGCCTTAACGGCCTTAAGAATTCTGACCGCATTACTGATAGTGTTTTTGCTGTATAACCATGTCACTTCTGGCTATCAACACAATACTGGCAGCTGGTTTGGGTTAATGCTCTATATTGTTCCTCTGTGTTTTATTCTGTTTAAGCTCAACTCTTCGGGGGCTAAGCGCTTTATAGAGAGTGACCAAATATAAGGGATTTCTTGAATATTCACGGGCTTTGTGGAACACAAATACCTAAGCTGTGTCGCTTAGATCTGATTTTTAGCCCATGCATATCGCCCTTAAATAAGGGCTCTTGTAAATGGGGGGTTGTTGCAAAGGATATGAAGATGAAAAAGGCAATTAGCGCATTCCTGCTTGTATTATTATTTGGGTGCGGCCAGGGAGTCGAGTTTGGAAATATGACGACTGTGGATATGCCCGAGAACTGGACGGAAAAAGAAGGGCAGGCGTTTCTGGAAAAAATTGACCAACGAAAACTGCAATTTGCGGTGGTGAGGCAATTCCCGTCACTAAGAGAGCGAGAGGTAAACTACCGCATTCTTCCCACTGTGTTTACTCCCTATGGGGATAAAGAGAAGTACTTTAAGTATCGTGTTGTTGCCGAGTCAACTGATGGCTGGGACAAAACCTCTGCGCTCGAGGAGTTCATTGCTGCTTATCTAACCACTCTGATTAGCAACAAGGATGACATTAACCAGATGGTCTTTGTTGATTTGCCTGCAGACGTTAATGAACAGGAAGCAAACAAACTCCTTCATTCGCTTAACTGGGCAGTGATCCAATCTAAGATTGCTGAAAAGTATCCAGGCCTGTCTCCTGATACTACTCATTTTAGGGTGCTTCCCGTTGCGCTGAGCCCTCTTGATCCCCATGACAGACAAGTCAAAATTCATGTGATGGTACTCACTGAGGCTACTCTGGCTGTGGCCTATGATATTGAACTGATCATTGCAGAACAGTTGAAGCTGCAGTTACCAAAAACCTAACAAAAAAAGAATAGTGCACTCAAGTGGAACCGCCATTTTTGCCTGCCTGTAGGTGCCCCATAACAATAAGTGAATAGCTAAGGAAGATTAGAAATGGACGTTATTTTTGAACTGAAAAACGAACCGGAATGGGCAAACGAAATCAATGATGACATAAAGGCATCCTTTCCTGAGTATTTTGCAACAAACCCGTTGATTGGTAGTGAAGCGTGGTGGGAATCCATTGATGAGGATGTTATTAACGGCAAAATTACCCATGTCGGTAATTTCATTGAAGATGGTGAAGTTGTTGATATCGTCTCCATTTTACCGTTGGACGAAGATTTTAACGGCGACAGTGCTTACTCGGTTGGCCAACCCGAGTTTAGCGTGCTGCGTGAAGATTTCTGGTTAAATGATATCGTTAAACCTGAGGCTCTGGTTCAGATAAAATCAGTCACAGTGTGTCCAACAGGCGAGCTGGATGAGTATTCTGTCTACATCGAAACTCAGGTAGGCGTAAGCTAGTGTACCTAACATTGGTGGTACTGACTAAAAGGATTTATATATGATGCGATACTTACTGGTAATTGTGCCCATCATCATGGGATGTGTGGAACTCTCGTTTAACCAATCGACGGGCATGGGGTGGCTCCTTATAGGTATTGGGGTATTCTTTTTGCTGGCCCAATTCACAGGCCTGTTTACCCCAGTTCAGGCGGGTAACGCCAACTTCGACTGGTTTAGCGGTTTCGTCTTTTTGTTTTTTGCTGCAATGGCTTTTAAAGAATATTCTACGGGCTATCAACAACACGATTTACTGCGCGGCATTGGGTTCATGTTGTTTGGTTTAAGCACCGTGGATGTGATGGTGGCGAGAGTACTCGCAAAAGCAGACTCAAACTCACTTCAGGACGTAAAGAGGGTTATTAGCACAAGGTTTCAAACTGCAGTGAGATTCACCGGTCTTGGCTTTTGTGGGGCGTCTTTAGTCGTTGCCTTAAGCTGATGTTGGGAAATAAGTACAAATACCAGGAGAAGTTATATGACTGAGCAGCATAAAGCCATGAACTGCAAATCTGAGGACCACCTTGAACTCATTACAATGCAAACTGAGTTTGCTTTAATTGAGTCAATGCTGCGTTCCAAAACGCTGAGTGCCATGGTGCTGGCTGGCGTAGTGTCATTTGCGGCCTTCGGCTATTTTCTTTACCGCATAGCTGGCGTATAGGCTCTTCTTCGTGGGGGTCACTGTTGTTATCAATATTGATAACAACATAAGCGCAATGCTATCGTTAGTTATGTGAAAGGCTTCACAAGTAGTAGCTAAATTTATAAGGATATGTATGAAAACTCTCGCACCTTTATTACTCTCTCTTCTCTTGCTGGGATGTTCATCCACATCCGATATGTATCTGAGCCAAACGCCGTTAGAGGTTACTGACGAAAACATCAGTGATTATTGGGTGCAAACGAATGAAAGGTTTAAGTTTAATTTACCGATCCAGCGTGCCATAGGCAAAAACGAAAATGGTCATGTTACATTGCGGTTTTTAATTGACTCAAATGGTAATACGTTTAATCCGGAAGTTATTGAATCTATGCCAGCAGGTATGTGGGATTACGCCGGGGTTAAAGCGTTGTCAAAACAAGAGTTTGCGCCCGCTGACACTAATCGTTTAAAAATGCCGGTGTATTATACGCAGACAATTTACTTTAAGGGTGAATAGTCACAACACTCTCAGCCTTACAGCTATTGCCAGTGATGGCGGGTAGTGTTCTGCCAAACCCGGCCGTTGCCACTTTTGAGCTTGTGAGAATCGTGCTACGCGAACGGTCAACAGTTCGACCACAGTGAATATTCAGCAAATTGCGATGCTGGTTTAAGTACCTAATTTCTGCGCCGGTAAGCTTTGTTACCTGAGGAAAATTTATGAATGTTGTGAAAGTCAGTCAGCAGGATTACCCGGCGTTAATTACGCTATGGGAGGCATCTGTGCGGGCTACTCACCATTTTTTATCCGAACCGCATATTGCACAACTTAAACCGTTGATCCTTGAACACTACTTTGACGCTGTTTCGCTCGGTGCAATAAAACAAGGCAACGAGGTGGCCGGTTTTATTGGCGTGGCTGAAGGGAATATCGAAATGCTCTTTGTTCACCCCGATTTTTTCGGTAAGGGTATTGGGCGTGCATTAACCCTGTATGCCATACAGCACCTTGGTGCCAGCAAAGTGGATGTAAACGAACAAAATCCGCAAGCCATTGGCTTTTATGAATATATGGGGTTTAAGCGAACAGGTCGCTCGGCTCTGGATGGGCAGGGTAACCCGTTTCCGCTTATTCATATGGCTACTGAGGCAACTCAATAGCTAAGCGCTTTAATAATAGCTCGTGTTATGCTGGGTAAAGTCATGGCTGGCAGATTTTTACCACCGTTAAAAGAAAAGCCGCGTCCGGCAAATCGCCAGTATTAATTGTGCCGTTTGGCTCAGGAAAACGCCGTGGTTATTTCGATACACAATAAGCTTATTAATACCGCTGCCCGGGAAATATTAAAACCAATAAATATGGTGCGCAAAGGGCAGTCCAGGTTATGGCTGGATGATAACGGCTGGTGGGTGGCTATTGCTGAATTTCAGCCGTCCCAGTGGTCTAAAGGTAGCTACCTGAATGTAGCTGTTAGCTGGCAGTGGTACCCCAGAGCGGATTATGCTTTCGACCTTGCAAGCCGGGAAAGTGCTTTTGTTGAGTTCGAGAATGAGGAGACCTTTATGCTGTAGGCCAGGTCGCTGGCGGAGCAGGCAAAGCAGCGGGTACTTTATTACCGTAACGAACTCTCAAGTCCGCAACGGGCAATGCAGTTTGTGTTAGCCAATACCGCAGGCGGTAGCCAGCACATCTGGGCAGGGCTGAATAAAGGCATGATTTGCCTGAATGCCCGGGATTTTGCCCAGGCCCGGCATTTTTTTGCTGAGGCGCTGGCCTGTAATGATGACAGAGCCTGGGCATTGGACGTCAAATCATTTATACAGCAACTTCTGAGTCTGACTCCGGCAGAGCAATTGATGTTTGTAAAACGGGCGGTTGCCCAATCGCGGCAGCTTAAAAAGCGGCCCGCTATGGATATAGCTTTTGGTGAAGAGCCGGGGTAGAGGCTGCAAACGATGAAGATTACCAGTAGAACAGGCCTGGCCATACTAATAACTCTACTGTGCAGTGCGTCGGGGCCGTTGAATGCCTGTTCGCTAGTGCCACTGCTAGAAGCCTTTGAAGCGAACCAGACTGAGGCTATAGCACCGGTAACGCCCAATTTTAAGGTGGCCGGTATTGAGCGGGGCAGTGACGATGGTAATTTTGGTTCCTGTTCTGATTTTGGTTTTATAACCTTTAAATTGTCGGGTAATTATCCGCCACAGGGGTATATTTTCGAGCGGATTAGCGGAGAGTTTGAAGACAGACTGTTTGAGCCGGTAGCCGTAGTACCGTCGAAGTTTATAGATGATGACTCTTCATTTACCTTTGTGTGGCTGGATGGCAGTAGCAATGAGCAAGAGCCAATTGATTTTACGATCAGCATTGTTGCAGTAAATGGGGCTGGCGAACGCAGCGAACCTCAGTACCTTAAGGTAAGGCATCCAGGTGTTGCCTCGCCATGGTGGAAGTTTTGGTAGCGCGCTGGCACTGATGTATTAATATATAAATGAAATCAGGTACAAAAAAGGGAATTTTGATGCGACTGAAAATAGCAAAGATAATGGCGCTAACTGCAATACTGGCCATGAGTGGCTGTGTAGTGCTGCCTGAAGATTCAGCTGATACGAGCCAGTGTTATCTCTCCAGTAACCAAAAATACCTCAAGGTAGTCGATTTAACCGATGGCGATACCAGTTTTTACGACTGGCAGGGAAAGATAATTGGCGTTATCACCATGCCCACCAGTGCGGTCATCTCCGCCAGCTATGTAGCGGTTAACAATGTGTTTAACTTTGGCGAAAAGCTGATTAAATGCAATGGCGACGCTAAAGTTTCGGATTTAAAAAATCAGCAAGATGGCGAGCTTTAGCGGCACTGGTTTTGGCTGTATTCCGTAACAGCCTGGCACTCAAGGGATGAAAGCACACATGGAACATCGCGTATTAACCCGCTCAAAACATGGCCTGGTCTCGGGTACTCTGAGAGGAATGGCTAATTACTATCACTTAAACTTTAATGGCCTGCAACTGGTGTTTTTGATTGCAGCATTTTTTGGTTTTGGATTCGTTATTTATCTGGTGCTGTGGATGAGTATTCCTGCTTACTCAAAACGAGAAGAGCTATTGCAGGCAGCACAGGCCAGGTCCCAGAAAACAGAAGACGGCTATTCACAACACTGAGCAGGTGATTAAGGCGGGAGCGTATATATGGCGGTGTTGATTTTACTGTCGGCCGGGTTTGTTATTGTCGTATTGTCTCTATTAGTTAAATACACACGTGACATGCGCGATCTGTTGTGTGAGTACAGACTTGAAATTAAAGAGCTTAATGCCAATGTTAAGACGTTAAAGCGTCGACTTAATGAGATAACAGCAGCACGGCCTGAAACCGGTTGCAACGAATAAAGAGCAGATTATGAAAAGTGTATTTCGGTATTTACTGATTTTTGCGTTGCTGGTTGGTGCGCTGTCGGCGTATAGCTACGGAAATCAAACAGGTGTGTTTTTGTTTGTGCTACTGGGGTTTGTACTGGAAGCCGGTTTTTGGTTTGGGTTATTTCCCATCAAGCGGCGAAACCAGCGCTGATTGCCCGGTCAATGTAACAAACACCGCCACGTTAAGGATTAACCACTGTTATGCGCTTAACACAATGGATGTATGCCCTGGTGCTGTTGCTGCCCGCCATTTTAAGGTTAGCCGAGAAACTGCTCAGCCATACCGGTGGGTTTGCGAGTCGTTACGGGCCGCTCATGGCAATGGGCCTGCTGGCGATTGGCTATATTGCCGCTACCCGTAATTGCCCGGTGATCAATCGGGTTTTCTGGCGAGTGACCTTTTGGCTATTAAGTGGATTGCTAAGCCTGGCTGGTGTATACGGCCTTATCCTGCTGGCTTTTGCTGGCAATGTTACTGCTGGCGCTGCCTTACTGGTAACCGCGCTTATAGCGATACCAGCGCTTTCTTCGCTGTACCGTTACTCAAACGTATCGAGCACCATGTGGGAAAATAAGCCATAGGGCCTGCGAGGCTATGTAAAACCTCGAACAACAAGGATTGTTGTAATGAAAAATACCGGTTATACCTATCAGATAAAGCGCAATGGACGCGACTTTTGCCAGCTGGAAAATAAAGGGTTGGTGTCTTATCAGGTTTTTTTAAGTGAACTGGACGCTCATCTCTGGCCGCCACAAACTGGTGATAGCGTGGCCGGTAACGAGTTTACCCTGGCCGTAAAACACCTGAGTACTCGCGCCGAACTTTTTGTATCTGTGGTGGGCAGTCGGGAGGATTTTGCCTATATGGTGGGGATGGTCAACGCGCCGCCTACCTTAAACCAGCAAACGTTAAACTCCAGCGCTCGAAGGCGTGTACAGGTTTACCTTGCCGAACAGCAAAGTGAAGTTCGCCGGCTATTTTCGCTGTTTTTCGATGGTGAGTGGTCGTTAATGGATGAAGCGCTCGGAGAATTGGCGCTGTTTCTTGAACCTCAGGAAGAACGGGCAGAAGGCGCCCTTGATTAACCCGTTAAGGAAATAACATGAAGTTATGGAATGATTTATCGCTGGTGCAAAAATTGGGTGTTGGCGTTGCTATTTTACTGGCGGCAATTGCGCTGCCGGAAATTGCCATTTTGATCCAGTTTGGCGGGATGGAAATTGCGTTTGGTTTAATTTTAGTGGGCTTAACGCCTGCAATTAATGGGCTGAAGCTTCAGTATAAAAAAGCCAGAAGTGCGCTCTGGTTAGCTGCGCTCTCGCTGCAGCAAAGCGCCTCTGCCAAACCTCCGGTTTTTGCCGTGCAGGCCACGTTTTGTGTTGCCGCCCTGTGTTTTACCGGTTCGCTGATGTTCGTACTGAGCTTTTTTATGCCCGCTATGCTGTTTAACGGCGCCCTGGTCTAGCTGGACTCTTTCACTCAGTTGCAACCTGTATGGCATTAAGCGCTATCACATGCGCTGTTATTTGCCGGGCAGGGAACTTAATAACAGAGGTAAAGTCTGATTTTCGTGATCGTCATCGTAAAAAGGACTTTGCCTGTGTCACTTACTATTTTTCTGCCTACCCAGTGCTTTTCTTCTGTAAAGGCCGTTGGCCCGACAGCTGTTTTTCCCGGGCTTGTTCAATCTTCACTTAGCCGGGCGCAACGTGTTGGCTGAGCTGGTTTTGCTTCACGAGTCGCTGGGCAATACCACGCCTGCGTTGTTGCTGGCGTTGTTTGTTGAGCCACTTCTGCAATTTATCGGTGGTGTAGCACTCATCGCGATAGCTATGTATCACTATCAACAAACCCGAAACCGCGGGGCTTTACTGATCGTGATTGCCTTGTTTAGTTCGGTTGTCAGCTCAGTGGCTATTGAGCTCGGGGCGGCATTTATTGATGGCGCCGGTTATGAACAGGTTGCTCTGTTATTGCAGGTAGTGGATGGCATTTTATTGGCCATCTTTATTCTGGGGTTTTACCTTATCTGTCGAAAACAGCGCGCTAGTAAACGAACCGTTAGCCAGGCCTCCAGCAAATCGACCTGAATTTATTTATGTCTGCTTACAATATCCTGATTGCACCACTTATCGTAAGTGGTAGGCTGCCTGAATAGTAAATTACTGAAAAGACAACGGTTACCAATATGATCACACTGCGCGCGTTCGTGCCGGCAGATGTTTCTGAACTGGTTAAGCTGCTTAACGATGAGGCGGTTACGCGCTTCTTATCAACCAAAATCCCTCAGCCTTACACACAGGATGATGCAACCTGGTGGGTTGAGGAAGGCAATTTGCTGGCGATGAACCAGGCCATTGAGGTTAACGGTAAGCTGGCGGGGTGTATTGGCGTCAATCGTGGCGAATTCGAATATGCCCGTAGTGGCGAGCTGGGCTATTGGCTAGGGTCCGGCTTCTGGCAACGGGGCATAGCTTCTGCTGCCGCACGGCAGATCATTACGCAGGTGTTTGAGGATACCGATATTGAGCGTTTGTTTGCTACAGTCTTTGCTGGAAATGAGGCTTCCATGGCGTTGTTGCGCAAGGTGGGCTTTGCTGAAGAAGCAGTACTACAACGCGCCATCTTTAAAAACGGACAGTTTTATAACAGTCATATTTTCAGCCTGCTCAAACAGGCTTAAACGAGTACGTTAGCTGGTTAATAACTGTACAGTGTGGCCGGGATTGCTTACTCTTAAGGTTTGAGTATGTCAGGTGAACCACAGGAAGGTGTATGAAACAGTCTGAACTTAAACTGGTGCAGTCGGAGTTAAAATCCAAAGGCTACTACAGCGGTGGGGTAGATGGCTTATCCGGCCCGAAAACCCGTGCCGCAGTGCATCAGTTTCTTAGCGATAATACCGGGCAACTAAGCGCAGAGCGCTGGACCGAGTGGAACAACGCGCGTAAACGCGTGGCCGCTTTGCAGTTACTGGCGCTGCAAAATCAGCTCGACGTGGGGCCGGTAGATGGCTTGCACGGCCCGCAAACTGAGTCGGCAGCCACGTTGCTGCAGCAGTTATTAACCCAGGGTGCTATTGCCCGTCAATTCAGCGACATTATACCTGTCAGGGAAAACCCTCATCAGTTTCCGCTGGAAAATGAGGCAGAGCTAAATGCCTTTTACGGCCAGCCTGGCAGTATTGAACTGGTGCGGGTAGAGTGCCCCTGGCTGTTAAGGCTCGACTGGGATCTTTCTACCACCACCCGGGTGATTGCTATTCATGAAAAGCTCAGTGAAAGCCTCGAAAAAGTGCTCAGTGAGGTTTACGAGCACTACGGTGATGCCGGCATCCAGCAACACGGGCTCAACCGGTATGGCGGCAGTTATAACCATCGTAAAAAGCGCGGCAGTGCTACCGCCTGGTCTACCCACGCCTGGGGAATAGCCATAGACTGGTTTCCGTCGCAGAATAAACTGAGCTGGCGCAGCAACCGCGCAAGTCTTGCCGATCCGGCACTGGATTTCTGGTGGCAAAGTTGGGAGCGTGAGGGATGGTTAAGTCTCGGGCGCAGCGAAGACCGAGACTGGATGCATGTGCAGGCGGCTAAACGATAGCTGACCTGCAGCGGTTTGGCTAAATTCTCCGGCGGATAAGTTGCTTAACAGTGCCCTGGATATGATTTACTCCAACTTAACACTAACTCACATCTAAAAAATATGAACACATCACAACGGCAAGCCATTATAGACACCAGCTGGGACATGCATAGCCAGGTTGAAAGCGCTTATCTTGAACACCCGGCAGGTAAAGAGGATGACGCCTGGCACGACAAGCAACGTTTGTTGTTGGCCGATATGGCGTTACACCTCCTGCAAACGGCGTTAAAACCAGGCGATTTAGCGCTGGATAAACTGCAAAATAACCTGCATGCCATTTTAACCATCAGCGATCAGTTTTTACCGCAGGCGGGGTTAAAACAGGCTACCGACCACATTTACACCGGCAGTAGTCATGACTGAAGTAGAACTGGTCGCCGAGCTTTTTCGGCAGATGGCTTTCAGTGCCGCCATTCTGGGGGGCTTTGCTATGACTTTTTTAAGTGTCTTGTTGTCAGCCTTTCCCAAGGGACATCCGCTGGCGCTATGGTGCATTGGTGCCAAAGCACTGGCGGCGGTGTTACTGATAGTGGCAACACTCGGCGCTACGCTTTCGTTGCTAAGCATTCAGCAAATGGGCTTATCGTTTAATTTTGCCAGCTGGCCAGCCCACCTGTTGCGTACTAAGCTGATCACAGAACTCACTTTTTTCAGTGGTGTAGTGGTGTTACTGAGTGGGCTTGGATTAAGTGGCTTTGCGCGCTGCCGACGCACCGGGTTAATCACCGTGGCCGCGGCGCTGGTGGCAAGTGTATTGTTGGTGATCATGTTTGTTCCCACTTTTTAACCGGATCCGGTGATGACAAAAAATGCAATGGGTGCGTGTGTGCTCACATCCGACCAAATCAGCGAGGCGGTAAAACGCGTAGCTGCACAACTGAATGGCCAGTTTGAGCGGGCAGTGGTGATTGTGGTTGTGCCGGGTGGGATTTTCTTTAGCGCCGATCTGCTGCGCCAACTCAATTTTGACGTGATGATGGACACTATTTCCTGTCCGCACACCCCCGGAGAGCGAAATAACGCATCGCCAATTGTGTTTCACCCCAATGTACCGCTTGACGGCGAGGATATTATTCTAGTGGATGACGCCATTGAATCCGGCGGCACCATGAAGCGCCTGGTAGCGCATGTCCGTTCCCACCGTGCGGTAAAGTCCGTTAGTGTGGCAACATTGTTTGTAAAACCAGGCCGGGTTGATGTTGGCGCGCAGGAATATTACGGCCTGGCTATGCAAAGTGATGAGCTGTTGGTGGGCTATGGTTTGCCCTGGGCGCACAAAAATCGCAACCTCCCTTACATTGCCCGGGTAGAGAACACGTCTGAGTAACACATCACCTCAATGAATACTGGTTTTCGCCCTGCTTACGCCGGCTGACTATCGTGGTTATCCTAAGCCGCGCAGGTTAGTATTGGGCTGAGTAACAGCAACATGCAGGAGTATTTTAATGATAAAAAAACGGCTGAAATCACTTCCCGCTCAGGAGCGCGCCGGCGTTACTACCTTACTGGCATTTTGCGCCATTGTTGTGCTAATTGCTTTAGGCCTTACGGTTTTCGATTTACTGCGTCAGGCGCTCTAAATTTACGCTGGCAACGGTAAATTCCCGTTGCTCTGCGGAGCCGGTATCGCTATGGTAAAGCACATTTTTTTAACAACTGAGACAAAATATGCAGAAATGGTGGAAGTTAGCGATAGTCGGTTTGATGTTGGTATCACCCTGGTGTGCAGCAGCGGAAGACGATGAATATGAGCCGGTTCGCCACATTGTTGTATTTAAGTACAAAGAGGGCAGTACACCCGCACAGATCCAGCAGGTAACCGACGCTTTCAGAGCACTGAAGGATAAGATCCCCGGTATTCTTAATTTTGAGTACGGCATAAATAACAGCCCGGAAAACCTTGACCAGGGCTTTACGCACATTTACCAGATGACCTTTAAAAATGCCGAAGCGCGGGATAAATACCTGCCACACCCACAGCACAGTAAATTTGGTGAGCTGTTGGGCGAACTTGAGATCCTCGATGGTGTCTTTGTGGTGGATTACGCCATTAAGCCCTGAACAGGCGTGGACTAAGTTGTTTGTAATACCCTGACTTCTTCACTAAAGTAAGGCCATATAGCCTGCAGTTTTAGGGTAGTCAGGGTGATTAAAAAAACGATATTTTGTGGTGCGTTATGGTTATTGTGTTCTGCGCAGAGCACCTTAGCAGCTTATTCCTCTATTGTTGAAGCAACCGGCGAAAGCTGCGAGGCCGATGGGGGAGACGCCCAGCGCCTGCAACTGGCTCTTACCGATGCCCGGCGCAATGCTGCCGAAGCCGTGCAAACCTCGGTAGACAGCTACAGTAAAGTGAACAACTATGTGGTGGTAGAAGACCTGATTGAGTCTTACTCCAATGCCTCGGTAGAAACCCTTAATGTCTTGTCCAGGCGGTTGCAAGACGGCTGTTTAACCGTAACCATTCGCGCCGAGGTCACGCCGCAGAAAAATATCGATCAGCAGTTTGTCAGTGAAGAGCTGCTTGCCGACCCGACCATTCCCCTTACCGTAAAGTTATGGCTTAGCAAAGCGCAATATGCCCTGGGCGAGCAGGTGAGTATTTACCTGAAGGCCAATAAACCTTTTTTCGGGCGTCTGGTGTATACCATGAATGACGGTACCCAGGTGCAGTTACTGCCCAACCCCTATCGCAGTGAAAACCATTTTCAGGGCCAGGTGCTGTACACGGTGCCCGACGCCAAAGACAGCTTTGTGCTGGAAGTCACACCGCCTATTGGCGTAGAACAGCTTACTTTATATGCCAGCACCCATCCGTTAGGTGAATTACAAACCTCTGCAGTATCGGGCATGTATTTGATCAACAACTCGCAAACGTCGTCTGATGTGCGCAATCGCACCCGGGGCATCAAAATTAAAGCTCTTAATCCGCCATCTGCTAAAGCGGCAGCGCCACAGACCCCACCTGAAGTTGCTGAGTTTGCCGAAGTGTCTGCCGATGTGGTGATCACGCAGTAAGGAGTGAATTATGCGCTTAACATCCTTGGTGATTGTTACTTTCCTTGGTTTACAGGGCTGTGTGTCCAGCCCCACCCACATGAATAAGTTTTCAGAGGGTAATTATGCCGAAGTGGTAGCAGAGGTAACCGGTAGTCACCAGACACTCGAAGATGTGCCGTTACACAAACTGTACCTGCTGTGCCCGGCTTACTACGAGATACGCGAATACGAAAAGTTTACCGAGTGCGCCGATTATGTGCTGGCCCACCCGGATCCGGGTACGGAGTTTTACCCAGGGCTGGATTTTACGTATGTGAATAAACTGGAATTTCAGGGCTATGTTAAGAGCTATCAGGCAAAAATGCTGCTCGAATTTACCGAGTACGAAGAAGCCTACGAGCTGGCCGGGGAAGCCTATACCCTGTTAAAGGAAAACACCTCTACGGAAGTCAACGAAGGCCGCTTGTTAAGTTATCTTGTTGCCCCGCTTGAGGTGCAGGCACTATCACTGATTTACCGTAACAAAGGTGCTCAGGCACAGCCGTATATCGAAGAGTTAAGCGGGCTGAACTATTATTCTCCGGGTCGTTCAAGCTTTCTGCGTGTTAAACAAACCGCGCTTGGACGCATCTACTTTGCGCAAAAAGACTATGCCCGTGCGCTGGATATTCTGCGCCAGGACATTTCTGATCCGCTGGCTGCGCTGATAACCCCGTTAATCCTGATGGTGGAGAATGTCAGTACCGACGCAGATGTGCGAGAAGGCGCGTTGCGCACGCCAGAGCTTTATATGCTGAGCAAATCCTATTTTGAAACCGGTGATATCGATAAAGCCCGTCAGGGCTTTGATACCTTACTGGCCAATCCGATTATCAACAGCCTTGGTGAGATCCACTGGGCCGCACTGAAAGACCGCGCTGTGATCAGCTGGCAACAGCAAGCGCCCGATGAAGCAATTGAAATGCTGATGCAAGCCGTGGAGATTATCGAAAGCCAGCGTTCAACCATTCGCTCAGAGGCTTATAAAATTGGTTTCGTGGGCGATAAACAGGCGGTTTACGAGTTACTGGTGGAATATCTGCTGGCACAAAACCGCATCGCCGATGCGTTTGTCTATGCCGAGAAAGCTAAAGCCCGGGCGCTGGTGGATATGCTGGCGCAAAAGCAATCCTTTGCGGGGGATGGTGCTGCCCGGGCCGGGCTCGCTGAGCTGGCAGAGCTGGAATCGCAAATGCAGCGCACGACCGTGGCGGCAATTAAAAATTCAGCGCGTACCCGCGGTTTGATCCTTCGCCAGCGTGAAGCGCTTGAAGCGCAGGCACCGGAAGTGGCTTCTCTGGTGAGTGTGGGAAATGTAGATACCCGTGCCTTACAACAGCAACTGGCTGGTGACGAACAGTTAATTGAGTTTTTCGGGAACAACGAGGCGTTTTATGCATTTATTGTCGACCGGGAGCAGATAACGGTAAAGCACCTTAACGGCAGGGGACTGGCAGATAAAATCAGTCGGTTCCGACAAGACATTATGCAAACCAACAGTAACGCCTGGCAACAGTCGTCCAAAGCGGTGTATGAGACACTGATTGGGCCGCTACAGAGCAGCCTGACTGCTGATAAACTGGTTATCGTCCCGCATGGTCCCTTACATTATTTACCCTTCGCCGCGTTGTTCGATGGCGCTGATTTTATGCTGGAACAATACAGTTTGCGGGTGTTGCCCTCGGCCAGCGTGATGGCCTATTTAAAAGCACCTCAGCGCTCGGGGCAAACTACCATGCTGGCACTGGGTAATCCGGCCCTTGGCGATCCGGCGCTGGACTTACCCGGCGCGCAAAACGAGGTAAGGGCACTTAGCAACGTTGTACCGGATTCGGTGGTGGCAGTGCGCGAGCAGGCTACCGAGAGTTTGTTTAAAAGCTATGCTGCAAGGGTGCCGGTGTTACACATTGCCTCCCATGGCGAGTTTAATCCTGAGGAGCCACTGTCTTCCCGGTTACTGCTGGTGGGCGATGAGTCTAACGACGGTTCGCTGACAGTAGGCGAGCTTTATGATCTGGAGCTTAACAGTGAACTGGTGACCTTAAGCGCGTGTCAGACCGGTTTGGGCGATGTGCAGTCCGGCGACGACGTGATTGGTTTAACCCGTGGCTTTTTGTTTGCTGGCGCGGCCAATATTGTGGCCAGTTTATGGATGGTGGATGATGAGGCAACGGCGCGCTTAATGGTTAACCTGTATAACAACCTGCAAAACCAGGATAAACAGCAGTCGTTGCGTAATGCCCAGCTGAGCGTAAAAAATAACTATCAGGCGCATCCTTACTACTGGGCGGCGTTTCAGCTAACCGGGTCTGGCCGCTAATCCTGGCGACCAGCCTGTTAATGCAGTTGGGTTAATCCAAAGGTAACCAACCCAAATACCACAACCCCTATAAACACCGGCTTACCGAGCGTGCGGCTGCGATACCAGCTTGCCAGCGTGGTGGCACAACCGGCCAGAGTGGCGATAACGCCTATCCAATCCTGTCGAACCGGTACCAGTGAAACGCCAAACATGGCCGCAATCATCAGCGGCCCTAGCAGTCCCAGCCAGGTTGGCAGGGTATTGGTCGTGTCATTTTGCCGGCGGGCCAGATGTCTGCGGGTCCATACCAGCGGCAGGGCCCGAATTAAAAAGGTGCCGGCAGCGCACAGTAATATCACCAGCCAACGATTAGTGTCCATGCTCAGCTCCGGCTTTTTGGTTAAGTGCCATCAACGCGTAATAAGCCAATGCGCCGGCAGCGGCTGCCACCGGAATGGCGGTATTGCTAAATTGCAGTACGGCCAGCAATAAGGCGGTGCCAATGGTGATCCCCAGCACAATAAACCACAGGGGCGAGGTAAAGCGCGGCGCAATGAGCACCAGAAAGAGCGCCGGCAGGGCAAAGGGCATAACCTCGCCAAGCAGTGGCCACTGTTGAGTCAGGCTGGCACCGGCTACTGCGCCTAACGTTGTGCCAAGCACCCAGCTTGTCCAGGCCAGCAAGGCCGCACCGCTGTACCAGCCCTGACGGGTAGCCATGGGTAGCTGGGGTAAACGGTTATGTGCCAGGGCAAACACCTGGTCGGTGAGCCCGTGCATCAACGCTACCCAGCGTCGCCCGGGCGGTAGTAGTGGTGTTAAATTGGGGGCATATACCACGTGACGGGCATTAATTAACAGCGTCATTACCACGACCAGCCACGTTGATGCGCCACTGGCCAGCATCGCGACCATCAGAAACTGCGAAGCGCCGGCGTAGATTAGCACTGAAATCGCGGTGGCTTCCCATACGCTAAAATTAGCCTGCGTGGCAATGAGACCAAAAGAGATTGCCACTGGAATATAACCGCCCAGTAATGGCATGGCATCGCGCATTCCTTGCAGCCACGGCGACAAAGTAGAAGCGCTGGTTGGATTATTCATGTTGGGTGGCCTGATGATAAATGATAGTAATTAAAAACGTGGCGCCGTGCTCAGCGGTGGCGTACAGGTGGGGTTGGTCGGCAACAAAAGTAAAGGTTTCCCCGGCGCTTAGTTGCCTGAGGTTTTCTGTGGTACCCACTTGTAGTTTGCCGCTTATCAATGTAATGGACTCGGTGGTGCCAGCAGTGTGGGGCTCTGCCTGGCGCTTGGTATGCGGGGCTACCGACATCCAGTAAGCATCTACCTTTGGGGTATCCTGGCCCTGGTCGATAAGCCTGACCTCCATGCCGGTTTCACCAAAACTACTGTTAACCGGTGCCACCAGTGCGCCAAAAGGCATATTTAACTGCACTGCCAATCGCCAGATAGTATCGAGAGTCGGGTTTCCGTTTCCTTGTTCCAGCCGCGACAGATTTGACTTGGCAATGCCTGCATCGGCAGCCAGCTGAGATAATGACAGCCCTCGCTCAAGACGAAGCTGCTGAAGGTGCTGGCCAAGGGTGACCAGTGATGCTTTATCCATACTTTGTGTTGGCAATAAAATTGTTCTATATATCGAACGTTCTATAAAAGGAACGCGTATTTGTCAAGTGATACCTGGCTCTACGCTTTATTTTGCGCGGTAAAGTGAAAGTACTGAGACGAAAGTGAAAAAACCAGACCGGGCATTAAGGTTGCTATTCGCTGCGCTGCGTAGGATGATTGCCGGCATGCTAACTTATCTGTTAAATCACCTATGCTAAAAATTTGGGTTGATGCCGATGCCTGCCCGGTGGTCATTAAAGAAATTATTTTTCGGGCGGCTAATCGCACCAAAACCGAAGTCACACTGATTGCCAATCAGTATATTCGCACGCCACCATCAAAGTTTATTAACAGTATTCAGGTGCCTAAGGGCTTTGATGTGGCCGACAATGAAATTGTCCAGCGCTGCAATGAAAACGATCTGGTGATCACAAGTGATATACCGCTGGCCGATGAAGTGATCGCCAAAGGCGCTCAGGCACTAAGCCCGCGAGGGGAACTGTTTACCCGCGAAAATATAAAATCACGGCTCAATATCCGTGACTTTATGGATACCCTGCGTAGTAGCGGTGTGCAAACTGGTGGGCCGCCGGCACTGGGAGCCAGTGAAAAACAGGCGTTTGGTAATGAACTGGATAAGTGGCTGGTATTCAGGCAGCGCCAAAGCTAGCCAGCAACGTTAAAAGACCGCCTAAACCAAGAGGATCTCCAATGCCGGTAAAAAAGTGGTTACGCCAGTATGCGATTGCGTTTCCTGTGCTCACGGGTATTTTTACCCTGTCGCAATACGTAAAGGGTTATACCCTGAAAGATTCACTGAGCTTTGCGTTGTTCTGGACCCTGGTTAGTTTGAGTATCTTTGCTGTCACGCGAGCGTGGAATTTTCACCGTAACCAGTACTGCGCACTGTGTAATGATTTACCGGAAAAGAGCAATGATAATCAACCCTGATAAACTGTCTCTGGTAACGCCGGGAATGGCCTGGCAAGCCTCTTATATTAGTTACATAGAAGAGTTGGGGGACGAAGAGCGCTATCCTTTCCCGATGGACTTTGACCATCGCGATTTTGCCGCCATGCTGCAAAAAATTGCGGATTTCGCTGCCGGTGTGAACCTGCCGGATGGCTATGTGGCTAGCACCACGCTGTGGCTGGTCACCGGCGATGAACTGCTGGCTGTGGCCAATATTCGTCATACCCTTAACGATAATTTGCGTTACGCCGGCGGGCATATCGGCCTTGGCGTTCGCCCGTCTGCCCGTGGCCAGTCGCTGGGAAATTACCTTATGCAGCAATCTATTAACTTTGCCCGCCAACTGGGAATTGGCGACGTGCATATTCATTGTTATAAAGATAACCTCGCCTCGCGGGGGATGATTGAACACTGTGGCGGTGAGCTGGAAAGTGAAGTTGAAATGGATGATGGCGCAGTGGTATGGCGCTACGTGGTTCAAGAAAAGCCAACGGCATAAAAAAGGCCGCTGAGTGAAGCGGCCAAAGTTGGGAAGACGAACTATTAGCGGCCTGGATTCGGGCTATCCGGACGTTCCCCCCGGTCTCCACGCTCGCCCTGGTGATGGCCTTTACGGAAGTGTTTATCCCCACCGCGGTCTTTGCGGTGCTTCATCATGGCCTGCAGCATGGTGGTTTTCTGTTCTTCGGTAAAGACCTCCCAGAATTCGGCGCGTAGTGCCTGCTGACGCTCTCTGAGGCTTTTCAGCTCTGCTTGCTGGGCCTCGGTCAGGTTAAGCTTATCGGCCATTTTTTCCATCATGGGCGGCAGTAACGGCATTTCCCGTTCTGCCTGTGGTTGGTTGCTGTTAGCGGCGATAGCCATGCCGCTAATGCCAGTGCCAACAATCATTGCGGCACAGGTAATAATGCTGAGTTTTTTCATTAGACGTTTCATCAGGTTCTCCTGGTTATTTGGCTTCCCCGTATGAGGACGGTTTTAATAATATCTGGTTAAGAGTCAGGTAACGTTAAGATATGCAAATGTGCTGTGAACATGTGAAAAGTCAGGCATTATTAGCCTTAAGCAATAGATGTAGACAGTAAAAAAGATGACCCTATTATTAATTGAAGATGACGCCGGCCTGGCGGAGCTGCTGAGCGAATTTCTCGGCATGTCCGGCTATGAAGTGCTGCATTGCGCAGACGGTGAATCTGGCCTTAACGCCGCTTTGCATTACGATAATATCGAGTTAATTTTGCTGGATGTCATGCTGCCCAAACTGAATGGTCTGGATGTGCTGAAAGTGCTGCGTCAGCACAGTGAAATACCGGTACTGATGCTCACCGCCCGTGGCGACGACCTGGACAAAGTGCTGGGCCTTGAGCTTGGTGCCGATGATTACCTTGCTAAGCCGTTTAACGATCGTGAGTTACTGGCGCGGATCCGGGCCATTATGCGCCGCACCAAAGATCGCAGTGACGCGCCTGAAAATAATGGGGCCGGCACGCGGGCAAAACGCATCGAGCTGGGCGATCTGCAGCTTGACTTACAACGGATGGAAGCGCGCTGTAACAATCAGTTGCTGGAACTTACCGGCAGCGAGTTTGCGCTGCTTAAGCAGCTTTCCAATGCGCCCGGCGAATTGATCAGTAAAGATGATTTGTCGGAACAGTGCTTAGGACGGCGCTTGCAGGCGTTTGACCGCAGTATCGATACGCATATCAGTAATTTACGTAAAAAGCTTAGTACGGCTGATTCTGCCTGTGAAATTAAAAGTCAGCGTGGCAGGGGCTACGGGATCTTCAGCGGATGATAAGCCCCATTCGCAGTTTTAATGTCAAAGTACTAGGCTGGTTCTGGCTGACACTGTTAGTGTCGGTATTGTCAATTGCCATTCCGGCCGTGTTGATCCAGCAGTTTTCAGACGACAATCACCTGCATGACAAAGATCGTGAACTTCTCAACGCTATGGTTAACCGTGTGGATACTCTGATTGCCGATAACAACGGAGATTTTCGACGCCTCGGCCGAATGCTAAACAAATCTGATCGGCGCATGCCCTTTGAGTGGTTTGTGATTAATAACGAGCTCGATATTGTTCTTAGCAGTGCGCCGTTGCGAAAGTCGTTACGAGATCGCTTTGAAAACCCGCGTTTCTGGTACTTTCTGCAAAGCGATCACCTGCGCGATATTAACCTGGAATGGACCCGCTTACTGGGCCCGGGCGTGCTGCCATCGCGGCCTGAACTTAAGCTCATTCTGTGGCGACCGGAACGGCCCCGGCCAATGGAGATTTTCCGCGCCATGCCATGGTGGAGCATTATTGGCATTTTTCTGCTCGTTACCAGTGTGATGAGCTTATTACTGGTTCGCTCGATTGCGCAGCCACTTAACCGCCTCGGCAGTGCGTTTAACGCAGTTGGGCGGGGCCAGCTTTCGCACAAAGTTGAGGTGGATAATCCGGCCAGTGAAGATAAACGCTTTGCATCCAACGCGCAGTTTGCCAGCCTGTTTGAACAGTTTAATGATATGACAGCGCGGATTGCCGCACTTATTCAGAACCAGAAACGTCAGAGTGCCGACATCTCCCATGAACTGCGTACGCCGTTAACCCGACTGCAAATGACGCTGGCACTGGTCCGCAAAAAGTCTGATGACGCCACCATTTTGCCATTGCTGGAACGGGCTGAGAGGGAGAGCGAACTACTCAATTTACATATCCAGCGTCTGAGTGACCTGACCACCATGGAAGCCCATGCCATTCAACAGGGGCGCCAGCTACTCACTACAGAAGCATTACTGGATGATCTATGTGAAGACGCCGCCTTTGAAGCTAAAGGAATGAATATTACCTGGCAACATACGTTGTGCAGCGCCACCTTAAATATTTACGAGGAACCTTTTGTTACGGCTATCGAAAATGTGGTGCGCAATGCCTTTAAATATGCCAGTTCATCGGTATCGCTGCGCTGTGAGCGGGATGCTGAGTGGTTTAAGGTTATCATTTGCGACGATGGGCCCGGTGTGGCCCCCGAGGAGCTTGAGCGACTGACCAAAGCTTTTTATCGTACTGACAGCGCACGCAATTCAGATACCGGCGGCTTAGGCCTGGGGCTTGCCATAACAGCCGAAGCCATGCGTCTTAACGAGGGCGAGATAAATTTTGCTTTAGAGCCTGCTGGTGGTTTATGTGTAACGCTTAAGTTTCGCGTTGCCGTTCAGGCAACACGAAACTAAGGCCTACTTGCCGTCGATATAGAATTTATCGTGGAAGGTGTAAGCGAGGCCCGGAAAGTAAATGATCAGAATGGTCATGGTCATGCCGTTTAGCATCCCCTCCGGAAAGAGCAGCAACGGTATAAGAATAAGATAGTTATCTTTCACTACCGACCAGCTGTAAATATCGTCGATAACGTAATAACCGCTCATCAGCGCAATTTTCAGGGCAATCGCCAGTGCGCCGGGAATAAAAGCGCACAGAAACACGTAAATAAACAGGTTTCTGGGTAGCTTGTGAAACGCCAGCATAAACAACATGTAGCTAAAGGCTACCGGGGCAGCAATGCCAAGCATGCCGTTAATCCCGAACATCGCCCAGCTTTCCTTACCAATAGCGGTAGCGCCAAGCAGGGCGATGGTGGCAGCTATCATGGCGTATCGGAAACCGAGAATTAGCGCGAGTGCAACCAACCACATGAAATGCACGCTGGGGCTTGGATCGCCGGGTACACTGGCGCGAAAAATCCATAAAAAGAATACGGCCGCTGCACAGCCAAACAGCATATGCTGTTTTTGTTTAGAGGCAACAAACTCGGGCCAGTGAATGTTGCGGACAATAAATCCCAGCAACACCACAAATAAACACAGCCCGACCAGTTGTAATGTGGTCATGGTTTATCCTTTGTAGGTGGCCCAGATGGGGGCATGATCAGAAGGCTTTTCGATACCGCGAAGTTCGTAGTCGATACCGCTTTCCTGCAACGTATTATGCATACTCTGCGTGGCCAGGATCAGATCGATTCTGAGGCCGCGATTATCGTTAAAGCCTTTGGAGCGGTAATCAAACCAGCTGAACTGATCGGTGCAGTCCGGGTGCTGACTCCGAAAACTGTCGTACAGGCCCCAATCGAGCAACGCATTGAGCCATTCCCGTTCTTCTGGCAAAAAGCTGCACTTACCGGTGCGTAACCAGCGTTTGCGGTTATCTTCGCCAATGCCGATATCACTGTCGGTGTGGGAAATATTCATATCGCCCATGATCACCAGGTTATCTTCAGGCGTATGCGACGTGGTGACATAGGTCATCAGATCGGCATAAAACTTTTCTTTGGCCGGGAATTTGGTTTCGTGACTGCGGTTTTCGCCCTGCGGGAAATAGCCGTTGAGCAAGGTAACCGGTTCGCCCTGATCATTTTTGATCGTGACCATGATCATGCGGCGCTGCGCATCTTCATCGTCGGTAGGAAAGCCGTATTGCACCTTTTCTGGCGTTTGCTTCGTCATAAACGCCACGCCATAGTGGCCTTTCTGACCATGAAAATACACGTTATAACCCAGTGCTTCTACGTCGGCCACCGGAAACTGGGGATTATCGACTTTGATTTCCTGTAACCCCACCACATCCGGCTGGTGCTTTTCGATAAGGGCGGTTAACTGATGAATGCGGGCACGGATGCCGTTAATATTAAAAGAGATGACTTTCATTGAATCCACAGATAGATAAATCTTCGATGCCGGGCATAGTACCAGAAAGCCAGGCTGAGCTTAACCGCCGGTTACGCCCGGGCTTACAAATTGTCAGAAACAGGTATAATACCAACTCGCATAGAAGTTTACCCTCTCAGAGTGATCCCTGAGGGCTAGTCGAAAACGACTCAGAGCACGACGCATTCTCTGCGGCATAGCTATTCTATATCCAAAGGACGCAACACAGTATTAGTCGATTTTGCCACTCCCTTCGGGCAATTCCCTGAGGGCGAGCTACCAGGCTTTCTGGCGTTGTTACGCTTGCTTGATTTGGAACCACCAAACCTGTGCAACCAAGCCTAGCCAGAAAACCTGACAGTATTGCTGAGAAGGCAAACTTCTATGCGAATTGGTATAATCGGCGAAAATAACTAACTGAGTTACATTATGACGGCACAAACAGAACAGGAAAGTCAGCTTCCGGCCCGTGAGCGGGGAGAGTTATTGGTTGAACGGGTACTGGAAACCCAAACGATCTGGGGGCTGATGGGCGTCGATGGCTGGGTAATGGTCGACAGTGATACCCAGACCTGTTTGCCGGTATGGCCCGATGAGGCCAGCGTAGCATTCTGGCAGCGTAAGGATTTACCCGACAGTAAGCCTCAGGCTATAGCGCTGGATGAGTTTACCGGGACCTGGTTACCTGGCCTGAAAAAGAATCAGATTGGTCTGGTGTTATTTCCCTCAGGCAATCTGCGCGAGGGCATTGTCACGTCTGCCGACGAATTACTGTTACAACTGACCGATGACGACGAATAGCCCCAACCTCGCCGCGCAACTGGCACAGGCAAAGGGATGGGATAATCTGCTACGGCAACTGATGCTGGCTGGCAAGGCGCTGCATCCGCTGAGCGCTGAGGCGCGTAATGAAGACAGCGAAGTGCAGGGGTGTCAGAGCCGTGTGTGGTTGCAACTCACTGTGGATGATAACCACCAGGTAGCGATGCTGGCCTGGTCAGACAGTAAAATAATCCGCGGCGTACTGGCGGTGATCCAGGAAAGAGTCAACCAGCTATCGCCAGAGCAAATCGCTGTCTTCGACTTTGATGACTGGTTTGCGTCGATACAGCTCGAACGTTATCTGAGCCAGTCCAGGGCCAGTGGTATTGCTGAAGTGATCAGGCAGATACGGCACCAGGCTGTAGTCACAAATTGATTAAATTTGCTCTGCCTGGCCGGGCAGAGTTGAAAAGGTTTTATCAATACATTCCATGGCCGGGCTGTCCATGTCGCAACGAAACGGTAGCAGGGACGACATCAGACTTACCTGAGCCGGATTATCCTGATAACTGTGCCAGCAGGCGTGGGTATACAACATGCCCTGCCAAAGGTATGGCAAGTCTTTCGAGTGGTTAAGAAACTGGCCAATGTGACTGACAAAGTCGTTACCGCTGTGCACAGAGATACGTTTAAGTACTTGCACACCTTCGTTTTTGTCGTCGGGGACACCCTGTTCGCGGCCCTGTGCAACCGTGGCAGTGGCCTGTCCGAGCCCCTGGCAAAGCGCCATCATGTTTTGTGGTGCCAAACGCGACTGTGCGCCGGCAGCCTGGCTGTAAGTGAGCAAAAGCATGCTCACGCCAAGTGTAATATATTGCCTCATTCGACTGTCCTGTTGGTAACCTGTAAAAGTGTATACGTGGTTAACTGCAAAACTGATTAGCGGTTTTTCGCTTCTATCCACTGACTCATAAACTGTGAGGCACGCAGGCTGTGGTGCCACATCAGACTATGCAGAAATAAGCCCTGACGAAATGCCGGTAAATCGTTACGCGCAACAGTAATTATCTCAAATAAGGCAGCCTGCGCCTGGTGCTGGGCGTCCTGATAGGCGGCGTTGACCGTGTGAGCCTGCTGACTGGCTTGTTGCCATTGTGCTTCTTTGCTGTAGTGGTCGCAGGCAGCATCGATAAACGCCGCTGGTGGCGTTAAGCTGACCACTTTACCGGGCCATTCTTCAGCACTGGCAATGCCCTCAGCACCAACCTCTGTGGTGATACTGGGCGTGGCGTATTGCATGGCTGTTAGCAGTTTACCTTTGATCCCGGCGCCAAAGCGAAGTGGTGCCAGGCAAATCCGGGCGCTGGCCATTGCCTGGCCGATGTCGTCTACCCAACCCTTAACAACAAAGCCTTGTTTTGCATTATGAAGCTGGGTGGCTTTTTTCGGTGGGTAAGCCCCGTAAATGTGCAGCTCAGCATCAGGTAACCGGGCTCTTATGGCAGGCCACAATTGTTTTAACTGTAAGACCGCATCCCAGTTTGGCGCGTGTCGAAAATTACCCACGGTAATAAAATGCTGGCGCGCCGCGTATTCGGGCAGTTCAGACGGAGCAGTCAGTGGTTGCTGAAGTGGATATAACTGCAACTGTTTTTCGGGTACCTGATAATAATCGGTGAGCAGGCGGTATTCTGCCGATGAAATGATCAGGCTGATATCACTGCGCAGAATAGCGGCGATTTCCCGCTGCGAAAAGGCATTGTTTAACTCTGCGTCGCTGGCTGAACCGCCTTGCTTCACCGCTTCATGGCGGGCATGACGCAGGCTGTGTAAATCTTCGGTGTTGAGAATATGCAGGGCATCGGGGCAGTGCTTTTTAACCCGCGCTGAAAACTGCTCTTCGGTCATAAAGCGGTCGAAGATGACGATTGCAGGGTTTAACTTCGCAACGAACGTGTCGAAAGAGGCGTCGTTCAGGTTTATTGAGTGCAGCGCACACTTGTCAAGCAGATCGTTGTCCCTGTGCAGGCTTTCAGCCGCCGCACTGGCAAAGTGGATGAAGTAGCCCCGGCCGGCAAACAGTTTAATCAATGCCGCCATATTCTGCCCGGCCGCAGAAGATTTCGACTCCGGCCAAACTGCGCCTATTATCAACACCTTTTCTGTCATATCTGGCCCATCAATAAAAAGCGCAAATATACCATGACTTATGCTTTGCCGACGAGCAAAGTTGGGTAACATAGGTAAACCTATTAGAGGCAGGATAAACTCTATGGAGCCGTATCAGCATGTTATTGTCGGCAGTGGTTTAATTGGCGGCTTACTGGGCGGCATTATTGGCCAGTCTGCCCGGGTGAGCTTTATTGGTCGTCCAATCTGGCTGGGGCGACTGGCTGAGGGCATCACCCTGACTGACTATGCTGGTAACGAAGCACAGTTCAGGGCGAACGCAGCAGAATGCCTGGAGGATTTACCGGCCAAAATTGAACGCAGCGTTATCTGGCTGACAGTAAAAAATACGGCACTAGCTGAAATGCTGATGCGGTTGCAGCCGCTGGTCGCGCCGGATTGCGTTGTGGTTTGCTGTCAGAACGGTCTTGGCGCAGCAGCGCTTACCCGAAAGTACTTACCCGGCATTCGCGTTTTACAGGGCATTGTGGGCTGCAACGTGGTTTGGGATGAATCACTGATGCAGTTGCAAAAGACCACGGAAGGGGAGTTTTACCTGGAGCAGCCAGAGGATCTGGCGCCTCAGCTCATGAAAGTGCTGAGTGTGGTGCAGCATAAACTTTTGATGCTTTCCTGGCGTCAGGATATTGAAGCCGTCGCCTGGGCTAAGTTACAGCTCAATATGGCAAACAGTATCAATGCTATTGTTAATCAGCCGGTCAGAACCATGCTACTCGACAGAGGTTGCCGGCAGGTGATCGCAGCGCTGATGGATGAGCTGTTGGCAGTGACTGCCGCGCGCAACATCAGACTCCCCATGCTTACCCGGGTACCGGCTCGCTATTTACCCACCGTTTTGCGTTTACCTGACTGGCTGTTTAAGCGTCTGGCCAGCGCTATGTTGCATATAGAACCTACTGCGCGGTCTTCCATGTGGTGGGATTTGCAAGCCGGCCGGGTAACCGAAATTGATTACCTTAACGGCGCCGTGTCAGAGCAGGGGGCTTTAAGCGGAGTAACCTGCCCGATAAACAAAAGCGTAACTGACCTGGTGAAATCTCTGGAAACCTCGGCGCTAGTCGCAGTGCGACCCCCTTTGGACGGGAATACTTTGAAATTTCAGCTACACTTGGAATAATGGCGCCAATTTAGTGGCAGTGCCAGCAGAGATGCGCTATATCAGTAGTGCAGAGAATGGAAATTGTTGTGAATAAGTATATACAAGGATTGCTTTCGCAGCAGAGGCTTTAATATGAAAAATGTGTCTGAAATTGCTTCACAAGCTACCGAAATATTCGTGTTACCTGAAGCTGTGACCCGTCTGAAAGCGTGCATGGATGATAGCGCTGCCAGCATGGATGATATTGGCGAAATTATCGCCTTCGACCCGGCGCTGACCGGCCAGTTACTTAAAGTGGCTAACAGTGCGTTGTATAAATTCCCCAACCGTATCGAAACTATCACCAAGGCATTGCAGGTGATAGGTACCCGTGCCGCCTATGATTTGGCGTTAGCCTACGGTATTTCCCACGCGTTTCGTAATGTCGAAGCCAAGATAATCGACCTGGACCGGTTCTGGGAGCAGAGCGTTAGCTGCGGTTTGCTGGCTAAATACATTGCTGAACAAAAGAAACACAAGGAGTCAGAACGGCTGTTTGTGTCTGGCTTGTTGCATAACATTGGTGAGCTGGCGATGGTTTCTATGTATCCCAAGGAAGCACAGCGCTGCACCGCATTTAATGCCAGGGTGAAGCCAGCAGAATTACAACAGGCGATCTGTGGCTTTACCTACGCTTCATTATCGGCGGGTATTATTAACAACTGGGGGATTCCAGAGGCTATCAGTCATCCTCTGGAGCATATTCATAATACCGACACACCGGCTACCGAACTGGATGTTCAAATCCTGCAGTTGTCCTATGTACTGGCGCTGGATAACGTAAACACCGAGGTTTATCCAAGCTATAACAACCTGTTACCTCATTTGCATGAAACCCTGGGACTGGCTCATGAAGATCTGGAAGATGCGCTGGACATCACTAATCTCCAATGCCTCAGTGTGATGAGCTTATTTAATCCCAGTGCCTTTATGCTTTACTGAAGCACGCATTGTCTTAAGATCTGACATTCGTTTACTTGCCTTACATGAATGATTGCGCTTACATAAAAGTGACCAATAATCCCGCTGTTGTGCTTAATTTTGCCTTATTCAGCCATTGTTTAATTGTTAATCAAATGATTTGCTAACTGTCTGTTTTTCATTACACCAGAGCAGAAAAATGAAGGCGGTGAGCGCGTTTAGCGCTTAAACCCCCACGCTTATATACGGTTTCATTTCCACGTGTAGTTGAATGAGATTAATACAAATCAATGTAATTAAAGCGAATTTCATGATTGGGGTGTAACCTTGCCCCATTGAGCCAACTGTGCTGATAGCACAAACCAAAAATCACAATCGTGATGCACTTTATAGTAAAAAAATTGTTAATTTGAATTTACTTCTCTAACTTAATGTAATAATCTCTGTAAGCGCTTACATAATTTTGTGATTGCACATGTAAGCGCTTACACTTTTGCGGCGGACGAGAGCCGACAGGTGACGCAACATAAATTCCGTTTAGATCGGGGCTGAAGAATGAAAAACACAACAATGCAACTATCTCGGTTGCTTGCTGCTATGACCGCGGCAACGCTGATGGGTTGTGGCGGCGAAAGCGCCAAAACAGAATCAGATTTTACCACCGTTGATCCGGCTCAGCCGGTATCCGACTGGCAATTAGTCTGGAGTGATGATTTTGATGGTAGCGCAATCGATAGCGCTAAATGGACACACGAAGTAAATTGCGCCGGCGGCGGTAACAATGAGCAACAGTGCTATACCGACGATCCGGCAAACTCTTATGTTGCCGACGGTATGCTGCATATCGTTGCACTGCCAGCAGAGGAAGGGGCTGAAAAGCCTTACACGTCTGCCCGGTTAAACACCCGTTATAAAGGGGACTTTAAATACGGCCGTTTTGAAATGCGCGCCAAACTGCCTTCAGGGCAGGGCAGCTGGCCGGCATTCTGGATGCTGCCTACCGACTATGTATATGGCGGTTGGCCGAAGTCCGGCGAAATCGACATTATGGAAGCGGTTAACCTGAAAGTGGCCGATGAAGAAGGGAATGTTGAATCTAACATCCACGGCACCCTGCATTATGGTCGCGACTGGCCAAACAATGTGAATTCCGGTAAAGCCTACGAGTTCCCGGCCGACATGAATCCGGCTGACGATTTCCACACCTATGCGATTGAATGGCAGGAAGGGGAAATTCGCTGGTATGTAGACGGTTACCTGTATGCCACCCAGCGTAAATCCACAGTACGCTACAACGCCAGTGGCGAGGCCATGGGCCTGAGCCACCGTGGCTGGTTTGCTGAGTATTACGATCAAATCACCGGTGAGTTAACCACTTTCTGGAATAATGCGCCGTTCGATCAGGAATTCCACCTGTTACTGAACCTGGCGGTTGGCGGTGACTGGCCTGAAAACGTCAATAACATGGGCATCGACGCTGACGCGTTTGCCGCTGGCCAGGAATATGTTATCGACTACGTACACGTGTATGAGTGTGCTTCTGATCCGGACACCGGTAAAGGCTGTGAAACCATCCGCCCTGGCTATGAAAGCCTGGATGATGCCCTGGTTGAGGGTGAAGCACCTATTCCAACGCCACCCTCAAGTGGTGTTGTACAAAACCTGACCATCTTTAACGATGCGGCGAACCCTAACTGGCCTGCCTGGGACTGTTGTGGTGGCTCGACGCCAATGATCGTTGAAGACCCGGATCAAGGTGCCGTGTATGAATTCATGGTAGGCGCATCGCCAACGGTTAACGGTTTTATCAGCCGTGATGAGTTTATTACCGATGAAAACGGTCAGGCATCTCCTTTTGATGGCTCTGGCATGCTCGAAACTGGCGTGATTTCATTTGATATGAAGGTCGTATCTGCACCGGCCAGTCCGGATGCTACCTGGTTATTCAAGGTAGAAAGCAACAACGCGTCAAGTGCTGCCGAACTGCCTCTGGCTGATAACCGTGACGGTGTAACACCAGTGGTCGGCGAATGGCAGACCTACGTATTTCCTCTGCAGATGCTGGCTGATATGGGACTGGATGTCAGTGCGATTGACGTACTGATGGTGTTCCCGTCATGGGGACTGGGCGAAGGTGCCGTTTATCAGTTAGATAATGTTGAAATTAAGGCGCCATCACCAGAGGTAGTGTTCTTTGATGACGGTGAAAACCCTGACTGGGTAATGTGGGACTGCTGTGGCGGTTCGATGCCTACTGAAGAACTTGACGATGATGATCATGGTCTGGTTGCTCAGTTCTCTATCGGCGAAGCGCCAACCGTAATGGGCTTTATTACCCGCGGTGCCAATGGTGGTGGTGATACGCCGTTTGACGCCAGTGCCATTTTAGAAACCGGCGTACTGGAATTTGAAATGAAAGTGGTTGATGCGCCATCAAGCCCGGATGCCTCTTGGTTAATCAAGTTGGAATCCAGCGACGGAGCGACCGCGGTGGAACTGCCTGTTACTGACAGTCAGGAAGGCGTTGCGCCGGTGACCGGCGAATGGCAGACCTATACCTTTAAACTGTCTGACTTATCAGCCGCTGGACTGGATGTTAGTGCCATTGATGTACTGATGATTTTCCCTGCCTGGGGAACCGGTAATGGTGCGGTGTACCGTGTGGATAACGCCCGCATCTATGACCCGTCTGTGGAATCGGCTAACGGCATTAAACTGTTCGAAGATGTCGCTGCCGATGGCTGGTCTATCTGGGATTGCTGTGGTGGTTCTACACCAACAGTAGAGATGGACGAAGACGATAGCAAAGGTGCCGTAGCACAGTTCATCATTGGCTCGCAGCCAACGGTAATGGGCTTTCTGGCCGATGACGGCGTGTCTTACGACGCTTCCGCTCTGCTGAGCACAGGTGTGGTTCGCTTTGACATGAAAGTGGTATCTAACCCGTCTGATCCGGATTCAAGCTGGTTATTCAAAATTGAATCTACCGGTGCGGCCACGGCTGTTGAACTGCCACTGACTGACAGTGTGGAAGGCGAAGCGCCAGTGCTGGGTCAATGGCAAACCTACACCTTTACCTTGCAACAGTTATTCGATGCTGGCCTGGATATCAGTGACATCAATGTACTGATGGTCTTCCCGGCCTGGGGGACTGGTGACGGCGCCGTCTACCGTATCGATAACGCAGAAATCGCTGCCGAGTAATGCAGCCGGTCGCAGGTGCCGCAGCCCACTGGCCGGTACCTGCACAAGGTAAAGAATAAAACGTGAGTATCGAACTATGAACTACACAACTTTTAATAAAAATCGTCTGGCTATAGCCGTAGGGTTATTGCTGGGCACCGCAGGTCAGGCAGCCTTCGCGCAGGAAGCGAACGAGTCTGAACAGGAACCGGCAGTTGAAGTTATTGAAGTGCAGGGTATCCGTGGCAGTTTAATTCGTGCAATGGATATCAAGCGCAGCACACCGGGTGTGATGGATGCGATTTCAGCGGAAGAAATGGGTAAATTCCCGGATTCTAACCTGGCTGAATCACTGCAACGTATTACGGGTGTATCGGTAAGCCGCGCCAATGGTGAGGGAAGCGAAATCACCGTGCGTGGTTTTGGTCCGGGCTTTAACCTGATCACCTTAAATGGTCGTCAGATGCCGGGTACGGGTTTTACCCGTTCTTACAGCCTGCAGCACCTTTCTTCTGAGGGCGTCAGTGCCCTGGAAGTGTACAAAACAGCGAAGGCCGAACTGCCAAGTGGTGGTTTGGGTGCGACGGTCAACATCGTTACCTCAAAGCCATTGCAGAAGCCGGGTCAGCGTTACTCGTTTATGGCCAAGGCGCTGCATGATACGTCTGTAGTGGAAGGGGATGATGTAACGCCTGAAATCGCCGGTGTTTACAGTAACACTTTCAACGATGACAAACTGGGATTTGCGGTAAGCTTCTCTCATTATCAGCGTGACTTCCAGCGTCAGCAGGCCAATATTCAGGGCTGGCAGGCAAATGTGGATTTACCGGAATTTAACGAGTCCACCATGATCGATCCGCGCGCCGTGGATGATGAAGGCAACCGCATCGGTAATCACTTTTTCCCGAAAGATATGAACTATGGTATCGATAATGTGGAAAATGACCGTACCAATGCTCAGGTAACTTTCCAGTACGCGCCTAACGACGACATAACCATGACACTCGACTACACCATGACCAATGCGATTGTGGGTCTGGAGAGTGTTGGCTGGGGTATCTGGAATGAATTTGGCGGTAACATTAACGGTTACGAGCTGGATGAAAACGGTACGGCAATTTACGCCGATATTGGTGGTAACGATGGCTCATTTACCGCCTTCCGTGAAACCACTGAGGTAGATGCCCGCTCAATCGGTCTGAATATCGACTGGCAGGTGACTGACGATTTGAAATTCAACATCGATTATCACGATTCCAGCAATGAAATCGATAACGGTGCAGACGATGGTATGGGCAGCAATGGCCAGATCATTCTGGGTTCCGATAAACTCATCACCAAAGTTTACGACTATCGTAACGGTGAAGTACCCCATGCTTTCATCAGATGGCAAAACGGCACCAATGAACTGATGCCAAGTGAAATTGATTCTAACTTCAGTCAGTTTATTCACTCTCCGGGCGAATCAAATGTAGAACAGCTGCAGTTTGATGGTGAATGGTACAACTCTAAATTTGATATCCCTATGCCGGTAGTTAAATTTGGTTTTGCCCGCACCGAACAAACTATGTACGGCACCAACGCGTGGAGCGGTCTGCGTGGTGGACCGGGCTTCAATCCGTCTTTCCCGGAGATCTTCCCGGACAGCATGTTTACCCGTCATGATACTGGTAGCTTCCTCGATGAGTTTGCCGGCGGTGGCGCTAACCTGATGCCTAACTATTACTACACCTACGACTTCGACGAAGCCGTAGCGCGTCAAATGGCCTACCTGACCGAAGACGTCATGGGCGGTGATGCGTATGTACCAGATGCTTATTTCAATGGCATTACGGGCGAAAGTGAAGTAGAGGAAGTGACCAATAGTATTTACGTTCAGACCGAATGGGAATTTGACATTGGTGACTATCCGGCGCAGTTAATTGCCGGTGCCCGCTACGAAGAAACTGATGTAACCAGTACCGTACGTCAGCGTGTTGAGCAGCAGGTAAACTGGGTTGCAGCCTCTGAGTGGATCATGCAGTACGAAGAAGGCGGTACCGCCAACTACCTGACCCAGGAAGGCTCACACGATGTGTTCCTGCCGTCGATCGACTTCCGTCTGGACGTCACCGACGAGTTACAGGCACGGGTATCATGGGGTAAAACCATGTCACGTGCACCATTAGGCTTCTTAGCCGGTGGTCGTGCCCTGAGCGGCAGCCCCAAACCAGGTTCACGGACGGGCTCACAGGGTAACCCTAACCTGTTACCGTTTGAGTCGACTAACCTCGATTTAGCGCTGGAGTACTACTACGGTGAAGCAAGTTACGCGTCAATCGTATGGTTTAAGAAAGACGTTGATAACTTCATTCAGACCACGATTACCGAGACCACCATCGATGGCTTGTACGATATCTACAATGGTCCGCGCTATCAGCAGGCGATTGCCGATATTGAAGCCCGCGGGGAGCAGGCAACCAGCACGGCGATCTTCGATCAGATGCTGGCCAATGGTCACGGCAATGCCGACGGTCAGATTGAGCCAAACAGCAATGATCCACTGATTGTATGGAATGTCAGCCAGCCAAATAACACCGATGCAAAATCGGTTGATGGTGTGGAAGTGGCGTTGCAGCACATGATTGGTGAAACCGGTTTTGGTTTCAACGTGAACGCCACCTTTGTTAACGGTGATGTAGAGTTCGACGTAGACAGTCTTACTCAACAAGCGCCACTAACCGGTTTGGGCGACTCAGCTAACCTGCAGGCGTTTTATGAGAAAGACGGTCTGTCAGTGAAGGTGACTTACGCCTGGCGTGATGATTACCTGTTAGGTGTTGGTCAGGCTCAGGGCTCTGCTGATGCACCTCCACAGTTCTTTAAAGACTATGGTCAGGTGGATATGAGCATTAACTACGACATCAATGAAAACCTCACCGTGTTCTTTGATGCGTTAAACCTGAACAACGAAACGGAACAGGGCTACGGCCGTTACGAGGAGCAGTTCCTGTTTGCCCGCCAGTATGGCACACGCTATGCGCTGGGTGTTCGTTACGGATTTAACTAATCAACCTCCCAACCAACCTGTGGAGAGTTAGCAATAGCTCTCCACTGATTAGTTAAAGGTTGTCGGGGCAGCGAGTTCTGACTCCGGCAATCTACCTTGCTAGCTTTATAATAATAATAAGTGCGTTAAAGATTTACCCGGCCTGTGCCGGGTTTTTTTATGTTTTAAACTAACTACTTCGGTAGGTAAAGTGCTAGTGGTTGGACTTTGTCCGCGTTGCTAGTAGCTAGAAACAGAGGTTGTTTATAAATGGTTGTCGGAGTCGCCGAGGGCACGTATTGAAACAAACGTCCTGTGATTCATTCCAGCCACGCCATCCATGGCGTGTCGTTCCTCATACTGCGAAATGCCACTGGCATTTCGGTTATTCGTCACCCCTGTGCCGCATTGACTGAATCCTCATCCATGATGATTCCTCTGGTTTGTTATATCTGCCAGTGACGATGACAACACTGAAGAAGGGCGAAAGTAATATTCTTTCTTCGACTTGAATAGAGTCTAATTTTTAGTGGAGCACTGCAAAGCCTTCTTGTTTAAATGATAGGTTCTTTTCCTAATTGAATATTGAATAGACCTAATCAAAGACTGCGATGGTCTGGCGGCTGAGCGCGATTACCCGCTCTTTATCGTCCCAGATGGTTGCTTCGGTGTGGGCATAGCCACCATTGGCGAGTTTAGTATCCACCTGGTAGCCAAACCAAGGATTTTCATTACTTGGCGCAAGCGGCTGTACCAATTCAATATCCCAGCTCACAGTGCTTACCGGTGCTGGTAGTTTAAGTTGCTGAATAATGGCTGGCGGCCAGGCATCAATCAGAGATATCAGGTGAGTGTAATTAAACTCGCTGACGGCCTCTTTAAAGCGCATCCAGCCATGGTAATGACTGTGCTTACTCCAGCTGAACGGGATCTGGCCTTGCTCGATAGCCAGTTCGTAGTGCCGGAAGAAGCGGGGTGTCACTTTAGGGATTTGCGGAATAAATTTGGCTTTTTGCGGCAGCTTCATTGAGTGGGTAGGCAGTTTATCCACCTGTATTTTTGAACTGCGCTCTACGCCGAAACAGGCCTGCACACAAACACAGACTTTGCCATCCTGCTGCAGCCTGGCCAGGTATTGCGACATATTGCGCCCCGAGCGTAATTTCTCAACAATAAATTCCAGCGGTTTATCGAAACTCACCGGCCCGACAAAATTGGTGTGATATGCGCGTAAGCTGCGGTCCTTATCCACCACCTGAGCCAGAGCATGGTGCAGGAAACCGGCGGTGATACCACCAAATGCAGTGCGGCCCTGACCCCAGGTATCGGGCAGGCCAGGGTGGGTCATCAGCCATTCATTATCGTTAATGGTCGTTACGTCGGAAGTCAGGGCTAATAGTTTGTCTATGTGCATACAGAGTTCAACATCAGATAAATAGGATGGTATTATCCCGGCTCGCTGGCCGCGTTTCGACTTATTCTTAATGATATTCCGCTATAAGTCTGCTTGTTAATGTATTTGTATCACAGGTGATGTGTGAACCCTAATTCTGTTACCCCCGCTGAAAAACCTGATCGTTATCGGTATTACGTGTTGCTGATGCTCACGCTGGTGTACGCGTTTAATTTTATCGACCGTCAGATCATTGGTATTTTATCACCGTTTATTAAGCAGGATTTAGGGCTCGATGATGCTCAGCTTGGTTACCTTAAAGGGATCTATTTTGCGGTGTTGTATACCGTGATGGGCATTCCGGTGGCCTGGCTGGCAGACCGCTATAGCCGTGTAAATATCGTTGCCGTATCGTTAAGTTTATGGAGTGGCTTTACGGCACTGTCAGGCCTTGCGGGCAGCTACCTGCAACTGGCCTTATGCCGGATTGGTGTGGGGATTGGCGAAGCCGGTGGTACGCCACCGGCACACAGTATGATTGCTGATCTCTTTGCCCCCAAAGAGCGGGCCTCGGCCATGGCGCTTTATGCGCTGGGCATTCCCTTTGGCATTATGCTGGCGTATCTGGCCTCAGCATTTGTGCTCAGCGGAGGCCAGGCCAACTGGCGCACGGTAATGATAGCGGTGGGGCTGCCCGGCGTTGTACTGGCCGTCGTACTGAAACTAACAGTTAAAGAGCCTGTCCGTCAGCAAACCGAACAAGAGCGCCAGCGACCAATGCTTGATAGCATCGTTGAGCTGCTTAAAACGCCGAGCTGGTGGGGCATGGTAATGGGGATTACGTTGTCGTCGTTTGCAAACTATGCGGTGATTGGCTGGCAGATGGATTACTTTGTCCGGCGCTTCAGTGACGTAGATATTGTTTGGCTGCTGGTGATATTTGGAGTTATTAACGGCACTTTATATGCCATAGGGGTGTGGGCCGGCGGTGCTATTGCCGATAAATGGGGGCGCAGTAATCCCGGCGCATATGCACGCCTGCCAGCCCTGGCGCTGTGCGCTGGCGTACCGGCGTTTTTGCTGGCTATTCACATTGAATCGCTATGGGTAGCGATTGCTGGTTTTACCTTATTGCAGGTTACCAGCGGCACGTATTTCGGGCCGTGTTTTGCCATGGCACAAACGCTGTCTCCGGCTAATTGCCGGGCCATGTCTACCGCGTTATTTTTCTTTGTTCTGAATCTGATTGCGCTTGGCGGTGGGCCAACGTTTGTGGGTGTGCTGAGCGAGCATTACACGGCGAGTCTGGGGGAACTGGAAGGGCTGATAGCCGCACTCGACTGGCTGGCTATTCCGTTTGTGTTATCAATACTGGTGTTTGGCTGGACGTCGTTACGGTTACCGCAGGACCTGGCTAAGCGCCAGGCCCGTGGGTAGAAGCATTAGCTTAACGCAGTGCCGCCTACGGGCTGGCCGAGCATCTCACGGGTTACCAGCACTACACCTTTATCGGATACGCGGAAGCCGCGGCGACGGTCTTCGTCGTGATCGTAACCAATGACGGTACCTTCCGGGATCACGCAGCCGCGGTCAATAATCACCTTACGCAGTTTACAGTGACGTTTGATTTCCACGTCTGGCAGAATAACGGCTTCCTCAATCAGGCCATAAGAGTGGACACGGACATTTGAGAAACACAGTGAGCGTCGCAGGGTAGAGCCGGAAATAATACAGCCACCGGAGACTACTGAGTTGATGGCTTCTCCGCGACGGTCATGGTCTTCCCAGACAAACTTGGCTGGCGGCAGTTGTTCCTGATAAGTCCAGATTGGCCACTTACGATCGTATAGGTTAAGTGCCGGAACGGGCGCTACCATTTCCATATTGGCTTCCCAGAATGAGTCCAGGGTGCCTACATCACGCCAGTAAACGTGTTCGTTCTCGCTGCTCTGGAACGGATAAGCAAATACGTCGTGATCTTTAATAATGCTGGGAATGATGTCTTTACCAAAGTCACGCTCAGAGCCTGAGGTTTCAGCATCGCGTGCCAGTTGCTCAAACAAAAATTCTGTATCAAATACGTAGTTACCCATGGAAGCCAGGCATAAATCCGGCTCATTAGGCACCGGGTCCGGGTTAGCTGGTTTTTCGGTAAAGCCCTTAATACGGTAGTCTTCGTCTACCGACATAACACCAAATGCGCCGGCCGCTTCTTCCAGTGGCACCTTCATACAGCATACGGTCATTTTTGCGCCGGTTTCCACATGGCGGGCCAGCAGGTTGGCGTAGTCCATCCGGTAAATGTGATCGCCGGACAAAATCATCACGAATTTGGGCAGCTCATCACGGATAATGTCGATATTCTGGAATACCGCGTCGGCGGTGCCTTCGTACCAGTTTTCTGAAAAGCGCTGTGACGCAGGCAAAATTTCTACCGACTCGCCCAACTCCTTTTTAAAGTGCCCCCAACCGCGCACCAGATGGCGGATAAGAGAGTGTGACTTATACTGAGTGACAACGCCAATTCTGCGAATACCCGAGTTAATACAGTTAGACAGTGGAAAGTCGATGATGCGAAACTTACCGCCAAAATAGAGCGCCGGTTTGGCCCGCCAGGTGGTGAGTTCGTGTAATCGTGACCCCCGGCCACCGGCGAGGATCAATGCGTAGGTATCGCGGGTAAGATTACTTATATAACGAGGGCTCTTGTCGGACATTCTGTTTCTCCATCGACGCGCTGTGTGGTAACGGCTAATGCCTGCCGGTCTTGATGACCGTATCCATTTATTGAAGGATAGGTTATTTGTAATTAAATTACATTATATTTCACTATCTTACGCCTTGAATAAAAAATGCTCAAGCGCCGTCAGTGTAAATAAAGATTAATTTGTTTGTAGTAAAACTGTTAATTGCAAATGAGAGTCTGTGCAGACAAAATCGCCGGCCGCAATTATTACAGAAACGCTTGTTTAAGCCGGTTACAGCACATAGATAAATATCATTGTGTTCAGATGATACTTTCGAGGCTGCAGATGAGCGCTAATGTTTAATTTGCAGCGCAAAGTTAGCCAGAGCGTCGCGCCTATTACGATCAGTTGCTGTTGCTCGCGAGCAGAATAGTTTACAGGGGTTACAACGGTTTTTATCGACATCAGCGAGCTGGTCAGGCGTTTGTTCAGCGGGCAATAAACCTTTATTTGATTTAGTTCAAACAAAAAACGACGTTAAACTCTTATTTTGTTAAATTAATGTTATAATTGGTCGAGGTGGTTTTATCGGGAGACACTATGTGGGGCAGTAAATGGCTCGTAAATCTATTTATTGTGGCTTTTCTTGTCATTCTGACAGGATTGTTTCTGCCCGAAGAGTACGAAGTTGAGCGTTCCATCGAAATAAACGCGCCCACCGAAAAGGTTTACGCCGCTATTGTTGATTTACGCAAATGGGAGCAGTGGAGTACCTGGTACCAGATGGATCCCAATGCCGTGATGACCTATGACGGGCCTGATCGCGCCATCGGTATGCGTGTGCGCTGGCGCAGCGATATCCTTGGCCGCGGCACCATTGAAATTACCTCTCTGCAGTTTAACCGCCAACTGGTGTACAGCGTTGATAACCCTGCCCACGGCATTACTGCCCACGGTGAATTACGCCTTAAACCTCTCGATTCCGGCACAGAGCTCACCTGGAGCAGTCGTGGTAGTGTTGGTGTCAATATTATCGACCGTTACAAGCTACTGTTTTTTGATAATAAGTTGGGTAAAGACATTCAGGTGGGCCTGGAAAATATCAAAACCCTGGTAGAAAACAGCATGGGATAGCGGCTTTGCTGCCCGGTATTAGCCTTTAGTACTGTTATGCTGCCTGGGGGATCTCAACCCGGAATTTCGGCGTATACTACAGCCTAATCAATTACTAAGGCGGTCTGAAGTAGTATCTTTCGGACCGGTATCTGCGCTGTGAACTCTGCTAAACGTCGCTTAATCGCCAGCCTTGCCAGCACTAAACTGGCCGATTTACTTATTTCTGCTAAAACAACCTTACCGGCCCTGATGCTGGCGCTGGGTGCGCCCGCCTGGATGATTAGCTGGCTGGTACCGATCCGCGAGTCAGGAGCCTTGCTTCCTCAGGCTGCCATTGGTGTGGTGCTGCGCAACTATCCGGCGCGTCACCATGTCTGGCGCTTAGGCATGGTTGTGCAGTCGTTTTCTCTGTCAGGCATTATTCTTGGCGCTTTTTGGTACGAAGGCATGACCGCCGGATGGTTTGTACTAGGCGGACTTTGTTTACTGAGCTTAGGCCGCTCGGCCTGTTCGCTGACCATGAAAGACATTCAGGCCGACGTGGCGGAGCAGGGCGACAGGGGCAAATTGCTGGGGATTGCTTCTACCACATCGGGCGTTTTAACGTTAATTATTGCTGTACCACTGGTGTATTTTGCTGACCAACTGGGTGAAACCCTGATCTTTGGTTTACTCATTGGGGCTGTCACCGCCATGTTACTCGGCCTGTTTATATTATTGCCGGTAAAAACCTGCGTTGAGGTAAACAAGGGTGAACAGCAGAGCGGTCACAGCTGGTGGGATTTCGATGCCGTGGTGTACAAGTTTATTGTGGTCCGGGGGCTGTTTGTTCACAGCGCACTGGTAGCGCCGTACTTTATGCTCGAAACCGAGCAGGACGCTTCCAGCCTGTTGCCTTTTTATCTTGGCGCGCAGGCGGCAGCAACCATGCTCTCGTCGTTTATCTGGGGCAGTGTGGCCGATTACAGTGCCAGACTGACCTTGCAACTGGCTGGCGTGCTGGCGCTTGTTGCCTGCGGCGGTTTGTTATTATTGCCGGGTCATTCGCTGTGGATTTCCGGCGGCTTGTTCTTTGTTTTAGCCGTGGCGCACACTGGCGTTCGCACAGGCCGTAAAACCTATAGCCTCGATGTTAAAGACGGTCAGCAACGCACCGAACTGGTGGCTTTTAGCAATACTGCAATCGGGCTTATTCTACTGGGTTTTGGTGCGCTTTATGCGGCGCTTAAGGCAGCTTTTGAGATCAATATCGTCGCCACCATGGCGGCAATGCTGCTTGTTGGGATTGGTTTAAGTCTTATTCTGCCGAAAGAAAAGCAGCAGGCGGCCTGATCAACACAACCAGGCAGTCTGTTTGAAGGCTAAATTACATTATGAAGTTTGGCCATTAACGCCCGCATGGTCCGCGAGCCTGGCTCGCGGTTAAGGTGTTCAAATATTTGCGTGGACGCGGCCACTAACGCATTGATATCAACACCGCAATCAATCCCTATGCCGTTTAGCATATACACCACGTCTTCGGTGGCAACATTGCCGCTGGCACCTGCCGCGTAAGGGCAGCCGCCTAAGCCACCGGCGGCCGAATCAATCACACTAATACCATGTTGTAAGGCAACCAGAATATTGGCCAGTGCCTGACCATAGGTATCGTGAAAATGTACCGCCAGTTTTGAAACGGGGATGGTGTTTAATAAGGTGTTCAGCAACTGCGCCGTCTGACCCGGCGTGCCGGTGCCTATCGTATCGCCCAGGGATATCTCGTAGCAGCCCTTGTCGAGTAATGTCTGACTAACCGCCAGTACGGCATCCGGGCTGATAGCACCCTCATAGGGGCAGCCCATCACGCAGGACACATAGCCACGAACGCGCAGATTATGCTGACGGGCTAAACTGAAGACCGGGTCAAAACGTTGCAGGCTTTGCTCAATGGAGCAGTTAATATTGCGCTGTGAAAAGCTTTCAGAGGCAGCGGCAAATACCGCAACCTCATCGACGCCCGCATCGATAGCCGCCAGCATGCCTTTTTCGTTAGGAGTGAGAGCGCTGAAGGTAGCGCCTGAGTGTTGCGGTAAGCCGTTAAATACCGCTGCGCTGTCGGCCATTTGTGGCACCCATTTGGGCGATACAAAACTACCAGCTTCAATGCGTTTGAGTCCGGCACGTAAGAGGCCATCGATAAATGCCAGCTTCACCGGCAGTTCGATCACCGAGGCTTCATTTTGTAAGCCGTCGCGGGGGCCTACTTCAACAATGCTGACCTGCTGCGGATAATTACTCATCAGCGACAAACTCCAGCAGGGCTGCGCCACCGTCAACCATATCGCCGGCCTGGTAATAAAACTCTGCAACTTCACCGTCAGCCGGGGCTTTTACGTTGTGCTCCATTTTCATTGCTTCCAGGATCAGCAGCGAAGACCCTTTAGTGACTTTACTGCCGGGCTCAACCAGTAACTTAACCACCGTACCGTTCATGGGCGCAACACATTCGTTTTCGTGGGCATCTTCATGCTGGCCGAAATCCGGGCGTTGCAACGTAAAGGGCAGGGCGCTGGCACCGTCAAACAGCACCCAGCCGTCGGCGCTATCCGGGCAAACGGTATAGCGGCGCTGATAGTTATCGACGGTCAGGTTAAGGTTCTCATCCTGCCAGTCGCCACTCACCTGCCAGTGGTTGTCTTCGCAGGTTACACTAAGCAGGCCATCACTCGTGGTGACTGAGAGCAGATAGGCTTTATGCTGACACTGGACTGCCAGGTAGTACTGACGCTGATGATTTAAGCGGAAACCTCTGAGCCTTTCATCACCCAGAGGCGCGCTATCAGACTGCATGGTCTGAAACAGGCAAAACGCCATGGCGGGCAGATAATCGGTGTTAAAGGCCCGGGGCGCCAGGGCCTCACTGTGCTCGGCGATAAAATGTACTGTTAACCTGGCTGCGGCAAAGTCTGCATTTTCCAGCACCCGGTGTACATAGGGTAAATTAGTGGTCACGCCGGTAACCCGGGTTTGTTCAAGGCAGTTGAGCATTTTTGCCAATGCCTTTTCGCGGTTATCGCTATAGGTGATGAGCTTTGCCAGCATGGGGTCGTAATGCACGCTGACCGTATCACCCTCAGTAAACCCGGTATCAACTCGCACACCATCGCCCTCAGTCGGAAAACGTAAGCGTTGAAGCAAACCGGTGGATGGCAAAAACTCATTATCCGGGTCTTCGGCGTACAGCCGTACCTCAAAGGCATGGCCGCTACAGCGCAATTGCTGCTGAGTTTTTGGCAGTGGCTGGCCAGCGGCTACCGCAAGCTGCCAGGCAACTAAGTCCTCACCACTTACCATTTCCGTTACCGGGTGCTCTACCTGCAGACGGGTATTCATTTCCATAAAGTAAAAATCATCGCCGTTGAGCAGAAACTCAACCGTGCCGGCGCCTACATAGTTAATGGCCTTGGCCGCAGCGAGAGCACTTTCGCCCATTTGCTGACGCACGGTGTCGCTAATGCCGGGGGCCGGCGCTTCTTCAATGATTTTCTGATGGCGGCGTTGTACCGAGCAATCGCGGTCGAACAGGTAAACCCCGTTACCGTGGTGATCGCAAAAAACCTGTATTTCCACATGGCGGGGCTCGGTTAAAAACTTTTCAACCAGCATCAGGTCGTCGTCAAAGCTGGCTTTAGCTTCCCGCTTAGCGGCATCGAGCGCAGCCTGAAAATCAGCCTCGGTCATTACCTGACGCATACCCTTACCACCGCCGCCGGCAGCGGCTTTAAGCATCACCGGGAAACCAATCCGGCGCGCTTCGTTAAGTAAATACTCAGCACTTTGCTCATCGCCATGATAACCGGGCACCAGCGGAACACCGGCGTCTTCCATTATTTGCTTGGCCCGGGATTTAGAGCCCATGGCTTCAATGGCACTGGCCGGCGGGCCAATAAAAATAATCCCTTCCTGTTCACAGCGTTTGGCAAAGGTGGCATTTTCCGACAGAAAGCCGTAACCGGGATGAATGGCGTCGGCGCCACATTGTTTGGCGGCCGCTATGATTTTGTCCTGCACCAGATAGCTCTGACTGGCCGGGGCAGGGCCAATTGCAACGGCTTCATCGGCCTGTTTAACATGCATGGCATGCTGGTCGGCCTCAGAATACACCGCTACAGAACGGATATGTTGCTGACGTGCCGTGGCAATAATCCGACAGGCTATCTCGCCACGGTTGGCAATCAGTACTTTATTGATGTTTTTGGTGACTGACATGATTTACTCCTTTGACCCTGCTGGTAACCAGTTGGGCGGGCGTTTTTGCAAAAAGGCGTTAAGGCCTTCCTGACCCTGCTCCGACACGCGGATCCGGGCAATCCAGTCGCTGGTAAGCGCGCGCATGGACTCATCAATAGGCTGACCGGCCACAGTATTCACTAATAACTTTGACTGGCTGACAGCTTCGGGGCTGTTGTGGCGAAGTGTATCGGTAAGTTGCTCGATGGTAGCATCGAGCTGGTCTTCACTGACCGCTTCGCTGATGAGGCCCAGACGACGGGCGCGGCGGGCAGTAAAGACTTCGGCGGTCATAAAGTAACGTTTAGCAATGCGCTTGCCCATGGCTTCGATAACGTAGGGGCTGATGGTGGCCGGGACCAGGCCTATTTTAGCTTCGCTTAAGCAAAACTTGCTGAGCTTGCAGGCGATGGCGATATCGCAACAGGCAATCAGCCCTACCGCGCCGGCGTAAGCCGCGCCCTGAACCCGGGCAATGGTTGGTTTGGGCAGGGTATACAGGGTATGTAACATGGTAGCCAGGTTCATGGCGTCGGCGCGGTTTTGCGCTTCGGTATAGCCGGCCATTTTCTGCATCCAGTTTAAATCGGCACCGGCACTGAAATTTTTACCGTTACTGGCCAGAACTACAACCTTCACGGCAGGATCCTTACCAGCGCGCTCGAAACTGGCGGTCAACCCGGCAATCATGTCTTCATTAAAGGCATTGTGTTTATCCGCGCGGTTTAGCGTAATGCGCGCCACGCCTTGTTCGTTTAACTCATATAAAACGTGTTCGGTCATCATTTCCCCCTACATTCTGAATACGCCAAACTGCGTATCCTCGATGGGTTTATTGAGACTGGCGCTTAATGCTAAACCCAGTACCTTGCGGGTATCCGCCGGATCGATTACGCCGTCGTCCCACAAACGGGCAGACGCATAATACGGATGGCCTTGCTGTTCGTAGCTGTCGATAACCGGCTGTTTGACTGCCTGCTCATCGGCGTCAGTCCAGCTTGTGCCGGCTCGTTCGGCCTGGTCTTTTTTCACCTGGGCCAGTACGCCTGCGGCCTGTTCGCCGCCCATTACCGAGATCCGAGCATTGGGCCACATAAACATAAACCGGGGATCGTAGGCGCGCCCGCACATGCCGTAGTTCCCGGCACCAAAACTACCGCCAATCAGTACGGTGAGTTTAGGCACATTGGCGCAGGCCACGGCAGTTACCATTTTGGCGCCGTGTTTTGCGATACCGGATGCTTCGTATTGTTTACCCACCATAAAACCGGTGATGTTTTGCAGGAATATCAGCGGGATCTTGCGTTGGCTGCATAGCTCTACAAAGTGAGCGCCTTTCTGGGCTGACTCGCCAAACAGAATGCCGTTGTTAGCCACAATGCCCACCGGCATGCCGTACAGATGCGCAAAACCGCACACTAAGGTGGTGCCGTAGCGGGCCTTAAACTCATCAAAGTCGGAGTCATCGACAATTCGCGCAATCACTTCTCTGACATCAAAAGGCTGGCGCAGATCCTGCGGCACGATGCCGTATAGTTCGGCAATGGGGTAACGCGGTGGTTTAACTGCCTGATTCGCAGTGGTCACCGGCTTCTGGCGGTTTAAGCGGGCTACTGCGTTGCGGGCAATATCCAGTGCATGCAGATCGTTATTGGCCAGATGGTCGGCAACACCCGATACCCTAGTATGCACATCGCCGCCGCCAAGTTCTTCGGCACTCACTTCTTCGCCGGTCGCGGCTTTAACCAGTGGCGGACCAGCCAGAAAGATAGTGCCTTGTTCTTTAACAATAATGCTTTCATCGGCCATGGCTGGTACGTAAGCACCACCGGCGGTACAAGAGCCCATGACTACCGCGATTTGCGGGATGTTCATTGACGACATGCGTGCCTGATTAAAGAAAATACGGCCGAAGTGATCGCGATCCGGAAACACCTCATCCTGACGGGGCAGGTTAGCCCCGCCGCTGTCGACCAGGTATATACAGGGCAGGTGATTCTGCTCGGCAATGGCCTGAGCGCGCAGATGCTTTTTAACTGTTAAGGGATAGTAACTACCGCCTTTGACGGTAGCATCATTGGCCACCACCATACATTCACTGCCGTGAATAAGACCAATCCCGGCCACTACGCCGGCACAGGGTACGTCTTCGCCATATACGTTGTGGGCGGCCAACTGAGCGATTTCAAGAAATGGCGAGTCGGCATCCAGCAGCGCGTCGATACGCTCACGGGCCAGCAGTTTGCCCTTGGCCTTATGGCGGGCCACGTATTTTTCGCCACCACCTTTTAAAATGGTCGCAATGGTATTTTGCAGATCATCCACTACTTTCTGCATGCCTTGTTGATTTTGTTTATAGGCATCGCTTTGTGGATTAACCTGACTGGTGAGTACAGGCATAGTGCCTCCTCTGTGTCCTGTCGTTAATAACGGGGATTGGTTCAGGCTGATTCTTTAAACAGTTCCCGACCAATCAGCATGCGGCGTATTTCTGAGGTACCCGCACCAATTTCGTACAGTTTTGCGTCGCGTAGCAGGCGGCCGGTAGGAAACTCATTGATATAGCCATTGCCGCCCAGTAACTGAATGGCATCAAGAGCCATTTTGGTCGCCAGTTCGGCTGAGTACAGAATTGCCCCGGCAGCATCTTTACGTGCTGTTTCGCCGCGATCGCACGCTTTTGCTACTGCATACACATAGGCGCGGGCGGCGTTCATCTGGGTATACATGTCGGCCACTTTACCCTGCACCAACTGAAACTCACCGATAGACTGGCCAAACTGTTTACGGTCGTGAATATAGGGCACTACCACGTCCATACAGGCCTGCATTATGCCCAGCGGGCCACCGGATAACACCAGCCGTTCGTAGTCGAGGCCACTCATGAGTACGCGTACGCCGCCGCCTTCCTCACCGAGGATATTTTCAGCCGGTACTTCGCAGTCTTCAAACACCAGTTCACAGGTGTTTGAAGAACGCATACCGAGTTTGTCGAGCTTCTGCGCGCGACTAAAACCGGGGAAGTCACGTTCGACGATAAACGCGGTGATCCCTTTGGGCCCGGCGCTGACATCCGTTTTGGCATAAATCACAAAAGTATGGGCATCAGGACCATTGGTGATCCACATTTTGTTGCCGTTAAGAATGTATTTATCACCGCTTTTACGGGCATTGAGCTTCATACTCACCACATCAGAACCCGCGTTGGGCTCACTCATGGCCAGCGCGCCAATGTGCTCACCGCTTACCAGCTTCGGCAGGTACTTTTCGCGCTGGGCGTCATTGCCGTTTTTAAAGATCTGATTAACACACAGGTTAGAGTGGGCGCCGTAGCTAAGGGCAATACCGGCAGAGGCGCGACTGATTTCTTCCATGGCGACGGTATGAGCCAGGTAGCCGATTTCTGAGCCGCCGTACTGCTCGCTGACGGTGACGCCAAGCAAGCCCATATCGCCAAGCTTGGGCCACAACTGGTTGGGGAAGGCATTATCTTCGTCGGCCTGGCTGGCTAACGGCGCGATTTCATTCAGGGCAAACTGGCGAACATGCTCGCGCAGCATGTCGATGTCTTCACCGAGGTCAAAATTTAGTGTGGGGTAATGTGTCGTCATGGCTTAACTACCTCTTTTTTGTAAGTCGGCCAGTTCGTCGCGGCAACGTTTTTCAACTTCATCCAGTTCATTCATGAGCATCTGGATATCGTCGAGCTGTTGGCGCAGGATGGCGCGTTTTTGTTCTGTCATCTGTAACATGGCTTGCAGTTGCAGCATGGAGTTGGCGTTGCTATCGTAGAGTTCAAACAGGTTCTTGATTTCAGCTAACGAGAAGCCCAACCTCTTACCACGTAGTATTAGCTTTAACCTGACCCGGTCTTTGTTACAGTAGATACGTGTTTGCCCGGTTCGTTCGGGACTTAATAAGTCTTGTTCTTCATAAAAGCGAATTGAACGGGGTGTAATATCAAATTCTTTAGCGAGTTCACCAATGGAGTAGGTTATTTCATTATTTTGATTGGTCATTGCCGGTATCCTTTTGTCACCTACGTTCAGGCGTGATAACTGTACTGGTAAAATTGATTTACGTTAACGTTAGGGTTAGGTTAAAGTGAATTTAATGTAACATTTATTTAACGTCAAATTTATAAACGTCATGGCTGACATAAAACCAAAGTCGTGTGTTTATTTTTTTATACAGGTGTAGGCTATGTGCAGTAGTAGGCTCGAGCAGGTGGTTATCTGTATTTGTTTAAATCTCAATTGAGGCAAGGAAACTATGAGTAAAGAATCTGTCGTTATTGTAGCTGCGAAACGTACTCCCATGGGCGGTTTTATGGGATCGCTGTCAACGCTGCCAGCCACTGATTTAGGCGCAGAAGCGATAAAAGCAGCATGCGGTGATATTGATGTTGCTGCGGTAGACGAAGTCATTATGGGCTGCGTACTGCCAGCAGGTTTGGGACAATCACCGGCCAGACAGGCTTCACTGAAAGCAGAATTACCGTTATCGGCAGGCGTGTTAACCATTAACAAAGTATGTGGTTCAGGTTTAAAAGCTGTAATGCTGGCATCCGACATGATTCAGTCGGGCAGTGCCGGAGTGGTTGTTGCCGGTGGTATGGAAAGCATGAGTGGTGCTCCGTATTTGTTGCCTAAAGCGCGTGGCGGCTATCGCATGGGTCATGGCAAAGTGCTTGATCACATGATGATGGACGGGCTGGAAAATGCCTACGATGGCCAGGCCATGGGTTGTTTTGCCCAGGCAACTGCCGATGCAGAGGGCCTGACCCGTGAAATGATGGATGAATTTGCGATTGGTTCATTGTCGAAAGCCAACGAAGCTATTAACAGTGGTACCTTTGGTGATGAAATTGTGCCGGTAACCATTGCTACCCGTAAAGGTGATGTAGTGGTAGACACCGACGAAGGCCCGGGTTCTGCTCGCCCTGACAAAATTCCGTCTCTGCGCCCCGCATTCAAGCGCGATGGTACAGTTACTGCCGCTAACTCAAGCTCTATCTCTGATGGTGCTGCAGCGCTGTTGGTGATGAGTGAGTCAAAAGCGGCTGAGCTGGGCTTAACGCCACTGGCTAAAGTCGTAGCCCATGCAACAAACTCTATTGCACCGGAAGACTTTACTGTTGCTCCGGTGGGCGCGATGGAAAAAGTACTGGAAAAAGCCGGGTGGGCTAAAGACGATGTGGATCTGTTTGAGATCAACGAAGCATTTGCCATGGTGACCATGCTGGCCATTAAAAAACTTGGTCTGGATGAAAGCAAGGTTAACATTAAGGGTGGTGCGTGCGCGTTGGGTCACCCGATCGGTGCCTCTGGTGCCCGTATCCTGGTTACCTTGTTGCACGGTCTTAAACAAAAAGGCCTGAGTAAAGGTATTGCCTCACTGTGCATCGGTGGCGGTGAAGGTGTGGCACTGGCAGTAGAAATGCTGTAAAACTGAGCCATCAGTAGCACAGGGCCAGCTTCAGGCGGCCCTGTGTTCATTTAACGATCAGAAATATCTGAACATTACATTGATTTTATTCGTAATTGTTTCAATGAGTTGATTTAAGGCACGCTGCAACGCATACTTGGTAAAAACAAGAATAAATGACATGGTGATGTTCAAGTTACGAACAGTATTTACGCTTTGCTTTGTTATCTGCGTTGCTAATTTTGCAGGTAAGGCAAGTGCCAGCCCAAAATCGGTAACCTACTGTATTGACCCGGCCTGGGTTCCTTATGAAATGCTCCGCAATGACAAACATGTGGGGATTTCTGCCGACTACCTCAAACTAATCGGGGAGCTGGGCAACCTGAATTTTAAACTGGTTAAAACCGATTCTTTCCGTCAGTCACTTGAGTATGTGCAAACCGGCCGTTGCATGCTGATTTCGATGCTCAACAGTTCTGCCCACCGCAATGTATACCTCGATTTTACGGTGCCATACTTTCAGTCGCCGAATGTGCTGATTGCCCGTGATGCTAAAGTGATGTATCAGGGCCTGGAAGGGCTTAATAATCAATTGGTGGGTGTGGCAAAAGATTCTTTTCTGGCCGATTACCTGACCCGTTATTATTCGCAGCTCAGCTTACAGCTGTTCGATAGCGAAGGGGAGGGGCTAAGAGCATTAAGCAGTGGTGACGTTGATGTCTTTGCCGGCGCGCTGCTGAGTATTAACTCAGAACTGAATAAAATGAACATGCAGGAAATGGCCATCGTCGGCTATGCCGAACCCTATAACTCGCTACGCATGGGCGTAAACAAAGCTTACCCGGAGCTGGTTGTCCAGATTAACGACGCCATTGAACGCATTCCGGAAGCCGCCCGGGTGGATATTTATAAACGCTGGAGTAACGTGAAGCGCCAGTACCATCAGGACTTTCGTTTGGCGGTGCTGGGCATTGCCTGTGTTGCGGTGATCCTGGCCACGTTGTTCTGGCGACGAAATATCATGCGCAGATACAGCCGGGAATTACGCTCAAAGCAGGAAGAAATGGAAAACCTGCAGTCGGTATTACTGGAAAAAAATCGCATGCTGGAGTTTTTATCCTCTCATGATACCGCCACCAATCTGTATAACCGCAATTTTATGTTGCACCGGGCTGAGGATGAGGTGTCTCGTTTTAACCGCTTCCACACTGCCGCTACGCTGATCCTGTTTGATTTTTCTACCCAGAATGTGCGGCCAAACCCCGGCGATAAACCATTCTCGGAAGAGGGCATGCGTGAGCTGGCCAGAGTGTGCCTGCGCAGTGTACGGGAGGTTGATATAGCTGGTCGCTGGAGTGCTGAACAAATTATTATCCTGTGCCCGCAAACGCCTATAGCAGCATCGAAAATTCTGGCTGAACGATTAAAGGATGCCATTGAAACGCATCCACGGGATGACATTCGTTTATTACCTTTCTCGATTGGCCTTGCCGCTCTGCAGGAAGGTGAAACCTTTGCCGACTGGTACGAAAGAGCCAGTCAGGCGTTATACCTGGCGCGTCGCCATCATAGTGGTAAGGTGATGATAGCGGAAACCTGAGAGACTTCAGCTTAGAATTAAAAAGGGCAGCGTCAAGCTGCCCTTTTTAATTTTGACTAAACCAGTGGTTCGTATTTCCACTGGTGCATATCGTAACTGACTTGCGCCCGGTCGTATTCCCGTTCGGAACGCCAGTTACGGTTATTCAGTTTCACCGACACGCCAGAGTACAGCTTTTTGTTAGCAATCAGTTTAGCGGCTTCCTGATACTGCTGTTTCGCCTGTGACATCTCGACCGCTTTACTTTCCATCCAGGTCAGCAGGTTTGACTCGTTTTTGAGCATTTCCCTGGCTTCGTCGACCTTGCTGAGTAAGGATTTGGGCACAACCCGGTTATTGATGTTGTCAATTTTCTGTTTGTGCCGTTCAGTATTGCCGCGGAGCTGACGCAGCAGGTCCTCAAAACTGTCTTTACGGGCCTGGAGTTGATTAAAGCCCATGCTGAAATCAATGCGCAAAGTACTGCCAGAGACTGCGCCCACGGTACCGGCGATGACCGGGCCATGGCTGCTGATTTCGCAGGCAAACAGATTACCCTGAGGGTTATCCGGCTGTCCAACCACAATCTGGCCACCGGTAATAACCCGGCAATGGGCAAGCTGGCGGCCTACATTCAGGTTGCCACCACAGATAATGTCGAGCCCTTGTCCGTGTTGCAGGTAAACACTGCCTCCCGCCTGGATAGTGCAGGTATATTCGTTATGATCATCGGATTGTTTACCCATCGCCCCTTCAGTGATGATGACATCGCCATCAGCCTGGATGTGGGCAGACTCGGCAAAGCCATTAACGGTGACATCCCCTTTGGCTTTGACAATCATATTTTCTGTCACGTCGCCATTAACCAGCACAGAACCTTCATAGGTGATATGGCCGGTACCCACGTTAACGCCCTGGCAAATAAAGGTATCGTCTACCTGCATCACCATGTTGCTGTATTTGGGCATGCCCGCAATGGTAGAAACCACCAGGTTTTCATCGTGATCGCTAAGTGCGGTGCCACTGCCCAGATTGAGTGGTACCCAGTCACCAATTTTTGATGGCAGCACGTTGCCGCGCACATCAAAGCCATGGCGGCCTTTGCCCGGCGCTTCCCGACGTAACACTTCGGCGCCGGCTTTAACGCAGACAATTTCACCAAGGTTACGTAAATCGACTTTTTTATCGGTTTTGGCCTGAGGTTTGAGTACGCGTTCCAGCGCGTTGGGGACCAATGGCACCTGTTTAGATGAGTGGCCGTCGCGAGGCGGTAGCCCTTTGGCTATCTCACCTTCAACATGACTGCCAGGCTCTGCTTCGGCGACTTTTTCAAGCAATGAGCGAATGCGTTTGATGCCCACACCGCGACGAATACCATTATTTTTTGCCATAACCTGGATTTGTTCAGCCCGCGGCAACTGGCCGCCGTGAGGCGCTGTGAGAATGGCATAGGCGCTCATATTGTCTTCGCTAATGCGAAACTCAACTTCGGTATGGCGTCGTTCGCCAACCTGTTCAACCACCTGTTGTGAGCTGTCACGGGTTTTGAACAGGTGATTAGCCTTATCACAGGCTGTCTTGATGGCATTCTCAGACAAATAGACTTCATCAAAGCCCTGTTCACACAGTGCTTTATGAACCTCTTCTGCCGAGAGCTCCTGTTCCAATTCACCGGGGGAGATAGTTAACGTTACGTTTTCCCGGTTGGTATCGAAAGAAAAATTTACACCTTGCATTGCCATTCCTGTCTGTTAGCGCTGCGCGCATGTGAACAAGTCGTCGTTATTATTATTCTATATCTGCAATTTTGGGTATTTCTGTAGCGGTTGACCCTACACAAATACTACAAATTTTGTGCGTAATCGTATAACGCTTTTAATATCGCTTTGTGCTCGTGATTTTCTGCATGTTGCATGGCCAGTTGTTCCAGCTCCAGCAGGTAAGCATCTATAGTGATACTGGCCGGAGAATCTGGCGCTGTCAATCTAAATTGGCGGTGCTGCTGCCAGCGCTGGCTTTCCTCAAACGTCAGCGTATGCGGGTAGTTTCTGGCCCGATAACGAAACAGCAGGGTCTTTAGTTTGGGGTTTTGCATGCGCTCGGCCAGTACACTGAGCTGCTCAGGCTGAGCCTCTCGCACATCATCGCACCAGTGCTTCTCTTCGTTAGTTAAAAAACCGCCGCTATAGAGCGCATGATCGGCATCGACTTCACTATCTTCATGGGGCTCATTGTAAAGCTCAATCAGGGTATCCCGCCATGCGGTATCTTCGGCCAGGCGTTTGTAATTCTCCAGGCACTGTTCACGGTCCAGGCCCAGGCGATCGGCATTGTCTTCGGTCAGCGCCTTGGCGGTAGTAATAAACGGCGAACGGTTAACGTGGATAAGCTTAATACCCGGGCGTTGCTGGCCTTCCTCAAAGCTCTCCTGGCGCGCATAAAGCAGGCTACGCAAGGTTTCGGCATTCTCGCTTAAAATGGCTTGTGGATCTTTGCTTAAGTCCACGCAAATAATTGCATTGGGATTGGTGGGATGCTGCGCTACCGGCAGGATCCACGTGCAACAGCCCTGACTGGCGGGGATCTTCGATGATACATGTACCAGTGGGGTGAGCTGCTGCAGGTTTATTTGTTTAATTACCTGGGCTTTCTGGCGTAACGAGAAAGCATAGTCGAATAGCTTAGGCTGTTTTTCTTTTATCAGACGAGCCAGGGCAATGGTGGCCCGCACATCGGCCAGGGCATCGTGTGCCTGGCCATGGTCGATACCGTTTGCTGCGGTGAGTAACTCAAGCTTAAAGCTCGGGCTACCGTCTTCCCTTAGTGGCCATTCAATGCCCTGGGGGCGGAGCGCGTAGCAGGCTCTGACCAGATCGATGATATCCCAGCGACTGTTACCGTTTTGCCATTCCCGGCCATACGGGTCGTAAAAGTTTCGATAAAACATGTAGCGACTCACTTCATCATCGAAGCGAATACTGTTGTAGCCCACTACGCAGGTATTGGGTTCGCTCATGGCCTGATGTACCTTGGCGGCAAAGTCTGCTTCCGTCATACCATCCCGCAGGGTGTGTTGTGGTGTCAGCTTAGTCACCAGTGCGGCCTGGGGGTGGGGCAGGTAATCGTTGCTAATGCGGCACATTATATTAATGGGTCTGCCCACCTCATTGAGATCCTGATCGGTGCGGATGGCAGCGAACTGACTCGGCTGGTCTTTTTGCGGGCTGACTCCCCAGGTTTCGTAATCGTGCCAGAGAAAAGTTGCAGAAGTGGTAGTACTCATGGTTTAGGTCGATTAATCCGTAACGCTTTTGCTTTTATAGCGATATCCTAACATGGTTAACCGGGGGAGAAGCCAGAAAATCCGTGTTCGGGAGGAAGTCCCGGCCTTGCAGGGTGAATGACTCTGGTACCTGCAGGCGATAGGCAGTAGAGTAAATTACACAACGATAATAAATTTGGGGAACCACTAATGTTGAATAATGTATCTATCAAACCTCTTCTCGCCGCTTCTTTGTGCGCACTGGGTTTATCCTTTCAGGCTATGGCGGCGGATGTTGCCATTGTTATCCACGGCGGTGCCGGCACGATACTGAAAAAAAACATGACACCGGAGCGTGAGAAAGCCTACGTTGAGAAACTCACCGAAGCAGTAAAAAAGGGTTACACGTTACTCCAGGCCGGTGTAGATGGTGAAACCGCCGTGGTAGAAACCATTCAGGTGCTGGAGCAATCGCCACTGTTTAATGCTGGTATTGGCGCGGTATACACTTTTGAAGGCGAACATGAGCTGGATGCCTCCATGATGCATGGTGGTACGTTAAACGCTGGCGCTGTAGCAGGCGTTAAAACCATCGCCAGCCCGATTGCCGCAGCACAAGCGGTGATGGAGCATTCTCCCCATGTTATGTTAAGCGGTAAAGGCGCCGAAGAATTTGCCTTGACGCGCGGCATGGAGCCGGTCGATAACCATATTTTCGATACTGAACGTCGCTACAAAGCGCTGGAAAAAGCCCGGGAACGAATTTTAAAGGCAGGGATTGCTTACGGTGGCCAACAGGGCAATGAGCGCTTCGGCACGGTTGGTGCTGTAGTAATCGATAAGCAGGGTAACCTGGTGGCTGGCACGTCCACCGGCGGCATGACAGCCAAGCGTTATGGCCGCATTGGTGACTCGCCGGTCATTGGTGCCGGTACCTGGGCTGATAATAGCAGCTGTGCGGTATCAGCCACCGGCCATGGTGAGTATTTTATTCGCTACCATGTAGCTGCAGACATTTGCTCACGGATGAAATATACCGGCGTCAGCCTTGATGAAGCGGCCAATGCAGTGATTAACGATGTGCTGGTTGAAGCCGGCGGCGATGGCGGTATTATCGCCATTGACCACGATGGCAATATTGCCGCGGTGTTTAATTCTGCCGGTATGTACCGGGCGCAAATCGATACTGACGGCAAAGTGAAAGTTGGTATCTATAAAGAATGGGTTGAGTAAAACTGCTACCGGGCATTAACACCTGTTAATGCCCCCAATGCCTTAAAAGGTGATACAGGTAGTGCTTCCAGGTTAATTCAGCCTGCTGAAATCACCTTTTCATCCTCCTAAAATACCCCCTAATTACGACCAAAGTAGTGTTAAGAAAAAGTTAACATTTCATCGTATTCTGAACTAGGCTTATTACAGGGCAAGACGCCCCAGAGGCTGTCTTAATAGCCGGGCAAAATAGCCCCGTTATATAGCTGTAGTATGCGCTATCACCCTCTTGATAATAACAATCACGCCACAGCAGAGCGTAAGGTTTAATCGTGGCAAAGGAGGATCTATGGAATCGTTACTGGTAGGTAAATACATGAGTCAGCATCCGGTCAAGCTCACTGAGTCCATGCCGGTGGCTGAAGCGGTAGAAAAGCTATTGCAAAACAACCAGTCCGGTGGACCTGTGCTGGATAGTGCAGGGCAGTTGTGTGGCTTTTTATCCGAACAGGACTGCATTAAAGCCATGGTGGAATCGACCTATTACCGTGAGCAGGTGTGTCGCGTGGGTGAAATCATGAAAACGCCGGTACTGACGGTGCGTGATGACATGTCGATTCTGGAAGTGGCAGAAAAACTGCTGGTTGAAAAACCTAAGGTGTACCCGGTAGTTAATAGCGATAACAAGTTGGTAGGCTGCATTACGCGCAGTCAGATCCTGTTTGCTATCGATAAACATTTACATGCGGAATACCCAAAAACCGCCTGATAAGGCCGATAACGTCCGATTTATATAATGATACTGGCTTGCAAAAAGACCAGCGGGCTGGCATTCGGGATATTGAGACTGGAAAAATGGTTGCGGTTCTTCTAGGATCGCTGCGTTTTTTAATTTCCGGATGTTATCTGCTTTTATGTCAAAGCCTTCGCCGATCGGTGCGTTACTCAGTCAATTGCCGCAATGTCTTATTAAAGACAGGTTTCCTCTACGTCGCCAGTTACAAAAGCTGGATAAGGCCGATCTAACCAATGAGGGCAATCAGCAGCAATTGGCAAAAGTCATCGAGCGTATTAATGCGTCGGTGGACAAATGCTCGGCGCGCCAGGCGTCTATTCCGGACATCGATTATCCGCCACTGCCGGTCAGCGACAGAAAAGATGACATTAAACAGGCGATCGCCGACAATCAGGTAGTCATTATCGCCGGTGAGACCGGCTCCGGTAAAACCACCCAGATCCCTAAAATCTGCCTGGAACTTGGCCGCGGCGTGGCCGGCACCATTGCCCACACTCAGCCGCGACGACTGGCCGCCCGCAGCGTGGCCAACCGCATTGCCGATGAACTCAATACCACCATTGGTGATCTGGTCGGTTTTAAAATTCGCTTTTCTGATCAGGTCAGCGACAACAGTCTGGTAAAACTGATGACCGACGGTATGCTGCTGGCAGAAATGCAGCAGGACCGTTTTCTTAATCAGTACGACACCATCATTATCGATGAGGCCCACGAGCGCAGCCTGAATATCGACTTTCTGATTGGTTACCTTAAGCAACTGCTGGTCAAACGCCCGGAACTGAAGGTCATTATTACTTCGGCAACTATCGACCCTGAGCGTTTCTCGCGCTATTTCAATGATGCGCCGATTATTGAGGTAAGTGGCAGAACCTTCCCGGTAGAACTTCGTTATCACGATCCCGAAGATGCCGAGGATGATGCAGACCAGGTGGAGCGGATCATCCACGCCGTGGACGAACTGATGCGCGAACCGCCGGGTGACATTCTGGTATTTTTAAGCGGTGAGCGAGAGATTCGTGATACTCAGGATGCACTGAGTCGTCGCCAGTATCGTCACACCGAAATTATTCCGCTGTATGCAAGATTGTCGGCTTCTGAACAACAGCGGATCTTTCAGTCGCACAGCGGTCGGCGCATTGTGCTGTCGACTAACGTTGCGGAAACCTCATTAACCGTGCCGGGCATTAAATATGTTATCGACCCTGGCACGGCGCGTATTTCCCGCTACAGCGCGCGCAGTAAAGTGCAGCGCCTGCCCATAGAGCCTATTTCTCAGGCCTCAGCGAATCAGCGGGCCGGTCGATGTGGCCGGGTCTCAGAAGGTATCTGTATTCGTTTGTATTCCGAGCAGGATTACGATAACCGGCCGGCGTTTACCGATCCGGAAATTCTGCGGACCAATCTGGCCTCAGTTATTCTGCAAATGGCCAGTCTTGGCTTAGGAGACATCAACCAGTTTGATTTTGTGCAACCGCCCGACAGCCGACAGATAAACGATGGTTTTCGCTTGCTGGAAGAAATTGAAGCCATTACCCGTAAAAAAGGCCGGGTAGCGTTAACCAAACTTGGCCGGCAGATATCCCGCCTACCGGTCGATCCGCGCTATGCCCGCATGGTGGTGGCTGCCGGTGAGTTTAACGCGCTGATGGAAGTGATGGTGATTGCAGCCGGATTATCCATTCAGGATCCCCGTGAGCGTCCGCAGGATAAACGGGCGCAGGCCGATGAGGCGCACAGTGAATTTGCCGATAAGGACTCAGACTTTATTGCCCTGTGGAATTTATGGGTGGCGTTCCGGGAACAGCAAAAAGCGCTGTCGAACAGCCAGTTGCGTAAATGGTGCCATGGTCACTTCATCAATTATCTGCGCATGCGCGAGTGGCAGGACATCGTTAGTCAGTTACGTAAGTCTGTTGCTGAAATCGATTTGCGCATTACCAGTCAGGCGGCCGACTATCAGGCTATCCATCAGGCTTTGTGTAGCGGTTTGTTATCCCATGTGGGCATGAAAGACAAGGACCGCGAATACCTTGGTGCGCGCAATACCAAATTTATGATCTTTCCCGGCTCCGGGCAGGCTAAAGCCAGTCCAAAGTGGATTGTGGCGGCCGAGCTGGTGGAAACCTCCAAGCTGTTCGGCCGTATGGTAGCCAAAATTGAGCCGCAATGGCTGGAAGCGCTGGGCGAGCATCTGGTGAAACGCAATTACGCTGAACCGCACTGGTCGAAAAAACGTGGCGCAGTGACAGCCAGCGAGCGGGTGACCTTATTTGGCCTGCCGATTGTGGCGCAGCGTTATGTGACTTACAGCCAGATAGATCCGGCCACCTGTCATCAGCTCTTTATCCGTGAGGCACTGGTTAATGGCGAGACAAAGCTACGCTATGCCTTTTTAGAGGATAATCAGGCGTTACTTGAACTCGCCGATGGCTGGGAGCAGAAAACCCGACGTCGGGATCTTATGGTCGACGAACAAATCCTGGTGGATTTTTACGCCGATAAACTGCCGGTCGAGGTGAATAACGATGCCGCCTTTAAAAAATGGTTAAAGCAGCAGCCATCAACCGACTTTTTGCGCCTGACCGAGCAGGATGTGTTTCGCGAGCAACCCGGCACCTCCGCGGCCAATGCGTTTCCGGACGTCTGGCAACAGGGCAATATTACTCTGCCGCTGAACTATCATTTTGAGCCTAACGCCGACGACGATGGCGTGACGGTAAGCATCCCTTTGCCGCTGCTTAATCAGGTGGTGGAAGACGGCTTTGACTGGCAGGTGCCGGGGCTGCGCGAGGAGCGCGTGGTGCAACTGATCAAGAGCCTGCCGAAACGATTGCGGCGTAACTTTGTGCCTGCGCCAAATTACGCACAGGCGGCACTGGCTGATATGCGCATGCAGGAAGAAAAGTCCGGTAAGCCAATTAAGCTGCTTGATGCACTGACCACCAAGTTGCTAAGAATGACCGGGGTTAGGGTAGAGCCGGAAGATTGGCAACCAGAGCAGTTGGATAAACACCTGATAATGCATTTTGCTGTGGTGGATGCCGATAACAATGTGCTTGGCCGCGGTGATGATTTGCAAGCCTTAAAAGACCGCCTGCAAGGGCGGGTAAAAGAAACCTTTGAGCAGGCTGCCACACCGGAGCTTGAGCGTAAGGATATCACCACCTGGGATTTCAATACGCTGCCAGCCAGCTTTACCCAGAAGCACGGCGGCTTTGAGGTACAGGCCTATCCGGCGCTGGTTAATCACAATGGCCGGGTAGACATTGAGCTGATTGCCGAACAGGAAAAAGCCAATGCACTGCATCAACAGGGGCTGAATCGCTTATTAATGCTAGGCATGCCCTCACCGGTGAATTATCTTGAGCAGAAGCTGCCAAACAAAGCCAAACTGGGGCTGTACTTCAACCCCTTTGGCCAGATTAAAGCGCTTATTGACGATTGTATTCTGGCCGGCATCGACGCGCTCAGCCACGAATTTCAGGCTAAGCAAGAGCTGGTTATTCGCGATAAAGAAAGCTTCGACCATTGCCTCGACCATGTGCGGGCTAACATCAACGAGTCGGTTCTTGCCATCGCTCAGCAGGTCGAAACCGGTCTGACACTGGCCCATCAGTGTCAGAAGAAAATGAAAGGTAAGGTGTCACTGGACATGGTGGCAGGCCTTAATCACATTAAACAACATCTGGGGACGCTGGTGTACCCGGGCTTTGTGGCCGAGGTGGGCTTTGCCCGGCTGGCCGATTGGAACCGCTACATTAAGGCACTGGCCCGCAGGCTGGAAAAGCTGCCGGTCGATCCGAATCGTGACCGTTTACAACAAATTACGCTGGATAAGGTAGAGCAGGCCTATGCGGCGGTACTTAATAAATATCATGCCGATAAGGTGCCCGCCGAACTGGCAGAAGTGCGCTGGATGATTGAAGAGTTAAGGGTTTCGCTGTTTGCTCAGCAACTGGGAACGGCTTATCCAATTTCAGCCAAACGGGTGTTAAGCGTACTGGAAGCGTATTAAAAGCCTTTCAGGGGGCATAGAAACCAACAAATAACGTTATTTTAAACTTAACCCTCCGGGCTGGTCTGAAATTACATTGACAACTCACGGATGTCACCCTATAAACTTGTTAGTAGTAGGGCAGTTTTGCCTTTCCATTTGCAGTTGAGGTGAGAGGAGAAGTAAGTAAATGTTAGGATACGATGATAAACGCAACTTTTTCAGGATGATGGTTAACTCTCCGTGTCAGTTACAAATAATCGATGATGAGTCGAGCCGGACGCTTCAGGCGGTGTGTAAGGATATCAGCGCAACCGGTATGTCGTTGGAAGTTGATGAGCCATCAATTGAAGTCGGCACGCAGGTGAGCGTTAGCATCGATTCAACCAGTTCACAGATACCGTCGTTATCAGCGGTGGCTAAGGTGGTGCGTTGCGTACCCGAGTCTGATAGCAGTTGTATTGTGGGTGTTGAAATTTCTGAGATGAAATAAGTTACGGTGATCTGGTTAAGCGCTACCTCTGGTGGGCAGCGCTGGGATTCGTATGCTTCTTTTATTGCTTATCTGCTACAAAACCACACAAACTAACCCTTTCAGATAATAGCCTTCCGGATAATTCAGACCAACCGGATGATCAGGCGCCTGCGACAAATGCTCCAGTATTTGTACTTGTCGACCGGCATCCAGTGCCGCATCTGCAACAATTTTCTGAAACAGCGACTGCTCCATTAAGCCCGAACAGCTGAATGTCAGCAAAATACCGCCGGGTTTAACCGCGTGAATACCATACATGTTGATATCCTTGTAGCCGCGGCAGGCCCGTTTAAGCGACGCTTTGCTGTCGACAAATTTGGGCGGGTCGAGGATCACCATATCGAATTGCTGTTGCTGACTATGGTAATTACGCAGCACCTCAAAAACATCGCCTTTTACCTGAGTACATTGTTCAGGGGCAAAGCCATTGAGCTCGATATGACGGCTGGCCATATCCAGTGCCGGTTGCGAAACATCAACGTTAGTCACGTGGGAGGCGCCGCCGTTAAGGGCGTAACAGGCAAAGGTGCCGGTGTAACTAAAACAGTTGAGTACGCTGGCCTGATCCGCATAGCGGCTGGCCGCTAACCGGTTTTCGCGCTGGTCGAGATAAAACCCGGTTTTATGGCCGGTATGAGGGTTTACCAGAATTTTTACGCCGTGCTCAACGATTTCTACTTCTTCAGGAATGTCGCCGTGCAGGGGCTGAATAAGCGGCTCAAGCCCTTCCTTACTTCTTACATCCACATCGCTGCGTTCAAAGATTGCCACGTCAGGTAGTAATTTTTGTAATGCCCAGACAATCTTACTGCGGTGTTTATCGGCACCGGCACTAAGCAATTGCAGTACTGCCAGGTTGTTATATAAATCTATAGTAACGCCCGGTAAACCGTCGGACTCGGCAGCTATCAGCCGACAGGCATTGGTATTTGCCTGTTGCATAAGGCGCTGGCGAAGCTGCCAGGCTTGCTCGATACGGCGCAGAAAAAACGCGTTATCAATGACTTCCTGCTGGTCGAATGTCCAGATACGCACACGGATTTGTGATGCCGGGGAATACGCACCACGGCCCAACCATGAACCGTCAGCGGCCACTACGTCTACCGTATCACCGCTGCGGCAGCGACCTTTTACATTAGCCACTGCACCATCGAATACCCAGGGGTGGTGACGTTTAAGCGATTTATCGCGACCTTCTTGTAATATAACGGTAGCAGGCATACTCTGACATTCTTCTTAAGTTCGACCGGCGCGCAGTATACTGGTTATTGCTGTTCACTGCACGGCCCGGTTTAGTTGCCACGGGACTGGCTATGTCTGCTTCTGCCGTTAGTATCACCAATCATTTACATGAAATGGATTTTCAAACCATTCATGAGTTTATCCGTAACAGTTACTGGGCGAAAAACATCCCGATGGCAACATTGCATAAAGCACTGGAAAATTCGCTGTGTTTTGCGGCCCTCGATGCGCAGCAAAACACCGTAGGGTTTGCCCGCATGATCACAGACAAAGCCACCTTTGGTTATCTGGCTGATGTATTTGTACTACCTGAATGGCGCGGTCGCGGTGTGAGCCGTGAAATACTCGATGCAGTAGTTGCCCATCCTGATTTACAAGGGCTCAGACGATTTATGCTGGCCACTAAAGACGCCCATGGTTTATACACAAAATACGGCTTTTCACCGGTGGAAGACGCCAGTCCGTTAATGCAAATCTGGCAGCCGGATATTTATCAATAATGAGTTTTATCATGCAATTTATTCAACATACCGAAGGTAACATGGAGTCGGGTTTGTCGCTGCAAACCACTGAGTTACCGGTTCCCTCAGACACTCAGGTACTGGTTAGAGTCGCCGCGTTTGCGGTTAACCGCGCCGACTTGCTTCAGCGCGCCGGGCATTATCCGCCGCCCAAAGGTGAAAGCCCGATTTTAGGGCTGGAAGTGAGCGGGGTTATTGAGTCCGTTGGCGAAGCGGTGACTGACTGGCAGCCCGGACAGCGGGTGTGTGCCATCGTCTCAGGTGGTGGTTACGCCGAATATGTGGCCATTGAAGCCAGTCACCTGATGGCCGTGCCCGAAGCGCTATCTGATGCCGAAGCGGCCGGTTTAAGTGAAGTGTTTTTAACCGCTTACCAGGCGCTGCGCTGGGTGGGGCAGATAGACAATGGCCAGAAAGCGCTTATTCATGCAGGTGCCAGCGGAGTAGGGCTGGCTGCCCTGCAACTGTGTAAGTTGTGGGATATCAGCACGGCGACTACAGCGTCATCGGCACAAAAACTGGCCATTTGTGAAGCGGCCGGGGCCGATTTACTGGTGAATTATAAACAGCAGGACTTTGCAACAGAGCTTAAAGCACACTGGCCTGAGGGCGTGAATATGGTGCTGGACATGGTCGCGGGCGACTATCTTAACCGTAATCTCAAAGTGCTCGCTACCGACGGCTCGGTGGTGTTCCTGGCCATGATGGCCGGACGTTTTGCTGACAAGCTCGATATGGCACTGCTATTAGGTAAGCGAGCCAGTGTACGCGGCACCACGCTGCGTAATCGCGACAATGATTATAAAGCCCGGTTAGTAGAGGCATTTAGCCGGGATTGTTTGCCGGCTTTTAGTACCGGTGAATTAAAAGTGCCGGTTGATACGGTCTATACAGTGAATGAAGTCGAGCAGGCACATCAGCAGGTACAGAGCAACAACACCAGCGGCAAGGTAGTCATCAGCTGGTAACGCGTTTGCTACCTCGAATTTTAAATGATTTTTCAGGAGACGTTATGAGTGAACAATATGTCCCGCCAAAGGTCTGGGTAAATGACGCAGTTGGCGGCAATAAGTGGGCTAACATCAACAGTCCGGAGTCCGGAGCCCGTTTTGAGCGCGAACTGCCGGTAGGCGAGCATCCGCTGCAGCTTTATTCGCTGGGCACACCGAATGGCCAGAAAGTCACTATTATGTTGGAAGAATTGTTGGCGACCGGCGTTACCGCTGCAGAGTATGATGCTTTTCTGATCAATATTGGTGAGTCCGATCAGTTCTCATCGGGGTTCGTGGCGGTGAATCCGAATTCGAAAATTCCGGCGCTGGTGGATAAATCCGGTGAAAATGAGGTTAACGTGTTCGAATCGGCGTCTATTCTGGTTTATCTGGCAGAGAAATTTGGTAAGTTCCTGCCAACAGAAGGCCCGGCCAGAACCCAAACCTTAAACTGGCTGTTCTGGGCGCAGGGATCGGCACCGTTTTTAGGTGGCGGCTTCGGCCATTTTTACGCCTATGCCGATGAGAAACAGGAATACCCGATTAATCGCTTTGCCATGGAAGCGAAACGTCAGTTGGATGTGCTGGATAAGCATCTGGCGCAGAATACCTATATGGCGGGTGAAGAATACACTATCGCTGATATGGCTATCTGGCCGTGGTATGGCTGTTTGGCTTTGGGTTATCTGTATAACGCCGCCGAGTTCCTGCAGGTTCACGCCTATACTCACGTAAGGCGCTGGGCCGGGCAGGTTCAGGCCCGCGAAGGCGTGCAGCGTGGCCGCATTGTTAACCGCACCTTTGGTGAGGAGTGGGAACAACTTCGGGAGCGCCACCAGGCTGCAGATATTGATAAAGTACTGGCTAATAAGCCAGCTTAAGATGCCTGGTATTCAGAATTATTTCATTAAATAGTTCTTTCAGGTATCGGTTTGTACCTATTTTAAGTGTTAGTGCATAAGGCTGTTTATAGATGGTTGCCGGAGTCGCCGGCGGCGACCACAGGGTGTTGTGCGAACCGGTGACCGTGAACCACTCTGGACTCCCCGCAGCCCTTATCAGTGACAATGACAACACTGAAGAAGGGCACAAGTTCTTCTTTCTTAGACTTAAATACCAGGATGACCAAAAGTCACGCTTTCTGAATGCCGAGCCAATTGATTAGGGGTTATAACCGGTATCTTCTTTGGTCGGTGATTCTGCGGCGTTACGGGCTAGATCATCGCAGCGTTCGTTTTCAGGGTGGCCACTGTGACCTTTTACCCAGTGCCAGTTGACTTCATGTTGCTGGATCACCTCATCGAGGGCCTGCCACAGGTCGGCATTTTTTACCGGCTTCTTATCTTTGGTACGCCAGCCATTGCGCCGCCAGTTGTGGATCCACTGATTTATACCATTCTTTACGTACTGACTGTCGGTGGTGAGTTCCACCTGGCAGGGTTTAGTTAGCAATTTGAGCGCTTCAATAGTGGCCAGCAGTTCCATGCGATTGTTAGTGGTAAGCGTAAATCCCTCGCTGATCTCTTTACGGTGCTTACCATAAATCAAAATCGCGCCATAGCCGCCAGGGCCGGGATTGCCTAAACAAGAGCCGTCGGTATAAATATGCACAGATTGTTGGGCCACGGATTCTCCTTTTTTTAACCTCAAGCGTGGTCACTTGGCAGTGGCTTGGTATACTACCGCAAACAGCAATAAGATAAGAGTGGTTTATGCGTCAAATTGTACTGGATACAGAAACAACGGGTATTGATCCAAAAGAAGGCCACCGGATCATCGAAATAGGGTGTGTGGAAGTGATTAACCGCCGTCTTACGGGCAATCATTTTCATGTTTACATTAACCCCAAGCGCGAAATTGAACAGGAAGCCATTGAGGTTCACGGCATTACCAATGAATTTCTGGCTGATAAGCCGGTATTTGCCGATGTGGCCGGCGAATTTATAGAGTTTATTCGCGGCGGCCAGTTAGTGATTCATAACGCGCCTTTCGATGTGGGCTTTATGGATCACGAGTTCGCTATGCATGGCCCCACCGCGAGCGTAAAAACTAAAGAAATTTGCGGCGTGCTGGATACACTGGTACTGGCCCGTGATATGCACCCCGGGCAAAAAAATAACCTGGATGCGCTGTGTAAGCGCTATGGTATCGACAACAGCCATCGTGAACTGCACGGCGCATTGCTGGATGCCGAGATCCTGGCCGACGTATACCTTATGATGACCGGTGGGCAGACCGATCTGAATCTTAGCGGTAACAATCAGGCCAATACCGGCGGTGCCGAGGTGATCCGCCGAATCCCCCGTAATGGAAAAAAATTAAAGGTTATTCAAGCTACTGCCGATGAATTAACACAGCATGAGGCGCGTCTGGACCTGGTACAAAATCCAATCTGGCGCCAGTAAACCGGTGAATTTTGCCAACACAGGGCTAATTGGGTGAGCAGAGCATTACTGACAATCTTGAGTGTAGCACTGGCCTTTACGGTTGGAGCCCAGCAGCCTGCAGAGCAGAGTGCTGAGCCAATGCCTGAGGCGACCGCTGAGCAAGCCGAGAGTGAATCACCCATTGCGCTGATTGGTAACGATTACGAAAATGGTATTAAGCTGCTACAAAACCGTTTTCGTATCGATCACAATGTTAAGGAAGTCACCATGGTGTTCTTCCGGGAGTATGGTTCCGCGCCCGTGGTGCTGGTGCGCCCGGATGGCTCTAAGATATTCCAGTCGCAGGTAGAGGGTGAGGACATCTTCTGGTTTGATTCTGATACCTACGACATGATCAGTATTAAAAATCCGGTGCCTGGCCCCTGGCAGGCGGTAGGGCAAATAGTAGAAGGCAGCCGCGTGATGGTGCTCTCTGACATTGCCTTGCATGCCGAGCCCTTACCACCCATTTTATTTTCCGGCGAAATCCTAAAGCAAACAGCCTACCTGACCAACGGCGATAAGCCTATCGATTACAGCCAGTTTCGTGACGTGGTCGAGCTGACCATTGATTTGGTGAGCACGAATAACCCGAATTACGATAATTTCGGAGCCGACGACCAGCAAATTGCCACCTTTGAAGATAATGGCCGCGGCATGGATGAGGCGCCACTGGACGGCGTGTTTACTGGCCAGTTTAATCTGAATGTACCGGCTGGTGAGTGGCAACCGGTTTTTCGGGTTACCACGCCTATGTTTACCCGTGAACAGGTTGACCCGCCTCTCAGGCTTTATCCTAATCCGGTTAAAATAGACGTTGAGCTCGACGGCGGTGGTAACGATTATCACAAACTGCTAATCGACGTAGACCGTGACCTGGTGGATATAAACACCTTGCTGGTAGACGGCAAAGTGCGTTACCCCAACGCCGACGTGCGTAATTTTTCGCTCACTGAGTTAGGCGGCGATGTGCGCGAATACCTCATCATTGCCTACGATTACGGTATTTTCAGGGTAAAAATGACCGCTTATGGTAAAACCGTCAACGGCCGTGATTTTATCCTTGATGTGCCGGAATTCACCTTTTTGGTGGCCGAACCTGAATTACCCGAGCCTGAGGTTACCGAATCGGCCGCCGACAACAACGTGGATGAAGTTATTCCTGAACCGCAGGTTACCATCGAAGAAGAAGAGGGTATGGACGACGACACCCTGATGATGTGGCTGATCATTGTTAACGGCAGTATTGTTGGCGTTGGGCTACTCGGTGCTGTTGTGGTTATCTTCCTGAAGCGCCGTAAAGGCAAGGGTAGTGCACAGCCAGCTAAAGCAAAGGCTAATGCGAAAGCCGCAGCTAAACCTGCTGAGGCGGCCAGGCCAGGTTTGTTAGGCGGTCTGCTGGGTAAGTTTAAAAAGCCTAAAGAATAACCTGTATACGCCGGTTTTGCTGGCTTTTCGGCCAACGTGGCGAATTATCAGGCAAACGATCCAAAGAATGACATTTTCGTGAAAAAAACCGTTGACTCCTTTCGGGGTAATACGTATCATCTGCGCCGCAGTGAGGGACAGGGTAATGCACTTACCCAAGTAACTTGCTGAAATGATTGAAAATGTGGAGCGGTAGTTCAGTTGGTTAGAATACCGGCCTGTCACGCCGGGGGTCGCGGGTTCGAGTCCCGTCCGCTCCGCCATTAGCCTGATTCAAAAAAGCGTATACCACTACGCATACCGTTGGAGCGGTAGTTCAGTTGGTTAGAATACCGGCCTGTCACGCCGGGGGTCGCGGG
>JAAFAI010000022.1 GCA_018222405.1 Gammaproteobacteria bacterium | reverse complement strand
CCCGTAGAAAGATCGGTCAACCGATCAGTATAAATTTCTTAACTGATCGGCATTACGGCAATTGCCGGCATTTTTTTTAGCGCTGATGATTAGGCCTGCTGGAACGGATAAACCGAACCCAGCTTTAAGATTTGTGTTAGCTCATCCAGCGCCGTGCGAGACTCAATCAGCAACTGTGGATCGCACAAATCCTGCTCCGTTAAGCGGTCACGGTAATGCTTGTCTACCCAGCCGTTAAGGCGCGTAAACAACGCATCATTCATAACGGTGTTAGGATTAACGGCGGCCAGTTCGGCGTCGGTCAGGGCAACGCGCAGACGCAGACAAGCCGGTCCACCGCCATTGCGCATACTTTGTTTTACATCGAAGTAATTTACGCTTTTAATAGGCGTATCACGGTTAACCAGCTCTGCCAGATAAGCCGCAACGGTGGCATTTTCCTCACACTCTGACGGCGCAATAATGGTCATATTGCCATCGGGTAAGGTGAGTAGTTGCGTGTTAAACAGATAGGTTTTGATGGCGTCCTGCAGGCTAACTTCATCACTTTTTACCTTGATGAAGTGTAGTGGATTGGCACCGAATTTGGCTTGTAGCTCAGCCAGCGCAGCTTCGCTGTTATGGAAAGCAAGTTCATGATAAAAAAGTACATTCTGATTTCCTACGGCAATAACATCGTTATGGAAAACGCCCTGATCGATCACATCGGGATTCTGCTGAATGTATACCACGCTTTCGTCGCTCAGACCATGTAACCGGGCAACGGCCTGACAGGCCTCAAACGTTTGTCGGGCAGGGTAGCGGATTGGCTGGGGTAAATCATGGCGGAACGCATGTCGGCCATAGACAAACACCTCAACGCCGGCATGGCCATAAGCACTGCATAAACGGGTGTGGTTGGCCGCGCCTTCATCACCAAAATGGTCATTGTCGGGCAGATGGGCGTGGTGGGCAAAATACTTGCTGTTGGCAAAGGTTGCCTTAAGAATATTACCGGTGACCTGTGGCTCCAGTGAACGATGGAACTTGTTGGTCAGGTTAGCCGGAGTAAAGTGCACGCGGCCATCGGCGGTATCAGCACTGGGTGAAACGGTGGCGGCATTGGCAGTCCACATACTGGAGGCTGAACAACAGGCCAGAAACACTTCTCTGGCCTGAGCGGCAGCCTGTTCCAGCACTTTGGCATCGCTGCCGGCAAATCCCAGACGACGCAGGGTAGCGATATCAGGGCGTTCCTGCGGTGCCAGCACGCCTTGCACCATACCCATATCAGACAGCGCCTTCATTTTCTGCAGGCCCTGTTTGGCGGCTTCCCTGGGGTTGCTGATAGCATTCGCATTAGAAAAAGAGGCGACATTGCCAAAAGACAATCCGGCATAGTTATGGGTAGGGCCAACCAGCCCGTCAAAATTCGCTTCACAATATTGCATGACAACCTGCCTTAATTTTTAGTCATTCGGTAAACATGTTGTTGAACAAAGGGGCAGAATAATCCGACAGCGCCTGTGATTACGCTATATATAAGTACAACTTTTTTTATTTAAGTGTTGTAATTTCTGCCGTTATTTGCGACAACCCGGCGCATTATACGTGTTTTAACTACGCTGCCAATCGCGGTGGTTAAAAAATGTACTATTTTAGGTGGGTGAAAAATAAACTTTACGAATAAGTATGAAGAAGAACTTGTTTTCCATTCACTTTGTAGATATATGTTAAAAAAAGAAGCGCCAGACTATGTGAGTGTAATTGCCTTATTTTCTTCCTGGTTTGCTATCGAAAATTTAATTTATTCAAAGGTTTAATTCTTATTTATGACAAAATCACTAGTCATAGTCGAGTCTCCGGCCAAAGCCAAAACAATAAATAAATATCTTGGTAAAAATTTTATTGTTAAATCTTCCGTGGGCCACGTACGCGACCTGCCGACCAGGGCGCTCGGCAAGGTGGAGCCGAAAAAACCAGCCAAAGAACTGAAAACATTGTCTGAGGAAGCCAAGACAAAATACCTGCGTGAATACGAGTATAAAAAGCTGGTTGACCGCATGGGGGTCGATCCTCAGCACGACTGGAAAGCTCACTATCAGGTGTTAGAGGGCAAGGAAAAAGTCGTTAACGAGCTGAAAAAGCTCGCTAAGGATGCTGACACCATCTATCTCGCAACGGATTTGGACCGCGAGGGGGAAGCCATTGCCTGGCATTTGCAGGAGATCCTTGGCCAGAAAGGCAAAACCTATCAGCGGGTAGTGTTTAATGAGATCACCAAAAACGCCATCAAGGAAGCCTTTGAACATCCGGGTGATGTCAATCAGGACCGCGTAGAGGCGCAACAGGCACGTCGTTTCCTCGATCGTGTGGTGGGCTTTATGGTGTCGCCGTTGTTGTGGAAGAAGATAGCCCGCGGATTATCTGCCGGGCGGGTGCAGTCGGTTGCTGTGCGTCTGGTGGTTGAGCGCGAGCGTGAAATTAAGGCTTTTGTACCGGAAGAATTCTGGGACGTGCATGCCGACCTGACCACCGCAGCCAGTGATGCGCTGCGCATGCAGGTAGTAAAAGAGAGCGACAAGCCGTTTAAACCGGTTAACAAAGCACAAACCGATAAAGCCCTGGCGGCGCTCAAGCCGGCTGACTATGAAGTGGTTAGCCGTGAGTCCAAGCCCACCCAGAGCCGTCCATCGGCGCCGTTTATCACATCTACCCTGCAACAGGCGGCCAGTACCCGTCTTGGTTTTGGGGTGAAGAAAACCATGATGATGGCACAGCGGTTGTATGAAGCCGGTCACATTACCTATATGCGTACCGATTCAACCAACCTGAGCCAGGAAGCACTGGATGCCTGTCGTGGGTACATCGACGATAACTTTGGCGCTAAGTATCTGCCGGCCGCGCCAAATCGTTATGGCAGCAAAGAGGGCGCGCAGGAAGCTCACGAAGCCATCAGGCCGTCTAATGTAAATACCCTGGCCACAACACTAAAAGACATGGAACGCGACGCACAGCGTCTCTACGAGCTTATTTGGCGTCAGTTTGTGGCCTGTCAGATGACGCCGGCCAAATATGATGCCACCACGGTGAAAGTCAAAGCCGGTGAGTTTGAGCTGGTCGCTAAAGGCCGGGTACTCAAATTTGATGGTTGGACCAAAGTGCAGCCACAGAAAAGCAAAAAAGGTGAAGAAGACAAGTTGCTGCCGGACGTTAACCCCGGCGATAAGCTGGCGCTTAAACAACTGGATCCGAAACAGCACTTCACCAAACCGGTGGCCCGTTTTAACGAAGCCTCGCTGGTTAAGGAACTGGAAAAGCGGGGGATTGGCCGACCGTCCACCTACGCCAGCATTATTTCTACCATTCAGGACAGAGGCTATGTTCGCCTTGAGAACAAACGGTTTTATGCCGAGAAGATGGGTGAAATTGTTACCGATCGCCTGATGGAAAACTTTGATGGCCTGATGAGTTATGATTTTACCGCCAACATGGAACAACGGCTGGATGAAATTGCCGAAGGCCACGAAAACTGGAAAGCGGTACTCGATAAGTTCTACAGCGACTTCTACAGCAAGCTGCTGCTTGCCGAGCAGGAAGCAGAGCAAGGCGGCATGCGCCCCAATCAGGCGGTACCGGTAGACATCAACTGCGATAAGTGCGGCCGTCCTATGAACGTGCGCACCGCCAGTACCGGCGTGTTTTTAGGCTGCTCAGGCTACAACCTGCCGCCGAAAGAGCGTTGTACCAACACCATGAACCTCACATCCGGTGAAGAAGTGGTTAAAGTCGATAATGATGACGAACAGGAAACGGAAGATTTACGCGCTAAACGCCGCTGCACGGAATGTGGTACGGCTATGGACAGCTACCTGGTAGATGAAACCCGTAAGCTGCACGTTTGCGGTAACTCACCGGCTTGCCCTGGGACTTACGTTGAAGCCGGTACCTTTAAAATCAAAGGCTATGATGGCCCGCTGATTGAGTGTGACAAGTGTGGCAGCGACATGGAACTCAAAAACGGCCGCTTTGGTAAGTACTTCGACTGTACTAACAGCGAATGTAAAAACACCCGTAAATTGCTTCGCAACGGTGAGCCTGCGCCACCAAAGGAAGATCCGGTTGATTTACCGGAGCTCGAGTGTGAGAAAAGTGACGCTCACTTTATGCTCAGAGACGGCGCCTCCGGTATTTTCCTGGCCGCTCATAACTTCCCCAAATCACGGGAAACCAGAGCACCTAAGGTGGAAGAACTGGCTCGTTTCCGGGATCGCATATCGCCCAAGTTTTATTATCTGGCCGATGCGCCTAAAACCGATCCGGACGGTAACCCGGCCATTGTTCGCTTCAGTCGCAAAACCAAGCAGCAATATGTCATGACTGAAGATGCCAAGGGCAAAGCCACCGGTTGGTCTGCCTGGTATCAGGACGGTAAATGGCAAGCCAAAGACACCAAGAAAAAGTAGGCAGACGGAATTATGGCATCATTACAGGACCAGTTGCTCAAAGCCGGTTTGGCAGATAAATCCAAAGCCAAACAGGCCAGAGCCGATAAACGTAAAAAGCAAAAGCTGAAAAACAAAGGCACTGCGGTTGGCGAGGACGAAAATAAACTGGCCGCTCAGCAGGCTGCTGAAGTAAAAAAGCAGCGTGATCGTGAGCTGAATCAGCAGCGACAGGCGGAGCTTGAGAAAAAAGCCGTGGTGGCGCAAATCCGCCAGTTAATTACGGTTAACCAGCAACCTAAGGGCAATGGCGATACCGTTCTCAACTTTACCGATAACAATGTGGTAAAGCGAATGTATGTCAGTGACGCAGTGCATAAACTGGTGGTGGATGCACGCCTGGCAGTGGTCAGACTGGACGATGACTATGCATTGATACCGACACCAGTTGCAGATAAAATTGCTGAACGTGATACGAACGTGGTGATATATCGTGCCGACCTTCGTGAAGAAAATAAGGAAAAATCTGCCGAAGATGACTGGTATGCAGACTACGAAATTCCGGATGATTTAACCTGGTAAAGTGGTTTATTAAGACTAAGAAAGCCCGCTTTTTGCGGGCTTTTTGGTAGCTGCGGTTTACTGCAATGAATTGCCTACTCCGATAAGTATGGTAGACAGCACCAGCAGGGAAATACCCAGTAACAGCAACATTCGGCTTTTGCGATTAGCGCCTTTCCATTCCATTAATGCCAGTCCCCACAGGGTTGAGAAAATAATGATACTGGCCATGTGAATGGTCCAGCTGGAAAACTCATAGTCGCCCATATGGCTTTCGCCCATGGTGTAGAAGAAAAACTGAAAATACCAGAATGAACCACCCAGCGCTGCCAGCAGGTAGTTTTTGAGAACCCTGTCAGACGCCAGTCGTTGGTTATTCTGCTGGGTGAGGCCGGTAAATTCAGCTGCTGAACGATTTTTATGGATCAACCAGGCGCACCACAGGACATTGGTGGTCAGCCCGCCAGCCAGTACCACACAGAGTACCGGCAGGCCTTGCCACAGATGGTCGGTGCCAGCGGCCAGCGTGAGTTCGCGAATGGGTTTACCGGCGGCAATGCCAAATGCAAAACACGACGACATCACCCCTGAAAACAACGCAATTATCAGGCCTTTTTTCATATCAATGGCGTCTTCAGACTGCGTGCCCAGACTGCGGTTTTTCTCGGCAGTGGCTCTGGCGACAAAAATGACGCCGAGCAAGGTTAAAAAGGTGCCCAATACGGCAAACTGGCCACTTGGTGTCGCCAGCACCTTACCAATGGTGCCATCGAACACCGGTGGCCCGAGAGTACCTAAAACGGTAGTCAGGCCCAGCACTATGGCCATGCCGGAAGAAATTCCCATATACCGAACCGCCAGACCGAATGTCAGGCCACCAAAGCCCCAGCCAAGGCCCCACAGGAAGCATTGCTGTAATACACTGAATGACGTTGTACTCAACACCTCAAACAGTTGTTGGGTTTGCACCCAGGCAAACAACCAGGGGCAAATCAGCCAGCTGAAAATCCCTCCGGTTAGCCAGAATATTTCCCATGACCAGCCTTTTATCCGTTTATACGGCACATAGAAGCTGGCAGAAAATAGGCCCCCTAACCAATGAAAGAACACCCCAAGTAATGGATTCTGCATTATTCCTTACTCCTGCTTTACTTATTGTTTTGTAATCTTTAAGTGAACAATTTACAAAAAAATACACATGTAGTTGGAGAATACACAATTAATGAACATTTATACACAGAAATAATCACAAATAGTCATTTTATGTGTGGATTTATGATTGAAAATGATTGATTAGACTGTGGGAGACGGTGAGGTGATTGAGCTGGCAAAGAGACGCCAGCTCCGGTCAATGATCAACCCAAGGTAGATTACGGGGCTATTTTGTGAGGCGCAAGCTGTTCATAATAAGGTAGTGCTTCTTTCAGTACGCTTTGCAGCGCATCGGGCAGTTCCGGTATGGGCGGCTCGGCCGGTGCGAACCCGGTACTTTTCCAGACTTCCGGGTACCAGTGTTGTGCCCAGGCGCCATCATTGGGATGGCCGCCTTCAGACCAGTTAAGCATGGCCGGATCCCAGGGAATACCAATGGCATTACACAGCTTTTCCAGCATTACCGGCGGATTCTGGCGGATATCGGAGGAATCTACGACGATAGGATGCTGACCCGACTCCGAGACTATTTTATTGAATAGCTCACATTGGGCGCGGATACCGATATCTTCCAGGCAGGGTACACCATTCTTTTTATGGTAACTGGAGATCACCCGGGCAGGATGACGGATTAAAAACACATTACATACATCTGATAACCAGTCTAATGGAAACGTTTCAAGCATATGATGGGGCATATGTTTTTGATAGAACACCGGTTTGTTGTCTGGTGTAGGGCCAACGCACCGTTTTGCCACTGCCATCGGATCGGTTTCTTCACGGGCAAAAATTTCATCCTGCATGGGATGCACCCGGTCGCTGTGTTTCAGATAGGGCGCATAAAATGGCTCATCCCAAACCGCACAATCGGCGCGAGCGCCAAAAGCATACATCATGGCGGTAGAGAGATTGCGCGGGCCGGACCACATGGCGATTCGCATGGGTAACTTCCTTTTTATCTGTTACCGGCCACTGCTTAATGACCGATAGTAAATGCACGATACCGGCAAGCATAATCGGGCTGGCAGTACTTTTTCAAGTCTATTTTTAATATTTTATACGATATAATATTTTGTTTTGCGAGCTGGAAAATGCTAGGGTAACGCCGTGATTTAGTTGCTTTTAATTTTTCATGCTGGTGAGCGTATGTTGAACACCGGCTTTATAGGTTAAAAGGTATGGGCTGAAGTATACTTCATCGGTCACAATAAAAGTGCCAATAACAACAGCAATGAGGAAGCCATGCAGGAACATAAAGCGGGCGGCGCACATGCCTCCATCGATGACGAACGTAATCAGAATATTTTAATTTATATCAACGGTGAGCTGGTGCCCCGGGAGCAGGCTAAGGTGTCGGTTTACGACAGCGGCTTTATGCTCGGTGACGGCGTGTGGGAAGGCCTGCGTTTACATAAAGGCAAGTTTTCTTTTATTGACGATCACCTTGATCGTCTGTTTGCCGGCGCTAAAGCGCTGGATATGGACATCGGCAAAACCCGTGAAGAACTGAGAGCGGCGCTGCAACAAACCGTGGATGCTAATGGTATGACCGATGGCGTGCATGCCAGACTGATGGTTACCCGGGGACCGAAGAAAACCCCTTATCAGGATCCACGTCTGAGCCTGTGGGGACCAACCATTGTGATCATTGCTGAATACAAGTCGCAGGATTTAGCGCCGGTGGAGAAGGGCATTAATCTGTTTACCGTTCATGTGCGTCGTGGTCACCCTGATGTTCAGGATCCCCGGTTGAATTCACACAGTAAAATTAACTGTATTACAGCGATGATCCAGTCGTACAAAGCCGGTGCTGATGAAGCTTTGATGCTTGATCCTCATGGTTTTGTAAGTACCTGTAACTCAACTAACTTCTTTATTGTTCGTAAAGGCGAAGTGTGGACCTCCACTGGTGATTACGCCATGCAAGGCATTACCCGGCAGAAAACTATCGACGTATGCAAAGCCAACGGTATTCCGGTATTTGAAAAGAACTTTTCCCTGGTGGATGTATACAGTGCCGATGAAGCGTTTGTTACCGGTACCTTCGGCGCACAAACGCCAGTGGTCGATGTTGACGGCAGAATCATCGGTGAGGGCAAGCCCGGCGCCATGGTGAAAAAAATCCGTGAACTGTATCACGCCATGGCAGAAGCACAATAACCGTCTGGTCTACTGGTCTACTGGTCTACTGGTCCACAGTCAGGCAGCTATCCCAGTAGGGTGTATCGCCATAAAAATCGGCGGCAAAGTTAATAAAGGCTCTGACCTTACTGGCCAGCAACTGCCGGTGTGCATACACCGCATATAAATGCAGCGGCTCTGGCTCGTTATCACGCATAATGAGTCGGAGTCGACCGGCATTCACTTCATCAAAGCAAATAAACGTGGGCTGCAACACTATTCCCTGGCCTAACGCTGCCGAATGACATAAAAATTCACCATGGTTACAGCTTACCGAACCCAGGCTCTGATGAGGGCGTTGATTTAAATACTGATGGGCGGCCGGGCTGTTATCGTTATCCAGTAAGCTGTAGCGCAGATAATTGTGTTCAATCAGATCTTCCATGGTTTTTGGCTCACCATATCTGGCCAGATACTCTGGTGCGGCGCACATCACCAGATTGATATTGGTCAGGCGCTTAGCGATTAGCGATGAATTTTTCAGATGGCCAATTCGCAGCGCCACATCAAAGCCTTCTTCAACAATATCCACTTTACGATCGTTAAGGTGCAGGTCTACATCCACATCAGGATACTGTTGTTGAAACTGATTAATAAGCGGCGCCAGATGACGCGTAGAGAACGCGACCGGCGCACTGATGCGTAATAACCCGTGAGCTTTATGCTGTAAGTCGCCGAGCTGATTCTCCATGGCGTCAATTTCATCCAGTACCTGACTGGCTCGGGGCAGATACTGCTGGCCGGCTTCGGTCAGATGTACTTTACGCGTGGTGCGGTTGAACAGGCGTGTAGCCAGATGTGATTCGAGCTGCGACACATACTTACTGATCAACTGGGGAGATTTTTCGAGCTTATCTGCCGCAGCACTAAATGAACCGCTGCGAGCTACCATCACAAATGCCCGCATTGCATCTAATCTGTCCATGGGGTCTATTATCAATGAAATGTTGATAGTTACTCTATTTTAACCTTCTTAATAAATCAATATGTGGATAGTAAAGTATCACCATCGAGTTGGAACAACACAGGGTTGTTTCCACATTTACCTATTTTGATGAGAGAGATTTATTATGAAAGCATTAGTAACCAAATTAGTCACTTCAAATGCCGGTGTTGCGGCGCTGGTTTTGCGGGTTCCGGTTGGTCTAACACTGGCAGCACACGGTGCGCAAAAGTTATTTGCCTGGTTTGGCGGTTATGGCCTTGAGGGCACAGGACAGTACATGGCGAGCCTGGGGCTGGAGCCGGGCTTCCTGATGGCCTTGCTGGCTGGCAGCGCTGAGTTTTTTGGTGGTCTGGCCCTGGCGCTGGGCTTACTGGCCCGTCCTGCTGCCGCAGTCAGCGCATTTACTATGCTTATTGCCATCTTCAGTGCGCATATCCAAAACGGCTTGTTTTTATCTAATGGTGGTTATGAGTATGCACTGGTACTTTTCGCTGTCACCGTCTCGCTGGCAATCACTGGTGCCGGCCGTCTGGCAGTCGATAATGTGATAGCCCGCACCCTGACAACTAAGTAAACACAGCACCCACATCACTAGCTGCCAGGCTTGTCCTGGCAGGCTTTACAGGAGGAGACAGAATGTTAGTGAATGGAAAATGGGATGCCGACTGGCAACCCGTTCAGAGCAAAGACAAGGACGGGCGTTTTATTCGTCAGGTATCATCCTTTCGGCATTGGATAACGGCCGATGGTTCACCCGGTCCCACCGGTGATGGCGGCTTTAAAGCCGAAGCGGGGCGGTATCATCTGTATGTTGCCTATATTTGCCCCTGGGCATCACGTGCGTTAGCAGTGCGTGCGCTAAAAGGCCTCACAGAGCTAATCACTGTAAGCGTGGTGAATTCCCGTTTAAGCGACCAGGGCTGGCAGTTTGGCGGTTTTCCCGGTAGTACCGCTGATGAACTCAATCAGGCAACCTACATGCATCAGATTTATACGCAGGTAGCGCCGGATTTTACCGGCCGGGCAACGGTGCCGGTGCTATGGGATAAACAGCAGCAGACTATTGTTAATAATGAGTCAGCGGATATTCTGCGAATGCTGAATTCGGCCTTCAGTGAACTGGTCAGTACCGGGCCGGATCTCTATCCGGCAGCCCTGGCTGGTGAGATTGACGAGCTGAATGAAGAGATTTATCACAACCTGAATAACGGCGTCTATCAGGCCGGCTTTGCCTCCAGTCAGGCTGCTTATGATGAAGCTTTTGATATTGTTTTCAGCACACTGGATAAACTCGAAGCCAGACTGGCCGACGGTCGAGGCTACGTTTTCGGCGATGTTCTGACCGAAACCGATATCCGGTTATTTGTCACCCTGGTGCGCTTTGATGCCGCTTACTACGGTTTGTTTAAGTGTAACCGCCAATTGATCAGGGAATTCCCTTGTCTTAATGCTTATATGCATCGGATCTGGGCTCTTGACGGTATTGCTGATACGGTAAACATAGACCACATTAAAGCCGGTTATTACTCCATCAAAGCGTTGAATCCCGGCGGGATAGTGCCGCGCGGCCCACAATTTTAGGAAGTGTTATGCAGGCATCACAACAAGCATTGTTTATTTCCCATGGCGGCGGTCCGATGCCGTTACTGGGCGACCCTGGCCACCGCGCATTAACCGAGCACCTGGCGCAGCTGGCAGGCACTATTCGCCGGCCAAAGGCCATTCTCAACATCAGTGCGCACTGGGAAGAATCGGTGGCAACAGTGACTACCAATCCGGCACCGGAACTGATTTATGATTATTACGGCTTCCCGCCAGAAAGTTACGCTATCAAATATCCCTGTGCGGGCGAGCCTGAGTTGGCCGGTATGGTTGCTGAGGCGATTCGGGCGGGTGGCATTGACGTTGCCGAGGATCCTAAGCGCGGACTTGATCACGGGGTTTTCGTGCCGCTTAAAATCATGTATCCGGACGCCGATATCCCTTGTGTTCAGCTGTCGCTGGTAAATACTCTGGACGCGGCTGCGCATATTCGCATCGGTGAAGCACTGGCTAATCTGGATTATGATGATCTGCTTATCCTGGGCTCAGGCTTTTCTTTTCACAATATGCGGGCATTTTTTGCCGCGGATACGCCGCAGAGCCGTGCCATGAATCAGGGCTTTGAAGACTGGCTTAAAGATGTATTAGCCAGTACGTCGGTAAGTGAAACTGAGCGTCAGGAAAAGCTAAAGAATTGGGAACAGGCGCCTGGAGCGCGTTTCTGTCACCCCCGGGAAGAACATCTGATACCACTACATGTGTGTTATGGCGCTGCGGGACGCGCCGCCGATCTGACCGATTCGGTTGTTGTGCTTAACAAGCAGGCCGGCACATTTGGCTGGTTTAATCCTGCTTAAAATGGCCAGCCAGGTCGCAATTTATTGCGGCCTGGCAGATACCAGCGCAATAGCCTGTTCAGTTTGCTGTTGTAACATCCGGTTAATTTTAAAATGCTCAGGGCTCCAGCCCGCTAAAAAGCGGTGAAAGTCGGCATTAGCAACGCAGTAGAGTTGGCGCCAGCTGTTGCACACCGCTTCACATTCCTCCGGCGCCAGCTGCTTGCTTAAAGCGCTGCGTAGTTCACTAAAGTAATAATCAAGACAGTCTTCGGTATGGTTAAGCAGGTCTTTCTCAGACAGCACGCTACCCAGAAAATATGCCACATCCTGAACGCCAATACCGCCTCCCACATACTGAAAATCAACCGCTGCAACAGTCTGACCATCAGCACTGAAACAAAAGTTAGCGACTTTCGCGTCACCGTGGATGAGGGTGCGATAGGGGCACTGTTGCAGCGTTTTATCAAAGACCTGGGCAAACTTTTTAAGCGGGCCCTCTGCCATTTTGCTGAACTCGTCGGGGCGGGTAGCCAAATGCCAGTAACTGCCCTGGGGCCATAAACCGTCTGGTGCCTGATGAATAAAGCGGGCATGAAATGCGGCTAACCAGGCAAGTACGGGTTTACAGGCTTCGGCGCTAAGCTGCTGATGCCTGGATTCAAAGCCAGCTGCATTTAAGTCACTGAGCACCAGTGCCAGGCGGGTTCCTGTGTCATTGTTTTGTGCATCTGAAGCTATCAACTGAGCAAGGTTGCCATGACCCTTAAAGAGTGACGCGTAATGGGTATAGAAATATTGCTCTATTTCATAGGAGCGCCATTTACGCTTGAGACTATGCTGACTGCTCCAGCCCCGCGGGTGACGGAACGTGGCAGGCTGAGAAATGAGTTTGATGATCACGCTGGCCTGGCGAGCGGGCGAGTAACAGCGCAGCAGCTGACCAAAATCACTCCATAGTGACTGCACCAGCTCAAACTGACTCACCTGTGGGTCATTCAACAGGCGTTGTAACCAGGATAAGGGTAAAGACGATGTTGTATTCATAATCATTCTACCGCATAAACAAAAAAGGCCAGCATGGCTGGCCTTTTTAATACTATTACCGTTTTACACGCTGGCTGGACGGGTTGTCGGCGCCGATGCTACGGCATTAGCATTTGCCATCGTTGCCAGGCGACCAGATACCGACAAGGCAGGACGCTGATCGTCGGCTCTGCTGATAATGGTAATCTCTTCCGTTGACGCTGCCACCTGCGGTGGATTGGTCATCGGGTGAGAGGCCGTAAATTTACCTAAACTGCTGGCCATAGCCACTTTAGCAGGCGCTGCCGGAGCAGTGTTTGCCGGTTTGGTCTCAGCTACAGGCTCTGCTGCAGCTTCTACCAGCGCCGGATTTGCCTCTGGCTCTGGCGCTTTTTCTGCTGCGGCAGTGTCTTCCGCCTCGCTTTCAGGTGCTTCAGTGGCAACCGGTTCAGCAGCTTCAGGCGCAGTTTGCTGCTCCACTTCTTCGGTTGCGGCAGGGGCTTGCGGCTCAACTGGCGCTGGTTCTTCAGACGCTTGCTCTGCCGGGGCTTCTTCAGCGGTGGCCGGGCTCTGCGCTTCGGCTTCCAGATTGATTTCGACCTGCTTTGGTTCTTCAGTCACAGGCGATTCCGGCGCTTCAGTTGCAGCTACGGTTTCATTATCTGTCGCTGCAGTCTCGGCAGGTTCTGGTGCATCAAACTGCAGTTCATCCTGCTGGGCTGGCTGAGTCTGAGTTTCATCATCTGACTTTTCCTTCTTACGACGCTGTCCTGCTGCACGGGCATGGCGAGGAGAGCGGCGGCTGCGGCTGCGTGAGCCTTTTTCAGCACGTGCTTTATCGTCATCGTCCTGCTGGTTAGCGTCATCCTGGCCTTCTGCTGGTTGCTGAGTCGCTTCCACAGTCTCGGCTTCCGACTGTTCGCTCTGTACCGGCGCCTGAGGTGCCTGGGCTTTATCTTCTGCGCTGGCCGGAGACTGGGTTACAGTTTCTTTTACTGCGTTTTCAGTCTGAGTAATTGCTGCTTCTGCCGGCGTTTCATTGACTGACTTGTCGGCTTCAGCGTTAGCTGCTTCGGCTGCTTTCTTCTCAGCTTTCTCCTGAGTTGCTTTGGTTTGTACCGGATGCTTATCAGTACCGCCTTCTGCACGCACACTGCCTTTTAATTCACGACGCTGACGACGCTCTCTGGCTGGCTTCTTACGAGCAGGCTTTTCAGCTGCTTCATTATCGGTTTGTGGCGCTTTGTCAGCCACTTCTTCGTTAGCCTTTTCGGCTTTATCCGTTTGCGTTCTGTTGCGCGAACGGTTACGACCACGGGTCTGCTTCGGCTTGTCCTGACGTTTGTTATTGCCGTTGTCAGACGAGTCATCACTGTTGTTATCAGTTGATTTATCTTCGTTGTCGTTACGACGGTTTTTATTACCAGAACGGTTATTACGACGTCTGTCGTTATTATTGCGACGACGACCATTCTGGTTGTTATTGCGTGGCTTAGCTTTTGGCTTAGGCTTATCTTCGACTTGCTCTTCTTCACTGGAGAATAAGCCGGATAACCATTTGCCAAGCCCTGCCAGCAGGCCGGTTTTCTTCTCAACAGGCTTTTCTTCAGCCTTCGGCGGAACTACCGGCGCCTGAGTTGGCGCAATCAACCCCTGTAATGCCGGCTCTTCACGTTTAACCGCAGCGGTAACGCCCGGTGAAGCTTCCTTGGTTTCTACTTCAGCCAGGCTAATTTTGTAGCTGGCGTCAGAGATTACATCGTCTGCACGGTGACGAACGATCTGGTAATGCGGCGTATCAAGGTTCGGATTCGGAATAAGGATCAGGCTAACGTTGTGGCGCTTTTCAATATTCTGAACAGCCTTACGTTTTTCGTTCAGCAGATAAGTGGCAACCGGTACCGGCAGCTGTGCTTCAATCTGGCCGGTGTTGTCTTTAATACTTTCTTCTTCAAGAATACGCAGGATAGACAGCGCTAACGATTCTGTGCCTCGGATGGTGCCATGACCAGAACAACGTGGGCAAACGTTATGAGCAGACTCACCGAGTGACGGGCGCAGACGCTGACGAGACATTTCAAGCAAGCCAAACCGTGAAATACGACCCAGCTGAACACGCGCACGGTCAGGACGTACAGCGTCTTTCATGCGGTTTTCAACTTCACGCTGGTGCTTCACCGGCGTCATATCAATAAAGTCGATAACTACCAGACCGCCCAGGTCACGCAAGCGTAACTGGCGGGCAATTTCGTCGGCGGCTTCCAGATTGGTATTAAGTGCGGTTTCTTCAATATCACCGCCTTTGGTTGCGCGGGCAGAGTTGATATCGATGGAGGTAAGGGCTTCGGTTGGGTCAATCACAATTGAGCCACCTGAAGGCAGACGTACTTCACGTTCGAAGGCCGACTCAATCTGGCTTTCAATCTGGTAATGACTGAACAGTGGTACATCGCCTTTGTACAGCTTTACGCGGTTAGCAAAATCAGGGCGAACCAGCTCAATGTGCTGTAATGCCTGTTCGTAAACACGCTGTTTGTCAATCAGGATTTCACCCACATCGCGACGTAAATAGTCGCGGATAGCACGTACAATGACGTTACTTTCCTGGTGGATTAGGAATGGTGCCGGGCGCTCTTCCGCGACTTTGGAAACTGCTTCCCAGTGCGTCAGCAACACGCGTAAATCCCAATCGAGTTCTTCGTAGGATTTACCTACACCCGCGGTACGAACAATCAGGCCCATGCCATCAGGCAGTTCCAGTTTCGACAGCGCGGCTTTCAGGTCGGTACGCTCATCGCCTTCGATACGGCGGGAAATGCCACCTGCACGCGGATTGTTCGGCATCAATACCAGGTAACTACCTGCCAATGATAAGAAAGTTGTTAACGCTGCGCCTTTCTGGCCGCGCTCTTCCTTATCGATTTGAACGATAACTTCCTGACCTTCCTTGATGACGTCCTTAATGTTCGGACGACCTTCAAGCTTGTAGTTTTTCGGGAAATAAGTGCGGGCAATTTCTTTGAGGGGAAGGAAACCGTGGCGTTCGGCGCCGTAGTCAACAAAGGCAGCTTCTAAGCTAGGTTCTACACGGGTAATCTTACCTTTATAGATATTCGCTTTCTTTTGCTCGTGCCCGGGACTTTCTATATCTAAATCATACAAGCGTTGCCCGTCTACCAGGGCAACCCGCAACTCTTCTTGTTGAGTTGCATTGATTAGCATTCTTTTCATTGTATCTAACTCTGTTATTGCTTACAGCCGTTCAGATACACAATTAAAGTGACTGTGCAAAACCTCACCGCGCAACATCGCGTTGGGCAGGGATCTTGTTGTATTGTCGTATTACCCTTGATTTTATTCGCTTTTTACTTCTTCAAAAAAGCGTTTCTGTCTTTATTGGGTGTCGGGAACGACGGCCCTGTACAAGTTTTCTGTATCTGTTCACCAACCTGAACTTCGCGGGTCAGTGAACTATGTCAATTCAATTCTGTATAACTAAACGGCAAATTATTTTTGCCATTGTCGCAAGTTTTCAGCTACGTGATTGTTCATCCACGCACGTTGTATTACCTACTCAATTGATAATTCCGCAATGGGGTAGTTTGGTGGTAATACAGACTCTACGACCGGTTGTTTAACTTTTTAGTTTAACGTTATTTTAACAACGAGTCTGACGAGAACCTTTCGGTGTCGCTTCGGTTAAAACAGTTTGATTATCGCACCAAAGAGTTGAAATAGGCAAGCTATACGCGTAATTAGGTAGTAATTAACCCTGTCGAACATCGTTTTCTGAACAAAATGCCGGGTTAAACGAGCACTCATGGCGTAGTTTTTGATTGAACGGGGGTTGAGTTAAGTGAATGTACAGATGAAATACGTTAGAATCGCCGCTTATGAAATCAGCCGACGCAGTGCCCGTGACATCACCAGACAATAATTCTTCCACATCCCAGGTTCAATTTGTTGAAGTCGAACCCGATTTAGACGGGCAACGCATCGATAATTTTCTGCGTACCTTCTTAAAAGGCGTTCCCAAAAGCCTTATTTACCGCATTTTACGCAAAGGTGAAGTGCGGGTTAATAAGAAACGGGTAAAGCCTGAATATAAACTGGTAGCGGGGGATTTGATTCGTGTGCCGCCGGTCAGGGTGAGTGAAACTCCTGAATTGCCATCGCCTAAACTGGAAAAGATTGCCAGCCTGGAACAGCACATCCTGTTTGAAGATTCACATATCATTGTGTTTAACAAGCCCTCCGGGTTGGCGGTGCACGGCGGTAGTGGTTTGAGCTTTGGTTTGATTGAAGGGCTCAGAGCACTGCGCCCTGAAGCGAAGTTTATGGAGCTGGTTCACCGCCTGGACCGGGATACATCTGGCTGTATTCTGGTCGCCAAAAAGCGCTCGGCGTTACGCCATATGCACGAGCAACTGCGTAACAGCCAGATGGATAAACGCTACCATGCTCTGGTGGCTGGCCAGTGGCCGCAGAATCGCTTTAAAGTAAAGGCGCCACTGCAAAAGAACATTTTGCAATCCGGTGAGCGTCTGGTAAGCGTGTCTGAGCAGGGTAAGCCTTCTGAAACCCGCTACCGTATTTTACAGTCATTCGACAACGCCACGCTGGTTGAGGCTTCGCCAATTACTGGCCGCACTCACCAGATCCGCGTACATTGTTTACACGCCGGGCACCCCATTGCCTGTGATGACAAGTATGGTGATGCGGAATTTGATAAACAAATGAAACGCATCGGACTCACTCGTCTGTTTTTGCATGCCTCCAGCTTACGGCTGATGCACCCGAAAACCGAAGAGATGGTGACCTTTAATGCGCCCTATGATGAGCAATTAACCCAGGCCGTTAATACGCTTAAAAAAGTATAAGAATGCAGGAAGTTATGACTAAGCAGTACGAACTGATCATCTTTGACTGGGATGGCACATTAATGGATTCAGCAGCCAAAATTGTTAGCTGTATGCAAAAGGCAGCTGCGCGCTGTGATGTTGCTATTCCTTCAGCAGAGGCCGTCAGCCATATTATCGGCATTAGCTTAAAGCCCGCCATTAAGCAGTTATTTAATATTGATGATGACGAACTGGCAGAGCGTTTAACCCTGGCGTATAAAGAAGTGTACCTTGGTGCAGATACCACGCCTTGCCCACTATTTGATGGGGTAACCGATATGCTGACTGACCTTAAGAATGTCGGTAATGTTCTGGCGGTAGCTACCGGTAAAGCACGGCGCGGACTGAACCGGGCGTGGGAACAAACCAGTACCGGTCATTTCTTTACCACTTCCCGCTGCGCCGACGAGGCAGACTCAAAACCTTCCCCGGACATGCTGTTGCAGTTGCTTGAAGAGCGCGGTCTGTCGGCGGGGCAGGCGCTGATGATTGGTGATACCACTTATGATATGCAAATGGCACAGGCTATTGGCATGGACAGAGTCGGGGTAAGCTATGGGGTGCACGCACCGGTGAACTTAGCCAAACATCACCCCAAAGCCATTGTGCATTCTATAGCTGAGTTGCACGACCTGCTAATGACGCAGGGTTAGATCGAGTAAGTTAATTTGCCAGTCAGCCAGCATGTCGCGCAATAGCATTACCGGCAGGCCAATCAGGGTGTTAGGATCCCGTGACTCGATGCGATCGAACAACAACACCCCGGCACCCTCGGCTTTAAAGCTACCGGCGCAGTCGTAAGGTTGCTCTTTTAACAGATAGCGCTCAATAACCGAATCCGATAATTCAGAAAAGGTAACGTACACATCCTCAAACCGGGTTTGTTCGCGCTCCTGCGCCTGATGAACCAGGCTGAGAGCGGTGATAAAGCGCACCTTATTGCCAGAACACAGTGCGAGCTGTTCGATGGCTTTATCCAGCGTGCCGGGTTTACCGAGTATGTGGGCCTGGCCGGCCTTATCGGTAACGGTGGCTACCTGGTCGCCACCAATAATCACCGCATCAGGGTAATTGGCGGCCACTGCCCGGGCTTTTTCCAGTGACAGACGGCAAGCCAAATCCTGAGGAGCCTCTCCGGGTTGTGCGGTTTCGTCGATGTTTGGGCTGATGCCGGGAACCTGAAAGCCAATATTGGCAAGTTGAGCTTTGCGGTAGTTGGATGAAGAAGCCAGGATAATTCGTGGTGAAGTCATAGTTATTATAATTCTGTTGTCGCTTAACTTACCCCTTTATAATAAGGGAAACGCTAAAGAGTTTAGCGGATTTTGCCACAATGGTAAAAAAACGATTAATCCTTTGACAGTAAAGGGCTGACGCTATATTATGCGCGCCCTATGCAGAAAGTGAAATTACCGCACCAGGTCGAACCGGTCAAAAGCGCGCTAAAACGCTCAGATTATGAGGGAGTTATCGCGACCAAAGACATGGAGAGACTAATGGGTTCCGTCGTCAGCAGTGACGAATGGGTTGAAGTGAAAGTGCAGTTCGAAAAAGACGCGCAGGGTCTTACTGTATTTCATGGCACCCTGGACACCGCAGTAGTTTTACTCTGTCAACGGTGTAACGAGGCATTTGATTGTCCGCTTCATGTTGATTTTTGTTATAGTCCGGTGCAGGGACAACAAGACGCAGAAGCATTACCCGAAGCCTATGATCCGGTAGAGGTCGGCGACCATGGAGAAGTCAATCTTCTTCAATTATTTGAAGACGAGCTGATTTTGTCGTTACCGATTGTGCCCTTCCATGCAGAGGAAGATTGTGCAATCACCAGTGACGATATGCAGTTTGGTGAGATTGAACCGGAACAGAAGCAACCAAACCCTTTCGCGGTTTTGAAAGAACTTAAGCGAGACCAGGAGTAAGTTATGGCAGTACAACAAAATCGTAAAACGCGTAGTAAGCGCGGCATGCGTCGTTCACACGATGCGTTGACAGGCGAGACTTTGTCTGTCGATGCAACGTCGGGTGAAACACACCGCCGTCACCACGTGACCGCTGATGGTTACTACAAAGGCAAAAAAGTCATCGGTAACTAAGTTACTGGTGCCGACATTTTGTCTAAACTAACCATTGCGTTAGATATCATGGGGGGCGATCATGGTCCCCCTGTTATTCTTTCCGCCGTCCAAAAAGCTATTCAGTCCATTACCGATGCACAGTTTATTTTGTGTGGTGATGAGAACAGTATACTTCCCGCTTTGGAATCTCTCACCGATCAACAACGGCAACGCACTGTAATTCATCATTGCGAGCAAATCGTTGAAATGGGGGAGCCACCGACTTCTGCATTACGCAATAAAAAGCAATCTTCCATGTGGAAAGCGCTGCAACTGGTTGAGTCCGGTGAAGCGGATGCATGCGTCAGTGCGGGTAATACCGGTGCGCTGCTTACCATGGCATTTTATTTACTTAAAACGTTACCGGGCATCGACCGTCCCGCGCTGGTTTCAGATATGCCCACCGCCAGCCATCATCGCGTTTTTCTGCTCGATTTGGGCGCGAATGTAAATTGCACCTCTGAAATACTGTTCCAATACGGTGTTATGGCATCGGTACTGGCCGAGCAAATCAGTGGCATTGAGTCACCACGGGTAGCATTACTGAATGTGGGCGAGGAAGATATAAAGGGCAATGCCCAGGTTAAATACGCCGATCAGTTGTTCAAAAATGCTAAAGGTATTAATTACATTGGTTATGTAGAGGGAGATGATATTTTCACCGACTACGCCGATGTGGTAGTGACCGACGGGTTTACCGGGAATATCGCACTAAAATCCTGCGAGGGCCTGGCAAAACTTGTAATTAATGAAGTAAAACGGCAATCCCAGGCAAACTTTTTCAGCCGCATGATGGCGCGAATTGCCTTACCCTTACTAAAAACAGTTTACAATCGTGTGAACCCCGACCAGTATAATGGTGCCAGTCTGTTAGGATTGCGCGGCATTGTCATCAAGAGTCACGGCAATGCCTCGGCAGAAGCGTTTTATTACGCCATATTGCAGGCCAAGCAAGAAGCTGAGATGAAAGTGCCTGAAAAAATAAAAAGTAAAATAGAAACCGTTTTATTGGAGCAACTTTGAGCAAATACTCTCGTATAATAGGTACGGGTAGCTATTATCCTAGCGACGTACGTACCAATGCCGATTTAGAGTTGATGGTGGACACCAGTGACGAATGGATCACGGACCGAACCGGCATTAAAGAGCGCAGAATTATAGGTCCGGATGAGACCGCTGCAACCATGGGCGCAGAAGCCAGCAAGAAAGCCATTGAAGCGGCTGGTATTGATGTGACTTCTATCGACATGATTGTTTGTGCGACCACCTCAGGTCGTCATGCCTTACCCAGCACTGCCTGCGAAATTCAAAATATCCTTAACATCGATAATATCCCGGCTTTTGACGTAGCAGCGGCGTGTGCCGGTTATTGCTATGCGCTGAGCGTTGCCGACCAATATGTGAAAAGTGGTATGGCAAAACGGGTGTTAGTGGTGGGTACCGATTGCCTTAGCCGGCATATTGATCCAGCCGATCGCACCATGGTTATCTTGTTTGGTGATGCCGCCGGCGCTACGATAATTGAAGCCAGCGACGAGCCAGGCATTTTGTCTACGCATATTAATGCGGCCGGCTCTTACAGTGATCTGCTGAAAATTGGTAACCCGGATAAATCCAACCCGGATTCCATTCATGAAAACTGGGGCTCAATGAAAGGCAATGAAGTCTTTAAGGTCGCAGTTACCAAGCTGTCTGAAATTGTTGAGCAAACACTGTCTGCCAATAACATGCAGAAAAGTGATTTAGATTGGCTGGTACCGCACCAGGCCAACTTCAGAATTATCAAAGCGACGGCCAAAAAGCTGGACATGTCGCTGGATCAGGTTGTGCTGACCCTGGAAAAATACGGTAATACGTCAGCGGCAACCGTGCCAACAGCGCTCGACGAAGCCATTCGTGATGGCCGAATCAAGCGGGGACAACATTTATTGCTGGAAGCATTCGGCGGTGGTTTTGCCTGGGCTTCTGCTTTAGTTAGGTATTAACAAATGCCATGGTGAGCAGGTTAGCCCGGCTCACCTGAATTAGAACAATTATAAGGATGCTTTATGACTCGTATCGCCTGTGTGTTCCCTGGACAGGGCTCTCAAGCGGTTGGCATGCTCAAAGAGCTGGCCGACGTTCATCCGTCTATTCTCGACACATTTGCGCAAGCCTCTGAAGCGCTGGGTTATGATTTGTGGGAAGTGGTACAAAACGACCCCGACAGTAAATTAAACGAAACCCAGGTAACGCAACCGGCGTTGTTAACCGCCAGTGTGGCGATTTATCGCTTGCTGGCCGAGCAGGGCATTGCACCGGAATATATGGCCGGTCATAGCCTGGGTGAGTATTCCGCGCTGGTGTGTGCTGGTGCATTGGATTTCGCTGAAGCCGTTAAGCTGGTAGAGGCACGTGGTGAGTTCATGCAACAGGCAGTTCCAGCAGGTGCGGGCGCCATGTACGCCATTATTGGCCTGGATGACGATACCATTGCTGAAATTTGTCATGACACCGCAGTGGCCACCGGCGACGTGGTATCACCGGTTAACTATAACTCGCCGGGTCAGGTAGTTATTGCTGGTGAAAAGAACGCTGCAGAACAGGCCGCTAACGCCTGTAAAGAGGCTGGCGCTAAGCGTGCATTACCTCTTGCAGTGAGTGTTCCTTCTCACTGTGAATTAATGCGTCCGGCAGCCGATCATCTTGACGATAAGTTGGAAACCATCGCCATTGCCGAGCCCACAGTGAAAGTGGTTAATAACGTTGATGTCGCGGTTGAGTCAGACCCGGCAGGCATTCGCAGCGCACTGGTTCGTCAGTTGTATTGCCCGGTGCAGTGGACCAAAACCGTGGAGTTTCTGGCCGCAGAAGGGATTGATACCATTATCGAAGTTGGTCCGGGTAAAGTACTTACCGGACTCGGTAAACGAATTGTCAAATCTGTAAGTTATATTGCTGTGAACACCCCGGAAACGGTGGCAAGTTGGCAGGCAGAATAATAGGAATCTTTTTCAAATGAGCGATTTACAAGGTAAAATTGCCCTGGTTACCGGTGCCAGTCGTGGTATTGGTAAAGCGATAGCAACACAATTAGCCGCGCAGGGAGCCACCGTAATCGGTACGGCTACCAGCGAAGGCGGAGCTGATGCTATCACCGAATACCTGGCGGCTTCGGGCGGCAAAGGTATGAAGCTGAATGTCACCGAAGAAGGTGCCGTGGATGCGCTGATTAAAGCCATCAACGAGGAATTTGGCGCGGTTGAGATCCTGATCAATAATGCAGGTATCACACGTGATAATCTGCTAATGAGAATGAAAGATGAAGAGTGGCAGGCGATTATCGATACTAACCTGACCGCTATCTTTTCATTGTCAAAAGCCGTTTTGCGTGGAATGATGAAGAAACGCTGCGGCCGCATTGTGAATGTGGGCTCTGTAGTGGGTAGTTCGGGTAATGCCGGGCAAGCAAACTACGCGGCGGCGAAAGCCGGTGTCATTGGTTTTTCTAAATCACTGGCTCGCGAAGTCGCTTCTCGTGGCATTACGGTAAACGTTGTTGCGCCTGGTTTTATCGATACCGATATGACCAAAGCCCTGAGTGACGAACAGCGTGAAGCCATTTTCAAAGATATTCCGGCGAATCGTTTGGGTCAGCCAGAAGAAGTTGCTGCAACGGTTGCGTTCCTGGTGAGCGACGGTGCGGCGTATATCTCTGGTGAGACAATCCATGTAAATGGTGGGATGTACATGGGCTAACTCGATTTGTGTGATTTTTTGCAGTTTTGCATTGACACACAGACAGAGAAAGCCTTGAATGTTAAAATCTTGTTGATTAAACTTGGTTGGTTGCTGGTTTGACCAGATAGATTGTTTTAGCTGGTCGCTTGCAAGCGATAATATTGCAAAATAAACTAGCGACAATTTTTGTATCTAGTGACGTTAAGGGAAACCTAGAATTATGAGTAACATTGAAGAGCGCGTAAAAAAAATCATCGTTGAGCAGCTTGGTGTTAAAGAAGAAGAAGTAAAATCCGAAGCATCTTTTGTTGATGATCTGGGCGCTGATTCACTTGACACTGTTGAGTTAGTAATGGCGTTGGAAGAAGAATTCGACACTGAAATTCCAGACGAAGAGGCAGAGAAAATCACTACTGTTCAGTCTGCAATTGACTACATCAACGCTAACAAAGACGCGTAAGCTTCTTTTTTAGATAGTGAAAAACGGCTCTGTAACAGAGCCGTTTTTGTATGTATTGTTATAGCTCAACGTGCACTTTGTAGTGTTTACCGTTGGGTTTTTCTGATTAGTTCCAATGCGAGGACATTCTGTGACAAAACGTCGCGTAGTGGTTACTGGCTTGGGTACGCTGTCTCCCTTAGGTTTGTCTACCGACAAAACCTGGCGCCGAATTCTGGCTGGCGAAAGCGGGATTGGCAATATTACCCATTTTGATTGCAGTAACTATTCCACCCGGTTTGCCGGTCAAATCAATGATTTTGACCCGCAAGACTATATAGATAAAAAAGAAACCAAGAAAATGGACCGCTTTATCCAGTTGGGTATTGCCGCGGGTAAGCAGGCATTACAAGACTCTGGTTTTGAGGTAACGCCTGAAAACGCGTCTCGCGTGGGTATTGCCATTGGTTCAGGTATTGGCGGTCTGGAACTTATCGAAGAAAACCACTCCAAGCTGGTTAACAGCGGCCCTCGTCGGGTATCGCCGTTCTTTGTGCCTTCCACCATCACTAATATGATTTCCGGATTTCTGTCGATTATGGCAGGGCTGAAAGGGCCTAACCTGAATATCGTGACAGCCTGTACCACCGGTGTGCACAACATTGGTGTAGCAGCCCGGACTATTGCTTATGGTGATGCGGATGCCATGCTTGCCGGTGGTGCCGAAGCGTCTATCACGCCTTTGGGTATGGCTGGCTTTGCATCTGCACGCGCACTGTCTTCACGCAACGATGCGCCGCAACAGGCAAGTCGCCCGTGGGACAAAGACCGTGACGGTTTCGTTATGGGCGAAGGCGCCGGTGTGGTAATGCTCGAGGAATACGAAGCAGCCAAAGCGCGCGGTGCGACCATTTATGCGGAGCTGGTAGGCTTTGGTATGAGCGGCGATGCGTACCATATGACATCGCCACCAGAGAATGGTGAAGGCGCTGCAGCGTCGATGGTAAATGCCATCAACGATGCCAAAATTGACCCGTCTCTGATTGGTTATATCAACGCCCACGGCACGTCAACGCCGGCCGGTGATATTGCCGAAGTATCGGCGGTGAAGAGCGTCTTTGGTGACCATGCCCATAAAGTGCTGGTTAGCTCAACGAAATCCATGACCGGTCACTTACTGGGTGCAGCCGGTTCAGTTGAGGCGATTTTCACAATTCTGGCCCTGCGCGACAAGCTCGCTCCGCCTACTATTAACCTGGACGAACCGGGTGAAGGGTGCGACCTGGACTTTGTTCCACATAAAGCCAAAGCCTTTGAAGAAGAGTACGCACTGTGTAACTCCTTTGGTTTTGGTGGCACCAATGGCAGCTTGATTTTCAAGCGCCCATAAGCAGACAGTGATAGCGACAAAAGGGAGCCCGGTGCTCCCTTTTTCTTTGCGGTCATGATCATCATTCGTCGCGACTTGGTATTAACAGAATTGCTGATACAATACCCGTCTGAAACTGACTAACCCGGTGACTGCCGAAAGCGCTGTATGACTGATCCCAATGGACTGGCTCCACTCAAACAATTTGCCCTTAATGACCGGCTGGCCAATTATGGTGACGGTACGTTTACCACTATGCGCGTGTTGGATGGCAAGGTTGCCCTGCTGAATCGCCACATTAATCGGCTGGTAAATGACAGCCAGGCCCTAGGCTTAAAGGTTGGAGGCGAATCCATTCGTCAGGTGATTGCGGCCGCCTTACCAGAGCGAAATGAAGGCGTGCTAAAGGTGTTAATCGGTGCCGGGCAGGGTGGTCGCGGTTATGCGCGACTGGCCGAGCCAAACATAAACGTTGCTGTAAGCTGGCATGACGTGCCTGCGGTTTATCAAAGCTGGCAACAACAGGGCATTCACGTAGGGACTGTGCCGGTCTCTTTAGCCAGACAGCCTTTACTGGCCGGCTTAAAGCATGCCAATCGTTTAGAACAGGTTTTCATTAAACAGGCGCTGGCTCATACAGATTTCGACGATGCGATTGTAACCGACACCGAACAAAATATTATTGAAGCCAGTGCTGCAAATCTATTCTGGCTGGTTGGCGGGCAGTGGTTTACTTCATCGCTGGCACTAGCTGGCGTTAATGGGGTTATGCGGCAATTTATTCTCGATCATTGCCCGGATATCCACATTATCGAACAGCAGTTAACTGAGATTGCCCACGTTGATGCCATGTTTTTATCCAATGCGCTGATGCAAATTGTGCCGGTGAAAACCCTTACCTTAGGTGAGTCTAAACGTGAACTGGCCATTGCACCGGTATTGTCGCTCCACGAGTCTCTGGCACGCGCTTATGCAGGAGAGTATGGTGCTGCGTAAACTGGCCTTAGGATTAATCATTGTAGTGGGCGCAGCTATGGCAACCATGGGCTGGTTGCAACAGCAGTTTGCTAAGCCGCTGAATATTGAGCAACGCCAGTTATTTACCCTGCCGCCAGGCCAGGGCGCCATTGAAACGCTGATGCGCTTTGAGCAGCAAGGCTGGCTGCCCATGCCTACGCTGGCAGCCCGGCTGTGGCTTAAGCTGGTCTATGGTGGCCAGCCTATTCTGGCCGGTACCTATGCCTTTGAGCCGCCATTAACACTAGCGGGGGCTTTTGAACTACTTTCCCACGGCGAGGAAGTACAGTTTGATATCAGCCTGATTGAAGGGCAAACCTACCAGCAATGGCTGACAACGCTTAAAGCACATCCGCGTCTTAAAGCTGACCTCACTGATAATGAGGAGGCGCTTGTTCAGCGCCTTATTGCACAATGGCAGCCCTACAGCGCTGAGCCAATAAATAGTCTTGAAGGCTTGCTGTTGGCGGATACTTATCACTTTACTAATCAGACGCCAGCCAGTGAGATTCTCAGACGAGCGTCTGCTGCCATGCAGGAGTATCTGCTGGAGAACTGGGCTAAACGCGAACCAGGTTTGCCCTATGAGGCGCCGGTGGAAGTGTTAACCATGGCGTCGATCATCGAAAAAGAAACGGCGCTTGCTTCAGAGCGGGCGCGTATCGCCGGGGTATTTGTTAATCGCCTTGAACAGAACATGCGGTTGCAAACGGATCCGACCGTAATATACGGCCTCGGCGAACGGTTTGACGGTAACCTCACCCGTAAGCATTTACGCGAAGATACCCCTTATAATACCTACGTACATAAAGGGTTGCCGCCAGGGCCTATTGCTATGATTGGCCGGGTCGCCATTGATGCTGCCCTGCAGCCGGCACTGACGTCGGAGCTCTATTTTGTTGCCCGTGGTGATGGCAGCCATCAGTTTTCCAATACATTAGAAGAACATAATCAAGCGGTACGAGAGTTCCAGCTAAACCGAAAGGACGGACAACCATAGATGTCAGGTAAGTTTATCGTCGTTGAAGGCCTCGAAGGGGCCGGCAAGAGTTCAGTGATTGCACTGGTAGAGCAAGCGGTTAAGTCAAAAGGCTTTACTACCGTGACAACCCGGGAACCCGGCGGCACGCCCATGGCCGAGGCCATTCGCAACTGCGTAAAGCAAAACTGGCAGGAAAATGTGGTTGAAGAAACCGAGCTGATGCTGATGTATGCCGCGCGGGCGCAATTGTTGGCTAACGTGATCAAACCGGCTATGGATGCAGGCAGCTGGGTGATTGGTGATCGCCACGATTTATCCTCGCAGGCCTATCAGGGCGGCGGCCGCGAAATTGCGCAGACTACGCTGTCGGCGCTCAGTGACATTACGTTAAAAGGCTTTAAACCCGATCTCACCCTGTATCTTGATGTTGAGCCTGCTGTGGGCTTAGAACGGGCCCGGGGGCGTGGTGAACTGGATCGTATTGAGTTAGCCGGACTGGATTTTTTCGAGCGCACCCGGGCCCGTTATCTGCAACTGGCTGCGGCCGACAGCAGTATTATCACCATTGATGCCATGCAGTCTATGGCCGATGTGCACCGGGATGTTCAACTCACGCTGGAGCAGTATCTTTCATGCTAGCGTTACCCTGGTTAGCCGAGCGATATCAGCAGATGGTACAGCGCTTTCAGGCCAGCACATTACACCATGGCATTTTGTTGAGTGGCCCGCAAGGGGTGGGCAAGCGTGAACTGGCCGATGCCCTGATGCAGGCAATATTGTGTCTGCGCCCGGGCAATGACGGCCCCTGTGGTGAGTGCCAGAGTTGCAAACTCATTGAGGCCGGCACCCATCCCGACCGTTATATGCTGGAAAGCGATAAACAGCTCGGCGTTGATGCCATCCGTGAAGCCATTGGTAAACTAAATACCACGGCGCAGATTGGCCGCCATAAAGTATTGATCATTCCAGCAGCCGAGCGCATGACCGAAGCGGCCTCTAATGCCTTACTCAAAACGCTGGAAGAGCCCACCGATAACACTTACCTGTTGTTATTAACGCACCGGGTAGCGGGATTATTACCGACTATTTTAAGCCGCTGTGAAAAGCATGTCATTGCTACGCCATCCGCGGAGCAAAGTCTGAACTGGCTGGCTGGACAGGGTTATGATGAGATCGATCAGGCGTTACTCAACGCATACGGTAATGCGCCACTTCGTGTTGCCCGGGCTTTAACCGACAAGAGCGCGCTGAGTTACCGTGATTTTCTGACCGGTCTGGAAGGCTTGCTGGGTAATAACCAGGATGTCACGGAAGTGGCGTCGAAGTGGCAGGACCACGCTGAACAGGTGATTTACTGGTGCCAGCAGTATTATCATGATCAATACTGCAAAACACAGCGTAAAGAAGACTTGCAGCGCTATCAGCACTGTATTGCTTATGCTGTTCGGGTACGTCACCCCGGTGTTAATAAAGTGCTGCTGTTGAGCCAGATTTTTTCATTACTAAAACAAGCCTAAGGAGCTTTTTTTGTTTGTAGATTCTCATTGTCATCTCGACCGCCTGAAACAAAATACCGAAGAGTTGGCGCAAACGCTGGCTTTTGCCCGCCAGCGCGGCGTGGAGCATTTCCTCTGTGTATCGGTATCGGTAAAAGATTATCCGCAAATGCTCAGTACGGTCAGTCATTTTGATGATGTGTCGGTGTCCTGTGGCGTGCATCCCCTGCATCAGGAAGATGCCTGCGATTACGACACCTTACTGGCAGCGGCCAGTAGCGATAAGGTAATTGCGATAGGCGAAACCGGACTGGATTATTTCTACAGTGAAGATACTCGCGAGGTGCAGATCCAGTCATTTATCGACCATATCAAAGTGGCCAATGAAACCAACAAGCCGTTGATTATTCATACCCGTGATGCCCGCGAGGATACCATCGCTTTATTAAAGCAGTACAAAGCCGATCACACTATTGGTGTACTGCATTGCTTCACGGAAGACTTGCCCATGGCCGAGGCGGCCATGGAAATGGGCTTTTATATTTCTATTTCAGGCATTGTTACTTTTAAGTCTGCCGAAGAATTACAGGCGGTTACTAAGGCTATTCCGCTTGAGCGGTTACTGATTGAAACCGATTCACCCTGGCTGGCACCGGTACCCCATCGTGGTAAACCCAATCAGCCCGGCTATGTGGTAGAAGTCGCCGAATTTATTGCTGAACTTCGTGGGATCAGTGTGGATTCACTGGCTAAAGCCACTACCGCGAATTTTTATCGCCTGTTTTCTGGCATTAAGCCAAATAGTTAAACGCCATGTCTGACTGGAGTGCGTTACTGTTAAAAAGTCTCGATAAAACCCGGGATATGCCGGAAAGCCGCTATTTTCAGCTGGCGACGGTCGATAGCAGCGGCCTGCCGCACAATCGCACTGTGGTGTGTCGCGGGGTAGATGAGAACCAGTCCCTGATGTGGGTGGTTACCGACACCCGCAACAAGAAAGTTGCTGAGCTTAAGGGCAATCCGCACGCGGCGGTTTGTTGGTATTTCGCCAAAACCCGCGAACAATACCGAATGACAGTAAGCTGCAGGGTGGATACGCCAAACGAAGACAGAACGTTGTGCCAGCAACAATGGGATCGCTTGTCAGTGGCGGCCCGGCAACAGTTTTTATGGGGCGAACCCGGCAGCGAGCGCACAGCGCCGAAAAAGTCTCTGATTGATCACAGTGCCAATACGGATGTCTTACCCGATCATTTCTGCGTGCTCACCCTACTGGTAGAAAGTGTGGATTACCTTAATCTGCGCGGTAACCCGCAGCAGCGGCAGTGTTTTGAAAAACGCCAGGGGCAGTGGCATAGTAAAGAGCTTATTCCCTAAACGGTTACGCTTATGGCTATTCGATTTGTGCTGGGTGATATCACCGGTGCAACCACCGACGCTATCGTTAATGCGGCTAACCCGGTTATGCTGGGTGGCGGGGGCGTTGATGGTGCCATTCACCGGGCTGCAGGACCTGCGCTGCTAAAAGCCTGCCAGGCGGTAGCGGTAAAAGATGGCGTGCGCTGTCCACCGGGAGAAGCGCGAATTACTCCAGCGGGTAACCTGCCGGCCAAATTTGTTATTCATACGGTTGGCCCTCTTTATCACCAGGATCCACATCCCGCCCAAACCCTGGCCAGTGCTTATCAGCAAAGTTGCCGGCTGGCCATTTATAACGGCTGCCAATCGGTGGCTTTCCCGGCTATATCCTGTGGCGTTTATGGCTACCCTCATAAGGAGGCGGCAAGCGTAGCTATTAACGCTTGTTTACAATTTTCCGGGACACTTAAGATTGATTTTTACCTCTTCAATCAGACACTATACGACTGTTTTGTTTCTCAGTGGCAGACGATTCAACAACCGCAGCAACAATAAAACTTATTGGGCAGCGTCTGCGACTATATTAAAGAGCACCTGAAACGGAGTTGGTGATGCGTTTACACAAAATAGTCCTGCTTGCCCTGTTGGTATTTACCAGTACCTCGGTTTTGGCCACCGATGCAGCCGACATTGATAAGCTTGATCAGTATTTAACGACTGCTGAAGCCAACGGTTTCAGCGGCGCCGTATTAATTGCTGAAGACGGTAAGCTGCGTTTAAATAAAGGTTATGGAAAAACAGAGCGGCAGGGGAGTACACCTATTACCGCCGATACACTGTTTGATACCGGCTCGGTAACCAAGCAGTTTACCGCTGCGGCTGTGATGCATCTTGTTCAACAGGGAAAGCTGAGCACATCTATGCCTATCAGTGAGTTTTTTAACGAACTGCCAGAAGATAAACAGTCCATCACCTTACATCAGTTGCTTAGCCATTCAGCCGGTATTGCCAATGGCATAGGCGCGAGGGATTTTACACACGTTCCTACCGGCGAGTTCTTTAACCGGTTATTTGCTATGCCGTTATATTTTGCGCCGGGAGAAGGCTACGCCTACTCAAATGCCGGTTACAGTATTCTGGCGCGGATCATTGAGCTGGTTAGCGGGATGTCTTACGAAGAGTACCTTCAGAAGGCTTTGTTTGAGCCAGCCGGTATGCACCATACCGGTTATCTTAATCCGGTACTGGCACAACTCCCTGCGGCTGCGGGCTATTTGTTTGGCGAAGTAGAAACGGGCAGTACCCGGGACAAGTACTTTGAGGACGCGGCCATCGCCTGGCCACTGAAAGGGAATGGCGGCATGCTGTCCACCATGAATGATATGTATCTGTGGGCACAGGCGCTGCAGAGTGAATCGGTGTTGGCTGCAAAATACCGCGACCAGCTCTTTGAGCCCCATGTAGCAGAAAATGAGGAGGGCACCAGCCACTATGGTTATGGCTGGGCAGTCATGCCAACACCACGGGAAACCACTTTTATTGGTCACAATGGTTCAAATGGTACCTATTACTTTGATTTTCGCTGGTTGCCTGACGAACAGATACTAATTCTGTTTGCTTCTAATGCATTGGTGGAAAGTACCATGGCCTTGCCTTATTACATCGAGCAGTACCTTTTTGAAAAGAAACCTTTACCAGCGTTTGAAACCGGCCTCACCAGTCAAATGGTAGGACTATCACTAAGCACAGCCGGTAGTTCTGAGCGCAAAAAGGCAGTGTTGCAGAAAACCTTTGCCAGCAAGATTGATAACAAGCGTATTCTCAACCGTGCCGGGTTGCGGTTAATGGATAATGAGCGATATAACGACGCAATAGGCCTGCTGCTGCTGAATGTGGAACTCTACAGCGACGACGGTAATTTATGGGATAGTCTGGGTGAAGCGTATTTTGTAAGCGGGCAGTATGCACTGGCAAAGCAGGCTTTTACCCAGGCGATTGAGCGTAAGCCGGCAGAAAATTGCTTTTGGTGTGATAACAGTGCCGCAAGACTACAACAAATCAGCGAAGCGGACTGAATACGAGCTTTTGGCACCATATTAAAGCCGGTATAGTGATAAACACACCGGCTTGCACTCCGCTGAATCGGGTTGATGCACTGTTTTAATGCACTACTCTTAATCTCTTAAGCCAAAGATTCATATTCCCTCAGTAAAATGTTACATGTAACATAGATGTTCGATGATCAACTACGCCTGTTAACATTTATGACCAATCGCGCCTCCCTACAAGATATCGCTGATCAATTGGGCATTACCAAAATGACGGTCTCCCGTTATTTTCGTTCACCAGAAAAAGTGGCGCCCGCCACGCGCGAAAAAATTGCCCAGGCGGTTAAACATTCCGGTTATATCCATAACCGCGCGCCAGCGTTAATGTCCAGAGCGCTGAGTCGTACCATCGGCGTGGTGATCCCATCACTGTCTAATCAGGTCTTTTCTGCCCTGGTGGATGGTATTGAAACCATCACTAATGCAGAATCCTTCGACATTTTACTGGCTCACTCAGGCTACGACCCCAAGGTAGAAGAACGTAAAATTGAAATGTTGCTGTCTTATCAGGTGGATGGTCTGATCCTTTGCGAAACCGAACATACCGACCGAACGCGGACGATGTTAAAGCAGGCAGGCATTCCGGTAGTGGAGTGCATGGAGTTGCCAGAAGCCCCTATTGATATGGTGGTGGGGCTCGATCATAAAGCGGCTGCTTTTAATGCGGTAACCCGGATGATTGCCAGTAATAAACAGCACATTGTCTATCTGGCAGCCCGGCTTGACCGACGAACCATGTTACGGCAGCAAGGCTACGAGCAGGCTATGTGGGAAGCCGGGCTTACCCCGCAAACCGTGGCTACCCCGTTTCAGTCGAGTTTTTCACAGGGAATGAAATTGCTACAACAGGCGCTGGATACCTTTGACAGGGTGGATGGCATATTTTGTACAAATGATGATTTGGCCGTAGGGGCCATGCAGTACTGTAAAAATGAAGGCATTCGGGTACCCGATGACCTTGCTGTGATGGGCTATAACGGGCTGGATATCGGCCTTACCATGCAACCTAAACTCACCAGTGTAGTGACCCCGCGCCAGGCTATTGGGATCAAAAGCGCACGGCTGCTTATTGATGTGATCAACGGCAAAGCACCCTCCGATAAGCTGTTTGATCTGGGCTTTTCTTACACCGAAGGAGAATCGTTGAGTTAATCCGGTGGAGCGAGCGGCAGGTGACGCTGAATGTCAGCAACCAGCTGTTCAATAGGTAACTCAATATCCGCGGTGTACACATCCTGCTCTTCAGCCGCAGGCCGTTGCAGGGTATTAAACTGACTCACCAGCATTTCGGCTTTCATAAAATGCGCCTGACGCGCTTCCATCCGGCGTTTAATGAGTTCAAAGCGGCCATCCAGAAAAACAAATCTTACGCGACTGATATGCTGGCGAAATACATCCCGGTACTGTTTTTTCAGTGCTGAACAAACAATTACAACTGTTTTACCTGCTGTAAGATGCTGATCGGCAGTCGCGGCAATCCGTTTTAGCCAGGGCGCACGGTCTTCGTCATTGAGCGCTTCACCCCGCGACATTTTGGTTATATTAGCCGGCGGATGAAGGTCATCGCCGTCAATAAACCCAGCGCCGGTGGCCTTAGCGAGACGTTCACCAATCGTACTTTTACCACTGCCGCTAACGCCCATTACTATAATGCAACAGGGAGCGGGACTTTTATCGATGGCTGTCATAGAGTCTGCTTGCGTTCTTGTTAAAAAAATGTTCTGCTAAATGTTATGCGTAACATTTTAGCTCGGCTTGACGGCTGTGTGAATAGTTAAATAAAGAATACAACGAGATTTCATGGATATTGCGAGCAATCAAACTGACAATATTGTTTTACTGTTAACCGGACTTGCCATGGTTGTGGTGCTGATGGGACTGATTATTGTAGCCCGGGTGCATGCGCTTATTGCGTTAATTATAGTGAGTCTGATCACCGCTTTGGTTACCGGTATCGGCGCTGCTGATGTGCTGCCTGTTATGATGCAGGGTTTCGGCAGCACGTTAGCAGCGGTGGCTCTGCTGGTTGGTCTTGGCGGGATGATTGGTAAGTTACTTGAAAGCAGCGGTGGGGCCGATGTGCTGGCCCAGCGCATGATTAGCCTGTTTGGCCTCGAGCGAGCGCCGCTGGCCTTGGGCATTACGTCTCTGCTATTTGGTTTTCCGATCTTCTTTGATGCCGGCCTTATCGTGATGATGCCCATTCTACTGAGTGTGGCGAGGCGCTTACAGCAATCAACTTTGTTAACAGTACTACCTGCCGCCGGGGCGTTTGCGGTGATGCATGCATTTGTGCCACCCCATCCGGGACCCGTCGCAGCGGCTGATTTGCTGGGGGCTAATATTGGGCTGTTGCTGATGGTAGGAACGGTGATTGCCATTCCCACCTGGTTTGCAGGCAGTTACCTTTATGCAATGTACGCCGGCAAACGGTTTAATATTGATCTGCCCGCCTGGTTTACTGATAGCGAATCTAACTCTGACAGTCAGTGGCAACCTTCTTTCGCCCGGGTTATCGCGGTACTCTTGTTGCCGTTTGGTCTCATTTGCCTTGATACGGTGGTGAATACTCTGCAGGTCGCTGGCATGTTACCGCAAGAGTCTTCATTCTTAAGTGGTCTGCGTTTGCTAGGCAAAACGCCGGTAGCACTGTTATTAACCTTGCTCATGGCGTTTGGGTTATTCCGCAAGCAGTTCACCCGCAAGCAATACGAAGGCTTATGCAATGACGCGCTTGGACCTTTAAGTGCCGTTATTCTGGTCACCGGGGCTGGCGGTATGTTTGGTGGCGTGTTGCGTGCTGCGGGGATAGGCGATGCGTTTGCGCAACTACTGGTAGACAATGGTCTGCCGGTCATCGTGGCGGCGTTTGTGATATCCGTTTGTTTGCGGGTAGCGCAGGGCTCGGCGACGGTTGCCTTAACGACCACCGCAGCGTTGATTGCGCCGGTGGTGACTCAGGTTCCTGGCCTCAGTGCGGTGGATTTATGCTGTATTGTTATAGCTATTGCCGGTGGGGCCACGGTGCTGTCGCATTTTAATGATTCGGGCTTTTGGCTGGTGTCGCGGTTATTGCAAATGGATGAGAAAACCACTTTAAAGACCTGGACCGTTATGGAGACGCTATTGGGCACGATAGCCTTTATACTGGCGCTCCTGCTGAGCGCCGTTTTCTAGGGGGCTATTCCGCCTCTGGCGGTGAGGGCAGGCCAAAGGAACTTAAAGCCAGTTCGTAAGTGCCTGCCTGAACGCCGTTTAATGGCGCATAGTTAGGCGCATTACTGGGAATAAAACTGACCTTGTTAAACAGCTGTGGCTGGATTTGCTTGATGATAGCCGGAATAAACTGCGGGTATTTCGTCATTGGTCCACCCAGTACAAACATTTTAGGGTTGATGACCGCCGCAATGGTTGCCAGGGTACTGCCAATTTGTGAAATGGCAGGGTGACCAGTTAGATCAACGCCTTCTTCCAGAGCCTGCTGAAGATGGTGGTTAGACACAAAGTCCTGCAGGTTCTCTTTACTATTCACCATGATGTGCCCAATTTCGCCGGAGATACCGGTTGAGCCTCTGATCAGGTGGTTATCCAGATAAATACCGGCACCAATCCCTTCACCAAAGTAAATGAAGACAAAATCAGAGACGTTTTTAGCAATGCCGAGGCTTTTCTCTGCCAGTGTTGCCCAGTTTACATCGTTGTCGAGGGTAACCGGACAGGCAAACTGCTCCTCAAGCAGTGCTTTGAAGTTAATACCATGAATGATACTGAACTTTGAGTAGGGTAACGCCAGAATTTCACCGGTTTGTGAGTTAACCGGTACCGCTACGGAAACGCCTATGGCGAGCAATGGCGAAGACTGGTCCTGCACGGCCAGACGGATAAAGCGTAAAATAGCCTCTGCCAGTTCTGCCTGTTGCCAGGCGGGATCAATATAAAAACACTGATCTCGAATCACTTTTAGAGACAGGTCGGTAAGGCGTAGCTGGATCTGTTTTACATCGATAGCAATAGCCAGAGTCAGCCCTTTAGCGGCGTTTATCTCGTAAATAACCCCGGCGCGGCCCTGTTTATTTTTGGTTTTTCGGCTGGTTTCTACCACCAGGCCGCTTTTCTCAAGTCGCTGCGCAGATTCGGAAATCGTCGGCCGGGAAATGCCGGTTTTCTTAGCTATGGCGGCTCGCGTCATCGGACCATGTTCTTTCAGACAGTGAAAAAATTGCCTGTCGGTCATCAGAGCGAGAGGTGTGCCGTTTTGTAGGGGGTCTGTTTGTTTCATTTTTATTAACACATTTCTCTACTGATTCGCTCAGTTTGATTATTATTGTATTAGGCAACAAATGCTTCCGTTATCGAGATGTTAAATCACCGTTGCAAAATGTTTTGTTAATATACCTGCTTTTTAAATTCTTAAAAGGCTTTTCCGGTATTTTGCTGCTGCTTTGCACTAATTGATAATAAGTCAGGCACAAAATCCAGCATTACACAAATTATCACTATTGCTAAACCATAAAAGATAAATATAAGTTTATGATATAAAATAAAAAAATAATTCTCAGTTACACTTTAACAAGTTCTGTCGTTTCATTTAAACGTAAAACACCCGTTTAATATACAGTAGATTTATGCTGATTATTCATAAGGTTTGTTTATAAAATCGATTAGAATGCGTTTGTTTCATGAGTTTTATACCGCCCTGATACAAAGCAAAGATCGCACCAATTAGGGTGGAAGTGTTAAAATCTTATCAATTAGTTAAGTAGCTTTACAAAAAGCTTGCATTGTTACGAAAATGTAACTATACATATGGGGCGTTACAGACGGTCAACCTGATTTCCCGTTGTAACGGTTCAATACGGATTGAGAGAACTGTATTGAATTTAGCACTGCGTCAAGGCAATAGCAGGTCAGCCTGCACTTAATTATCGGTTAATCGGTTGGGTATCAGATGACAGATGGTTAAGGCCAACGGCGCATATAAATAAAAAAGTGTTAATCTCATTGGAAACCAAATTATGTTTTATAAAAGCAAGCTAGCAACTGCTGTATCCGGGGCACTATATGTGATGGTCGCCACAGGCGTTCAGGCACAACAAGCGGAAACAGTTGAAAAGATCGAAGTACGCGGCGTTCGTGGCAGTCTGTCACAATCAATGAACGTAAAGCGTCAGTCTACCGGTGTTGTTGACGCCATCTCTGCTGAAGACATGGGTAAATTCCCGGATACTAACCTGGCTGAATCGCTACAGCGTATCACTGGTGTATCCATCAACCGTGTAAACGGTGAAGGTTCTGAAGTAACTGTTCGTGGTTTTGGTGGTAACTTCAACCTGATTACTCTGAATGGTCGTCAGATGCCAGCCGCTAACGTTGCCTCAATTACAGGTAACCCGCTTGACCAGGGCGCTTCTGGTACAACTCGTTCATTCGACTTCTCTAACCTGGCATCCGAAGGTGTTAGCGGCATTGAAGTTTATAAAACAGGTCGCGCAGCGGTACCTTCAGGTGGTATCGGTGCAACAATCAATATCAATACTTTAAAACCACTGGCACAGGGTGATAGCCGTGCGTCTGTGGGGGTTAAAGCGGTTAAAGACGAAAGTGGTGACGGCGTAACACCAGAAATGAGTGGTGTAGCTAACTGGGTTAACGAAGACGCTAACTTTGGTGTGGCAGTATTCGGTTCTTACCAGGAGCGTGATTCTGGTAGCCGCCACATGAGTGTTGAAAACTATCAGTTATATAACTGGGATGTTAACTCGCCAGGTACCTTTGGTTTAGTTGAAGGCGCAAACGTCACCAATGCGCCTGAGCAGGGCCAACTGGTCGCAATGCCTTCCAACCTGGGGTTAGGTGTTAACCACGACAACCGTGAACGTATCAACGGTATGCTGACTGTTCAGTATGCGCCCAGTGACGAAATGACCATCACTGCGGATGCAACTTACGCGAGCAACGAAATCCAGTCGACTTCTGTAGTTGATGGTATCTGGTTCGCGCGTCAGTTTACTGATATGGAATTTGACGGTAACCCGGTAGTGGCTACGCCAATCCGTTTCACTGAAGACATCGACGGCGGTAAAGACTTCTTCTTCCAGAACCTGGTAATGGGTGCGAAGGATGAGTTGTCCTCATTTGGTTTTAACGTTGACTGGTGGGCAAATGACTCACTGAACCTGCGTTTTGACGCGAACGTTGCCGAAGCTAAGAGTGGCGGTGCTGGTCCGTACGGTAAAAACGTAATTCGTTTCAACGTAGCTGGTGCTACTGCTGGCTGGCAAACAGTTGACTTCGGTCAGCGCATGCCTCAGGCGAGCATCGTGGTTGACGATTCTCAGAAAGGTAACGACAACGGTATCTTCGATCTGCCGGACGTAGGTCCTCAGGTTACCCGTGCGATTTCTTCTGACCAGACGTCTGACGTTGCTCAGTTCCGTTTAGACGGTACCTGGGATCAGGGTTCAGATATTAAACTTGATTTCGGTGTGGGCTACATGAGCACTGAAATGAACCAGGTTCGTTACGAAACTGAAGCACAGCTGGGTGGCTGGGGTGTATCTGATGTAGGTAATATCCCTGAAGGTCTGCTGGAAATCGGTTGTACTGCCTGTGCGTTTGAAGATCATGACATGAGCGGCGTTGCCGGTGCTGACGCGATTGCTGTACCAGCTGGCGCTACCACTATCCCACTGGGTAGCGTATCGTTCGTTGGTAACGCAGTACACCTGTTAGAAGCTGTTGCGCCTGCATACGGTTTCACTCCGGGTGACCTGCCAGCCGTAGCGTCTGACAACAATACTGTTAAAGAAGACATCATGTCACTTTACGGTATGGCAACAATGGATGGCGAAATCGGTGGCTTCGAAGCTAACCTGGTAGTGGGTCTGCGTTACGAGAAGACAGACGTTGAGTCTATTTCTCTGCAATCAGTACCTGAGCAAATCATCTGGTTATCAGATAACGATTTCCGTATCCAACTGGGTAGCGGTACCGATGCACTTGCAGAGAAGCATTCTTATGAGGCTCTGCTGCCGAACATCGATTTGTCAGTTAACCTGACCGATGATTTGAAAGCCCGTTTCTCTTACAGCATGACCCTGGCTCGTCCTGCTTACAACCAGATGTACACTGCAACCAGCATTGGCGCGCCTAGCCGCCCAACCTATCTGGGTGGTCAGGGTTCTGGTAGCCGCGGTAATGCAGCGCTGGATCCGCTGGAGTCAAACAACTTCGACCTGTCACTGGAATACTACTACGGTGAGTCGAGCATGGTGTCTGTGGGTTACTACCGTAAAGACGTAGACAACTTCGTAGGTACTCAACAGGTATCACAAAACCTGTTTGGCTTACTTGACCCAACTTCAGGTCAGCCTGGCACAGTTTCTGGTGATGCGATTGCAGAACTGGAAGCTCGTGGTATCGAAGTTACCGAGCGTAACTACTTCACCATGACAGCACTGCTGTCTAACCCGGATGCATTCCCGGGTGGTGCAGATGACTTCGAGGAAGGTCAGGCGTTCGCAGATGACGTATTTGCAAACTACAGTGTTGGTCCGGTAGCGGGCGATCCAAACATGCTGTTTGAGGTAACTCAGCCAGTGAACAACCAAAGCGCTCGTATCTCTGGTTACGAGTTAGCGTGGCAGCACTTCTTTGGTGAGTCAGGCTTTGGTTATCAGGCTAACTTCACTATCGTAGACGGTGATATCGGTTACGACGTAGGCGCCGATCCGGCATTAGACCAGTTCGCTCTGGAAGGCCTGTCTGACAGTGCTAACATCGTTCTGATTTACGAAAAAGACGGCTTATCTGCACGTGTTGCTTACAACTGGCGTGACTCGTTCCTGAGCGAAGTTAACCGTGGCGTATCTTCTGTTCGTAACCCGCTGTTTATCGACGAGTACGAGCAAGTGGATGTTAACGTTAGCTACGAGTTCAGCGAAGATCTGACAGTAAGCATGGATATCATCAACCTGACTGAAGAAGGCCAGCGCCAGTATGGACGCAGCTATAACAACACCTTCTTTATCCAGGAACTGGACAGACGCTACGTTCTGAACGCGCGTTACACGTTCTAAGTGATGTAAAAACCTGACCGGCGCACCCGTGCCGGTCAGGCATTTCCCTGTTGTATTCAAGTCAGCATTTGCCTGTCATCACAGCTAAGGGTAGGATGCAGACTAACCGTTTCTTCTTAGCTATTTAGCGAATTTTCCTATGTCTAACATTGCCGTTTTAAATAACGTTGATCATGCTGATATCAAGATCAGTGTCAGTGACACCAACAGTACCAGTGATAATGTCAACCGTTGTCAGATCTATGCTTCTGAAATCACTGAGTTACAAAAAGAATTCCCCATCCTCATTTATCGCGGCGAAGAGACTGAGTCCTTGCAGTTGCATGCTATTCTGGGGCTGGAAAAAAATGAAAACCTGTTTTTATCCGCGAGCGGATGGACAACCCGTTATGTGCCGGCGTTACTGGCTCGTGGTCCGTTTAGCATTGGCTACAGCAAAAACGACAATGGTGAACCCACGGATCCTAAAATCTGCCTCGATATGGACGATGCACGGGTAAACAGTAACGAAGGCGAAGCCGTGTTTATGCCAATGGGTGGCGAGTCGCAGTACCTGCAGTATGTTAAAAAAGCACTGCAAACCATTGAGACTGGCGCTCAGTACAACCACACCTTATTTACCCTAATCAATGAGCTGGATTTATTAGAGCCGGTGTCAATTCAGATTAAGTTAAGTAATGTTGAACAGGTTAATCTCAACAACTACTACACCATTAACCAGCAAAAGCTCAGCGCCCTTGAGGGGGATCAACTCGCTAAGCTCAATCAGTACGGTATCCTTAGCTCATTATTTTTTATTCTGTCTTCAATGGGCAATTTTCAGCGTCTTATCGAGTTAAAGAACGCTAAGTCGGCAGTACTGTAATTATTTAAGGACGCATTACCATGACGGCCAATCAGGTACTTGTGATAGAGGGCATTTCACCCGACAACATTCCTTTTGACGATCTTTTTGCGTTAAATAAACCGGTAATACTCAAAGGGCTGGTGAACAACTGGCCGCTGGTACAAGCTGGCAAACAGTCTGTTGAGCAGGCCATGGCGCAGCTTACTGAAAACGATACCGGCCGGCCGCTGCTGGCATACCGTGCGCCAGCACACATTAAATCGCGTTTTGGTTACAACGACACCTGCACGGGCTTTAACTATAGCAGCGAAAAAACGCGTCTCTGTGACGTGCTGGCACAAATCAAAGCCGGTTTCAGTGATGATGAGCACGAATACCTGTATATAAACTCCTTGCGATTTGATCAGGGTTTGCCTGAATTAAGTAAAGCCAATACGCTCAATTTTTCGCATCCGGAATTTACCAATAATCAGCCGGTACCCAAAATTTGGATTGGCACCGAATCGGTGGCGGCGGCGCATTTTGATCAACCTAAAAATATAGCCTGTTGCGTATTAGGTAAACGGCGCTTTACCCTGTTTTCGCCAGAGCAGGTAGACAATTTATACCCCGGACCGCTGTCGCCAACGCCTGGGGGGCAAGTGGTTACCACCGCTAATCTTGATGAGCCCGACTTTGAAAAATTCCCACGCTTAAAAACCGCACTGGAAAATGCCTGGATTGCTGATCTGGAACCTGGTGACGGACTGTATTACCCGAGTATGTGGTGGCATGAGGTCAGGGCGTTTGACCGCTTTAACGTTATGGTTAATTTTTGGTGGATGACAGCCAAACCTTATCTGGGCAATCCCATGGACCTGCTCATGCATGGCATGCTCACTTTGCGCGACAAACCGGCCGAGGAAAAAGCCGCCTGGCGAGCATTGTTTGACTATTATGTGTTTGGTGACGGCGAAAAAGTCATCGAGCATTTGCCGGTGGAATGTCATGGTCCGCTGGCACAGATGGATGAATTATCGGCGCGCCGTTTACGCGCAATGTTACTGAATAACCTTAATCGATAAATAGGCTTAAATTAATGGCGCAAAAGAAAACCCGTGTTGTTGTAGCCGGCGGCGGCACTGCCGGATGGTTAACCGCGTTTAGTTTAGTGACCCGTTTAGGTAACGTGCTGGATATCACGTTAGTTGAGTCTGATCAGATTGGCACCGTGGGAGTAGGGGAAGCAACCATTCCTACCATGTGTAATTTTCATCAGCTGATGGGCATCAACGAACAAGAATTTATGGCTGCGACAAACGCCACCTTTAAGCTGGGGATTCAGTTTGATAACTGGGCAAATGACGGTGACAGCTATATTCACTCTTTTGGCGAAATCGGTCAGCGTTCATGGATGGCCGAATTTCATGAATTCTGGATGGAAGCGGTGGCTAATGGTCAGCAGGACAGTCTGGAAGACTATTGCCTTGAACTAAAAGCTGCCAAAGCCAATAAGTTTGCCACTAAGATTGGTAATCGGCCGCTTAACTTTGCCTACCACCTCGACGCCACGGCTTATGCTGCGTACCTTAGAAATAAATCCGAAGCCGCCGGTGTTACCCGATGCGAGGGTAAAATTCAGTCGGTAGATACCGATCCACAAAGTGGTAACCTAACCCGCCTGACGCTGGATACCGGTATTGCGATAGAAGGGGATGTGTTTATTGATTGCACCGGTTTCAGGGGACTGTTAATAGGCGAACACCTTGATGTTGGATATGAAGACTGGAGTCACTGGCTGGCTGCCGATCGGGCAATTGCCATTCAAACCCAATCTACCGAAGCGCCTAAACCTTATACTATCGCCACGGCCCATAACGCCGGTTGGCAGTGGCGGATCCCACTACAATCTCGGGTGGGTAACGGTATTGTTTATAGCAGTCGCTTTTTAAGTGACGAGGAAGCACTGGCAACCCTTAAGCAAAACCTCGACGGCGCAATGCTAACCGAGCCCCGTTATCTTAAATTTAAGACCGGCCGACGAGAAAAAGCCTGGCATAAAAACTGTATTGCCGTTGGGTTGGCCAGTGGCTTTTTGGAGCCTTTGGAATCCACCAGTATTCATCTTGTCACCACCGCGCTTATCCGCCTGATGAAGCTGTTTCCGTTTAGCAGTGATTATAAATTGCTCGCTGAACAATATAATCGCGAAACGCAAAAAGAGATGGAGACCATCCGCGACTTTATTATTCTGCACTATAACCTGACGAAACGAACAGACAGTGATTTCTGGGATCATTACCGCACCATGGATATTCCTGAACCCTTAGCCCATCGAATGGCTATTTTTGCGCAAAATGGCTACGTATGGCCCGATGATGTGGCGCTGTTCAGAGTAGATTCCTGGGTGCAGGTAATGATGGGCCAGGGCCTGATGCCTGCTCAGCATCATGGGGCAAGTCGAATGTTACCCACCGACGGCTTAAAACAACAACTCAGTGCATTTAAGCAATCGGTGAATAATGCGTTGGGCCAGTTACCTGCCCACGCCGACTTTATCGCCCGGTATTGTCCGGCCGGCGAGCAGGTTAAGTAAGGGCCTGGTATGGAAAAGAATATCACCCGGGTTGTGGTTGTAGGCGGTGGTACCGCCGGCTGGCTTACTGCCGGTATTATTGCGGCCAAGAACCCATTGGTTGGCGAGAACAGTCACACTGAAGTCATTCTGGTGGAATCGCCTGACGTTAAAAACCTTGGCGTGGGTGAAGGAACCTGGCCTACCATGCGCGATACGCTGCGTTTGCTGGGCATTGCCGAAAAGCAGTTTCTCAGTGAGTGTGATGCCAGCTTTAAGCAGGCTTCAAAGTTTGTTGGCTGGCAGCAGGGCGGCGAGGATAAGTATTACCATCCCTTTACGGCGCCTGCGGGGTTTGGCGCGGTCAATCTGGTCGAAGCCTGGCACGAAGAAGGATGTCCGGGCGACTTTGAGTCCTGGGTTTGTGCTCAGGGCATGGCCTGTGAGCGCTATCAGGCGCCGAAAATGCCGCAATTACCCGAATTCGCTTACAATTTTAATTACGGCTACCATTTAAGCGCCGATAAATTTGTCGCGCTCCTTCATCGTCATTGTACTGAGCAACTCGGCGTACAGTATAAAAGCGCCCACGTTGCCGGTATCCAGAGTCATCCCGATGGCGCAATAGCAGCTATCGAGCTGGCGCAAGACGAGCCGTTGGCTGGTGACTTATTTATTGATTGTAGTGGTTTTAGTGCGCGCTTAATCGGGCAGCATTACAACGTCCCCTTTGTTTCTAAACGGCATATTTTATTCAACGACACGGCAGTGGCAGCCCAGGTGAACCATGCCAGTGAGCTAACGCCAATAGCCTCGTGTACCGTGGCGACAGCCAGGCCTCACGGGTGGGTGTGGGATATCGCGTTACAGTCGCGCCGCGGTATCGGTCATGTCTTTGCCAGCGAGCTAACTACCGAGACTCAGGCCGAAGACGCATTAAGAGCCTATATCAGCAGTGATGAGTCTTTAAGTCAGAAAGCGATTATGCCGCGAACCATTCGGTTTGATCCCGGCCACCGGGCGCGGTTCTGGGAACATAATTGCGTTGCCATCGGGGTCTCGGCCGGTTTTGTTGAACCGCTGGAAGCCACGGCACTGGTATTGATTGAAAAGTCGGCGGAGTGGATAGCCGACCAACTGCCACGCAGCCGGGCTGCCATGGCGGTACTTGGTAAACGCTACAATGAAATGACGGACGCCCGGTGGGATGAGATTATTGACTTCATCAAACTGCATTATGTATTAAGTGAGCGCCGCGACAGCCCCTACTGGCAGGCCCATGCCGATCCCGCCTCCTGGACAGACAGCCTGCAGGATGCTTTGCAGTTATGGCAAAGTCAGCCGCCTGGCTTGTTAGAAACCAATCTGCGCCAGGAGCTTTTCTCCTCTGCCAGTAAACAATACGTATTGTATGGCATGGGGTTTCGCTCCCATGACTGGCAGCCGGGTGGCATTACCAGTCTGCGCAAACCACTAATTGAAAGGGTGCGCCGGGAGTTTTTGCACAATGGCGATAAGCTGTTGGCGCAGTTGCCAACTAACCGGGAATATTTTAACCGGCTTAAGGCGGCTAGCGCTTAGCAATAATATAAACCGCGTGCACAATGCCCGGGATATAGCCCAGCAGAGTCAGTAAAATATTGATCCAGAATTGCGCGCCAATACCGACTTGCAGAAACACGCCCAGCGGTGGCAGTAAAATTGACAATAAAATGCGTAGAATATCCATGGTTTTCACCTTATTTGTGTAGAAAACCATGGATGTTGCAAAGGGCTTGCCAGTTAGTAGTAATTAGTGACAGCAGCTGGCCTGAGAAGACTTAGTCATTTTTTGTTGCAGTGCCTGCCAGCCATTTCTAATCATTAAACCACCGAGGAGCACAGCACACAATGCGTAGATTGGTGAGATCTCCCCGTGTTCGTGGGTTGACTGACCCAGGGCAATCCACGACTGCAATGAAAACTGATCAACCAACAGATTCAAACCATAGCCCAGCACTATACTCGCGCTCATTACACTGGTGATATACAGAATGAGAGTTCGTTTACCCATCTCCTTGGCAATCATCCCCATGGTTGAAATATTCGTGGCCGGGCCAGCCAGTAAAAATACCAGCACGGCACCAGGAGATAACCCGGCACTTAAAAAGCCTACCGCAATAGGTGTGGATGCTGTGGCACAGATGTACATAGGAATACCAATCACCGCCATAACCAGCATGGCCAACAGCCCGTCGCCCCAGCTGGTCAGAAAGTCGGTGGCTACCCAGGTCTGAATTGCTGCGGCCAACGCCAGGCCAATCAACAACCAAACGGTAATATCAATAAGCAGTTTGCCACTGGAAAATTGCCAGATAGCGGCGACTTTGTCAGTAAAGCCTGGTTTGTGCGCGGGTGAAGCTGAGCTGTTACCGCTATCGCAACAAGAAGAGGCACTTGCTGGTGTCGCCTGTGTTTTTTCAGTGCTGCAGCAGGATGTTGTGCTGACCGGCTCGGCGGGTTTGCTGCTGCAACAGGATGTCGTTGTTTCTTCTACTTCTGATTTACTACTACAGCAGCTTTGGGGGGCTTCGGCCGGTGTAGCAGGGGCCTCATTGGTGGTCGCTGGTGCTTCTTTATCGAACCACTTCACCATCATTCCTGCGTAGATAGCGCTGACAATGGCGCAAAATGGACGCACTATCGCGAACAGTGGGCCAAGCAACGCGTAGGAAACAGACACTGAGTCTACACCGGTTTCCGGCGTGGAGACCAAAAATGAGACGGTGGCGGGTTTGGAGGCGCCACTGCGGCGTAAGCCCACCGCTGCAGGAATCACCCCACATGAACACAGAGGCAGGGGAGCGCCAATGACTGCCGCTTTACCAACAGCGCCGGTACTGGCACTGCCCATGTGCTTTTGTAACATGCTGATGGGGACCAGTTCATGCATCAGGCCGGCAACCAGTAGTCCGAGCAATAACCATGGTGCTGATTCCATAAACAGTAATAAAAAGTTTTGTGCTAACAGGGCGATATCGCTCATGATGTCTCCATGGAATCCAGTGCCTGCAGGATAGAGCAGTGCTCGGCACTCTGAGGACCGCCGCAGCAGGCGGTATGCAGTGTTTTTAATGACATACGAATTTTCTCCAGCTCAGCAATCTTTTCATCCAGTTCGCGGACTTTGCGCGCGGTGACCTGTTTCACCTCTTCGCAGGTGTGATCGTCGGGGTGCAGACGCAGTTCCAGAAGTTCGCTGATTTCATCAAGGGTAAAGCCAACGGTCTTGGCCCGCTTAATAAATTGCAGGCGGGCTAAATCGTCAGCAGAAAATAACCGGTAACCGGCATCCGAACGCTGTGATGCGTGCACCAGCCCTTTATTTTCATAAAAGCGAACGGTGTCGACGGTCAGCCCGGTGAGTGCTGCCAGTTGGCCAATCTTGTAATGTTTTGTCTTCATACTGGTAGTTTAAACCCTGGAGTTAGCTCCAGAGTCAAGCATAGCAAAAAAATAACGGTCATACAGTTGCGGCAACTTCCTTGCTGCAACTGATAAACGCTTGTATGACGCTTGATGGATTATCTTTACGGGATACCAGATAGGTAGGGGCATTTGCAATGTCACTATCTACTGTAGCTATTTTAAGCCCGCTGGTCTGATGCAGCGTCAACAATGAACGGGGCACCATGCCAATTCCCATTCCGGCGATAACACAGCCAATCATGGTAAAGTGACTGGGGATCTCTATGACCTTTTCGCAAGTGTGCCCGTGCTTTCTTAACCAGGTTTCCAGACGGTGGCGATATGAGCAGCCTTTCTGATAGCCAACCATGGTCAGCGAGGTCGGAAGCTCATCTATGTTCGGCCAGTCAGCCGGCATAATAAGCACCAATTCTTCATCAAAACAGGGCACGCAATGCAAACGCGGATCATCGGGTGGATCTGCAGCCATAACCACATCCAGATCGCCATCAATCACTTTTTCAATCAGTGGCATGGATGCCCGGGTAATCAATTCCACCTGCACAGCATGATAATGCTGGTGAAAGGCCGATAGTATGTCGGGTAAGCGCGATGCGGCACTGCTTTCCATAGAGCCCAGGCGCAGTAAACCCGAAGGCTCTTTTTGGGTTAACTCCGCTATGGCACTTTTGTGTAAGTGCAGTATCTGATTGGCGTAGTCGAGTAGCTGCAGTCCTGCTGAGGTAACGGTCAGGCGATTGTTGGTGCGCAGGAACAGCTCCACATTGAGTTCCTTTTCAAGTTTTTTGATCCGTGCTGTCACGTTGGAAGGCACGCGATGCAGTGACTCGGCCGCACGGCTAACACTGCCATGCTCAATGACGGCTTTAAAAACGGTAAGGTCGGCAATATCCATCAGTACTTCCAGATTAAGGTGATGACACTTTCATAAATAATGAAAGATTTGTTCTTTATTATTCATTATAAATGAAAGTTTGGGTAGCTTATACTCTTCACTCACGAAATCAACGGAGATAATCACAATATGAGTGACACTGGTACACCTTCGCCATCACAACCGATAACAGCAATGCCTATAGCCGGACTGGCTTATGCGCTGTGTGCGGTGATGATTTGGACCGGATTTATTTTGGTGTCCAAGGCCGGGGCCTTAGCCGCTCTGGAAACCCCGGATTTGATTATGGTGCGCTTTGGTACTGCGTTTGTATTGTTTTCGCCGTTTATCTGGCGACATCGTAACGTGATCTGCCAATGGCGTATGGCGGTGTTGGGCAGTATTGGCGGGCTGGCGTACGCCTTATCAGTGTTTACCGGTTTCGCCCATGCGCCAGCGACCCATGCCGCGCTGTTACTACCAGGCCTGATGCCCATTATGATTGCGGTGTTTGCTTATTTTGTTGCTGGCGAGCGGCATAAATTATCGTCCTGGCTGGGGATCGCGGTAAGCAGCCTGGGTATAGCTGCATTGTTAATCGAGACGCTGCTGGTTGATAATCGCTACTGGTTTGGTGATATGAGCTTTATTGTTGCCTGTGTGTGCTGGGGCGTGTTTACCGTATTATTGCGGCGCTGGCAATTTGCCCCATGGCACGCCACGCTGGGGATTATCACGGTAACGACGCTGTTGTTTACGCCCGTTTATGTGTTGTGGTTACCACATAATCTCAGCGAAGCTTCCTGGCAAATGTTGGGGTTACAGGCTTTTTATCAGGGCGTAATGGCAACTACCATTCAGATGGTCCTGTATGGCCGGGCGGTTCACTTAATCGGTGCCACCCAAATGGGCGGTCTGATGGCGTTAGTGCCGGTTTTTGCCAGTGTTCTGGCTGTACCGTTATTTAACGAGCAATGGACGCCTGGGCTAACCATTGCGTTATTGCTAATCCTTGCCGGTACGCTGATAAGTAATTTTCCGGTACGGTTGGTAATCGGGAAATGGCGCCGTAAGTCATCCTGTACGGCGTAACCTTCTATAAAAAAGCCGCCGGAGGTAAACCTGCCGGCGGCTTGCTACAGTCAGTGAATATTTGTCAGCCTTTATAAGGTTAAGGGCTTACCAGCCACACTGACGGTCTTTATTTTGCTCATCGAGCCAGCTTATAAGTGGCTGGAAGTAATTAACAATGGTGCTTGCGTCCATTTCATCCGTGCCGGTCAGCGTTTGTAGTGCTTCCTGCCAGGGTTTACTCTGTCCCATTTCCAGCATGGCGTTCAGCGCTTCACCCGCTTCCTCACTGCCATAAATAGAGCAGCGGTTTAACGGGCCTTCATCGCCTGCAACATCACACAATGCTTTATGGAACTGGAACTGCAGTATGTGGGCAAGGAAATAACGGGTATAGGGCACATTGGCCGGAACATGATATTTAGCGCCAGGATCGAAGGCGTTAGCCTCACGAGCTACCGGCGCCATTACACCCTGGTACTTCTCACGTAAATTCCACCATAGTTCGTTGTAGTCATCCGGACCAACTTCGCCGGCCATTACTTTCCAGCGCCATTGATCAACCATTAATCCAAACGGAATAAAGGCTATTTTATCCAGTGCTGTCTGTAACAGCATGCCGACGTCATTGGACGGATCGGGGATTTCATCAATCAGACCGATTTCTTTTAGGTACTTTGGCGTAATGGACAGTGCAATGGTATCGCCAATGGCTTCATGGAAACCGTCGTTTGCTGAAACGCGATACAGCAGTGGTTCCTGGTTGTAAGCACGCTGGTAATAGTTGTGACCCAGTTCGTGGTGAATTACGTTAAACTCTTCGCCGGTAATCTGGATACACATTTTAATGCGTAAATCGTCTTTATCGTCAACATTCCAGGCCGAAGCATGGCATTGCACATCGCGATCGGCAGGTTTACTGAACTGAGAGCGTTCCCAAAACGTCTCTGGTAATTGTTCAAAGCCCAGTGAGGAAAAGAACGATTCAGCCTGTTTAACCATTTTAATTTCATCGTAGCCCTGATCGCGCAAAGCACCGGTAACGTCAGGCACTTCCATCGGCTCATCGGGTTTTACTAAATCGTAAATGTTGCCCCAGCTCTGCGCCCACATATTGCCCAGCAAATGAGCCGGGATTGGCTTATCCTGAGGCACGATATCTTCACCGTAGTAATCACCAAGCTCAGCACGAACATGGCAGTGCAGGGCATCATACAAAGGCTTCACCTGACCCCATAAGCGGTCCAGTTCAACCGGGAAGTCATCGGCAGGCATATCATATTTGCTGCGCCATAACTCGCTGACATTAGCAAAACCGAGTTCTGCCGCACCTTCATTGGCTATTACCACCTGTTCGGCATACAAATCTTTCATGGGAACAGACACTTCGCGCCAGCCTTGCCAGTATTCCAGCAGCAGATCGGCATCGCGGGAAGTCGCCATTTCTGCACTCATGTCAACCAGGCCGATACAGTCATCCTCAGAGCGGCAGTATTTTCCTTTACCATACATGCCATCCAGTTCTGAGCTAATTTGCGCCAGACGCTCAGATTTCTTCGGGCTTGCCGGAGGTGGCATGGTCAGCGAAGTGCGCATGAGATCCAGTTTCCGGCGCAGATCCGCATCGACTTCCACATCGTTAAACTCTGCTGCCTGCTTGGCCAGCTCAGAAGCACGATTTGCATACAGTTCAGAAATATAGGCGTTCACCGTGGCCGTATCTTCGTTGATATTGGTTGCATATAACCACGCGGCCTTGGCTGCCGGTACCTGCATCTTTTCCATTTCACGCTGGGCTGATTCAACAAACATTGCCGCATCTTCGGCAGTATACATTGGTGTTGTTTCGGTGGTTTCCTGTGGCGGTTCGCTGGCTGGCTGACAGCCGCTAAGTGCAGCAACCAGACCCAGTGAAACCAAAGAAAGACGGGTCATTTTCATAATGCTTCTCTCGTTTTGGGAATTACCGCTTAAGTGGGGTGACTCCCTTGTTGTTATATTGCAATGATTTGAGGCTGAAATAGCCGTACTACACAAGGTGTATACTTATTTCGGCACGATTACCACTGTAATCACATTCCCGGCTAAAGCCAAGTGATACAGTCAGTTAGCAATAGCAATAGGGTGTAGTACAGGGATTACAGGATGATATGTAGGGAGTTGTCTATACAGGCAAAAATGGAAATATAAACAGGGGCAGAAAAATATTATGAATAGGCATGTGAAGCGACAGGCGCTGCTACATCCGTTTTAAACAACACTGCTTAAACTTTTTGCCGCTATCGCAAAAACAAGGATCGTTGCGGCCTGTTTTAAGTAAGCCGGAATCGCTGTGCATGATGCCCGTGGTATAACGCCATTCATTATCTTCCATAACAAAGTCGCTGGTTTCATGCATAAGGTATGGTTTGTGGTTAACAGCGTAATAGGCTTTAAATTCTACCTGATCGGTAGTAGCAGAACTTTGTTGTGCTTCGGATGAGGGGGTTATTACTGATAAAGCCAACCACTTGGTGCCAGAAGCACTTTCTTCTAACGCTTGCTCACTTAATGAGGCACGTTGTTTTTTGGCGTAGGTTTTTAATATGTACGCCCAGTTACTGAGGCAGTATGCACTAAAGCGAGAGCGCATCAGGGCTTGTGCTGATTCTGCTATTGTTGCCCTGGTATGCTTGGGTTCACAACACTCGCTGTAAGGCTTATTACTACAACAAAAACACAACACCGGCTAATCCTGTTAAATGATAATGCCCGTAGTGTAAGGCCAGACGCCAGTTTTACCAAGGGCCTTGCAGGATATTACCAGCCACCTTGTCATTTACGGATACCGCCACTAAAGACACTGCATATTGCTCGCACAGTTGTTTAATAGAAACACGCTCTTCTGGTGTCAGAATGAGATCCTCAACATAAATAGAGCGGCACTGCCCACTGGTAATCAGGCGGCGGATCCAGGCTGGCACTTTTTCCTGGTCTGGTTTCTGTATACGAATGGCGTAGTCGACATCTTTCTGAAAAGCCACGGAGTTTGATAACAAATATGACCAGCCTTTGTGCGCTGGTGCGCGTTTGGCCACGCGCTGAGGAAATTGCAGGATGTTGCTTTCTGTCTCAAAAGTTGTGGTTGCCATAGTCATGTTTGTTTTCCTGTTAATATATACAGTGTATGGATATACAGTAATACTGTATAAAACAACATGCAAGTTTTTTTGCTACTTTTTTAATCGATCTGATCTATGGTAAATAAAGACGAAGGTTTGGTACCTGTGGCGTGGCCGAAACAGATAGCCGCGATATGCTTAGTTACATTTTCCTCGTTGCGCTAAGGGCGATTGAACGCTTTACTTTTGGGTAGGGAAAACTAAAAGAGTCGTATTTTATGTTTAACGTTAAACGGGTAATTCTGCTGATAGCTTTGCTAATAGGCGCCTTGCTTTGTTATCAGGCAGGCTTTGCTACCGGCATTTTTGTATTGGTTATTGTGGGAATGTTACTGGAACTGGGTTTTTGGGTTGGCATCTTTAAATGGGAAAAAGCCAGGCCACTTAAGCAAGTTTCCAAACAATAACGCAGTTTAAAATTATTAAGGTCACCACCTAAATCAGCTGCTCTCTACTTTGAAAAGTCTGGCGATATTTCGACGGTGATACCGACAGATATTTATTAAAATTGTGTCTTAGGGTTACAGCATTATCAAAACCTGATCTCCCGGCAATTTGCTCTACGGAAAGATGAGTGGTTTCCAGCAGTTGCCGGGCTACCTCAAGCTTGCGTTCGCACAGCCATTGATGGGGGGTCATATTAAACTGGCGGATAAAGTGGCGATCCAAAGTGCGCCGGGTCATGTTGGCCTTAGCTGCCATCTGCTCAACGGTTAATCTAGACCCACTATGTTTTACTGCCCAGTCGAGTACCTTTGCCAGTGCCGCGTTCACCGGTGCTAGCGGTTTCTGCACAAATTGCGACTGGCCGCCGTCACGGTGTGCAGGTAACACCAGGCGTCTTGCCACCGCGTTGGCATATTCATAACCAAAATCATTGCGAATTACCGCTATTCCCAGATCAATGGCAGCGGCACTGCCTGCCGAGCAGCCAATTTGGCCGTCGTACCAGTATAAACTGTCATCACGGTAAGTAATGTGTGGGAAGCGTTGCTTAAATTGTTCGGCATACCGCCAGTGCGTTATCGCCGTACGCTGATTGAGCAGGCCCAGTGAGGCTAACAAAAATGACCCGGAGCAAAAACTGATAATTCTGCCTCCCTGATCATAATGACGACGTATTTCACTGGCTAACAATGGGTCGATACGCTCAACTCCCACCGGAAAACTGGGGATCACCAGCAGATCAGTATCCGGGAGTTGCTCAACCGCAGGGCACTGAAAGGCCGTGTTGCCTAAACCTTCCAGTGTTTGTCTGCCCAGTGTCACGGTCTGGGTCTGATACCAGTTTTTAAACTCCGGTCGGGGCAGGGCAAATAGCTCAGTGGCGCAGCCGAGTTCGAACAACGACAGCGTTTCACAAAGCAAAATGGTGACTTTTATCATAGGGGCCCGCACTAGCAACTACTATTTTGTCTAAATATTATCGATAGTGGATATTTTAGACAGTTTTGGCGAGGCGATCCAGCAGTGATAATTAACTCTCAATTCATCAGGGAGTTTTATTATGCCATCTACTGTTATTCGCCCCAGACCTGCAGCCTGTGAGGAAGCCTTAGCCCATTTTCAGCGCTTACTGAAATTTGAAACTGACTGTTGGGATGTCCACTATGCGCTGCACAACGATCTGACCGATTTTGTCTTGCTTGATGTACGCGCAGTGGAAGTGGCCCGGCAAGGCTATATTGAGGGGGCTGCATTTTTGCCCCACGTGCAGATAAACGAAGACACATTATCTGTCTATCCAGCAGAAACCGTATTTGTGGTGTATTGCGCGGGGCCTCATTGCAACGCTACCGAAAAAGCGGCTATCAGGCTGGCGCGTCTGGGCCGGCCGGTGAAAAAAATGATTGGCGGGGTTACCGGCTGGCTGGATGAAGGTTTTGAGTTAATCAGTGATGAATAAACTGCTGGTAAGAGAAGCCACAGTTCATGACATTGATAGCGTACTGCCATTAATGCAAGGGCTGGCGGCTTTTGAAGGCTATAGCGAGCAGTTTAAAGTGAACCGTAACAGCCTCGGGCAGTTAATTGAGCATAATCGTCAAGCCGGTGTACTGGTGGCTGCCGAGGCTTCTGGTGAAGAGCCTTGTTGTGTAGCGGGCATGCTGGTTTACTTTTATCAGCCTGTTACTTACGACCTTAAGCCATGGATGGTGATCAAGGAGTTGTTTGTTGCTGCCGGGTGCAGGGGGCGGGGCGTTGGTGAAGCATTATTTAACGCAGCCCAGGCGCACTGTATAGCTCGCGGTGGTAGCAAAATGAAATGGGAAGTACTAGCCGACAACCAGTCTGCTCAGCGGTTTTATAAGCGGCTGGGCGGGCAGACAGAAAGTCGCTGGCAAATCATGTCGCTAGAGCTTAACTGACGACTTGCAGCACGTTTAACCATCTGCCGGTACATCTATACGCGGGTGCTCCGGCAGACATGTGGTTCGCCGTTGCTGTTGGCGTAAATCACTTTTTTATTACTGACCATAAATATCACCCGTTTGCTGACTTCAAAGTTTTTAAAGTCGCCACATGTGCCGGTCAGTATGGTGTTGTTGCTGAGTCTGAAATAATAGGTATATTCACCGCTGCCTGACAACAGTGAATAAGAAAGTGCTTTATCCTCACCGTCCTGGAGTTGACCAAACGACAACTCGCCATTGTTCAGGCCAATGTTGCCCTCAACGATTTCGCTGTCAGAGCTGTTTAGCAAACTGACACTCGGCGAAGTGACAACATAAACCTGATAGAGAATAATGGCGATTGCAAATACGAAGCTGAGTGCTTTTAAAGTCATAGCCCCCCCCGGTCCGGTTGACAGGAGCATAACGAAGAAAAGTGGTGGTTTGCCATGTTTTCAATCCGTGAAATCTGGTGAATAAATCTTGTAAATAAGGTAACAAAAATCCGTGTTACCTTAATAATATTGCAGCCATTACTGCATAAAGCAAGCTGTCCCGACCACTCAGGGTAACACATCCGGCCTCCTTGCCGTAAGGATGTGCTATGCGATGCAGACTGTATATCTGTTATGCGCCTTGTTGGTAGCTCTGCCAGGCCTGCATTGATCCAATGAAAACATCCACGTTCTCAAACCCCTGGGCCAACAGATAACTGGCTGCTACGGTAGCGCGCTTACCGCTGCCACAGGCCAGTGTATAGTGGCGGGATTTATCCAACTGGTGGTGCATTTCCGGCAGATAGCCTAAGTAGATATGCTTTGCCTGCCTAAATTCGTTATTTTTAACCTCTTCCTGTTTGCGAACATCCAGCAGTTGCCAGTTAGTTCGTGGCGCTTTAATGCGCTCATCAACCTTATCTGCTGTAACGGCTTTCACATGCTGACGTTGGTACGCCTCGACGGTATCTGGCTTAGGTACCATGGTCAGGTAACCACTAATCTGTTGGTAGCCCATCCGCCACAACTGTTCAGCGCTTTCGGTAGCCTGTTGATGGGAATCAGCCACCAGTGCGATAGGGGTGGAATAGTCAAGAAACCAGCCGCCATACGCGCTGAGTAAGCCGCCCGGCAGATTAAGGCTGCCGGGATAGTGACAGTCGCGAAACTGAGCATGACTTCTCACATCAATGAGTACACCGGGACGTTCGGCGCTTTTCTGCCAAGCAGACAGCGCATCCGGCGCCAATTTCTGACAAGCCACTGCCGGTATTGGCGCGTCGATCCCGCTAACATTAGACTGCTCCATCTTGCTGAAGTAGGGGGCAATATAGTGGTTCTCTTTTAACTTACGCTCTATAAATGCTTTTTTAGAGGTGCACTGATAGCCTGGGTTTTGCCGTTTCTCTATCCCTATGGTGGTAAACTCACGCGCTGCCATGCCTGAACCACACACCGAGCCTGCGCCGTGAGCGGGGTATACAATGATATGGTCACCCAGGTTGGCCAGCGTTTGCAGGCTGTCATAAAGCTGGCCCGCCATCTTTTCCATTTCCTCAGGGTAAAAGTCCGTGCGGCCAACTTCACTGACAAATAAGGTATCGCCGGTAAATACACCGATGGGCTGACCATCCTGTTCGTTGTCGATAGCCAACACACAAATACTGTCTTTAGTATGGCCGGGTGTTGCGATGACTTCGAGAGTCCAATTGCCAATCTCAAATTTATCGCCATTAACGGCCTTGTGGGCATATTCGATAGGCTCGTCAGCGTCTTTACCATGGTAAATATCAGCACCGGTCTGGTTGGCCAGAGCTACCGCGCCAGAGATAAAGTCTTCATTGCGGTGGGTTTCGATAATGGTAGTGATCCGGCATTCATGCTTTCCGGCAAGGGCGAGATAATGTTGCGTATCTAACTGAGGATCAATCACACAGGCTTCACCATTACTGCCAATCAGGTAGGAAAGATGCGCAATGCCCGGTGTTTTAACAGATTCAACAAACATAGGTTAGCTCCACTTTGGTGTTGTGCCGCGCACAACGTGAATGTATTCACTTCACCATAAGCTTTCAAATGTCATGCCGAATAAAAAATTATTTTAAAACAGTGAATTAAATGTTTTCGCTACAGGGCTTGCCAGCAACTACAGAAATATTCACTTAATCCTATATAAAATTTACATACTGTTGAGGGGTCAGCGTGCCCGTTGCAGACGCTGTTTCAGGTATTGCAGTCTGGGAAGCAAAATCAGCAAGGCGATTGCCCAGTAAATTAACGGTTCCTGCAGGCCGGTTTTGCGTGACCAGCTAAAGTGTAACAGGGCCAGAAAAACAACAAGGTAGATAGTGTTATGCAGGGGTTGCCAGCGTTTGCCAAGACGCTGCCTGACTTTATTAGGCGATGTAATGGTTAATGCAGCCAGTAGTAATAAGGCAACCATGCCTATGGTAATGTACGGCCGTTTAATAATTTCACCCACTACCAACGACCAGTCAAACTGCAACTCAAAGCTGATATATGTCAGCAGATGGATAACAGCGTAAACGAACACATAGACACCCAGCATACGCCTGAAACGCATTAAACCCGGGGCGGGCAGGTACCGGGTAGCCGGACTGATAAGCAAGGTGATCAGCAGCAGGTTTAAGGCGCCGATGCCGGTAAAATGAATCAGCGCTTTCACCGGGTCTGCCCCCAGGTTATCGGTGACACCCAGATAAAAAGTGAAAATCACCCAACCGAGGATCAACAGGTGCAATAACGTTTTGCCCAGCGTGATTTGCCGGGCAGATAGTCTTAACGGTTTATTCAGTAACTTCATCAAATACTAATAGTAGCGGGTGAGATCCATATTGGAATACAGCGGGGCGACTTCCTGATAGCCGTTAAACATCTCGGTATCGATACGGTTCTGTGAAAACAGACCGCCTTTAGTGATCCGCCGTTCACTGGCCTGACTCCAGCGTGGGTGAGCCACATTAGGGTTCACGTTAGCATAAAAGCCATACTCGTGGGCTGCCAGGCGATTCCAGGTAGTCGGCGGCTCCTGATCGGTGAGAGTAATGCGCACCACTGATTTAATACTTTTAAAGCCATATTTCCAAGGCACTACCAGCCGAATTGGCGCGCCGTTCTGCGGTGGCAGGGTTTTACCATACACACCAACCGACATCAGGGATAGCGGGTGCATAGCTTCATCCAGTCGCAGGCCTTCCACATAAGGGTAGTCGATACCACCACCCATAAACGGGTTGCGTTGACCCGGCATCTGTTTCGGATCGAACAGGGTTTTAAATGCCACATATTTAGCTGAGCCGAGCGGATCAGCCAGCTTAAGCAGTTTATTCAATTCAAAACCCAGCCAGGGGATCACCATCGACCAGGCCTCAACGCATCTTAACCGGTACACCCGTTCCTCTAATGGAAATTTATTGAGGATATCGTCATAGCTCAGGGTAATCGGGTTGCGAACCATACCGTCAATTTTCAGTGACCACGGGTCAACCTGAAAGTCCCGGGCATTTTCTACCGGATCGTCCTTACTGGTGCCGAACTCATAAAAGTTGTTGTATGAGGTGACTTTTGCATAAGGCGTCATGGTTTCGTCGGTCGACAGGCTGTTGTTGCGGGTAAAATCCAGCGGTTTGGCCTTAAATGCCGGCTTGTCATCATCGTCATCAAACCAGCCGCGAGCTGTTGCAGAACCGCTTAACAGCGCGCCAGCACCAACAAACCCCATGGATTTGAGCAAACTGCGCCGCGATGAGAACACTGATTCGTCGGTAATTTCGTGACTTTTAAAAGTTTGTGATGGTTTAAATCGTTTAGTCATAATGCCTGATTTGCGAAAACTAATACCTCTGGTTACGTACTAAGACCGCATTAAGCACAAAAAAATTTCATCCACGCCGGTTAGAATTAGTAGCAGCGCCATCGGTTCTCGCTGACCCCACAAGTTGGCAAGGTATTTGTAACATCGTTGGTTCAATGCCTATAACCACAGAATATTGACACTTATGAGATTACCGACAAAAAGCCTGATCGCTAAAATTGAAGCCTTGTCTGCGCAAATGAATCCTGAGCAATTAAAGGACTTTCTGGATGTGCTGGATTCCATGGCTGTAATGGTGGAAGACGCCAAAGCAATGCCGACCTCTGCAGAAGCCAGTGAGTTAAACGCGGTTAAACTGGCTCTGCATTAATAAGAGTGCTAATCCCCTGACTCGTCATCATCAGCGGGCAGACGATTCAGACATTCGATGTCGTTGCCATCACATAGTATGCCAAGGATATCGGTATCTGAAGCTTCAATGCTGCGGCCGAGCAGGTCGGATATAAAGTCCTCTAGCAAGTCTTGTCTGAACAAGGCGAGCATCTCGGGGTGATTCATCTGCCGGTAGGTTTTAAGCTGCAACGCATCGTTATTTATACTCGACCATGCAGCGGCAGGGGTAACTTTATCGTTATGCGATGCATAGATGATAGCGGGGCCCTGAAGGCGCTCTATGCGCCGGACTAACTCTGTATCCTGTTCAGTTTTACCGGCCCGTTGATAAACGATATCTACTGCTTCCTCGACGGTTTCATCAGCAATCAAACGGGTGTAAAACTTGTTTTTATAAATGGAATTCCATAGCGCATTTACCGCTAAGCGGAAATCAGTCATAGGCGCGATCAAATACAGTCGGCCATTGTCGATATGTTCCATAACGCCTTCGGCGGCCAGCGCGCCCATGGAAAAGCCCACCAGGTGAACTTTTCTGGGTTGTCGGCGAGAGATTTCACCAACCAGTGGCGCTATATAATTCAGACCAAAGCTAAAGCGCTCTGCCTGCTCGGCACCCGGTACAACCCACACTTCAGCGCCGGTGATTTTATGCAGCCATTGCTGGTGGAGAGTAAGGATTTGTGCGGGTTGATTATAGCCGGCAAAAAGCACGATAAGATCATTTTCCAGTGGTTTAGGCTGTTGGCTCTCGGCAGGCGCTTCAAAGAACCATATTTTGTGATTTTGATTAATGTAGAAATCAAACTCCAGAGTGAGCGAATGGTTCTCACTGTCGGGGAGTTGTTGGCGAAGTTGTGTTACAGGGACACAATGCTCAAAATTGTCACAAACCGGTTTCTCAACGGTCCAGTCAAAGTTTCCACTTACCTGTGAGCCGCCGCCTTTGACAATCTGACCGGCCAGAAACGAGGCACAGCCTGGCAGTATGGCAGTGAAAAAGAGTATAAAACATGCAAGACGCAAATTGCGCATAAAAGGCTTCCTTGCCAGTTACTATAAAAATTGCCGATCCTGAATGCTAGAGCGACAATGTATCGAGTACGCCACCGCGCTTGGGCACAAACATATTGGAATAGAGGCGGGCAGCGAATTCGTCGGTCATGCCTGAAATATAATCGGCAATTACGCGGTGTCCGTTGCCTTGCTCCTCGGCCTGTAACCAACGACTACGGGTGTTTTCCGGTAGCAGGCGGGTAGGATCTGAGCTGAATGCCTCAAAAAGCTCCATCACTACCTGCTGGCCTTTATATTCCAGTAATTGCACTTCAGGTTTGCGAATGACCTTGCGGTATACAAACTGTTTAAACAGTGCCAGGGCTTCGCTGTGATGATGAGGCAGTACCGCCTGATAACACAACAAGGGGTGAGTAAACTGCGGGCTTTCCTCGATGCGGATTGCGGTAATAAAGCAGTTAACCAGTGCGCCAATGGCGTTTTTGCGCTCAAACTGTTCAATGCTGAATAAGCGGTCACCGAGTTTACTGATAGCATCAGACAGCCACGGCACTTTGAGTTCAATCAACGGGTTTTCCAGCTCTTCACTGAATTCGGCGCGCTTAACCATCCCCATCACAATGGCATCTTCCAGATCGTGAATACCATAAGCAATATCGTCGGCCAGCTCCATGACACTGCAATCAAAGGACTTATGACTGGTTTTACCGTGCTTACCGGCACTTTGATTAAATGCCATAAAAGCGTCGCGTTCTTCTGGTTTTAACGGATCGAGTAACCAGTCAAACAGATTTTCATCACAGCGAAACAGCCCTTTAGGCGGGTGCCAGTTTTCGGCTTTCACCTGACGCATGCGTAAATCATCTGCCGGCACAATATCCTGATTGGTCAGCGTATCGATAAAATTGGGGTATTTCACCAGGCCCAGTACACTGCGACGACTTAGGTTCATGCCGTGTTCTGCGGTATAGGGCTCCAGTCGGGTAACAATGCGAAACGTCTGGCCATTGCCTTCAAATCCGCCGTGCTGGTGCATCATGTAATGCAGTGCTATTTCACCGCCATGGCCAAACGGCGGGTGACCAATGTCATGGGCCAGACAAAGGGTTTCAATTAAATAAGGATCGAGGCTGACATATTCGGTTAAGCGGGGAAATTTGCCTTGCAGCTGTGCGGTAATGCCGGTGCCAATCTGCGCCGCTTCCAGTGAATGGGTGAGGCGGGTACGGTAGAAATCGCTTAATCCCACTCCCAGTACCTGTGTTTTGGCCTGTAAACGGCGGAAGGCCGCTGAGTGGAGTACCCGCGCTTTATCACGCTGAAAAGGCGAACGATGATCGCCGTCCCTTGCCTGAGTGCGGGGTAACCGACGTTCGGACCAGATGGATTGCCAATTGGATTGCCGATCGGATTGCATACAGACTCACTCCTTTATTACTCGCCGTGATCTTCCTGAGTGATTTCATCCAGACTCAGAGAGAAGCTGGGCACGTACTGTTTTAAAAAATAATCCACTTCGTCTGAATGGTAGTCTTTGAGCATTTTATCAAGGCGTTTTTTGGCCAGGGTAAATTCGCGGTTACCGGCGCTGAGTTCCTCCAGCGTTTTAAGATAGGCACAAATCACGTCGGCGGCTTTTACAATAAAGGCTTCGTCTTCGCTGTGTTTGTCACCGCTGATTAACCCGGCGTAATCTTCGCGAAAGGGCTCCGGGGCCATATCGATAAGCTTTTGCTCGGCGATCTTCTCAATCTTTTTATATTCTTCCTTAATGGCCGGGTTGTAGTACTTAACCGGCGTAGGCAGATCGCCGGTAAGCACTTCAGACACATCATGGAACATTGCCAGGGTGGCAATCCGGTCGGGATTGAGCTGACCATCAAAAAAACGGTTACGAATAAGCGCCAGCGCATGGGCAACCATAGCCACCTGCAGGCTGTGCTCCTGAACATTTTCAATACGCACATTATGCATCAGCGGCCAGCGGTGAATCAGTTTCATTCTGGCCAGGTGGGCAAAGAAATGGCTGTTTTCAGCCATTACTTTTTGCCTTTCTGGCGGTAGCCATTAAAGAAGTTTTCAATGCGATCCATGGCCGGGCCAAGAATATCGCTGTGCGGTAAAAATACCAGACGGAAATAAATGCCTTCGTTTAAGTTAAAGGCACGGCCGTGAACCAGCAGGATTTTTTCGCTGCTGAGCAGGTCGAGGATCATTTGTTCATCGTTGGCGATATTAAACTTCTCAGCATCGACCTTAGCAAAACAGTACATGGCGCCATTTGGTGGTACACAGGTGATGCCGTCGATGTCATTCAGGCGACGGGCCGCTAAATCCCGCTGTAATTGCAGTCGGCCACCGGGTTTGACTAAATCGTTGATACTCTGATAGCCGCCCAGCGCTGTTTGGATGGCGCTCTGACAGGGCACGTTGGCGCACATCCGCATGGACGAGAGGATATTTAATCCTTCTATATAGTGTTTAGCCAGCCGTTTATTGCCGGACACCACCAGCCAGCCGGCACGGAACCCTGCCACACGGTAGTTTTTGGATAAACCGCTAAAGGTAACAAAGAACACGTCATCGGCCAGAGAGGCTATGCACGTATGTTTGGCATCGTTATACAGAATCTTGTCGTAGATTTCGTCGGAATACACCACCAGCTCATGCTCGCGGGCTAAATCAACAATTTGTTGCAGTAATTCTTTGCTGTACACCGCCCCGGTGGGGTTATTCGGGTTGATCAGTACAATGGCTTTGGTTTTTTTTGTGATCTTACTTTTAATGTCATCAATATCGGGAAACCAGCCAGCCTGTTCGTCACAACGGTAATGCACCGGTGTACCGGAAGACAAGCTTACCGCAGCCGTCCACAGTGGGTAATCCGGGCTGGGTAACAATACTTCATCGCCCATATTAAGTAGCGCCTGCATGGCAATCATGATCATTTCACTCACGCCATTACCAATAAACACATCGTCAACCTGAATGTTGCGAATGTTCATTTGCTGGTAATACTGCATTACTGCAACACGGGCCGCGTAAATACCGGTAGAGTCAGAATAGCCTTGTGAAGTCGGCAGGTTATGAATGACGTCCTTGAGGATATCGTCGGGGGCATCAAATCCAAACGGGGCAGGGTTGCCAATATTCAGTTTGAGAATACGATGGCCTTCATCTTCCATCTTGCGAGCCTGCGCGGCGATCGGACCGCGAATGTCATAACATACGTTATCTAACTTGTGCGAACTGTGTACCGGTTTCATCTTAAACTACTTAAATTACGGGGCTTTCAGGGTATCGCATCGGGCTATACGCTGTTAAGCAAATTTTGCGCTTTAACACAAATATATTGCATAAACTGTTACAAAAACCGACTTGAGCAGGTAAAGAGGAAGGGCTATAACTCAAAATAGTGCTTTTAGAGAATAAGTTTGCTTTTGCAGGGTGTCCGCATGCGCCATTCAGATGTAGTTGTAGATCACAGCGCCGGGGTAGAGCATTACCCGGGCGAGAGCAGGGTGCCGGTAAAACCTGTTGATGGTGCCATGGTTTGCTGTGGTATTTATGGCGTTTTTGAACACACCGGCATCTGGGTTGATGGTCATATTATTGAACTGCATGGCAGTGGTCTGGTGAAAGCCGTTTCGCCTAAGCGTTTTTTAAACGATCGCAGTGGCGAGAACATTTATATGCTCTGCGATAAAGATCTGCATCCGCTGGTAGCCCATGGCGCCGCCGAGCGAGCCGTATCGCGTATCTTTACTTATATTGAATACCATCCCTGGGGCAATAATTGTCATCGTTTCACCTTTGATGTGGCCACCGGGCAAAAAAGCGCAGTATGTAGTTTTTACGATTTTAATGTGGCGGTGAATCGCTACTTTCACCGCCGGCTTTACTGGCAGCCGGTCAGTATCCCTCATTCATATTAATAATTAATATTTTTATTGTTAATAAATTGTGAACTTTAGTAATTGGATCTATCGTATATATAACGGTGGGGAAGATTCTGAAGTAATTAGCACCGGTTCGCTCAGAAGATCGGTAAATATCGTGGATAAGTGAATGTTCCCCTGTTTTGCGCTTAACAGTAACAACTGAGGGAAGTGAATATATGTCACAACACTTTAAAGAAACACCCCAGAACGCTATCACCGACAGTGGTATCGCCAGGGTTATTCCCTGTAAAGAACTCGATGTCGGCGATCCCATTAAATGGTTGTCTCTGGGCTTTCAGGATTTATTAAAAACCCCGTTATTGTCGGTTTTTTATGGTCTATTATTCGCCGTTATTCCCTGGTTAATCTCCTTTTTAGTGGCGATGACCGGCTGGCACCTGATAATTTTACCCTCAATAGTGTGCTTTATGCTGATTGGTCCGTTTCTCGCGGCGGGCTTGTACGACATCAGCTGGGAGCATGAAAAAGGGCATAAGCCCACTTTATCGCATTCGCTGCGTGCCATGCGCCGTAATGCGGTGAACGAGTGGGGCTTTGGCATTTTGCTGATGATCCTGATGATCTTCTGGTTGCGTGTCGCTTCCCTTATCCACGCACTGTATCCTCAGCATCAGATTGAGAGTCTGGAAAGTTTAATGCCATTCCTGATCCTCGGCACCGGCGTCGGCGCATTGTTCTGTATCGGTATGTTTTTTGTCACCGCATTTACTCAGCCCATTCTGCTGGAGCGTAAAGTGGATCTGGCCACTGCTGTGATGACCAGCATTAATGCTGTGTGGGTTAATAAGGTGCCAATGTTTATCTGGGGCGGTATTATTTTCTCCATCGTTGCCATTGGCTTTGTTACCGGCTTTATTGGCTTTATTGTATTAATGCCATTACTTGGCTATGCCTCCTGGCATGGCTATATTGATGCCATCGAAACCAAACGGGAACGTGAATACGTTTGATCCGGTTCTAAACCTCTCTTTCACACCATACGGGTAGCCGGGCAAATAGTCTGGCTAGCCGTTTTTTGCGCGGCTAACCTTTCCCCGCAACAAGTTTATCCTTATCTAATGTCATTACGGTGCTGATGAACCTTCTCTCTGATGGCGCTTGTCGCTCTGTCTGACTTTCAAAATAGTTAAATTTTCATCGTTTTTACATTATTTCTGTAATTAAATTACAGGTTAAGTGAGCTCTGAGAGCCGTTTTATCAACTTAAGTTGTATAAATTTGTGAATAACCGGCTGGATCAAGCTAAAAACTTTCAGAATTGAGGGTGTTTTTTAGAACTTTTTTATATCTAAAGTTTAATAGATATTCTGAATGGTAATATTTATTTAAAAAATAACAAATTAAAACAATGGTTTAAGTTGTTAATTGCCCATTAACATTATAATTTACGCTATTTTCACTATACCTATACAATAATAAAACAGTAATTTTCTTTCAGATGGGGCATAAATATAGTGCACCAACGAGAAACGTTTAGCGCAAATCGTTGGGCTGACACCAGAACTGATAAACAGCAATTTCGCTCTACAGCTTCCGGTGGATACCAAAACAATATGAGAGGAAATTTAAATGACTAAAGTAATCAAATCAACAATCGCTGCTGCAGTATTAGCAGTAATGGGTGTATCAACTGCTTCTGCTGACGTAACTGCTGAAGGTGTTCGTTTTACAGGTGACACTGAGTTCGCTGGTTTTTGTAAAGCGGTAGTTAAAGATGACGTTCGCCTGCTGCGTTCTTCTGTATCACGTAACATCGGTCTGATTGGAGCGAGCCAGCGTGAAGTACTGAAAGTAGTTAGTGCAAAAGATGGTGTAACCTGTAATGGTGTATCTCTGGTTGAGTTTTCTCAGTCTCGTGACGCATCAAACGTCTATCAGTTCCTGACTGCACGCAGCTAATCGTGCCGGGAATCAGTAAACGGGAACCGCAGTGGTCAAAAAACCGAGTTCCCGTTTAACTCCTTCCTTCTCAGGCGCTTTATCCTTAAGCCCTAATCCAGCGACTCACCTGTACTTTCGAGCGGAAAATCATTTTGCTCACCCGGTAACGTAACTTCAGTAACAGTACATAAGCCAATGGAACCAGAAACAGACTGGTCAGTGTTGAAAACACCAATCCGCCAATAATGGCTATCGCCATGGGCGAGTAGGCCGGGCCGTCGCCACCAATACGGGTACTGCCCATTGCCAGTGGTACCAGACCCAGGACTGTGGTGGAAACTGTCATCAGAATCGGCCGGATCCGAGAGCTGCATCCATCCACAATAGCGGTAATTAAGGCTTCGCCTTCACCAATTAACTGGTTAATTCTATCTACCAGTACAATACCGTTGTTAACCACTATTCCCATCAGGATCAGCATGCCTATCATGCCCATCACCGACATAGAAGTGCCCGTGATCATAAAGGCCCAGAATACGCCGGTAATACTAAACAGCAGTGACGTAATAACGGCGGTAGGTAGCAGCAAGGATTCAAACAGCGCTGCCATAACAATGTAGATCATGCACACAGCCAGCAACATATTCATTTGCATTACCGCAAAGGCTTCGTCCTGACGACGGAAGCCGCCGTCCAGCGTCCAGCTGTAGCCAGAGGGCAGGCTCATGTACTGCATGGCGGCCTCAATGCGTTCTCGGGCCTGTTCCATAGTGGTGCCTTCTTCCAGATTGGCACCCACTGACAGGGCGGTTTGACGATAATAGCGGTTTATCTGCGCCAGTTGCGGCATAACCGAAATGTCGGCCACCATGTCCAGGGTGATATTACGACCCGAATTGTTGGTTAAGTTAAGATTTTGCAGCGCATTCAGAGATTCCTGCACTGATTTACCATACATGAGTTTGACATTGACCTCGCCGGCTTCACCGTAGCGGAAGGTGCGCAGGTTATTTCCGCGCAGGGCTGTCGCTACCAGACCTGACACCTGTTGAGTGGTGAGGCCCAGCTGATAGGCTTTGTCGCGGTCTATACGGATCTGTAGTTCCTGGCGCTCGCTGCCAACGTCGGCGCGCACATCAGTTAAGCCATCAACGTTATCCAGCACATCTACCACACGGTTAGCGATCACTCTGAGCTGGTCAGAAGATTCACCAAGCAGGGTGAGTCTGACACCACCGCCATTGCCTTCGTTCCAGCGGAAAGACGGTTTAGCCCTTACAAACTTCGGCATATTCTCAAGAATGAGGCGTTTTACCTCGCTTACCGGTACCGGTAAATCATCCTGCAGGGTAATACCTGATGTTGCCTGACCCGCTTCGTAATAGGTATATACCTGTTTTATGTAGAACTTTTCCTGATTGTCGTAGAGATAAGCTTCCATTTTATCAACGGTTTTCTCGACTTCTTCCAGCGTGTAATTCTGGCTGATGTGATAGTTCAGCCAGACACGAGAGCGATTATCATTACCCTCATCATCGTTAGAAATTACGCCCAGAGGAATAGCCGTACTAGCCAGAATGGCTAACGCTATAACCGAGGTTTTACCCTGGTTATGCATGGCCCAGTTTAAGATTTTGCGATAACGCTTAATATAACCTGCAGGCTTAGCATGGTGAGCGGCGGGCGGCTTAACCTTTGAGGCCAGCAGAGGGATCAGCGTTTGTGCGATCAGTAGTGAGGCAAACAACGAGATACAGATGGCAATGGCTACGTGCTCCAGAAACACGGTGACATCAATCTTAACGCCCACAATATTGGGTAAAAAGACGATAGCTGTTGTTGTAGTACCGGCGATAACGGCCAGACTCACTTTGCCAACGCCTAATTTGGTAGCCTGTTTCGCATCGGCATGGGTAGCCCGCTGCTGAAAAATACTTTCAGTAATTACAACCGCATTGTCTACCAGCATACCTACCGCCAGCATCAGGCCCATCAGTGACAGGATGTTCAGCGAGTAACCCAGTAAATACATGACGCCAAGGGTAATGCAGATAGAAAACGGTACAGACAGCACAACCAGCAGGGTAGTCGTAAGCTGCCGCAGGAATAAATACAACACCACAACTGAGAGCAATGCGCCAAATAAACCCGCTTCCACCAGATTTGATAACGATGAGGTAACACTTTTGGCCACATCATCCATTACGTACAGGTTAATGCCATTGAAAGCCGGATCCTGTTTGGTTTTTTCAACCACTGCCATAACCTGTTCACTGACTTCCACCAGGTTACTTCCCGATTCACGGAAGATATTCAGACCTACCGCATAGGCGCGGTCGAGGTGGCGGCCATTGTTACGCTCGGGTGTTTCATAATCCACCGTGGCAATATCTTTAAGCATGATCCCCGGCGCCACATAGAGCTGCTGGATATCGCGCATATCAGAGAACTGGCCCTGGGGATTAACAATAAACTTCTGGTCGTTGGCAAAAAAGTGCCCGGCCGTCATCGAGAAATTGGCTTCCCGCAACCGTCTGCCCAGTTCGTTGGTATCGATATGCAGTGAAGTAATGCGCTCGGGGATAAGGCGAATACTGATTTGTTTTTTCTCAACACCGTACAGTTCAACCCGGGAGACACCCTGAACCCGTTCGATTTCCCCTTTTAAATTGCGGTCGAGCAGATCGTAGGCGTTCGACAGATCGCGCTCGCTGGAGACCCGCAGCTGGAAAATCGGCATGTCGTTGGTATTAAACTTAAACACCATAACGCGCTCAACATCATCGGGCAGTTCGTCGCGAATGGCATCGATTTTTTCCCGGGCTTCGATGCTTTTGGCTTTTATGTTGGCATCCCAGTCAAATTCCACAAACACTTCAGCACGGTTTTCAAAGGAGGTTGCCCGCAGCCGTTTAATGCCGGACATGGTGGCAATCGCTTCTTCCACCGGACGGGTGATCATGCGCTCTATTTCCGCCGGAGTGGCGTCGCGATAGGGTACCTGAACAACCATTTGCGGAATATCGATGCCGGGAAATTTCTCCAGCGGTAACAACCGTCCTGCAGCGATGCCGAAAATCAGCATCGACAGGAAACACATACAGATAGTGACCGGTTTGCGCAGGGCAAAGCTGGTCAGGGTAGCGCCAGCCTGAGCAAACTTATCCATAAACTTTGTCTCCGGCAGTGTCGCTCGCCGTTACGGCAAACTGTTTGCGGTCGAACAGTGAGTAAATCACCGGTAACAGAATAAGGGTAAGCAAAGTAGAGAACAGTAAACCAAAGATCACGGTGATGGCCATGGGCGTGCGCACCTCGGCACCTTCACCAAAACCAATGGCCATGGGCAGCAGACCCAGAATAGTGGTCAGCGTGGTCATGATAATGGGGCGTAAGCGGCTGTTGGCGGCATCGATGATGGCGCTATGCTTATCCTGACCCTGTTGACGTAACTGATTGATGCGATCTATCAGTACAATGGCGTTATTGACCACGATACCGCAGAGCATAATTAACCCTATGAACACCACCACACTAACGTTGGTGTTGGTGAGCAGCAGACCATAAATAGCGCCGGCTACGGCCATGGGAATGGCAAACAAAATCAGCAGCGGGTGACCGAGTGATTCAAACTGTGAAGCCATTACCAGATACACCATAAAGATAGCCAGCGCCAGGGCCAGCATCAGCGAGTCGAAGCTTTGCTGCATGTCTTCGCTCTGACCGGCAATGGTTGCGCGTAGCTGCGGCGGCAGGGCAATTTGACGGATGATTTGTTCGGCCTCAGCAACGCCCTGAGCCAGATCACCATAGCGTAGATTGGCTTCCAATAATGCTACACGTTGCTGACCTACCCGGGTGATCTCACTGGGACCGTTACTGACAAAAACTTCAGCCACAGCATGTAAGGGCACTGGTTGTTCTGCACCCGGATTAATGATGATTTGACTGATATCATTAATCTGGTCGCGCTGGGTGTCGGCGGTGCGCACCAGAATGTCCACTTTACGGTCGCGCATACTGTACTGGGTTGCTACTTCGCCGCCAATTTGTGCGGCTACCAGCTTGGCTGCGGTAGAGGCATCCAGTTCGAGGCGGGCGAGAGCCGCGTGATTGAAATTAATTTTGAGCTCAGGGTTACCGACCCGCAAACTGCTGGTTACATCGGCAAAACGGCTGCTGCCTTCCAGTGCCTGCTTCAACGAGTCGGCACTGCGCTGGAGCAGCGCGAGATCATACCCTTGCAATTCAATTTGTATCGGTGCCGCAAAGGTAAACAATTCCGGGTAACCAAACTTGCTCTGCACACCGGCCTGTTTAGCCAGGTATTCACGTAATGACTCTTTAACCCGGGCTTCATCTGCATCGCTGGCCTGTTTATCCAGTACTACATTGAGTTTGCCCCAGTGATCGCCTCCCTGCGATGGCGCTGCACTTATAAGACTGCCGGTACCGGCCAGTGAATAGGTGCGATTTACATCAGGCAAGGATTCGGTGTAGCGCGCCAGGCGGGTCAGTAAGTCGTCGGTTTGCTCAACACGGGAGCCTGCCGGCAGGGTGACTTCAATGAAAAATTCACCCTGTGACATGCGCGGAATAAGCTCCATGCCTAAGCGAGGGATCAGCATAAACGCTGAAGCGGTAACGGCAACAGCCACACCCAGCACCAACCAGCGGGTGCGCAGAGCAGCTTTCAGGCTGACATTGTACAGCTTTTCTATACCGTTAAAGGCCAGGCCAAATAAGCCGGTGAGTGGCTTAAAAATAAACGACAGAGCGGTGCTGACAGCGCGCCACACTGTAATAAGTAGGGTGGTAACCAGCATGGGAATGATCCCGAATACCAGCTTAACCAGCATGCGTAGCGGCCAGGTAATGTAAAACACGATCTTGCGCCAGCCTTCAGGGCGGCCAGCAGGTGTGGGTTCCAGCGCATCCTGCTCGGTGAAACTGTCTTCACGGTGGGCTTTGGCGGCCAGTGCCGGGATCACCGTCAGAGCCACAATCAGTGAGGCAATTAAGGCAAACGAAACGGTCATGGCCTGGTCGCTGAATAACTGACCGGCAATGCCTTCGACAAAAATAAGCGGTACAAATACTGCCAGGGTAGTGAGCGTGGAGGCTAAAATGGCACTGGAGACTTCCTTGGTGCCTTCGGTCGCCGCCGTCGCAGCGCTGATCAGGCCCTTGCCGCGTTGTTTGTGTTTGTCGATATTTTCCAGCACCACAATACTGTTATCCACTAACAAACCCACCGCCAGGGCAATACCACCGAGGCTCATGATGTTAAGGCTGATATCGTTACCGTACATCAGGTTAAATGTGGCGATTACCGATAGCGGGATCGATACTGAAATGATCAGCGTTGGCCAGAAATCCTTAAGGAACAGGTAAAGAATGATCATGGCCAGGATGCCGCCGATAATGGCAGACGATTTTACATCTTCGATGGCCTGTTTAATGAACTCACTCTGATCGTACACTTTATCCAGCGCGTAATCAGAAGGCAGCTGATTTTGGATCCGCTCAAGGGCAATCCCTACCAGACGTGCTACGTCTACGGAATTGGCGTCACCTTCTTTGTATATGGCAATCTCCGCGCCTTCCTTGCCGTTAAACCGACTGATGGCATCCCGTTCCTTATAAGTATTCTGAATGGTGGCCACATCGCGCAGGCGTATGGACTTGCCGTTACGGTTGGCAATATACAGCTCACCAATCTCATTTAGACCGGTAAACTGGTTCAGAGTACGCACCAGAAACGCCTGATTGCCGTTATCAATGCGTCCGCCTGCGGTGTTGAGGTTTTCCTCTTTAAGGCGGGTGATAATGGTGTTGATGCTGATATTTAACTGGCTGACCCGACGCTGATCCACCAGTACCTGAATTTCGTTTTCCAGGGCTCCACCAATTTTTACCGAAGCGACGCCTTCAATGGATTCCAGTTGCCGCTTAATTTGCTCATCGGCATAAATACGTAACGACTTCATAGCTTCAACGGAAGGATCCGGCGTATTGAAGCTCAGGCCATAGCGCAAAATAGGATCGAGGCTGGGGTTAAACCGCAATAAACGGGGTTTATCAACATCTAGCGGCAGTTGCAGGATATCCAGTTTTTCCCGCACTTCCAGGCTGGCGAAATCCATGGCAGTGCCCCAGGCGAATTCCAGTACAACGTCTGACTGGCCAGGCCGTGAAATAGATTTAACGGTGCGCACGCCTTTAACGGTACCGATGGTTTCTTCGATGGGTTTGGATACCAGCTGTTCTACTTCAGCAGGCGCCGCACCGGTGTAGTCGGTACGAATTGTCAGAGTCGGGTAGGCCAGTTCGGGTAACAGGTTTACCGATAACCGGCCTAAAGAGACCATGCCGAATAACAGCACGGCGAGTGTGAACATGGCAATCGCGACGGGGCGCTTTACCGCAATATCAACAAGTTGCATAACAATCTCCTGGCGGCTATCAGCTGTTTACAATTTCAACTGGTGACGCATCTTTCAGATTGTGATGCCCGACGGTAACAACGGTTTCTGAACCAGTAAGGCCGTTGGTAATTTCGATAAATTCACCGTTCTCAAAGCCGGTGGTCACATCAAGCTTTTTCGCTACGCCTTCTTCCACCACAAACACACTGGTTTGATCGTCGATGGTTAACAGTGCTTTACGGGGTAATAAGGTCGCATTAGCGTGAGTATCGTAATCAATAGAGACTTCAGAAAACATACCGGCTTTCAGGCGGCCGTTGGTATTAGGTACGGTGAGGGTAACTTTAAAGGTACCGGTGGTTGCATCAACTACCGGGCTGATTCGTTCTACATAGCCAGTTACCGTGGCATTACCCAGCGCTGCAATTTTCAGGCTGGCATTTTGTTTGGCAGCAATTGAGGCCATTTCGCTTTCAGGAAGATAAACAATGCCCTGTAAGGCTTTTTGCTGAACGATATGGAACATTCTTTCGCGCTGGAACGACTCAGTGAGGTTACCCACCTTGGCATTACGCTCGGCAATGTAACCGCTGATGGGGGCGGTGATGGTAGTTTCTTTCAGATCCAGTTCGGCCAGTGCCAGCACGGCTTTGGCTGCTTCGTACTGGGCTGTGAGTTTATCAAAGGTGTCGTCGCTCACCAGTTTGCTGGAATACACTTTCTTAATTTTGCTTAATTCTTTTTCGATGCCGGTGAGATCGGCACGGGCTTTACTCAGGTTTAACTCGTAACGTTTTTTGTCGAGCTGGGCAAGTACCTGACCCTTTTCGACATAATCGCCTTCTTCGACAAAAATGTGTTCAACAATGCCTGACGCGCGGGCGACAACAAACGCTTCTTCTTTGGCTTCTAAGATGGCTGTGGTCTGGTAGCTCGATGAGATGTCGCCCATGGTCACAGGCGTGGCTTCTACGGGGATGCTGACAACCACTTCTTCTTTTTGCTCAGCTTTTGTGTCGGTGGCCTCGGCGTTAATACAACCGGTTAAGGTCACGCTACTGGCCAGCAGGCCGGCAATGAGTAATGAGCTGATGTTGCGGTGGGTTTTTACGTGTTCCATCGTTTTACCTTGAAAGTATATAGTTATATACGCCTAACAGCATTCGCTGTGCCAAATTGTTAAGGAAATTATAAATCCCTACAAAACAATAAATTAGCGAGCAGTTGTATCTTTGTGTAAGCAATTGTATCAATTTGGTGTGGCGGTAATGGCTAACTATTGAGTTAATTGGTTACTTGTTAAGGATTTTGGCTATTTTAGTGAGCGTGGGAATCATTTTTCTGTGATTGAGACCCCCTAAAGCAGAAAAATACAATCTATACGCGACAATTGTGATTGGGGCTGTAACAATTACGGGTCTGGGTTTCACCTCAATTTTATTGCAGCGTTTTTGGATTTTTTTCATGTCAGCACCGGTTAAATTAGTCAGCTTGTCTATTGCCTTTATTTGCATACTTCTGGCTCTCAATTTTGGTATTCGTTCTTCCATGGGCTTTTTTATGGAGCCGGTGTCGGCCGAGTTTGGCTATGGCCGGGAGGTGTTTGCTTTTGCACTGGCGTTGCAAAACCTGTGGTGGGGGTTGTCGCAACCTGTCGCCGGCGCCATTGCTGATAAGTACGGTACAGCCAGAACTGTAGTGGTTGGTGCCCTCTTATATGCGGCAGGTTTAGCCGTAACCGCCACAACAGATTCGGTTGCCGGTTTGAATACCGGCGCAGGATTGCTGATGGGTATGGGCATTGCCGCCACCGGTTTTGGTGTGGTGTTACCCGCTATGGCACGCATGGTGTCGGTGGAAAAGCGCGCTTTTGCGCTGGGGCTTGGCAGTGCCGCAGGGTCCGCCGGTCAGCTACTGGTCGTGCCGGTTGCTCAGGAATTTATTCTCGGTTTTGGCTGGGTGAACGCGCTGTTATTGCTGGCCGGATGTTCGTTGTTAATGGCTGTGCTGGCTGCTACGTTCCGGCAATCGGGCGGGGCGCAGCTGGCGGTTAATAAAGACAGTACTGCACAAACCATGCGCGAGGCACTGAAAGAGGCCTGTGGTTACTGGCATTACTGGCTGATTGTGGTGGGCTTTTTTGTGTGTGGTTTTCAACTGGCTTTTATTACCGTGCACATGCCGGCTTTTTTAAGTGACCGAGGATTTTCGGCCAATACCGCGGTAGTGAGTTTATCGCTGATTGGATTGTTTAATATCTTTGGTTGTCTGTTATCCGGCTCCTGGTCGGGCAAATACTCCAAGAAAAACCTGCTGACCATTATCTACGCGTTGCGGGCGATTGCGATAGCCGCTTTTATGCTGTTTGAAATGAGTGAAATGTCGGTGTACCTGTTTTCTATTGTTACCGGATTACTGTGGTTAGCCACTGTACCGCCTACGTCCGGGCTGGTGGCGCAGTTATTTGGCCTCCCTTACATGGGGCTGTTGTATGGCATCGTCTTTTTAAGTCATCAGCTGGGATCATTCAGCGGTGTCTGGCTGGGCGGCTATTTATACGACCTTACTGGTTCTTACGATGTGGTGTGGTGGAGTGCCTGTTCGATTGCACTGGTTACTGCGCTGGTGCATGTGTTTATTGATGAGCGGCCGGTCCCACGACTGCGGGAGCAACCTTTAGCAGTATAATGGATGGGCGGGCAGTTGTGGGTTAACTGCCCGCTATAAAACGATGGTTAATCAACAATAGTGTAGCTGGTGGTGATATCCACATTGCCTTTTAACATCAGCATCACCGAACAATACTTCTCGGCCGACAGCGACACTGCGCGGTCGACGTCTTTTTCTTTTAAGTTGTCACCGCTCACAATGTAATGGGCATGGATTTTAGTAAATACCCGCGGCGGCTCTTCGGCACGTTGTGCTTCCAGCTCGCACTGGCAGTCGTGAATGGTCAGGCGGCGTTTTTTAAGAATATCCACCACATCGATACTGGAGCAGGCGCCAACCGCCAGCAATACTGTTTCCATAGGGGACAGTGTTTCACCATTGCCATCGAGGGTCTGGCTGAAACCGCTTTCGGTTTTTCCTGAGAAGGTAAGGGCTTGTTGCCAACTGACTGTCGCTTTCATTGTTATTATTCCACCAGGGTGATTTTTTGTTTATCCAGTTTAATTTTCTGCTGTTTATACAAGGCGCCCAAAGCGCGTTTGTAAGCCGCTTTACTCACGTTAAAGTGAGCATAAATTTCTTCCGGCGGACTTTTATCGGTGAGCGTGGAAAAGCCACCGTGCGCTTCCAGGTCGTCGAGGATAGCCTGTTGTAGTGTATCCCGACCGGTAGCGTTAACCTGTTGCAGGGCGACGTCGATTTTGCCGTCTTCACGCACCTGCTTAATGTACCCGGTAGTTTCGTCGCCAATACGCAGCGTCTTAAAGGCGTCGCTGGCAAAAACCAACCCCAGATGAGTCTGATTGATGACCACTTTGTAGCCCAGGTCGGTCTGGCCGCATACTATCAGCTCGACTTCCTGGCCAGCCTTAAAGTAGATGCCATTCTCGCTTAAAAACGGGTGTAATTTGGTGGTACCCAGCAGACGACCGGTGGGCTCATCAAAATAAAGATAAACCGGGTAAACCATGCCCTGATTAACCGGCATTGCCTGGTTCTGGCGGGGAACCAGCAGATCACGCGGTAATCCCCAGTCGAAAAAAGCGGCAAAATCGGTAACGCCCACCGCTTTTAACACCTTGACCTCACCGGCCAGAATTTTGGGGGTTGCCAGGCTGGCCGCTAGCTGGCCGTTTTCACCGGTATACACCATGGCCTGCACTTCACTGTCGACCGCCAGTGGCTGCTCTACCTCTTCGGTAAGCACAATACTGCGATCATCATCCGCGTGAGACAACTGATAACCGAAGGGAAATTCTCCAACCACTTTAAGCGGGTTAATCTGACCAATTTTTAGCATGGGGACTGACTTTTAAAATAAAACAAGTAACATGATAACCGATATGTCACGAAGAACTAACCGCTTATGATGTTAAATTGCGATTTAGGCGAAAGTTATGGCGCCTGGACGATGCCTGTTGATGAACAAATTATGGTTCATATCGACATGGCCAATATTGCCTGTGGTTTTCACGCCGGCGATCCACTTACCCTGCAAAAAGCCATTGGCCTTGCCATTGAGCATAATGTGGCCATTGGTGCGCATCCTGGTTATCCCGACCTTGTAGGATTTGGCCGCCGGAGTCTGGCCATGGCCGACGATGAATTGATTGCCTGCCTGCACTACCAGATTGCTGCGCTTGATGGCATGGCCCGGGCGCAGGGAGGCGAGGTAGAGTACATTAAACCTCATGGCGCTTTGTATAACGATCTGATGCAAAAGCCTGCGCTTCGGCGCACCGTTATGCAGGCAGTTGCCAGCTGTTCGGTTGCGGATATTCCACTGATGATTCAGGCTCATCCGGACCATCAGAATTTAAGCCGGGAGGCCGCTGAGTTTGGTCTGGTGTTATTATTTGAGGCTTTTGCCGACCGCAAATACACTGAAAATGGCTACCTGATGTCGCGCAAGGAGGCTGGCGCTGTGCTCAACGAAGAGCAGGCGTATGAACAGGCTACCCGGCTAATGGATGAGGGAATTATTATTGCCAGCGACAATAGCGTGTTGAGCATGCCGGTGGATACCCTGTGTGTGCATGGCGACTCACCCGGTGCAGTCGCCATGGCAGAGTCACTGCGGGTAGCATTAACCAAACGCAAGCTGAGCCACGTGAGGCCGGGAGCGAACGCCTGATATGCAACCATTCGGTACGATACGGGCAGTGCAAACCGCCGGCGAAGACGGTCTTATTTTCTATACCAGTGGCGCTGATCTGGCCACGCAAAACCAGGCGGTTACGGCGCTGCATCAGGCGCTAATCGCGCATCGTCCCCGTTGGTTAACTGAACTGGTACCTTCCTACGACAGCCTGATGCTGGTGTTCGATATGATTGAGGTGGATTTCCACGGCGTTTATCAGTTTGTTGAACAACTACCGATAGACAATATCAATAGTCAGACAGCCTCCACATTGCACCGGCTACCGGTGTGGTACGGCGCTCCTGAGGCCAATGATCTTGAGCTGGTGAGCACTGCCACTGGATTATCTGCCGAAGAGATAATTGAACGTCATCAGCAGTCTGCTTACACCGTTTTTGCTGTGGGTTTTGCGCCGGGCTTTGCCTATCTTGGGGAGTTAGCTGCGGAGCTGGCTACACCTCGTTTGGCAAACCCGCGCAAAGCAGTACCTAAGGGCGCTGTAGCAATCGCCGATCGCCAGACCGCAGTCTATCCGGATGTCTCACCCGGTGGCTGGCATTTACTCGGCCTTTGCCCGGTGAGTTTGTATAAACCAGGCGCCAAAGAGCCGACCCTGATGCAGGCGGGTGACAAGGTTGAGTTTTATGCCATCAGTGAAGATGAGTATCATGCCCTGGCGCAGACAGCAGGGAGACCGGCCTGATGGCAGTTCGTTTTACTCGCATCGACCTAACCGCCTATCCGGTGGATGCCGGCCGGCAGGGGCAGTTACATCAGGGGTTTTGTCAGTCAGGCCCGCTGGATCCCTATGCGTTTTCACTGGCTAACTTACTGTGCGGACAACAGGGGGCAACGGCCATCGAGTTTATTGGCGGCCTGAGCATAGAATTTACCACTCCGGCAGTGGTGAGCGTTACCGGGCCGGATGCTGAGATCATCCTGGATAATCAGCTACAGCAAGGGTGGCAGTCGATACAGGTGAACGCCGGTCAGCAGCTTATTGTGGAGCCGGCAAGAATCGGCAGTAAACATTATCTGGCGATTCAGGGCGGTTTTGAGTTTCCCCGGGTGGTTGGCAGTGCCAGTATGGTAAAGCGTGAACAGCTGGGCGGTTTGCATAATGACGGGAAACCTTTAAAGGCAGGTGACGAAGTGGCGGTTGCCAGCGTGGCATCAGAGCAAAAACAGCCCGGCGCGTTGCCTGCGCAATTGATCCCTGACTATCAGCCTGACGTGCGGGTAGGGTTGGTGCCTGGCTATCAGCACGACTGGCTGAGTTCACTGCAGTGGCAGCGATTACTCAGCAGTGAATACACCATAACGCCGCAAGTCGATCGCATGGGCTACCGATTGAGCGGGCCGGCCATAGAACTGCCGTCGCAGGCTTTATATTCAGAAGCCATCGCGCTGGGCGCGATGCAAATTCCGCCCGACGGTCAGCCCATTGTGATGATGGCCGACCGGCAAACTCTTGGCGGTTATCCCAAAGCCGGGACCATTGCCCGATGTGATCTGAATCATTTCGCACAGAGCATTCCCGGTGATAAGATAACTTTTTATCAACTCGACGCCGACGATGCCAGAGCAAAATGGCTGCTGATGCAGGCCGCTATTCAACGCTGGCTATCTTCTTAGGTCTGTGGACCGGGCGTTTTCTCAACGAGACTCTCATGACCATAGCATATTTAAACGGCGAGTTTGTGCCGTTGGAACAAGCACGTATTTCCCCGCTGGATCGCGGTTTCCTTTTCGGCGACGGTATTTACGAAGTGATCCCCAGCTATGCAGGTAAAATGGTGGGGTTCAGTCAGCATATGGCCCGCTTTGCCAAAGGCCTGGCAGCCATTGAGATTGATTATAAAATCGATAGGGATGAGTGGCAGGCTCTGGTCCAGCGTCTGATTGACGATAACCGTGAAACTTTAGGGGACAATATCGGTGTTTATCTGCATATCAGCCGAGGTGCAGATATCCGCCGTTATCACGCTTATCCGGAAGGGGTGACGCCTACGGTATTTGGTTTTGCCTTTGCCTTATCGGCGCCGGTTAAAGCCGATCGTCATGCGCACCCGGGGGCCAGCGTGTCGCTGGCAGAAGATTTACGCTGGGAACGTTGCCATATTAAGTCGACTGCGCTGCTGGGTAATGTGATGCATTTCCAGCAAAGCGTGAAAGAAGGCAATGCCGAAACGCTGCTGTATAACCATCAGGGCGAGATCACTGAGGCGAGTAGTAGTAATGTGTTTATTATTAAGGATGGCAAGGCTTTAACACCGCCGCTGGATAATCAACTGCTCCCCGGGATCACCCGGATGCTGGTGCTGGAGTGCCTGAAAATAGCCGGGATTGAAGTATCTGAAGAGGTCATTACCGTTGGCGAATTGCTGTCTGCTGATGAAGTCTGGATCACCAGTTCCGGTAAAGAGATCCTGCCTATCGTTAAGGTTGGCGATAATCAGATAGGTGACGGTAAGGTTGGAGAGATCTGGGAAAAAGTGTTCTCAGTTTACAGTGAACAGAAATTTGTTTTGTAGGCACTGAGTCTGCCGCTAACATAAAAAAAGGAGTCGTCAGACTAATGCCGATCAGTTAAGAGATTGACATTAGCTGTAAGAGGATCAAAATCCGAT
>JAAFAI010000043.1 GCA_018222405.1 Gammaproteobacteria bacterium | reverse complement strand
GGTAGCCGGGTAGTTAAGGAGATACCGGCTCGGAGGCCGGTATGACGGGGATAAGGTGTCAGCCCAACAATCCTGTCATACCGGAAGATACGCAGTATCTATCCGGTATCTCCTGAGCAGTTTTACTCATTCAATAGATGTGTTTCAGGTAGCCGGGTAGTTAAGGAGATACCGGCTCGGAGGCCAGTATGACGGGGATAAGGTGTCAGCCCAACAATCCTGTCATACCGGAAGTTTCGAAGAAACTATCCGGTATCTCCTGAGCAGTTTTACTCATTCAATAGAAGTGCTTCGGGGAGTCAGGCGGTTAAGGAGATACCGGCTCGGGGGCCGTTATGACGGGGATAAGGTGTCAGCCCAACAATCCTGTCATACCGGAAGATACGAAGTATCTATCCGGTATCTCCTAAACAGTCTTGCTCATTCAATAGATGTGTTTCGGGTAGTCAGGTGGTTAAGGAGATACCGGCTCGGGGGCCGGTATGACGGGGATAAGATGTCGGCCCAACAATCCTGTCATACCGGAAGATACGAAGTATCTATCCGGTATCTCCTGAACAGTTTTACTCATTCAATAGAAGTGTTTCAGGTAGCCGGGTGGTTAAGGATATACCGGCTCGGGGGCCGTTATGACGGGAAAGGGTTATCTCCGCATTTTGTCGGGGTGCCGACAGCACCCAAAGGGGAGGTGGCTCCCCTTTGGAATCCCCCAGTTCTTAAATCGCGAAAAGCATACTGTAAACGGGCAGGTAAAACCTATCGTCCAGAGAGGGCGTCCTGCCCTCGCTGGCCGGAGTCGTCATCCATGACGCCTCTACGCTTTTACTGGATCTGCCCATTGACAGTATCTCGCGATAACAAGAACCAAAGGAAAAGCCAAAGCGCGCTGACGCGCTCGTGTTGCCTCCACCAAGTCATACCGGAAGATACGCAGTATCTATCCGGGATCTCCTGAACAGTCTTGCACATTCAATCGATGTGCTTCGGGTAGTCGGGTGGTTAAGGAAAATACCGGCTCGGGGGCCGGTATGACGGGGATAAGATGTCGGCCCAAACAATCCTGTCATACCGGAAGATACGCAGTATCTATCCGGTATCTCCTGAACAGTCTTGCACATTCAATCGATGTGTTTCAGGTAGTCGGGTGGTTAAGGAAAATACCGGCTCGGGGGCCGGTATGACGGTACTATTTATGTACCTAATTCATTACACTAAAGTATGGTTTTCGGACACTGATCTCTAAATAAGATGTGGCTATCGAACAGATAATAGTCTATATTTTGTAACTAATTTTTTACATAACTATCAATATTGATAACCGTGTATCGTACATTTAAACAAGGATATTTAGCCTGATGCAGGACGTGCATATGTATATTCAGGTAGGCGTTCTCGCTATCGTGGCAATGATAGGGATTAGTTTCACCTTTGCACTTCCTAAACCCCGCCATCAACTTAAAGCGAAATCGGCCAGTTACGCGCGTTGGTTTTTGGTGGCCTCCTGGCTGGTGGTTTTCTGTCAGGCAATATCGCATATTGGCTACATCCAGATAGGCTTACCCGGCGTATACGCATCGGCGATCACCGGCGCTTACATGTTGTTAATGTCCGTGCTTAAGCGATATGGAACTGAAGTATCTCAGCGCAAAAAGTTCGCAGCGGTAATACATATCATTGGGATCTTCGTGATTACCTCGGTGCTGGTGGCTACCCAAGCCTCAGGATGGATAGCGCATAGTCTGGCGCTGAGCAGTGTGGCGTTCCCTGTCTGGCAGGCGCTTCGGTGCGTAAAACAGCATTTCAGTTCGGAAAGCATCGGTGGCCATCTGTTGTTTGGTGTGCTTTCGCTGGTAATTGCATTGGTGCTGTTTGGCGTGCCGGCTTATCTGACCATTGCACCGCCAGACAGCCACTATCACCTGGCCGCTACTTCGGCATTTATGCTGGTGATCATGCTTATTTTTATGCTGGCCTTTGCGGTGAATATTCTGCAGTCGCTATTGCTTAAACTGCGCTCACAAGTGCATACCGACCCGCTTACCGGCGCTAAAAATCGTCACTTCTTTTACGAAATTGCACCTAAACTCAGTGCCCACGCCAAACGTAAACACGAAACCCTGTCGCTGGTGGCGTGCGATATAGATTATTTTAAATCCATCAACGATGAACATGGCCACGTGATCGGTGATATCGCGCTCAAGCGGTTTTGTGAAATCATTCAGTCGCAACTGCGTCAGGAAGATACGCTGATCCGTATGGGGGGCGAGGAGTTTTTAATCCTATCACCGCAGTATGATGGCGATAAGGCCGCGCAAATGGCCGAGCGGTTACGTAAAACCATTTCAGAGACGACTATCTCGGCCCGGGGCGTTAATATTTCACTCACTGCATCCTTTGGTGTGATGCAGATGCCGCCGGGAGCTGATTTGTTCACTACAGTAAAAAGTGCCGACCAGGCACTCTTCGATGCCAAAGCCAACGGTCGTAATAAAGTCATTATGGTGTAAAAGGCGGCTTAGTTTACCGTCAGCGTAATATCCACCGCCTGCAGGTAGTTAATCTCCCGTTCCAGATCCGCTGTCATAATCGGCTTGGAGTTTAACCAGCCTTCCGGAAAGGTCAGAGCAATGCCATGCTTCTCGGCGGTTATATCAAACTCAGGTAAAAAACCTTCCTGACGCTTAATATTCAGCAACACTGCCAGGCGCAGCAGGGCAATGAGTTTGTAGATATCTTCTTTACTGTACTGGGTAAAAGCGGGGATATCCTGCACGCGAATTTTCTTGCGGTGAAAGCGCACCAGGGTGGCCAGAAACTCTTGTTGCGACTGGTTAAAGCCCGGCATATCCACGTTTTGCAAAATATACGCAGAGTGGCGTTGCACGCCGCGGGTATTAATCTGTAAGCCCACTTCATGCAATAGTGCCGCCCAGCATACGATTGCCCGGTAGTCACTGTGACGCAGTTTCCAGTTTTTCTGGCAGGCGTTATAAAGGTTTTTTGTAGTGGTTAATACCATGTTGGCCTGGCCGGTATCCACATCGTAGCGGGTAGCGAGGCTCGATGCGGTACGCCCGCGTATATCCGTGTTGTGCAGCTCATCTTCCATCTGATACAGCACGCCTTCGCGCAGGGCCGCCGGAGAATAATGCAGCGATTCAATTTTTAATGCCTTAAACACGCCGATTAATACGCACAAACCAGCCGGGATCACTGTACGGCGATCGTCGCTGATGGCCGGATCGGTAAGGTTGTTTATGTGGCCGGCATCAATAAACTGCTTCATGATTTGCTTAAGGGCTTTAAGGGTCACCTCAGCTTCGTCATTCGGCTCTTTCTGGCCCTGGTTGACTACCAGGTTACACAGCGTTTTAATGGTACCTGAGGTGCCAATACAACGTTGCCAGCCCATGCGGCGGTAACGCTCTTCAATAGGCTCCATTTCCTGTTCGGCGGCGGTGATGGCACGCTCAAACTGTTTGGCTTTTAACTCGCCGTTAGCAAAAAAACGCTGGGTAAAACTTACGCAGCCCATTTGCAGGCTACGGCATAGTTTGGGGGTTAGTCCCTCGCCAATAATAAATTCGGTTGAGCCGCCACCAATATCCACCACCAGACGCTTGCCATTATCGTGGTTGGTATGGGCCACGCCGGAGTATATTAAGCGGGCTTCTTCGGGCCCGGAAATCACCTCAATGGGGTAGGGGAGGATTTCAATAGCCCGTTTTATAAATACGTTGGCGTTTACAGCTTTTCTAAGTGTGTAAGTGGCCACTATCTTTACAGAGTCTGGCTCAAAGCCTTTTAAGCTGTCGGCAATGACCCTGAGCATGGCCAGCCCACGCTCCATGGCCTCTTCAGACAGTACATTGTTGCTATCGAGTCCTTCGGCTAAGCGCACCTTTTGTTTTACCCGATGCAGAATTTGCACCGAGCCCGCTACAATGCGGGCGACTACCAGGTGAAAGCTGTTAGAACCGATATCCAGGGCGGCAACCTTGCTGGCTTCGCGACTGTCTACGCTGTCAAAAGAGGCGGGAGTAGGCGTCATTTATTTTTGCTCAAGCTGTTTTAAATAGGTGTAGATTTCTTCCTGCGAACGCAACTTCTTGCGGTTGCCCCTTTTAACATACTGGTTCAGTTGGTCTTTGTCGATCTGACGTGCCTTCAGCGTATCTTTAAACTGAATTTCCATGATATCGACAATCCGTTGTTGCAGGGTTTCATCGTAGATGGGGGCGCCTACTTCAATGCGGTTGTCCATGTTGCGGGTCATCCAGTCGGCCGACGAGATATACACCTTGCGGTTACCACCGCCGCCAAAGATCATCACCCGGGGGTGTTCCAGGAAACGGTCGACAATGGAGATAAGCTCAATGTTTTCACTAAGCCCTTTAATGCCCGGTCGCAAACCACACATGCCGCGCACAATCCCGCGGATCTTAATGCCGGCCTGGCTGGCACGGTATAAGTCGTCAATCAGCTCTTTGTCTACCAGGTTATTAATCTTAAAAGTAATCTGTGCCTCGTGGCCCTCTTTTAAGAACTGAATTTCCTGCCGGATCAGCGACTGAATCTTAGTGCGGGCGTTGAGCGGCGAAATTTGTAAATGCTGGAATTTAAACCGGCGGTACGGATAAGAGATCAGCTCAAACACCGAGTTGGCCTCTTCGGCCATTTCCTGGTTTTTGGTAAACAGGCTGTAATCGGTATAAATTTTGGCGGTTTTCTCGTTAAAGTTACCGGTACCAAAGTGGGCATAGTGCATTAACTTACCGCGCTCCTCGCGCGATACAATACATAGCTTGGAGTGGATCTTAAGCGATGGGATCCCCAGTACCACGCGTATGCCGGCATCGGTCATGCGCTTCGACCATTCAATGTTGGCTTCTTCGTCAAAACGGGCGCGCAGTTCTACCACCACGGTGACTTTCTTACCGTTATCCACCGCATCAATCAGCGAGCTGACAATCCGCGACTGACTGGCTACCCGGTAAATGTTCAGACGAATTGATTTTACATTCGGATCGAAAGCCGCCTGGCGCACAAATTCGGTAAAGTGCAGGAAGCGATGGTACGGATAATAAAGCAGAATATCGTGTGCGGTAATGGCATCAAATACCGTGTTGTAACCGGAGAAGTCTTTGGTATCAATAGCCGGGAGTTTGCTGTTTTCCAGATAATCCCGCCCCACATTGGGAAAGCCGATAAAGTCTTTAAAGTTACGGTAATGACCGGCCGAATGCAGGGTATCGAGCTTGGTAACCTTTAAGCGTTTTTGCAGATCTTCCACCATGTCTTCAGGCATGTCCTGGTCGTGGATCACCCGCACCGGCTCGGCGATTAGCCGCTGCTTCATACTTTCCGACATTTTCTCTACGTAACTTTCATCAATCTCATCGTTGATGGAGTATTCAGAATCCCGGGTCATCTTAAACGAGTAAGACTCCAGGGTGTCGAATTTCACAAAACCGCGGAAGATGTCTTCCATACACAACTGGATCATGTCGTCGAGCATGATGATATGTTTGTTTTTGCGGCTCTTTTGCGGTGGGATCAGGTGGAAACGCGATATTTCGCCGGTTGGCACCTGCACGGCCGCAAAGCGCGGATTTCTGCCCTCGCGACGTAACGCCACATACAGGTAAACCGCCGTACCGTTTAAGCGGCTCAGCAGGTCGGTTTTTTTATCGATCAGAATGGGTGCAATGTGGCGCAGCACCTTATTAATAAAGTAGTTACGAACCCAATCACGCTGATAATCATCGAGCTGATTTTTGGGCAGAATATAAATATTGTAGCGGGCGAGGGTTTTGACCACCTCTTTATGAATTGTGTCGAACTTCTTAGACAGCTCAACGACTTTGCGCTGGATCTGAACTAATAACCGGCGCTGGTGTTCGGCTTCTTCATCATTACCTGCGTTGTGGGCAATCACAATCTGACGTTTTACGTCTGCTACCCGCACCCGGAAAAATTCGTCCAGGTTATTCGAGTAAATTCCCAAAAAACGAATGCGCTCAACCGCCGGATTATTTTTATCGGCAGCTTCCTGCAGCACGCGTTCGTTAAACGCCAGCCAGCTTAGTTCCTTGGGATAATATAAATCAGTGGATTCCATATTGATAAATCACTATTTCTGCAATCAAAAAAATAGGCTATAGCCTGCCAGCAAAGTGTGACAGGCAGTTGACGACCTGGCGAAAAATCGCCGTTGAAAGCCGCAGGGAAAATTACACAGTGGTAGTAATATCAACAACCAGATCGTTGGCTACCGCTTCCAGTGCATCTTTCACGTCGTCACGATCCACGTCGGCCGGAATGGCTACCCGCACGCGGGCTTTAAACATCTCACTTCCCCAGTTTGGAGCGCTTTCGCAGGTAGAGTTGAAGTTAATAATGTTCAGCTCGAAGCGGTTGAGCACATTGGTGAGTTCCTGCACGATCCCCGGGCGATCGTTACCCATCACTTCAATGGTGAGTTCATCGGCATCAGAAAGCGCAGATTCAGTGACCGACTGTGAGTGCACCTGAAGGCCATCCAGGGTGTTAAGGGCGGCAATGAGGTCCTGATGCTTATCGGCAGGCACCAGCGCTTCCACGAATCCGGCGAACTGCCCGGCCATGTGGGCAAAACTGCTACCTTGCCAGTTGCCGCCGTACTCGAATACTTTTTTGGCCACAGCATCAACCAGGCCGGGTCTATCATTACCAATGATCGTGAAGATGACAGGCTTCATCCTCTTACTCCTTTATTGCGTCCTGAGTCGCGAGCTAATTGCATCGCGCAGGCATTAACGGTACCGAATTACATCACTGTGACCTTGCGTGATGACTATTTTTGTTGCCTGATGTTCGCGGCATACTGGTGATCAGCTTTATTATGGTTAACCGCAACGGCTCAGTAGCAACACATCCCGCTTATTCGCAGCTTCCTTTAAGTTTCACTTGATCTTAAAATATCACAACTTACACTGCTGGGCAGTGCAATTTCACGCAAATCGTTGTTCTATACATGAATGTAGCATCTCAACAGGTATCATTCCTGAAAAAACGCTTACGTCGCGATCGGATTGCCCGGTCGGTGATCTCGGTGTTTGGCTACATCGTGTTACTGACCATGGTGATGATCATCTGGCATCTGTTTTCTCAGGCCATGCATATTGCTTCCTCACCGGGCGTAAAACCGCGCCAGGAAACGTCGGTACTCCCGGGCGGCGAGTTTTTATATGTGGGGGATACAGCGAACGGCCAGGCGGCGGTTATTGCAGGGCCGGGGTGCAGTGTATCGCTGGCCCGGTTAGACAACGGCATATTGTCGTCCCGCCAGACTCTGCGCCGTCCCTGTACACATACGCTGGACGTGGTCACCAGTTACGGCCTGCCTTATGTAGTGGATATCTCTGCTACCGGCCAGGTGCGTTTACTCCCGGTACCTACCGTGAGCCAGCCACTCAGGCAATCCAATTTTATTGATACGCCGCTGGCCAATGAGATGTCTTTTGCCTTGCCACAAGAGATATGGGCACAGCAGACAGGCTGGCAAATGGCGGTGGGCGAACAGTGGATCATCATGCGGGTAAATACGCAGGATGAAACCCTGGTGCAGTGGATTAACCGGAACAGCCCCACACAAATCGTGCGTCAGCAATATTCCCCCGATCAGCCCATGGTACTGCTGCCGGATACCCGCCAAATCATGCTCATTAACAACAACGTACTTACCTTTGTCGACAGCAGTAATCAGCGCCTGCATCAGCTTACCGTGGCGCAAAATGTGCGCTGGGCCGACAGCATTGTTAAAAACCGCTCGGTGTTTGTGGCGCTGGCCAATAACACCCTGGTGCGGCTTAGTCTGTACAACCAGGCCGGTATACTGCGTTACCAGCCAGCCTATACCATTGAGCTGCAAGCCAATGAGGTGCCGGTGGCGCTGTATGCTCATGCCAGTGTAAATGGCATAGCGGCCATCACCAGTCAGCAGCAGTTACTATTAATTAACCGCATTAGTGGCGAAGTGGTGGAACGCCGGCAATTGCCGGTGCAGCCCACGGGCGTGAGCTGGTTTGATTCGCGGGTGTATGTGTATGGCCCGAATGCCTATATCCGCCACGAAGTGCGCAATATGGCGGGGCTCAGTACCACCAACAGTTTATTAATGCCTCATTTATACGAAGGTTACCCGACTCCCGACCAGATTTGGCAAACCAGCAGCGCCTCGGATTATCAGGAAATTAAAATGAGCCTGGTGCCGTTGCTGATTGGTAGCCTGAAAGCGTCTTCGCTGGCGTTACTGATTGCTATTCCGCTGGCTCTTGGGGCGGCCGTTTATACCGCGTATTTTGCCCGTCCGCGGGTGCGCGACAGCATTAAACCTACCATCGAAATGCTCGAGGCCGTGCCATCGGTACTGATTGGCTTTATTGCCGCTATCTGGCTGGCACCGCTGGCTGAGCGATTTTTATTTTCCATTGCTGTATTCATGGTAACTCTGCCGGTGATTTTATTGTTTATTGCGCTGGTGCAGCATCGCGTGGCGCAAAGCGTGAGCAGTGAGTTACAAAATTTCGCCGAAGCCGTGTTACCGGTGCTGGGAATTGTAGTGTATGGCTACATTTGTGTAGCCTGGGCGCCAGACTGGCTGCTGGCTGCACTGGATGCCGACGACTTTACCTTTTTTGCCCATACCACCGAAGTGCCGGTAGGTAAAACCACCATTCTGGTAGCTATTGCATTGGGCCTGGCTATTTCACCGAGTATTTACTCGCTGGCCGAAGATGCCATCAGCGGGGTCCCTCACAGCTTACGCCAGGCCTCTTATGCGCTGGGCGCCACCCGCTTACAAACCCTGCGCCGGGTAGTCTTAAAGGTGGCTTTTCCGGGCATTGTGGCGGCCATGATGCTGGGCTTTGGCCGGGCCTTTGGTGAAACCATGATTGTATTAATGGTAACTGGTAATACGCCCATCGCCGACTGGGATTTGTTTGCCGGGTTACGGGCGCTCACCGCCAATCTGGCTATTGAGCTGCCCGAGGCCGAAGTGCACAGTATTCATTATCAGGTGCTGTTTTTAACGGCCTGCGTGCTGTTTAGCTTTACCTTTGTGGTGAACACGCTGGCTGAACTGTTGCGCCAGCGTTCCCGCCGGGTGAAAAGTTATGGGTAAGTGGTCGCTAAGGCAGCTTTTAACCAACCGTCAGCAGCAGTCCTATGTGATTAGTCTGGGGGCGTTTTGTGCCGGATTGCTGGTGGTTGCTCTGGCGTGCGTGCTAATGCTGATTACCATTCGCGGCCTCGACTATTTCTGGCCGCGTCCGGTACAAAGCATTCAGTTTGAGTTACCGGATGGCACCGCTAAGCAGGTTTATGCGCAAATCAACGAGCGTCATATTAACTCGTCGGTTGAAAGTGGCGGCGAGCCGGCCTTCGTATTTCGCTATTCCGACAGCCAGCACCCTTATGGTCGTTCACTGCTGGTAGAAGCCAATGCCGTAGAGGCTATCAGCGAGGCAACGCAAGCGGCTGATATCCTGTTAATCAACGGCACCCGGGTATTTAGCGAACCGTTAAGTATTCGCCTGCCGGAAGGGCAATCAGGCGAGTTGTCACAGTACGATGAGGTTCGCGACACGGTAACCGCTATCCGAGAACAAATCGAAACGGTGCGTAAAGAGCGTTTAGCCAGTGTTCACCGGGAGCTGGCCAGTTTAGATTTGCGCCAGGTAGAAGAAGACGCCCCGGCCCGATTACGCCTGTATGCCGATTTTGAGCGCTGGCAGCAGGAGGTGTTACGCCTGGAAGCGCAACTGGCCGATTATCAGCTGGTCACCCGGTTTAATAATGGCAGTGAGTTTTTAATTCCCCTCGATGACATCGATCGCCTCAGCTATCCGGGCCAGCTCGACTGGTTTGGTAAGCTGGGCATTGTGGGCGCTGGTGTGGTGGCTTTTCTTACCGACGCGCCCAAACAGGCCAACACTGCCGGCGGGGTGTTTCCGGCCTTGTTTGGCACCGTGCTGATGATATTTGTGATGACCATTCTGGTTACGCCGTTTGGGGTACTGGCTGCGGTTTACCTCAATGAGTACGCCCCGAATACGTCATGGACATCAGCGATTCGAATTTGTGTGAGCAATATGGCTGGGGTGCCGTCCATTGTATATGGCGTTTTTGGCCTGGGTTTTTTTGTTTATTTTGTGGGGGGCCACATTGATGAGTTGTTTTTTGCTGAGAGCTTGCCGGCCCCGACACTCGGCACGCCAGGTATATTCTGGGCATCATTAACTATGGCTATACTAACCCTACCTGTTGTTATCGTTGCAACAGAAGAAGGATTACGGCAGGTGCCTGAAGGGTTGCGTGCGGGGAGCTATGCCTTAGGGGCCACTAAACTCGAGACTGTCTGGCACACGGTACTGCCTATGGCCAGCCCTGGCATCATGACTGGGCTGATACTGGCCATTGCTCGCGCAGCAGGTGAAGTGGCGCCGTTAATGCTGGTGGGGGCGGTGAAGTTTGCGCCCAACCTTCCTTTTGACGGTGAGTTTCCGTATCTTCATTTGGATCGCCAGTTTATGCACCTTGGTGTACTCATTTACGATGGTGCCTTTCACAGCCAGACCGATGTGCGCAGCGCTTCATTAATGTTTGCCAGTTGTCTGTTGTTATTGGTGGTGGTTTTTGTGCTGAATATTCTTGCTGTGATTTTACGTCGTCGCTTAAGAAAGCGTTATCTGAAAGGTTATTAGAGGTTTTTTACCAATGCTGAAATTGTTCGAGCGAGAACAACTTAATCTGGCGGAGTTGCCCACAGCACAAACGGCTATCGAGGTGCGGGATTTGTGTTTGCGGTTTGGCGATAAGCATGTGCTCCATAACATCACCATGCGCATTCCTAAAAACCGCATTACAGCGCTGATTGGTCAGTCGGGATGCGGTAAGTCTACTTTGATCAGCTGTTTTAACCGCATGAACGATCTGATCGATAACAGCGTAACGGAAGGTGAAATCATCATCGAAGGGCGCAACATTAACCGTAAGAAAGAAAATCTGTCGATACTGCGTTCCCAGGTGGGCATGGTGTTTCAACGGCCTAACCCTTTCCCCATGAGCATTTATGATAACGTGTGCTACGGATTACGCTTGCAAGGCATTAAGCAACGTCGTCAGCTCGATGACGCGGTAGAACAGGCGCTAATGGAGGCGGTGCTGTGGGATGAAGTGAAAGATCGCTTGTTCGAGTCGGCAACCACGCTTTCCGGAGGCCAGCAGCAGCGCTTAGTCATTGCCAGGGCGCTGGCTCTTAAACCTTCTATACTGCTGTTAGATGAGCCGACGTCGGCACTTGACCCGTTAACTACGCTAACAATTGAAGAGTTAATGGCTGAGCTTAAGAAACGTTGCACAATAGTTATTGTAACCCACAACATGCAGCAGGCCTCGCGGGTGTCTGATTACACCGCTTTTTTACATCAGGGCGAGCTGGTGGAATACAGTGACAGTGATACCCTGTTTACTATGCCAGTGAAAAAACAAACCGAAGATTACATTACCGGCCGGTACGGCTAATAGATTCGAGCGGGGATATCAATGCGACAATTTGCACTGAATACACATATCTCGGGTCGGTTCAATATAGAACTGGAAAACCTGAGGAATTCGGTAATGGCCATGGGCGGTGAAGTCGAACAACAGATGGCGGATACCTTAAAAGCCATTGCCACCAATAACCCCGGTTTAGCGGAAACTGTGATCCTCAACGATCTGAAAATTAATTCCATGGAAATTCAGATCGATGAAGAGTGCGTGCGAATAATCGCCAAGCGTCATCCTACGGCCAGCGATTTGCGCCTGATTATGATTATCTCCAAAGCCATCACCGATATTGAACGTATGGGGGATGAGATAGAGCGCATTGCCCGATTGGTAACAAAAAATAAACTCCCCGCGGATGTATCGATTAAGAGCAGCATGCTGTCGATTGGTCAGCAGGCGCTCGCGATGATGAGAGGGACCTTCGATGCGTTTGCCCGACTCGATGAAGAGGCAGCACTTGATGTGTATGATCAGGACAACAGTATCGATAGCGAATACAAAAAATTGCTCAGTTACACAGCAGGTGAAATGTCACGTTCTGAGGATTCCATGGAAGACTGGCTCGAAATATTGTGGGCACTACGTTCATTAGAAAGAATCGGTGATCGTTGTAAGAATATATGCGAGTACGTGGTGAGTCTCACCCGTGGTAAGGATGTGAGACACATGCCACTGGAAAATATGCAGCAAAAACTTGATGACTTGTCTTAAAGCCTGTGCAAACGGGGCTTGCAGGGTGGTGTGGCTGATTTGAGACGCCACTAGTGCAAAAAAAGACTAAACTGTCATAAAAGTGAAATATATGACGAAATTATCAGCGAACAGCACATTTAAAGGCGCAAAATAAGGCAAACATTGAAAATGCGCTATTGCATCGCGGCGTATTACGCTATCATGCGCCGCAACGACGAAAGTTAGTACGAAAATTGTTCTAATTTGGGTGCTAAATACACATGGCCTGCTGGAAATCCCATAACTGGCAGGCGCTATAATACCAGCGGCACAATGCACTAATGTAGAGCACGCTGATAAGTAGAACCAGGAGCATTTGACTGTGGAATTTCTTCAAAGTTATGGCATGATTCTGATAATCATGGCGGCCGTTGTAGGCTTTGTGATGGCATGGGGAATCGGTGCGAATGATGTAGCTAATGCGATGGGGACATCGGTTGGCTCTAAAGCGCTAACCATAAAACAAGCAATCTTTATCGCTATGATCTTTGAATTTGCCGGCGCTTATCTGGCAGGTGGTGAAGTAACCTCTACCATTCGCAAAGGTATTATCGATTCGGGCTATTTTGTGGATATCCCTGAATACCTTGTACTCGGTATGATCTCGTCCTTGTTTGCTGCTGGATTGTGGCTGGCTGTTGCCTCCTATTTAGGCTGGCCTGTTTCTACTACTCACTCGATTATTGGGGCAATTGTTGGTTTTACCGCGGTTGGCGTAAGCGTAGATGCGGTAGCCTGGAGCAAAGTGGGCGGTATTGTCGGTAGCTGGATTATTACGCCTGCTATCTCTGGCATCATTGCTTACCTGATATATCAAAGCGCACATAAGCTCATTTTCCAAACCGATAAACCATTCCAGAACGCGCAGAAATACGTGCCGTTTTACATGGCATTTGCGGGTTTTGTGATGGCGCTTGTTACCATTAAAAAAGGCCTGAAGCATGTTGGCCTGGAAATGAGCTCAACTAATGGTTATCTCGTGGCTATTGCTGTTGCAGTGGTTATTGCCTTTATTGGTAAATGGTTGATTGGTCGTCAAAAGTACAGCCACTCTGACGACGCTGAGCTTCAAAAAGCAAACGTAGAAAAAGTGTTTGCGCTGCTAATGATTGTAACTGCCTGTTGTATGGCCTTTGCACACGGTTCCAACGATGTAGCGAATGCCATTGGGCCGCTGGCCGCGGTTGTGAGCGTAGTTTCATCAAGTGGCGAAATTGCCTCAAAAGCTGAACTGGCGTGGTGGGTACTGCCGTTAGGCGGATTCGGTATAGTTGCTGGTTTAGCCCTGTTTGGTCATCGGGTGATTGCAACCATAGGTGAAGGGATTACCCACTTAACGCCAAGCCGTGGCTTTGCCGCTGAAATGGCTGCGGCGTGTACCGTGGTAATTGCGTCTGGTACGGGATTACCTATCTCAACTACGCAAACGCTGGTTGGCGCTGTTCTGGGGGTTGGTCTGGCACGCGGTGTGTCGGCGCTGAACCTGAGTATCGTGCGTAACATCATCATTTCATGGATAGTCACACTGCCAGCTGGTGCCGCGCTGTCGGTGCTTTGCTTCTTCGCTCTTAAAGCTGTATTCGGCGTTTAGTTCCACAACACAATCGCTAACCGGCAATAATAGCCAACGTATTATTGCCGGTAAGTTGCACTGCTTTTCTCTCTGTCGTTTCATCGCTTTACTCCTGATACTTACCCCTTCAATTTTTTTTCATTTTGGCTTTAGCGGCCGGTTATTGACCGTTTGTAATCGTGGACGTCGCATTTTTAACGATATTCTGCGGCCAAATGTCGATAAATTTACTATCAATTATTAAACTTTAGTGAACTTTTTATGAATTTTATTTGACACTCATTTGTTGGAGCGTACACTTGCCGACCCAAATGATGACTAAGTTACTGGGTTTAAATTCGTAATGTTTGAGAAGATTCTGCACACCGTGTGCAAAATTATTTTTATTGGTGCAATGGGCTGCGCCAGTGTAAATGCAGTGGAATTGGATGCAGACATTTCTTATCAGGATAAAGGGTTTACTTTCGAAACCTCCGACAACCGTTTTAAGATGCAAATTCAGGGGCGTATTCAACCACGGTTTGCTTCGCCGGCTGACAGCCAGCCAACTGCACCTGATGATTATTATACCTACACCGAAAACGGCAATGAGATGGGTATTAACCGTGCACGGTTAAAGATAAACGGCCACGCTTATCAGCCCTGGCTGAAGTTTCAGATTGAGCACGACTTTGTGAACAGCACGCTGCTGACTTACGCAATAAAACTTGAAAAATACGACTGGCTGAAATTCAAAACCGGTCAGTGGAAATTTGAGTACTCCCGCGAACGCAGCATTAGTAGTGGTGGGCAACAAATGCTTGACCGATCAATTATTAACCGAATCTTCACCATCGACCGTCAACAAGGGGCTGCTATTTACGGTAATGTGGGTGGTGAGAGCGCCGCAAATTTTAGCTACTGGTTAGGTATTGGGACTGGAAATGGCAGGAGTGCTAATTCAGACGACGGTGGTGATCCCTTGTATTATGGGCGTCTTCAATGGAATATCACCGGCTCGGAGTTTGGTTTTAAAGCCAGCGATTTAAAGTACAGCGACTCGCCCAAAGCGGCAATGGCCGTGTCATATTCAACTAACGAAAGCGCATTTACGCGTTTCTCTTCTTCTGGTGGTGGCCAACTGGAAGGGTTTGCTCGTGGTACCAACAACCGCTATAAAATCAGCCAGTATAATGTAGACTTTGCGCTTATGTACCGTGGGTTAAGTGCGCAGGGTGAATACCATGAAAAAACTATTACCATTAATGCATCGGGCGATCCGGATATCGATTATCGTGGTTACTATATTCAGGCTGGTTACTTCGGATACAAGGTGTTTAGCTGGTGGCCGAAGCCGTTGGAAGTTGCTATACGTTATGCGACCTATGAGGAAGTCGATAATGCGCTCGATGAAGAACATTTTGAAAATGCGATTGCGGCCAACTGGTTTTTCGACGGTCATCGTAATAAATTAACCGCCGATGTAACTCGCTTCAGTATGGATCAGACTGATGTTGGCTCTCTAAACGAGACCCGCTTCCGCTTGCAATGGGATCTATCCTTTTGATCTATGCCTGCAGGCACATTCCATAAAGCAGATTGTTAGTTGTTCAGATTATCAGGAATACTTACGACATAAAAAAATCCGGTGATGTTGTCACCGGATTTTTTATTTGGTTACGCGTGGCATGTACCACCTGAGCTGGCTCCCTTAATAGGTACCGCTAAAGCTTAATCGTGTGCCAGAAGTTTAGACTTCTTCTCGATTTTGCAGTCCAGAATACGTTGCGCATTTTTACGACCAACGTAAGCTGCTACTGCGTACGGGTGCTTGCGTTTAAAGAATTTTGTGAATGTTTTAAGCATTTTAAGCCCCCCTTGATATTTTTTCACTCTTTAAATTTATATTATTACAGTTATGTGATCAAGCGCTTTTTGTGGCGTGTTTTATTGAAAGATCATAGCGGTTATTACGGTTATTTATGTAAGATATTGATTTAATTTAATATACATATTTAAATAAATATCAAATATAGTCATTATTATTTTTTTAATTGCTGGATCCTAGGCGATCCAGCGATCATAATTACTTTAGAAAGGTGTATAACTGGCAGGAGCGTGTGAAATGCAAGGTCACTTTTGTAACATTCTTTGTGTTATTACCAGTATTAGCGAACAACAGGCTCTGGTAGAACAGGCTTTGCATGTGGCAGAAAGCCACCAGGCCTCGCTTACCCTGCATCTTGCTTTGGAAAGCCTGCCGCCTAACGCCAGCCTGGTCATGGCTTCCTTTGCTTACATTGATTCACAGCAGTCCCTCAAAGAAGAAGCCCTTCAAAGACTGGAATCCATGGTCGATAAGTTAATTGTTGCGGCGCGGCCAGACACTTTGGTAACGGTAGGTAAACCTTATTACGATGTGATCCAGCAGGTAATGCATGCTAAACACGATTTGGTGATCAGTCAGGCCAGAAGCGGCATGTCGGGTTTCCTATTTGGTGCCGACGCCATGCATCTGCTTCGCAAGTGCCCATGCCCGGTATGGCTGATCCACGAAGAAACCGCGCGCAACTACAAATCGGTTATGGCGGCAGTGGATGTTAATTACCATTTTACCCGCGAAGAAAACCACACTCGCAGGCAGTTAAACGAAGCAGTGATCGCCAGCGCCGCAGAGGTGGCCCTGCTGGAAAATGCCCGCTTACACATTGTGCACGTTTACGATGCTGCGCCCCGGCATATGATGCGTGACGGGTTAATGCGCAGCCATCAGCAACAAATGGACAACGCCCTTGCTGAGCTTAAAAAAGAGCGTGGTGAAGAACTGGCCGCATTGGTTGCCAGCCTGCAGCAGAAGTTCGACGAAAAAAGCCTCGGGTATTTGCAGCCAGAAGTGCACCTGGCCGATGGCCACCCGGCAGAGGGATTATGCCGCATGGCTGAGTCGCTACAGGCCGATGTGGTGGTAATGGGAACAGTTGCCCGGGTAGGTGTACCAGGTTTGCTTATGGGTAATACTGCCGAAGACGTGCTGAGTAATCTTGACTGCGCAGTGCTGGCCCTTAAGCCAGAAGGGTTCGAATCAATTGTGCCGAAGGAGAACAACTAAACCACAGTGCAGTTGTCCCCCTGCCGGTATTTCGCGTGAAATAGCCTCTAAGGAGGCTAATCATGATAGAAAAATACCCGGCAGTTTATATACTCACCAATTCCTATAAAAGCGTGTTCTATACCGGGGTAACAACGAACCTGTTACAACGGATATACCAACACAAAATGCACCTGGCCGACGGCTTCAGCAAGAAATACGGCTTAAAGCTCCTGGTGTATTTTGAAATGCACGAAGACATCGAAGCCGCTATAGCACGCGAAAAACGCCTCAAACGCTGGCGCCGCGACTGGAAAATCAAATTAATCGAAAAGCAAAACCCCCAGTGGAATGATTTATACCCGCTGATACAGGGATGACGGAGGAGGTACATGCGGGGATGACTATTATTAAATCTGCCATCCAGGCCAATAAAATACGGTCATCCCTGTCAACAAAATTACAGTCATCCCGGCCAAAATATTTCTGTCATCCCGGCCCCCGAGCCGGGATCTCCTAAGCAGTCTGACTCAGGTAAAACGGCCTTTTAGCGCCAGAGGAAGTCCAGGGAGATCCCGGATAGTTTCTGTGAAACTTCCGGGATGACTGAGAGGGTAAAACTTCCGATGACGAGTGGGAGGGGAAACTTTCAGGATGACTATTTTTATTACCGCCGTCCCGGCCAAAATACTCCTGTCATCCCGGCCAAACAATTCCTGTAATCCCGGCCAAAATATTTCTGTCATCC
>JAAFAI010000021.1 GCA_018222405.1 Gammaproteobacteria bacterium | reverse complement strand
AGTAGGACATCAAGGTGGATCTGAATGGAGGGCAGATAACTGATAATCTAAACAATACCAGAAATGTGAGAATAAGTAGAGTTCTATATTTGTGCTTCTATTTGTACTTCTTCTTTTTGTCGTGCCGGAATACGGGTTGTATTCCTGACCTTTCCATCACAGTATTCACGTGAGCTTCAATGGAGTTCCTCAACCCATCCATAGCATTCACTTCTTCCATGTTAGATAGCGACACCAGGATACCTTCTGCCAGGTTATCGACTATCTTGCCGGCCAACGAACGGCTGATACCAGCTGTATAGGCAAATTCCACCAATTCACGTCGAGAAGGGAAGGCTTTGCTCTTACGCATTTTTAACGCCATCTCATTGTCGATGGTGGGGTAAATCAGAGTATGGGTGATATCGTATACTGGACTGAGCCCAATTTCGGTGTTGTCTGGCTGGTACTGCAAAGAGAAGTTTTTTAAGTGCGCGTCACCATTCCCAATCAGGCAATTAAAGGCCACCAACTTAAATGCTTCTTCAACCTGCTCCAAAGAACCGGTATTCAGGTTGACCACCTTTAACACATTTTCATAGGAACCCAGGTATTTCTGATCGCCGGTGCGGCCCATCAAAGTTGCGAAGTCCTCTATGCCAATTTTGTATCCGGAATCATCAGTATCGAAGCGCTCCACCACATAATGCTGCAAATTATCGGACAACCACACCTTTGGAGTATTGAGTCCACAATGCTCAGCACATTTCATGCAGACGAATTCGTTTACTGTGAGCAGTGGGAATTCCTCATCAAATGTTTTGACAATCACATCCCTCTGCAAAATCGCAGAACGGGATACCACAACCTTGGGTTGCACTCCGGATGCCATGCCATTGAGGTAATATCGCTCCAGCAGTTGCGGGAAAAGCTTTTCTTTACCGGACCAATGCAGAATATCTTCTATTGCCACCGGTTCCGCTGATGGTAACTGTATGCCTGCATCGTAAGACAGGTGGCCTATCCCTTTGGACCCCATCAGTGCCAACAGGTACATATCATCCACTTCCGCATAGCGGCGAAGCTTCTCTGAGATATAACGGCGTAAGTAGCCCTCAGGCAAATTCTGGGTGAATACGGGATGCAGCGCTCCGCGGTTGTATGGAGCCGGGTTATTCGGCATGGTGAGCGAAACTGCCATGGCATCCTGGGAGTAGTACAAAAAACTGAAATAAGAAGAGTGGGTGAGCAAGCCTGCTTGTTGCCCTGCCACGTTAACAGTGATCCGCTTTATTTGTTCTGGCAAACCAGTAAGCTTATCAGTCGTCATCGTAGATAGAATCCAGTGCGTCTAAGGTTGGACGCCTAGCCTGTTTAGGTGCGGCTATAAGTTCGAACCCCAAAAGGTTTAAGTATCGCTCTAGCAATTGTAGTGAACCCTGGTACCGGCCATTCTCTATATTGGAGATACTGGGTCGACTGCATCGCAATTTATGTGCAATCTCTGACTGACTGAGTTTCTGTCGTTTACGCTCGGCCTGTAATTGCTGGCCAATTTCTTTCCTACTCATGGGACGCTCAAAATGTACTCATATGAATACAATTATAGGCTTAATATTAAAATGTACAAATATAGATACAAAAAGATCGTTTAGCGGCTATTTAGAAGTTAGTAATCAGATAGAACATACCGCAAGGTATGCAATGTTCTCTTTAGGGCTGTTGCTGCGCTATCGAGCAACTTAGTTAATAACCGAACCTGACCAACAAAGGACAATGTAATAAGGATAATTTAAAAATTGCATGAAGCATGGAGCTTCGAAGAGACCCTGCGGCCTGAGGCCGCAGGTATTTAGAGATTATTCGCCAGAGGTATTCGCGTCGAACACTTTCTCACCGGCCACCCAGGTTTGAATAACCTTGGTTTTCCAGATGTCCTGGGCCGGCACTTCAAAAATATCCTGATCGACCAGAATAAAATCGGCCCATTTGCCTGGTGTTAATGTACCCAGGACGTCTTCCATGTGGGCCGCGTAGGCGGCGTCCAGCGTGAAGCCTTTAAATGCTTGTTCTATGGTTAACGCCTGTTCCGGGTACCAGCCTGCCACAGGTTGGTTGTTTCTGTCCTGACGGGTAACCGCTGCGTGCAGACCATAAAACGGATTGGCCAGTTCTACCGGAAAGTCTGAGCCCAGAGGTAACGGAATGCCGCTGTCAATTAGCGTTTTCCAGGCGTAAGCGCCTTCCATTCGATCTTTGCCTAAGCGGTCTTCGGCCATGTTTTTATCACTGGTGGCGTGGGTAGGTTGCATGGAAGGTAATACCTTTAACTCGGCAAAACGCGATAAATCTTCTACCGCAATGACCTGTGCGTGCTCTACGCGGTTGCGCAGTTCCTGGCCTCCTGTGGAGCTGAAGGTACGTTCAAATTCATCCAGTACCATCTGATTGGCGCGGTCGCCAATGGCGTGAAAGTTGAGCTGAAAGCCTGCGCTCAACACTTGCTGGAAGATCTTCGGAAAGTCTTCCGGTTGTGTGAGCAGTAAGCCGTGCTGGTGGGGCGCATCGCTGTACGGTTTGATTAAAGCCGCGCCACGGCTACCTAAAGCACCGTCACCATAGGCTTTTACACTGCGGATAAACAGGAAGTCGTCGCTACTGCGAATAATGCCGGTGTCCAGCATATCAGGCAGGGTAGGATCGGTAGCGCTTAACATGGCGTAAATGCGCACCGGCAGGTTTTGCTCGGCTGCCCGTGCCAGGTAAAAATCGTAGACGTGGTGGCCAATGCCGGCATCATGCATGGCGGTAATGCCTACAGATAATAAGTGCTCACCTGCTGCATTTAACTGCGCCTGGTATAGCTTGCTGCTTTGCTTGGGCATAACCTCAGCAACCAGGTCCATGGCGTTATCAATCAGTACACCGGTGGCCTGGCCGTTTTCGTCACGAATAATCTGGCCGCCGGCGGGATCAGGTGTATCGTTGGTGATGCCTGCCAGTTCCAGCGCTTTGGTGTTTACCCAGGCGGCATGGCCGTCGACCCGGGTTAACCAGACCGGCTTATTGCTAATAACGTCATCGAGTACTTCTGCATTGGGAAAAGAGCGGTCGCTCCAGAGTTCCTGATTCCAGCCGCGCCCCATAATCCATTCCTGGTCTGCATGGCCCATTGCATATTGCGCTACCCACTGCGCCGCTTCCTGCATCGTGCCACTTTCACGCAGGTCGACTTCCAGCAGGTTACCGCCCAGACCCAGTAAATGGCCGTGAGCATCAATCAGGCCCGGCAGCAATACTTTGTCGTGGCCGTCCAGCTTCGTTGTGCCTGCCGGTACTTTGTTGGGATCCAGGCTGACTACCTTACCGTTCTCATCAACCAGCATACGCTTAAACTGGATAAGTTTGCCTTGCTCGTTAAGGGTGTAGCCTTTCACATTAGTGACCAGGGTAGCGGCGCTAAGCGACAGGCTGAAGCCGACAGAAAGGAGCAAGGTAGCAGAGAGGGAGAGCAATGATTTTTTATACATAGTGTTATTCAGTTTGCTGTTATTCAATAATAGGGGGCTGTAATAAATAGTCGGTATCCCAGACCTTCGTCATGGTGGCTTTACTGATATTGCCACCAGAGAGGATAACCACAGCGGTTTGCCCTTTGGGCGAATTCACTGCCCACGCGGCAACGGCTGCCATACTCATGGCGCTGGTGGGCTCTACGTGTAATTTTAGCAGATGCTGTAACCACTGAGTCCAATAGGCTATTTGCTGCTCGTTGACTTCGTAAAAGTCGTCGAGTTGTTGCAATATCGGGAAGGTCACATCACCTACCGAGGGCGTTGCAGCGCCATCAGCTAAGGTTGAAACCGGCCCGCTTAGGGATTCAATTACGCCAGACTGTAAAGAGCGTGCTGCATCGTTAGCTAATAGCGGCTCGGCACCAATCACTTTGGCATGGGGAGCCAGATGGCGGGTAGCGAGCAAACTGCCGCTTAGCAGGCCGCCACCACCACAGGGGGCGAATACGGCGTCTACGTGATCGGCATCCTGGATAGCTTCCAGAGTAGCGGTGCCCTGACCGGCCACAATTAACGGGTGATTAAATGGCGGGATCCACACTACACCTTCTTGTTTGGCCGCCTGTTTTACCGCTTCATCGGCTTCCGGGCGAGTGGCGTACAGGCGCAGCTCTGCGCCATAATCCTCGGTCGCCGCCGCTTTTACCTCGGAGATGTTTTCCGTAGAGAAAATTGTTACTGGTATACCCGCTTGCGAGGCGGCATAGGCTACAGCCTGTGCATGGTTGCCCGAGCTATTTGCTACGATATGGCGGGGAATATTGCCCTGCTCCTGCAAACTGGCGATAAAGTTAGTGGCACCGCGCAGCTTGAATGCCCCGGTAGTTTGCAGGCATTCGGTTTTAAATAAAATGCGCTGTCCCAGCCATTGATTCAGGCGAGTAGACTCCAGCAACGGTGTGCGAGTGACTTTGCCAATCAGGCGCAGAGAGGCCTGGTGGATATCGTCGAAGGTCACCGTATTGTTAGTATCTGTCAAAATCGTTTCCTTTTTATCAACGCATCCTGCGCTGTTACCGGCGGCTGTATAGCAGTCGCTCGCGTTTATTATATTAGCCTAAATGCTTAACGGCTTCAGTCTGCAAGGAAGCCTGTGAGGCTATAGTAGCTTAACCTATCCGGGAGGTAACTGTAATGTCAAATGGATAGTCCAGCCTGCCTGTATTTGGGATGAATCACAGATTAAACCGCTGATTTGAGGCGATGTATAACAACAGACGCAAAGCGAGGGGCGTGTTCACGACTTAGGCGGTGTGGTTTGCGTACAGCAAACGATTTATACCCTGTTACAAGTTTGCCGGCTGAGAGACTTTGTAAAACTTGTATTCTGACATCAAGTTAGCGATAGTTTAGCTTGTAATTAAACATTATCGGAGGATATATGGGCTTACTCGACGCACTTATGGGCAATGCCAGTGAAGTAGATGTAGCTGAGGTTCAGGAAGAGCTGGCACCAATATTGGGCGACAGTGAAAGGGTTGTAAGTGCTTACAAACTGGTGAGGGATTTAATAGTCTTTACCAGTAACCGATTTATGTTTATCGACAAGCAGGGCATGACCGGCCGCAAAGTGGATTATCACTCTATTCCCTATAAAGCGATCACCCAGTTTAAGGTAGAAACTGCTGGTCATTTCGACCTCGATGCAGAACTTAAAATCTTTGTGTCAGGGCAATCCACACCGCTTGAGTTTGAACTGAAATCTGAGACCGCCCAGGGCGTACAAAAATCCCTCGCTAACGCAATGTTTTAAAACGCCCTGGCGTTTTAAAATCCCGGAGGCCTGCAAAAAGCCTATGCTTTTTGGCAGTCCCGGAAACGCATGGCGTTATCCGGGAGCCCTTTAACAGGTTGGCATTTTAGATATGACCTTTTAGTGCAGGTCTGATTAACCTTATGTCAGTTTTTGACATCAGTGATTTCGGTTTGACTCACTCCATCAATTCAAGCATGTTTAGCCAATATAAGGATAACCCTAAACAATAACGAATGACGAAAGGGAGCTAACATGGACTGGTTGATACTGGTGGTGTTCATTGGATTGTTTCTAATTACCGGCGCGATACTCTCTTTTAGTAACCGGTCTACCATTAACGATCTCAGGCGAGAGATTAAAGTCCTGCAAGAGCACATCAACTTACAGGCGCGCCAGATTGGCCGTCTAAACAGTTTAATATCCAGTCACCGGCCTGCTTCGGAGTCTACTGACCCCTCAGAAATAAAAGCCGGTCATAAAGACAGCCTTCCCGAAGCTGTTTCAAGCCCTGCAAAGGCTTCTTCGAACCCAGCGAAACCACTATCAGTAGTCGATTCCAAAAGCGCGTCCGAAAAAACAAAAGCGCCATCTGCTACCAAACAGGGCAGTTCATTTAACTTTGACCAGTTTATCAGAGGCAATGGCTTGCTGTGGCTTGGCGGCCTGGTACTGGCAATGGGGGGCATATTTCTGGCTCGCTATTCCATCGAAGCCGGGCTGTTATCACCAGAGCTCAGAGTGATCCTGGGCACAGTGTTTGGCTTGAGTTTGGTGGTGGGGGCAGACTACCTCTTCCGTCGCCGGGAACGTTTTCATATCCACTCTCCTTATGTTTGTGCGGCGCTTGCCAGTGGTGGCGTTATTACCTGCTTTGCGATGGTGCTGGTGGCTTACGACTACTACGATTTTATTCATGCACAACTGGCCTTTGGCTTGTTGGCCGTTGTATCCCTTGTTTCAGCGACGTTGGCATTAAGGTTTGGCCCGTTGTTGGCATGGATAGGCGTGACAGGCGCTTATGCAGTGCCAGCATTGGTGAATACTGGCTCTGGGAATGTGGCAGCATTACTACTTTATACAGCTTTCGTTTCGGTTTCAGCCATCTGGATTTCGCAAAGCGTTCGCCAAACGCGTTTATGGTGGTTGAGTTTTCTCGCCAATTTTGGCTGGTTGGTAATGGCCGTTTTAATGGCCGGCCAAAGTCACTTCTATGCGTTGTTATTGTTTACTCTGGTCAGTGTTTATTTGTTCGTTTTATCCGACCTTATGGGGTGGAGTTTACGGGCTACCATGACCGAAAGCCTGCCAGTCAGAACGTTGCTGATGCCTCGCAAAGAACACTTGGGTGTTTTGCTGCCAGTGTTGGCACTGGCCGGGTTTCTCGCAGAACCGGGCGAACCACTTCATCTGGTTATCAGCGCAATGGTGCTAAGTGCACTGTTCTGGTTAATTCCGGCCCGATATAGCGTGCTGGATAGCTGGGTCTTCCTGGGACTTGGTTTTTTGTTATTTGTGTTTACCCGAATGCCGGGGCCCCAGGATTACTCAGATAACCTGTTCCCGTTTCGGGATAATTATTTATTTGCCCAGCTGGCAGCCTGGGCAACGCTGGCATACAGTGGCCTGATGTACCGGATTTGGCAACGACCGGCGTACTTATTACTGTTGGTACTCGGCCCAATGAGTATGTTTGCATTGAGTTACGCATTGGCAGCCGCGGAGGCCAGTGAGTTTCTTTATCCGGTTTGGGCGATTCAACTGGCCGTGATTGCTATAGGTAGTTCTGCTATCGCCAGCCGTGTGACCAACACTTTAGTGCAGGTAACCCTAAGTATCCTGGCTAATACATCTATTACCCTGTGCATGACCATGTTGCTTGATGCCGCTACCCTTACCCTGGCTATTGCAATTCAGATTGGTGTTATGAGCTATCTGAGTTGGAAGCTTAGAGTGCAACTACCAGACTGGCTGTTTAAGGCGGCTCTTATGGTAGTGGCAGCGCGTCTCACCGTTGCACCGTGGTTGGATGCTTATGCCGGACAACAAATATTAGGCGTACACTGGACGCTGGTAATCTATCCGCTGGTGCTGGGTATTTTGTGGTTTAGTCGCGCCTACAACGAGTCACAAGAGTTTAAGCGCTGGCTTGAAGGGGCTTTTTTGCACGTGCTGTCCCTCTTTGTCACCACAGAAACCACTTTCTGGCTGGTAGGGCGCTATCCTGACTTTACTGATCTGAGCTTCAGAGAAGCAGCCCTGTTGGCTCTAAACTGGCTTATTCTTTCGGCTGTTTACTGGTGGCGAGCCAGGTTAGCCCCTAAAGCTACTCGACTATATCAGGGGTTTGGCTTGTTACTGGCTGTGGGGGCCCTATTGCTTCATTTTGATATTTCCGTGCTCAGTAATCCGTTTATTGAGACCGTCGACACGGGTGGCGGACTGCTGATTAACTGGTTATTGATATTGTGGGCTGTCCCGGCTGTCATCCTGCTAACAGTTGCGCGGTTGGGTTTAACGCCAGCCAGGTCGCAAGCTTTTCTTTATGCACTGAGTGGAATACTGAGTTGCTTTTATATCAATGGCTTTATCCGCGGCGCCTATAACGGGGGCGCACTTAAGTTAAACGGCGGCCTCGAGCAAGCTGAGTTATATACCTATTCAGTTGTTTGGTTGATATTGGCCACTGCCACGATATTTTTCAGCCAGTATAAGGCGCTGTTACGACTTCGTAATATCGGCTTTGGTCTGCTGGCTCTGGTGATCCTCAAAGCATTTCTGGTTGATATGGCTCACCTTGAAGGGCTTTATCGCGCGGTCTCGTTTATCGGGTTGGGTTTAAGTCTGGTTGGGATTGGCTGGTTATTTCAAAAGCTCACCCACGGAGAAAAGCCCGGGGGAACTCTATGAGCCGGTACCGTGGTGACACCGAAGTGGCGCTGATTTTTGCGTTGCTGTGTTGGTTATTTACGCTGTTAACAGGCTGGGGGTTTAAGCTGTTTTATAGCGCCTGGGTAAGCAATTATCGTATAGAGCTCAGTGGCCGCAGAACAGCGCTTTTAAACTCGCTGCCAACGTCTGTGCAGGCTATGATTGCGTTGGCTTTACTGCTGTATTCCCTTTATCTTTCGTGTAGCCAGACAAAAAAAGTACTTGATCTGATGAAGCATTAGAACTCAGTAAACCGGTGCGAGGATAGGCACCGGCTATGATTGGAGAATTGACTAAATATTTAATGTGCGCTGAAAAAACTGCACGGCTTGCTGATACATCTGTAACGCCAGCGCGCCATCATAGCGTTCGCCCTCATCGCGCATAAAGGCGTGCACCGCGTTTACTTCCTGCCACTGGTAATTGAGGCCGCTGGCTACGCATTGCTGATAAATCTTCAAACGTCCTTCGGCCGGCACATGTGGGTCTTGTTTACCCCACACAAAATACACTTCGCCCTGAATGTCGGCCATGCGGTTAAAACTTTGGTCTTCCTCGCTGGCTGGCAGGGTGTTGCTGTGAATGTCGGTGGCATACAGGCAAAAGGCGCTGGCCACCGCCGGGTTAATTGCTGCCCGGTACGCCAGGTGGCCACCAAGGCAAACGCCCATGGCTCCAACGGCGCCGGTGCAGTAGGGCGCAGCGTTACAGTACTCAATAATAGCGTCGAGGTCTGAGTCGTAATTGGTTAAAGGCTTTTGCCACTTGTCGTTATTGCCTTTGTCTTTGCCCTCATCATCATAGCCAAGTACGGTACCAATGGGATTCAGCTCGTGGAACACTTCCGGCACAATAACTACAAACCCGTGGCTTGCCATTATCGCCGCAGAGCGAGCGATGGGCGCGGTATGCTGAAATATTTCAGAGTAAAAAACGATGGCCGGATAGCGTTGCTCACTGGCCGGGCGATAAATATAGTTGCGCATGGTGCCGGTGGCTGTGGCCAGGTCTTCGCTGTGCTGAATGATTTGCATGGTATTTTCCGGTTAGTACTGATTAGGTGTTGTAAAGGTTGTCAGGCAACAAACCATAGTAATTCCGCCAGGCTGTGCAGATGAACACTGGGCAGCACACTTACGTCTTCATGACGTAAGTCCATGGGCCGGTTTACCGCAATCCAGGCGGTTTGTAAGCCGGCCCGGTGTGCGCCGAGCACGTCTTTTTCGAGGTTGTCGCCTACGTGAAGTATCTCATGCGGAGCGAGGCCTAAGGTTTGTGCGGCTTCATCAAACATATGGCGATGGGGTTTGCTGGGTCTGCTCAGACTGGCGTGATAGGTGGCAGTGAAAAATTCATCAATCCCTATTTGTACCGTGTCCACATTGCCGTTGGTAATGGCGATTAACGGGACTTTGGCGGCCAGCGCGGCCAATACCTGTCTGACTTCATCACTTACAGCAAAGTCGCTGCGGGCATGATAAAAATAATCAAATAAGGATTGTGCCGCATGGTGTCGCTGGTTATCGTCTAACTTCTCTGCAGCCAGTCCATGATACAGGGTTTCGTAGCGTAATCGGCCCATGTCCGAAGCTAATCCCTGGTTGCCTTTAATCAGGTCGCGCTTAATAGCGGCCCATTGTGCGGCAGGCAATGCGGCGGCTGCAGGGTAAAGCTCGGTAATCCGATCATTGAGGGCCTGGGTAGCGCCTGCAATAATGGGTTCGTTATCGTACAGGGTGTCGTCTAAATCAAAGGTCATGGCTTTAACCGGCGAAACCGGGCGGTAACATTGCATCAAAAATTCCTGACTGGCTGTTTAATCTTTCTTCTTACGGGCGCGAGGGTGGGCTGTATCATACACTTTGGCTAAATGTTGAAAATCCAGATGAGTGTACACCTGAGTGGTCGACAGATTAGCGTGGCCTAATAACTCCTGAACTGCGCGTAAGTCACTGCTCGACTCCAACACATGGGTAGCAAATGAGTGGCGCAGTTTGTGTGGGTTTATGCGCTGATTAAGGGTTTGCCGCCGCGCCATTTCTGTAAGGCGGTTACCCACCTGACGATTGGATATCCGTCGCTTCTGGCGGCTGATAAACACTGCGTCATCCAGACCCGCGCCCCAATGACTGCGGATGGCAAGCCAGCGCTGCAGGGCCTTCCAGGCTTTACGGCCAATGGGCAGCAGGCGTTGCTTGTTGCCTTTACCTGTTACGCGTAACTGACGGTCGCTGGTAATGTGCTTAAGCTCCAGCGAAGTAAGCTCGCTGAGGCGTAAACCACATCCGTACATGAGTTCAAACATGGCCTGGTCGCGGATAACGATCTCTTCATCATCCGACTCATTCAGCAATGCAGACATATCGTCCACCGACATTTGCTTGGGCAGGGGCTTCTCTGCTTTGGGGGCGGAAATGCCTTCTACCGGGTCGATGTCGATAACCTGATGACGCAACAGGTATTTACAAAACGTGCGCAGTGCAGATAAGCGCAGCGCAGTGCTGCGAGCGCCGAGGTTTTGTTTGCGGGCAATGGCAACGGCTTTTTTTACCGCTGTCTGGTCCAGTTGTTGCCAGCTCGCTAACTCCAGACTCAGCGCGATCTGTTCAAGCTGTCGGGCGTAATTTTTAATGGTGTGATCAGACAGGCCGCGTTCGTAACGCAGGTAATCAATAAACTTGTTCAGCCAGTGTTCGCAGTCCGGCGCCAGCGATACAGGAGTGTCGGCTGCCGATGCACTCATCAGTAACGCAGTTTCTCGGGCAGCACTACATTAAGGACTTCGCGGAGCTGGTTTAGCAGCAGGGTGTCCATATCGGGGGTAAAATGGTCGGCACTGCGACTGCCAACAGCCAGCACGCCTAAATTGCGGTTTTCTCCGAGCAGGATCAAAGCGACGGATTCAGCTACTTCGTTGCCAAACATCAGCTGTTTTTCGTGCTGGCTGAGGCGGCCAAAGAAATACGGGCCCTGCTTAAAGCGCTTTTCCATGAACAGTCGTTGCTGTAATTCCGGCAGCGCATTGGCGCCTTTAAACAACTTGAGCTCCACACTGGCCAGCCCCAGTTCGTCCTGCAGAGTTTCCTGCAGTTTAAGTAGTATTTCGCCCACATCTTTGCAGGTTAACAGACGCAGGTTTAAATCGGCGTAGGCGCGGTAAATTTTTTCGTTTTGCTTGGCGATGCTAATCAACTGACTGAGTTTATAGTTGAGCAGGCGCACTTTTTTGCGCAGCTGTTCACTTTGTAATTCTACTAGTGACACGCTGCCTTTCTGCAGATGGGGGATTTGCAGCGCTTCTAAAATACTCGGATGCTGAATAAAAAAATCAGGGTTCTCGACCAGGTACTGACTCACTTGTTCGGCAGTCAACTCACCTACCTCAGGAAAGTCGGTATCAAACTGCAGTGTGGTATTGGCCTGACCTGATAGTTCATTCATATATTTATTGTTCCGTCGTATACATGCTCAGCCGGTCCGGTCATTTTTAATGGGCTTCCTGGCCCTTGCCAGCGGATGCGTAAGCGTCCGCCAGGTAAATCCACCCGAACGTCTTTCCCTAATTTACCTTGTATTTGTCCTATTGCAACTGCTGCGCATGCACCGCTGCCACATGCCAGGGTTTCTCCGGCACCACGTTCAAACACTCTGAGGCGAATATGTTCGGCCGACAATACCTGCATAAAGCCCACGTTAACCCCTTCAGGGAAGCGTTCGTGGCGCTCAAGTTGCGGACCGATTGTTTCCACATCGGCGCTTTCGGTGTTGTCAACTTCCAGCACGCAATGAGGATTACCCATGGAGACCGCACCACAAAAATGGGTGTTATCGTCGGCACGAATAATATAGGTTTTTTCTTCTTTGTTGGCCTTTAACGGAATCTCTGCCGGGGTAAAGTTTGGTACCCCCATGTTTACCGTTACCTGACCGTCTTTTTCGAGGTACAGGATCATCTTGCCGGCTTTGGTGCTCACCAGAATCTTATTGCGGTTGATTAAGCCTTTGAGCTTTACAAAGCGCGCGAAGCAACGCGCGCCATTACCGCACTGCGACACTTCTGAGCCGTCGGCATTAAAAATACGGTAATGAAAATCCTGGTCCGGATCGTATGGCGGCTCAACCATCAGGAGCTGATCGAAACCAATACCAAAATTGCGGTCGGCAAGCTGCTGGATTTTTTCCGGCGAGAAAAAAACATTTTGGGTCACATTATCAATAACCATGAAGTCATTGCCGAGACCGTGCATTTTAGAAAAGTTCACCAGCATCCTGGGCCTGTTTATTTAAGTGTTGCAGACTATTTTTTTAGGTACCCGGTGTTGTTATGGCAGAAAAGGTGATGGAGCGTTCATCACAATAACCCAACTAACAACAACGGGTTTTAGCGCAACAGGACTTATAAGAATAGCTCTAGTTTACGTAACTTTATGCTCACCTTTCCAGAGATCTTTTAGATTTTCTCTTTCTCTGACCACATGAACATCGCTTTTATCTACCAGCAACTCTGCCGGACGGCAGCGCGTATTGTAGTTAGAAGCCATTACAAACCCGTAAGCTCCGGCGCTACGGACCGCCAGCAGGTCGCCGGGGGCAATCGCCAGTTCGCGGTCTTTACCAATAAAATCACCGGTTTCGCAAATCGGGCCAACCACATCATACACATGGGGTTTATGGGCCGGGTTTTCATCTACCGGAATAATTGACATCCAGGCCGAGTAGAGCGACGGGCGAATGAGGTCATTCATGGCCGCATCCACAATGGCGAAACTCTTTTCCTCGCCTTCTTTGACAAATTCTACCTTGGTGAGCATGATCCCGGCGTTAGCGGCAATAGCTCGCCCTGGCTCCATGATCAGCGTTAAGTGCTCGCGACCGGCCATTTTTGCCGCAATAGCTCTCGCGTACTCTTTAGGATGCGGCGGTGTTTCATCTTTATAAGTAACACCCAGACCACCACCAACGTCGAGGTGGCTGATTTCAATACCCTTGGCCGACAGTTCATCAACCAGCTCCAGTAAGCGATCCAGTGCATCCACAAAGGGGCCTGTTTCGGTTAGCTGTGAACCAATATGGCAGTCCATACCTACCACGTCGAGGTGTTCCAGGCTGGCAGCCAGGCTGTAAACCTCTACGGCACGCTCACGGGCAATGCCAAATTTATTGGCCTTTAACCCGGTAGAAATGTACGGGTGAGTTTTAGCATCTACATCGGGATTAATGCGCAGCGAGATTGGCGCTTTTTTGCCAAGCTTACCGGCTACCGCATTGATACGCTCAAGCTCCGGCTCCGATTCTACGTTAAAGCAGTGAATACCTTGTTGCAGGGCAAATTCGATTTCTTCCGGGGTTTTACCCACGCCAGAAAACACTACCTTGCTCATGTTGCCACCAGCTTCAATAACACGGGCAAGTTCGCCGCCTGAGACGATATCGAAACCAGAACCCAGTTTAGCCAGTACGCTCAGCACACCAATATTGGAGTTGGCTTTTACCGCGTAGCAAATCAGGTGGGGATGATCGCCCAGCGCATCGTTAAAGGCGTGCCAGTGACGCTCGAGGGTGGCACGTGAATACACGTATAACGGTGTGCCGTACTGGGCGGCCAGCGCCTTTACGTCAATGTCTTCAGCGTGCAGCGATTGGTTTTTGTAACTGAAGTAGTCCACTAGCGAGAATCTCCGGATGCATCAGGAGTCGAGTCGTCAGCAGGTTCACTATCACTGGCCGGTGGTTGCTCAGGTAAATACAAGGCGCCGCGGTACCCACAGGCCGAAATACTCAGTAACAACACCAGTAATAATGCAACACGTTTTGCCACGCACTCACTCCCCAAATAAAAAGTGCCGATATCATCGCAGAGGGAGATTAAAATGCAAGTGACATCAAACGTTCACGGGTCTTTGGGCCAAAATTTACCTGTTTCCACAGCGCTTCGCACAGCGGTTTGGTATTGTGCCAGTCGCCGGCCACAATCCAGTCGAGCATTGGGGTCGGATCGTCGGGGAACTGTAACCCCTCACTTGCAGGCTCCAGCAACCACTCTTCCACGGTATCCGTATCGAGTTGGTAAAGGGGCTGACAAAGGCCCAGTGACATCAGAGTTTTGAGGTTGGAGAGTTGTTCAAACTGGCCATTCAGCGGTTTTACCAGCAGTTTCTTTTTCAGTTGCAATGATTCACTGGCCAGTTCAAAGCCGCCGTTGCTGATCACGCCAGAGCAGTGTTGCAGGGCGTGGCGAAAGCCCGGCTTGGAAGGCGGATGCCATTCAATATGCCCCTGCGTGTGTTGCTGTTTCACCTTGGGGTGAAAACACACAAAGTGCTGTTCGGTGAGCGGCTCCAGCAGCAACTGAATATCGTCGAGTTCTTCAAAAGGCAGGTATACCAGGGTGTGGCTGTTAGCCGGGTGCGGCGCCGGTTTATCCGTAATAAACGGCGGTAGTATGGGTTTTTCAAAGTGAAACCAGTGCACGCCTAGCTGAATGTCGGTGGGGGCAAAACTGCGCATGATAAGCTTATCAGTAAAGTGCTCACTGGCGCGGGGAATATCGTGACTGAAAGCCGCCTGATGACTCACCGATATTGAAGTTAACCCCTGACGCCGGGCGGCCCAGGCGGTGACAGGTTCAAAGTCGTTCAGCAACAGGTCGTAACCGCTCACATCAAGCTGCCGGATATCCCGGTATAATTGCAGCGGTTTGGCGTTTTTCAGTGTTTCCCACTGACTAACCTGCCCTTTGCGGGTGGCAAAAGTCAGGCCGCTGAACGTACGGTACTCACCAAAACATTCCATATCGAAATAGTCATCTGCCGCGCGACCGGAAAAAACAAAATCCACGTCAATGTCATCACGCTCAGCCATGGCCGCGGCCATAATGCGGGCACGGGCAATGTGACCGTTGCCGGTACCTTGTACGCCGTAGAGTATTTTCATGTTAAACCAGAATAGTCAGACTCAGTTGGGCAATGGTGAGGCCCAGTAGGGCACCAGCAATGACATCTGTAGGGTAGTGCACGCCCAGCAATATGCGGGACAAGCCAATCAGGCTCGCCCAGGTGTAGGCAAGCAGTGCGAAAGGAGGGTAGTAGAACGCGATGATCGTGGCCATTAACCAGGCCGCGGCGGTGTGACCTGAAGGCAGGCTGAATTTATCAGACGGCGTCACGTGAGCGGTCAGGTTTGCCAGAAAGTCGCAAGGACGAGGACGTTTAAAGGCCTTTTTTAATACCACATAAATGGGTAGTTCGAGGCCATACGCCATCAGCGCAGTGTAAAGAAAAATCTCACCGTGCTCTGGCTCGAAGCACATCAGCAGCAGACCGATAACAAAATACAGGTAACCATCACCGGTGCGTGACAACCAGACAATAGCCCGGCAGTCGCGGTGCTTGGTCAGATCGTACAACCAGTGAAAGATTGCAGTATCGTATTTGGTTATATTTTTCAGGCCCATCCCACGCGGCTCCTTTTCATCAACGCTATCAGGTTAAAAAGTGTTCGTGAAACACAAGTGACAGTTTTGCTAAAGGTTTATGACAGCGGCTGGTAATGGCAGGAGGGTAGAGCGAAATCAAAGTTTTGTGAGTAAAATCAATTTCTGCGCTAGGCGTTATCACTGTTAGAGTGCTATGCTAAAACCCGAAAACCTAGCTTACCAACAGGGTACAAACATGGACTATAACACTTCTGAGTTATGTGATTTATTCGCCGATAACGTGGATGTGGTCGATCCCATTTTCACCAGTTATGGCGGTCGATATTCCTTTGGTGGAGAAATTACCACCGTGAAGTGTTTTGAAGACAGGGAATTAATCGACCGGGTACTCACCGAACCGGGCGATGGCAAAGTACTGTTAATCGACGGTGGTGGCTCGCTGCGCCGCGCGTTGTTTGATGCTGAGTCTGCGCAACTGGCAGTAGAAAATAACTGGGAAGGCGTAGTGTGCTACGGCTGTGTGCGCGAAGTCGACAGCCTGTCTGATTTTGACCTGGGGATTCTGGCGGTTAATTCTATTCCGGTGAATGCCGACAGCCAGGGCACCGGTGATATTGATGTGCCGGTTAATTTTGGTGGAGTAACCTTTCTGCCGGAAGATCATCTGTATGCCGACAGCACCGGCGTTATACTCTCTCCTGAGCCGCTCGATATTGATTAAGCCGGTGGCCGTTGCCACCGCAAACTGCCTTGCCGGTACTCTCCCATTCGGCTTGAAAAACGCCATTCTGTAGAGCTGATGAATACAACATCCTGGATGAATTCAGCTCGCTCACCCGGCCATCCGTTTCGGGCAAAAAACTTAACCTTTAGTATACTGTGGGTATCAACATAAATACCTAAATTCCGTTTGTATTGCGATAACATACGGTTTACGGACGATATCTCTGATCTGTACAGGGAGCTGTAAATGACTAACGGTGGCTTTAGTGCGCCACCGCCGCCATGTTGAAAGCAAAAACAAAATAAAAAGGTTTACAGTGAGTAAGTTTGAACACCCTGACAACAACTATACTCTGCAAGTTAAGCAGCTTATCGAAGAGGTTTATCCAAAGGACGATCGGCTGGAGTCGGTTTATAGTGACGCCAGGCAATATTTTGCAGAGGCCAGCGCCCGGCAGTCAGCACTTGCAGAGTTACAGAAGCAGCTTATCCGTGCAGAACAGCAGAAAAAAGGTCAGGCAAAAGCCGAGCAGCTGCGTAAGCAGATAAAAGACCTATCCGCCTCCCACGAGGATGGGCGCTATCAGCGTATAGAGCGATTGCATTCGGTGGCCAGTCAGCTGATTAGCCTGTGCGAAGGTGAAAGTTTTGAAGATACCCAGATGTTAAGCTCCAAGTTTCTCGGTACCCTGATGCTTATCACCCGCGGGCCAGAACGCAATTTTGCGAGCCTGCACCAGCGTTTAAAGCCACTTTATAAAGCCGTTCTGGCCTTACGGCTGGTAGACAAGGTGCACGACATGGATGTGCAGGGCAACCGCTATCTGCGTTATTTAAAAGATTCCGTACTACGCTTTAAGGGCGACCGAGAACATCATGAAAAGTGGCAGGAAGAAGTGGCCATCCCCATCATTAGCTGCGCCCTGTTGCAGGACATAGGCTTACAGTCACCCGAAGCGCTGTCTATTTTGCATGGCGATGACAACAAACTGGATGAGTTTCGCGTGCTGGATGAGCCCACCCGTAAACAGTTGCTTAAAATTAACTTTACCCAAACCCTGGAATACCTCAACAATGGTCTGGGGATGCCGCGTTATATTGGCAACGATAAAGCGGAGCGGGATCGTTTTGTGCAGCGCCATACCGCCCTTAACGGATTTATGCAGACCCTGATGAAAGACACTTATGTGTCGAAAAACGGGGTTGGCGAGCTGATAAAAATACCGCAAATCTACACGTCTATTGTGTTATCAACCAAACCGGATTTTTCTAAGAAAAACCTGCCCAAAGGCTATGTGTTTATCGAGCAATTGGCCAGGAAGGGCGCACTCAACGCTGAGTTAGCCAAGGCGTTTGTGCAGATAGTGGGGTATTTCCCCCTTGGTTTTGGCGTGACCTATATTCCGCGCAATGAAAAGGGCGTAGACCGGGAACAGTACGAATGTGCTATCGTTACGCGTTTGAACCCGCCCCATCCTGCGGAGCCGGTAGGGCGACCGGTAACCAGAAACCTGACTTACATTAGCTCCGGTAGCGACGAGGTCATCAAAAAGTCGAGCAACCTGTTTTTCCCGGCTAATCGCAAAAAGTTAATGCGGATCGGTCGCGAACGACTCATGGAAATTATGAGTCAGTTGTCCGGTAACTTCTCGCCGGAAGCCGTTGACGACTTAATCCCTGCTTTCTGGGAGCCGGCAGATTATTTCTCGTTTAAGAAAAATCAAAATCTCTGGAATAAAGTCCGCTAGGTCGATTAGTCGTCCGCTCATTTATTTTTACCTGATGGCCAGTTTCGCCTGGCTATTCCTCTGTTTTCCCCTCGAGTCTCTTACCAGCGCTTTGCTGTGTGCAGCTGATTAATGGCCGTAAATATTGATCTGAATCAAAGTTCGATCTAAACTTTCAGAAATTACTGAAACTTTGGAATCTAAAAATGAACATGTCACCGCTGGTCACTTCTGCTGTTATGCATTTTGGGGAAATGGGCAATCGTTGGGGATTTAACCGCACAGTTGGTCAAATTCTCGCGCTCATCGTATTACATGAAGAACCATTGTCTGCGCAGGAAATTGCTGACGCGTTAAGTATCTCAAGAGGGAACACCAGTATGGGCCTTAAAGAGCTGCAATCATGGCAGCTTATTAAGCAACATCATGTACCGGGTGAGCGGAAGGAGTTTTTCGTTCCGGCCGGCACTATCTGGGTGCTGGCTAACCGGGTGTTCGAGGAGCGCCGTAAGCGGGAGATCGACCCTACCATGTCGCTGCTGCGCGATTTGATGATGGACACACCAAGCGGTGAAAAAGACATAGCCGTTCAGGCCCGCTTAAATGAAATACACGATCTACTCGAGTCGGTGACAGCCTGGTCTCAGGAGTTACAGAACCTGGGCCCGGAAAAGCTCGACACCTTAATGAAACTCGGCGCCGGGGTTGGCCGCATTCTGGAGCTTAAAGACAAGCTCCTGCCAGCCAAATCTAACTAACCAGGAGCCCATTGTGGATGCATTGTTACTGTCCAGGCTACAGTTTGCCCTGAACATCAGTTTTCATATTCTCTTTCCCACCATCACTATCGCGCTGGGATGGTTCTTATTTTATTTTAAACTTCGCTCTAACCTGAGTGGGCATCCGGTATGGATGCGGATTTACCGTTTCTGGGTACGGGTATTTGCCCTCACCTTCGCATTAGGCGTAGTGTCGGGCGTTACCATGTCTTTTCAATTCGGTACCAACTGGCCCGGTTTTATGGAAAAAGCCGGTAATATCGCCGGACCGTTGCTGGGCTATGAGGTCCTGACCGCATTTTTCCTGGAAGCGACCTTTCTGGGCATCATGCTGTTTGGTATGCGCCGGGTGCCTAACTGGCTACACACGCTGGCAACCTTTGTCGTGGCTGCAGGTACCACGTTATCGGCGTTTTGGATCCTGTCGCTCAACAGCTGGTTGCACACTCCTCAGGGGCACGAAGTCATCGATGGTGTCGTTTACGCCAAAGACTGGTCGGCGATTATCTTCAATCCATCTTTCCCTTATCGCTTCAGCCATATGTTGCTGGCTTCCGGACTAACGGCCAGCTTTTTAATTGCCGGGCTATCGGCTTATCGTCTGCTTATTGGTGATAACAAGATTGCCCCGAAGCTTGCCCTTAAAACGGCCACGTATACAGCGGCTGTGCTAATTCCGTTACAAATTCTGGCTGGCGATATGCACGGCTTGAACACCCTTGAGCATCAGCCGCAAAAAGTGGCAGCCATGGAAGGGGTTTGGGAAACTGAGCAAGGCGCGCCGTTGCTGCTATTTGCTATTCCGGACGAACAGGAGCGGACCAACCATGCCGAGCTTGCCATTCCAAATCTGGCCAGTTTCATTCTTACCCATGAGCTGGATGGTGAAATTAAAGGTTTAAATGAATTTCGCGGCGAGCATCCGCCTGTAGCGCCGGTATTTTACTCTTTCAGGGTGATGGTTGGCATGGGCGTACTCATGCTGTTTGCCGCCTGGGCGGGCTCATATTATCTGTTCCGCCGGGGTGAATTGCCCGGCTGGTTAGGCAAGCTGTTTATTGCTATGAGCTTTAGTGGCTGGGTTGCAACCCTGGCCGGCTGGTATGTCACCGAAGTAGGCCGTCAGCCCTACCTGGTTAGCGGTGTTTTGCGTACCGCTGATGCTGTTACCGGTTTACCACCTCAGAATATCGGCTTGTCATTCACCCTTTACGCGGTGATCTACGCTGTGCTTATGGTAGCTTATATCCGCACGTTGACCCTGATGTGCCGGAAGTCTGTGGGGATAGAGGAGATCAGCACGGGAGATGCTGACGAAAGACACACCAACAAACTCGATATTGCCAGCAGCAACGCATAGGAGCCAGACATGCCATTTGAATCACTCTCTGTTACCGCGCTGGGCAATATCTACCTGGGACTGTTGGCGCTCGCGGTATTGTTATACGCCATACTCGACGGCTATGATCTGGGCGTAGGGGTGTTATTTCCGCCTCATAACGAACAGTTTAAAGACGATATGATAGCCTCCATCGGCCCATACTGGGATGCCAATGAAACCTGGTTAGTACTGGCGGTGGGCATTTTACTGATTGCTTTTCCCGAGGCCCACAGCCAGATTCTGCAAACACTGTATTTGCCGGCCACCTTTATGTTGCTTGGGCTTATTTTGCGTGGCGTTTCTTTTGATTTTCGCGCCAAAGTGCCACATAACAAAAAGCCTAAGTGGGATACCTGCTTTAAATACGGCTCCATACTCACCACGTTATCCCAGGGTTATATGCTGGGTATCTGGGTTACCGGTTTGCGCACCGATATCTATGCCCAGGGCTTTGCGTTACTGGCCGCTTTTGGGGTAACCGCGGCTTATGCATTTATTGGTGCCTGCTGGTTGATCCTCAAATCCGAAGGCGACTTACAGGCCAAAGCCTTCTATTGGGCCAAGCGCTGCCTGCTGGTGCTGGCCAGCGGCATCCTGGCCGTGAGCCTGCTTAACCTTACCCTGCATGATGAAGTGCGGGTGCTGTGGCTTGAAAGCCCGGTGGGTTGGGTGTTAATGACTATCCCGCTGACCTGCTTTGCACTGTTGTTGCTATGCAGTGTGGTACTGAAAAAACTCCCTGCCGCTGGCGGTAAAGGGGAATGGTTACCCTTTGCCATTGCCTTGCTGATTTTTGGTTTATGCTTCGCTGCGTTTGGGATCAGTTATTACCCTTACGTGGTACCGGGAAAGCTGGCGTTTATGGATGTGCTCAGCGATGGCAACTCATTGCGATTTCTGCTGGTGGGGGCGGTTGTGGTAGTGCCCTGTATATTAGCTTATACCGTGCTGGTGTATCGCATTTTTGCCGGTAAATCGGAAAAGCTGTCCTATTATTAGGCGCTGTTATCTCCGGGTTGGTATTTTCCGCCGGCTCTCTTATCAAATAAGAATGGCTTTACAGGGGCAGGGTTATTTGAGAAGAAGGCCGGTGTGATATCCGCTAAACTGGATTAGTCTGGTAACTGACTGTTTTCAGATGATTCGTATACCTCTGATTTTAATTAAATGTTAAAGTTGCCAACTATTCCTTTTTCAACTGATTCCGCTGTTGATTTGGTTAGAAAAAACAACACGACAGAAGATAATAATTGCCAGGGAGGCAACTATGCGCTTATCTAAACTAGCGGCAGTCATCGTCGCAACCATCTCTTTTTCGGGGTTAACTGCATGCGGTGGCGGCTCCAACTCTTCGGGTCCTGCACCCACGCCAACACCTACCCCAACCGGGCCATCCTGGCAACCAGGTGTATTTGCATCGGCATCGTCGCTGAACGCGAAGTGCGAATCGCCACGAACCGGTATTGATCCTTTCACGGGCCAACAGTACCCGGATGAGGCGGGCAGCAGTCTGGAGGAAAAGCTGTGGCTTCGTAGCTGGACTAATGAGACTTATCTTTGGTACGACGAAGTGGATGATAACAATCCGGCCAATTATTCAGTGTTAGGATATTTTGACCAGTTAAAAACGACCGCGACCACGCCAAGCGGCACCCCAAAAGACAATTTCCATTTTTATCAACCCACCGATGAATACAACGAATTGACGCAAAGTGGTGTTGCATCAGGTTATGGATTTGACTGGGAGTTTGTGCGAAATACCTCGCCAAGAGAGTTGGTAGTCAGATTTGCCGAACCCGGCTCGCCTGCTGATCTGGCAGGCATCCCGCGGGGCGCGTCAGTAAAGCTGGTTAATGGCATCGACTTTGTTAATACCAACAGTAGCACCGATATCGATGCGCTGAATGCCGCCTTGTTCCCTGCCGATAATGGCACGACTACCAGTTTTGTGTTTGAGCTCGTTAATGGTGATGAACTGGCGGTGGATGTGACCTCAGCAGACGTTCAGGTAGCGCCGGTGCAGCATGTTCAGGTATTAGACACGCCCGCTGGCAGAACGGGGTATTTTCAGTTCAATACTTTTATCCGAACCGCCCAGTATGACCTGATTGACGCTTTTGATGGATTCATCGATGAAAACGTCACCGAACTGGTTATTGACCTGCGTTATAATGGCGGCGGCTTATTGGCTCTGGCATCTCAGCTGTCTTACATGGTGGCGGGTCCTGCCCAGACCAACAATGCTTATTTTGAAACCCTGCAATTCAATGATAAATCGCCAAACAGGGATCCGGTTACCGGCAATGTTATTCAGCCCACGCCCTTTTACAGCAACGAAATAGACTACAACGCCGGCCGTTTGCTCAGTGCGGTGCTACCGAGCCTGTCATTAACCCGAGTTTTCGTATTGACCACCGGTGCGTCTTGCTCGGCGAGTGAGTCAGTTATCAATGCGCTGCGAGGGATCGACGTAGAAGTTGTGCAGATAGGTTCAACTACCTGCGGCAAGCCTTATGGCTTTTATCCGATCGACAATTGCGGTACTACCTATTTCTCCATTCAGTTTCAGGGCATCAATTACAAAGGATTTGGCGATTATGCCGACGGCTTCATTCCTACCGAGACACCTAACTATGGCTATGAAGTGCCTGGTTGTGCAGTAGATGATGACTTTAGCCATCCGCTGGGCGATCCTGCTGAAGGCATGCTTTCAACGGCACTGGCATATGCTGAAACCGGGTCCTGTCCTCAGCCCGTCAATCCTGCACCGGCGTCACCTGATTCGATTAACCGGCAGAGTCCGGAGTCGTCACTGGCTATTAACAACCCATTCGCCCTTAAAGAACGACTCATTCTGCAAAACAAAATCAATGAGCCCATTCTGATGGAGCAAGAGTAATGAAAAAGCTAAGGCTAACCGGGCTTTGGGCCTGTGCGTCTCTGGTAGTTGCCAGTGGCTGCGCGCAAACGAGTGATACCGAGCTTTATCCTGCCACTGTAGTTGCCCTGACTAATCAGCAGAAAGCGCAGATAGAGAAGGTCATCAGTGATTGGTTTGGTGGAACCAAAGTGACGTTGGCTGACAATGTGTTTACGAGCGCCTCTTTAGTGACTATCGAGCGGCGAGGGCACCAGGATAGTCAGGGTAGACTGGTTGAAGGTCGTCATAACAATCAGGCTTATTCGTTCACATTATATAAGAAAGGAACGCAGTGCCTGCTGAGTAATGATGGCACCGGCCAAAAGATTGCGCTTGATAATCTTGAGTGTGTGGCCGCTGAGTATTAAAAAGACGCTCAGAAAACCATTAATATGGATTCTGAGCGTCTATACGTTTACTTGGCAAACACTTCGTTCAGGTAGTGCGCAATGCGGATGCCGGCCTGTTGCAGGCGACGTTTGGCTGTGGGGATATGATCGTAGAGATAATCATAAGCCATACGGTTGGCATCTTCGGGGTAGATGGTGTCCCGGATTTTTGTGCTCTCGGTGATCCATACTTCCGGATCTGTTGAGTGCCAGGCTTCTATGTCTTGCGCCGTGATCTTTTTGTCGAGCCAGTCAGTCCACTCGGTATAAGACAGCTCTCTTTGTCCAATCATTTGCGAATCCCATACGCGGTGGAGGTTAGAATCCTGCCAGAAGAACCTTACTTTTACGTCGTTGCCACCACGATCGGTGCCATTACCAGCATGAAGAGGCTGATGCAGATCGCCGATGATATGCACAATAAAGCGCAATGCCAGCTGTTTGTCTGCTTTAGAAGCCTTGCTGTCCTCAAGCGTAGCACGGAACTGATTTAATGCGGTGACCGCATCGCCTTCTTCTGGTGCTTCGACTTCGTGGTAGTGCTTGTCTTCGGGAACAGTAACGTAATGCCAGGGTGAGGCAGTCTTCTGCCAGAACTCCGAAGGGTTTGATTTCATATCGTCGGGGTAGGTGGAGGCTTCCGCGAGTGACTCGAGCGGCAGCAGCGCTTCTATTTTCTGTTTGGCTTCGGCAGAAAGGTGACGCTCGGCAATGGCTCCGGTAACGCGGTGGCCGGTTTGACCCCAACCAAAAGCGGGCAGGCTTAATACTGATGAAGCTAAGAGAAGCAGTGCAACAGGGGCGTTTTTAGCGCGTGTTATCATTTTAATTTTCCTTTGCAAATATAAATCCGTCGGGTTACTTATTTTGATAGCCCCAGCGTGCCATCAATGACTGGTCTACCCCTAAATGGTCGAGTATACGAGCCACCACAAAATCAATTAAATCACTGATCTGCTGGGGTTGATGGTAAAAGCCGGGTGAGGCGGGCATGATGGTAGCGCCCATTTGTGACAGTTTAAGCATGTTTTCCAAATGAATGCTCGATAGCGGCATTTCCCGGGTTACCAGAATTAGCTGACCACGTTCCTTAAGTACGACATCTGCAGCACGCTCAATCAGATTGTCACAAGCGCCAACCGCAATCGACGACAAAGTGCCGGTGGAGCATGGACATACGACCATCTGCTTTGGAGCCGCGGAGCCAGAGGCGACAGGTGAAAACCACTCTTCTTTACCACACACCCGGATCTGACCGGGATTAGCATTAAAGCGTTCAGTAAAAAAAGCGCTGGCAGCCTCGGGTTGAGCCGGGATCTTCAGGTCTTCTTCGGTGGCGAACACCACTTTTGCAGCAGAAGATATCAGTACAAATACGTCATACTCAGCCGCAACCAGTTGCTCCAGTAAACGGAGTGCATAGGGCGCACCCGATGCGCCGGTGATTGCCAGGGTAATAGTTTTATTCATGGTAACTCTCAGGCTTTACCCGCTAATACATCCAATAGCTTGTTATGGATCCCACCAAAACCGCCATTACTCATGATTAATACATGATCACCGGGCTGGAGCATAGTGGCTAACTGATGAATGATAGCATCTACGCTACGAAATACCTGCGTCGGCGTGTGACTGTACTTGGCCAGCTGCGCCATAGACCAGCCCAGATTATCCGGTTCAAACAGCAATACCTCGTTGGCTTCCTGCCAGGAGTCGACCAATACGTCTTTGTGAATACCCATTTTCATGGTGTTGGATCGGGGTTCCAGTACACCTACGATGCGGGCATCGCCGACTTTCTTGCGCAGACCATCAAGGGTGGTTTTAATCGCAGTAGGGTGATGGGCAAAGTCGTCGTAAACGGTGATGTCTTTCACGCAGCCGCGCACTTCCATGCGCCGCTTAACGTTCACAAACTCGCTCAATGCGGCAATGGCATCTGGTAGTGTTACGCCGGCATGATGAGCCGCCGCTATGGCCATCAGGGCGTTATCAACGTTGTGCTGACCCAGCAGCGACCAGTTAACCGTGCCAACCTGATCGTCCTGGTAAAACACATTAAACGCCGAACCATCTGCGTTAATGAGCTCGGCATGCCAGTGGCGGCCAAGGTATTGCTGCTCACTCCAGCAGCCTTTGTCGAGTACGGCGGCCAGATTGTCGTCACTGTCGGGTGAGAGCACCAGGCCGGTGGCTGGTACGGTGCGCACTAAATGATGAAATTGCGTTTGAATGGCAGCTAAATCGGCGAAGATGTCGGCATGATCGAACTCCAGGTTGTTCATTACCAGAGTCCGAGGCCGATAATGAACAAACTTGGAACGCTTATCAAAGAATGCGCTGTCGTACTCATCGGCCTCAATCACAAAGAACGGACTTTTGCCTACCCGGGCAGAGATACCGAAGTTTTGCGGAATACCGCCAATTAAAAAGCCCGGCTCAAGCCCGGCGTATTCGAGTATCCAGGCTACCATTGAAGACGTAGTGGTTTTACCATGGGTGCCGGAAAGCCCGATCACCCAGCGGTCGGTTAGCAGGTTATCCAGTAGCCATTGCGGGCCACTGGTGTACGGCAGATTGCGGTCGAGGACGTACTCTACGGCCGGGTTACCACGGGACATGGCATTACCAATGATGACCATATCCGGCACGGGTTCGAACTGCGCCGGGTCATAGCCTTCGGTGAGGGTAATTCCAAGCGCCTCAAGCTGGGTGCTCATTGGCGGATAAACATTGCGGTCTGAGCCCGTGACTTTGTGTCCCAGCGATTTGGCAATTGCAGCGATACCGCCCATAAAACTGCCACAAATTCCCAAAATGTGTACGTGCATTAACTTTCCTGCGCTAATTTCATATCCGAACACTTTACCAGATGCGCAACGTGTTGCCTAAACATCTGATTTCCTTTCAGGGGTGAGTCAGTTTACAATCTAACCAGAGCACCATGCTCGAGGTTCAATTGCTGCCGCGCGGCAACGGAGAGAACCAGCATTATCGACCCGTATAGTGCAACAATACCCTACATAGAAAAAAAGGCTTACATAAACCATGAAAAGACTTAATTCACAAATGCAACAAGATGGCGCTCCGCTCGAACTCATTTTGCTGATCCGTACGCTGTTGGCGGGCTGTAAAGAGATTTCGTTCCGGGTAAGTCAGGGCGCTTTGGCGGGCGTTTTGGGTTCAACTCTGAGTGAAAATGTTCAGGGTGAAACGCAAAAGAAACTGGACGTGATTTCAAATCAAATTCTTAAGGATATCCTTAAGGAATCGGGTTATGTAAAAGCGATTTCTTCCGAAGAGGAAGATGACGTGGTGCCCTGTCACCCGGATGGCAAATATCTGGTAAGCTTCGATCCGTTGGATGGCTCCTCAAATACTGAAATTAACAGCCTGATCGGCACCATCTTTTCCATTGCCCACGCGCCGCAATGGATGGAGCCGGATGATCCTTCCGCCTTTTTACAGCCTGGCACGCAAATGGTTGCGGCCGGTTATGTGCTGTATGGGCCATCGACTATGCTGGCAATGACCACTGGTAAAGGCACACACATATACACGCTGGATAAAACCCACGGGGGTTTCCTGTTAACCCATCCGAATATTCAGGTGCCGGAGCAAACTGCCGAGTTCTCTATTAACGCTTCTAACCAGCGCCACTGGGAGCCGCCTATTCAAAACTACGTGGCAGATTTGCTGGCGGGTACTGAGGGGCCGCGTGAGAAAAACTACAACATGCGCTGGGTAGCCGCCATGGTGGGCGATATTCACCGTCTGTTATGCCGTGGCGGTATATTTATGTATCCGTACGATAAACGCGATCCGGGCAAGCCGGGTAAACTGCGCCTGTTATACGAAGCCAACCCCATGGCATTCCTGATGGAGCAGGCCGGCGGTCTGGCTTCAACCGGTGAAGGGCGTATTATGGAGGTAATGCCCGAGGAAATTCATCAGCGCGTGCCGGTTATTATCGGTTCCAAAGACGAAGTTGAAGCCTGTCTGAGCTATTACGACTAATTGGTTAGGCAAAATAAATCCTAAGTATGCCCGATACGTCGGGCAACAGGTTTTTATTTTTTTCGGTTAGCCTTATACTTGACGCAATTTTACTATTAACGAAAGGACAATCCCGTATGAGCTTAAACGCCGTACCAGCAGGCAAGAAACTGCCTGACGAAGTGAACGTAATTATCGAAATCCCAGCGCACGCTGATCCGGTGAAGTACGAAGTAGACAAAGACACGGGGGCTATCTTCGTAGACCGCTTCATGGCTACTTGCATGCACTACCCAACTAACTACGGTTATGTTAACAACACGCTGTCTGAAGACGGTGACCCGGTAGATGTGCTGGTTATCACGCCTTTCCCTCTGCTGGCAGGCTCTGTGATTAAGTGTCGTCCTATCGGCGTCTTAAACATGACTGACGAATCAGGCAAAGACGCAAAAGTACTGGCTGTGCCAATTGACAAGCTGTCTACCCTGTATCGTAAAGTGTTTGAAACCTCAGATGTAGAGCCACTGCTGCTTAAGCAAATTGAGCACTTCTTCGAACACTATAAAGATCTGGAAGAAGGCAAATGGGTGAAAATTGACGGTTGGGGCGATGCCGCGGCTGCTAAAGCTGAAATCGTATCCAGCGTTGAGCGTTACGAAGCTGAAAAGTAAGTATTACGCTTATTGATTAAGGGCTCGATTCGTCGGGCCTTTTTTATTTGGAGAACCTATGTTGCGATTGATACAACTACGTGCAGCCTCGCTGCTGTGCTGCCTGATGCTCGTTTCTGGTGTGGTAAATGCCAGTGAAGTCAAAGAAGTGTACTGGGAAGACCTGGTGCCGCCTGATTTCAATGAACTGGCACCGCAACAGGCTACCGATCACAACAACAAGATGGCTCAGTTACAACCCGATGCCCCGGTGGTGGATATCTACAATGGTGAAAGGGTAAGAGTGCCGGGATTTATTGTGCCGTTAGAAGGTACGGCTGAACTGACTACCGAATTTTTGCTGGTGCCGTTTTTTGGTGCCTGTATCCATGTGCCGCCGCCACCTTCCAATCAGATAGTGCATGTTAAGATGAACGAAGGGGTGCCGGTAGAGAACCTCTACGATGCAGTGTGGGTAGAAGGTATCTTCTCCACCACGCGATATAGCAGTGATTTGGCCGCGGCGGGTTACAGCATGCAGGGCGAAGCCGTTCATCCGTATTAGGTGATATAAGCGCTCGATTTGTATAAAAAACGTGCTAATGTAAAAGTCTTACTCTTTCACATCGGTACAGTATGAAAAATCCCATTACCTGGTTCGAAATTTATGTTGATGACATGCCCCGGGCCTCAGCGTTTTACAGCTCGGTGTTTGCCATCGAATTTACCGATTTATTGGATCCTACGAACCCATCTGATAGCGCATTACAAATGAAGGCCTTTCCGTCTGATATGGAAAGCCATGGTGCGTCAGGAGCGCTGGTTTGTGTTGATGGCATGCCAGCTGGTCAGAATAGCGTACTGGTTTACTTTTCCTGTGAAGACTGCGCCGTGGAAGAGTCACGCATTGAGCCTGCTGGTGGCACTATAGTGCGGCCTAAATTTTCGATTGGCGATTATGGCTTTATTACCCTGGCAAAAGACACCGAAGGGAATATGTTTGGCTTACATTCGTTAAGCTGAACAGCTTTTGTTTAGGATGTGTGGTGGCGATAACTTCAGCCAAATGCCAGCCACAACCCAACACCGGCCATTAAGGTACCCGCTACACGGTTCATAATGCGCACATTGCCGCTTTGCATAAGCAATGTGCGTAAGGTTCGGCCGCCAGAGGCATAAATCAGCAGGCAACCAAACTCCAGGGTAAGAATGATGGCAATCAGGCTGGCTAATTGCGCCGCCAACGGCTTTGCGGCATCAATAAAGGGCGGTAACAACGCCACAAAAAAGGCCCAGCCCTTGGGGTTTGCAATGGCCGTAATAAAGCCCTGGCTGATAAGCTGTGGTCTGCCCACCCGCTGGTTACTGTGTTCCTCGCGCAATGCCATCCTGCCTCTGGACAGCCACATCTGAATGCCTAAATACAACAGATACAACCCGCCAGCGTATTTAAACAGGGTAAACACGTCAGGATAGTTTAACAGTAGCGCCGCTACCCCCACCGCAGAAAGGGTAGCCACCAGGCCAACGCCGGTGAGTTCACCCAGCATCATCCATAATGCGCGTTTTACGCCAATGCTCATGCCCAGTGTCATGGCCAGCGTCATACACATCCCCGGTGTCACAGACACAAAGAAAAAAGTGGGTATAAACACAGACAATAATGCCCAGCTCATGGATGGTTTCCGGATCAATAAATCGAGGCGGGAAATTGCCAGAAAAGTCATTAACTGGCAACCTTTCTGTTTCAGTAAATTATATTTTAATAGACGGGTAATGCGCTGGGCGATTCCGGCGCATTACCCGCAGGGCTTATTACTCGCTGGCCGCTTCGGCCTCGGTTTCCTTAGCCTTTTCTTCGGCTTCCTGCTGCTGTTTTAACTCGTCGATAAAGGTTTCGTATTGCGCCTGCATTTGTGCGATATCCCGGTCAATATCGGTTTGCCAGGTCTCACCAAAGTCACTGGTGCTGACGATTTGGCCCTGATCGCAAAGGAAATACAGCGTATTTCCAGTAATTAGTTGTGGCAGTAGCGAATGGCAATTGTCTTTGGCCACGCCATGCAGTTGCCAGCTACTGCTGTCATCAGCGTTGCTTAGTGCGGTAGTGGCAATACGGATTTGGCTTTTCTCTCCGCTCGACTTGCGGTTACGACTAAGTGTGATGACTTCATTGTTGTCGGTGAGCACCGGTAAACTAACATCTGCCTTAATGTCGCCAAATAAACTCAGATTGCGGTTGATGGATTGCCAGGTCAGGCCGTCATCAACACTGATAAGTTGCGAGCCAACCCCATCCCACTGGCTAACTTCAACGGCTACCAGTGCGCCATTAGCGAGTTGTGCCATATTGCGCAGTGAGGTGCTTTTGTCGGTCGACCAGCTGTTATCCGCCGGATTGTAGTCGTGACGTTTGTTATCGTTGAAAATGCGCAGTGTGCCTTGTTGGGTAATGGCCGCAAACAGGCCACCGTTCTGGATAAGCCAGTCGTTAGGGTCTTTTTTCACGTAACTACCGACTTTCTGCCAGGGGGTATTTAACTGGTTAAACCGGTAAACCTGATATTGTTTGGCAGAGCTGGTCAGGGCAAAGTAATTATCGGCTGTCTGGCCCATCCACACAATCGCTTCATCGGCATCTACTGGCTTGGTTAACCGCCATTGTTGCCAGTCGGAAGACACAAACAGCTGGCCTAACTCACCACCCACGGCTACTTTGCCGTCGATTTGCAGCGCAGCATAGAGCTGTGAATTGGTTGGCAGGTTATGGGTTGTCCAGCTACCATCTTGCTGGATTGCCAGGCGACCGAACTTAGCAGCCAGCGCGCGCTGCTGTGTCGTTGGTAGTACTATCGGGCTGGCCGCCAGAGCGTTTTCAGTTGCCAGTACACTGAGCTTTTCGCGCAGCGGATCCAGTTCATCGCTTTTCCAGCTTTGGCTGGCTTTGCCATTCAACTGTTGCTGAATTTGCGGATACTGTGGCAGGACGATACTGCCTAAATCAGACGCTTCAAATACCCGCGTGACAAAGGCTTTGGATGAAGTGGAAGTGCTCCAGAATGAGCTTTCCTTAATGCTTAGCAAAGGCTGAAACAGCACAGAGCCAAGGTCGGTGAGCGTAGTGTCACTTACCGCAAATTCACCGGCGGCTGAGAATACCGGCATGGAAATCCACGATGACATGTCGCCACCGTTATAATAGCTGTACAGGGTTGAAATCATGTACTCGCCTGGCGGCATGCTGCCGATAAATAGCTGGCTGTCTACCGTTCCCTGATAAACCGGGGTCAACTCATAGACTTCAGGGTCCCAGTCGACCTTATCTTCGTCGATGGTTTTACCTTTCTTTTCGGCTTTCTCTTTGGCCTGGGCGATAGCGGCGGCTTTAATCGCGTCCATATTATCGGTACGAACCACAATCACGGCTGTCCAGCCTTTATGTAGCGGCGCAAGCCGTTCGGCATTATTGATAACCTGTAAGGCGACAACACCATGAGTGGCGGGTAAGGGCTGATTTTTGGCGATAGCGGTGGAACGAATGTCATATGTGGCGCAACCGCTTAGCATGCTGACTAAAAATGCGGCAACAAGTAAAAAACTACGCATGATTTTATCCTGTCGAAATTATTATTCCCTGGGTGTTAGCTCAGGCCGATGACCTTAATGCAACTTTGTATGCATCATCAAACTGAGCGGTGACAAGAATATACGGCAAAGTTATTGGTAAAAGCGAGCGGATCTGCATTCCAGGCAGAAAATTTCGTTATGTGCAGTACGAGCCAGGGAAGGTTTTACTGCAGAGAAGGATTTTCGACTTCCTTAAGCTTTCCTTAAGGTTTGATTTTTACACTGCTCATCAGTTAATCATCAACAGGATTCTCAGATGAGTCGTATCCGAGCCTTGGCAGGCGTTATCAGTTTATCTGCTGGTCTGCTTTTTAGTACTGCCAACCTGGCCTATGCCGCACAACCAGCGCCTGAGCTGGTGCTCAATTTAACCAATCAACAGGTGAAGTTATCTGACTACCGGGGTCAGGTAGTATACCTCGATTTTTGGGCCAGCTGGTGTAAGCCCTGTCAGCGCTCCTTTCCCTGGATGAATGACATGCAGGCGAAATATGGTGAGCAAGGTTTCACGGTAATCGCCGTTAATCTCGATAGTGAGAGATTAACGGCTGATGAATTTTTAAGTAAGTTGCCAGCCCACTTCCCGGTGGCTTTCGATCCCGAGGGTAATTCGGCTCAAACCTATCAGCTTAAGGGCATGCCTACCAGCTACCTGATTGATAAAACCGGACAGCTTCGGATTGCCCATCAGGGGTTCCACGTAGAGAAACAAGCCAGCTACGAGCAGGAAATTCAGGGCCTGTTGGCCGAATAGGAGTTTAGTATGAAACGCAAATTTTTAGCTTTTGTAGCCCTTGCGGGTGTTCTTCAATTAAGCGGTTGTGCTTCGCTTGGTGTACAGCCCTGGGAACGTGATTTGCTGGCTAAAGATGAAATGGCATTGGGCGCTGAAGGCGTCGATTTGGGCCTGGATGATCACATTTATTTCAGTAAGGAAGCCACCAGTGGTGGTCGTTCATTTGCCGGAGGCGGCTGCGGATGCAACTAAACAATAAAGCAACAGTAGCCAGTGCGCTGGCCGGTGCAGCCTGCGCGTTATTAGGTACTCCTGCTGCCCAGGCCGAAGAGGGTATGCTCAAAGACTGGCAGTTCGACACCGCAATTCTGTATTACGGTGAAACTGACCGGGTGAGTCTGGCCGAAGGTGTGATTAACGCCACGAAAACCAATGATGATGACAGCATTTTTAACGTTAAACTGGTGCTCGACACGCTGACCGGAGCATCGGCCAACGGGGCAGTGGCACAGCCTTATGCGCAGACATTTTCCCGCCCGTCGGGCAAAGACGGCTATGTGGTTAACGCCGGTGAAACACCGCTGGATGATACATTCCGTGATACCAGAGTGCAGGTGTCGGGCTCGTGGATGCAACCCTTTGCAGATACCTGGCGGGCTACCGGCGCTGTAAATGTATCTACCGAGTATGATTACTTATCACTGGGTTTGAGTGGCTTACTGGAAAAAGATTTATTTATGCGTAACACCACTTTGTCGGCGGGGTTGTCGTTCCAGTTTGATTCCATCAACCCGGTTGGCGGAACGCCTGATGCACTCACCAGCATGCTGGTCCCGACCTATCTCGGCGACGACAACGATGAAGGCGAAGACGAGTTTGAATGGGACGATGACTACGAGGAAGGCGAAAACAAAACCGGCTCGGAAAGTAAAACGACGACTGACCTTATCTTAGGCGTTACCCAGGTAATTAATCGCCGTATGCTAATGCAGTTTAATTACGGTCTGAGTGTGGTCGATGGTTTCATGACAGACCCCTACAAACTGTTAAGTGTGGTGGACAATGCCGGTATGACCCAGGATATCATTTATGAAGGCCGCCCGGATTCACGCACCAAGCAAAGTTTCTTCTGGCAAACCAAATATGCGCTGGATAACGCTGTGGTGGATGTGTCTTATCGTTTTGCTACTGATGACTGGGATATCGACTCACATACCATTGATTCACGTTTCCGTTTTAATTTAGGAGATAACGATTACATTCAGCCGCATTTGCGCTATTACCAGCAAAGTGCTGCGGAGTTTTACCGGCCGTTCCTTAACCAGGCCGATCCGCTGCCAATGTACGCCAGTGCCGATTATCGGGTAGGAGAAATGACCGCTTATACCCTGGGCTTAAAGTACGGGCATAAAATGGAAAACGGCCATGAATGGGCAGTTCGTGCTGAGTATTATCAGCAGGATCCGAAAAACGCCGGCTTTGATGAACCAGGCGTGTTGGCCGATTTAGACCTTTACCCCAGTGTGAAAGCCGTTATATTACAGTTTAACTATCACTTCTAAGGTAAGCACAGCCTACTTATGGCCGCTAATCAAGCCAACCCCGCCGGGGCTGCTCCGAAAGCAGAGCTGGCGGTTACCCTACAAGCGCGGGAAGGCTTTATGCTGGGCACTTTCGATGCCATGGCCAGCCCGTGCGAAATCCTCATCGAAACTGATGATAAGCAACTGGCCCGGCAGATTACCCAGTTGGCTTGTAGCGAAGCGAAACGAATAGAACATAAGTACAGCCGTTACCGGGCTGACAGCGTAATTAGCGCAATTAATAGCAGCCACGGCAAGCCAATTCCTATCGATGATGAGACCTTCCGGCTATTAAGTTTTGCCAATACCTGTTATCAGCTCAGCGAGGGCATGTTTGATATTACGTCAGGGATATTAGGCAAGGTCTGGCGCTTCAACGGCTCAGACCAATTACCATCGCAATCTGATATTGATGCGTTGTTGAGCCTGATTGGCTGGCAACGGGTAGCGCTGACCGCAAATACCGTGACTTTACCGGCAGGCATGCAACTGGATGTGGGCGGTATCGGCAAAGAATATGCCGTGGACCGGGTTGCGACACTGGTGTCTGAACAGGCGCCAGAAGTGTCTGTGGTAGTCAATTTTGGCGGCGATATTCAGGTCACACGCCGGCGGCTTAACGACCAGCCCTGGTATATCGGCATTGAAAACCCTTTAAAGACTGAGCAGGGCGAAACCCTGGTGAAAATTTTTCAGGGCGGGCTGGCTACCAGCGGCGATGCTCGTCGATACCTGTTACATGAAGGCAAGCGCTATAGCCACATATTAAACCCTGAAACCGGTTTCCCGGTTGAGGAGCCGCCCCGTTCGGTAACGGTTGCGGCAGATTCCTGCACGCAGGCGGGGTTGCTGGCTACCCTGGCAATGTTACAGGGAGCAGGAGCAGAAGACTTTTTAGCCAGCCAGGGCTTAACGCACTGGGTGTACCGCTAAAAAGAAAGGAGCCTGCAGCTCCCTTCTGTGTTTTGAATACAATTATAGCGGCTAATCAACGGGCCGATGAGACGTAAACAATAACCGGTTCGTCTGAACTGCTGGTTTGCGCCAAATCGTTTATCGTCACCGACGGCTTGGCTTTATTGCCATAAGCGCTGCGATTGTTGAGGTACACAAAGGTGTCCTGAGCGCGGTATTTATGTGCGAATTTTGCCACCGACATATCGTTACAGGTAATGCGGTTAATATTTCTTCGCACTGCATCACCCATGCCCATCCGGAACAGTCGCCCCTTCATGGAATCCAGGTCGTTGTTAACTGCGCTGACGCAAAGCTTTGTTTCCGGGCTGTTGTCGGCTGCGACAAACTGAATATCCTGTGCCTTGATCTGGCTGGAAACCGATAGCGCCGCTATCACTCCAGCTAATTTGAAGTAGTTCATGATTCATCTCCAACATAAAAAAAATTCCAAGCTACGATAGGCACCTTCGCATCATGTTTTATGTTGTTACATCTATAGGCAAAGTTAATGCGTAAGGTACTCACCGGAGCAACTCCTTTTGCGTCTTTAGACTATAGTTGTAAATATATTGTAAATAAAGTGTTTGGTGGCAGATAACCGGCCACTCGTCTGATACGCTTCTCTGATCTGCCTTTGAGCACGCCAATTAATCGCTATCCGTGACCAGCACGGACAGCATCAAAATCATTTAAATATGACGATTGTTGGTTTTTTAGTCGACACCCGGGTAAATATCGGGCAGCATAGAATTTAGGCTTAGTATTTGAAAAATAAAACATAAAAAAAGCAGAAAAAGCATAACTGGCGCAACGTAGTGGATGTATGGCAGTTTTTGAGATCGGACGTCAAAAAGGAAATGCTCGACGGTTATCGTTAACCGGCACTTTACTTATGGGTTGGGTGCTGGTGGTTTGCTCTATTGGCCATGCCTTGGCTGAGGGGCAGGTATTCAGGCATCTCTCTGTGGATGACGGCCTGCCGCAAATGTCGGTGATCGATATCGCTAAAGACCATCGGGGATTTATGTGGTTCGCCACAACCGATGGCGTTGCCCGCTATGATGGGTATGACTTCGTGACCTTTCGTCATGATCCGGCTGACCCCCTCTCGCTACCTACTAATACCGTAAACACCATAGTCCTGGATAGCGCAGGGCTACTGTGGGTTGGCACTGACTCCGGCCTGGCTATCATTGACACTCATACCATGACCTATGCTCCGTCACCGCTCACCGATAGCAAGGCTCTGGTAGAGCTTATTGGCCAGGGCGATACTGTTTGGGCTCTGCTCAATGAGCATCTTTATCAGATTCGCGGCCAGCAAATTTTAAGGTCAATCAAACTGCCTGCCGCAGCCTCAACCCGTCATAGTATTCTTCCAGCCGAAGGGAAACTGTTGTTCCGGGACGCCAGGCAGCAGGTTTGGTGGTTGTCAGACGATGATAGCTGGCAGCGGGCGGCATTGCCTGAACTCGTGGAAAGCGCTGGTCTTTACCATGCTGGTGATAATTTGTTCTGGTTCTCCCCTGAGGGGGTGTTTATCGCACCGCGAAGTGACATTAGCGCAATGCGTAGTGTGTCATGGCCAGCTCAATACCCCACGCATTTAATGCGGCTTGCCACGGTTGTTCATCAACGCACTAATGGAAATTACTGGGTAAGTATTCATGGCCACGGTTTGTTGGTTTTTGATGAGCAGTTGCGACTCATTGATCATATAAAACCTGATAGCGACTCGCCGTTGACCCTTAGTAATGGTGAAATAAAGTCGGTATTTGAAGATGAGCAGGCAGTGTGGCTGGGAAATCTTGGCGGTGGTGTAAACGTATTCTGGAAACGCGAAAATCGCATTTTGCAGTTGTCTGCGCAGTCGGAGCCTGTGTTAGATGAGCCGTTTATTCGCGGGGTGGGTGAGTACGAAGAGGCTTTACTGGTGGCCACCAACACCAGGCTGGCAATGTACAGCGATAATGCCCGGCATTATAAGTGGCAGAAAGACATATCCGCAGAGGGCGAATGCGCTCACGTCAACACGTTCCCGGTAAGTTACGTTACCCGTCAGGGGGAACTCTGGGTGGGCAGCGATAATAAACAGGGGGGCGATTGCAACCTGTTTAAACTGGATCCTGATCGTCTTGTGCTAAAGCCTGCCCGTGGGCTGATGGCGCCTGATAAGAATAAGATAACCGCCATGTTCGAAGATCATGAAGGCTATCTATGGGTCGCATCACTCAATGGGCTTTACCGGATAGCAGAGCAGGCCGGCGAGGATTTTAGCTGGCTCTATGAGGCCGCAGGTATCCCCCGCAATCAAATTATCTGGCACATCTCGCAGGACACTGACCACCGTTTGTGGCTGGCAACCCATCACTCAGGTATTTTGCTGGTGGATCCTCTTCGCCAGAGTGTGAAGCGATTGCATGCCGCCTCCAAACCACCAAATGGGCTGGCGCCCGGTCAGATTAAAACCGTGCTGCATGCCGCCAATGGTGTTACCTGGGTTGGGTCCAGCCTGGGGCTGTATCGCTTTGATCGCAAAACCGAAACCTTCTCCGGTTTTACGGTTAAAAATGGCTTAGCTAATGCGCATATCTACAGTTTGCTGGAAGATGAAGCCGGCAACCTGTGGATGAGTACCAACGATGGCTTAAGTCGATTCTCTCCAGACAGCGAGCAGTTCTGGAACCTGTCGGTGAGTGATGGTTTACAGGGGCGTGAGTTCAATACCGGCGCTTTTTTAAAACGGCAAAATGGCCATCTGGTATTTGGTGGTATAAACGGGGTTACTCAATTCGACCCGGCTCAGGTTGCGCCGCAGGCTAATGAATCAAGGGTGCAAATCAGCCGCTTGCAACTGCTCGATGAATCCCGGGAAGTGGCAATAACACCTCCACAAAATGGCTCGCTAAGCCTAAATTATGATCACGTGCAGCTGGCACTTACCGTAAGTAATCTGGATTTCATTAATCAGCATGAGGTGGCCTATCGTTATCAGCTGTTGCCGCTAAGCAAGCAATGGATAAATATTCCGCCCGGTGAGAATGCAGTGTATTTCTCGCAGCTTCCCAGCGGGACTTTTGAGCTTAATATTCAGTCGCGTAATCACGACCAGCAATGGAGCGAACCTCAGCGCTTGCTGGCGATTACAGTTGCTCCGGCACCGTGGGTTACCTGGTGGGCGTTTTGTTTGTATGCAATAGCTGCGGTAGGAATACTCACTCTGGGGTACCAATGGCGGCTCAGACAGCTCCAGCAGCGCCAGCAACAACTGGAAGGGCTGGTTGAGGAAAGAACCGCGCAGTTAAGTAAACAGTCGGTGTTGCTGGATGAAAACAATCAGCTATTACGCTCAACCCTGGAAGAAAAAAATCGCATTTTTGCCGATATTACCCATGAGTTTAAAACCCCTCTGACCCTTATATTAAACCCGGTAAAAGATCTGCTGGCGAGCTCTGATGGGAATCAGGCCAATTCACTAACCCTGGTACAGCGAAATGCTTTGCGCCTGAATCATCTGGTTAATCAGCTCATAGGTTTTAATGATATGACTCAGCCGGATGAAGAGCATAGCGTTGCCCAACTGCAGCAGGTTATCAGTAGTGTAGCTGGTGACTTTGACAAAATGGCAGCGAGCCGGGGAATGAAGATCGTATGGCACTGCCCGGAAATAACGGTGGGCCTCTCGGTGCCGGCATTGGAATTGATTCTGGGGAATCTTTTATCAAATGCGGTGAAATACGGTGAGGCAAAGAGCACTATTGAATTATCCGCAGAAACCACAGACCGGGACCAGTGCACTGTTACAGTGTACAGCCAGGGTGTGCCTATCCCGGCATCGGCAGACTTGTTTGAACGGTTCTATCGTTTACCAGAACACCGCACCGGGGTGGCGGGCAGTGGACTGGGTTTAGCGTTAGTTAAACAAACGCTGGAGAACTATCAGGGGTCTGTTTGTTTTGCGGCTCGGGATAATGGTAATGCGTTTATTGTTTCAATGCCGGTAGTTACTCCTCAGCACCACTTGATCACAGAGCCGGGGCAATCTGCAAAAGCTTACGACAGTGCGCTGGCGCTGATGTCGGCCAACAAAGTGTTGCAGTTTGATAATAGCGAACAAAAAGCCGCTCATGAACTGGTGATAGTAGAAGACGATCCGGATATGAAATGGATCCTGGCCAATAAGCTTACCGGTCACTTCTCGGTAAACACTGTTGATAGCGGCCAGGCGGCGATCGAGTGGATAACCGAACATATCCCCGACATTGTTATTCTCGACTTTATGTTGCCAGATATTACCGGTTATCAGGTGCTTCAGGCTGTTCGTGGTAATGAACTTACCTGCCACATTCCGGTATTAATGCTAACAGCCAAACACGATCGTGATACCCGTTTACGCAGCAAGGAGGCGCTGGTTGATGCGTTTCTGACCAAGCCCTTTGACGACGAAGAGCTGATGTTAACCCTGTTTAACTTACTGCAAATCCGTCAGCTTATCGGGCAAAAAGCGAATACGGCATTGACCGCACAGCAACAGGAGCCGGTGTTTGACTCCCCCTCAGACCAGCAGTTTTATAATAGACTCAACGCGGTACTTAATGAGTGTGCGGTTGACGCTGACTTTGGGCTGTCTCAGTTAGCCGACAAATTATTTATCAGTGAGCGGCAGCTACAGCGCAAATGCAAATCGGTATTTAACCTGACGCCCAATGCCTACATTCGTAACTACCGGCTGCAAAAAGCGCGACAGTTACTGGAGCAGGGCGAGAGAGTTTCCCACGTGGTAGAGCAATGCGGATTCTCATCCCATTCCTATTTTTCACAGTGTTTTAAAGCGCTGTTCAACGTTACCCCCTCCGAGTTTATTGAGCAACACCCGCTGCATTAGGGGTTACAGGCAAAGTTGTCGTATTTCTGGTAAGCAATGGCGGATCTTTGATAGCTCAGGCAACCTGTCTGGTTATAGGCTAACCAAAGCGTATTCTTTTGGTCAGTCTCTGAGGTTTTTGATGGACGTTGTTGTGGTCTCCGTGTTCTTCATTCTCGCCCTTTTCGCCCTGGTTAAACGCTGGTCTGTACCGCCCCAGGAGTTAATTGATGACTATTACAAGGTAGCCAATGTAAAGGTCTGGCTGCAGGAACAGACTATCCAGTTTGGCGAGCAAAAGATGCCGGTTGGTGAGATTTCCAGGCTGACTATTGAAGGTCGGGGCAAGCCAAATAAGCTACCCACGCTGGTGGTGTATTTCTTTGATCCGGATGTTGATGAATGGGAAATCGCCCGCTTTCCACCCGCCCGGATGGATGAGGCCAATAGTGCACAAAGCCTTATTCGTGAGGCGGTCGAGAAAGCGGGGGGGCGATCGGTGGTTTGTGTAGACCGATTCAGTGACTAATTTTGGCCCTGACCATAAATTTGTTCGGCGCGGTTGAACAACACCCAGGACGTTAAAATGTATTTGTGATCGCTTACTGGTACCTGACCACGGTGGGTGTGGGTAAAGTAAGCCGGTGCAATTACCATCCTTCCCGCCCGTGGCTGAATAGATTTGTTCTGATAGTAAAAGTCAGTGCTGCCGCCTTCCTCAACGTCATTGAGGTAAAACATGAACAGTAAAATACGATGTAAGGGCTCATTGTGCGGCTTCTGAGGGAACACTTCAGAGTGCCAGTAGGGATAACCCCCATCGCCTTTCTCATAACGCTGGGCGTTAATGTCACCGGTACGAAACAGATGACGCATTAATCCTGGCAGCGCCGGAATGCCAATTTCAGCGAAGTTATCGGCGCTCAGCTTAACCGGCTGGCCAGTTTGCGGGTCGGGCAGGGTGAGCCCCAGCGGACCAACAATCGCAAAATAATACTTTTTCAGGTAATCATGGATGGCACTGGCAACCGTTTGCATGACCTCGGCTTTCATTGGCGCAAACTCACTGGCCTGACTAAACGAGACATCCAGTGAACGCTTTTTATCGGTATCCACACCGCCGCCGGTGCGACCGGCTTGTAAGTGCTTACTATTATCGAAGGCCTCGATTATTTGCTGACAAAGCTCAGGTGCCAGGGCATTGTCGATAACTTCAATAAAGTCTGTGCTCACGCCTGGCCCTGCTCGGGCAGTAAGTGCTTTGTAAGGCCCGCTTTAATACTGTCCGGAATGGGTTCGGACTTACCGGTCTGATAATTAAAGTAGACCTGAACCGAGGTGCCGGAGGCGCAGCGTTTTCCGTTTTGCCACACTTCCTGATAGGTTTCAAACGAGCTATTTCCAACGCGTTTTACCCAGGTTTTTATCTGTACGGGGTTGCCATAAAAAATCTGGGCGTAAAAATCCACGCTGTAGTTGGCCAGTATTAGTGACCAGGTGTCCATGGATAGGTCCGGCATGACAATGTGGTACAAAGGCGTACGCGCTTCCTCGAACCATACAACTAAAACCGTGTTGCCAACATGTCCGGCGCCGTCGGTTTCACTCAGGCGCGGGTGTAAGTCCATTTCAAACATGCGTCACCTATTTCAGCATGGGTTTTAAGAATCGCCCGGTATGGGAGACATCACTATTGGCCACCTCTTCCGGAGTACCTTCAGCAATAATCTGCCCGCCGCCGGAGCCGCCCTCCGGACCGAGATCGACAATATAATCAGCGGTTTTTATCACATCCAGATTATGCTCAATCACCACTACGGTATTGCCATGATCCCGCAGACGATGCAGCACTGCCAGTAACTGTTTGATGTCGTGGAAGTGCAGGCCGGTGGTCGGCTCATCCAGAATGTACAAGGTCTGGCCGGTATCCCGTTTCGACAGCTCTTTAGCCAGTTTGACCCGTTGTGCCTCACCACCAGATAAAGTGGTAGCCGACTGACCCAGACGCACATAGGATAAACCCACGTCCATTAAGGTTTGCAGTTTACGGGCGATGGCCGGAATGGCGTCGAAGAAATGCCGGGCATCCTCAATGGTCATTTCCAGCACTTCGTGGATATTTTTGTCTTTAAATTTAATTTCCAGGGTTTCGCGGTTATAGCGCTTGCCCTTACAGACATCACAGGGCACGTAAACGTCGGGCAGAAAGTGCATTTCTACCTTGATCACACCATCACCCTGACAGGCTTCGCAGCGTCCGCCTTTGACGTTAAAGCTGAATCGGCCCGGTTTGTAGCCCCGCGAACGGGCTTCCTGTGTACCGGCAAAAATTTCCCGGATAGGCGTAAAAATACCGGCATAAGTGGCCGGGTTAGAACGCGGCGTACGACCAATAGGGGACTGGTCGATATCTACAACTTTATCGAGCAGCTCCAGGCCTTTCATGGATTTATACGGTGCCGGCTCGCTGGTTGTGGCTTTATTTAACTCGCGCTGGGCAATCTTATAAAATGTATCATTCACCAGCGTCGACTTACCGGAGCCGGATACACCGGTGATACAGGTCATAACGCCTGTTGGTACCCGCAGTGTGACGTCTTTAAGGTTATTACCGGTAGCGCCGGCGAGTTCCAGCCACTGATCGTCCCTGGCTGGATTGCGCACTGCCGGAATATCGATTTTCTCTTTGCCGGATAGATATTTACCGGTCAGCGACTGTTCGTTATTAACGATATCCTCAAGGCTGCCCTGAGCAATGATTTGGCCACCATGAACCCCGGCGCCAGGGCCAATATCAATAATGAAGTCGGCATCGCGAATAGCGTCTTCGTCGTGCTCAACTACCAGCACTGTATTACCCAAATCGCGCAGGTGCGTGAGGGTTTTCAGCAGGCGCTCATTGTCGCGTTGGTGCAGGCCAATTGAAGGCTCATCCAGCACGTACATTACGCCGACCAGGCCTGCACCAATCTGGCTGGCCAGACGAATACGCTGCGCCTCACCCCCTGATAAGGTTTCTGCACTGCGTGACAGACTCAGGTAATTGAGCCCCACATTCACCAGAAAGCGCAGGCGGTCGAGAATTTCTTTCAGTATTTTATCGGCAATTTGTGCGCGCTGGCCGGAGAGTTGCAGATTTTCGAAGAAATCAAAGGCACCGGCAATCGACATATCAGCTACTGTCGGCAGGTTAGTCTGGCCGATAAACACATGTCGGGCTTCGGTACGTAAACGGGTACCCCCACAGCTGTTACAAGGCTGCTGGCTTAAAAACTTAGACAGCTCTTCACGCACCGTACTCGATTCGGTCTCGCGGTAGCGGCGTTCCATGTTAGGGATGATCCCTTCAAAGGGATGCTTGCGCTCCATGATATCGCCGCGGTCGTTAATGTAACGGAAATTAATCGACTTGCCTTTAGAGCCGTACAGCACGATGTCACGGAACTCTTTGCTCAGTTCACCGAAGGGCGCCGTGAGGCTGAACTCGTAGTGATCGGCAACGGCCTGCAGCATCTGAAAATAATAATAGCTACGCTTGTCCCAACCGCGGATAGCACCGCCAGACAAGCTTAGTTCGTCGTTCACTACTACCTTGAACGGGTCGAAGAATTGCCGCGTTCCTAAACCGTCGCAAGTGCCACAGGCGCCCGCCGGGTTGTTGAATGAGAACATGCGCGGTTCGAGTTCACTGATGCTGTAGCCGCAGTGAGGGCAGGCGAAATTAGCCGAGAAGACAATTTCCGGCTCGCTGCTGTCATCCATGTAGGCCACTTTGGCGTTGCCGTTGGCCAGCTGCAAGGCGGTTTCGAAAGACTCTGCCAGTCGCAACTGTAAATCATCGCGCACTTTAAAGCGATCGATCACCACTTCGATGGTGTGTTTTTTGTGTAAGTCCAGCTCTGGTGGATCCGACAGATCACACACTTCGCCGTCTATCCGGGCGCGAATGTAACCCTGGGCAGCCAGTGACTGCAGGGTTTTTACGTGTTCGCCTTTACGGTCCTGAACGATGGGGGCCAGCAGCATTAATTTGGTGCCTTCCGGCATCGCCAGCACCTTATCCACCATCTGTGAAATGGTCTGGGCATCCAGTGGCACATCGTGATCCGGGCAACGTGGCGTGCCCACCCGGGCAAACATCAAACGCAGGTAATCGTAAATTTCGGTAATGGTCCCCACGGTTGAACGGGGGTTGTGTGAGGTGGATTTCTGTTCAATCGAAATCGCCGGAGACAGGCCTTCGATGTGATCCACATCGGGCTTTTCCATCATCGATAAAAACTGGCGGGCGTAGGCAGATAAAGACTCCACGTAACGACGCTGACCTTCAGCGTAGAGCGTGTCGAATGCCAGGGAAGACTTACCCGAACCCGATAAACCGGTGATAACGACCAGTTTGTCGCGGGGAATGGTGATATCGATGTTTTTGAGATTGTGCGTACGTGCACCGCGAACTTCTATTTTATCCATTCGAACCAGTTCAGAATACAAAAGAAACAGTATGCCATATACCCGTGTCGCGGGTATAGGCTGTGGTGGTATGAATATGGTGCATCACGCGTTTAAGATCAGTCGGTCGCAAACCTATCACCTTATTGGCGGAATATCGTACAAAGACCAACAGGCTCTAGGGACAGGCGTTCAAGTTATGCTACAATTCGCGCCCCGATTAACCCCCATAACAGAGAAGAAAGCACCTTGAACGCCATTGAAGTCCGTGCCGCATTAACGCTTGCCGTTGTTTACGTACTGAGAATGTTAGGGTTATTTATGGTCATGCCGGTGCTGGCAGTGGCTGCTACCGAATTCAGTGACTACTCTGTGATGCTGGTGGGCGTGGCTATTGGCGGCTACGGCTTAACCCAGGCGGCGCTGCAAATTCCGATGGGGATGTTGTCGGATAAATGGGGGCGCAAGCCGGTTATTTTACTCGGGCTTTCCGTATTCGCTTTGGGCAGTATTATCGCTGCCATGGCCGATTCCATGATGTGGCTGATTGCCGGGCGGATTCTGCAAGGGGCCGGGGCTATCGCCGGTGCCATTATGGCATTGGCCACCGACGTGACCCGCGAGCAACAGCGGGCCAAAGTGATGGCAATTATTGGTATTGCTATTGGTTTTTCGTTTTACATCGCAGTGGTAATCGGGCCGCTGATTGCTGAGGGTTGGGGGCTTGCCGGGGTATTCTGGGTCACCGGTATTTTGGCGTTGTGTTGTTTACCTCTGGTGAAATGGGCAGTGCCTGACAGCCCCAAACAATTTAATGCCGATACCCTGCCGCGTATGGACCAGGTATGGCAATTGTTTACTTCTCGTGATTTATGGCGTTTGAATGTCAGCGTTATGCTGCTGCATATGATGATCACGCTGTTGTTTGTGCAGGTGCCTTCCACCATGGTGAAGCTGGGTTTGCCGCTGGACAACCACTGGACAATCTACCTGCCGGTGTTATTGGTATCGGTATTTCTACTCGCCATGATGATGCGCAGCAGTCGCGGCCGCACGCCACGCTCAATGCTGCTGGCGGCAGTTATTATGCTTGGTTGTGCCTTTGCACTATTGCCCTCGGTGGGGCAGAGCTGGTGGTTACTGGGCGCTGGCCTGCTGATATTCTTTACCGGTTTTAACTACCTGGAAGCAAACTTTCCGGCGCTGCTGTCTACCATTGCACCGGCTGGCCAGAAGGGCACGGCCATGGGCATTTATGCCAGCTTTCAGTTTTTTGGTGCATTCCTGGGGGGGATTCTTTCCGGTGCCGTTACAGCGCAGGCAGGCCCTAGCTCGGCCTACTACACCGGTGCCGTTATCGCTGTGGTTTGGTGTGTAATTGTGGCGGGGATTCGCGCCGGCGAAAAACTTAAGCGAGTGGCCCTTACCGTGCCGAATAGTAAACAACCTGAAGCCAGCCAGTTGGCCGAACTGGAGGGCTTAAATGGAGTAGTGGAATATGTGTTTGATGCCAGCCAGAACCAGCTATACCTCAAGGTTAACAGTGATTTTGATGAGCTCAATGCCCGCGCTGTAATAAGGCAGTGGAGTTAACCACTGCCACATAGATGGCGTAATTTCTTCAGCTATTTTGTGGTAGCCGGGCGGACATGAAATATCCCCACCTCGGCATTAGTCACCTCAACCTCAGTACCGGCAGCGATAGGCTCATCACATTGTACTGACCAACTAATGCCCGAGTACTTATGGGTACCAGAGGCCTCGGGAGCAATAGCCTCAGTCAGGCGAAACCGTAAGCCGTTGAAATCTCCGTTCACCGTTTTCTTTTCAACCTGTTGCTGCATTTGCTTAAGCGGCTTGTAGAGCACCAGAGCAATAACAGCGGTTAGCACCGCACAGCAGAAAAAGGCATTGATGTAGGTTGCTTCAATGACGCCGGTGTAAAAAATGCCGGCGGTGATAAGCGCCGCCAAACCAACAAAAAACAGCACAAAGGTGGCGAACCCTAGTATCGCCACCTCAATGATTAACAACACTAAACCGGTAACTACCATTACCGTGGTGACATTTGCATATATCCAGTCCATAGGCGTTAGTCTTTGTTGTTCATTTTATTGATAATGGCCATGGCCTGCGTTACCAGGCTGGCCGCTTCAGTGTTACCGTCGGGTAGCAGCACAATGGACGACTCTTTGGCAATCGCCTGCTTCGCTTCAATGGCTTTAGTGGCCAGGTCGAGCTGAATGGCTTTTTGACCTTCTTCAGTATCAGCGGCCTCACCTACCTTACGTAACGCCTCAGCCTGCGCTGCGGCTACTGCCAGAATTGCCTGTGCTTCACCTTCGGCTTTGAGTACCTGTTCGGCTTTATCGGCCTCTGCAGCCAGTACCACTGACTGTTTAGCACCTTCGGCACGGTTGATGGCGGCCTGACGATCACCTTCTGATTCGAGGATCTGCGCACGTTTCACCCGCTCGGCTTTCATCTGCGCTTCCATGGCTTCCATCACCGAGTTAGGCGGCACGATGTCTTTGATTTCGTAACGCAGTACCTGAATACCCCAGGGACCACTGGCATCGTTAATCGAGGTTACTATATTGGTATTAAGCTGGTCGCGTTCTTCAAAGGTTTTATCGAGTTCCATTTTACCCAGTTCTGAACGCATGGTGGTTTGTGCCAGCTGGGTAACGGCAAACACATAATCGTCGACACCGTAGGTGGCTTTGTAGGGATCAAGCACCCGGAAATAAAGTACACCGTCGACATGCAGTGAAATATTGTCTTTGGTGATAGCGCTTTGTTCCGGAACGTCAACCGCCTGTTCTTTCAGTGAGCGGTCGGCAGCAATACGGTCGATAAACGGCACGATAAAGTTAAGACCAGCCTCTTTGGTTGACTGGTATTTACCAAAACGTTCAACTAAATAAGCCCGGTTTTGCGGCACAAATTTGATGGATGATTTGACTAAAATCACCACCAGAATAAGGATAAACAGTTGCGGAGTGAGAATATAGTCCAGTAATACTTCCATGATTTACAGCCTCTAACTATTTTGACTACTGGAGCTTAACCTAATCCGGCTCAACAGGGTACTGGCTATTTGTATCAAGGCGTAACAACCGTGCTTTGGATCAGGCGTCCTTTACCTGTAACAGGTCCCACTTATTGCCGTAAAGATCCTCAAAGATGGCCACGGTGCCGTAGTCTTCATCACGTGGTGTTTCTATGAACACCACGCCCTGGTTTTGCATAAACTCGTAGTCACGCCAGAAGTCGTTGGTTTGCAGAACAAAGAGCACCTGATCGCCAGCCTGATTACCTACTGCAATCTTATCCATTTTTGAACGGGCCAGGTTGAGCATTATGCCGGTGGAGGATAATCCGGGTGGGTGTAGCAATACCCATCGTAAACCGTTTTTATGTTTTTCGTTAGCGATGAGCGTAAAATGGAGCACCTCAGTAAAATATGTGATAGCTTCATCATAGTCGTCTACCAGGATGCCAACGGCATTCAGGCTTTGTATGCGATCTGTCATGGCAGTGTGCTCCGAAACGTTACATGCCTGATATAACGTGACAGATTTGCCCCAATATAACCAGACCTTGCCCTGAAAATGTGTTCATAAGCAGGCATTTGTTAACGATTAGTGTATTGAGGCTTCTTTTTTTTAACTTATAGGTTGTGTTAGACCACCAGTTCAATTTATTATTTATAATATAATAGTAACAAAGGGTCATTACACTCATGTCAGTATCAACTCAAGTCGCTGCTAATGCTATTCGTATGCTCGCAGTGGAAGCAATTCAAAAAGCCAAGTCAGGTCACCCTGGTGCACCAATGGGTATGGCAGACATTGCTACCGTACTGTGGCAGCAATTTTTACAACACAATCCGGCAAATCCTAACTGGGCTAACCGTGACCGCTTCGTGTTGTCTAACGGCCACGCTTCTATGCTTCAGTATGCCTTACTGCATCTGAGTGGCTATGACCTGACAATTGAAGAACTCAAACAGTTCCGTCAGCTACATTCAAAAACTCCGGGCCATCCGGAATACGGTTACACTGCAGGTGTTGAAACCACAACCGGGCCGTTAGGCGCTGGTATCGCTAATGCCGTAGGTATGGCTATTGCCGAGAAAACCCTGGCTGGCCAGTTTAACCGGGATGATTTTGATATCGTTAACCACTTCACCTACTGTTTCCTCGGCGACGGCTGTCTGATGGAAGGGATTTCTCACGAAGCCTGTTCACTGGCCGGCACCTTGAAGCTGGGCAAACTGATTGCGTTCTGGGATGACAACGGCATTTCCATTGACGGACACGTAGAAGGCTGGTTTACCGACAACACGCCGATGCGTTTTGAATCTTACGGCTGGCATGTGATTAAAGGTGTGGACGGCCACGATGAGGCGGCATTACAGGCAGCGATTGAAGAAGCGCAATCGGTTACCGACAAGCCTACCCTGATTTGCTGTAAAACCGTTATCGGTTTCGGCTCACCGAATAAATCGGGTAGCCACGATTGTCATGGCGCGCCGCTGGGCGACGACGAAATCGCCGAAGTGCGTAAGCAACTCGACTGGTCGTACGGACCGTTTGAAGTGCCTGAAGATATTTATGCCAAGTGGGATGCCAAAGAAAAAGGTAATACCGCGGAGCAGCAATGGGAAGCTAAGTTCGCCGAGTACGCAGCGGCTTACCCAAAACTGGCAGCTGAGTTTGAGCGTCGTGTGATCAAACAGCAGGTACCTGCTGATCTGAACGAAAAGGCCGACACTTACATTCGTCAGTGCCAGGCTGATATGAAAGATATGGCTACCCGTAAAGCCTCGCAAAACGCGATTGGTTTCTTTGCTGGTCAGCTACCTGAAATCATTGGCGGCAGTGCCGACCTGGCAGGTTCCAACCTTACCCTGTGGCCTGAAGCAAAAGGTATTCAGGATGATGCCGCCGGCAACTATGTGTTTTACGGTGTGCGTGAGTTTGGTATGAGCGCTATTATGAATGGTATTGCCCTGCACGGTGGTTTTGTGCCGTTTGGTGCTACCTTCCTGATGTTTATGGAATATGCGCGTAATGCTGTGCGCATGGCTTCATTAATGAAAGCGAAGTCGATTTTCGTTTATACCCACGACTCCATTGGTCAGGGGGAAGACGGCCCGACTCACCAGCCTATCGAACAGCTGGCCAACCTGCGCCTGACCCCGAATCTGACTACATGGCGCCCATGTGATGCCGTGGAAGCTGCCGAAGCCTGGCGCCAGGCGCTGATCAAAGAAGCGGGTCCAAGTGCGCTGGTATTTACTCGTCAGGGCACCAGAACCATGGCGCGCAGCGAGAGTCAGTTAGCCGATATCGCCAAAGGCGGTTACGTGCTGAAAGACTGCGCAGGTACCCCGCAACTGGTGCTGATTGCTACCGGTTCAGAAGTAGCGTTAGCTGTAGATGCAGCAGCTAAGCTGGCAGATGACGGCGTGGCGGTTCGCGTAGTGTCTATGCCGAGTACTGAACAGTTTGATGCGCAGGATGCGGCTTACAAACAGTCACTGCTACCCGCAGGTGTACCAAAGCTGGCTATTGAAGCTGCCCATACTGACTTCTGGTATAAGTATGTGGGTATCGACGGTGATGTGGTAGGTATGCAAACCTTCGGTGAATCTGCACCGGGCGGCGTACTGCTAGAGCACTTCGGTTTCACAGTAGAAAACGTAGTAGCCAAAGCCACTGCATTGATAAACTAACTATCCTCTGCTGCCAACAGGCCTGAGCCTGTTGGCATCCCGGTTTCGCTTCGCGAAGACCGGGATCTCCCAAACAGTCTTACTATTTCAAAAAAAGCTAGTCATATCACCACAACAGAACCAGAAAAGACCCCACTTATCAGCTTTATCAGTGCTCTCCTCGGCGGTGCTCCGAAACAGTCTGACTAATTCAAAAATAAGCTAGTCATCCCGGCCTCCGAGCCGGGATCTACCAACAGCCCTGAATCAGCTTAGATAACCTTTTGAGGAGATCCCCGCTCAAAAGCGTGCGGGGATGACGGAGGAAGTGTGTGAAGGGATGATGAGAGGGGAGGTAACTCTTGGATGACAGAGCGGTTATATGTTGCATTGTGATATGTCGGCTATTGCTGGCCATGCCATCCAAATTATCGAACCGGGGTCTTCCAAACAGTCTGACTAATTCAAAAAGAAACCATACATCGGCCTCCGAGCCGGGATCTACCAACAGCCCTGAATCAGCTTAGATAACCTTTTGAGGAGATCCCCGCTCAAAAGCGTGCGGGGATGACGGAGGAAGTGTGTGAAGGGATGATGAGAGGGGAGGTAACTCTTGGATGACAGAGCGGTTATATGTTGCATTGTGATATGTCGGCTATTGCTGGCCATGCCATCCAAATTATCGAACCGGGGTCTTCCAAACAGTCTGACTAATTCAAAAAGAAACCATACATCGGCCTCCGAGCCGGGATCTACCAACAGCCCTGAATCAGCTTAGATAACCTTTTGAGGAGATCCCCGCTCAAAAGCGTGCGGGGATGACTGAGGGAGTATGTGCGGGGATGACGAGGGAGAAAACTCCGGAATAACGGACAATAGATAAGTCATACAAATGGGTGGTTGTTTTTTAATCACATTCAACTGATGCATATCAATGTTAATTACCGTCAATGCCGCTACAGTTGTACCACTGGCTTAACTTTGTTATACCTAAAAATGACCCTGCAACCAAAATAAAAACAATAAGTTCAGCGTTGCCTTTAGAAAAGTTTTCTAACTTAATTTTCAACCGTTCACGGAGGAAAAGGCAATGGCCATTTCTGTCGAAACCTTAGCGAAATACGGCATCAACGATGCCTCCGAAATAATATACAACCCCAGTTACGAGCAATTGTTTGCCGAGGAAACCCGTGATGATCTAACCGGTTATGAGCGTGGTGTGGTTACCGAGTCCGGTGCCGTGGCAGTGAGCACGGGTGTCTTTACCGGTCGTTCCCCCAAAGACAAATACATTGTTGAAGACGAAGTCAGTAAAGAACATATGTGGTGGGACAGCGAAGCTGCCCGTAACGATAACAAACCCATTAGCCCGGAAGTCTGGGCCGACCTTAAAGCATTGGTGGGGGAACAGTTATCCGGTAAGCGTTTGTTCGTAGTGGATACCTTTTGTGGTGCCAATGAAAGCTCCCGCTTAAAAGTAAGGTTTGTGATGGAAGTGGCCTGGCAGGCGCATTTCGTTAAGAACATGTTTATTCGCCCAACGGAAGAAGAACTGGCTAATTTCGGCGAGCCGGACTTCGTAGTGCTTAATGGTTCTAAAACCAGCAACCCCAAGTGGCAAGAGCACGGCATGAACTCAGAAGTGTTCACCGTATTTAACATGACCGAAAAAATGCAGGTGATCGGCGGTACCTGGTACGGCGGTGAAATGAAAAAAGGTATGTTCGCAATGATGAACTACTACCTGCCACTGAACAACATGGCTTCTATGCACTGTTCTGCCAATATGGGTGAAGACGGCGATGTGGCGATCTTCTTTGGTCTGTCTGGTACCGGTAAAACTACTCTGTCTACCGATCCTCACCGCCGCTTAATTGGCGACGATGAGCATGGCTGGGATGAAAACGGCGTGTTTAATTTTGAAGGCGGCTGCTATGCCAAAACCATCAACTTAGACCCGGAAAGCGAGCCGGATATTTATCATGCTATCCGCCGTGATGCATTGCTGGAAAACGTTACCGTTGATGACAATGGCGTTGTGGATTATAACGATAATACGGTAACCGAAAACACCCGGGTGTCTTATCCTATTCACCATATCGAAAATATTGTGAAGCCGGTTTCCAAAGGCGGTCATGCTAAGAAAGTGATTTTCTTAACCGCTGATGCATTTGGTGTTTTACCGCCGGTTTCGAAACTGGATCATGCGCAAACGCAGTACCACTTCCTGTCTGGCTTCACTGCTAAACTGGCGGGTACTGAGCGCGGTATTACCGAACCCACACCTACTTTCTCGGCTTGTTTTGGTAAAGCGTTCTTAACCCTTCACCCCACTAAGTACGGCGAAGAGTTAGTCGCCAAAATGGACGCGGTTGGCGCCCAGGCCTACCTGGTGAACACCGGTTGGAATGGCACGGGTAAACGGATCTCTATTAAGGATACCCGCGCTATTATCGACCGTATTCTGGATGGCTCTATTGAAGAGGCAGAGTGCCATACACTGCCTATTTTTAACCTGCAGGTTCCTTCGTCGCTGCCAGGGGTAGACCCGGATATTCTGGATCCGCGTGATACTTATGAAAGTGCTGATGACTGGTACGAAAAGGCAACACAGCTTGCTGAGTTATTTATTGATAACTTTGAGCAATTTGCGGTGAATGATAAAGGCCGGGCACTGGTGAAAGCCGGTCCTCAGCTTGAGCCGGTTGCCGAACAGGATTAACTACTGTCAGAAAAGAAAAAAGGCCGCTCAGCGGCCTTTTTGTTATTTAGTACTGCCAGTTTACTGACAACATGTAGTTACGGGGTGCGCCGTAATAACCCTGCTCCCAGTACAGCGACTTCAGGTACTTTTCGTCGGTGACATTATTCACGTTAGCAATAATGGTAATACTGTCGTTAACCGTATAACTGGCCATCATGTTCACCAGCGCGTAGGCATCCTGTTCAATCACGATGTCCTGACCGGCATTAGCATAAGCGGCGGGCACCTGACCCACATTGCGGGAGGTGGCTTCCTGCCAGCGAATGGACGTACCGACTTTCAGGGCCGGTAATGTCTGGAACTGATAGGTGGCATTTACGTTAACCAGTTTCTCAGGCGTGTAATCGGCAACAAGCTGGTCGCCATCGAGGTCGAAGAACGTCAGACCCAGGCTGGTTTGCAGGCCGGGCAGAATTTCACCGGCTAAGTCGACTTCCCAGCCTTTGGAGCTCAGGCCGTCTGCCTCGCGGTAAACCTGTTCTTCCACACCGGAAACCGGGTTGGCCGCAAAGCCATCGTCAACGGCAACATTAACCTGATCAATATCGAAATACGCTACGGTAAGTAACGCATTACCGTCCATCAGAGATGCCTTAACCCCTAATTCTTTTGACTCACCGGTAATAGGATCGAGGCGGTCAAAGTTGGCATTCCGTTCGGTTTGTGGGGTAAATACCTCGGTATAGCTGAAGTAGGTGTTGATATCGTCATTAATGGCGTAAACCAGACCACCGTAAGGAACAAACGCGTTTTCATCGAGGGTTTCGTCGATGCCATAGGAGATACCGGTGACTTCCACCTGGTTAAAGCGTCCGCCGGCTAATAGAGACAAGCTGTCGGTCAGGGCAAAGTTACCGCCAAAATAGACCGCGGTTTGCTCTTCTTCTACATCACTGCCAGTAGCACCATCGGTAAATTCTGGCAGTGGTGTGTCACCGGTCCAGTCTTCCATGGCTGGCAGTAAAGGAAAGCCATTGCCGGTATGGAAGTCATAAAGCGATTGGTCGGTGTAAGCGACTTTAGCATAGCTCGCCCCCATCATGACCTGATGTGACTGGCCGAAGGCATCGAAGTTACCATTCAGGTAGATATCTGCGTAATCGTGCTCATCATCCAGCGTGTATTCACTACCGTAGCCAATCAGACCCAGACCGGTTTCAGGATCTAGCAGTGTAACACCGGTATCCGCATCGCGTGACACATACGTGTAAAACAGCTGAGTGTCTTCGTCGGTCTCAATGTGCGTGTAATCGGCTTTAAGTGACCAGCCCTCGGCCAGTTGCTGTTCCAGGAACACGAAATAGCGGGTGTCGGTAACATCCCATCGTGACCAGTCGGCAGACGTGCTGGTGCTGGTGTCGAAGTTAGTTGGCGTACCATCGGCGTAATACAAGGTTAACGCGCCCCACATATTGCCTTTGGCATCGCTGGTTTGCTGGCTGGCGCCAACAGTTAACAGAGTGGTGTCGGTAAGGGCGGCGCTAATAACACCGTAAGCCACCGTTTTATCTAACTCGTAGCGGTCGAGGTACGACTCTTTATCTTCTTTAACCACCACCACGCGGGCGCCTACTGAGTCTGATAAAGGTGCCGAGGCATCAATGTCGAGGCGTTTGGCATTCCAGCTACCCAGCTGGGCGCGGGCTGATATCTGAGTGTTCTCGGTGGGCTTTTTGCGCACGTAGTTGATGGTAGCAGAAGGACTGCCGGTACCGGTCATCAGACCGTTTGCACCACGCAATACCTCAACTCTTTCGTAAATGGCGGTGTCGATGTCGCCGTGCACGTTGCCGCTTAATACGGGCAACCCCAGGCCGTCGACCTGAAAGTTGGTCACGTCGAAGCCGCGGGCTGTAAAATAAGTCCGGTCAGTTTCGACTTCCTCTACGTTGAGGCCAGTCACGGTATCGAGTACCGCATTAATGTTATTTAACGCGAAATCATCAATCATTTCCTCGCCAACCACACTGATCGACTGAGGCAAATCCTTAATATCCAGATCGAGTCGGGACAGACTATCGGCTTTTTCATACAGATAATTATTTAAGCGCTCGCCACTAACCGTGAGCTTTTCAATATCCTCATCGTCAGGTACCGCGTTTGCGTTGGCAACGCCGGCCGGCAAAGCAAGAGAAGTAAGCAGGGCAAGACTGATCGCGTTATATTTCATTAATAATCCCAATGTAAATGATAATAGTTCGCATTATTATATCCACGAGGTGGCATTATGCAACCATCTCGTTGAGAAAACCGGGCAGAGGACGATGCTAATGGTTACGCGGCCTGGCTGAATACGTGAGTTTAAAAAAAGCAATCCACCGCACTAAAAAGTGTGGTCCGGGGTAAATAACGGCTGAACTATTTAACGGGGCACAAGTCGTAACAAGTGTTGTTTGTATTGCAGTTTTGCTTTAATGGCGCATGGCTTGGTTACGCAATGTCAGGGTGCGCTGTTTCCTACTATTTTTATCGTAACAAGGATACGTTATGAAACAATCCCTTTTACCCATAGCCCTTTGCGGTTTGTGTTTTTCTGGTTTTTCCATTGCTGCACAAAATGAAATCTCTGTTGGCCTGGCCGATATAAAAAACTATGGCGACGACTTTGTTGGTATTGAATACAAGCGCTATTTGTCTGATGTACCATTGAGCGGACAGCCCTTTCTTATTTCGCCTTACCTGAATAAAACCAACAGTGTTTTTGTCCGTTACTTTGGTGACAGTTCTGTGGACCGCTACGAATTCGGTGGTGAGTGGTTCGTTGACGACAAATGGGTGATCAATTCAAAGCTACGCTATGGCGATTTTGACCGCAGCGTGTCTTTTCGTGAAAGATACCTGTACGCCGACATTGATGCTGGCTATTTCGTAACACCCGAATGGCAGGTGGGCGGCGGTGTTATCTATGAATATGCCGATGGCAGAATTTACGGTACCCACCGTTCGGCAAACGAGACCACGGCCCGGGTATTTGGACGCTATACCAACATTACCTCAGGCAGTGGCTGGGATATCAATATGGAGATGATGTTAAATGACCTGGCCAGGGTTGAGCTTGATGCTCGTTATTTCTTTAATCAGCGCTTTAGCGCAGGGCTTTCCTACCTCGCTGAGATAGACAATGATAACAACGCGTATCCGCGGGACGATATTGCAGAGCTAACCGTGGATTACTGGTTTACGCCGGGCTGGTCGATTCAGGCTGGTGCCGGTGCTTACACGTCGGGCGGAATGGCCAGCATCACGCTGGCGACCAGCGTTCGATTCTAATTAATTAGCGCGTGCGCATCTGCCCGAACAGATGCGCAACGCTTATAACAGCTTATTGCAGGTTTTGTACATTTACCACGCGGTTGGGAAACAAAGAAGAAGCCATCACTAAAGACATGGCAAAGCCAGGCCCTTCATTGTCGAGTATGCCGGTTGGCAGGTAGTAAAACTGCTGTCCTTCAGCGCCGTACAGTGCGGCATCAATAATCTGCCACTTACCTTTATACCAGACCTCAGTCCAGGCATGACCAAATGCATCGGCTGATTCTGCGTAAGCTGTGATCACCGTTCCAAGGGTTAACCGGGCAGGCATGCCTAAACCTCTGGCTAAAGCCGTTGTCAGGGTAGCAAACTCAGTGCAGTCACCAGAACGTTGCGAAGCTACCGTAGAAGCCAGATTGAACCCATGAATATAGGTCGGCTCATTAATATACTCGCTCACATAGGCGGTGATTGCTTCCAGCTCGTCGGCATCCGTGCGAGTTTTGGTAAACCCTTCAATAAATGCCTTGGTTGCCGGTTCGTCGGTATCAATAACAAAACTGGGCTGTATATATTTACTTTGCACCGCGCCGGTAAACATCGGCTGATGAGCTAATCCCACTGCCACGGTGTTTTTACTCAGCTGTTCTGTGGTCACACCGCTGTAGTGGCTCAGATGTTTTACCAGCGAGTCAGCCTGACGTGTTTCTACCTCCAGGTAAATGGTTTTCGTTAGGGCGCCTGACTGGCTTGCACTCATTGTTAGCGGTATCTCAGCCAGTGAGGGTACTGACTGTGCACTAACGTTTATTGAAAACGTCAGCGCCAGGGTGGTCAGGAGTTTGTTCATGGCATTACCGGCTGGCCTTTGCTGTACACTTTTTCAAGTTTCAGCTCGGCACCACCCTGAGCAATGGAGCCTTTTTCAAAGGAACCCTTCTCTGTGGCCAGGTATTTAAGGGTAAGCGGACCCAGATCAAACTGTAAATTGGCGTCTGGCAGTTCGTCGATTTTTGTAAAAGTAACCGGCAAGGCTGAGGTTGGGTCGGCATCCGAAAGCCAGATATGATAATCGGCTGAAGGCTCATCGCTGGCTAGCAGTAACGCCGTTTCAATGTAATTACCGAAACTCGACAATAACCAGCTGTTGTATTCCAGACTAGCGTTGACTTCTTTACCCTGCATTTGGCCTGTTACCTGCCAGGCATCTTCGGCATGACTGATAGCAAACTGTGACGCCAACTGGCCATTTTCAATGGTATATTCCTGAGCATTGATTAGTGAGCCATCGGCGCGACTCCATTCCAGCGTCTGCGAATCTGAACGTGACACCGCAACCTGATCGACCGGAGTTATCATGGCATCGCGCAAGACGGTTGCAATATCGCCGTCCTGATCGATAGTGTGCTTCTCCTGAGAGTAACCTACCGGAATGCCGTTAATTGTCATACGGTACGTGGCTTCATAAAGTTCTGGCTGCTGATCGTTAGCCGTAAAAGCCTGGACAAAACTGGCGAATACCTCGTGAAAAGCCTGCTGATAGCCCATTTCATTATGCACACAAATTTGCAGGCTTTGATTGGTCTGAGCTGATAACCCTTTTAATACGCCGGCAACCTTTTCACTGCCTTCGCCTAAGTTATACAAAGTGTCTAATTGCAGGAAAGGCGTATCGCCAATCATGCCCATATCCAGGCCTAGCGTGAAACGCCCGGATAAGGCTTTACCGTTAATCTGCTCTGCGCCGCCAAGGCTGTGTTCCACAATGGCATGCAGGGAGTTGGCCACGCCATCAAACTCTAAAAAGGCGTAACATTCCACCGGTGAATCAGAGCCGATATCCATGGTGTAATACCATACGTCGGTGCTACCGCTATCCTGTAACACAGGCTTGCCTTTTACCTGGGCGTCGACATTCAACCGTTCGATAACCATTTTTCCGCTGGCTTCGACACTGGTTTCTCTGGCCATGGATTGTTGAAACCAGTCAGGAAAATCGGCCAGGTTAATCAGGTATTCGGCATTGGCGTTCACTGATATCGTGGCAGGTAACAGAAAAAGGGCGGCAGACTTTAATAACTTCATAAAGCTCATTCCTTGTTAATGGTGGGGCATCCTAAAACGGGATTTAACATACTCATTTATTGATGGTTTGACCACCTTATTTTTCACCTGCACAGGCTGGATGTTCATCATCGGTTTAGGTGAGCTCGTCGTTTGTAGCCTGTATTGTGGTGAAATCGCTATATACTGAATGGCAGTAAATCTAAAAACAGGCGGAGCAACTATGCTGTTTGGAACAGGGACTAAGTACTGGTTACTGGTAATTGGCTTATTGATGACATCGGCACAGGCTGAGGATGAAAAACTCCCTGTCGAAGCACCACAGGCGTTCATCACAAATCACAGTGGTAAGTTTAACGGTCAGAAAATTTCCTACAGGGCTACCGCAGGCGAAACCTATTTACGCGATTTAAAAGGGGAACCCAAGGCCAGTATTTTTTCATTTGCCTACGTAAAGGATAAAGCCGAGAAAGCCAAACGGCCGGTAACCTTTGTGTGGAATGGCGGGCCGGGGTCGGCATCTGTGTGGCTACATATGAGTGGCTTAGGACCAGCTTTTGCTGAAGTGCCTTCTGATGCATCTCATCCGGGATTACCGCCTTACTTACCTAAGAGTTCATCCAGCTCAATAATGGATGTTACGGATTTGGTCTTTATTGACCCCGTCGGCACCGGGTTCTCACGGGCTCTGGGTGAATACGAAGGTAAAGCCTTCTGGGGGCTTAAAGAAGATGCACAGTCGATGGCTGAGTTTATCCGTACCTGGGTGACCGAGAATAATCGATGGGGCTCGCCGATTTTTATTCTCGGCGAAAGTTATGGCACCACCCGTGCGGCTTACGTGGCAAATATTCTGCAGAAAGACATGAAAGTCAGCATCAACGGACTGGTGTTTGTTTCACAGGCACTGGACTATCAGGGCTCATCGCCATATATACCGGATAATATTATCTCCTATGTTACTTATGTACCGACCATGGCAGCAGCCGCTATGTATCATGATAAAGTCACCCCGGTACCGCAGAATAAACAGGCATTTCTGCAGCAGGCACGTCAGTTTGCCACCAACGAACTATTGCCTGGCTTGTTTGCCGGCAACCGTTTAAAGCCTGAACAAAAACGTCAGTTGGTTGAACGCCTGGCCTACTTTACCGGCTTAAGCCCTCAATACGTTGAGCGCGCTGATTTAAGGATCAGTGCGCGCCGCTTTGCCAAAGAGTTATTACGGGATGAAAGCAAAACCATTGGTTTACTGGATGCTCGCTACTTAGGCGATGAGCGCGACGATCTGGATGACAGCACCAAACGTGATGCGGCATCAGATACTATCTCGGCGGCCTTTAACAGCGCCCTGCATGTCTATATGCGCAATTCACTCAACGTTGAATGGGAGCGTCAGTATCTTTCGCCGGCAGACCCGGACCTAAGACGTTACTGGCGCTACCGCACCAGCAAGGACGGTAGTGCGTGGGAGCCAACTTATGTTAATACGGCAGGACAATTATCTGAGGCATTGCGGATTAACCCTGAGTTGGATGTGTTGGTAGCATCAGGATATTACGATCTGGTAACGCCGTTTTTTGATGCCGAATATACCCTTAACCGCCACGCAATAAATGCAGAGCAAATCTGGTATACCTATTATGAAGGGGGGCACATGATGTACGTGAACAGCGAGGCGAAGGTTGAACTGTTTAACGATGTTCGTCGCTTTATTGAGGGTCACACACCTACCAATAAATAATACATTTCTGCCGGCATTCGTATAATTAAAAAAGCGGCTGACAGATACCTGTCAGCCGCTTTTTTTACAATGAGTGTGACTGGTTATTTGGCCAGATCAGTCAGCATCGTTTCCAGTGTTACCTGATCTTTAGCAAACTGGCGAATACCCTGAGACAGTTTATCGGTTGCCATGGCATCTTCGTTCATATCCCAACGGAAAGTTTGCTCGGTTAACGCCGCCGGTGCCGCTTTAGGAGAATCAACCGGTGTCAGTTTACGCGGCAGTTCTGCATCAGTGTTAGCCAGCTCATCCAGCAAGCCCGGGCTGATGGTCAGACGGTCACAGCCAGCCAGTTCCTGAATTTCACTAATATTGCGGAAGCTGGCGCCCATTACGATGGTGTCATAACCGTTTTCTTTAAAGTAATTATAAATACGGGTAACCGACTGCACGCCCGGATCGTTTGCACCGCTAAAGTCAGCATCTGGCTGGTCGGCTTTATACCAGTCAAGAATACGTCCAACGAAAGGTGAGATAAGGAAAGCGCCGGCTTCAGCGGATGCGCGGGCCTGTGCGAAAGAGAATACCAGAGTCACGTTGGTTTTAATGCCCTGGGCTTCCAGGATACGCGCGGCCTGAATACCTTCCCATGTAGCGGCAATCTTAATCAGCACGCGGCTGGTATCGATGCCCTGATCACGGTACAGCGCCAGCAGGTGATTGGCTTTTTCAATGGTGGCCATAGTATCGAAGGATAACCTCGCATCCACTTCGGTAGAAACATAACCCGGTACCTGTTCCATTAGCTTAGCACCGATAAGTACCGCCAGTTTGTCAGCTGCAACTGCGGCTACGTCATCGGTAGCGCCCTGATCTTTCGCCCATTTTACCGCTTCGATAGCCAGCGGACGGTACTTTTCAATTTGCACTGCTTTTAACAATAGCGACGGGTTGGTCGTTGCATCCTGCGGTTGATACAAAGCAATGGCTTCGAAGTCACCGGTGTCAGCAACGACGGTCGTGATAGATTTTAGCTGTTCTAACTGGGTAGTCATAGTTCTTTCCACTCTTAATAAATTCAAAGGGTTACTAAGTTTTTCAGGCCTTGGCAGTTGCGCTTAACAGCAGTTAGTCGGCTACTTTACCAACTCCTGCACTGGCTATTTAATCACCAGCTATACTGTTAATATTAATTTTATATTACCTTTACATTTGCCTATTATTGATATTATCATACAATTAAAATTTATTGGCTAATTTTGTTAGCAGTGAGTGGAATTAAAATATTATGTCTCGTTATACATTAGGGCTGGATTATGGCTCTGATTCGGTCAGAGCCTTATTGGTAGATGTAACAACTGGCGAAGAGCTGGCCAGCCATATGGTGAATTACCCGCGCTGGGCACAGGGCCTTTATTGCGAGCCTGCCAAAGATCAGTATCGTCAGCACCCTCAGGACTATGTGGATAGCCTGGTCGAAGTGGTGAATGCGCTGTGGTCTAAGGTGCCTGCCGGTACGGCTGATAAAGTCGTTGGCATGAGCTTCGATACTACCGGGTCTACACCGGTGGCAATCAATGCCGAGGGCGTGCCACTGGCATTAACCGAAGAGTTTAAAGAAAACCCCAATGCGATGTTCGTATTGTGGAAAGATCACACGTCGTTGAAAGAAGCCGGTGAAATCACCAGGGCTGCCAATAACAATGATGTTAACTACCTGGCTTATATGGGCGGTATTTATTCTTCGGAATGGTACTGGGCCAAAGCCTTGCACATTTTCCGTCAGGATCCGGCGGTTAAAGCGGCTACTTATAGCTGGATTGAGCATTGTGACTGGATGACTGCATTAATGTGTGGCACTACCCATCCTTCACAGTTACAGATGGGCCGTTGTGCAACCGGTCATAAATTAATGTGGAACGAAGCCTGGAACGGTTTCCCGCCAAATGATTTCTTTACCTCGGTAGATCCTCTGCTGGATGGCCTGGTGGATACCCTGAACCCGGCGACTCAAACCAGCGATCAGGTCGCCGGTGAGTTAACCGCCGAATGGTCAGAAAAACTGGGCCTGCCTGCGGGGATTAAAGTGGGTTATGGCGCATTCGACTGCCACATGGGCGCTGTTGCTGCCAATGTTCGCGAAGGCGTGCTGACCAAAGTGATGGGAACGTCGACCTGTGATATCACGGTGACTTCATACGAAACCATTGGCGAAACTTGTGTACGCGGTATCTGCGGACAGGTCGATGGCTCGGTTATTCCTGGTTTGGTAGGCCTTGAAGCCGGTCAGTCAGCGTTTGGCGACCTGTACGCCTGGTTTAAAAATCTGGTGCTGTGGCCAACCAACAACTTACTGCATGAACTAGTAGAATCCGGTGCTGATGAACTGGTAGATAAGATTGAATCGCTGACCTTACAGCGCTTGTCTGCTGCAGCCGCTAACCTGCCGGTAAGTGCCAAAGATATCACCGCGCTGGATTGGGTTAACGGCCGCCGTACTCCGGATGCCGACCAAACTGTTTCCATGGCGTTAACCGGTATCAAAATGGGCGCCGATGCCCCGCAATTATTTAAAGCGCTGGTGGAAGCCACTGCGTTTGGCGCGCGGGCGATTACCGAACGCTTCCGCGAGGAAGGCGTACCAATTAACTCGGTAGTAGTTATTGGTGGCATTTCGAAAAAATCAGATTACGTAATGCAAACCTGCGCCGATGTGTGGAATTGCCCCATCGACGTACTGGAAAGTGAACAGAGTTGTGCCCTGGGCGGAGCCATTATGGCTGCTGTAGCGGCTGGCGAATACCCAACCGTCGCCGAAGCTCAGCAGGTAATGGCGTCGCCTGTTTGCAAGCAATATCTGCCGGATGCATCGAAAGTCGGTATTTACGACGAGTTATACCAAAACTATCAAACGTTGGGCGACTATGTCAGTGGAGGTAAAGCATGAGCTACACCGAATTAAAACGGCAAGTGTATGAAGCCAATATGGAGCTTCAGCGCCGTAATCTGGTGATTTACACCTTTGGTAATGTGTCACAGGTTGATCGGGATAAGGGCGTGGTGGCTATAAAGCCCAGCGGTGTGTCTTACGATCAGATGAAGCCGGAAGACATTGTGATCGTGGATATGGAAAATAATATCGTGGAAGGCGCTATGCGTCCTTCTTCTGATACCAAAACCCATACTCACCTTTACCGCGCATTTGACTCGATTGGCGGTGTGACTCACACCCACTCAACGTATGCTACAGCTTGGGCGCAGGCGCGCCAGAGCATTCCTTGTCTGGGCACCACTCATGCCGATTACGTACACGGTGAAATTACCTGTACCCGTGACCTGACGGACGAGCAGGTAAACGGTGACTACGAGGAAGAAACCGGCGTTCAGATTACTGATGCCTATGTGGATCGCGACCCGGCTGCAGCACCGATGGTAATCGTTGCCGGCCATGCGCCATTCACCTGGGGTAAGGATGCAGCACAATCGGTATATCACGCCGCGCTGCTCGAAGAGATTGCCAAAATGGCTTATCTCACAAGGACTTTAGATCCCAATGCCGCTGTGCTCAAGCAAGCCGTATTGGACAAACATTATTTACGCAAGCACGGTAAAAACGCCTACTACGGGCAAGAGTAACTCTACCTGCAAGCCCTTTATTAATAGAGGACAGAATTATGACTACAGTACAAAAAGAAGTATGGTTTATTACCGGCTCTCAGCACCTTTATGGCCCACGCGTACTTGAAGAAGTCGCAGGTAACAGCCAGGCGCTGGCCGCAGGTCTGAACGAAAACAACCTGCCGGTTAAAGTGGTTTATAAAGACACCGTAAAATCTGCAGCTGAAATTCATCAGGTTTGCCAGGCGGCAAATAGTGATGCCAACTGTGTTGGTTTGATCCTGTGGATGCACACCTTCTCGCCAGCCAAAATGTGGATTGCCGGCCTGAACGAACTGCAAAAGCCATGGTTGCACCTGCACACCCAGTTTAATGCCGGTCTGCCGTGGAGCAGTATCGACATGAACTACATGAATACCCACCAGAGTGCCCACGGTGACCGTGAATTTGGTTTTATCGGCAGCCGTATGCGTAAAGAGCGGAAGGTCGTGGTTGGTCACTGGCAGAACCCTAAAACCATCGCGCAGATCGACGGTTGGTGCCGTGCTGCCTTAGGTTGGGCAGAAAGTAAGTCTCTGAAAGTGGTACGTTTTGGTGACAACATGCGTAACGTAGCGGTAACTGAGGGCGACAAGGTTGCAGCGCAGATTACCTTTGGTTATGAAGTTCACGCGTATGGTCTGCAGGACTTAGCGGATGTGGTTAACAGCATTAGCGACGGCGATGTGGCAGCGCAACTGGACGCTTACTATCAGGAATACGATGTTAGCAAAGAACTGCTGACCGACGATTATCAGCGCGACCGTCTGATGAAAGAAGCCCGCCTGGAACTGGGTATGGAGAAATTCTTCATTGACGGTGGTTTCGGTGCTTTTACAAATTGCTTTGAAAACCTTGCTGGCCTGACTGGTCTGCCTGGCCTGGCAACTCAGCGCTTGATGGCGAAAGGCTATGGCTACGGCGGTGAGGGTGACTGGAAAACAGCTGCCATGGTGCGCACCATGAAAGTGATGGCGCAGGGCCTTGAGGGTGGTTGTTCCTTTATGGAAGATTACACCTATAACTTCACTGATTCAGTGGATCAGGTACTGGGTGCTCACATGCTGGAAATCTGCCCGTCAATTGCCGGCAAGAAGCCTCGTTTGGAACTGCACCGCCATACCATTGGCGTGAAGTGTGACGTGCCGCGCCTGCTGTTTGCAGCCAAAGCGGGTCCTTCTATTAACGTATCGCCAATCGATATGGGTAACCGTTTCCGTATCCTGATCAACGAAGTTGAAACCGTTGAACAACCAGAAACTACACCACATCTGCCGGTTGCTTCGGCACTGTGGGAGCCTAAGCCAAATCTGGAAGTGGCAGCTGCTGCCTGGATCCACGCCGGTGGTGCTCACCACGCAGCATACAGCCAGGCATTAAGCTCAGAAGTGATTGAAGACTTTGCCGACATGGCTGGTGTTGAAACTGTAGTTATCGACAGCGATACCAACCTGCGCAACTTCAAGTCAGAATTGCGCTACAACGCTGCTTACTATCAGCTTAAGCAAGGTATCTAATCGACCTGTTGGCTCATTGCAAAGATGAGCCAACATCATTGTCATACCAGTCATAGTAATATAATCGCAAGTAGCTCGTGTTACATTGCGATTTTATTTTATGACTTGTACAGATTGATTAGGAGTACTCATGGTCGACTTAAGCTCTTACCAGGGCATTGTGTTTGATATGGATGGCACGTTGGTAGATTCTATGCCAGCTCACATGGAAGCGTGGCGGGTTACCTGCGAAAACTTCGGTTATCCCTTTGATCTCGATTATATGTATTCATTGGGTGGCGTCCCTACACGGCAAACCGTGGTGGTACTGAATGACAAATTCAATATGGACCATGACCCTTCTGAAGTTGCCCGCTACAAGCGCGAGAGCTGGGAAGCGATGAACCTTGAGCCGGTCATTATCGAATCGACCATGGCCGTGTTTAATCACTATCGCCCGCATATGGCTATTGGTATCGGTACCGGCGCCGAGCGCCCCCATGCCGAGCATCTGCTCACGGCCCATGGTCTTCTTGAGCGCATCGATTCGTTAGTTACGGCTACCGATGTCACCCATGGCAAACCGCATCCTGAAACCTTTCTCACCGTTGCCAGACAAATGGGTATTGAGCCGTCAAAATGTGTGGTGTTCGAAGATACCGAGATTGGACGCCAGGCGGCCGAAGATGCAGGAATGGACTGTATTATGGTTAACAACGGTGAAATTCAGGTCTGATAGACTTGCTTTTCCTATGTTAATTGTAATATAAAAGTATAAAAATTATTATAGGAATGTAAATTATGCCGTCGTTATCTTTTCCCGGGGTTCGCCCGGCGTTTTTCTCCCGCTCCGGTAAACAGGCCAAGTGGCTGCTGGCCGGAGTACTAACTCTGACATTTGGCTGTGCCAATCAGGTTATGGCCAATAAGCAAGGACAATCTATGACTACCACTCCCAGCGCAACCGTTAGCGCCTTTGGTTCGCTGAGCGATGCGACCCCGGTTGAAAAAGTCACCCTTAAAAACAGCAATAATGTAGAAGTTGAAGTGATCAGCTTCGGTGGCATTATTACCCGTATTGTTACCCCTGATGCCAAGGGTGAGATGGGTAATATTGTGTACGGTATGGAAACCATCGAAGAATATGAAAACGGTAACCCCTATTTTGGCGCGCTGATCGGCCGCTATGGTAACCGTATTAAAGACGGTAAGTTTACCTTAAACGGCACTGAGTATCAGCTTGCTACCAATGATGGTGATAACCATCTGCACGGTGGTGTGCAGGGTTTCGACAAGAAAGTATGGAAAATGGCACCGTTTGCAACGGCTAACAGTGCCGGTGTAACGCTGACGCTGGTGAGTCCGGACGGCGATCAGGGCTACCCGGGTGAGCTGACGACCGAAGTCACTTACACGCTGACCAACAACAATACGCTGGATATGCAGTTTATCGCTACTACTGATAAACCAACCGTAGTGAATCTGACCCAGCACTCGTATTTTAATCTGGCTGGCAAAGGCACCATCTTAGATCACGAACTGCAAATCAACGGTAAATATATCACACCGGTAGACGGTGGCCTGATCCCCACAGGTGAGCTTGCTCCGGTGGCAGGAACACCTTTCGACTTTACCTCACCTAAAGCCATTGGCCGCGATATTGAAGCAGACAACGAGCAACTGGCGCTGGGTAAGGGGTACGACCACAACTACGTGTTAAAAGAACAGGTAGACAATGAGCTAGTCGAAGCGGCTACTGTTTACGAGCCTACTTCTGGCCGGGTTCTGCGAGTACTCACCGAAGAGCCGGCAGTGCAGTTTTATTCCGGTAACTTCCTGGATGGCAACACCAAAGGATTTGGGCAGCAACATATTTTCCGTGGTGCATTGTGCTTAGAACCACAACACTACCCGGACTCGCCTAATCAGGCTAACTTCCCCAGCACTACGCTACTACCGGGTGAAGTCTATTCTACGCGTATTGTCTACGCCTTTGACACAAAGTAAGTCAACGCTAAGTCATTAATTGTAGCACCCGCTGGCTGGCGGGTGTGGTAACCCAGATAGAGAGAGCAATCATGATTACAAAGTCGCTTAAACGACTTGGTATTGGTCTGTTGGTAATGTCTTCCCTAGCCGGTTGTAACAGCACAGACAACGCAGAGGTCACTGAGTCCAAGGTGAATGTCGCGACTGAAGCATCGGGCATCTTCACTAACCCCCTGTTTCCGAATGGCGCCGATCCATGGCTGGAATACTGGGATGGTAACTATTACCTGACCACGACCACCTGGACATCGCAGTTAGTGATGCGTAAATCGCCAACACTTGCAGGTTTAGCTGATGCGACGCCGGTAAATGTGTGGTCATCTACTGACCCTGAGCGTTGCTGTAATTTCTGGGCGTTCGAATTCCATCGCTTAAAGGGGCCAAACGGCTATCGCTGGTACATGATGTACACCGCCGGACAGGACGGTACGCTGGATTATCAACACCTCAACGTACTGGAAAGTGTGGGTGATGATCCAATGGGGCCGTATCAGTACAAAGGCGCACTGATGCCCGAAGTTTGGAATATCGATGGGAATTACCTTGAACACGACGGTAAGCTCTACGTGATCTACTCACAGTGGCGTGGCGATACACAGCTGAACATTATTGCAGAAATGGAAAACCCGTGGACGCTGAAAGACCAGGAACATATGGTGTTAACAACACCAGAGCTGGACTGGGAAATCAGTGGCCGTAAGGTCACCGAAGGGGCTGAAATTCTGCAGCACAACGGTCGCACTTTCATGACCTACTCAGCCAGTTTTTGTAACACGCCCGATTATAAGCTCGGCCTACTGGAGTTAACCGGTAACGATCCGATGAATCCTGACCACTGGACCAAATCGCCTGAACCTGTTTTCAGCCGCACCGAAACGGTATTCGGTCCTGGTCATAATGGTTTCTTTACCTCCCCGGATGGTAGTGAAGACTGGCTGGTGTATCACGGTAATGACTCTGTTGAGTATGGCTGTAGTGCCACCCGGTCATTACGCGCACAGAAATTTACCTGGTCTGAGACCGGCGAGCCGGAATTTGGTGAGCCTTTAACGCCGGGTGTGGAAGTAGCGCCACCATCGGGCGAGAACGGTCCGCTGGTAACCCGTGTCCAGGGTCAGCGTTATCAGTTGGTAAATGCAACCAGTGAACTGTGCCTGGATATTTCGCCAGATCCGGAAGACAACCGCGCAGTGCAGCGTCAGTGCGCCGGGACTAACGGTCAGTGGGTGCTGGACTCGACTACCGACGGTTTCATTCGTCTGGCAAATCGCGAGGACAGTAAATTCCTTGAGGTAGCTGGGTGTGCTACTGCCGACAATGCCCGTGTGCAATCGGCAGCCTGGCGTAATAACTATTGCCAGCAATGGAAAGTGGAAGCCGGCATTGATGGCAACGTTACGCTGAGTAATCGTTATTCAGGTAAGCCTCTGGCGGTTGCCGGGTGCTCTGCATCGGCTAATCAGGCAGTATTGCAGCACAATACCGACAGTGCCTGTAATCAATGGCAGCTGCGCCCTATGGGTGAAGTGGCCCTGATGAGCCAACAAAGTGGTAAGGCCCTGGCTGTGAATAACGATAACATTGAACAGCAGGCCTTTGATTATCAGGCTGAGCAAAGCTGGTTATTTGTACCAACCGATACGGGCTATCTGTCGCTGAAGCAGGACGCTGACAGTGAGTTATGTGTTGGTGTGGATGCTAATCAGGTTGTGCCGGGTGCCAACATCAGTATGGTGAACTGCGAAGAGAAAACGGCGCAGTGGCGTTTAACGCCACAAGACGGCGGTGGCATGATGCTGTTTAACCGCTATACACGTTTGCCGCTGGGCTTAACCGACTGTGGTCTGGCCGAAGGAACCAATATTGCGCAGCAGCCTGATCTGGCCACACGCTGTCAGATTTTCCATCTGCGCGAACCACAGTAAGTCATAACTTTTAAAGTACCATGTTGTTCAAAGGGGGAGTACCGAGTAGGGCGGTGCTCTCCCTTCTTTCTTTGTAACTCCTCAAACCACAGAGTGAATGCATGACCCTGCATGATTTTTTGCGGTTTTACTGATACGCTTAAAGCAGTTAAGAGTTATCCAGGGAAAGGCATGCGCCGTTTTATCAAAGCCTCTATCATTACCGTCATCGCTGTGGTTATCACCGGCTGTGTGATCAACGTCACACCGGGCAATCTTATTTATCAGTCTACCAAAACCGAAAAGCTCAATCTTACTCGTTTCCAGGAACAGGCCTTTAAGGATGATATGTCGGTAGCGCTTAAAGCAGTCAGTCTGACCAGCGAACAGGGGCACACTCTGCGTGGCATCCAGGCCCTCTATCACGGCGCAAAAGCAAATATTCTGTTATTTGGTGGCAATGGCATGACCATCAATCAGTCTGCCAATATCGTGCATCGGTTTGGCGCTATTCCGGCCAACGTGATTTGGTTTGATTACCCCGGGGCGGGGATCAGTGATAAACCAGCTAAACTCGACCCGGAAGCTATGATGGCTGATGCGCTGGCATTATATGACTTTGCTGCCGAGAAACTGCGTAATGATAAACCTTTTATTGTGCACGGTATCGAGCTGGGTACTGCTGTGGCTGCCAATATTGCACTGCAGCGCAGCCCGGATGCGCTGGTGCTGGAAAAACCCATTGTTAACCTTTCTCAGCTCATCAACGACAATTCGCCGGGCTGGTCCGGCTGGTTTACGCGGATCAAACTGTCTCCCAAACTGGCGGCGGTTGATAACGCCTATCAGGTTGGTAGTTACCAGGGCCCCTTGTTGATTCTGGTTGGTGAAAAAGACCTTACCACACCGCCTAAATACAGCCAGATACTGTACCGGGTTTCCCCATCAGACAATAAAAATCTTGTAGTGGTGGAGGGCGTTGGTCATGACAAGCTAATGCGAAGCCCTATTGCTGTTGATGCCTATAAAACCTTTGTTGCCAGTCTGTAGTCATTGACCGAATTAACACTGGGCGTAAAAATCTGCGAGGGAGCGCGGATAACAACCGATAGTGGTCGCACAGCCATACATTAGCTGATAATCTAACCGCCAGGTAACTAATCAGCGCCTGTCAGCAAAGTCGGGTGTTTCGCATTGGAATATGGAAATAAGACATGGCATTTAATGGCAAAGTCGAAGTGACGCCATCACAATTTGTCACAGGTAACGCAGATATGCGTTCAGAGGAAGAAGCCAAAAAGCTGCAAAAGCAAAAGTGGTTAGTGTTGAGCTTGACCTTTCTGGTGGTATTTGCTGCCGCGCTGGCGTGGATTTGGTCGCGTGCAGAGATTTATCAGAGTCAGGCCATCGTTCATTTTAGTTATGCTCAGCAGCACAATACCGAGCAAAGTACCGTACCGGTTGAGCAAATCACCCTGAACAACCAGCGTCTCACCAGTAATCGTGTATTTAATGATTTAAGTGCCCGCTTGCTGGCCTACGATTCACTGTCTCTTTCCCCCGAACAACTGGCCGGTATGTTGAGCACCGAAGCCAATACCAGCAGCCGAATAATCAGCCTGTACGCCAACGGAGAAGATAAGACCCTGTTAAAACCGGTTCTGGAGCAATGGTTAGGTCTGTACCTTGAACAACTGTCGGCCGAAACCATCGCTAACACCGAAGAAACCATTAGTGTCGAGCAGGAAAAACTCCTCGCGCTGGAAGAAAAGATTAATGCACAACGGGCAGTCGTGCAGGCCTTTGGTGAAGAAAATAATATTGTTTCGCTGGAGCGCGATGAAAACCGGGTGCTGGCGAAAATCAAAAGTAAAGGCGCTGCGTTGGATGAGGCGGAGTCCATGCAGGCTGAAGCCGAGGCGGAGCTGGCCACTGTGCGTCAGAGTATTACCAGCGGCGAAATGGTCTTTCACCCCAATGATAAAGCACGCATGGATAGCCTCTATGCCGTGATTGCCGAAGTAGAAGCTGAACTGGCAGAACTGGCCGAAAACTTCACCCCCACTTATATGAACATGGACCCTGAGATCGTTGGCAAAAAGCGTAAGCTGGAGGAACTCAGGGGGAACTATGATAAAACGGTAGCTGAAAGCCAGCAGCGCTATCTGGAAGAGCTCAAACGAACAGTGACTTCTTCCCAGCAAAAGCAGCAGCAGTTGGAAAACGAACTTAAACAACTGTCGCTTGATGCCCAGGCCTTTAATCAAAAGCTCGAGGAATACGCCCGTCTCGACGGCGCTCTGGAGCAGTTACAACTACAATCGCAGACCCTGCGGGATCAACTGGTACAGGCAGAGGTGCAAAAGCCTATGCAGCCTACCATTAATATCCTGGAGCAACCCTTTGAACCGGATTTCCCCATAGCACCACATTACTGGCGGGATTCTGCCATTGCGCTGGTGGTAGCGATTATTCTTGGTTTGCTGGCGTTGCAGCTGTTCAGCTCGATTCATCGCCAGCAAGCTCCTGCGCCGACCTTTACCAGTTATAACGTGGTGCCTAATCAGGGGCTGACCCTGGAGCAGCAAATGGCTGCCCATCAGGCGCTTGAACAACAAAAGGTCTCTCAGTTAGGGCATCAGCAGGCACCCATGCAACTTGGTCATGAGGCGCCGGCGAGTAATGCCCGGTTACTGAGTGAAAAAGACTGTCAGGGGCTCTACAAAGCCGCTAATCGTGACGGCAAACTAGTTATCGCGCTGCTGCTCAGCGGGGTAGCACCAGAGGAATTACCGGAGGTTCGTTATCAGGATGTGCTGGTGGAAAAAGGCGCGCTTAAGATCCACGGTGATTTCGCCCGAACTCTGGACCTCACCAATCAGTGCGTAGGCTTATTGTGCGAGTCAGAAAGCGACCCGGAAGCCACCGTGTTGAGCAGCCGCCTGGATACCAGCCAGTTAGATCAGATGATCATAAACGTGGCACATGACGCCGGATTGCCATACCCGGATCAGTTTTCAGTGGCAGCTCTAAGGCACACTTATCTGACATTCCTGGTGGCTCAGGGGGCACGCCTTAACGATATTGAACAGGCTGCTGGTTTTGTCTCCCCTGCAGAACTCGGCCTGTACCGGCAGGTAAACCGCAACGGTAATGTGGTTGATATCGACAGCCTGGAAACCCGTTACCCGCTGGCCTGATGCGTTAATTATGTTTACTACTGGCACCCGCTGGGAAAATACCCACCAAGCATTGCTGGTAGTCTCGGGCAGGGCTCATATACAATGTAATCCTGTTTGTTTTATTCCGGCAATGCTTTGCATAATTCTGTTTTAGCTCTGCGCCAGCGAGAGCTGGTTCATTCAACCCGCCCGTTTCTGGCCCGCGGTGGCAAGGTTGTACGCTGTGATGACTGTTTGCTACCTACCGCTAATTGTATTTGTGAGCATGTGCCAGAGCCGCTGGCTAACAGCGCATTTGTGTTCCTGATGTACAAAGGCGAATGTTACAAACCAACGAATACCGGACGATTGATTGCCGATGTGGCAAAGGTGAATCATGCCTTTACCTGGCATCGCACCGAACCACCCCCGGATTTTTTGGCGCTAATCGACAACCCTGTCTACCAGCCGTTTATCATCTTTCCCCACGAATATGCTGAGCCGGAGCGTCGCGCGCGCGCCGTCGCGGATAACGGTAAAGTGCCTTTGTTTATTATGCTTGATGGTACCTGGCGTGAGGCGCGTAAAATGTTTCGTAAAAGTGAGTACCTTCAGCACCTGCCTGTGTTGGGGATAAAGCCGCAGGTCAGCTCAGAGTATAAATTGCGCGAGGCGGCTCACGCCCATCAGTTATGTACCGCAGAAGTTGGCGTGGAAGTGTTAAAACTGGCCGGGGAGACGAGTGCAGCTCAAACGCTGGCGCATTACTTCAATGTTTTTCGCCATTTTTACGTAAAGGGTAAGCCCCATCTGACCGATCACTTAAGTGCCAGTGAACTGGGCCTGAGTGAATAAAAAAAGCGCGACCAGTAACTGACCGCGCCTTTTATCCGTATCGAAGTCGCTTATTTCAATTCTGCAACGACAATTGACTTGGCTGGCAATACCAGTTCGTCCAGGTCACTGCTGAATGATGCAGGTTTGACCACGTCCTTGGCGTCAAAGGTATTTTTGGCAGTAATGGCATCTGCAGTAAGGATCTGACCAATCAGTGAGGAATAATCACCGTTATCAAAATCCAGAGCCACTTCTGCTTCATTGGCCGGATCCAGATTAACCAGGGCAATATATACCTTGCCATCCTGACCCTTAGCAATAGAGGCAGTGACAGCCGGTAACGTCTGTTCCCCCTGCTTATACTCACCACCGTTGATGGTAAAAGGGATAGACGTGGCATCCTGAAAAACCTTATACATGCCATACACATGATAAGTTGGCGTGAGTAGCATGTCGCCACCATCAGTGAGGATCATGGCCTGCAGCACGTTAACCATCTGCGCGATATTGGTCATGTGCACGCGTTCGGCATAGTGGTGGAACAGGTTAAAGTTCACTGCGGTTAAAACTGCATCACGCAGGGTGTTTTGCTGATACAGAAAGCCCGGCTCACGGCCTGGTTCCGGATCGTACCAGGTACCCCATTCATCCACATAAAAGCCCAGCTTGCCTTCAGGATCGTTGGCATCAAGTTTTGCAATATTATTTTTGAGGTACTTATCCATGCGATAGGTACGCTCCATGGTTTTAAACCAGTCGGTTTCGGTAAACTCGGTGGCGTGGCCCTTGTTCGACCAGTCACTGTTAGGCAACGTGTAGAAGTGGTAACTGATACCATCCATATTGCGCTCAATACTGGCGCTCAGCACATCAGTCCATTTGGTATCTTCGGTATGACCGCCACTGGCCACCAGCTTTGGCTTTTTACCCGGTGGGGTTTTAATAAAGGTGGCAAACTGGTTGTACAGGTCAACGTAGTACTCAGGTGACATATGACCACCGCATCCCCAGCTTTCATTACCAATACCAAAATAAGCAATGTCCCAGGGCGCTTCGCGACCATTGGCCCGGCGTTGGTTGGCCAGCGTGGAGTTTTTGTCTGAGGTCATGTATTCGACCCACTCAGCCATCTCACGCACGGTGCCGCTTCCCAGGTTACCATTGATGTAAGCATCCGCTCCAAGCAGTTCAACAAAGTCGAAAAACTCATGGGTGCCTACGGCATTGTCTTCCTCTACACCGCCCCAGTGTGTATTTACCTTCACCGGCCGTTCAGCCGGGTCACCGATACCATCACGCCAGTGATATTCGTCAGCAAAACAACCGCCCGGCCAGCGCACCAGGGGGACCTGAATATCGCGCAGGGCATTAAGGACGTCATTGCGGAAGCCTTTGGTATTGGGTATATCTGAGTCATGGCCGACCCAGATGCCTTCGTAAATACCCCGCCCAAGATGCTCGGCAAACTGACCGTAGATATCCTTGTTAATGGTGGCGCCTTCTTTACTGAGGTCGGCAGTGATACTCACATCATGTTGTTTGGAAACACATCCAAATGACAGGCCAACCCCGATCAGGGCACAGGCAACTAATTTTAACTTCATCATTACTCCTTGTTATTTCTGCACGCCTTCAGTGGTCATAATGACGCGTTTCAGGGTGCCGTCTTGGTTGTAATATAACGGTTCAACGGCCACCGAACGACGGAAACGGCCGCCGCTTGCCTGACCGTCTTTAGGCGGCAGTGCGCCGGTGTGATAAATGAAATAGCTTTTGCCTTTGTACTCAATGATGGACTGGTGATTGGTCTCTGAGTTACCGGCAACTTCGTTAAGGATGCCCTTGTATTCCCATGGGCCATGAATGCTTTTACTCATGGCATAGCAAATCTTTTCCGGGAATTCACAGGCATAACTGAAGTAATAATTATCGCCCTTTTTATGCACCCATGAGGCTTCGGTATAATTGGGTACGTCGATGGTTTTTATCTCGCCATCAAGTTCCAGCATGTTGTCTTTGAGTTTTACGTATTTTGGCATCAGGTTGCCAAAAAACATGTAGGCATCGCCGTTTTCTTCAATAAAGATTGCCGGGTCGATATCGTCCCAGTCATTTGGCGTATGGGTGGTCATATCATCGGTGATGAGGGCTTTGCCGATAGCGTCTTTAAACGGTCCGGTAGGAGAGTCTGAAGTGGCCACACCGATAGCGAAACCAGGCTTGGTTTCATCGTGGCGGACCGTGGTGTAGAAGTAAAATGTACCGTCTTTTTCCACCATATGGGAGGCCCAGGCAAAGCCGGGTACTGCCCACTTAAAATCAACGCCTTTCATGATCGGCCCGTGGGCTTTCCAGTTCACCATGTCGGTTGAGCTGAAGGCCAGCCAGTCATGCATTTCGAAAAACTTATCGTTGTTAGGCGCTTCGTCATGACCGGTGTAGAGGTACACGGTGTCGTTATAAACCATAGCTGCCGGGTCCGCAGTAAATACGTCGGTAATAATCGGGTTATCAGCACTTGCCGTTGAAGCTAACAAACAGGCGAAGGCGGTGCTTAGAAATCGTTTTCTCATGATGATCCTTAAAGATTACTAGTGTCGAAGAAACGAAAAAACCGCTACCTGAGAACAGGTAGCGGTGATTAGCTTAGGTGCAACCCTTATTCTGGGCGTTGCGAGTTGTAGATTTGCGTAACATCAGTTGCTGTCAGGGCATCATCAAAGATGTACAGCTCATCGATTTGACCGTTGAAAGCTGCATCCCAGAAGTTTGCGCCAACCGTAAAGGACGTAACCGGAGCCGGCGTAAACACATCCGGGAAGTTCTGACCTGCAAAGCCTTCTTCACCATTGATGTAGATGGTCATAGCGCCCTGATTATTGACCATTACCATGTGGTACCAGGTGCCGGTTTCCAGGGTTTGGTCGGTAAAGGCGTCGTACCAGGCAGTACCGGACCATACCATGGCATTGGTGGAAGCGTGGTGACCACCTGGGATCATGCTTATCCAGCTGTCGGCATTGGCATAGCCAAACACCACTGGGGTATAGTTGGCCAACGTAGTGGCGTTAAACCAAACCGAGATAGCATAGGAGTTATCTTTAATCAGGTCAGCGGCCAACTGCACACCATAGCTACCATCCATATCCAGCGCTCGACCTACAATCCCGTCAGTAAAGGCTGCTTCACCGCCTGCCTGGTCGATAATAGCACCGGTTGGTGTACCGGAACTTTGCTGACCGGTTGCATCAGACAGGTCATCGTTGTCGAAACTGTAGTGGACTACCGGATCCGGCAGACCCAGTGCACGCACATTGACTTCGAAGGTCTTGTTGACACTTTCGCCTTCTAAAGTGATGGTGGCGGTTAGCACAACCAGGGCATCGTCTTCACCATTAGCAGGACGGGTCACTTCACCTTTAGTGCTGATTACATCCGGGTTAGAGGATGTCCAGCTTATGGCCGATGCGTAAGGGCCAGTGGGACGCATTGGCAGATCAGCAATGACAGCGGTAGTGTCACCTAAGTCGAGCAAGTCAGCGGCCGAAGCCAGCAGCTCAGCAGTCGACAGTGGCGTAACATCAAGGTTTTTGATTTCACCGGCGGTTAATGCCGTGTCATACAGTTTCACTTCATCAATCATACCGTTGAAAGGGACATCAAATGGATTTACGCCCAGAGTGAACACGCCTTCGTAATCGGTAAACATATCCGGCAGACCATTGGCCTCACCGGCCAGTTCGCCATCAATATAAATACGTACAAAGCCATTGCTAACGGAGAACGCTACTTGGGTCCAGGTATCCAGTTGCATAGGCACACCGGAGATACCGTCAAACCAGGGGTTACTGCCTTTCAGTACAGAATTACTCCACAACATAATGTTGCCGTCCCAGCTCTGTGGGACCAAACTCATCCAACCGTTATCACCAACATCACCAAAGAATGCCGGCGTGAAAATGTTGAGCGACTGCGCATTGAGCCACATAGACACAGTGTAGTTATAGGAGTTAATAAAGCCGTCTGGCAGACGCAGACCGTTGGTGCCATCGAACATGGCAGCCTGGCCCATTTGACCTTCAACAAAGTTAACGGTACCAGAGGTATCCGGACGCATGCCGGTTTCAGTTGCGGCAGTGTAATTACCCAGTTCGTCAGCAAAGCTGCCGTCGAATGAGTAGTGGGCAATACGGTTAAAGGGCACCTGAGCCGGGATCACAATGGTGTAGGTCTGAGTTTGCGACATACCGTTGAGGGTAGCGGTGGCGGTTAAGGTCACCTCGGTATCGCCAGAGCCAACATTAGGACGGGTTACCACGCCAGTGTAGCTGGCATTCGGCAGTTCAGGCTCACCTTTCACTTCGATGTAATCCGGGTGACTGCTGGTCCAGGTGATATCGGCGCCTTTCGCACCAATTGCTGGCAGCGTAACGTCTACGGTAGTTTCTTCCGGGAACGAGATGGCAGCCAGCGCATTAGTCAGCGCGGTAGCATCGTCGTTCTCCATCAGCTTACTGCCCCAAATAGCAACGCCTTCTTCATTTACCGCAGTAAAGGTTGGCACAAACTCGCCCATGTTGTCGTTGTACTGCCATGAAGATACCCCTTTGAAGGTGCCACGGCCGTCGAGATACAGGCGTACAGTGTTATCCGCTTCGTAGTACCATTTACCGGTTACGTCGCCACTGACAATATTGTAATCTTCCAGTGTAATATAAGTAGACACCTTGGCTTCCCGGTCGATATCGGAGCCGTGGTTAATCAGTTTGAAGGTACCAAACAAATCGGTTTCATCAGCAATATTATCGCCTTCAACCGGCACATAGCGATGCGGTGCTACAACCAGCCAGCCATCTTCGTTTACGAACATCTCATGAACGCGCACGTTGTGGATTTGGCCCTGACCAGGGAAGCGGGTATGGAAAATAACAAAGTACTTTCCGGTTTCTTCATCGTAGTAAGCAGAGTTATGGCCTGGTGCCATGTAACCGTGGTCAGTGCCTGCTTCACCAGGATTCACATCATACAGGAAGCCACCCATCACCTTGTTACCATACTGCTCGATAGACGACCAGCCGCCAGATGCGCCAATCATGTCCTGACCTTTACTGTCGGTGAAAGGACCATTGGGGTTACGTGAACGGGCAATACGCATGTTGTAACCATCGGCGTTTTCATAACCGCCAAACGAGGTAAACAGATAGTAGTAATCGCTTTCAGGGCTATAAATCATATATGGCCCTTCAATGGCGCTGTAGAAGCCACCCATGAGTTTGGTGCCGTAGCCCTGGTCTGGCAATGCCATACCGGTTTGCGGATCCATTTCCATAATCCAGATACCACCGGAATAAGAGCCGTAAACCATCCATAAGCGGCCCTCTTTGTCGAAAAATACATCCGGGTCGATGGCATTCGGGTGCACATTGCCGTCGTAGTTTTCGCCATTGATGCCTGGGTTTTCTGCACCCACATGGCCAGTGGTCAGGATCAGACCTAAGTCTTCATAAGGACCGTCAATATTGTCTGATACCGCTACACCCAGATATGAACGGGATACACAGTTACCGGTATCAGGCAGCGCACAGTGGTTATAATAGAAGTAGTAACGGCCGTCGCCCAGTTGGATAACATCCGAAGCCCAGGAACCAATATTACCGCCTACCCAGTCAATACCTTCAGACACTTCAGAAGGATAAGTATTAAATAGTGGCGTATTAGCCGCCGCATCTTCGTTGTTGGCAGCACCGGGATTTAATTGAGCCCAGTTCACTAAATCGGTAGAGCTGGCGTAAGCCATATGAGAACCGAAGATATAGAAAGTGCCGTCATCCAGACGAATAACAGAAGGATCGTGAACGCCTACCTCACTAAAAGTAACACCGCTTGGAAAGGTCGGGTCTGTAACACTGACAGGCGGTTCGTTTTGAGGGGCCTCAACAACACCTTCAACTTTTTGTTGTGTTCCGTCTCCACATCCACCGAGTACGGCGGAAATACTCACGGCTAACAACACTTTGTTCCATCTCATGGTTAAACCTCATCAAAGTAATATTGTATGACTAATTTAATATAGCAAACAGTATAAACGATGTAAATCTGTTGTTAATAGTTAAATTTCGTGTATCAATCTAATTAATCTTAACTCACTGATAAATATAGTTAATATTTTAACTTATGTAGGATTGACTGTTAAATAAACGGACGTTTCAATTCGATTTGTTAAGAAATGTTAATAGATTTAACAGACTTTGTTGACAGTGATTAAATCATACAATAATATCTAGCGTAATCTAATCGTTCTGTTACGAAAATTTATATTTTTTTACTTTGCAGTTAACACAACTTATACAAAGGTTACTGTCAGGAGCTTGCACAGCTCCCAGTAATGGAGGTTTACCGTATGTTTAAAAGAAAGCAACTAGCAACAGCAGTCATATTTGCGCTGGGCAGCACTATGCTTTATGCACAAGAAGCTGATAATGCTCAGGAAGAAGCACCAGAGGATGTCGAAGTAATAGAAGTCTCTGGTATCCGCGCTAGTTTAAATAAAGCCATCAACATCAAGCGTCAGAATCTGCAGATCGTAGACGCGATTGTTGCTGAGGACATTGGTAAATTTCCTGATAATAACGTGGTTGAAGCGCTGCAAAGGGTAACCGGGGTTCAGGTTACCGACAGGGCGTCGGGTGAAGTAAATACGGTTACCATTCGAGGTCTCTCTGATGTAACGACAACGATAAACGGTAGAAATATTTTTACTTCCACCGGACGCTCAATAGCGTTGGCTGATGTTCCTGCCGCCTTGCTGCAAAGCGCCAGTGTTTATAAAACACGCTCTGCTTCCCAGCTCGGTAGCGGCCTGGCCGGGCAAATTGATGTGCAAACCCAACGACCTTTCGACTTCGACGGTTCCAAGGTGGTTTTAGCAGCAAGAGCCATTGAGCAGGAACAGGCAGACTATTACGATCCAAATGTCAGTTTATTGATGAGTGATCGTTGGGAGACGGATTTTGGTGAAGTGGGCGCACTGATCAACGTTGCTTACGCCCGCACGCGATTTCGCGATCAAAGTATTACAGCAGGTGCCATGTTGCCGTACTTTACTAAAAATGCGCCTGAGCCTTATGACATGCTAACCCGCATTCCGTCGACATTCTGGACGCCAGGTTTGGAAGAAGGCCTGCCTTTTGCGGCTGGTTCAACGCTGGATGTAAACGGTGTTGACTCGGAATACTATTTGTCGCGGGATGCTATATTCGGCGCTGATTCCTATGGTGACCGCGAACGACCTGCGGTAAGTGTGTCATTCCAGTGGGCACCAAACGATTGGTCTGAGTATTTATTTGAGGCCTTTTACAATGGGTTCAGAACCGATAATCAAACCACGATGTTCTTTAAAAACGTAGAACACACGTATTTATTGGATCCCACCACGCCGATAAATTTGTATGACGGGACCAATATTGTTAAGTCCGGCTCAGCATTAGACTCACAAAACATCGGCAATAATTTTACCAGTGGAGACTTTTTCACAGGTAAAACTGATGGCTTTTTATACGCCCTGGGCGGTAAGTGGTATCTGAGCGACGACTTCCAGGTTAAGTCTGAAGTTATCTATCAGACCAGTGAATACACTAATATGTTTTTTGCCATGCGTGGCGTGCCGCAATACCTGACTGGCACACTAAACTTTGATTTTAACGCCGGTGGCGGTATTCCGGGATTAGAAATTGTTGATAATCCAGATACAGCTATTGACGAGTCTGACGTCACCAACCGGGCCCTGTGGCAGACTGATGGTCTGTTTGACAACTCTTATCGCGGGGAAGGCGACGCCCTGACCTTTAAGGTAGATGCTGAGCAATTTGTTTCTTTTGGACCCATCGAAAAAATCAAATATGGTTTGCGCTACGATAAGCGTACGGCTGAAGACTACGATTATTTAGGCCCCGGTGGTAATGAAGGTCTGTCATTGGCCGATTTACCAGACGGTTTCACCTATATTAACAGTGATTTCTTTGACGGCAGAGCCAATTTCCCGAACAGCTGGGCGGCGGTAAATGCTAAATACCTGATGGCTAACCGCCAGGACATTCGCGCGTTGCATGGTTATGACGATGTCACCGACCAAACGCCTACCATCAACTTCGATATTGAAGAGGTTTCAACAGAAGCCTACATCGAAGCCGATTTTATGACAGAGCTCGGTGGTAAAACACTGGATGGTCAGATAGGGGTACGGGTAGAGCGTGCCGAGCGTGATATGGCGTTCTTTGATGCAGAAGGCAACCTTTCCGGCAGTGGTGAAGGTTCAAGTACTTCGGTACTCCCCAGTTTTGTTGTGCGCTATCATCTTGCCGACGACCTGTTAGCTCGTTTCGCTTATACAGAAACCGTCAGACGCCCGGGTTTTGCAGCACTTAACCCTACTATTAATTATGGGTCTAACCTGACTGGCCTGGAATTAAAAACATCAACACAGGGTAACCCCGACCTGGGGCCGGTAGAGTCTGTCAACCTGGATCTGTCTCTGGAATGGTATTTCTCACCACAAAGCTCTGTTTATGCCGCCTGGTTCCAGCGTGACATCGAAGGGTTTGTTTTTGATTCTAAGAGAAAAGTGACACTGCAGGGGCCTGAAGATGAACAGCCTACTGAATACGTACTGACTCAGCCGGGTAATGCCTCTGATGGTTCTCTATCTGGTCTTGAACTGGGACTGGTATATTTCCCGGATAATCTGCCAGATGCACTGGATGGCTTAGGTGTTCAGGCGAGTTACACAATGCTTGATTCGGAGCAGGATATCCCGGAATTTGAGGTTGATGAAAACGGCGAAATCTACATTTCCCGGATACTGTCCCGCAGCATGTTTGCGGTGTCAGATAAATCCTATAGCGTAGTGGCTATTTACGAGAAAGATGATTTCGACATGCGCTTATCTTATGTGTGGCGTGAAGATTTTCTGAATAACTACGAAGCGGCGATTTTTGCCAATCCATTGGGCGTTTACCGTCGTCCGGAACAGAGCTTAAATTTCCAGATGAGTTATGATGTCAGTGAAAATCTGATGCTGACCTTCGACGCTACCAATCTGACGGATGAAATTTACCAAAGCTATTATCAGTATCCAACAACCAACAACTTTGGCAGTGCTATTATCAGCCGAACCTTTGCGGTGGGAATGCGTTACAGCATGTAACAACTTGCATACCTGACGTTATGAAAGCCCGATATATTATCGGGCTTTTTTTGTTAACAGCGTATACACGCTGAATGTTAACAACTTTAGAGACTGATAATTTCCGTAAAGCGAATGTCATAATACGGCTTGTTTAAATTGTATGATGATAGTATATTTGATATTAACATTTGGTTTGCAAATGCCGCAAATCGAGGGCTAAATTAATGGCCCTTAATCTATTTCAAACAGCCCAAAACAGTAGGGCTGCAAGTCGGAAGCGTGGTGGTATGGTTTCACAAAAATTAACCCGGTTAGAGAAGATTGGCTTCGGTGCCGGTGATATGGCGGTAAACGTCGTAATTTCTTCAATGATGTTGATCATCACATTTTTCTATACTGACGTGTTTGGCTTAAAACCCTCAGATATGGCATTAATGTTTTTGCTGGTGCGTATTCTGGATGCGGTAAGTGATCCGCTGATGGGTATGGTGACCGACCGTTATACCAGCCGGTGGGGGCGTTATCGCCCTTACTTCCTGTTTTTGTCGGTGCCCTTCGGTATTTCAGTATTCCTGACTTTCAGTACGCCAGATGTGGATTATAACGCCAAACTGGTGTGGGCTTATTCAACCTATATTTTCGTTACCCTGATGTTTACCGCAGTAACGATCCCCTATATTTCCCTGATTGGTGTAATGACTTCCGATCCTAAAGAAAAGCTATCGGCAAATGGTTATCGACTGTTCTTTGCCAAGGTCGCTGCGTTTCTGGTCACTATTATTGTGCCCTGGATGGCTGGCGCTGATTATTGGGAAGGCAACCTGGCAGCTGGCTATCAAACCGCGATGGGGTTAATGGCTGGTCTGGCTGTCGTGATGTTCCTGTTTTGCTTCTTTGCCACAACCGAGCGTCTGGAACATGAGGTAGAAGAGAAACCCTTCAGAGAACAACTGTCGCTGTTATTGAAAAACGACCAGTGGTTAATTTTATGCGGGGTTTGTGTGTTAGGAACTACCGGGTACGTAGTGCGCGGATCAGTAGCACTGTACTACGCCAAGTACTATCTTGGTGGTGATGCCGGCTTACAGTCTATGTTCTTGTCTACCGGTGTGGGCGCCGCTATTCTGGCCATGGTTGCCTCAACCTGGATCACCAAACGCTATTGTAAAGTAAAGCTGTTCCGTTTCAGCCAGATGGCTGTTGGCGTGCTGAGCCTGCTGATGTATTTCGTGGTTGGCCCTAATGATGTGGTGCTGGCCTTCATCCTGTTTTTCTTAATCAGTTTCGTGGTTGATTTACATGCGCCTATCTTCTGGTCGGCCATAGCCGAAGTGGTTGATTACGGCGAAAGCAAAACCGGTAAGCGAGTGGCTGGTCTGGCATTTGGTGGCATTTCATTTTGTCAGAAAGCGGGTATGGGTGTTGCTGGTGCACTGGTGGGCTGGTTACTGGCTTACTTTGAGTATGAAGCGTCTGCTCAGCAGAGTGAGTTTACGCTAATGGGGATCGTGCTCATGCTGACCATTATCCCGGGTGCGTTTCATTATCTGGTGGGCTGGTTAATGAACCGCTACAAGATCACCGATGACGAATACAAGTCACTGTCGGCTGTGGTCCAGGCTAATCGCAAAGCGGCAATAGCTAGCGGCGATATACCGCTTAACAGCAACAATCAACACAATGCCGATATGGCATCTGGTGTGAAGTAACGTCGCAAGACATGCAACGATTGCCCAAACGCTTACAGAAGCGACGCCGGGTCTGGCTGGTGCTTAATCAGCCCCCGGCGACCGCAGCGTCTACGGTCAGGCGAAAAGGGATTAAACGATACAAAAATGGCGAAGCGCTATGAAGATAAATACAGTTAAACACTGGGGTCTGGCGCTTTGCGTCAGTGCCGCACTGGCAAGCCTCAATGGCTGCAGTCAACCTGCTAATCAGCACACTTCCGATACCACTAATGTCACAAGTGTGGCAGCGCCAACTTACTTATCCGCGGCCGATGCCAGCCTGTTTGATTTACAGCAGGTGAGGATAACCGGTGGCCCGTTTGCCCATGCGATGCACACCAACGTAAATTATTTACTGGCCATGGAGCCAGACAGGTTGCTGGCGCCCTACTTGCGCGAAGGCGGCCTGGAGCCGAAGACCGAATCTTACGGCAACTGGGAAAATTCCGGCCTGGACGGGCACATTGGCGGGCATTACGTGTCGGCGCTCAGTCTGGCCTATGCGGCTACCGGCGATCAGGCGTTATTAGGTCGCCTCGAATATATGCTGGATGAGCTAAAGCGAGCTCAGGATGCGGGCAACGGTTATTTGGGTGGTATCCCGAACAGTGCAGCAATGTGGGCTGAAATCAAAGCGGGTACGATCAAAGCTGGCTCTTTCAGTCTCAACGACCGCTGGGTCCCGTTGTACAACATAGATAAAATCTTCCATGGTTTACGGGATGCTTACGAGATTGCCCATCAGGAACAAGCCAAAACCATGCTACTGACCCTGGGCGAGTGGATGCTGGATATCACCGCCGGGTTAACCGACGAGCAAATTCAGCAAATGCTGATTTCAGAACATGGCGGTTTAAATGAAGTATTTGCCGACATGGCAGCCATCAGCGGTGATGAGCGATACCTGACACTGGCACGCAAGTTTACCCATCAAACCATTTTGCAACCGCTGACTGAGTCCCAGGACAAACTCACCGGTTTGCATGCTAATACGCAAATTCCCAAAATTATTGGTGCCTTGCGGGTGGCAGAACTGGATGACGATCAGGTCTGGGCCGATGCCGCGAAATTTTTCTGGAATACGGTGAGTCAGCATCGCAGTGTTAGTATTGGTGGTAACAGCGTGCGCGAGCACTTTCATGACGATGACAATTTCACCGCCATGGTAGAGGATGCACAGGGGCCCGAAACCTGCAATACCTATAACATGATGAAGCTCAGTAAAATGCTGTTTCTGAGAACCGGAGAACAGCGCTATCTTGAGTTTTATGAGCGCGCTACCTACAACCATATTTTGTCCAGCCAGCATCCGGAGCACGGCGGCCTGGTGTACTTTACTTCCATGCGTCCGGGTCATTACCGCATGTACTCATCGGTGCATGATTCTATGTGGTGTTGTGTGGGATCAGGTATTGAAAATCACAGTAAGTACGGTGAGTTAGTGTTTACTCACAAAGACGATGCAATATGGGTTAACCTGTTTATGCCAGCAACGCTCAACTGGCAGGATAAGGGCGTTATTATTCAGCAGTATACCCGGTTCCCGGATGCTGACAGCGTGACGATTGAAGTCAATCCGGGTGACCAGGCGACAACCTTTGCCCTGAATATTCGTCAGCCGGAATGGGCTACTGAAGACCTGACAGTAGCTGTTAACGGAGAACCGGTAGATGCGCCGCTAAGTAACGGCTACCACCAGATAACCCGTGAATGGCAGGCGGGTGATAAAGTCTCGTTCTCGGTAAATCCAGAACTGCATGTTGAACAGTTACCAGACGGTCAGAATTACTATTCTGTGTTGTATGGCCCGGTTGTGATGGCTACTCCGGTAACCGCTTTTGCTGATGAGCAGCTCAATTTTGTATCGGATGACAGCCGTATGGGTCACGTAGCTGCCGGGCCGGTATGCCCACCGGAGGCGTTACCCATGATGCTTGGCGAACCACAGGCATTCCTGTCAGCCCTGCAGCGTGAAGACAGTAAGGACCTCGCTTTTAAAGCTACGGAACACGTGGGCATTGCCGATCCCGTTGATGCAGCGGCGGCAACCACCCTGATCCCGTTTTTCCGTCTGCACGATTCCCGTTATCAGGTATACTGGCCACAGATGAATGAATCTGGTTTTAAAGACTTCGTGGCTGAAGCGAAGTCCAGAGCGACTCTGGCTGCAGAGTTGCAGGCCAAAACGGTAGACCAGATCACCCCGGGAGAACAGCAACCGGAAGTTGAGCATGATTTTAAAAGTGAAAACTCAGAATCAGGTGTTTATAAGGGGCGGCACTGGCGTCATGCCAGCGGCTACTTCCAGTATCGTTTAGCGAACCCGGGACTGCGGGCTAGAACATTACAAATCAGTTATTCAAAAGACGATACCGACCGTCAGTTCCGCATTCTGATCAATGGTGAAACGCTGGCTCAGGTAGCATTACCTGTCGGAGCGCCGGAAAGTGACTTCTATCATGTCGACTATCCGCTAACCGAAGCGATGAAAGCGGCAGAGTCACTGGTGATCCGCTTTGAGGCGGCGCCGGATTCAATGGCTGGCGGCATTTACGGTATTCGTTTACTCGCCGAGTAAGCGAGCTGGTTAGATAATAATACCAATCCGCATAGAAGTTTGCCCACTCAGCAAGACTGTCAGGCTTTCTGGCTAGGCTTGGTTGCACAGGTTTGGTGGTTCCAAATCAAGCAAGCGTAACAACGCCAGAAAGCCTGACAGCATTGCCCAAAGGGAGTGGCTAAAACGACTTACATCTGTGTTGCGCCCTCTGGACATAGAATAACTATGCCGCAGAGAACGCGTCGTGATCTAAGTCGTTTTCGTCTAGCCCTCAGGGATCACTCTGAGAGGGTAAACTTCTATGCGGATTGGTATAACAAAGCCGGTCATTAAGACCGGCTTTTCAGGTTTTATTATGGCAAAAAGAAAACAATCAAAAGGGTCTCGTGGCAGCAATAAAAACCTCACCGAGGAAGTGCTGACTAAATTTCAGCAGCGACAGGATGTCACCGCGCTTCCATCGGGACTGTTGTATCGCATTATTGAAGACGCAGATGGTGCCAAGCCAACGATGCTGGACCGGGTTAAGGTTCATCAACGGATCAAGCTTGGCGATGGCAGTGTAATTGATGATACCTACAAAAAAGGGCTGCCCGAAGAGTATGCGGTCAGCGAAGCTATCGAAGGTTTGCAGGAAGGCTTTCAGCTAATGAATGTGGGCGCTCGCTATGAGTTTATCATTCCTCCTGAGCTGGCGTGGGGAAAGCGCGGCAACAACGGTGCAATAGGGCCTAATGCGGTCATGATTGTGGATGCGAGAATCATTGGCATCGAATAGCCAGCGTTGGACAGGCACATCGTTAGTTAACCGGTCGAGTCGGACAGGCACATTTTTAGCTACGATCAGCAAATTTATCCAACATTAATAATCTGATCGCTACACTCTGTTTTGGGATCTTTTCATATTTCAGTGTGTGGAATTGAAGCTTGGGGTTTTTAAGGCGCCTTTAGGCTGGCGAAGTGAATGTAACGATTCTTCATCCAGTGCTTAGCGGTATGAAATGAAATTTTTTTTACTAAGATTTAGCCCAGCAGACTAGGCAACGCCTAACCGTAATCAGTATGTTTCCTGCGTTGCATGATAAATTTTTCAACGCTTACCGATGATTTAAAGGTCGTCTCGATG
>JAAFAI010000020.1 GCA_018222405.1 Gammaproteobacteria bacterium | reverse complement strand
GAGCATCGCCCTTACAAGGCGAGGGTCACTGGTTCAAGTCCAGTAGCGTCCACCATCTCTCTTATAAATAATCTAAAAATAAGTATTCTTTGTACCGTTTACTGGTCCAACACCTTCGTTGCAAGCCACAGCAGACGTCCACCATCCCTATTATCAAATTCTAAAAATAATCAAACATAAGTATTCTTTGTACCGTTTACTGGTCCAACACCTTCGTTGCGAGCCACAGCAGACGTCCACCATCCCTATTATCAAACTCTAAAAATAATCAAACATGCAATAGCTAGTGCGATTCACTGGTTCAATACCATCATTGCGAGGCAGGATTAATACCGGACATTGCACTTGCCGCCCTACCCCGCAGTTACGTAATATTGTTGCACATTGACATTTTGAGCTATGCCTCCCATCAGGCGTATTATATGCGCAGTGGAAAACTCTTGATGAAAGGTGCCATGCGCAAATAACGTGTCTATCCAGTAGCCCCTAATTGCGTTTGCCTTTAATCGTTAATACCCCGACTAATACCAGCAACATACCAATTATCTGTAAGCCCGTAATAACCTCCCCCAGGATCAGCCAGCCAAAAATCAGTGTTAGCGCAGGCCCTATCATACTAATTAGCACCGACCTGGCAGCCCCAATATATTTGATCGCAGCAGATTGAAAAAACACCGGAAGTACCGTTGAAAACACAGCCATCATCGCACACAAGATATAAACGTTCGAAGGCTGCCTTAGCGCCGATAAGGGCAACTGGCTGAAAAAATGCAACTCTACTGCCATAATAGACACCAGCATCGCTAGTACAGAAAAGGCTTTTGCCCCAATTCTCTCGATCATTGGCTCTGAAAAAGCCTGGTAGAACGCATAACAAAACGCAGATCCCGCTACAAATAATATACCCAGCCAAACAGACCCTGTACTGGTGTGGATTTGCAGATCGCTCAGGCAGGCGCATACCACCCCTAATGTACACATACACAGGGGCAACACTAAGCGTTTATCAAACCGGGCTCCCAGAAAGCATATCCCCAGAATGATCGTTAGTGCCGGATAGGAAAATAGAATGATCCGCTCAAGGCCTGCCGATATATACTCGAGCCCCATAAAGTCCAGTATGGAAGCCCCATAGTATCCTGCAATCCCCAGGCAAATAAGCAGTAGCAACTCGCGAAACGTTAACTTTCCAATATTTTTCAACGCCGGAATACTAATCAATAGAAAAAACGGTAATGAAAAAAGCATTCGTAAGCTTAAAAGGGTAACAGGTTCCACGCTTGCTACCAGATAGGCTTGCTTCACAAAGATGGCCTTGAACGAAAATCCGGTGGCCGCCAGAATTGAAAAAGCCACTCCCAGGCTTGTTTTATCTTGCCAAAAACGTACTTTCAACATTGCTACTCCGGATCAAAAAACGGCGTTACAATGCCATATTTCATACTCACAAAAGAATTGCTTATTTACCAATTAGCGTTCGTAAAAGACGAATAAGGTAATCAATTATGAAATTTGACCTGATAGATTTACGATTATTTATTGCTGTAGCAGAACAGAATAACCTGACAAAAGGCGCTGAATTGGTTTTCCTTGCGCCATCATCGGCGAGTCACCGGATAAAACAGCTGGAGGCTCACCTTGAAACACAGCTTTTAGTAAGAGAACCCAGAGGCGTAACATTAACGAAAGCCGGAGATATTGTCTTACGTCACGCGAAAAAAGCCTTAGCCACTCTTGAACAAATGCAGTCAGAACTTTATCCCTTTACAGATAGCATGCAGACCCATGTAAAGCTCTGGGCAAATACCAATGCCATCCATACCTATCTCCCTGACGACCTGGGACAATTTCTGGAGCTTCATCCTCACGTAAAACTTATTCTGGAGGAACACGGCAGTGATGAAATCGCCGATGCAGTGGCAAAAGGTGAAATTGAAATTGGGATAGTCGCTGAACAAGAGCTCAATAGCGAAGTAATGTTATTTCCATATAAGCACGATCGTTTAGTCTTAATTGTACCGTCACGGCATAAACTAGCTGGTGCAGAGAGTATCAAGTTTGATCAACTGGTTGACTTCCCTTTCGTGATTTTAAATGAGGGCTCTGCAATCCATACTTTTACTATGAATAAAGCCGCTATGCTCAACAAACATCTCAATATCAGGGCACAGGTGAAAAGTTTTGATGCGGTTTGCAGAATGGTAAGTTCAAATGTGGGCGTAGCGATAGTTCCGCATGATTCAGTGTGCCACCAGCATGAACTGGCGCTAAGTATTATTGAGATAGATGAAACCTGGTCAAAAAGGGATTTAATGATTTGTGTTAACAAGCATAAGGAATTGGGCAGTCTCGTTACGGAATTACTCAGGTACCTTACCAAGCAAAAAGTCAGACCAGGTACGCTTTAGCGGCGTTTACGGCATATTCCCTCAACGCTTGCAGATAAGGGCTTTCGGTTTGCCAATAATGCCAATACAGAGGAATGTCCATGCATTCTCCGGGAAAAAGATCCACGAGTTTACCGGTGCCTATCGAATCTGCAATTTGTAGTTCTGGTAACATCCCATACCCTAAACCAGCCAACATTGCCTGATTGAACCCCTCAGATGAGGGACACCAATGAATATATTCCGGTTCAAACTTAGCGTGCTGCAATAAAAATTCATGCTGTGTTCGGTCATTGTGATCAAACACTAAACAAGGTGCTTGCTGCAAATCAGTTGTCTGATTAGTCGTGTATTGTTCAATAAAGTCGGGGCTAGCAACCGCCCGATACCTTAATGACCCAAGGTAGACAACTTTTCCTCCATTGACCGCGTCAGGACTGCTGCAGATACACACCATCACCTCACCCTGCTTCATTCTTTTCAGGCTGACTGACTGGTCTTCTACCAAGAAATCAAAACTAAACTGATAACCGGGCAGCGCCAGCGCTCTGGGTAGCCAGGTAGCCAGTGAATCTGCATTGGTAGCCATCCGCACTGATAGAATTCGTTCTGCCGTATTTAGCGTCTCACTGGCAACGCCCAATGCCGCCTCAAGCTGGATGACATGTTGTAGGTGAGTTAATAACCTCTGGCCCGCGCTGGTAGCAACAGGAGGTTGCGTGCGCACAATAACGGGTTCACCAATATACTCTTCCAGTTGTTTTATACGTCGGCTAACCGCTGACTGAGTGATGAACAGCTTCTGCGCGGCACGCTCAAAACCTCTGTTTGAAACCACCGCCTCCAGTGCTCTAAGCAAATTATAATCAATCATGAGTAATAATCATGAACCATTTAAATTATTCATTGGAATCATACATCAATCATCACTACTCTGCTTACGTTTTTTAGCAAGCAAACTTCTTTCACACATAGGTTGAGTATGGAATCTTTATTTACCGGTTTAACAATGGGTCTTAGTCTTATTGTGGCTATTGGTGCTCAGAATATCTGGGTATTGAGCCAGAGTATGCGCAGTAACTACAGATTCACTATCGCGTCGGTATGTATTTTATGTGATGTCGGCTTAATTATTTCAGGCGTCTTTTTTGCCGTAAAAATACAAACATACCTGCCATCATTACTGCCCGTTTTTGTGTGGGGAGGCGTACTATTTCTGTTTTGGCTGGCCTGTCAGGCGCTGTATCGGGCGTACCACCGGCACTATCAACTCAGCATTTCCCCGACTGCTAACCAAACCCGGCTTCAAATCGCGGCGGCAGCTTTTAGTATTAGTTTGCTTAACCCTCACGTGTATCTGGATACGGTAATCCTTCTTGGCAATATCGGCGGCATGCAGGAAAACCCGAACCTATTTGCGTTTGGTGCTACGCTAGCCTCTGTTTTTTGGTTTAGTGTACTCACCTGCTTAGCACCTAAATTAAAAACCTGGCTCAACTCCCCATTTCGTTGGCAGGTTTTCGATTGCTTAATTGCAGCATTTCTTATCCTGATTGCGATTAAATTACTGGATGTATTGTAAATGGTAGCAGGCGTTTACCCGGCCTGAATTTGCTAGCGTTTTGACGGCTTTGATATGTCGGCCAACATGCAATGATTACCATTTTTCGAGAAATTTTAATTTAAAATTAAACACTTAAAGAAATTACAAGCAGGCCTGCTATGGCTTATTAACGCTCAAGTGGAGTGAACTAAAGCGTTGTTTAGCTCGAGTTGAAACACTGTGTGAATATTTCCCGGCTATATAAGCAGTCACCTGATTGATGACTGTCATCAACGCAAAAGTCAAAAACTATTGCAGTGAAGATTATCATGGCTTTCCTCCGTTCCACGGTAATTGCTTTCACTTTGCGATGATCACGGAAAAGCTGCTTTAACCAGCACTAGTTATCTTTGCGTTACGCATTTTAGTCGGTACCCAAAAGCCAGGGAGACTATCGTATGGTCGTTTCTGGCCAATTAGTCACCTGTTAATGCGTTTGTGGCCCTTATTACTCAAGCGCTCTTTTCTCCAAATTGCTAACTAATTCAATTGCGGGTAATCGGTTCAGTTTATTGCCCGCTATTTTGTAAAAAGATAAAACCACCGTCTATGTTGCGGATTCGAGGGCGGTAACTCAGAGCAGGCTTGTCCTATCAACACCACTCAAACTCTGCATAAATTGCTGTTTTACCCCGTCTCATTTTGAGACGCAACCCAATACATGTGATCGATTTTAAAACACTTCTGCAGTCTCTTACTTCTTAGTTTGAATTCTAACACCATGAGATGATTAAAATTATTGTTTATGGAATGTTAATTGCGATAACAGGCCGATGTTAATCATTAACACGATAAGGATAACAATATGAAAAACACATTAATGAAACCCAGCTTGCTCGCATTAGCTTTGACTTGCACGAGTGTCACAACTCAGGCCGCCCAGGTTGCCACTGATCCTGGTGACTATTCGCCCTTACCAGCAGGCATTGACCTGGGAATTCTATACTTGCAATCGTTTGACCATGATGAGTACTACGTGAACGGGCAAAAGGTTGATAATGGCCCGACTCTGAGTGCCGACATTGGCCTGCTGCGCTGGGTACACTATATCGAAGTAGGCGGCTTTACTATTGACCCACAGGTCATTTTGCCGTTTGGAAAACTAAAATTAAACGCCGCGGGCCAGGAGATTTCTGCTAGTGGTATTGGCGATCCCATACTTGGCGCAACCATTTGGTTATACAATAACCCGGAGACAAAACAGGCATTTGGTTTAACCGGATTGGTATCACTCCCGTGGGGAAGTTATGATGAAAGCAAAGGCCCGGTAAATATTGGTGAGAACCGCACCAAGTTTATTACGCAGGCTGCTTTGGTTACTCCCATCACAGAGCAATTCTCAATACACCTGATTGGTGAATATACATTCTTTGGCGATAACGACGATTTTGGCGCATCCGGTGTTACCCGCGCACAGGATGATCAATATGGTTATCAGGTACATTTAAACTATCACATGTCCGCAACTACTACTGCGTCGTTAAACTACTACCACGATTATGGCGCTGAATCGCAAATTGAAGGAGTAGACCAAAATGACGAACTGGATAACAACCGCTGGCAGGTAACCCTGCAGCACTTTTTGCAACCAGACTTACAAGTTCAGGTTCAGTATGGCCGCAGTATATCTGTGGATAACGGTTTCTTCGAAAACGACAGAATTAATTTACGGTTTGTGAAAGTCTTTTAATCTGCTGTCTTCAGGTCTGCCCGGCAGGTGGTTGCACAACCCAACCACCTGTTCACATTGCGAACCATTGTTCACATATTAAATAAATTACAATAATTTTACATTCATGATACTCTGCTGAGTTAGCGAGCATCGGCTCAGACGCCGCAACGAATATAAGAATACCGACATATTCTGCCAAGGTAGTAATCATGAATAGTGAATTGAGCACAATCCATAAGCGTTTCTATGACGGCGAAGTTCAGGTTGCCAATAAACTCCCAGGTACAATACGAGATTCCTGGCTACGCTGTATGGATAAAACTATCCCCATGTCTGGCAATATTGAATATCGCCATGTTAAACCGGACACGCTGGATCAACTGAAGTATCAACATGAAAGCTTGTTGCGGGTATCCAATCGTCATATCGAACAACTCTATCGAGCCGTTGCAGGCGCTGGTTGGTCTGTACTGCTTACCGATCAGCAATGTCATGTTCTACAGGTTCGGCGCTCAGAACGCCTTACCAATAGCGGCATAAAATCGGCTTTCATTGACGGTGTGGTGTTAAACGAAGAGGCCGTAGGTACAACGGCGATGTCATGCGCTTTAAACAGCAAGAAATTTAGCCGCGTGTTTGGCGCCGAACACTTTAAAAACCAACATCATTCCTTTAATTGTGCTGCGGTCCCGGTTTTCGACCATAGCGGCCAGGTTTGTGGGTCGCTGGATATTACTAATGAACACCCAATCAATGATATGGCCGTGTTTTATATGTTGGAGACCTGCGCCAAAAATATTCAGAAATCGTTAATCCTCAACCTGCAGGATACGTTTGTTATAGAAGTCATTCCTTCCTCGGGTCAGTTTGGTGATATCACGAATTTATTGTTGGCCATTACACCCGATGGCAAAGTCTCCGGCTGTAATGAAGCCGCATCAAATTTCATTACCGGTCAAAATCGCTATTGTGAAACCTATTTTGATGCCGTTTTCAGCACAGATTTCACGATCATTACAAGCAATCGTGCCGCCGCCGGTGAGCCATTTTATCTGCAGTTACATTCTGGCGTCACGTTAGCAACACGGGTAATAAACACCCCACAGTTTGTCCCGCAGAGTGATACTGGGATTCACCTGCCCCCCATCAACAATCAATCGTCCACCGACATAACAGGTGACTTTGGTGATGATCAGTTAAATCAAACCATAAAACGTGCAGTGCGGGTGATTAACCGACTGCCTGTTATGTTGCATGGCGAGTCAGGTGTGGGCAAAGAAGTAACAGCTCGCTATCTGCATGACGCATCAAAATGCAGCGGTAAATTTATCTCTATCAACTGCGCGTCTATTCCAGAAAATCTAATAGAAAGCGAGTTATTTGGTTATCAGGCCGGGGCTTTTACCGGCGCCGACAAAAAAGGCTTTAAAGGGCGAATTGCCGAGTCAGATAAGGGAACGTTGTTCCTGGATGAAATAGGTGACATGCCTTTAACCTTACAAAGCCGCTTATTGCGAGTGTTGGAAACTCGTGAAGTGAGTCCACTGGGATCAGCGAGGGAGCAAAAGGTAGACTTTCAACTTATTTGCGCAACCAATGTAAACCTGGAACAAGCCATCGAAGATGGCCGCTTCAGACAAGATTTGTATTTTCGTTTAAAAGGTATCTCAGTCTTTATAAAGCCCTTACGAGACAGAATGGATAAGCTCGCCATTGCAAACGCTATTCTGGCTCGTGACTGTGAGATAAAACAAGCACTAAGTGACGAAGTCGCACAGTTTATTAACGGTTACACCTGGCCGGGAAATATTCGTGAGCTGAGAAACGTATTGCTTTATGCAGATGCTATTGGTGAGGGCAGCAGCATCGTTCACCTCGATGAAATACCAGAGGAATACCACCAATGTCAGAGCGATTTATCAGACCCGCTATGGCAAGACAATGCTGAATCAGAGCAATCAGGACGATTGTTGGCTCAAGCAAACAAGCGATTAATCACTCAGGTGGTTGATGACTGCAATGGCAATATGAGCAAGGCGGCCAAGCGGTTAGGCATATCCCGCGCCACCCTTTATAGAAAACTCGCAAAAGAACGTGATTCAAGCGTTCTAAACTGAGACGCCGATACCATAAAAGGTGTCTCAATATGAGACACCGCCCTCTCCTCTTTAAAATAATAATCTTTATAAATCATAAATTTAACTAAATTTTAACTTTTGGCACAGTCGCTGCCTTACTCATTGTGAGATCGCTATTACAACAACAAGGGCAATCCTATGTCACAAATCAATACTCAACGCAGGCAGTTTTTGAAAATTGCAACGGCCATGACCGCAACAGTTATGGCGTGCTCATCTATGCAAGTTATGGCTGGTGTACTGACTAATGAAAAGAAAATGGACAGTACTGAGCAGGCCGTGTTTAAAAAAATGCTGGCCATCGCATTACCGACTGAAGGTAGTACTCTGGTTGATCCGGCTACGCTACCCGTTATTGCCACTATCGAAGGTGCGCTGCTTGCCGGGATGCCAGCGCATATCAGAAAAGGACTCAATCAGGGAATTCATTACTTTAACCAAAGTGCAGAGAAAAACTACGGCAAGCCGTTTACACATCTATCAGATGCTCAGGCGACTGAATTTGTTGATGCCTGGTCAGACTCCCATGTAGCCCCTCACCGCGCCTTGTCCATGGGCATAAAAAAGCTCACGGTGCTGGCTTATTGGGCAATTCCGACTACCTGGGCACCACTTGGCTATGATGGGCCGGTTTCCGAAAAATGGGGACTGAAAAAGCGCGGTGTAACACCAGAACCTCAAGCATAAGTACCGGTTGGAGAGTCAATATGTCTACAAACAAAAATGAATTAAATGTAAAAACAGCTGCCGATATTAGTGCGGCACAATTGAATCTGGCAGCCGATGTGGTGATTATCGGCTCGGGTGCCGGTGGCGGCATCAATGCTTATGAACTCGCTAAAACGGGTAAGAAAGTTATCGTTCTGGAAGCGGGTCCGTATGTCCCCTCAGAGAAATTTCCCGAGATGCTGGCTGCTTCTATGGGAATGATGTACGAAGGAGAAGGCGGTCAAAGCAATACCGATGGAGACATTACCGTGCTTCAGGGGCGCTGTGTTGGAGGCTCCACCGTTGTCAATGCAGCACTGTGCTTTCGCACACCAGATTATTACCTCAAAAAATGGGGAAAAGAATACGGCTTAACCAATCTAACGCCTGAAGTCATGCTGCCCTACTTTGAAAAAGTGGAGAACAACCTCGGGATATCCGAAGTAAAAGCGCATGAAACCAGTGTCGGCGCAGAGTACATCAAAAAGGGCATGAAAGCCTTGGATATTCCCTTAGGCTTAGCGCGACGCAATATTCGTGACTGTGCCATGACCGGATTTTGTTTTGCTGGCTGCAAAACGGATCGCAAACAATCCATGGCAGTGACTTATCTTCCCTGGGCATGTAATCATGGTGCAGAAATCTACGCTGATACCCGGGTCACAAAAATTAATACAGCGAATGGTATTGCCAGCGGTGTTGAAGCTGAAGTTGTGGACCCGGCTACTGGCAACGTTAAAACCCGCCTGTCGGTTAAAGCCTCAATTGTTGTGTTAGCCGCCGGACCGACGGGCTCGCCACTATTGCTGCAGAACTCCGGCATTTGTAACTCCAGTGGCCAGGTCGGAAAAAACTTTGCCTGCCATCCATCCTTGTCAGTCACCGCCATGTTCGATAAAAAGCTAAATGATTTCCATGGCGCTACGCACAGCTTATTTGAAGACAGTCATACGTTACCTGAACAAGGCGGTTGGATTCAGCTCAATGCGGTTCAGGAGCCTGTGGAGGCTTCATTTATGGCCGAGCCTGGAACCGGTAAACCTTATGTCCGGTACATGCAGAATTACCCTAACTCAACGCGTTTGATAACGTTAATTCACGATAAAAATGTCGGCGAGGTTACCCTCGAGAACGGCTATAAAGAAATTCGTTATCAGGTGGATGATGAAGATTTTGAGGCCATGAAAAAAGGCTTAAAAGACAACGCTCGTATCTTATTTGCCGCCGGGGCAAGCTATCTGTATTTACCCACTTCAGACAAGACCCGAATCAACTCAGTAGATGACATCGACAAGGTTATTGATGAATTGAAGAATGAGCCGGCACGTTATCGCTATACCTCTTTTCATCCGCAGGGTACCTGTCGCATGGGGGCCGATAAAACCAAAACGGTCGTCAACCCTTATGGCGAAACTCACGATGTAAAGAACTTATACATTGTAGATGCCAGTCTGTTGCCAACGTCGATTGGTTATAACCCTTCTGAAACGGTTTATGCACTCGCCAGCTACATTGCCGATCAGATCAACTCAGCGAATCCAAGCTAAGGTATCACTATGCATTATACAGACATTGCACAAACTCACTTTACCTTAAACTACTCAAGTGGATTTAGCGGTAAAGCATTTGATATTACCGAGCCGGCAACCGGTAAGGTACTAGGCAACATCAATGCGGCAACCTCAGACGAGGCAGCCGCAGTTATTGCAAAATGTAAGGCCGCGCAACCGGAATGGGCCAACACAACGTTTGAAACCCGGGCTGGGATTCTGCGTCGTTTTGCTTGTCAGTTAGCCGAAAATGCTGAACTTATCCACACCTGGAATGCGCGGGAATGTGGCTCGATCAGACCGAAAAGTGAATGGGAGCTACAGGCCTGTATTGAACAGGCTTATATGGCCGCAGCACAAACTCAGGCCCCTTCGGGAGAATTGTACCCGTCGGTCATCCCCGGTCGCAAGAACATGCGCGTGCGCATACCTGTAGGAGTGGTTGGGGTGATCGCGCCCTGGAATTTCCCCTTACTCTTAGCTCTGCGAGCTGTTCTGCCAGCACTGGCGATGGGCAATGCAGTAGTGCTAAAACCTGATCCTCAAAGCGTGATAACAGGTGGCGTGATTATACAGGAATTATTGGCAGCTGCCGGACTGCCAGAAAGTGTCCTGGGCATGCTGCCAGGCGGAGCCGAACCGGGACAGGCGCTTGTTGAACATAACGATACGGGAATGATAGCTTTTACTGGGTCGACCGCGGTCGGTCGGAGTATTGCGCAACATTGTGCAAAAACCTTTAAAAAGACCTCACTGGAGTTAGGCGGGAATAACGCGTTTATTGTTCTTGAAGATGCTGATATTACATCAGCGTCTTCCTGCGCAGCCTGGGGGGCATTCCTCCATCAAGGACAAATATGTATGCAATCAGGCCGGCATATTGTGCATGAAAGTGTTGCTGAGGCCTACACCCAGGCACTTGTTGAGCGGGCTAATAATCTTTATGTCGGAAACCCTTTTACGGAGCAGTGTCATTTAGGCCCACTCATTAACCCGATGCAGGCCAACAAGGTAACGGCTTTAATTAATGACTCTGTGAGCATGGGCGCAAAAGTGCTAACAGGCGGCAGTACAGACGGTCAGCTATTCCGTCCTACCGTGGTAGCTGACGTGACAGCGGAAATGCCATTATTTAAAGAAGAGATTTTTGGCCCCGTTGCCCCCATCATTACGTTTAAAACGGAGCAGGAAGCTATCAGTCTGGCTAATGCTTCCAGTCTTGGCTTATCAGCCTCTATCCACACCGGAAACAGCGCCAGAGGTGAATATTTAGCAGGCCTTATTCATGCAGGCATGGTGCACGTTAATGATCAGACGGTAAACAACGAATACCATATTCCGTTCGGCGGACTCAAAGATTCCGGGGATGCCGGTCGAATTGGCGGCCCGGTTAACCTCGACGAATTTACCCACACTAAGTGGATAAGTGTGATGGATAAAGGGATTCAGTATCCGTTCTAGTTGACCCACGTTGACTGGTCCTGAATGGCAGAAAACCAATAACAGGACCAGTCTTTTTTCTCAAGCCATGCCCTACTCGCCTCACCCCAATTCACAGCATAGTTAAACTTAACTTATTTAAGCAACGGCATGACTTTTCAATGTACGGGAAGGCAATTCGCCAAATGCTTTTTTATAGTCACTGGAAAAGCGTCCTAAATGGATAAACCCGTAATCCATCGCGATTTCTGTCACATTCGCTATTCCATAGGGCTTCGCTTGTAAAAGCTGGCGTACTGCGGCAAGTTTTTTCTGTTTTACATAATACTTTGGCGATACCGAGCGGTGTTTCGCGAACAGGTTGTAAAGTGTCCGTTTGCTGACATTCGACACCTCGGCTAACTCTTCAATACTGACATCAGTTTTAATATTCGCATCGATGTAATTATCGATCTGCTTGAACATTTTTAGTTCAAAATTCTGCGCAATTCCGATGTCGCTATTATTGCGAAAGATTGTCAGTAACTTATTCGCTAAAAGTGCCTGATATGGCGAAAACATGGAATCATTACGCTCTTCACTTTCAGCTTCTATGCACAGTAATTCCACTAACCCTGACAAGGTTTTCAGATGGCTGATATGTTGTGGTACATGGGCAAATTTAACACCGCCCTTTGGCAGCATAACACCATGATTAATAACACAATCAGCAATAATGCTAGTGGGAATTTTCAGAATAATCTTGGCACAGTCTTCCGAATAAGTTAAATCAACCTCTTCGCCTGGGTTTAGGATCATCATCCCGCCCTCACTCAATACTATATTTCTGTCACGAAAATGCCATCGACAATGACCATTCAGGACAATTTGCAAGTGATAAATCCCTTTTAGTTCCGGCGATCTTACCCGGACAGAGTTACCATAAGTAATTTTCGACAACGATATTGCGTCATCCAGCGACCGATGCCACAAAGACGCATTTGCAGAAGAATGCCGCTGAATGGTTATCGAGTGATTGCCAATATGTTTGTTTACATAGTCAGACACTAAGAACGGACATTGTTGTTCAAATATTGCTGATGTACCCAGGGCGGTAAGCAACGACATCAAAACCACCTATTTACATATAGTGAATTATTTTACCAATAGTAAAAAGCAAGAAGGGAGATGTCAATATTTTGTAAATTTGCCACCAGCGCAGGAACAATGAAAATCACGCATGAATCTGATTTATATTGAAAAAATGGAATTAAAAACGAACAAAAACAAGACGGAAGCGACTAACCTTTAACCACCAAGCGATACCTGACAGGTATTCATAGCAACTAAATTGATATTGGTTAATGCCACTTCTTAACAGTACCTTCCTCCTAAATTAAACAAAAACGTAACATTTGATTCACGTGATTGAGTGGCTACTCCCTTGATAAACGACACGCGAATAATGTTTACAATAAGTCGAAGATGGAGACCCTAATGAAAAACACTATTAAACCACTGTCATGCTCTATGCTTGTTGCTCTGTTAGGAAGTGGACTTGCCTGTCAGTCCTCAGCGAGTGCTGCAAACCTTGCGGGTACCGATGTAAAGTTCTCCGGATATATCAAGGTTGATGCAATGTACAGCGATTACTCAAATGGCGAAGGCATCGGACCCGGTCGCGATATATATGTTCCGTCATTAGTGCAAACCGGTGCCCAGGACGACAACCTCGGTGGTCGTTTTGATGCACACGCCAAACAGTCTCGGTTTAGATTCACAACCAACACACCGGTGAATGACACAGACAGCGTTACCGGTGTCATTGAGTTCGATTTTTTATTAACCAGTGGCGGGAACGAAAGGGTCAGTAACTCCTATGTGCCCCGTCTGCGCCATGCTTTCTTAAAATACAATAACTGGATGGTAGGCCAAACCTGGTCAACCATTATGGACTTGGGCTCTCTGGTAGATTCAGTTGACTTTATCGGTACTACCGACGGTGTTGCATTTGCTCGCCAAACTCAGGTTCGCTATACCGCGAATGGCTTTGAAGTTGCACTGGAGAACCCGGAAACCACCGTCGGCACAACGTCTGCTGCACAAATAACTACCGACGATAACTCAGTTCCGGATCTGGTACTCACTTACACTATGAAGACAGGCTGGGGTCATGTAAAAGTCGGTGGATTATTACGCCAGCTTGCGTACGAAACTAACGAGAACGAATACAGCGATACCAGTGCAAGTATCTCTGTATCATCACGCATAAACGTAGGCAATGGTGATGATATCCGGATACAGCTTGCCAGTGGTGCCGGTATTGGTCGTTATGTTGGGGTGAATGCTGCAAATGGTGCTTTTTTGGATGATGCCGGTAATTTCGAAGCCATTGATGCAACGGCGTTAACGGTTGCTTACCGTCATGTCTGGAACGAAAACGCCCGCAGTAATATTATCTATTCATCACTGGATGTCGATACTGTTGAGGGCATGGTGGCGTCGCGTACTAACGACGTTTACAGCATGCGACTGAACTACATTTACTCAATTAATAAAGCGTTATCCACAGGTATCGAATATACCTATGCCAAACGCGAAACGGTTGACGGCTATGATGGTGACATGAATCGTCTGCAAGTCATGGCTAAATATACATTTTAATGAATCACTGGCAGGTCTCCTAATTTACGAGACCTGCTTTTTTAGCAATATTCCACATCACTGGGCCTGGCAAAATCTAAATCCATTGCTCTCTTAACAGTAACGCACTGCAACACAAACTTCATAGCAAAATCCCACCTGAAAACTTCGCGAAATCAACGCCACCGCAGCGGTTAATGAATTGTTAAAAACCAATTTTAAAAGCCACTCAATCCACCCTACCTTAAAACCCCGCAAGCCTTGTAAATAAAGGCGTACAGATTAACAAGCGCACATGTAATTTATTTATTAAAAATGCACTTTTCGGATAGGTATTGCACTATTCGGATAGCGTAAAAAAGAGGAGGAGTTAGTATCAATTTGTACCCAAAACCAACACAATGCGAGTAGATTGATATGCTAAAAAACACTTCAAAGATAAGAAAAATAACGGTCGCTGCAAGTATTGCGAGTAGTTTTTTATTGTCTGGATTTGCCGTAAAGGCGGCCGAAAAAGAACCAATAAAAATCGGTGTTATGCTGCCATACAGTGGCGTTTACGCTGGATTAGGCGAAGCTGCAACAAATGGTTTAAAACAAGCAATTCGAGAACATGGCAATAAAATTGCCGGTCGACCCGTTGAGTTTCTGCTCAGTGACACTGAAGCAAAACCGGCTCGCGCGCCTGAACTTACCTCTGCAATGACCGATAAGGATAAAGCCGACTTTGTTATCGGCCCAGTCCATTCAGGGGTTGCGATGGGCATGATAAAATCCATTCGCGGCAAAGACTCCATCATGATAATACCGAATGCAGGTATCAATGCGGCTACGGGCGCATTCTGCCAGCCAAATGTGTTCAGAACCTCATTCTCATCCTGGCAAACGGCATATCCTATGGGCGCTGAAGCGGTCAATATGGGTTACAAAAAAGTCGTCACCATGAGCTGGAATTACGGTTTCGGTAAAGAATCATTGGCAGCATTTGAAGAGTCATTTGAGGCCGCCGGTGGCGATGTTGTCAAAAAGATTTTCATCCCTTTCCCAAAAACTGAATTTCAATCTTATTTAACTGAAATTGCATCGATTAAACCTGATGCTGTTTTTGTATTTTTTGCCGGTGGTGGTTCAGTTAAATTCGTTAAAGATTATGAAGCAATGGGTCTGAAAGACAAGATTCCACTCATTGGTTCAGGCTTCCTGACTGAAGGTACCATCGAAGCGCAAGGCGAAGCGGCAGAAGGCTTACTGACTACCCTGCACTATGCTGACTCCCTGGATAATCCTAAAAATAAAACTTTCAGATCGCAGTACCAGGAGCTCTATGGCAAACCTGCCGATCTATACGCCGTACAGGGTTACGATGCAGGCCAGCTTGTGATTCAGGCTGTCGAGGCAACATCTGGCAATACGGCTGATAAAGACGCATTGATAAAGGCAATGGAAAGTGCCCAAATCGATAGTCCTCGAGGTCAATTCCACTTCTCAAAAGCGCATAACCCGATCCAGAACATTTACCTGAGAAAGGTGGAGAACGGTGAGAATGTTGTTGTAAAAACCGCCGCATCGAGCCTGGATGATCCGGCTCGTGGCTGCAAGTTATAAGAACTTAGGGAGCCTGGTGCTCCCGCATTGAGGTTTTCTGTTATGGATTTGTCACTATTTCTGGTGCAGCTGTTAAACGGCGTGCAGTACGGGCTGTTACTCTTTCTTATTGCGTCAGGGTTGACACTGGTTTTCGGGGTGATGGGCATTCTTAACCTGGCCCACGGTTCGATGTACATGATAGGTGCTTACCTGGTGTACTATTTCACCACAGTCACAGACAGCTTTTTTCTTGCTGTCGTCATAGCCTGCGCCATTGCAATGATCATCGGGATCATTATTGAACGCTTCTTGATCACCCATCTGTATCAAAGAGATCATCTTGATCAGGTGTTATTAACCGTAGGGTTAATCTTTATATTTAATGCTGCACAAGGATTTATATGGGGTAACGATCCGCTTGGTGTTGATGTGCCGGCCATATTATCTTCGTCAATACAACTAACTGATATTGTTGAATATCCCGTCTACAGATTGTTTATTTCTGTTGTGTGTATCGCCATCGCGGTTGCCATGTATTACGTCATCAATCACACCAAACTGGGCATGATGATCAGAGCCGGAGAATCAAACAGAGATATGGTTGAAGCGCTCGGTGTTGATATCAGAAAGCTTTTCACTATCGTTTTTGCCGTGGGTGTCACGCTTTCAGCATTGGCTGGTATCGTCTCTGCGCCTATCGTCAGTCTGGTACCTGGTATGGGCGAACGTGTGCTCATTTCTTGCTTTGTCGTCGTGGTCATTGGTGGCATGGGCTCAATCAAAGGCGCTTTTGTTGCCGCTTTATTAGTGGGAATTGTTGATACCTTTGCTTCGGTGTTGCTTCCGGGAATGTCGAGTATGACGATCTACCTGTTAATGGCAATGATCCTGATATTTAAACCACAAGGGCTGTATAAAAGTTAAGGTGAGATGATGTCTGTTTTTTCTTCCAAAGCTGAAAAAGTATTTATTTATGTGTTTTTCTTTATAGCCCTGGGGATCCCCCTGTTCTTCTATGAAAACACTTTTTACGTTAATAAAGTCTCAACAATGCTAATCCTGGCTATTTTTGTCATGTCATTGGATTACCTGGTAGGTAAAACCGGTTTGATTACATTGGGACACGCCATGTTCTATGGATTGGGCGGTTATCTGTTTGCCATCATGGTGCCTGAATATGAAGAAGTAAACTTTTGGATTTATACGTTTTATATCATGGTGGCCAGTGCTGTTATTGCGCTGATTGTGGGCTTAATTGTACTGCGAACCAGCGGTATCTACATGATAATGATAACGCTTGCTCTGGCCCAGATGACCTTTTACTTCTTTGCTGACTCAACCGAATTCGGTGGCTTGGACGGGCTATTTATCTACATCAAACCAGAAACGTCGATTTTTGGCCTGAACTTTCTGGATCTGGATAACGAAATACATTTTTATTACTTATGCCTGCTTTCTTTACTCAATTGCTATGTCTTTTTCAAAATCACACTGCAATCACGATTTGGCCGGGTAATCAATGCAATAAAAGACAACCCGGAAAGAGCCACTGCACTGGGTTATAACATCTTTCACTTCCGTTTGATTGCTTATGTTTTATCGTCGTCATTAGCCGCATACGCTGGCTACCTGTTCGCTCTGCAATATGGTTTTGTCAATCCAACCATGATGGCCTGGGATGTATCGGCTACCGCTTTAGTCATGGCTATTTTAGGCGGACTCGGCACTGTGTTTGGCGCAATATTAGGTGTTTTTGTATACGAAAGTCTGCATTACGGCATCGAACATATGACCCAGTACTGGATGTTCTGGATGGGCTCTTTAATCATCATTATGGTTCTGGCGCTGCGCAATGGTATTGCCGGATTAATCGAACAAATAGCAGTAGGAAAACGCAAATGAACGAATGTGTTTTACAAGCTGAAAACCTCTCCAAACATTGGGGAGGACTAAAAGCACTGAATGAATTCAATATTAAATTCTACGATAAGTCACTGCATAGCATTGTCGGGCCCAATGGCGCTGGTAAGAGTACTCTGCTCAATATTTTATGCGGTACTTACCCGGCAACCAATGGTGTTATTCTCTATCAGGGTCAGGAGATAACCAGCCTGAAAAGCTATGAGTTTTGTCGTAAAGGGATTGGCAGAAGTTTCCAGAAAACCAACATTTTTAAAGGCGCAACCTGCCTGGAAAATTGCTGTATAGCCGCTCAACAACGAGTCGGGGGCAGCTTCGGACTTTTCAAATCTCGCCATGCCAACAAAAAAGTGAAACAAATTGCAATGGATGCGCTGGCAAAAGTAAATTTAACTGAACGTGCAGAAACCCTGGCCAATGCGATCAGTTATGGAGAGCAACGACAGCTTGAAATAGCCATGGTATTAGCCACTGATCCCAAGGTCTTACTGCTCGATGAACCCATGGCAGGCATGGGGCATGAAGAATCACTCACCATTATCGAACTCTTAAAATCACTTAAGAAGCATTACTGCATTGTGTTGGTAGAGCATGATATGGATGCCGTATTTGAATTGTCGGATTTAATGACTGTTATGGTAGATGGTCAGCATTTAATAACCGATGTAGTCGATAATATCCGCGCTAACCCGCTGGTACAGGAAGCCTATCTGGGCAATGAAAACGAGGTGTTTTAAGATGTCTGATTACATTTTACAAGTCAAAGGTCTGCATACACTTTATGGTGAAAGCCATATCCTTCACGGGCTGTCCTTTGACGTAAAACGAGGTCAAACGGTAAGTATTATGGGGCGTAACGGCATGGGCAAATCCACCACGCTCAAATCTGTTCTGGGTATTGTAAAACCCCGCAGCGGCTCGGTGTTATACAAAGGTGAGGATATTGGCTCTTCGCCTACCTGGAAACGCATGCGCAACGATATTGCCTACGTGCCAGAAGGTCGCGGGATGTTTCACAACCTCACGGTTAAGGAACATTTGCAGATGGCGGCAAGAAAAAACTCCCGGAGTGAAGAGCATTGGTCTTATGATCAGGTATTAGACGTATTTCCGCGCCTGCAGCAGCGGCTTACGAATAAAGGAACGCAGCTATCTGGCGGTGAGCAGCAAATGCTGGCGATTGGCCGGGCCCTGCTTACCAATCCGGATCTGCTGATACTCGATGAAGCCACCGAGGGATTGGCGCCACTCATCCGCAAGGAAATTTGGGATGTCATTCGTAAAATTAAACAGTCGGGGGTTTCTACGATTATCGTAGATAAAAATATTAAAGTCCTCCACGAACTTTGTGAACAACACATCTTAATAGTAAAAGGTAAGGTAATCTTTAATGGTGATTCTACCGAACTGGATGCGAAACGTGAGTTTATTGAATCTAACCTCGCAGTATAAATACTCTAGCAGCGATGGCCTGACCGGGCCAGCGCTGCTCTGTTTATCCGGGTATCGTACTTCACATCAAATCCAATTCAGTTAATATATCGCTTTTTTCAGCTCAACATCAGGTATTTGTGTATGCAGCCAAAGGACGAAGTAAACGCAAGACAAGGAATCGGCTCGCTGGAGGTTGGTCTGTCAGTACTTGAGTTAATCTCAGAACATAATGCACCAGTTTCACTGACTAAGTTGTCTGAACTCGCTCAAATGAGCCCCAGCCGATTGCACAAGTACCTGGTAAGTTTAACTAAGATGGGCTACGTATCACAGTTAGAAAACGCGAAGTACGCATTGTCTAACAGCAGCATGCGGTTAGGCATGTCAGCCTTGAAGCACCTGAATCCTGTTGAAATCGCTTTTGATTACGCCAGCCGCCTGCACCAGGAGCTCGATAAGACCATCACCGTAACAATATGGAACGGCCAGGCCCCCCTGGTTGTAAAATGGCTGGACTCCAGTCATTTCTTACCGGTTAATATCCGTTTAGGCTCGGAACTTTCGCCTTTCAACTCCGCAGCTGGGCGGATATTTCTTGCCTTTTTACCGGCTCAGAGAAAGCGGGAGATAGTCGAAAATTATTTTGCCTCCCCTGTCACCTTACCTCGTCACATGGGAAAAAGCATGAGTAAAACTGCCTTTTATTTACTCTTGGATGAAGTAAAGAAAGAGCAGCAATGTCGATTTAAAGAAGATTTTTTACCCGACGTTAATGTCATAGGTGCGCCTGTTTTTAACTTTGACGGTTCGGTAAATTCGGTTTTCAGTTTAATCGGCAATAGCAGCAATACGTCGGTGGATAATAACAGTGTTTATGTCAAAGCCGTTAAGGCTGCCAGTGTCGATGCAACACGCAAAATTGCAGGCATTGTCGAATAAATCAAGCCGGTCCGGTATACCACGGCCGCTGAAGACGCATTAAGTCGCCACCAGCAGTGAGTATGTCATTCTGACCGGGCCAAGACTGCATTATTTATTGCCGTGCCTGGCAAGTAGTCGTTGAACGGCAACGATAATACCACCAAGTATCAGTCCCCAAAATGCAGACGATAAGCCAAGCAGTGACAAATCTGAAGCCGTGATTAAAAACGTACATAATGCCGCCTCCCGATCCCGCGACTGCGTCATCGCCGCCGCTAGTGAGCCTTCCAGTGCCCCCAGTAGTGCAATCCCCGCAACCATAGCGATAAACGCTGCCGGAAATGCCTGAATAACACTGACTAACGCGGCACTGAATAAACCAAACATCAGGTACCACAACATGGCTACCGCAGGGCCAAAATACCTCCTGGCCGGATTCGGATGTGCATCCGGTCCCGTGCAAATAGCGGCAGTAATCGCAGACAAATTGACACCGTGACAAGCCGTTGGTGCAAACAAAATGCTTAACAATCCGCTTCCTGCAACTATTTTATTTGCGGGGGCTGCATAATTGTCCTGCCTAAGAATGGCAATACCAGTTATAAACTGCCCGCTCACGGCTACCAGTACTAAGGGTATAGAAATACTGAATATAGCGCTCAGGGAAAATGACGGCGAGTACCACTGTGGTGTAGAAATTTGCCAGTCTACGGCCGTGAATGACAGATCATAATTGATGGTCAGTATTGCCACCCCTACAGCCACTGTCAGCATGATGGCGAAGCGCGGTAATAAATGACGCAACAGGATATAAGCGGCAAACATCAACAGGCCCAGTAAGGGCGCCTTAGTCATCTGCGAAAACAGATCGAGGGAAAAGTTGACCAGAATGCCTGCCAGCAATGCAGCGGCCAGTGCCAAAGGCAATTTGTTGACTAAACGTTCAAATGCTCCGGTTAGCCCAAGCACCAACAAAATTGCCCCGGAAGCTATGTAAGCACCAATCACATCACCCCAGGGCATGCCCGGAACCAATGTAACCAGCAATGCTGACCCTGGCGCATTCCAGGCGAATAACAAGGGCATACGGTAACGTAAACTAAACCAACCACACAACAGCCCACTGGCTACCGACATTCCCCAAATCCAGGATGTTAAGACTTCATTGCTTAAGTTCGCCGCTTCTGCAACCTGAAACAAAATAACCAACGGGCCAGCGTAGCCCATGGTAGAGGCAAGAATGCCAGCGACAGCGGCGGACAAGGACCAATCCTTAAGCGGGGGAACATGCAAAAAAGTGTGTCTGCTTGACATAATATATCTCCAGGGGTTGCCGCACTACCTGCGGGGCACAGCAGATAGCGCAGCGGTTGGAACAAGGAACTAAGCCAACTGAGACAGCTGACTATTAGTGCGGCTTTGATAGAGGTTAAAGACTGCCATTGCGATGGCACAAATAATGCCCGGAACGGCAAACACCATAAAATTCAGATGTAAAGCTAATTGCTCCGACAGCAAATATCCACCCAGGAGAGGCCCAACTATTGCCCCATTGCGGCCAATACCTGACGCCCACCCTAAACCGGTAGAACGAATGTGTAGTGGGTAATATTGTGCAGCACATGCATACAACAGGATCTGGCTGCCTATGGTTGCCGCACCAGCAATAGCTATAGCCAGGTACCGCACAACCATTGGTACATCAAGGCCCATAAGGGTTATTGACACCGCGGCGGCAATAAAAAAATACGTTAGGACTCTGGGTAAGTTAGAACGGTCACCCAACCAGCCACCAAAGATTGCGCCAGCTATCGCCCCGACGTTCAGCACCAGCAAAAACTGCAGGCTGGACCCCAATGAAAAACCTGCATTGTTCATCAGTTTAGGGAGCCAGGACGTCAACGCATAGACCATCAGCAAACAGCAAAAAAAGGCGCACCAGAGTAATACCGATGGTAATGCTTTATCAGCAGTAAACAGTTGTTTAACACCTGGCTTGTCGGCAATGGCAGGTTCAGATGCGCTGGTATCCATTTTCACTGACATATCAAAAGTGGTTGTTTTTGGCGCGATTTTCGTGATGATTTCACGCACAGCTCCCACTTTGTTCTGACGCAGTAAAAAGGCCAGAGACTCCGGTAGCAGCAGTAAGATAACCGGTAGCAATACTAAGGGTAAAATAGCGATATAAAACACAGATTGCCAACCAAATTGAGGGATCATCTGCATGCCAAGCCAGGCGGCCATCATACCGCCCACAGAATAGCCGCTAAACATAATAGCAACCAGTGTCCCACGCATTTTTTTTGGCGCATATTCATTCATTAATGCCACTACGTTTGGCATGACGCCACCAATGCCCAAACCAGCGATAAATCGGCAAATACCGAATTCGGTAACATTCGTTGCGAAGCCATTAATGAAGGTGAAACCACTAAAAAGGACAATACAGATTGCGATGGACAAGCGCCGGCCGATACGGTCGGCCAACTGTCCGAAAACAATGGCGCCAATCATCATGCCGAACAGGGCATAGCTGCCGAGCGCTCCTGCCTGCACCGGGGTTAACCCCCACTCCTGCATTAAAACTGGCAAAACAACGCCATACACAACCAAATCATAACCATCAAAAATAATGATCAGTGCACAAAGGAGTAATGTGCGTAAGTGAAATCGATTAAATTTTGCATTATCTATCAATGCAGTTAATGCACTATTCATTGTTATTCTCTCATTAAAAAGTGCCGCCTGGCGGCTACCTATTATCAGACTCTGCGGTTAACCGCAGTCACCACCAGCAACGGGGAGTATTGTGCCGGTGATATAACTGGCTTCATCCGAGGCCAGATACAAGATCGCCGAAGCTTGCTCATCCAGACTGCCATAGCGCCCCATAAAACTGGTATCAACCGTTTGATCAACAATTTGCTGATACCATATTTTTTCCTGTTCACTTTGCTGCTGCTCATTGCGAGGAGTGATCCGGGCCGGTGCTTCAGTGCCACCAGGCGCTGTCGCGTTAACCCGAATATTATGTTTTGCATATTCAAACGCGAGCGCTACAGTCATTGCATTCACGCCGCCTTTGGCTGCAGCATAAGGCACCCGGTTAACGCCTCGAGTTGCAACAGACGACACATTGACAATCGCCCCCTTGCCGTTTGCCAGCATGGCAGGCAACACTGCACGACAGCACCACAACGTGGGAAATAAAGAACGACGGACCTCTTGTTCTATTTGAGCAGGCTGGTAATGCTCATAAGGTTTTGCCCAGATGGTGCCGCCAACGTTATTGATCAGTTTATCAATTCGACCAAAACGCTCTGTTGCGGCATCCATTGCGGTAGCAGCACCTTCAAAGGTTTCCAAATCGGCTTCAACCGCTAACACTTCACAGCCCGACTCAGTCAATGCGCCTGCAATGTTCTGAATATGTGTAGCACGGTCGACTATGACCAGTTTTGCCCCTTCGGCGGCTGCGCGTTCAGCAACGCGCAAGCCAATCCCCTGAGCCGCTCCGGTTACGACCAACACCTGGTCCTGAAAGCGAAAACTCATGCAGCTTCCTCTTTTGGCGTACTCGGATTAAATTTTTCATAGTGGAACGAGTGCGGCGGCGTACCAGCATCTTTGAAATACTGACGAACCGCATCAACCATAGGAGGAGGACCGCAAAGGTAAGCGTCCGCGTTGGCCAAAGCAAAGGGCACACTCTCCATATGGTCGGTCACAAAACCGAGCTTATCGTGTTGACTATCTGGATTAACCACTACCGTGGCATAACTGAAATTATCCAGTTCATCCGCCAACTCTTGTAACGCTTCCAGCTTGACCAAATCAGACACATTGGTAACGCCATAAAGCAGATACACCGGCTGGCTTGTTGGTGTGGCCCTGAGTGACTCCAACATCGATAAAATAGGGGCCAATCCAGTTCCACCCGCTAACATTAGTACCGGGCGCTCTACCGCACGCAGGTAAAAGCTTCCCAATGGCCCGGTTACAGATAACACGTCACCGGCTTTTGCTTGCTCGCTAAGGTAGGTGCTCATTTTTCCATTTGGCACATTACGGATCAAGAAACTGGCAGCCTGACTTCCCGGGCGTGAGCTAAATGAATACGCCCGGGTATCTTGTGAATCAGGGAAGCCCAGATTGATATACTGGCCGGGCAAAAAGTCCAACGCTTCCGATAACTCAACATTAAGCTCAATGGTGGTCTCAGACAACGCCTGTACATTTGTGATTGTGCTGCTGATACTTTGTGGGCCTGATGCACACATAGATGAAGGCGCAGGAATACTGACCACAACATCAGACTGGGGCAACATCTGACAAGTCAGAATCAGGCCATCAGCCGCTTCATCATCAGTCAGTGCTTCATCGACATATTCGTCTCCCAAATCATACTGACCTTGTTTACAGCTGCCTTTGCAGGTCCCGCAAACCCCATCAGAACAATCCATTGGTAACTTAACATGATGCCGATAAGCGGCATCAAGTACAGTTTCGTCATCATTGCATTCGATAACCCGGGTTACGCCATCTTCGAAATTTAAAGCTACTTTAAAAGACATGCTAATTCTCCGTCTTTACAGATGATAAACGTCAATTACCTGATTAATGTAATCGTTGTTTAGTACCACTTTTTTGCGAGTTATTACTGGCGAATCACCACTGATATCCAGCGTACAAAAGACTGTCCCAAAGAAGTGTGAGGTCTTGCGATAACGGTGACTTAAGGTATTAAAGTTGTAACGAATCTCAACGACATCACCTGCCTGCTGCAACACTTCCAGATTATTGCACTGATGGGTTGTCCGGGGTTCGGGCATACTGGCACCGGAACGCTCAGTTTTAATCCGGTACACCCGATCTTCCAAACCATTCCGGTTTGGATAGTAAATGAGTGAAATCTCTTTATGAGGGTCGCTTGTTAACTCGTCATCGTCATCCCATGCTGGCATCCAGTACTCACACTTAGGATGATAGCAAGTCAGCCACTCATCCCACTGACGGTCGTCAAGTAGACGGGCTTCCCGAAAAACAAACGCCTGAATTTCCTGATAAGTCATGATGGATACCTCTTAATCTTTCTGCACAACAGGAATCTGGCTGGCTCTTTCCAGCGCCACGGCATTGAGCATTTCTTTTTCCCAGTGTCTGTGGTGATGAATATACAACCCCTCATCTTCTGGTTTAGTGCCCGTTGCGATCGTGTCCATGCCCACTGATTTAGCGTAATCATCAGGTCCTTCCAGCCAATGCTGCGCACCCCGGCTCATGTCGTTCCAGCGCATTGCACGGGCCTCATAGCCTTGTTGGCAACCACGGAATTCTTCCAGGTCATCGGGAGTTCCCATACCTGAAACGTTAAAGAAGTCCTCGTACTGCCGCAGACGCTTTTCACGGTTCTCGGCGGATTCACCTTTCGGAGCAAAACAGTAAATAGAGACTTCAGTTTTGTTTACCGAGATTGGACGCAGCACGCGAATTTGCGTGGAGAACTGATCCATTACATAAACGTTAGGATACAAACACAGGTTTCTTGTCTGATTCACAATAGTGTCCGCGCGAGCTTCACCGACTTCATCAATTAAACGTTCCAGGTGACCGTAAATCGGGCGTGCTTTAGGGTTCGTTAAGCGGGTCCAGAGCATCATGTGACCATTTTCAAACGAATAAAACCCGCCCTCACCTGACCAGCTTTTTGCGTCGACAGCTTCGGTTCCGCCTTCTTCATAATTGCGGTGAGACATAGTGGACAGATAGTTCCAGTGAACCGTCCCCACGTGATAACCATCGGCACCGTTTTCGGCGGTTAATTTCCAGTTGCCTTCATAGGTATAAGTAGACGTACCACGAATAACTTCGATGCCTTCAGGATCCTGATCGACGATGTTATCGAGTACTTTGGTGGTCTCGCCCAGATGTTCTTCAAGGGGCAGCACATCTGCGTTCAGACTACCAAACAGGAAACCCCGATAAGACTCAAAACGTGCAATATGTTTCAGGTCATGAGAGCCATCGGTATTAAATGACTCCGGATAGCCGCCTTTCTTTTGATCACGCGCTTTTAACAGCTTGCCTGAGTTATTAAAGGTCCAGCCGTGGAACGGGCAGGTAAATGACGTTTTGTTACCACGCTTGCGTCGGCACAAGGTTGCACCACGGTGTGAGCAGGTATTTAGGATAGCATTCAGTTCGCCATTTTTATTTCGCGTAACCACAACCGGTTGACGACCAATCGTGGTTGTATAGTAATCACCGATTTCAGGGATCTGGCTCTCGTGAGCCAGGAACACCCAGTTACCTTCAAAAATGTGTTTAATTTCCAGATCGAACAGATCTTTATCGGTAAAAATCCCACGGTCACAACGATAATGACCTTTCTCTTCATCCACTTCAACGGCGCCGCGGATGGTATTTTCAAGTTGATTTAATGTCGCTGACATAATATCTCTCCCGAAAGTAGCAGGCTTACGCCTGCTCTACTGAAGCACGGGCACGAGCATGCTTGGCTTGTTTGTCGCCGCTCTTAGTCGCCACCAGCTCCACATTGAATTCCACGTCCAGATAGTTATCTTTAAAGCCTTTCGCTTTGATTTTGTCTGCGTCTGAAACCGTAGCGGCTTCAACCACAAGCTCATCACGAGTAGCAAACGCGAAATCATCATAGGTATATTTATCACCGGCTAAGTTAATCTGCGTCGTCAGGTGCTTGAAACCCTCTTTAGAAACAAAATAGTGAATGTGAGCAGGACGATTGCCGTGGCGACCCAGACTTTCCAGCACTTTCATTGTTGAACCACCAGGAGGACAACCATAGCCACTTGGTACGATACTCTTGGCTCGATAACGACCTTCGGCATCAGTGCTAATACGACGACGCAGGTTGAATTCACTTTGTGACGGGTCGAAGTGAGAATAGCCACCTTTCACATCGGCATGCCAGATGTCTACGATAGCGCCCGCTACAGGGTTACCTTGCTCGTCTAATACCTGGCCGTGTAACCACATTTCCTGTCCTGGAGACTGACCGTCATCCATACGAGCTTCGCCTTCTGAAAGCGGCGCACCTTCAACATACAAAGGCCCCTCGATAGTGCGTGGGGTACCACCAAGCTCGCCAATCGCGGCGTCTTTAGCGTCTTCACGAACGTCCAGGAAGTGGTCAAATCCCAGACCCGGAGCAAGTAACACCGCTTCGCCATTGGCACCAAGTTCGTTCAGGTAGTTTACTCCCATCCAGAATTCTTCCTGAGTGATATCAAGATCTTCGATCATTTTGAATACGTCAGTCAGAAAGCGATGCATAATTTCTTTTGAGCGTGGATTACCCTGGTCATTGTCGAGGCCAGCCGCACGTTTCAGTAAAGTTTGAACATGCTCAGTTTGTAATGTATTTATTTTGGTCATAGTCTTGGTCTCCGCACTGCTGTTGCAGTCAGTATTTGATTTGCCTGTTAGGTTTATTTAATTGATGACGGGTGCTGACACAGGGGTGTCACGCTTATCGTCATGTAGGGGTAAAGAGGTAAGCCCATCAATACGTCGTGCAAATGCTGATTATCCTTCACCTCAAAAATACTGACGTTGGCATACAGGCCTGCAACCCGCCAAAGGTGCAGCCAAATGCCGCTTTTCTGCAATTCCTGGGCATAATTCTTTTCTTTGAGTTTGATAGCATTAAACTCGTCTTCGCTAAGATGCGCTGGCGGTATAACGGTCATTTCAACTTTAAATAACATGTTGGCTCCTTACTTACACTTTGCGGGCGTATTCACGCAGTTTGTCTTCATCGAGTTCTAAACCGAGCCCCGGAGTCGAGGGGATTTCTACGCCGTAGTGATGATAATTAAGAGGTTTTTTTACAATATCGTCCCGCTGTAGCAGCGGACCGAACATTTCCGTGCTCGCTTCGATAACAGGTAGTGTTGACCAGGCGTGAAGCGCAGCCGTGGTCCCAATAGAACCTTCCAGCAGGGTGCCACCATACAATCCGATTCCGGCAGCACTGCAGACTGCAGCCACATCCAGGGCACCGAAAAGTCCGCCAGCTTTACCAATTTTTAACGCAACGGAGCCGCTGAAACCTTGTGCTGCGAGAGCAAAACAATCGGCGCTATCAGCAATGGACTCATCGGCTAAGACACCGATGGTAAACTTGTCGGCCAGTCTCACCAGACTGGCAAAATCTTTGGCGGCGGTTGGCTGCTCTACCAAATCGATTCCGGCTTCCTGTAAAGCCGCCATACCATATGCAGCCTGGGCTTCGCTCCAGGCTTGATTGACATCAACCCGGATACTGACCGACGCTCCCAGAGCTTCTTTGATGGTGGCAACATGCACGATGTCATCCTGCAAAGCGCGTGAGCCAATTTTGACTTTAAAAATGTTGTGACGGCCTTCGTCTATCATCTTTTTGGCTTCGTAGATATCTTTATCGATATCACCGGAAGCCAGTACCCACAGGCAAGGCAGATGCGAGTGACATGCGCCTCCCAGCAATGTTGAAATTGGCACACCTAACTGTTTACCCTGCAAATCCAGTAGTGCGGTTTGCACTGCCGACTTAGCGATAGCATTTCCACGGAATGCGCTATTCATGTGCTGCATTAGCAACCTGGGGCTATCCACTGTTTTACCCACCAGGTAAGGGGCGAAATATGTATCAATATTCGTTTTGATACTTTCCGGACTTTCCGGCCCATAAGCCAACCCACCAATAGTGCTGCCTTCGCCAATCCCCTGCCGGCCCTCATCGTCAGTAATTCGAACAATCACCATCGACTGCACTGCCATCGATGTCATGGACAATTTGTGCGGTCGGATGGTCGGAATATCGACGATATAGGTATCAATCTGTGTTATCATAATTAATGTTAATATTGTGTTGCCATTAAATGTCTGGATGTAACTTACAAATATTTTTTGTTAACAACCAATATTGATTTAGTTGGTATCGATACCTGGGAGGTATGGTGGAGTTAAGACATTTACGTTATTTTTGCGCTGTGGCAGAAGAGAAAAACATGACCAGAGCGGCTGAGAAAATCTTTATAGCTCAGCCCCCACTTACAAGACAAATCAAACAGTTAGAAGAAGAAGTAGGCGTACAGCTGGTGCAACGTGAAGCCCGTGGTATAAGCCTGACTCCGGCCGGGGAGTACTTCTGGCAACAAGCTCAATTAATACTCGATAAACTGGAAGCTACGGTTAAAGAAAGCCAACGAATTGATGCCGGGAAAAAACGAATTTTTCGGATTGGCTTCGTTCCCTCAATTTTTTATGGCCAGCTTCCACAGTTAGTCAGGCGTCTGAGACAACACCATTTCGCCAGTGTGGAGTTGCACGAAATGAAAACCGGCGAACAAATAGAAGCGCTCAAATGCGGCAAAATTGACATGGGATTTGGCCGGGTAGTCATGCCTTCACTGGGTGGAGACGTTACGCAAAAATTACTTTTTAGTGAGCCTATTTTAGCGGCCCTGCCCTGCAATCACCCCATGGCAGAAGGTGCTATTTCAATGAACGAACTGGCTCAATTACCGCTTATTACCTATCCGGCTGGCAATGCCCCCACCTTTGCCAATATCTGTCTTGATTTATTCAATAGCAGAGGGCTTAGAGTAAAAGTGGCTCAACAGGTAAATGACGTAGGTACCGCATTGGGACTGGTTGCTTCGGATATGGGCTTTACGCTCGTGCCGGAACAGGTTATGCGCATGAATAGAGACGGCGTGACCTTCGTCAGATTAAAAGGCGAAGGCATAACAAGCCCAGTATTCTTAAGCAAAAGGGAAGAGCCTGAAGACGAAATTATGACTGCAGCTATGGAAATACTGGATGAATTAGTGCTAAACAGAATTGAAGGCCGTTACCCTTAATGTTGAACTAGAGCGTATCGGTCTGAATTTGTTTGGCAGCATCCAGTAATACCGGTAAACACTTGCCTGTGAGTGTTTCCACACTGACTCGCGATGCGTTAGTACTGATATTCATAGCCCCAAGTAACTTTCCTTTCCCGCTAAAAACCGGTACTGCGACCGAGCGTAATCCTTCTTCCAGTTCCTGATCGACAATACTAAACCCCTGATGTTTAACTTTATCCAGCTCTTCTTTTAGTTCACTTACCGTGGTAAGACTATTTTGGGTATGAGCTTCTAACGCAGCGTCGATAATCCACGCAGCCTGTTCAGGGTCATCCAGGTGCGCCGCCAGCACTCTTCCCATTGACGTATAGGGCGCAGGGAGCCGGGTACCCGTGGTAATATTAATCGACATCAGCCGATGTGACGCGGGCGAACGCGCAACATAGACGACAGAATGTCCATCTAACTTACCCAGAGATGCCGATTCGCCTAACTGCTGAGTAATTGCCTTGAGGTAATGCTCAACCACTGCCAGATAATCATTGCTGGCAGTGTATGCCTGTCCCAGCGATAACACTTTGGGGGTCAGAGCAAATATTCGCCCTTCTCGACGTATAAAGCCCAGAGAATGCAATGTAAGCAAAAACCGCCTGGCTTTCGCCCGGTCAATTCCCATTCGTTCAGCCACTTGTGATAGCGTCATTTCCCGGTGCTCAGCAGTAAAGGCACTCAACACTTCCAGGCCCGTTGCCAGCGCACTGATGTAATCCCGGTGCGTGGGCGGTATTTTTTCTTCGCTCATTAATTTATCTCTTTTTACTTGTTCTGAATTATTTCCTATTCCGCACCGAAGTGCCAGTTCTCTTTTATTATCAGAAACATAATTCAAACCCCGGAGTAACTATAGCAACTTTTTAACATTTAATGCTTGACCTTTAAAGCTAAAATCCTTAATTTGTTCGCATAATGAATCAACATTCGTAATGCGAACTTTTATTATGACAGTATTTACTACGCTCTCACATGCCATTGCTAACGGTGTCAAAGATGGTGACACCGTAGCAATGGAAGGCTTTACTCATCTCATTCCTTTTGCTGCTGGCCATGAAATCATTCGTCAGCAACGTCGTCGGTTAACACTGGTGAGAATGACACCAGATTTGATTTACGATCAGCTGGTTGGAGCGGGGTGTGTTAGCAAACTCATTTTTTCCTGGGGTGGTAACCCCGGAGTGGGCTCGTTACATCGCGTGCGTGACGCCATCGAGAATGCCTACCCTGCACCGCTTGAAATTGAAGAACACAGTCATGCCGCGATGGCCAATGCCTATGAGGCTGGCGCATCAGGTTTACCCATGGCTGTGTTCAGAGGATACGTGGGTAGCGACCTGCAGCATGTAAACCCGAATATCAAGTCGGTAACCTGCCCCTTCACTGGCGAGGTACTGGCAGCGGTACCCGCCATAAAGCCGGATGTGGGTATCATTCACGCTCAAAAAGCCGACCGTGCTGGTAACGTACTGATCGAAGGCATACTGGGCGTGCAGAAAGAAGTTGTTTTATCGACAGCGTACAGCATCGTCACCGTTGAAGAAATCGTTGACGATCTTCAAGCAGGCCCTAACAGCTGTGTGCTTCCAGCCTGGACTATAAACGCCATTGCGACTGTACCATTGGGAGCAAAACCTTCCTATGCTCAGGGTTACTATCCTCGCGACAACAGTTATTACAAAAAATGGGATGGGATTAGCCGTGAAAGGGAGCCGTTCCAAAAATGGCTGGATGAAGAAGTATTTGGAGCAGGAGAATAATCATGACAGCACAGTATACCTCAGACGAAATGATGACAATTACCGCATCCCGGGCCCTGAACAATAACTCCACCTGTTTTGTCGGCATTGGTTTACCCAGTGCGGCGGCTAACCTAGCCCGGTTAACTCACGCTCCGGGCATTACCCTGATCTATGAGTCGGGTACCATCGAAACCAAGCCTCAGATATTGCCACTGTCAATCGGTGACGGTGAGCTTTGCGAGTCAGCGCTGACCACCGTGGCGGTACCTGAAATGTTCAGGTACTGGTTACAAGGCGGCCATATTGACGTTGGTTTTTTAGGCACAGCTCAGGTTGATCGCTACGGCAACATTAACACCACCGTCATTGCGGCAAGCCATAATCCCGAAGGCCCGGACGGTGCGCATTGCTATGCCAATCCCCGCGTTCGGCTACCAGGCGGTGGTGGCGCTCCGGAAATTTCGACCAATGCCAAAGAAGTCATCATTACCGTTCGTCACTCCAAACGAACCTTTGTAAAGAACGTCGATTTTATTACTACCCTTGGTTACGGACGTGATGGGCAAGCCCGTCGCGGTAAAACAACCATTGGTAAAGGCCCCACTTTGGTTATCAGTGATTTGTGTATTCTTAAACCTGAAACTGAGACTAACGAGCTGATGGTTGTCAGCCTGCACCCAGGGGTCACAAAAGACCAGGTTATTGAGGCAACCGGCTGGGATATCCGCTTTGCCGACGCACTGGCGACCACCGACTTGCCAACACAGAATGAAATTGACGTGTTGAGAGAGTTAAAACGGGTAACTGAAGCAGCGCACAGTCAATTGGAGAATGCACAATGAACGTATATTTATGCCACCCAAAGCGCTCGGCGATTGGTCGTTACGGTGGCGGGCTTGCTACTATCAGGCCGGACGATCTGTTAGCCCAGGTTATTAGTGCAGTCCTGAAAGACTGCCCTGACCTTCCCCCTGAGCGCATCGACGATGCTTTTTTCGGTTGTGCCAATCAGGCCGGTGAAGACAATCGAAATGTTGGCAGAATGGCTACTTTACTGGCAGGTTTACCTTGTGATGTCCCGGCAACCACCATCAACCGTCTCTGTGGTTCAGGTATGGACGCAGTTGGCCTGGCTTACCGCTCAATTATTTCGGGCGACGCCGATATCATCCTAGCCGGCGGTGTGGAGTCAATGTCCCGGGCCCCTTTCGTAATGGGCAAAAGCAGCGGTGCTTACGACCGCAGCCAACGGTTAGAAGATACCACCATGGGCTGGCGTTTTATTAATCCTGCACTAAACAAAGCCTATGGTACAGAGACCATGCCGGAAACGGCGGAAAACGTTGCATCCCGCTATGGAATTAGCCGCGCCGCACAGGATGAATTTGCCCTGCGTTCACAGCAAAAAGCGGCTGCCGCTCAAAATAGTGGACGATTTGCGAAAGAAATCACTGCGGTTACTTATCAACCAAGAAAAGGCGAACCGGTCGTAATTGATACTGACGAACATTTACGCCCACAAACTACCCTCGAAGCGCTGGCTAGCTTAAAGGCGCCGTTCCGCGACAATGGCTCAGTAACTGCTGGTAATGCTTCCGGTATTAACGATGGGGCAGCAGCAATGATAGTGGCTGGCGAAGCCGCTGTAGAAAAGTATAATTTACAACCTGTGGCACAAATTAAGGGCATGGCAACGGCGGGGGTCGAACCTTCAGTAATGGGTATTGGACCGGTACCTGCTGTACGCAAGTTATTGGCAAAACAACAGCTTAGTCTTGATGACATTGGAATTATTGAACTCAATGAAGCGTTTGCTGCACAGGGCCTTGCTTGTATGCAGGAACTCGGTATCGCCAGTGGTGATCCGCGAGTTAATCCCAACGGTGGTGCGATAGCACTAGGTCATCCGCTGGGAATGTCTGGTGCCCGATTATTACAAACTGCCGCATTGCAGTTGCAGCAAACCAACGCAGATTACGCGCTCTGTACTATGTGCATTGGCGTTGGTCAGGGCATCGCAACACTTTTAAAACGGATATAGGAGTTTATTATGCCAGTATCTAAAGCAGGCATTAATTATCAGTATACTGATAGTCCGGCAAAACCGACGGTCATTTTATCCCATCCATTGGGAATGAACCTGCATGCCTGGAGTTATCTGGTGCCTGAACTGACCTCCAATTTCAGCGTATTGCGATACGATCTCCCCGGCCACGGCATGAGTGCCCCCTACGACGAATCACTCGAAACATTACCGGCAGAAAAGCTGGCTGACGATCTGCTCTCATTGTGTGCGGAGCTTAACATTACCCAGTTTCATTTTGTCGGTACATCTATTGGTGGCATGCTTGGTCAACAACTTCTGGTTGACCATAATGAGCGTTTGCTGAGTGCAACATTAACGAATACCGGGATGGTCATTGGCAGTAAGGCAGCCTGGCTGGACAGACAATCTCAGGTACTTGAGCATGGCCTGCAGGAAATGGCAGGCGATTTGGTTCAACGATGGTTTAGTAAAACCAGTGTGACCAGTTACCCTAATCTACTCTCCCAATGGCAGTCATTCTTAGCTGGCACGGATGATCGTTCCTATGGGTTACTGTGTGCATGGCTCGGTGAACAGGATATGACTAATAAGTTAACAGCGGTGAGTACTCCTGTGATGCTCATTGCCGGTCAGGATGATATCGCCACACCGACTAGCAGCCTGGTTCAACTTGCCGGAAAACTGAATACTTCAGTTGTTGAGTTAAAATCGATTGGACATGTTCCTTCTGTTGAGGCTAGCAGGGAATTCAGTGACTTAGTCAAAAGCTTTCTGTGTGAGATCAAATCTTAATCAGTGCAAAGCTACGCAAACGAGTACTGAGTGGAGGGCGGATAGAGCCTCCACTTTAGTTTTTTGTGCAGCCAGTAATACCGCAAGAGTGCATTGGTCTAACCGTTAATTTCTGGTCACAGTCAACGTCAGATATAACCGAACTCTTCAACCCTTGAGTCAAACCGCTGAAAAATTCACTCCTGTGCCGTTATTTGTTTTACGTGACAGCGATCAGTATTCAGGTTTTAATAAGATTTATTAGCAAGTTGCCGATAAAGCATTCAGAAGCCAAACGGATATAGCGGTAATGAATTTAAAGTTAGCCAGACAGACTCGTGTATTAGTCATTGATGATCAGGTCTTAGCCAAAGGCTATCTGAAATACTCACTGGAGGAACTTGGCTTTCAGAATATTGAATATGCCGATCGGGTCAGTACTGCGCTAACCTATATTCGCCGCAACCACTATGATCTCATCGTTTGCTCCTACGACCTGAAAAATGAACAGGACGGCTACTTTCTTTACGATCAGTTAAAAGAGCATAACGAACTGCCGCCCAGTACCGCGTTTGTTTTTATCAGTGCCGATACCACCGCGGATATAGTGCACAGTATTGTTGAGTTGCAGCCAGACGATTTTCTGGCCAAGCCTTTTACGGTTCGGGAGCTCGACCGTCGCCTGGGCCGTTTGCTAACCCGCAAACAGGTGCTGAAGCCGGTTTATCAGTTTATCGAGCAAGGCTCTCTGGATAAGGCACTGTTGGAGCTGGAGAATTTTTTAACCGAGCCGCGAAATTCTGAATTTTTCCCGCTGGCCCTGAAATTAAAAGGCGAATTGCTGCTGGCCTGCAGCCATTATGATGAAGCCAGGGAGTTTTACCAGGCCATAATCAACGTGCAAAACTTCACCTGGGCACAACTTGGCCTCATTCGCAGTTTTATTTCGCTGGATCTGGATGAAGAAGCTGAAAAGCTGGTGATTGAGTTGGCACTCAGGCAGGATTCTATGATTGCCGCGTACGACTTACTGGCGGCACTGCAGATCAAACACAAAGAGTTTGAAGATGCGCTGGAGAGTGTTGAGGTTGCCAGTGAAATCTCCCCCCGAAACCTCCATCGCCACGCCAAGGCCCTGGATTTATCCCGACTGACCCACGATTACGAATCACAATTTGAAGCGGCCAAGAAAATTGTCAAAATCGCAAAGAACTCTATTCACGACAAGCCCGAAATTTATCTCAATGTAGCCCGGGCTGGGATCGATTTTGCCATGACCGCCGATGAAGAACATACCAAGCGCTTAATCAAACAATCCACCGAGTATTTAAAGCAGCTTAAAAATAGTTTTCCAAAAGCCGACATTGATGATCAGTTAAAAGTGATTGATGCCCGTTTACTTTACCTGGAAGATGAAGTGGATAATGCAAAAGCGCTGCTCGATCAATTAAGTAATGACGCCTGGGAAACCGAAAGCATTGAGGGATTACTCGATAAAGCGAAAGCTTTTCATGAGGTGGGGTTTCAGGAGCATGCCCTAAATATCCTCGACCTGATTGAGCGCCGCTGCAATAACGATCCGGCGCAAAGTAACCTGTTTTTACAATATGTGCAGCAGGAAAAAACGGAAAAAGCCGAAATCAGACTGAGTCCTAAAGAGCTTAATAACAGCGCCGTTAACCAGTATCAGCGCGGCGATCTGGAAAAAGCCCTGCACACCTTCCGTCAGGCATTTACCATCATGCCAAAGAACCCGTCTATCGCGCTGAATTTACTGCAGGCCGCCGCCATAAATCTTCGGGAGACCAACAACGAAGCGGCAAAAGATACCCTCAGCACACAGTTAATCCATAATTGTCTGAAAGCCATCGAGTCAGGCAGGCTTACCGAAGAGCAGGAGCAACGCTATCAGCGTGTCAAAAAGGTGCTAAAAGACTTAACCTAAGCTGCATTCCACACTGGCAAGGCCCGTACTGTAAACCACCACGTCGTCGTCAAAAATGGCATCGGTATAGCGCTCCGTGCGCTGATACTGCATACCTAGCTTCTGCATAATATTAATAGAACCATGATTATCGGCCAGCGCTATAGCAGAGAACTGCGGGCATCCCGCCTGTTTCAGCGAGTCCAGCACGGCTTTAGCAGCTTCGGTGGCATACCCTTTGCCCCAGCTTTGTCGACGAAAGCGCCAGCCAAGCTCAAGGTTATCCGGCTGCGGGTTTCCGGTAAAAAAACCTAACGGGCGAACCAGAATCCAGCCAATCGCTTGCCGATTACCCGTACTCAAGCTGACCTGCCATAATCCCCAGCCTTTCTCTTCATTATTGAAAGACTCGATGCGGGGAATAAACACTTCGTCTACTTCTTTGCGCGTGGTTTTTCTGCCACCGGTTAAGTAGCGCATGACCTCTTCATCCTGATCGATTTCAAACAGAAAATCGCGATCTTGTGCGGTAACTCGGCGATAGGTTAATCGCGCGGAGGGAGTAACAGTGAGCATAGGATTACCCGCCTAGCATGGAAAGATTTTTAGTGATCCCGGTTATGCCATCCTGCAGATAATGAGACACTTTTTTATCGGCCAGACTGGACGTCACAAAGTCTGTAACAGCCTGCACATTGCCCGATTGTAATGACTCGCGTAAATCCAGTCCCTGTTCACTGAATAAACATAAATGCAGCTTACCCAGGGCAGTAATACGCAAGCGATTGCAGCTGTCACAGAAGTCGCTGCTGTAAGGCATAATAAAGCCAATCCGGCCAACATAATCAGGGTGCGACAGTTCAACGGCCGGGCCGGCATCCTTGCCGCGCGGCAGCGGCTGCCAGCCCTGCGCTTTAAGGGCAGCAAGGTGAGGTTCGGCACTGACATGATGAGACTTGAAAAAGGCCTTGTGCTGGCCGGTTTCCATCAGTTCAATAAATCGAACCGTTACCGGCATGTCTTTCAGCCAGGCGGTAAAATCGCGCAACTGAGTTTCGGCCCAGGGGCGTAGCAACACTGCATTAACCTTAACATTCATGCCCTCAACGAGGGCCGACTCCACGCCATCGAGTACGGCATTCAGTTTATCCTGGCCACTAAGCAGTGCAAACTGTGCCGGCTCCAGACTATCGAGACTGATATTGACCTGTTTCAGGCCAGCCCGGGCCAGTGGCGCTGCCAGTGAGGCCAGTTTGCCCGCGTGAGTGGTCATCGCAACTTTACTGATCCCTTCGGTTTGCGCACAGCTGGCAACCACATCAACGATATCTCTTCGCAGAGTGGGCTCGCCGCCGGTCACCCGAATTTTCGAGGTGCCCATTTGCGCAAAAGCATTTACCAGGGTGTCAATTTCATTTAGGCTCAGAAACTGCTGGGCCTGGCCCTGATAACCGTCGGGCAGGCAATACTGACAACGAAAGTTGCATACATCAGTAATGGACAAGCGCAGATAATAAAATCGGCGACCAAACGAATCTTGTAACAAATCAATGCCTTTAGGGTTAAGGTCAGCTATAAGCATCGCACATTGTGCTGTCTGGCCATTCTACCTTATGTCGGGCCACAACATAACCATTGTTATTTTAAGGGTATAAAAGAGGATACATGCGCCCACATCGCCAACCGGTTGATCCCAACACACCTATGCAGTGGCAGGTATTTCGGCAATTATGGCCCTACCTGCTGGAATTTAAACAACGGGTTATTGTCGCCCTGCTATGCCTTGTGGCGGCCAAACTGGCCAGCATTGGCCTGCCTTTTATTCTTAAACATACCGTCGACAGTCTCAACGACGACACCGTTAAAGCCCTGGCCGTGCCGCTGTCACTGGTATTCGCTTATGGCGTATTACGCCTGTCCAATGTGTTGTTGGGCGAGGTGCGCGACACACTGTTTGGCCGGGTAACTGAGCGCGCTATGCGTCGTCTCGGCCTGCAGGTGTTCGAACACTTACACCGGCTGGATCTGGGCTTCCATCTGTCCAGACAAACCGGCGGACTGTCGCGGGACATAGAACGGGGTACCAGTGGCATTAGTTTTCTGATGCGGTTTATGGTGTTTAATATTGGCCCTACCCTGCTGGAAATCGCACTGGTAGTAGGCGTATTACTGACTCAGTATGGCGTATCGTTTGCGCTGATTATCCTCTGCTCAGTAATTGCCTATGTCTGGTTTTCAATGAAAGCCACCGATTGGCGCACTGAATATGTCCGCCAGGTTAATCAGGCTGACTCCAGCACCAATACCCGCGCCATCGACAGCCTGCTAAATTACGAAACCGTGAAGTATTTCAATAATGAGCAATACGAAGCCAATCTGTACGACAGTAACCTGGCCCAATGGGAAACCGCGCGCCGCAAAAACCGTTTATCCTTATTTGCCTTAAACGGTGGCCAGGCTTTTATTATTGCTACCGCCATGACCAGCATGCTATTGCTGGCAGCCCTTGAAGTCAGCGAAGGTAATATGAGCATTGGCGACTTTGTGCTAATCAACGCCTTCACCATGCAAATCTTTATGCCTCTCAACTTTCTGGGGTTTGTTTACCGCGAAATTCGAGGTTCACTGGCCAATATTGAAAACTTATTTAAACTGCTCGACAGAACCCCGCAGGTAGATGATAGTCAGGATGCAACAACGCTGGTTACCCGTGAGGGGCGCATTGAGTTTGAGCAGGTCAGCTTTGCCTATCACGACGACCGCCCGATCCTCAGCAACGTTAGTTTTACGGTTGAACCTGGTAGCAAGGTTGCCGTAGTAGGCGAAAGTGGTGCCGGAAAATCCACCCTGGTGAAATTACTGTTTCGTTTTTACGATCCGGCATCCGGCAGGATTATTATCGATGGCCAGAATATTGCGGGCGTCACGCAGCACAGCTTGCGTCAGCACATTGGCATTGTGCCCCAGGACACAGTGTTATTTAACGATTCTATATTCGAGAACATCCGCTACGGTCGGCCCGACGCCAGTGAGGAAGACGTTTATGAAGCCATTCGTCTGGCCCACCTTGATCAGTTTATCAGTCAGTTGCCCGAAGGCGCCCAAACCAAAGTAGGCGAACGAGGCCTTAAACTATCCGGTGGCGAAAAGCAACGGGTGGCCATCGCCCGGGCAATCTTAAAACGCCCGGCGATCATGGTCTTCGATGAAGCCACTTCGTCTCTGGATAGTCAGTCTGAACAAGCCATACTGCGTGCGCTGCGGGAAGTCGCCAAAGGCCACACCAGTCTGGTGATAGCCCACCGTTTGTCAACCATTGTCGATGCCGATAAAATTCTGGTCATGAGCCAGGGCCGACTCATCGAACATGGCAATCACGATGAGCTGCTGAGTCAACAAGGCGTTTATGCCGGCCTCTGGCAAGCACAGCAAAAACAGGCAACCTAACCATGACAAACTCAATGCCCGGCGCGGCTGCCCTTAAGCAGGCCATTAATCAGACCATGCCCTTCGGCAAATATGCCGGGCGTAAGCTCATCCAGCTTCCCGAACCTTACCTGGTATGGTTTGCCAAACAAGGCTTCCCGGCCGGAAAACTGGGGGAGCAACTGGCACTCATGTACGAAATTAAACTAAACGGCATGGAAGGTATGCTGACGCCGTTAATTGACGAATAGCGCCATGGTTTATCATCAAAAAAAGTATCAGCAGCAGGAGGCTGACAAACGCAGCCTTTGTTTACATGGCTGTATTGCCCGCAAAGTACTGGCTGAGCCGGCACTGTTAAGCCAGGCGACATCTACATTACAACAGCGTTACGAGCAAAAACTGCTCAGCTACGGCGCCTACCTGAACTGGCAGGCAATTCTTGCTCAGGTCAGTACGCCGGATAATTTTATTAAAGCGATGACCGCTACCGATAAAACCTCCATAGCACTGCGCCGTAAAACCATCTTTACCGGTGTCCTGAACGAAAAAGAGCGCAGCGATTGCCTCGCTGCGCTCTGATATCCGATAAAGACTACAACCAGCAGGCTACTTACTACGTAGGTGGTCTGCTACCAGAAACGCCATTTCCAGTACCTGATCGGCATTTAAGCGCGGATCACACTGGGTTTTATACGCTTCTTTAAGATCTTCATCACTGATCTGATAAGCCCCACCGGTACATTCGGTAACATGCTGGCCAGTCATCTCAAGGTGAATACCACCCGCGTAAGTGCCCTCGGCTTCATGGGCCGCAAAGAATTGCTTAATCTCACTCAGGATGGCATCAAAGTTACGGGTTTTATACCCGCTGGAGGCAGAGAATGTATTGCCATGCATAGGATCGGAACTCCACACTACATTGCGTCCTTCGGCTTTTACCCGACGCAACAGGCGCGGTAAATTCGCTTCCAGCTTGTCTGCTCCCATCCGGGTGATCAAAGTGAGCCTGCCCGGGTCGTTATTCGGGTTAAGTGCATCAATCAGACGGATGAGTTCGTCCTCTTCCATTGTCGGACCTACTTTTACACCAATAGGGTTATTAATCCCCCGGAAGAACTCAATGTGCGCATGGTCAAGCTGGCGTGTACGCTCACCTATCCATACCATATGCGCAGAACAGTCATAAGGCTTGCCTGTGAGTGTATCGATGCGCGTCAGCGCCTGTTCGTAGTTGAGCAATAATGCTTCATGGGAAGTAAACAAGGACGTTTCGTGCAACGACGGCGTATTGGTAGCGTTAATACCAATGACATCCATAAACTCCAGCGTATCCTGAATGCGACGGGATAAGTCCAGATACTTATCTTTTTGCGGATTATTTTCCAGAAACGCCATATTCCAGCGGTTCACTTCATGCAGATCAGCCAGTCCGCCCTGGGCGAAAGCGCGTAACAGGTTTAATGTGGCAGAACTACGATGATAAGCCTCAACCAGTCGTTGTGGATCGGGTCGGCGTGCTGCTTCAGTAAACTCGAAGCTGTTAATAATATCACCCCGATAGCTGGGCAGAGTGACACCATTAATAGTTTCAAAGTCTGACGAGCGTGGTTTGGCATATTGTCCTGCCATCCGTGCCACTTTAGTCACCGGGCAACGGCCCGCAAAGGTCAGCACGATAGCCATTTGTAACAGCACTTTAAAGGTATCGCGGATCTTCGGTGCATTAAACTCACTAAACGATTCCGCGCAGTCACCGCCTTGCAGTAAGAAACCTTTACCTTCGCATACCTGACCAAGCTGGCGACGCAGCTCACGGGCTTCAGCGGCAAACACTAAAGGAGGATACGAACTCAGGGTCTGCTCTACCCTGGCAAGTTCAGTTTTATCCTCGTATTCTGGCTGTTGCAAAATAGGCTTTGCCCGCCAGCTATCTGGTTGCCAGTTGTTCACTTAGCACCTCTTTCAAATGGGAAATTTCAGAAAACGACTAATCTTTTAAAAGCCAGTTGCATGTCTTACGGGAATAAAATGCCGCTGCTCTTCCTTTAACAGGCATTCAAACTGACAATCAAAGGTTAACCACAGGTTAGACAGGTTGAGTACATCTCTGGTAGGTCCGTATGCAAGCAATTGCCCTGCCTTTGCTAACAATACCGTATCGGCAAAGGTATTAGCAATATTGATATCGTGGCAACTCATAATTATTTGGTTTCCGACCTTCGCCAGAGCACTTAACCACTGCATCAACACTGTCTGATGACGAATATCCACTCCCTGGAGTGGCTCATCCAGTACTATAATAGCATTACCGGACTTAATGGCTGGCCACACCTGTAACAGCGCGCGACTGATCATGATACGTTGCCACTCACCTCCAGACATACGGCTAACCGGTTTATCCAGCAAATCAGCAATATCCAGTTTACGGATCAACTCGCCGGGAATATCCCGGCTTTGGCAAGGGCTTAAAAAGTGCAGGCACTCGCGACCGGTCAGTTCAAACTGAATACTGTGCTGCTGGGCGACAAAACAGCGATGCACGGATAACACTGATAGCGGTGTTACATACACATCGGTTTGCCCCCAGTGCACGTCCCCTTGTTCTGGTTTAAGCAGGCCAGCCAGTACCAACAACAGGGTTGATTTACCTGCCCCATTGGCCCCTAACAGACAGGTAATACCTGGTTGCATAATCGTGACAGAGATATTGTCCAGGCGCTGGTCAAGGGATATGTTTTCAAGCTTAATCGGCAGATTCATTTAAACTGCCCTTTAAGTAATGCATAGAGTAGTAACGGTCCGCCAAGTGAGGCGGTGACCATTGAAACCGGCAAAGAGGCATAGGGCAACAAATCTGAGAATAACGCCACCAGCAGTAGCATTACTCCGCCACACAAGGCACTGGCCGGCAAAACCACCCGGTTATCAAACCCCATTAGCAGGCGCACATAATGAGGAACCAGCAATCCTAAAAACGCAATAGACCCGGCAATGGCAACCGCAGCGCCCACCGCCAGGGCGCAAGCAATAAGAATAATCTTACTTTCATGAGCAGGATCGATTCCCGCACTACGAGCCGTTAGTTCACCGTTATAGAGATAATTCAGGGTCTTGCTTTTTGAGATAATGAGCAAGCAACTGCCGGCTATCAGCGGCGCACTCCACAGTAGGATCCAGCCATCGGCCTGATGCAGACTGCCCATCACCCAGAAGGTAAGGTTACGCATCGACTGCGCATCGGCGAACAAATAAAGCCAGCCCATCACCGCGCTGGTTAGCGTGGTAATTGCAATACCGGCCAGGATAACCGCGGTATTCAGCCCTCGCAGACGAACAGAGAGCCGATAAATAACAGCTGTGGATAGCAACGCACCGGCAAAACAAGCCAGAGGCATACTGTAATGCAGGGTACTGACCATCCACTCTGGCATCAGGATCAGCACTAATGCCGCCATCAGGCTGGCGCCGCTGGCAATGCCTATGATCCCCGGATCGGCCAGAGGATTGCGTAACACCACCTGCAAGGCGGCGCCACTCACACAAAGTGCCGCGCCCACCACGGTTGCCGTGATTGCCAAAGGCAATTGTAAATTAACCAGAATATACCAGCGTGTTTCAGCGGTTGTATCCGCCTGCCACCAGACACTGGCGAGCAGTGCCGAAAAGCACAACAGTAATACTATTCCCAGTGCACCAACAGTCCATCTGGAGGCAGGAGCCGACATTAATTTCTGAGCGCCTTGATTAAGCCGTCTGAAGCTTCCTCAATTAAGCCAAGCACCAGCTCAAAGCCTTTTTTGCCGCCATAATACGGATCGGGTACTTCTTCATTCTCATAACCGGCAAAATCTAACATCAGGCGAATTTTATGATGATGTTCCGGGTCGCTCATTTCACGCAGATTTTCAAGATTACTCTGGTCCATAGCCAGGATCAGATCGAAAGTTTCAAAATCGGTGTCACTCACCCGACGACACTTCAGTCCTTTAAAACTGTAGCCACGCTCCTGTCCGGCGGCTTGCGAGCGCTTGTCAGGTGCGCTGCCAATGTGGTAACCATGAGTACCGGCTGAATCGATGGTCAGCTTCAGTCCTGCCTCATCAGCCTTGTGGCGGAAAACCGCTTCAGCCGTGGGCGAGCGGCAAATATTGCCAAGACAGACAAATAAAACAGCTTTGGGTGATGTCATGGTAATTCCTATCTTTACGTCAGTATTCTTAGCCTGCAACTTTCCCGGCCAGCTGGCAATGCGACTTACCCCACCGGTTCGAGCGTGGTATTGTACTTATCATTAGCGTTGAACACTATACCCACGAAAAAACAAAGAGAAAGATGAATGCCGACAGATTCTAAACCACACGTGCTCATGTTATCCAGCTCCCGGATGGGTGACGAAGAGTACCTGACCCATGCCCGCGAGATGATTTCGCACCACCTGGGCGAAGCAAAGGACGTCTTGTTTATTCCGTTTGCCGGGGTCACGCTGGGCTGGGATGACTATGTCGAAAAAGTCCGCGAGGCCCTCCCACAGCTTAACATTACCGGTATCCATACCTGTGATGACCCGCAGGAGGCCATCACCTCTGCTAACGCGGTGCTGGTGGGTGGTGGTAACACCTTTAACTTACTCAATGAGCTGTATGAGCAATCATTACTAGCGCCTCTGCAGCGCCAGATAAGCCAGGGCATGCCTTACATCGGCTGGAGCGCGGGCAGTAATATTTGCGGCAACAGTATCCGCACGACCAATGATATGCCGATTATTGAGCCGCCCTCTTTTGCGGCGCTTAATGTTGTGCGCTGCCAGTTGAATCCGCACTATACCGATTATCAGCCGCCCGGACATAACGGCGAAACCCGGGATGACCGATTATTTGAATTTACCCGGCTTAATCCCGAAACACCCGTGCTGGCTATCCGTGAAGGCACTGCGCTGCAATATACTGAAGGGCGGCTTACTTTGTTAGGTGAACTGGAAGGATTTTGTTTTCACGGCGATGATAAAACCCCTATCGCGCCGGGCCAGGATTTGACCAACTATATCAGTTGAAGACCTTACTCAGTGCAGCAAAATCCGGCGCCGACTGGTAAGGAATAGTAGCCAGACGCGGCGCCGGCATGAGTTGCTCGAGCGTCGCCAGATTTTCACTAAAGTAAGGCATATCGGATGTCAGTGTATTGGCCACCCAGCCTTTAATATTGAGGCCGTCAGCCATTACGGCTTCGGCGGTCAGCAACGCATGGTTCAGGCAGCCAAGCCGCATGCCGACCACAATGATCACATCAAGCTGAAGGGCTTTCACCACGTCACTTAAATAGCGTTGATTACCAATGGGTAAACGCCAGCCACCAGCACCTTCCATCAGCAATATATCAGCTTGCTTGCTGAGCAGATGATCAAAGCCATTTTTAATTACAACTTCACTGATTGGCTGACTGGCAAGCTCGGCGGCAATATGCGGCGCAATCGCCGGCTCCAGCGCCACTGGATTTACTTCGTCAAGTGTTAAAGCAACATTAGACGCTTGCTGTAAGGCTAACGCATCCTCGTTTTGCCACTGGCCGTTCTGCCATTCACAGCCAGCCGCCACAGGCTTGTAGCCGATGGCTCGTTTGCCGGCCATTACCGCGGCCTTAAGTAACATTGCGCTTACATAGGTTTTACCTACTTCGGTATCAGTGCCGGTAACGAAAAAAGCCTGGGTCACAGTGGTTTCTCCAGCGTCAGATGTAATACGGTATAAGTGTTAGTTAACCGCCCCTGCTCATTGCGTGGCATCGCGGCTTCAAGTTGGCTTAGCGCTTTACGGGTGAGCGCCTGACGCTTAGCGCCCGGCGCGCTGCTGCCTGCCCCAACGCCTTTAATGGAGCGCAACAGGGCAAAAACGCCGGCAAACTCATCGCTGTACTCAACAAGTTCATGTGAAGCATAGTTCAAACCGGTCTTCCTCAGTGCATTAAGCCAATCGCTTGCCGTGAACAAATCATTAATGTGTAGCGATACCCCGGCAGCGCGACTTGCCCGGCGTAATTCAGCCAAAGACCCCTCCACCATAATGGCCAGTTCAGCGCGACCAGCAGGGTGTAAAACTCGGGATATTTCATTAAGAGCGGTTTGCGGACAACGGCACCACTGTAATGCCATGGAAGAAAACACCACATCAAAAGCGGCGCTCTGCCAGGGCAGTTGCTCGGCATCGCCCTGAACAAAACGGATAGCGGGATAATGGCGCTGAGCCTGCGCTAACATACCTGCAGCCAAATCGAGCCCGATTATTGTCGTGGCTATGCGGCTTAAGCAGTTCGTGTGACGGCCGGTGCCACAACCAATATCCAGCGCGTTATCAATGGGCTGGTCAGGTAAACGGGCAAGCGCTACGGTGGCTATTTGCGCCTGAATATTGGCTATTTCATCATACTGTCTGGCTGCGCCACTGAAGCGCCTGGCCACATCGTCTTTTGCAGTTGCCTGTTGCACAGCTGTGAGCGGTTCAATCAGGGCCATGCTGTAACTCCTGACGCACCAGGGTTAGTCCGTCTACAAGGGCGTCGATATCCTGATTTGTGTGCACGGCACTGAGTGTAATGCGCAGTCGATCTGAGCCTTTCGGCACCGTTGGATGGCGAATGGCCGGCACCCATACTCCCCTTTCCGACAATGCTTTGGAGTATTGGCGGGCCATTTCGGGGTCGCCCACAATGAGAGGCTGAATTGCACTGTCTGAGTTAAGCAGTGTCAGGCCTTCCTGCCTGGCGCGCTGTTTAAGATAGGCAATATTACCGTGCAGCTGCTCGCGCTGGGGACCAGTGGTCACGCAGTTCAACGCGTAAATGGTAGCAACCGCCTGGGCCGGCGGAAAGGCCGTAGAGTAAATATAGTGACGCGCATAATTAACCAGATAATCAATCAGGCTATGGCTACCCGCCACAAATGCACCGGCAGTGCCCACGGCTTTGCCGAAGGTGCCCATAATAATCTGACAATCCAGTTGTTTGAGGGCATAAGTTTCCACAGAGCCCAAACCGTTATCGCCGGTCACGCCAAAAGCATGGGCATCATCCAGCATCAGCCAGCTATCAGACTGTTTGGCGCAGCTGACCAAAGCACTGATATCAGGACTATCACCATCCATGCTGAACACCCCTTCCGAGGCAATCAGTCGGTTTGGCCCTTCGCTCTTAGTCAACAGGGTTTCGAGGTGAGCAGTATCGTTATGTGCAAAGCGGCGCAGGTTGCCCTGACTTGAAAGCGCCCCTTCAATAAACGAGGCGTGCATAAATTTATCAGCAATAATCTCGCCAGACGCAGCAAATAGCGCCTGACAAACGGCCTGATTGGCCGCAAAGCCAGAGTTAAACAACAGCACCGCATCATAGCCCAACGCGTCAGCCAGCATAAGTTCAAGCTCACGGTGAGCTACGCTGTAACCTGTTACCAACGGTGAAGCACCGCTGCCAGCACCAAATTGCGCCAGTCCTTCAACCCAGGCCTGCAACACGCCCTGGTCGTGACGCAGTCCTAAATAATCATTGCTGCCGAAATTAAGATAATGCTTACCATCAACGGCAATAACGCCATCCCGCTCATAGTCGATGGCGGTGCGCTGGCGATAGTAGCCCTGCTGCTGGCGCTCAGATAACTGCGTATCAATAAATTCAAAGGCCATTATGCAGACTCAGTTTGACCTTTTTCGGTGGCGTCATAAAACAGTTCAGACTGCGGGGCATTTTGTTGTTCGATAGCTTCTTCCAGCGCCAGTTGGTGGGCTTCATCAGAATACTCCCGGGTGCGCTCAGAATTAATGCCCAGCTTTTTAAATAACACCACGTCCTCGTGCGTATCCGGATTTGAAGTGGTGAGCAGCTTACAACCGTAAAAAATGGAATTGGCACCGGCCATAAAACACAGCGCCTGCATTTGCTCATTCATTTGTTCACGACCCGCCGACAGGCGAACATGGGACTTGGGCATCATGATACGCGCTACTGCAATGGTACGGATAAAATCAAAGGGCTCCATATCATCCAGTTTGTCCAGCGGCGTGCCATCGACCTTAACCAGCATGTTAATCGGCACACTCTGCGGCTGCTCCGGCAAATTCGCCAGTTGAATAAGCAGCGATGCGCGGTCGGCCAGCGTTTCACCCATGCCGACAATGCCACCCGAGCACACGTTCATACCTGCCTCGCGGACATTTTGCAGGGTATCGAGACGATCCTGGTAGGTACGGGTGGTAATGATATCGCCATAAAACTCCGGCGAGGTATCCAGGTTATGATTGTAGTAATCCAGACCAGCCTGTTTGAGTGCAACCGCCTGGTCGCGGGTTAACATACCCAACGTCATGCAGGTTTCCAGACCCATCGCCTTCACCTCGGCGACCATTTGGGTAAGGTAAGGCATATCACGCTCTTTAGGGTTACGCCAGGCAGCGCCCATACAAAAACGGGTAGAACCGGTTTGTTTAGCTTCTTTAGCGCGTTCAATAACCTTTTCGATTTCCAGCAGACGTTCTTTTTCAAGGCCGGTATCATAGCGGGCACTTTGTGGGCAGTATTTGCAATCTTCCGGGCACGCGCCGGTTTTGATGGATAACAGTGTGCTCACCTGCACCTGATTAGGGTCGAAATGCTGACGATGAACCACCTGAGCTTTAAATAACAAATCGTTGAAGGGCATTGCATACAATGCCTCCACTTCTTCCCGGGTCCAGTCATGTCGAACGACCGTTTCAGTGCTATTATGTTGTGATGCCAGCATCGCCTATCCTTTACTCTTATTGTCTGGTCGCTTAGTCTATGCCCCAGCAAAGACTTGTCAACCAAATTAACATTTTAAGCTTTACCACTGTGCACAATTTAACCAACAAAGAATTTGACCAACAACATATCTGGCATCCTTATACCTCTGCCATCGATCCCTTGCCCTGTTTTGAGGTCAGTGGCGCCAGCGGTGCCGAAATTACCCTGACCTCGGGAGAGACCCTGGTTGACGGCATGTCCAGTTGGTGGGCCGCTATCCACGGATACAATCATCCGGCACTAAATGCCGCCGCCCACCAGCAAATCGATAAATTTAGCCATGTCATGTTTGGCGGGCTGACCCACGAACCAGCCGTTAACCTGTGCCGGCAACTGCTTGGTATGGCACCAGCAGGCCTTGAGCGAGTATTTCTGGCTGACTCCGGCTCAGTATCGGTGGAAGTGGCCATTAAAATGGCCGTACAGTACTGGTCATGTCAGGGCCGACCGGAAAAGTCACGTCTTATTGCGCCCCGTAATGGTTATCACGGCGATACCTTTGCTGCTATGTCGGTTTGTGATCCGGTTAATGGCATGCACAGCCTGTTTACCAACAGCCTTACCAAGCACGTTTTTGCCCCAGCGCCACAAACCCGCTTTGGTCAGGCCTTCAGTGAAGACGACATTCTGCCACTGGAAGAACTTTTTGCCCGTCATCACGAAGAGCTGGCGGCGTTGATCCTTGAGCCTGTTGTGCAAGGCGCTGGCGGCATGCGGTTCTATCATCCCGAATATTTACGCCGTTGTCGTCAGCTTTGCGATACCTACGATGTATTACTGATTTGCGATGAAATTGCGACCGGATTCGGTCGCACCGGTAAACTGTTTGGCTGCGATCATGCCGAAATTAGCCCGGACATCCTATGTGTGGGCAAGGCTCTGACCGGCGGCTACATGACGCTGGCGGCTACCCTGTGCACTGAGGATGTGGCGCGCGGTGTTTGTGAGGGCAGTCCCGGCGTGTTTATGCACGGCCCCACATTTATGGGTAACCCGCTGGCCTGCGCGGTGGCTGGTGCAAGCTTATCACTGATTAATCAGGGTGACTGGCAGGTACAGGTGCAAGGCATTGAAACCCAGCTTAAAACCGAATTAACCCGCTGTAATGAACTTGCCTGTGTACAGAATGTCAGAGTATTGGGTGCGATAGGCGTAGTGGAAACCAAACACCCGGTGGATATGAAACGTTTACAGCCTTTGTTGGTAAAAAATGGAGTGTGGATCCGGCCGTTTGGCAAGCTGGTGTATGTTATGCCTCCCTACGTCATTTCCTCTGAGCAGCTCAGTCGCTTAAGTGATGCCATCTATCACTGCCTGAGCACTACTTACGGTTAAGGCATTAAGGAGCGCGCAATCAATGATTATCCTGCGATTAATCGACAAGATAGTGTTTGCCGCGCTGCTTATCCTGATGCTACAGGTTCCGATTATCACCGACCATTATGTGCAATATCTCAGTGGCTATGTGGATGCCACTCAGGCCGAGGTAGATCACTATCAGCAACTGGCCGACACCTACGGCTACACCGATATCAACGCCATGCTCATTGCCCTGCAGGCCAATCAGGACGCTCTGGTGCGTGATGATGCTCAGCACAAGCAAACAGTGTTGCTGGCGCATAAAGAGGCCCAGCAAGCTTTGGAGAACCTGCGTACCAGCAACTACTTTGAGCAAGCCTGGTATTTTGCTCAACCTGCCCAGTACCAGCGACTCGCTCAGGTGCTAAACCTTTACCAGCCATCTTTGCCACTCAAACCGCAGGCTATTGGCTCTGCGCTAATCACCTCTCTTAGCCTGTACTTACTGCTCTGGTTACCCGTAGCCTGGCTTCGCCACCGACGTAAAAAGCACCTTCAGGTCTTCGGCCATTAATTTTTTATACCTGAGTGATTATTCAGGTATCAAAATTGCTACCTGATCATCATGGTATACACCTTTTATTTACAATTTATCGATTAATATTTATCCAGTATCGCTAAACGCCCCACTTTCAAGGGCCATGCGATTGAAGTGAGGAAAATAACCATGACAGATACACCGAAAAATCAAACATTAATTACTGGCCAACTGTTGCAAATCAGAGACAAACTGATGGCCAAACGTCACCTGATCCCAGCCTCATTCCAGGCAGAGTGGGACTCTCTGGCCGAGAAAACCGAAATGTTTGATCCGGCCAACCAGGGCCAGTTAAGCCATGCAGGTAATCAGATGGTCACCAAGCGTTCGGCTTTCAAAGGCACAGTTAATGATTTACTGCAGTTAGTTGAAGCTATGCGGAAGTTAAACCGCCAGATCAAAATCACTGCACATTAATTCGCCGCTCCCCAGTTCCGGAAGCCGCCGCCGTATCACAATCGCCGCCTGAACCCGGCGCTTTCCATAACTGGTCATGCGCTGGAAGTCTTCCCGGGCAACCGGCACGTGCTGGTAGTCGAGGAACCGTGATACGGCCGTGTCGGTATCAGGGTCCGGATCGTGAATATATACACAGTGTTCATCGGTTCCGGTGAGCACTACCCAGTGCGGCGCTTTAGAGCGATCCAGCCGATAAGTACTGATAAGGCACATCAGCGCACTGTGTGGTGCATTGGCTTCCTTATCCAGAATTTCCAGCCAGTTACTGTAGAATACCGGTACTTGACGGGCCTCTGCGTCGGCCAAAAATTGTTTCTCCACGCTGGCCAGTGTCTGGCGTTTATGCTCATTGCGCACGCCGTCAACAAATAGCGGGCCTTCGTGACTTAAATACACCTTCACATCAAACCCACGCTCCATTGCAGACATTGCCAGACCCAATGGGTGGGTACCAGCGGGACCGCTGGTCATGTACACGGTATTCGATTCACGCCAGATCGCGAATTCTTCTGTTTGTGATAAGCGGATGGCAGGATCCAACATCCCCATGGCCATCATAAGACTAGCTGGCCCACAGGTAAATGCGGTGGATTGCTGATACCACGGGCACAATCTGTGCTGAATATCCGGTGTATCCAGCGGTAATGCTTTTTGCATGCGGATGGCAGTTGCGTCATCCTCGTAATAATGCGGAGTCACCGCGAACGACTCAAACCCCAACCGGGTATAGAGTCTGATTGCCGAGGCATTATGCTCAGCCACTTCCAAGCGCATATATCGCTTGCCGCGTTTACTGGCGCGTTTCTCCAGATACCCGATGATGGCTTCTGCCATCCCCTGCCCGCGTGCTTGCGGCGCAACGGCCAGCGAATATAAGCGGGTCAGCAGCGTGCCACGCCGGACCAAAAGTAATCCATAACCCACCAGCTCACCTTCGGCATCAGCCACCACCATCTCAGCATTGCTGCTGTGCAGGTAATGTCGGAAACTGCGACGGCTAAGCCTGTCAGCACTGAAACAGCTATTTTCCAGCGCCAGCAGCGCAGCCAGATCGCTGTTTTGTGCCGGCCTTAGCAACCAGTGCGCATGTTCTGCGTTCATGCCTGGCGCCCCCGGCGTTCAAGGCGGCTGACGAACTCCTGCATGATCAGCAGGTACAATTCGTTGCCCAGGTACTTATCTTCAATGCCGGCATCGATATTGGGGTTGTCGTTCACTTCAATCACATAAACTTTATTGCCCCGTTGTTTTATGTCCACACCGTAAAGCCCTTTCCCCGCTACATCAGCCGCCGCAATCGCTGCCTTAAGTACCTGTTTGGGCACCTCGAAGGTTGGCATGGTAACGAAGTCACCAGAGTCTGATTTACCGTCTGCGTGGTTATAAATCTGCCAGTGATTACGCGCCATAAAATACTTACAGGCATAAATAGGCCGGCCTCCGAGCATCCCGATACGCCAGTCAAACTCGGTAAAAATATACTCCTGGGCCAACACTAAAGCCGAAGCTTCAAGCATCATAGCCAGTTTGTCCTGCAAGGCTGCCAGGGTTTCCACTTTATATACGCCTTTGGAGAAGGAGCTCTCCGGTAGCTTTAAAATAATTGGCAACTGCAATGCTTCAATTAAAGCCTCACACGTGGTTAACTCTGCATCGGTCACAAAATGGCTCTTCGGTGCAGGCACCTTGTGATAACTAAAAGCATCCTGCAGGAAAATCTTATTGCAACAGCGTAAAATAGACTGACTGTCGTCCATTACAACAACGCCTTCACGCTCTGCAGCGCGGGCCAGGCGGTAAGTCTGATGGTCAATCGCCGTGGTTTCGCGAATAAACAAAGCATCGTACTGCGCAACGTCACCGATGGTTTCTGCGGTGACTACCTCGGCGTGAAAGCCAGCTTTACCAGCCGCTTTAACAAACTGGGCAATGGCTTTTTTATCACTGGGCGGCGTTGATTCCTGCGGGTCGACCAGAATCGCCATGTCCCAACGGGATTGTTTGCTTTTTGCCGATGTGCGCCATTGCTGCTGAGTATACTGACTCAGTCGCTCAATGAAGCTGCTTTGCAGCACACCAGGGATCGCATTAAAGCCCACCGATACGCAGGCAACCGTGGCCTGTTCCTGACGAACAGTGAGCTTCAACAACGGGCTGGGATAACGACCAAAAGCAGACGCGGCAATACGTTTCAGGCGGCTATCTTCCGTTTTACCAAAGCACACAAAAAACTCACCACCAAGGCTTTCGATAATGGCTTTTTCCTGAGGTTTAATAACCAGCGACTGGCCTTCCTGTCCGGCTTTAATCAGGCGTAAATCATTAATAGTATTTACACTGGGGATCACCCGGTGCTGCCGGGCTTCGGCAAGCAATGAACAGTAATAACCGTTACTCAGGTATTGGTCTGTGTCACACAGGTTAATAACCCGTGTTTTCGGTTCGTTCCATTTTGGATAATCCGACAGGTATTGCTCAAAACTCAAAACGGTTAATGAGGGTACGTCCAGCGCGATGTGTTGATTTGCCACAATCAGAGTGTGATGCATGAAAAGTTGAATGTCCTTACACGAACGTTCACAGACAATCGGCCCTATTGCCAGATCGCTGCCAGCGTTAATTTATTGCGCTATAGTACTGGTAAGCGAGTCGCGCGAATAACGGATTATTTTTATCGTTACGACCTGTTTTGTTTCTGCTGCGACTGATGTATTTGCAATGTGAAAGGGTTATGCTCTATTCTGCGCCTACCTCGGCGCCGTTGGTTGGTGCGCAGGCTGTTCAAGGAGATTATATGTTGTTAGCGAGTGTCGCTATTCTCGTCGGGTTACCCTTATTATTGTGGAGTGCAGATAAGTTTGTTGGCGGCGCAGCCGTTGTTGCCAAGCATTTTGGCCTGTCGCCAATTCTTATCGGGATGCTAATCATTGGCTTTGGCACCTCAGCGCCCGAGATCATCGTGTCGATTATTGCCGCAATGGAACAAAGTTCAGGCATCGCACTGGGTAACGCTTATGGCTCTAACATCGCTAACATCGCACTTATTCTTGGTATTACCGCCCTCATCAGCCCGATAGCGGTTCGCTCACAAATTATCCGCAAAGAACTGCCTATCATGCTGGGCCTGACCTTCTTTGCAGCCTGGCAGGTGCTCGATTTGAGGGTTTCAAAAGATGACGCTTTTTCCCTGCTAGGCCTGTTTATCCTGTTGATCTCCTGGAGTATCTGGACAGGTATGCGCGGTGACAAAGACGCCCTCGCCGCAGAATATGATGAAGAGCTCAATCTTGCCGACACTAATCTTAAGAGAGAAACTCTGTGGCTGGTGATCGGGCTAATCATTCTGGTAGCCAGCTCCAGATTATTAGTCTGGGGCGCGGTGGAAGTTGCGACTTACTTTGGTGTTAGTGATGTGGTTATTGGTTTAACCATTATCGCCATTGGCACGTCATTACCGGAACTGGCTTCCTCACTGGTTGCGGTGAAGAAAGGCGAACATGACCTAGCGCTTGGTAACGTGATTGGTTCCAATATGTTTAATACCCTGGCGGTTGTCGGCATTGCCGGGGTTATTCACCCCATGGAAGTGAGTTCTGACTTCCTCTATCGCGACGTCCTGTTTATGCTGGTGGCGTCGGTTGCTCTGTTTATTTTCTGTATTGGGCTTAAAGGGCCTGGGCGCCTGAACAGGCTGGAAGGTGGTGTGTTTGTAGCCGCCTACGCAGGTTACACCTGGTATTTAATTAACAGCAGCTTTATCGGCGGCCAGGTATGAATTGCGGGCAGCGCTGGCTTATGACAGCGCTGCAGCATTCAGGGTAACCAGGCTCAGTGAACTGATCCCGGCCAGAATAAATAAATTAACACCATAACGGTCGCTTTTACGGCGATTGCGACGGGAACGCAGAAACATGGTGACTAAGCTTGTCACCAGACAAGCCTGCAGTAACATTACCAGCGCATCAATATATTCAGCAGACCAGCTGGTGCGGCCTTCAATTCCCCAGAACTGTTGCACACCGGAGACCATTTCCGGACGGGCGAAATGAAATAAAATTAAGCAAATAAGCAGCGATAACCAGGCGAGAGAATTTAAGGTAACAACCACCTTGTAATAAGTATCCTGCTCGCGGGCTTTCTTCCTGCGTTCCTGACCAAATTTTTGCACTTGTTTCGTTGTCATTTACATCTGTATCGCTAGTATCCTCAAAGCGATTGAGTATACTAGCGCCTGTTTGGCTAAAGAGACTACCACACTGCTTATTATTCAAGCAGGCAACGGATGAAAAACGGCATTTTTACCGCTCTTGTACTTAATATCGGCCAACACGCCATTTTGTTTAATGAATCTGGATGCAATCGCGCTTAGCCTATGCGATGATTTGCGATTAAATAAAAACACACTTTGATTGGAGAAAGTAACCATGACACACGCCCCCGTAGTTGACGTACTGGCTGGTAAGTACGCGGTTGGCGAATCGGTAACGGTAAAAGGCTGGGTGCGTACCCGTCGCGATTCAAAAGCAGGCCTTTCATTTATTGCTTTGCATGATGGCAGTTGTTTCGACCCAGTACAGGTCATTGCGCTCAATACCTTACCCAATTATGCCGATATTCAACGTTTAACGGCAGGCTGTTCACTGGTGGTTACCGCGAATGTAAAAGCGTCAGAAGGCAAAGGCCAGGCACTGGAACTGGACGCCACCGATGTGGAAATTGTTGGCTGGGTTGAGAACCCTGACACTTATCCTATGGCTGCTAAGCGCCATTCCATCGAATATCTGCGCGAACACGCCCACTTACGCGCCCGTACCAACGTTATAGGTGCAGTCACGCGTATTCGTAACTGTTTGTCACAGGCGATTCACCGCTTTTTCCATGAACAGGGCTATTTCTGGATCAGCACGCCAATTATTACAGCCAGCGATACCGAAGGTGCCGGCGAATTATTCCGCGTTTCAACGCTGGATATGATGAACATCCCAAAAACCGATAAAGGCGATGTGGACTACAGCGAAGACTTTTTCGGTCGCGAGGCTTACCTGACCGTATCCGGTCAGTTAAATGGTGAAACCTACGCCTGTGCCATGTCTAAAATTTATACCTTCGGACCAACGTTCAGGGCAGAGAACAGCAACACGTCCCGTCACCTGGCTGAGTTCTGGATGATCGAACCGGAAGTGGCCTTTGCCGACCTGAACGATATCGCCCAGTTATCGGAAGACATGCTGAAATATGTATGCAAAGCGGTTCTGGAAGAACGTGCCGATGATATGGCATTTTTTGCCCAGCGTATTAATAAAGATGCTATCACCCGTCTGGAAAAACTCATCAGCAGCGACTTCGTACGCATGGATTATACCGATGCGATTACCATTTTAGAGAACTGTGGCAAAGATTTCGAGTTTCCGGTGAGCTGGGGTATTGACCTATCCAGTGAACACGAGCGCTATCTGGCCGAAGAGCATGTTGGCGCGCCAATTATCATGCAAAACTACCCGAAAGACATTAAAGCCTTTTACATGCGCTTAAATGACGACGGTAAAACCGTGGCGGCGATGGACGTCCTGGCCCCGGGTATTGGTGAAATCATTGGTGGTTCACAGCGTGAAGAACGCCTTGATGTGTTCGATAACCGCCTGGAAGAAATGGGCCTGAGTAAGGAAGACTACGGCTGGTATCGCGATCTACGTCGCTACGGTACCGTACCCCACTCGGGTTTTGGCTTAGGTTTTGAACGCCTGGTAGCCTATGTGACGGGCATGCAAAACGTGCGCGACGTGATTCCGTTCCCACGTACTCCTGGGAACGCCAGCTACTAAGTGACTGGTTCCTACCGGTTATTTGAATACTCACGGGGCGCTTTAAGCGCCCCGTTCTATTTTAAGTCGCCAGTGTTTAGGTTAAGCTAACTAAAAAGCTTGTCGACGCCAGTAATGTCAGCACCACCTCTATGTAATATCACCTGCCCTCAGTGCGAAGCCAATGTCAACGTACCGGCTTTGCAGAATAAGCAGCGTGCTGTATGCCCGCGCTGCGGCTATACACTGAGTATTTACCACCGCAATGATATGCCCGCGTCGCTGGCCTTGTCGCTCTCAGCGATGATTTTTTTAGTGCTGTCGTTACCTTTTAACTTCCTCTCCTTCAGAGCCAATGGTCAGCAAAACAGTATCGATTTACCAGGCGGTCTGAACGTGCTGGTGGAGCAGGATTATGTCACTCTGGCGGTGATCACCGGCATGGCTACCCTGGTGTTACCCGGGCTGGTACTAATGGGGTTAATCATACTGCTCAGTTGCCGTTTACTGACCACACCGAGTCCCTGGATGAAAATCCTGCTGCGCTGGGTAGAATGGCTGATGCCCTGGAGTATGGCGGAAATTTTCCTGCTCGGTACACTGGTAAGTCTGATAAAAATTACCTCATTAGCTGATATCGCCATCGGCTTATCCTTTTATGCCTTTGTGCTGTTCAGCGTTTGTATGAGTGCAGCGCTGTTTTATTTTGACGATACCCGCCTCAAGCTGTGGCTGCACAATGGCGAATTACCACAAGTGACGCCCCTTACACCGCATGTGGCGAGCCTGAGTATTCAGCGTACCTGGGCATTGCTGTTTACGGCGTTAATCCTGTATATTCCAGCTAATGCACTGCCCATTATGAGTACAGAGCTGTTCGGCAGTTCAGAGCCTAATACCATTATGGGCGGCGTGATATCGTTATGGGAGTCCGGGTCTTACCCGGTCGCCATGGTAATATTTATCGCCAGTATCGTTATTCCGGTGGCCAAGCTGGTAGTACTCGCCAGATTAACTTACGCCGTACAATTTAAAGAACTGACGAATCCCGGCAGGCAAATCCGCTACTACCGGTTTATCGAATTTATTGGCCGCTGGTCGATGATAGACGTATTCGTGGTGGCTATACTTGTTGCACTTATCCAGCTTGGCAGTACCCTGGCGATTCACCCAGGCCCTGCAGCGCTGGCATTTTGTGCACTGGTTTTTATTACTATGCTGGCCGCGATGACATTTGATTCCCGCTTAATCTGGCAGCAAAGGAAAGACTCAGATTTATGACCGATGATGCAGCAGTAAAACCCACAACGCGAATATCCAAAGTCTGGGTAATTCCGATTATTGCGTTATTGATTGGCGCCTGGATGGTGTATTACCAGTGGCAAAATCAGGGGCCACTGATCACCATCGACATGAGTTCCGCCAGTGGTATCGAGGTCAACAAAACACCGATTAAAATCCGCGATCTGGACGTTGGCCAGGTAAAGAAAATCGAGCTCAAGCCCGAGCTTGATGGGGTAACTGTTACTGCGCGGCTGGAAAAAAGCGCAGCTCGGCTGCTCAATGAAAATACCCGTTTCTGGGTAGTAGCACCTCGGGTGTCTTTTTCTGAAGTGTCTGGTCTCAACACCTTACTTTCCGGCAGCTTTATCGCGATGACCGCCGAAGCAGGGCAAACTGAACAGGATCATTTTACCGCGCTGGAACGCCCGCCGGTTACCCCACCGGGCACGCCTGGTTTACACGTAGAGTTACGCAGCGATACCGACGATTTAACTTATAAGCCCGGCGATACCATCATTTACAAAGGCTTTAAGGTTGGCGAGTTCGAGGAAGTCCACTTCGATGTTGAGCAGGGCCGTATTACCTACCGGGCATTTATTCACGCCCCCTATCACAAGCTAATCGATGAAAATACACGATTCTGGAACGTTAGCGGCGTAAAATTGCAGCTGGCCTCTAACGGCCTCACCATTCAAACCGGCAGCCTGGAAACCTTATTGGCTAACGGCGTGACTTTTGGTAATCCGCAAGGCGATACTAAAGGCCAACCTATCGATGATAACGCGAAATTTGTGATTTATGGTGACTATAACGCCGCTGCAGATGAGCGCTTTCGCTATGCTGCTCAGTATGTACTGCTAATCGACGAAAGCGTGCGCGGGCTTACTGTGGGTGCGCCGGTGGAATACCGTGGCCTGCAAATCGGTAAAGTCGCCGCGATTAACTCCAATAACATGGACATAGGCAGCTTACTGGACGATGAGTATCCCATTCCGGTGTTAATTAATATTTATCCGGGTAAAGCGCGTCTGGAAGACAGCGAAGAAGGGCTGGCCTTTTTACGCGACCGGCTGGGCCGCTGGATCCGTAAAGATCTCAGAGCCACGCTGCGCATGGGTAACTTTATAACCGGTGGCTTATTTGTCGACCTGCAACACGTAGACCAGCCGGGAAGCGCCTCAATGTTATCAGTAAATGACCTAGACGTTATTCCCACAGTCTCCAGTGAGTTTACTCAGCTCACTCAAAAAGCCGACGCCATTTTAGATAAAATCAATGCGTTACCGCTGGAAACACTGATTGCAGATATTACCACTGTAATAGAAACCCTCAACGCTGCTGCCGAGTCGGTAAATGAGACCAGTGACAATTTCGACGAATCCATCGCGGCGCTCGACACAGAAGCACTGAATGATCAGATCCAGCATAGTTTAAAAGCCTTTGAGGGACTCCTGCAGCACTACTCAGAGGGAGGGCTAAGTAAAGCGGAGATCGCCAACACCGTAGACTCATTACAGGAAACGCTCAGGGCCATTCAACCGCTGCTGATGCAACTGAATAAAACCCCGAATGGCCTGATTTTCTCAGATAATGCCGAGATTGATATTCAACCCAAGGCGCAGGAGTGAAACCAATGAAGAAGTGGATAGCGGGCTTTACAGTGCTATGGTTAGCTGGCTGTAGCAGCAAGCCTATCGGTTTAAATTACTACATGCTGCACGAGCCAACGTTAGTGGCGGCGGAATCGAGCATCGATATCACCAACCAGCCGACAATTTTTTTACGCACACTAAGCGCACCGGACTACCTGAAACAGCGCAACCTGAGTTTGCAGCTAAGTGACAGCGAAATACATTTCGCTCCCAAACACGTGTGGGCGGAACCTTTTGATCGCGATTTTAAGATGGCATTGAGTGAATCCTTGTCTGCAGACCATAAAATGCGACTTCGAATGCAAAGTAAGTGGACAAATCCTGCCCAACCAGAGTACATTTTAGACATCCAGTTGGACGATTTTATTCCCACCTACGATGGCAGGCTGGTTTTAAAAGGAAAATTCCGGCTGGAAAAAGACGGAATGGCAACGCAGATAATTCAGTTTAACTATCTGTTGCCGCTCAACAAGGATGGTTTTGCCTATTCAGTATCGCAAATGCGAAAGCTGATTGAAGAATTAACCAACGATGTTGTGACAAGAGTTGAAGCAGGCAGATAATTTACTCAGTTTTTTAAAACGGCTTTTCAATAGTCTGGTTACCAGTGGCTGTCGTAGAAGTCACGACGAAGACACCAATCGCAAAATTGTTGTCATAAATTTGTTTGCCATTGTGGGTATGTCCATCACACTGATACTGGGGATCAGAGCGCTATTTGCCGGCCAGACCATTCTTGGCATAGTGTTGTTGACGTCATCCGCAATGTTTGGATTATGCAAAGCCATTTTATTGCATAGCAGATTGAAAAACAGTCATGTCATAACCCCGGTATTATTGGTTTTCAGCCTACTGCTGCTAATGCTTTACCTTGTCATTTTTGGCGGTGTAGCTAACACCGGACCGTTGTGGATATTTGTACTGCCGCCGGTCGCCATGTTTTTTGCCGGGGTTTTTTATGGTGTCCTGACCATCGGCATATTTATTACTCTGTGCGCAATAATCCTGTTCACACCCGGTGATATACTGCTGCTTGCCAGCTATCCTTACGAATTTAAGGTACGCTTATTACTCTCCTTCGCGACAGTGACGTTTTTATCGGCTTTTTACGAACACAGCCGGCAGACCAGTTTTATTATTATTCGTGATATCAGTGAAAAGTTTGAACGACAAGCGTTATATGACGCCCTTACCAACCTGCCCAACCGACGCGGGATTCAAAAATTTATTGATCACGAAATTAATCGCGCCAGGCGTCAGCAGGAGGATTTAACGCTGGTCCTGTGTGATATAGACCGCTTCAAACAGGTCAATGATAACTTCGGCCATGATGGTGGGGACATCGCCCTGAAGCACGTTGCAGGTCTTTTTAAGGAAGCCATCAGGGAGCAAGATGGCGTGGCGCGCTGGGGTGGCGAAGAATTTCTGTTTGTCCTACCTACCACGAATGAGAGCAATGGCGTGGTGCTGGCCGAGAAAATCCGCGAAACACTACAATCAACGCCGGTACAAATCAACAATACCTCGCTGACAATCACCGCCAGCTTTGGTGTGGCGCAAATTCACCTGGAAAATAGTCTGAACAATGCCCTTTCATTGGCAGACAAAGCACTTTACCGGGCCAAAGAAAAGGGTCGCAATAAGGTCTTAAGTGCGTCATCATTAACATCATAAAAAGATAGGCTTTCGCAGCATTACTTTTTAATAGTTGGTTACAATTATAAAGCGATCCGATAGCTAACATCTCTCATACTATACACCGAACAAAAGCGTATCCAGGGTCAAAGGAAGTACTAAATATGAAGTTGATAAGAGTAATCTTACCAATAGCCATCATTGTTCTGGGGATTGGAGCAATGAAAACCGTTACCGCATTGGGTGACACCGCAGAAGAAAATGAGTCGGTTGACACCCGTCCTACCGTGCAGGTTACTCAGTTAAAGCCCGAGTCATTTGCCATCAATATTGAAGCTTTCGGTGAACTTGCGCCTTTAGAAAGCACCCGCCTTGCGGCTCAGGTGAGCGGGGAAGTGGTCGAGTGGAACCCGAAATTCGTTGCCGGCGGCATTGTAAAGCGCGGCGAAACGCTGTTCTCGATCGAAAAAGATTCTTACACTGCCGCCCTGCTGCAAGCGGAGTCTGCACTGGCTAACGCTCAGGCTGCCCTGATAGAAGAAAAAGCCCTGGCCAATGTTGCCGAGCGAGAAGCGGCCTCCTTACCCGATTCAAGAATAACCGATTTATATCTCCGCAAGCCACAGATTTTATCTGCTGAAGCAGCGGTGAAGGCGGCTCAGGCACAGATGAAAATTGCCAGGCGCGACCTCGCCAACACTGAGGTGGTTGCCCCCTACGATGCCTTGATTGTTAGTCGTTCTATTGGTAAAGGGGATTTTCTGACCGTGGGAACCTCCGCCGCCACGTTGTACAATGTGGAAGTGGGCGAAGTCACTTTTCCTCTGGCCCGGTTCGACCAGGCTTTCCTGCCGGAAGAGCTCAACGGCACTAAAGCAACCGTGTCTTTGCTTAACGGTACAAGCGACGAAATTAAACGCACTGCCACCATTGTTCGTGATTCAGGTATTTACGATAGTGCGACCCGTATGACCCACCTTGTGGCCAGAATTAACGACCCTTACGGTTTAACTACGCAACAGCCGGTGCTGCGCTTTGGTGCTTACACCAAAGTTTCGTTTACCGGTAAAACCATTGATAACGTTTACCGTATTCCGCAGGAACTGATTACCCGACGTCAACTTTGGATTCTGGATGATGCCGACAAACTGGTAGCAAAACAGGTTGAGGTAGTGCGTGAAGTTGGCAGTGAGTTTTTAATTCGGGTGGACATAGCCGCTGATGATCGCATTGTTATGACACTGCCTGAGTATCCGCAAAACGGAATGGCCGTAAAGGTCATTGAAGGTGCCGATAAACTCGTCGCAAAACAACCTTAATCAACGGAAACCAGCGTAATGTCAGATCCATTAAACCCTCAAGCCGGGCTTATTTCGTGGTTTGCCCGTAATTCGGTTGCCGCTAACCTGCTGATGATCTTCATCCTTATCATGGGTGCCTTTGGTTACAAAACCATACAGCGTCAGATGTTTCCGAATATTGAGAGAAACTACATTAATATTTCGGCGCAATACCGCGGTGCGTCCCCCCAGGAAATTGAAGAAAGTATCCTGATCAAGATAGAAGAAAGCCTGAAAGACGTTAGCGAAATTAAACGCACAGTATCCCGCGCTTTCAGAAACAGCGGCCGGGTGTCACTGGAAATCGATAAAGACGAGGAACTGACCGATGTGCTCGATAAGGTAAAGCTGCGCGTCGACAGTATTGCCACCTTTCCGGCCGATATGGAGCCGGTCACCATTTCTCAGGCTGAGTTTCAGCAGCAGGTCTACGAAATGGCTCTGGTGGGTGATATTCCTCTTGAGGAATTAAAGCCTATCGCCAAGGAAATTGAGGATGACTTACTCCAGTTAAGTAATGTTTCCCTGGCCAATGCCCGGGTGCCAACCGATGAAATTGCCATCGAGATTAAGCCCGAACTGCTGCGCATGTACAATCTGACAATTTCAGACGTTACCAATGCCATTAATCAATACTCTGCCAACATTTCAGCCGGTCAGTTACGTACTGACGCAGGCCTGGTCTCAGTGCGTATTGAAAGTCAGTTTTATGATGGCGAAGAGTTTGCCAGCATCCCGGTCAAGATTGGTCCGGATGGCGCTAAGGTCGTGCTTTCTGATATCGCCGACATTAAAGATGGCTTTACCGAGGGCGAGCGCTACTTCCGCTATACCGGGCAAAATGCGGTATTGATTGCAGTAAACGCAACTAAATCGCAAAGCATTGTGCCGATTGCCGAAACGGTTAAAAACTTTATGGCATTCAAGAATGAGGAACTGCCTGCGGGGTTAGAGCTTAAAGAACTGGTCGACATGACCTACTACTTAAATGCCCGCCTGAACATGATGCTCAACAACCTGTTTCAGGGCTCGCTACTGGTTGCTCTGATGCTGACAATCTTCCTGCGCTTCCGCCTGGCTTTCTGGGTTATGGTGGGGCTGCCGCTGTGTTTCTTAGGCGCCGTTATGCTAATGCCAGTGTTTGGCGTAAGTGTAAATATCCTGTCGTTGTTCGCCTTTATCATGGTACTGGGTATTGTGGTGGATGATGCCATCGTAATAGGAGAAAGTGCCTACACCGAAATAGAACAACGAGGGCCCGGGGTAGAAAACGTTATCCGCGGTGCCAAACGCGTTGCTACGCCTGCTACTTTCGGGGTACTAACCACTATAGCAGTCTTCGCACCGTTTACTCTTAGTAGCGGTCCTGACGGTGAATTCTTCTACAATATCGCTATTGTTGTGATTTTGTGCCTGGCCTTCAGCCTGATTGAATCCAAACTGATCCTGCCTGCGCACATTGCCCACATAAAATTCAGCAAAGTAAAACCAGACGGCTGGCGTGCCCGCTTTAACGCGCGGTTCAACCAGTTTGTAAATGGCCCTTACCGTCGCACTGTCGAAAAAGCCGTGCATTGGCGCTGGGCAGTGCTCGCCGGGTTTGTTGCCATGCTGATGCTAAGCTGGGGCCTGGTTGCCGGTAATCATGTGCGCATGATACCTCAACCCAAGGTGCCTCACGACTTCCCCAGTATCGGTATTGAAATGAATGAAAATGTGTCGGATATGGCGACCATCGAAGCATTGAAAACCGTTGAGTCAGTGATTTGGCAAATTGAAGAAGAAACTATCAAGGAATATGGTTCGGGCATGATCCGTGATCTGCTGGCATTTAACGAATCCCGTACCGAAGCGCGATTGGTTATTCCTCTGGTCGATGAGGACGCACGCCACTTTAATACCTTCGAGCTCGCCCGTAAGTGGCGCGAGAAAATCCCGGAAATTGCCGGTATGAAGAGCTTTAGTATTGAAGACGATGTGAACGGTGGAGGCGATAACGGCGAGTTTGGTTACCTGCTGTATGGTGCCGACATTAAGTCTCTGAACGAAGCAGGATTGCGCTTTATTCAGATGTTGCAACAGGAAAAGGGGCTCTATGATGTGAGCTCTACCATTGACCCGGCCAGTAAAGAAGTGCGCATGGAATTGCTACCTGCAGCCTATGAGCTTGGCTTAAGCCTACGTAGCATTGCAAATCAGGTTGGCCTGAGCTTTTACGGCGGTGAAGCCCAGCGGGTTATCCGTGATGGCGAGGAAGTGCGGGTGATGGTGCGCTATCCACGATTAACCCGGGAGCGTTTTTCAGACCTGAAATACACCGTGATTACCACACCAGAAGGTGAGGAAGTAATGTTAGGTGACGTGGTCACTCTGAGCGAAGAGCCCGGCATCAGCTACATCCGTCGTGAAGAAGGTTATCGCTCGGTGTATGTCTGGGGCGCTATTGACGAAGAACAGGTTGAACCTAACGAGGTGGTAGCCAGTATCGACGAAAAATTGCTGCCACAGTTGTTCGAGGAATTCCCCGATGTACAAACCCAACTGGGTGGCGACATCGAAGAGCAACAGGCTCAGCAAGACGAACAAATCATGTTCTTCGTGGCTGCGATGATCATGGTGTATATCCTGCTAGCAGTGCCGCTAAAGAGTTATGGTCAGCCGTTAATCATCATGTCGGTGATCCCCTTCAGCCTGACTGGAGCCATCTGGGCTCACTACCTGCTGGGTCTTGATTTGAGTATGATGTCGACCTTTGGTCTGATTGCGGCGGCCGGGGTAGTTATCAATGACTCCCTGGTAATGACTGATTACATAAACCAGAAGCGTCTGGAGGGCCACTCCATACTGCAAGCTGTTCAGGAAGCTGGCTGCGCCCGCTTCAGAGCAATAACTTTAACGTCGATTACCACTTTCGCCGGGGTTATGCCAATCCTGTTTGAAACCAGCTTGCAGGCCAAATTTGTAATTCCAATGGCCGCTGCGCTGGGCTCTGCGGTGTTGTACGCAACTTTGGTTACCTTGCTACTGGTGCCCTGCCTGTATTTGATTTTGCAGGACCTGACTACCCTGTTCGGTAAATTCTTTGGCTTGTTTCCACTGATGAAAAATAAACTAACAGGTAAATCTCCCCAGCTTTCATAGCACAATTAACTTCGGGGGAGTCCGGTTGCCAAACCGTGCTCCCCGGTAGCTTTTCAGTTAAACTCCCCCATCATTAACAACAAATTGTAATAACAACCTGCCTCTGGCATGGCTCGACGAGGAGACCCTATGGCCATCACTATTCGCCCCGCTCAGATAACAGATACCGAAACTATCTTACACTTCATCAAAGAACTGGCTATTTACGAAAAGGCGGAGCACGAAGCCAAAGCCACCGCCGAGCATATTCACAATACTCTGTTTTGCGAAACACCTCATGCTCATGGCCTGATTTGCGAACATGACGGCCAGCCCATCGGTTTCGCGATTTATTTTTTCAGTTACTCTACCTGGCAGGGCCAGTACGGTATTTACCTTGAAGATCTGTATGTTTCACCTCAAAGCAGAGGGCTCGGCGCCGGCAAACAACTGCTAACCCATCTGGCTGGTATTGCCGTTGAGAAAGACTGTGGACGATTTGAGTGGAGCGTGCTCGACTGGAATCAGCCAGCCATTGATTTTTATGAATCACTGGGCGCTAAGCCGCAGAGCGAGTGGATACGCTATCGGTTAGATGGCGATGCACTTAAAGCGTTAGGTAGCCAGGCTTAAGCCAATAGTTGAGACTCAAAAACGACTAGCTAGCGGCGCTTCTCTACCGAAGCGCCAAAATAGCGGAAGATGTCCCGCCAGCTAACAATCCCAACCGGCTTATCAAATTCGTCGATCACCGGTAAACAAGAAATCTTATGCTGATTAAACAAACTGATGGCGCGCACCATGGTATCAGTGACTTTAAGAGAAATGACGTCCCGGCTCATAATCTGATGCACCTTGCGCTCCAGCGTGGCACGGTCGCGGATTCGCTCACTAATGCTATCAATGAACGGGCTGATAGCTTTAAGGTAATCGCGGTCTGACAGCACGCCCACCAGCTTTTCGTCTTCAACCACCAGCAAATGATGAAAGCCGCTGGCTTCGAATATCTCTCTGACCACGGCCAGTGAATCGTCCATTTGAACGGTCACTATACGGCGGGTCATAATACTGGGTATACTCATTTCATACTGCTCCGTGACTGGCGACAATAAACGGCCAAAAGACTCTGTTTCATCAGTGGAAATCTCCACATTACCGTGTAATAGTAGTTTATAAAGTCAATGACAATATAACAATTCGAAGGACGTCAAATGACCACTCGCCTTTATCCGCGACTCCTTAACCATCCTTACCTGATTATTCTGTTCAGCAGTATACTGATTATCGCACTGGCAGCCGGCGCTCAGAACCTGTATTTCCGCGGCGACTACAAGACCTTTTTTCGCGAGGATAACCCGCAAAGGGTAGCATTTGAAGAAATGCAGGATATGTTTAATAAAACGGAGTCGGTAAATATTCTGGTTGTGCCAGATTCGGGCAACGTATTTAACGCCACTACCCTGAATTTAATTAAAACCCTCACTGAAGAAGCCTGGCAAACCCCCTACTCTATTCGCATAAACTCTGTTACCAATTTTCAGCATACCTATGCTGAAGGTGATGATTTAATCGTTGATAAACTCTATCCGGACTGGCAAACCCTCACGCCAGAAGTCATCTCCAATATCGAACAGGTCGCTCTGAGTGAACCTGATGTAGTGAACAGGCTGGTATCACCAGATGGCCAGGTGGCAGTTATCAGTATAACCGTACGCATGAGCGATGGTGACCAGACCCCGGAAGTGGCGGAAATTGGCGACTTTGTAAAAGATATCAAAAATCGGATTGCCGGAGAGTACCCTGATCATACGCTGTATTTAACCGGCGTGGTCATGCTCAATGATGCCTTCCAGATTGCCGCTAACGACGATGCAGCGACCTTAGTACCAGCCATGTTTGCCGCTATCATTGTAATGATTGGTTTGCTGATGCGATCCTTTTTTGCCGCCGTTACGACTCTTGTGATAGTGGCAACTACCATTGCCGCAACGATGGGTTTCGCGGGCTGGAGCGGTTTCTTTTTAAGTGTTTCAACCGTTAATGTGCCCACCATGGTGATGACCCTGGCAGTAGCTGATTGCGTGCACGTGATAGCTTCCTGGTTTCAACATATGCGCGAAGGCGAGAGTCGTGATGAAGCCCTGCACAATGCCCTGTCATTAAATTTTATGCCTGTAGTCATTACGTCGGTTACCACCTCAATTGGTTTCCTGACCCTGAATTTTTCTGATGTGCCGATTCTGGTCGACCTGGGTAATCTTACTGCAATGGGCGTAATGCTCGCCTGTGTGCTGGCCCTTACGCTGTTGCCGGCAATGCTTAAAATTCTACCAATCAAGCCACCGCAGCAAACCAGCACTAAGCCTCTGCCATGGCTCACCGGTCTGGGTGAATGGGTGATCACCTATCACCGCCGGGTATTACCTTACAGTGCAATCGTTTTTGTTACCGCGTTGATTCTGGCTTCCACTAACCAGTTAAATGACATTGCTATCAAGTACTTCAGCCAGGATAACACCTTCCGTCAGGCGGCCGATTATCAGTCTGAACACCTTAGCGGCCTCGCCACCATTGATTTTGCCATATACACCGATGAGATCTCCGGCATTAACAAACCGGAAGTATTAACCTCGGTACAGGCACTGACAGAATGGTTAAGGGCGCAGCCAGAGGTTGATCATGTTTCCTCCATTAGTGACACCTATAAAAAGCTTAACAAAAACATGAATTATGATAACGAGAGCTTTTACCGGTTACCGCTTGATGCAGAATTAGCCGCCCAGTACCTGTTGCTGTTTGAGATGTCTCTGCCCTATGGCCTCGATTTAAATAACCAGATTGACGTAGACAAAGCCGCAACCCGAATTAGCGTGACGCTGGATAACCTGGGCAGTAAAGAGCTCACGGCCTTTGAACAACGCGCCAAGGACTTCTTCAATAAACTGGCGCCTGAACTCAGGTTAACCGCGGCAAGCCCCGCTCTGATGTTTGCTCACATTGGTGAGACCAATATGCAAAGTATGCTGAAGGGCTCGCTTACGGCGCTGGTGATCATATCAGGGCTGCTTGTCTTTGCCTTAAAATCCCTGAAACTGGGAGCGATCAGCCTGGTGCCCAATTTACTGCCTGCCGGGTTAGGGTTTGGCATCTGGGCCATGTTGTCGGGTGAAATCAATATGGCGCTTTCGGTGGTGCTCAGTATGACCCTGGGGATCATTGTGGATGATACGGTGCATTTTTTATCGAAATACAAAAAAGCCCGGGAACAAGGTAAAAGTGCTGAAGAAGCCGTGCGATATGCTTACAAAACCATTGGTCAGGCACTTATTGTAACCACCACAGTGCTGACCGTGGGCTTTGGTATTCTTAGCCTTTCAAGTTTTGCGCTGAATTCAGATATGGGCCTGCTGACCGCTATTATTCTGGTGGGTGCGCTGGTAATCGACTTGCTGTTTCTACCTGCGTTTTTACTCTGGCTGGATACCGAGCGAACAGTTAAAACTCACTCGTAGATATCAATGTGCGGAGCATCAGGATCATGATGATGTTCTGGTGTTTCGCCATGACTATCGTAGAGCAGTTCTTCCTCATCCTCCGGCGCTGGTGCAGCAGATTGTTCATCAGCTTGCTTTTGATGCTGCTGCCGGGATGACTCCTGCTCCTGCCGGGGTGCTTTTTCATGCACCTTATATTGTTCCTGCTCACTGATCAGGCGTTCTTCATCATGGGTTTCTTTCTCATCTTCAGACAGGTGCTTAGCCCGGGCTTCTTTACTGACCCGCTTGACCTTGTCGTCGACTACCACCGGCACTTTGCCTTCCCGTGGCAAAACCGAAAACAATAGATCGTTACTCATAACAACCACCTCCCAACCTTTGCCTCAACTATACGCCTTTATGTATAATTATTCACCAGCTTAGGGTATTCATTCCAAACTAACAGGTCTTATAACCATTAATTAGAGTATATTTACCCGCAAAAGTTGCAAAACACTTGCAATGGCTGCGCGTCTTGGCTATTGTTTGCGCGTCTAAATTAATGAACAAAATTTTATACATGATTAAACGCGCCGCCATTCATCACCACCATCACAAAGCATAACCTTTCAGGTTTGTGCTGGAAGGTTGTTGTTTTCCTTCCAGTGGCGCAGATAAAGCATATCGACCCCCGGAAGGAAACTTCCGGGGGTTTTTCGTTAATGGCGCACCAAATTCAGGACTAATTAGAGGATCATCACCATGAGTGATAACAGCAGACTGCGAATTGCAATTCAAAAATCCGGTCGTTTAAGCGACGACAGCATTGCACTTCTTAAAGCTATAGGCATTAAACTTAACATTCGCGATCGCCTGCTGATTGCCCATTCTACCAATGAGAATATCGACCTGCTGCGTGTTCGCGATGATGACATTCCGGGCCTGGTTATGGATGGTGTTGTTGACCTGGGCTTTATTGGTGAAAACGAGTTAGAAGAGAAAATGCTCGAGCGTCAGGCCGCCGGTAAAGCAGCCGATTTCGAAGTGCTGCGTCGTCTTGATTACGGCGGTTGCCGTTTATCCCTTGCTGTACCTACCGAGATGGACTATAACGGCGCAGCCTCTCTGGCCGGCAAAAAAGTCGCCACTACCTACCCATACTTACTTGAGCGTTATTTCAAAGAGCAAGGCATTAACGCCAAAGCGGTCATGCTGACAGGCTCCGTGGAAGTAGCGCCTCGCGCCGGTGTCGCAGACGCCATTTGTGATTTGGTGTCTACTGGTGCCACGCTTGAAGCCAATGGCCTGCAGGAAGAAGAAGTGATCTTCCGCTCTAAAGCCGTGCTGATTCAACGTGCCGACGGTGAACTGAGCGCAGAAAAACAAGCGCTGATTAACCGTTTAGTGCCGCGCATTGATGGTGTTATTCAAGCCAAAGAAAGCAAATACATTATGCTGCACGCGCCAAAAGCGTACCTGGAACAGGTAAAAAGTTTACTCCCGGGCGCCGAAAATCCAACCGTGCTGCCTCTTGCTGGCAGTGACGACACCGTGGCTATCCATGTTGTCAGTCCTGAGAACCTGTTCTGGGAAACCATGGAAAAGCTCAAAGCACTGGGCTGCAGCTCCATTCTGGTTATGCCAATTGAAAAGATGATGGGTTAAAAACGAGGCTAATCCTATGATTAACTGGTCTACTCTGACTTCTGCACAACAAGTTGAAGCGCTGGCTCGTCCGGCCATGGCTGACAGCGCCAAACTCAAAGCAACCGTGGCAGACATCCTTGCACAGGTTGACGCACGCGGCGATGAGGCAGTACTGGAATTTACCCGCCGTTTCGACTCGCCGGCGCTTACCAGCCTGAAACTCAGTATTGAAAAACGTGATGAGCTGGCAGCACGGGTGACGCCTGAAGTACAGGATGCCATTCAAACGGCGTTTGCCAATGTAAAACAATTCCACGAAGCCCAGTATCCGCAAGACATCAGGCTTACCACGACGCCAGGCGTAGTCTGCGAACAACGTTTTACGGCGCTGGAAGCGGTAGGTTTATACATCCCAGGCGGCAGTGCGCCACTGCCCTCTACCGTCATGATGCTGGGTGTACCGGCGATGGTAGCTGGCTGTGAGCGCAAGGTACTATGTACTCCGCCTAATGCCGGGCAGGAAATTGCCCCTGAGATCGCTTTTGCTGCAAAATGTTGCGGCATTGGTGAGATTTATCTGTGTGGCGGTGCCCAGGCGATTGCCGCGATGGCGTTTGGTACCGACACCATCACCAAAGTGGATAAGATCTTCGGCCCCGGTAATAGCTTTGTTACCGAAGCCAAACAGCAGGTTAGTCAGCGCGCCGATGGTGCCGCCATTGATATGCCTGCCGGGCCATCGGAAGTTTTGGTACTGGCCGATGAAAGCGCCGATGCCGACTTTGTTGCGTCTGATTTGCTTTCCCAAGCGGAACACGGCCCCGATTCACAGGCAATTCTGGTCACTAACAGTGCTGAGCTGATTGAGGCAGTAGAAGCAGCGGTAGCCAAACAATTAGCGGCGCTATCACGCAATAGTATTGCCAGCAAAGCCATGGAAAACGCCCGTTATATACTGACCGGCTCAGTGAACGAAGCCATTGCCGTGAGCAATCAGTACGCGCCTGAGCACTTAATAGTGCAATGTGATAATTCACGGGGCTTGCTGCCGCTAATTAAACATGCCGGCTCAATATTTTTAGGCCCGTGGTCACCGGAGAGTGCCGGCGATTACGCCTCTGGTACCAACCACGTATTGCCAACTTATGGTTACGCCAGAAATTACTCCAGCCTGGGACTGCTGGACTTTATGCGCCGCTACACGATTCAGGAACTCAGTGAAGACGGCATGCGCAATTTAGGCCCGGCTATTATGCAACTGGCCGATGCCGAAGGGCTCGATGCTCACCGCAATGCGGTAGGCTTCAGGCTGGACAAATTGAACAAGCAAAACGATTAACTTACAGAGACCGCTATGACGAGCAAACTGGTTGATACTTTAATCAACGCCAATCTGGTGCCGCTGAAACCCTATGAATCAGCGCGCCGATTATTTTCCGGTGGTCAGGACTGGCTAAACGCCAACGAATCGCCTTTTGCCAATCCTTACGATATTGACTCTGGTAACTTTAACCGTTACCCCTCCTGTCAGCCCGACAGGGTGATTAACGGCTATGCCGAGTATGCTGGCGTAGATAAATCACAACTGATTGTTACGCGCGGCGCCGATGAAGGCATTGAGCTGTTAATTCGCACCTTTTGCACGCCGGGCGAAGATAATATTCTGATTTGCCCGCCGACCTATGGCATGTATGCCATTAGCGCGGAAACCTGTGATGTGGGCATTAAACGCGTTCCCTTAAACGACGATTGCAGCCTTGATGTAGAGGGGATTTGCGCTACAGAAGACGTTAATCTGGTATTTATTTGCGCGCCTAATAACCCTACCGGCACTCAGGTGAGCAAAGCTGATTTAACCGCCGTGCTGGAGCACTTTGCCGATACCGCTCTGGTAGTGGTAGACGAAGCCTACATTGAGTTTGATATCGACAACACCTGGGCAACGCAGCTGGCAACTTACCCTAACCTGGTGGTATTACGTACGCTTTCCAAAGCCTTTGCCCTGGCCGGTTTACGCTGTGGATTTACTATCGCCAGCGAAGCAATTATCCAGTCGCTGTTAAAAGTCATTGCGCCCTACCCTATCCCGGAGCCGGTGGCGCAAATTGTAGCGCAGGCATTAACGCCTGAAAATATTGCGCGAATGCAGCAACAGGTAGCGTTTTTAAATGAACAGCGCACCACGCTGCAGGCAGAGCTGGCCAAACGGCCCGGTGTAGAACTGGTTGGCGACGTAAAAGCCAATTATATTTTGTTCCGCCACGGCCACTGCTCGCAGATCATGCAATATCTGGTTAGCCAGGGCATGCTTATTCGCGACCAGTCCAAACAACTTAACCTGCAAAACTGCCTGCGGGCAACTATTGGCAGCGCTGAACAGAATCAGCGTTTACTTTCCTTATTAGACGCTTATTTTGAGCAAGCGGGAGCATCACTGTGAGCCAGCAAGCTATTTTATTTATCGACCGTGACGGCACTCTGGTAGAAGAGCCACCTATCGACAAGCAACTCGACAGCCTCGAAAAGCTGGTATTCGAACCGCAGGTTATCCCGGTTTTACTAAAACTGAAAGCCGCCGGCTTTAAACTGGTAATGGTTACCAATCAGGATGGTCTGGGTACCGACAGCTTTCCGCAGGCCGATTTTGACCTGCCTCACAATGCCATGATGGCGGTGTTTGAAAGTCAGGGCGTAACCTTTGACGATGTGCTGATTTGCCCGCACTTTGATGAAGACAACTGTTCCTGCCGTAAGCCAAAACTTGGCCTGGTCAAAGACTATCTGCAACAGGGTAAGGTCGACTTTACCCGCTCATACGTAATTGGCGATCGCATGACCGATATGCAATTAGCCGAAAACATGGGTATCAAAGGTATTCAATACACCCGCGAAGAAACCAACTGGCCGGCTATCGAGAAGCAATTGCTGGCGTCTTCACGCATTGCTGAAGTCACCCGAACCACCTCTGAAACCAACATTCATGTGCGGGTAGATTTAGACTCATCCGCAAAGTCGACCATTGCCACCGGCATGGGCTTCTTCGACCACATGCTCGACCAGATTGCCACCCATGGTGGCTTTGAGCTGCAGCTTAAAACCGACGGCGATCTGCACATCGACGATCACCACAGTGTTGAAGACACCGCTCTGGCGTTAGGTGAAGCCCTAAAGAAAGCACTGGGTAACAAACGCGGCATTGGCCGCTTTGGTTTTGCTCTGCCGATGGATGAGTGTCGTGCTGAGTGCATCATGGATATTTCCAATCGCCCTTACCTGAAATTTGATGCCAAATTCAGTCGTGATCAGGTTGGCGAAATGGCAACTGAAATGGTTGAGCACTTCTTTTACTCACTGGCCCAAAGCATGGGACTGTCGCTGCACTTATCTACCAGCGAAGGTAATGCTCACCATCAGGTAGAGAGCCTGTTTAAGGTATTTGGCCGGGCCTTACGTCAGGCCATTACCCGTTCGGGTGATGCCCTGCCAAGCAGTAAAGGAGCCCTGTAATGACCCAGCAAACCATTGTTATTGTTAACACCGGTTGCGCCAATATTTCCTCGGTTAAATTTGCCCTGGAGCGCTTGGGTGTCAGTGTAACGGTATCGGACGATCCGGCGGTTATTAAAGGTGCCGATAAGGTATTCTTACCCGGCGTTGGGGCTGCTGGCGCGGCCATGACCAGCATCACTGCCAAACAGCTTATCCCAACGCTGCAAGGATTAACCCAGCCAGTACTGGGTGTGTGCTTAGGCATGCAGCTGATGGTTGAGCAATCCGATGAAGCCACCACGGGCACCATCGACTGTTTAAAGCTGTTACCCGGCCATGTGAAACGCATGCAGGCTGGCGAGCTGCGCTTACCCCACATGGGCTGGAATACCATTAGTCCGGTCGGCGACTCACCGCTGTTTAAAGGCTTAGAAGAAGGCACTTATTTTTATTTTGTGCACAGCTTTGCAGTGCCTGTTTATGAGCACACTCTGGCGAGTTGCGAGTACGGCCAGACATTTTCGGCGGCTATCCGGCACAATAATTTCTTCGGGGTGCAATTCCACCCTGAGCGTTCAGGTGAAGCCGGCGCGCAACTGCTAACCAACTTTGTGAACCTATAATCATGATTATACCTGCTATCGATTTAATCGACGGCGCCGTGGTGCGACTGTACCAGGGCGACTATAACCAAAAAACCCAGTACACCCTTGACCCGGTTGAGGTGGTACACAGCTATGCTGATCAGGGTGCCGAGTGGTTGCACATTGTTGACCTTACCGGCGCCAAAGATACCGACAAACGCCAGTTGGAACTGATCCGCGCCATGGTGGATACCAAGCGCATGAAATTTCAGTCAGGCGGTGGGATTCGCGAAGAGCGCGAAGTGGCACAACTGCTTGAGTCTGGTGTAAGCCGCGTGGTCATTGGCTCGCTGGCGGTAAAACAAACCGAGCTGGTTAAAAGCTGGGTAAAACAATACGGGCCGGAGCACATTGTGCTGGCGCTGGATATTAACATCGACGATGACGGCAATAAGTTTATTGCGACCCACGGCTGGCAGGAAAATTCCGGCGTATCACTGGAGCAAATCCTCGAAGCCTTTGCAGAAGTGGATGCTAAACACGTACTGTGCACCGACATCAGCCGTGACGGCACGCTGAAGGGATCAAACGTTGAACTGTATACCGAAGTGAGTAAACAGTTCCCTAACGTATCCTGGCAGGCTTCTGGTGGCATTGGCGGGCTTGATGATATTCGCGCGTTACGCCCGACCGGTGTGGGCGGTGTTATTTTAGGCCGGGCACTACTGGAAGGTAAATTCACCGTTGAGGAGGCTATCGCATGCTGGCAAAACGGATAATCCCCTGTCTTGACGTACGCGACGGTAAGGTGGTTAAAGGCGTACAGTTTCGTAATCACGAAATCATTGGCGACATCGTACCGCTGGCGGAGCAATACGCCAAAGCAGGAGCCGACGAACTGGTCTTTTATGATATTACCGCCAGCTCCGATCAGCGCGTAGTGGATAAAAGCTGGGTGAGCCGTATTGCCCAGGTAATTGATATTCCCTTCTGTGTAGCGGGCGGGATTAAGTCAGTAGAGGACGCCGGGCGTATTCTTGAGATGGGCGCGGATAAAATTTCGATTAACTCCCCGGCCCTGACCAACCCCGAACTGATCAATGAACTGCATGATGTGTATGGTCAGCAGTGCGTGGTAATTGGTATCGATAGCTTTTATAACGAGGCCAACAACCAGTACGAAGTGTACAAATTTACTGGTGACGAAAGCCGCACGCAGCAAACTGCCTGGCAAACCCTGGACTGGATCAAAGAAGTGCAGTCACGGGGTGCCGGTGAAATAGTGCTTAACTGCATGAATCAGGATGGCGTGCGCAAAGGCTATGACATTGCGCAACTGGCAGCAGTAAGAGAAGTTTGTAACATCCCACTGATTGCCTCAGGCGGTGCTGGTGCCATAGAACACTTCACCGACGTATTTAAGCAAGCCGATGTCGACGGCGCGCTGGCCGCTTCAGTGTTCCATAAAGCCATTATTAATATCGACGAATTAAAAGCGACTCTGGTAGCTGCCGGTGTCCCCATGCGCCAGCGTTATACGGTTGGGGCATAAGGAAACAACTATGAAAATTACACAAGACACCCAGAGCCAGTTAGCCTGGGAAAAAATGGATAACCTGCTACCCGCCATTGTGCAGGATGCGGTGACTGGCAAAGTATTGATGCAGGGTTACATGAACCCCGAAGCACTCGAGGTTACCCTGAGTAGCGGTAAAGTCACCTTTTTTAGCCGCTCTAAGCAGCGGCTATGGCAAAAAGGCGAAACCTCCGGCAACACGCTGGATCTAGTCAGTGTTAGCAGTGATTGCGATGACGATTCGTTACTGGTGCTGGCCAACCCTAACGGGCCGACCTGCCACACCGGCGCAGAGAGCTGTTGGTTTGATGGCGACGTTGCCGATTACACCTTTGTTGGCGATTTAGAGCGGGTACTGGCAGCACGTAAATCGGCTGACCCGGAGTCGAGCTATACCGCCAAACTGTACAGTAAAGGCGTAAAGCGCATCGCGCAGAAAGTAGGTGAAGAAGGCGTTGAAACTGCGCTGGCGGCCACCGTGATGGATAAAGAAGAACTGCGTAATGAAGCGGCTGACTTACTCTATCATTTAACAGTATTGCTGCAGGCCTGTGATATGTCGGTATCGGATGCGGTCAACGTGCTCAGAGAACGCCATAAAGGCTAATCACCACAACTTAAACAAAGGCTACCTGATGGTGGCCTTTTTTATGCGTCACTGATAACCGAGTTCACGGGCAGCAACCTGCAGGCGCTCCACTATCTCCGGCTCCATATCACCATTAGCCGCCAGATAAGCCACTACAGACAGTGCAGGTACGGGCTGCACAACCTTGATATCCCCGGCCTGTAAACCTGCCAGCTGTGCGGTGCTTTCAATGAGTTTTGGATCTTCGATAATGATATCGACAGTGCCAAGTTTTAACTGCTGCCACGAACACAGAATATCAGCGCATATCATCAGATCATGGCCTTCTACAAGGCCCTTGCTAACCAACCATGACTCAGCAATATCACCTCGCTGAGCGGCTGCCGACAAGCCATTCAGATCAAGCTGTTTATCGAGCTGAATATCCTCTCGCCTGGCAAGCGTCAGAATGCTTAGATTAAATCTGGCAACCGGAGCAATCCAGTGAAACCGACCATCCCGCTGCGGTGTTTTTGCAATGGAGTAAATCAAAGCACGACTGGAGCGTTCGACATTTAGCATCGCCCGGGCCCAGGGGTATATCTTAAATTCAGCGGTAAGTCCGGCATGGGAAATGATATTGCGAACCCGCTCGGTAGCAATACCGCTAACCTGGTCGTCCACCTGATACTGATAAGGTGGTGACACCTCGGTAAACACCACCAGCGAGGGAGTGTTGGCGAATGCCCCTGTGATACTGAGTACGAATAAACAAAAAACACTGACTAGCGGGCGAAACTTCATTGAGGACAGCAACTCATAAACTACGTTGTTTAAGTGTAAACCGATGTGGCATTTTTGCCCAGTTAACAGCCGGAAGAAGTCAGCTCAACAGACCAGCATTCTACCAGCCATTTACCCGCGACCATATTGCCGGGATATCGCCGTCATCGCCAATAACATGGTATTTAGAATACTGAGCTGCCGTGGCACAGGCATGAATAGGCAGAATACGCAGCGAACAGCCATAACCAAACACAGACTCCGGCGGCGTAAGATTATCCCGATGGCTGATAATGCCGTGTTCCTGATTGGTGGCACTAACGTACCAGCCGTCCAGTAGCTTGCCGTGCTCATCGCACACCAGCCCATAGCCACAATCCTGCTGCTGTGATGCCGTGCCCTGGTCCCGCGACAAGGCCATCCAGCCAGCATCAACAATCACCGAGTTTTTATCGGCCTGGTGGCCGATTACGGATGTCAGCACAGACAGGGCAATATCATTAATTTCACACACCCCCAGACCGGCCATGACACAATCAAACGTGGCAAAGACGCCAGCCCGAAGTTCATTAATACCGGTATGCTTAATGCTGGCTAACGCCGTGGGGGTTGCACCTGCCGAGACCAGCTCACAGGGTATCCCTGCTGCCAACAGATTGGCTGCAGCGTTGGCGATGCGCTCACACTCTTGTTGTCCCATCGCCTGTTGCGCAGCTTTGGTGTCACAATCGTAGGAGGCACCGGCATGAGTCATGATGCCACGGAAGTGAATGTTCGGAGCTGCTGATAAAGCCCTGGCACAAATAATTAACTCGGCGGACGCCGGTAATAACCCGGCGCGGTGACCGTCCACATCCACTTCCAGCATCACCGATAAAGGTAGCTCTAATTCACCCGCGTAATCGGTTAATGCATTTACCGCATTCAGGCTGTCGGCTATCACCGTGAAATCCGGCGCCAGTCGTTGAATGGCGGCTAACTGCCCGAATTTGTTGGGTGACAACCCCACCGCATAGAGAATATCGGTATAACCAGCGCTGGCAAAAGTAGCGGCTTCAGCCAGTGTTGACACCGTGATGGGGCCTGAGGCTGGCGCATAATACTCTGCCGCCTGCAGTGATTTGAGGGTTTTAACGTGCGGACGAAGAGTAAGTTGCTCACCATCCGCAACGGCCTGCATTCGCTGACAGTTGCGGCGGAACTTAGCCAGATCAAGCAGGCACGCTGGGGTCATAAGTTGTGCCAACGAATTCATAAAAACGGTAACCAGTAAATCAGTGTCAGGTTAGCGCTGGCCAGGCCGAACAGCGACATCAGCGTTAACATCATGCCTGCGACCCGTTGCCAGGTTGCGCCCACAGAGTGACGCAATCCGTAAGCATGCAATACACGGCCAATGACCAGGGATGCGCCGAATAAATGAATCAGCCAGGGAATTTCCGTGCTGATTTCCAGGATGGCCAGCAGCAGTAACGTGAGCGGCACATATTCAGCAAAGTTACCGTGAACCCGAACCAGACGCTGCAGAACTTCATCGCCGCCGTCGCCCACACCAATTCGATTACTACGCCGGTGAATAATCACCAACGCGCTAATATACAAATAAATAAATGCCAGAATACTGGCATAAAAAGCAGTAACCGGAAGTACTATCATCTTTTCACTACTATTTTCGCGTTATAGGCAGTTATTGTGACAGTGAAATAGGTGAGGGGTAAAGCAATGATTGCGCAGTTTGTTTGAGAGAATAAAGGGGAACAAAAAAGCCGCTGTAAATCAGCGGCTTTTCAATTTCTGCGAAAGGCCGGATTAACCCAGCAGCTCGCCTAATTGCTTGCTAACCGTTTCTACCGGTTGAGTGCCGTCGAGCTTGTGGTAAGCACAGTTACCAGCTTCAGCTTCAGCACTGTAGTAATCAACCAGTGGCTGTGTTTGCTCGTGGTAGATGCCTAAGCGTGCGCGAACGGTTTCTTCTTTGTCGTCATCACGAATGATCAACTCTTCGCCGGTCACGTCATCTCTACCTTCCTCTTTTGGAGGATTGTAGACAACGTGGTAAACACGACCTGACGCAGGGTGAACACGACGGCCGCCCATGCGGTCGACGATAACGTCATCCGGTACATCAAATTCGATAACATGGTCAACTGCCACACCAGCTTCCTTCATGGCGTCTGCCTGAGGGATAGTGCGCGGGAAACCATCGAGCAGGAAACCGTCTTTACAGTCGTCCTGAGCAATGCGCTCTTTTACCAGACCAATAATGATATCGTCGGACACTAATTTCCCTTCGTCCATGACTTTCTTTGCTGCTAAGCCCAGTTCTGTACCAGCCTTAATAGCACTACGAAGCATGTCACCTGTAGAAATTTGCGGGATACCATATTTGCCCATCAAAAATTGCGCTTGTGTACCCTTACCGGCTCCCGGTGCACCGAGAAGTATAATTCGCATATTTGCGCTCTCCGCTTATTTATTTCATAACTGTGAGGCACTTTACACACTACCATTCGGCGTGACAAGTGCTCAGCCGGTCTTGTCTGCTGTCTTACGACTAATAGCGTATGTAAATTGAACTATTGAACAATGTCGACACAAATCCTTAACAGCAATGCTAATTTCTGCGGTAGCTATAAGCATTACCGGCGTTGACGGCACTCCCCAAGTGCCCGCATGTGCAAGCAACCCAGCTTGTTACGCTTTGCATCATCAAGCTGAATTAAAACCAATATAAACCACGCTGATAATTTGTTCCCTGTAAGTCTGTCGATTAGTGGATTAATGTTGTCGACATCACAGGTACACGCAAAAAAAACGGGCAGGTAAAAACCTGCCCGTTTTATTCAGTGCTTTGCTGCTGACTTACTTAGAAAGACTCATCAGTAAGCCATTCAGGTTGCGTACGAAAGTCGCCGGGTCTTTAAGGCTGCCCTGCTCAGAAAGTGCCGCCTGATCAAACAACACTTCTGTCCAGTTCTTAAATACCGTTTCGTCCTGTACGTCGGCCAGTAACTTCACTAACTGATGTTCAGGATTGAGCTCAAAGTGATACTTCACTTCAGGCACTGGCTGACCAGCGGCTTCCATCAGCTTCATCATTTGCGTAGTCATGCCGTTATCATCAGCCACGATTACCGCTGGTGAGTCGGTTAAACGGTGAGTGAATTTAACGTCGATAACTTTATCGCCCAGCGCCGTTTTAGCACGCTCAAGCACACCTTCCACCTGTTTTTCGGCTTCTTCATGAGCTTTCTTGCTTTCTTCGTCTTCAAGATCATCTAAATCCAGATCGCCACGGGCAATCGACTTCAGTTGCTTACCATCAAACTCGGTCAGATGTTGCATTAACCACTCGTCGATGCGCTCGCCCATCAACAGTACTTCAATGCCTTTTTTCTTAAAGATTTCCAGGTGAGGACTGTTTTTGGCCGCCTGATAACTGTCGGCAGTTACATAGTAAATCTTATCCTGACCCTCTTTCATCCGAGAGATATAGTCGGCCAGAGATACCGTTTGGTCACTGCTGTCGTTGTGAGTTGAGGCAAAACGCAACAGGCCAGCTACTTTCTCTTTGTTGGAGAAGTCTTCCGCCGGACCTTCTTTCAGCACGTTACCAAACTCGTTCCAGAAAGACTGGTATTTTTCGGTGTCATTTTTCGCCATACGCTCCAGCATTTGCAGTACACGTTTGGTGCAACCAGTACGCAGTGACTGTGTTACTTTGTTATCCTGCAGAATTTCACGAGATACGTTAAGCGGCAGGTCATTGGAATCGAGCAAGCCTTTAACAAACCGCAGATAGGTAGGCATAAACTGTTCAGCGTCATCCATAATGAACACGCGTTGAACGTACAGCTTCAGGCCGTGGGTTTGGTCACGGTTCCATAAGTCAAACGGGGCTTTGCTTGGGATATATAACAAGCTGGTGTATTCGGTTTTACCTTCCACCTTGTTATGTGCCCAGCTCATTGGCTCGGCAAAGTCGTGAGAAACATGGCGATAGAACTCAATATATTCTTCGTCGCTAATTTCTGACTTATCACGAGTCCACAATGCGGTAGCTTTGTTAACGGTTTCCCATTCGCCTGACTGAGCCGGGATCTTCTCCCCGTCTGGTCCATCCTGCTCTTCTACCGGCGCTTTCCACATGCGCACCGGAATACTGATGTGATCGGAGTATTTGCTGATGATCGAGCGCAAGCGCCAATCGTCTGCGAATTCTTTTTCATCGTCGCGCAGATAAAGCGTAATCTCTGTACCGCGGTCGGCCTTTTCTATATCACCTACGGTGAATTCGCCTTCACCCTCAGAAATCCATTCTACGCCCTGATCAGCAGACTCGCCTGCTGCACGGGTACGAACGACGACTTTGTCAGCAACGATAAACGCAGAATAAAAACCAACACCAAACTGACCAATCAGCTGTGAATCTTTGGCTTTATCACCAGACAGTTTGCTGAAAAAGTCTGCGGTGCCCGACTTTGCAATAGTGCCGAGGTTGGCAATTACGTCGTCACGGCTCATACCAATACCGTTATCGCTAATGGTGATGGTACCAGCTTCCTTATCAACGCTCAGTTTAACGCACAGATCACCATCATTTTCGTACAGGCTATCGTTTTCCAGCGCCTTAAAACGAAGTTTATCAGCGGCATCTGCTGCGTTGGATACTAATTCGCGTAAAAAGATTTCCTTGTTTGAATACAGAGAATGGATCATCAAATGCAGAAGTTGTTTTACTTCTGTTTGAAAGCCATGAGTTTCTTGATGGGCCACTTCAGCCATAAACCAGAGTCTCCTAGTCAGTTTAATTATTTTTCAACAAGACAAGTGAGGTCTCAGGACAGAAAATTCAACGGTAAAATACAAAAAATTGTTGGTTGGGTAGCGAAGTGGTGGTTATGAAATGGCTTGCCGGAATAGGGTTCGACGGTACTCAGAGTGACCGTCGACCTGAAAATGCATGGGTAAGAGTATTACCGTCTATATATTCAAGCTCGCCGCCAATTGGCACACCATGAGCAATTCGGCTGGCTGAAACATTGTGCTTCTGACAAAGCTGACCAATATAATGGGCAGTGGCCTCGCCTTCTACTGTAGGGTTGGTGGCCAGAATGACTTCGGCGTATTGCCCTTCAGTTATTTGCTTCTCGAGAATATCCAGACCAATTTCGGCAGGACCGATACCATCGATGGGCGACAGATGCCCCATTAATACAAAGTAGGTACCTTTATACGCCATGGTTTGTTCGATAGCCATCACGTCCTGCGGACTCTCCACTACGCAAAGTTGCTGACTGTCGCTACGTTGGGGATGCTGACAGATTTCGCACAACTCATTCTCAGAAAAATTACGGCACTGTTTGCAATGACCGATATGCTCCATGGCGTTGTGCAAGGCAGCGCTGAGCGTTCTGCCGCCTTCACGGTTACGCTCAAGTAGCTGAAACGCCATGCGCTGGGCTGTTTTATTTCCCACACCCGGTAAGCAGGTCAGGCTATCGATTAACTCTGCCAGTAAAGGACTGTATTTCATAATAGTGTTACAACACAATTGGAAGCCTGAAAAGGCATTGGTGATTAACGAAGCGGCAATAGTTAATTTGCTATGCGGCTACTTCATCTGCTCGGTTTTGAACGACACTATACAAGACCCTTTTTTAAGCGTAAACCTTTTGCGTCGGTGTATTCAGAGCGATAAAAATTATCAGTAAAGCAGACCGTTACTCAGGCAAAGTTTAAGGCTGTCTCCCACCGTGAAACAAGGTTAGCTTTTAAGCAGTTTAACTCTTCGTTATTTATCCGTTCATCATCAAACACACTGGCTTCATCATGCATTGCCTGACAATTTTTTAACCGCGCATTATGTTCTGCGGTATCAGGAACCAGGCAATACGAGGAGCTCATGTGGGTAGCATCAGGACAGTGAAAAGAACAGTGTTATTAATAGGTGGACTAGTATTTTGTATAACCAGTTATGCCAACAACGCTGAGCGGAATAAGGGATTAAATGAACAAATCAATACTGCATTTCACCATTTAGTACAAGGGGATACCAGCCGGGCCACAAAGTTGCTAGCCGAACAGGAAGGGATAAAAGATGAAAATCATCAGTTAAGTAAGCTGGCTATCATGCTACAAATCGAACTGGAGGATAACGATACGGCAGAGCGGCTATTACTTCGTTTTGAGTCTCGTTTTACGGATAACCCCGATACCTTCGCTTTTGCCGCCGATGCCTGGCGCGACCTTGGTCATCAGGCGGGAATTTTCTCTAAGTTCGGATTTTATAAGAAAGGTGTACAGGCCAAGTTACGTGCCGGAGAAGTCGCTCCTGAGAATGCTGAATATGTTGTTCTGCGAGCCGGAGCCTCTGCGCACGGAAGTAGTTACGGTGCCGATGCGTCCTTACACAAAACCTTAACCGACAAAGCCATTGCTTTGGATAAAAAGTGGGGCTACATCGCCAAACTGAACTACGCACAAAATACTGATGATCAGCAAAGTGGCGTTGCCGCAGCTAAAGCGGCTGTGGAAGAATTTAATACCGACTTTGTAGTGCTCGAACGTGTGGCGCAGTATTACTGGACCATAGATAATCTGGCACAGGCACAACACACGTTTGCACAGGCCTGTGAGAATCCTCCGGCGCAAACCTGGTACCGGGAAGTGAAATGGATCAATGCCTGTTATCAGGCAGCGGTGTTTAGTCATGAACACGGATTGGCTGTAAAACTGGGTGAGCAAGCCCTTAAGCGATTACTCGCAACTTATAAATTGCCCACCAGACAGAATGTCGAAATCGCCGGTTTATTGCTTGATATTGCCCATCTGGAAAATAGCCAGTTAGCCCTGCAGCTTTTGAATCAGGTGATAACACATGCAAATGACAAGGTTTTGGTTAAACGCGCTACCAGGCGTCTGGCGATGTTAGATTGACTTACATACCAAAGCTTATGTCCGGAAGCTTATAAGATTCGGATTGAGAAAGAATAAGCGAAGTTATTCGACAAATAAAAAAGCCGACTCAGAAGTCGGCTTTTTCATATACTTAGTAATTAAAACGGCATTTTGAAGCCAGGAGGCAGTGGCATGCCACCGGTAACGTCAGACATTCTTTCCTTAGACGTTTCGGCAACGCGGCGCGCGGCGTCGTTGAAGGCTGCGGCAACCAGATCTTCCACCATGTCTTTATCGTCTTCCATTAACGACTCATCAATCTCCACACGGCGTACGTTGTGGTTACAGGTCATGGTGACTTTTACCATGCCCGCGCCTGATTCACCCACCACTTCAAGATTGGCCAGTTCTTCCTGGGTTTTCTGCATGCGCTCCTGCATTTGCTGCGCTTGCTTCATGATGTTGCCCATTCCGCCTTTGAACATAATAGTATCTCTCTGATAGAAAAAATTGATAATTTGCGACATCGCTACTCAGCGAGGCTGAATACTGTCTTCCAGTACCTCAGCATTGAACGCCCCCACCACAGAGCGGATAACATCATCAGACTGAATAACCTGTCGAGCATGACGTTGTCGCATTGTATTAATTTGCTGTTGAATCTGAAAAGGTGTGTCGGTGACCTCTGCAAACTCTAACTGCACAGTTACCGGCGATTGTAGCACTTCTGACATGGCAGTCGACAACTGTGAGGCAGTAGTTTCGTTAACCAGATGTTCCTGCGCCGGGTCGAGCCTGAGCAGCACCTTATCTTCAGTGCGCTCGCACAATGAGTGCAAAGCAACCTGCTTGAGTAATCCCGCAATAGGCATGGCCTCAATCAACGCGCTCCACTTATCGATTTGACTGGCTACAAGCAGCTTATCGCCGTTTTCAAGATAAGCAGGTAAATTACTGTACGTTTCAAATAATACGTTGGCAGCCTGATTAGGATCGAAGGTGGCCGGCTTTTCTGCCGCTGGTTGCGGCGGTAGACTATTGCTATCGGTTTGTTCAACCCCGTCATCAACATTGGTATCACTGCCCTGAGCTTCATTTACTGGCTCATCAGCCATATCCTGACTGTTTTCTAACACCCAGGGCGGCGGCGAGTCAGCCTCTGCTTGCTGATGCCCATAAGACTCATCCTGAGGAGTTACATTGGCATTACCGGGCGTTGGCTGAGCGGTTTCAGTTGCCTCACTCTGAGGCTGTGATTTTCCATTCTGTGCGGCCTTGGCTACCAGCGAGGGTTTAAACTCGCGGCTAGTGGTTGCCGGCTTTTTTGCAGCCTCAGCTTTGTCCTCCGCAGCCTGCTGTTTGAGTCTTTGACGCAACGCCAGCATGGCAGCGGTATTCGACACCGTAGCCTGTTCTTTCTGAGCGGGTGCTTCAGACTGAGGTTCCGCCGGTTCTTCATAAGCAGGCGGGTAGTCTGCTGGCGGCGGCATGTGCTCATCCGGTGGATTATTATCGTACTGCTGGTACGCGTTGTAATCCTGCGGCGGCTCATCATAATGTGGTGGTTGTGATGACGGCTGCGTTAACGCTTCACTTTGCTGACGAAAATCTTCAGCTTCATCTATCAACTGCTCTGCCTCAGAGGCAAGCTGTTGTAATTCATCGGAGGCTTCGGCCTGACCGGCCGGTTCTGCATTTTGTTCTGCCGCCTCAAATACGGTGTCAGCCGGTTGTTCTGCTTGCGCCAAGGGCGCAGAGGTTGCCTGATGACCTGCGTCCGGAACTGTCCGTACCGGCGCTTGCTGAATAACGGTTTCCCGTTCGCCAACCGGCTCTACCGGGGCAAAGGTCATCATGCGCAGTAAAGTCATTTCAAACGCGCTACGCGCATCGTTGGCAAAGGGTAAATCTTTACGCCCCTGCAAAGCAATCTGATACAGCAACTGGACTTGCTCCGGAGCAAAGTGCCGGGCCAGCTGATAAATAGCTTTGGCCGTGTTTGTCTCCAGCTTACACGCTTCTGGTACCCACTGAGTAAGTGCTATCTGATGCAGCAGGCTGGCCAGTTCTGCCAACACAATACTGTAATCAGGCGCGAGTACGTCAATTTCTGCAGCCTGATGAAGTACCTCGGCGGCATCCTTTTTACCAATCGCAAACAGGATTTTCAGCAGTTGCTGGCGGTCCATCAGGCCGAGCATATCAGTTACTACGCTGCCCGATACCTGGTTATTGCCCTGCGCTATCGCCTGGTCGGTCAAACTCAGGGCGTCACGCATACTGCCCTGAGCGGCTTTAGCCAATAATCCCAGCGCAGACTCTTCAAAGGCGATCTGTTCCTGCTGCAATATGTGCTGTAGTTGCTGACCAATCTGATCCCGGGACAAGGCCTTGAGATTAAACTGCAAACAACGAGACAAAATAGTAATAGGTAATTTTTGCGGATCCGTGGTGGCCAGCAAAAACTTCACATGAGGCGGTGGCTCTTCCAATGTTTTCAGCAAGGCATTAAAGCTGTGCTTAGACAGCATATGCACTTCGTCTATCAGGTAAACCTTATAGCGCCCGCGGGTTGGCTTGTACTGGACGTTGTCCAGCAGCTCACGGGTATCTTCGACCTTGGTGCGAGAAGCAGCATCGATCTCAAGCAAATCAACATAGTTACCCTGCTCTATTTCGACACAGGTACTGCACTGACCGCAAGGGTTAGCACTTTGCCCCTGTTCACAGTTAAGGCTTTTCGAGAATATACGCGCGATAGTGGTTTTACCTACCCCACGCGTTCCTGTAAACAGGTAAGCGTGATGCAAGCGATCGTTATCCAACGCATTGGTGATCGCCGCAACAACATGCTCCTGGCCAACCAGTTCAGCAAATCTGCCCGGCCGCCATTTTCTTGCCAGTACCTGATATGCCACCGTTAGTTGTCCTTATTCGCCATCAAATTCACAAATACAATAAGGTTCCAGCCCCAACGCTTCAAGCTTTTGGTAGCCGTTTAATGCTGGCAAACCGATCACGAAGCCAGCGTGTTCTACCACACCTCCCAGGTTTCGAATAAGCTTAGCCGTAGCAGAAATAGTGCCGCCGGTGGCTAACAGATCGTCGATCAAAAGCACCTTATCGCCGGGGTTAATAGCATCCCGGTGGATTTCCAGAGTGTCTTTGCCGTATTCGAGCTCGTAGCTTTCGCTGAGTACGTCGCGGGGCAGCTTGTTAGGTTTGCGTACCGGGATAAAACCTACTCCCAGCTCAAGCGCCAAGGGAGCGCCAAATAAAAAGCCGCGGGCTTCAGTGCCTGCCACTTTGTTAAATCCATAAGGTCGGTATTTGTCGAGCAGCATAGAGATACACTGGCTGAATGCCTCGTAATCTTCTAATACGCTTGTCACATCACGGAATTCAATGCCGGGCTTTGGATAGTCCGGCACTGTTTTTACAACTGATTTTATATAATCTGCACTCATGCCTGTCCTTTATAATTATTTTTTTAGCATGAATTTATTTGATCAGGTATGTAAAGATACCTGCTAGCGTAGGAAGCAATGGAAACGCGACTAGCGCAACCACAATTGCCAGAAAATACCACCAGTTAAACACTTCTTTAAAATCTTCGTTACCAGCCATGAAAATTCTCAAATTTAATTAAGCTAAAAAAGGGGGTAAATGGTAATCGAAAGCAGTCTAAATTGACAGTGCAAATATAACGCCCGATGAAAAACCGGGCATTCATTTTATCTATATACCGTTTGATTCAGCGGGTATTACAGCACCGCAGGATAACCACTGGGTCAGTAGCGGCGTAAGTCCCTGGTGTAATGTTTCAACGGAAAACTGTGGAGCTTGCTGGTGAATGGCTGTTACCAACGAGTCAAAACTATAAACCTCACTGCTGAGTAATTGTAATGCCAACGCAGACAATGCCGTAATATGCTGAAATTGGACCTGATACTGCTCGTCACGATAGAGCAGATAGTAATGCATCGAATCGCCGGATTCGGGCCTGAAGTCGGGGCTAATCTGATGCACCGGGTAGTGATAGGCAGCCAGCTCAGTCAATGGCGAGGCGGTGAGCTGTGAAGGTATGCCATCCTGCTGCCAATAATTTACAGGTTGCTCAGCTTCCCTGACTGACAACGCCAGCTCAAGCCATTCATAATGCGCGAGCTCCGCCATAAAGGGCGGATCGCTACTAACCGTCTGGTATTCATTACTCAGGTATTCAACGAACTCTTTACTGATATGGATAAAATAGGGAGATGAGCACTGGTGTTCAATAAAAAAGCGCCGTATCAGCGCCTGCCACTGATCTTCAGGATACAGGCTGTGTAACACCGGGAACCCGTTTTGGATAAACCCCGCGACATTGTTGAAAAACAACGAGCGATAAATATCCATTCTGCGTTGCGTATCTGCCGACTCGTCTGTTGAGTTTTGTGGCGCCCGAATGCTATTTGCGAATGATTGTAACTGCACCTGCAATGTCATTAAGCAACACCCTGCTGCTCAGCGCTAACCGCTTGCTGGATTTGTTTGATGCGTTGTACCTCATCAAGCAATACTTCTAAACCCGGGATGTTAAAATCACGTTCCAGTAAAGTAGGAAACACATGGTGCTTTCGGTAACTATGCGCCAATAAGTCCCAGACCGGCTCAATGACATCGCTGCCGTGGGTATCGACCCTAAGATCTTCGGCTTCTTCATAATGGCCGGCAATATGCCCATAAACTATGCGTTCCGACGGCAGGCCATCAATAAAACCATAGGGATCGTACCGGTGATTAATCGAATTTACATACACATTATTGACATCGAGCAACATTTTACAGTTGGCTTCAGACAACACCGCATTAATAAACTCGAGTTCAGTGAGTTGTTGGTTAGGCGCAATATAATAAGACACGTTCTCCAGCACCAAAGGACGCTCAAGAATGTCCTGGACCACTTTAACCCGCTGGGCAATATAGCTTACAGCCTCTTCAGTAAACGGAATCGGCATCAGATCGTACAAGTGTCCTTCGGCTGAGCAATAACTTAAATGCTCACTGTACAATTCGATGTTATAGCGATCGAGAAAGTGCTTAAGCTCTTGCAAAAACCGGTGATCCAGGGGATCCGGACCACCAATAGACAAGGATAATCCATGGGTAGTGAACACGGCCTGCTGTACGCAACGATTAAAATCTTCGCGATATTTGCCCCCGAGCGGGATCCAGTTTTCAGGTGCTACCTCCCAGAAATCCACATTTCCGGGAAGAACAGGCAGCACATCATCCAACATTTCCCTGCGTAGGCCCAGACCAGCACCCTGTAACTTAATAGCCATGAACTACTCCGGTGATGACTGGCTTAAGCGGCACCACCGCACTTGCCTTCACCACATTTACCTTCTTTCTTGGCTTTTTTATCACCACCGCATTTGCCTTCGCCACATTTACCTTCTTTCATGGCTTTCTTCTCGGCGCCGCATTTACCTTCACCACACTTACCTTCTTTGTGGGCTTTCATGCTCTCGCCGCACTTACCTTCACCACATTTGCCTTCTTTGTGGGCTTTCAAGCTCTCGCCGCATTTACCTTCACCACACTTGCCTTCTTTGCTGGCTTTCTTGCTTTCCCCGCATTTGCCTTCGCCGCACTTACCTTCTTTGCTGGCTTTCTTGCTTTCGCCGCATTTACCTTCGCCGCACTTACCTTCAGGCGCAAACTGCATGTAGCCAGACTCTAACTGTTGAGCACCGAACGGATTAACCGTATCGGCCATCGCCATAGACGACATGGAAGTTAAAACCACTGCACCCAGTGTGCTCGCAATACCGTTTTTGTTTACTTGTTTCATTGTCTTGTTCCTATCGGGTCAAATAATTGTTATCTCTTTCACTATAGACCGGGGGCTATAAAATTTTATTTCGTTTATCTAAAAAAAAACCACTTATACATCGTAAGTGGTCTTTGTTACTTGCACAATATACTTATCAGTCTGCTTTATAACCAATCCTGAATCCACCCCAATGACGATTATTAACAAAAATAGGGGCTGACAAATCGTGCATAACCTCGCCGGTATCCCGCTTATAAGTTTGCAGCAGGAAACTCTCGGTATTACTGCCACAGCGAGAGCCGGTGTAATCGTTAAAGATACGTTTGGTTCGACTCTTAGCAAGGTCTGTTTCATAGTTACCGGTCATTTTATGACTAAACTTTTTATTATGCGTGGGGAAATAGCCGTTCAAATCCACCGCACCGGCGTAAATAATAAAGTCGTTTTGCTCCAGAATGGGTTCTTGCAACGCAGGTAGCGCTGCATCAGTGAATTTGTCGAAACCGGTAGTAAACTTCTGCGGATTAGTATTGGGCACCGGTTGGTAGTTAAAATCAAACAATGCCTGCTGTGACAGTCGCCCCTGCTCGATTGCCTGTTCAAACAATTTGCCAATTCGCTGCGCTGTTTCCTGGGCAATGCGCTGCACTTTGGCATTGCGGTTATGTAAATCGAAGACCTGCAACTGGCGGAAAATGTCCTCGGTCTGGTGACTCAACGCTAGTACCTTCTCTGAAACTTCGCCTAGCTCAGCTTCAAGGTGTCGGGTATTTTCATGTAACTGCATTGCGTTGGCACTGATACCACGGTTGGCCTCACCATGTTCATCCACGGTATCTTTCATCACTGTCATAGAATTAGCTGCAGCGCTTGAAGCTTCGCTGGCGGCTTTAATTAAATCAGATGACTCTGTAATCATCTGGCTCATTTCATCACCGGCATTTGCTACCTTTTCAATGGCCATTACAGAATTCTGGCTACACTGATTGATTTCGCTGAGCACTTCATCAATTCCTTGCGTCGCGTCAGTGGTTTTTTTCGCTAAGTCACGTACTTCATCGGCCACTACCGCAAAGCCCCGGCCCTGTTCTCCGGCACGCGCAGCTTCGATGGCGGCATTGAGCGCCAGCATGTTGGTCTGGTCAGCGAGCTGATTGATGGTAGTGGTAATACTTCCGATGGATTCTGCACTACTGCGTAGTGTCTGTAGCATGGCCTTAGAGTCATTAATCTGACTGATCAGCGTGGCTTGTTGATCGAGGAGATTATTAAGTAACTGGCGACTACGCTGCGTCATTTCATCGGATGTCTGTATCTTATCTTCTGCCATCACTGCATGTTCAACAAGTTGCTGGTTGCCGGATTCGATATTTTCGATGCGTTGAGCAATCTCTTTAATGCTATCGACCTGCTGGTTGAACATTGAGGTTAACTTATCTAAAAAATGCGAAACACTTGCCCCACCGATAGCAATCCGGCTAGCAGACTGGCTAATCATTTCACCTTTTTGAGAAAACTCATTAAATGTGGTGGATTCGTCTTCCTGAATCTGGTTGTGATTTTGTGTAGCAAAATACGTAAAACCACATGACAAGAAGCCAACAGCAAAAGCCACTATGCCAAATGATAACTGGAAGAACCCGAGCGCGAGACTACCGATACAGATTATAACAAACTGACTGATTGTAATTTTCACAGCGATTAACTTCTTAATGTTTTGTCATAACAAACCTGTAACAACTATAGCTTATGTTTTTGAAAGTTACTGTGAATTATAGACAAAAGTATGAAGCAAACAGCCGTAATGTATAAGAAATTACAGGTGTTATTTGAAACTGAGTTTAGTGTTTATTGTGACGCTCTTATCTGCTCTATAGTGTATCCGTCCGATGATCCCACCTAATCTTTAGTAAACTGCCATGGTAGCAGTAGC
>JAAFAI010000019.1 GCA_018222405.1 Gammaproteobacteria bacterium | reverse complement strand
CGGGGTCTGGGCACAGTGTTTCACTAAAACTAGAAAAGTAGTGTGTTTATTGTGCTGACATTAAGAATAAATCCAACTGGTCCTAAGCCTAGCAAGTGGATGTCCACTAGGTTATAGATTGAGTGACTGTCCATCACATCAGTCCATAGATTGAGTGACTGTCCATCACATCAAGCTGATTACGCACGTCCTCCTCCTGTCTACAACGCTTTCACTATCAATAAGTGCGGTTACTGATCCTCGTAATTCAGATAACTCAAGGAAATATTGTGATGGGCACTTATGTCCATTTAGTTAACCACTTGTTAATTTATCCGGGATGGTGTATTTTTTAAAATGCTACCGGTGGCATAGAGTGTTGCCATCTTGGTTTAAATGCACAGACATGCTCTGTGACAGTGATTCTTTATGCGTAAATGGTCAGGAGAAAGCAGAATGAAGGTTGTCATCGGGATACTCTCTATCATTATGCTGCTGGGCCAGATTGGCGCCTGCCGCGCGCAAACCGAGCTAGCATTCGATGGTGCACTGGGATTTGGTCAGTTCACCCAGGGCGGGAAGGGGGGAGAGCACTATATTGTGACCTCGCTGGCAGATGATCCGGATTCACCCCAACCAGGTACTTTACGCCACGCGCTCAAGCAGAAGGGGCCACGAATTGTTGAATTTGCCGTATCCGGTGTTATCCACCTCAAAGCGGAGCTGGAAATCCATCATGATTACCTGACGGTGCTTGGACAAACTTCCCCCGGCGGTATCGTGATTACCGGCGCACAGACCTCCATTAAAGCCAACCAGGTGATCCTGCGTTACCTACGTTTCAGGCCCGGCCATTTACAGGGGGAGGGAGATGCCCTTACCGCACGCAACCAGCATCATATAATCATTGATCACTGCTCCTTGAGCTGGGCTAACGATGAAGTTGCCTCTTTCTATAATAATCAACACTTTACCCTACAGCATTCGATCATCGCCGAGAGCTTGAGAAATGCTGGCCATCATAAAGGCAGCCATGGTTATGGCGGTATCTGGGGTGGCGCTAAAGCCAGCTTTCTACGCAATGTGGTGGCGCATCATGATAGTCGCAATCCGCGTATTAACGGTTACCGGCTCAAGCCTGAATACCCTCAGCAAGAAGCGCTTACGGATATTCGTAACAACGTGTTTTTTAATTGGGGAGACAACAGCGGCTACGGTGCGGAAGGAACACGCTTTAATCTGGTCAACAACTACTATAAGCCCGGCCCCGCGAGCGACGACATCCGTTTTTTTGAACTCTGGTCCAAGCCCGGGTTACCACCCACCCGCGCTTTTATTGGTGGTAATGTTATGGCTGGTTATGAAACATTAAACGCCGATAATAAACAGGGGCTTACGGTAAAAAATCAAAAGCAATTAAGCAGTTCGGAGGTTGTGGCGGTTTTTCAGACAACCCTGGCAGACAGTCCGTTTGACATTGCTCCCTCAGAAACCCTGACAGCCGCTGCAGCTTATCAACACCTGATTATTGATGGTGATGTGGGCGCTAATAAAAACGCTGGTGGCCACTTCAGTGACTCTGTAGATACCCGCTTGCTCAGGGAAATTCGCACTGGCAAACCTGATTTTGGAACCGGACTGATTGATACGGAACTCTCCGTTCTGGCACCCGGTGGCTGGGCAGCATATCAACAGGAGTTTACTGCTCAAAACTAACGGTAAGTCGTCCCTTCTTCTTTGCAGAGGTGCTGTTAAACAGTGCCTCTTAGTCACTCACTTAAAATTCATACTCGCCAAAAAAGTTTTAATCCTATGTTAATAAAATGTTGATTACATGTTTTTTTTGGTGCTATATTGCCACCGGTGGCACTGGTTTGGTGTGTTATGCCTATTTTACGTGTCATTGACGAAAATTATATCGCACTCGTTTACACGACTTACCCATCGTGTCTGGAGAAAGAACATGAGAACATTTCGACTAAACGCGGTAATGGCCTGTCTGGCGTTAAGTTTGCCCGTTTATGCTCAGCAAGCAGAACAACAAAATAAAGCCGCTGACGCCCAACCAGCTTCCACAGAAACAGCACAAGCAGCCAGTACCGAACAACAGGATCTTGAAATTATTCAAGTCAAAGGGGTGAAAACCGCTGACCTGAAAGCGCGGGATCTGGAACGTATGAAAGATGGCTTCAGCTCCGTCATCTCTACTGACGAGCTGGGCAACTTTGTTGACCAGAACGTGGCGGAATCATTGCGCAGATTACCCGGCGTAACCCTTCAACGTAGTGAGGGCGAAGGTAAATTTGTGGCCGTACGTGGTCTTGGCCCAAGCTTTGTCACAGTGAATATGAATGGAGCGGAAATGGCCGGGGCTGGTGAAGACCGCGCAGTTGGTCTTGACGCTATACCCGCTGATTTGTTGGGAACCATTGAGGTATTAAAATCACTGACCCCGGATCAAAACCTGAATTCCATTGGCGGGACCGTAAACGTTAAAGCCATTTCAGCCTTTGACCGAGGTAAGAGCACCCTTAACCTGAAAGTGCAGGATGCTTATAATGAGTTGCGTGAAGCCCATTCACCGCGATTCAGTTTAAACGGCACTCAGCTGTTATTTGATAACACCATAGGGCTGGGCTTTGCTCTGTCCTATGAAGACCGCGAAACCCTGGTTGACGAAACCCGCCATCACAGCTCCAACGAAATGAAATTTTATCAGGCCGACTTCGGTGTGAGCGATGAAGACATTGCTGCCGGCAATCTGGGCCCTGAAATTCTGGGACCAGCGCAGCTGGAATATCGTCGTGAGATTGCTGATCGTACCCGCACTGCGGGCGCATTAAACGTAGAATATCAGCCATCAGAAAACGCTTATTATTATGCCAAAGGTACCTACACCAAATATGAAGACGGCGATTTTGCGCTGCGTGAGTTCTACGATTTTCAGGATGCAGGTTCTTTTGGTAACGAAGAGATCCTGTTTGTAAACGGCGATACCAAAGAGTTTATTCTGTCCGATATTGATGTGTTTAATCAGCACTTCATCCAGGAAAGTACCAACGAAACCACAACGTTTAGCCTGGGTGGCAGGAATACCTTTAATGACACCTGGATCCTGGATTACGAATACGCAAAATCAAAGTCTGAAGAAGACTCCCGGGGTGACCGCCGGGTACAATTTCGCGAACGTGACCTTATCGTTTATGGGCAGGGGGGACGCCGTAACATCAATGCGCGGGTCATGAGTCCTGAAGAGGCCGCTGCTTTCGCTGGTTTACCTTATTCCGAGGGCATGTTTGGCAATGCTGCGCGCGGTGATGCCAGCGACTTAAATAACTGGGAGTTCGACAACCTGTTTCTGGAAGGCGGTTTGCGAATTGATGATCTGGAAAGCTGGCAGGTGAATCTGCGTAAGGATGTGTATAACGAATACATAAATTACGTGAAAGTGGGCGGGTTGTTTACCACTCGTTATTACGCCCGGGATAAGAACCGCTGGAGTTTTGACCCGTCGCCAGCGGATTGTAACGACGACCAGGCATGTATTGATGCGGTGAATTCCAGTCTTGCTGACTATCCAAGCGCGGTACCAGCGGGCAGCGACTTCCAGTACCCCTTTGAAAGTGCCGCCATCGTTGATGCAATTGTTGACGTAACACGTCAAACCGTAGAGTCAGCCACTAATGGTGAAGAATCGATTGAAAGCACTAAGGGTGACTACGCCATCGATGAAGACACCAAAGCGCTGTACGCCATGACAGAGTTCCCACTAGGCATGGACGCCACCATCATTACCGGTGTGCGCTGGGTAGAGACAGAGTTTGCGTCCACCGGGTTTATGTCGCTGGAGAATGATGATTTTGAGTTTAATGGAGCCGGCAATGGTTCGTTAGACATCGCTATTCCATTACCTGAAGCTTCGATTAAATACAGCGAGTTTTTTCCCAGTGTACACCTGCGTTACGAACCCACCGAGAACATTCTGGTGCGCGGTGCTATCTGGAGCAGTTTCACCCGCCCGTCATTTAGTCAGGCCCGTGCGTATGCGACCTTCGACAGTGACATAGAACTGTGCCCGCCCGGTACCGATAACTGTGACGACTCTCAGGGCGGCGCCAGCATTCGTCAGTTGCAGGATTATATTCTCGCTTCCGACAATACCCTGGATGTGGGTAACCCCAACCTGACGGCCATGACATCGATAAACTATGATGCGTCATTAAGCTGGTATGCCAGCGAAGATTTGTTCATGGAAGTCGGCCTGTTCTACAAGGATATTGAAAACTTCATCATTGAGGTCAACGGTATCGGCATGTCTATCGCCGATCTGCCTGTGCGGCTACCGGTTAATCAGGTCACGGAATTTGTTATTCCTCAGGACCTGTTTATGGAAGAAATCAATATCACCTTAAACGGTGATAAAGCCAAGGTATACGGCGTTGAGCTGAGCTATAACCAGTACTTTGAAAATGGCTTGTTTATTCAGTCCAATGCCACGTTCCTTAACAGTGACGCCAGACTCGATGACACCGTGCGTCAGGGGAGCATGCCGCTGCCAGACCAGGCCGACCAAACCTTTAACCTCACCGTTGGCTGGGAAAACGAAGTCTTTTCTGCGCGGTTAATCACCAATTACCGCTCGGAAATTCTCGAGCAAATCGGCTCATGTCCGGTGTCAGCACAACTGGATGATGTGAAGGGCTGTAAAATCTGGGGCGATCAGTATCAGGCCGGCTACACCAGTGTGGATGCCAAATTTAAATACGATCTGACCGAAAACATTCAGTTGTATTTTGATGCGCTTAATCTGACCTCACAGGAAGACTTACGCTTCTTTAAAGGTAATGAGTACAGCGGTGGCAACATCCTGTATCAAAAAGAAGTGTACGGCCAGACCTATCAGTTAGGTGCCACGATCAAGTTCTATTAAACGATAACGAGGCTTTGCCTCTGCACAGTTAATTGAAACGGGAACGTGGCGTCAGGGGCGGACACTGCTTTGGTGCCGCCAGGCCGCACTCCCGCACTATCATCCTGGGAGGGTGAATATGAAAAAGCTCAATCGCATTGCTGCTCTGGTGGGTAGCGCCGTATTGGTAACCGGTTGCGGATTTGAACAAACCATTAATGTAAAGGAAGAACCGGCGCCCGCGCTGACCGGTCAGTTTGTTGACGCCCCGGTAGGGGGCTTAAGTTACAGCTCAGAGTCTTTCCCCGACGGCACCACCAATGAAAATGGTGAATTTTCTTACTTTCGTGGTGATCAGATAACATTTTCAATCGGTGACTTTACGTTTCCCACCGTGCCGGCATCCAGTTTGTTAACGCCGCTGGCGCTGTTTCAGACGGATAACCCATTTAACCCGGCAGTAGTCAATACCCTGCGATTGTTGCAGGCGCTGGATACCGATGCCGATCCCAGTAACGGTATCAGCATTTCTGCCAATGCTGCAGCCGCTGCGCAGATGTTGCTTGAGGAAGGCGAAACTGTTGAGTCATTTTTTGCCCAGGACAGCGATGCCTTTGCTGCCGATGTAGAGCCATGGCTGGCCACTGCGGGTGGCAGCACCACATTAACAGATTATGATGATGCGGTAGCGCATTTTGTTAACTATCTCGAAACCGAGTACGGCACCCTGCTGACCAATGCCATCAACGTTGAGCTGATAACCGGAACCTTGTACAACACCTATATTCAGGGCAGTACTGCGGTGAAGTCGGCAGTTACGTTTACGCCGGACGATGCAGGCGGCCTGACAGGTTCGTTCAGCTACACAGAAGGCGAGGATACCACAACCGGTACTTATGGCTTTGCCTTTGGTCGCCGGGCGCTGGTTCTGACCACCGACACCAGTACTCATTACCTGGTTTCCCGCTCGTACAATACGGTTAATCAGGTATACAGTTTATGCTGGTTTGATGATCCTACCCAGGCAGTAGCCAGTTTAGTGCGGGCCTGTGATGCCGGCGAGGACTCGCAGGATAACCTGTTGGTTCTCACTGAGGAGCAGGCCGATCTGGAACTGATTGCATTAGAAGAGCAAGCGTCTAATGTCGAGCCCGCTCTGGCGGAAAGCTTTGATACCGACATTACCACTTTCTTCTCATCGGGTTACAAGCGTTTAACCGAAGACCCGAACAGCAGCGCTATGTACTTTAAAACTGGTGGCAGTCCGGTCATCGATCCGGAGCTGGGCCAGCTTAATTTGTCTGGCGCGCGCTTTACCATCGGTAACACTACGCCAGGTGTTGAAACGACCTCATCAGATACGGTGGGGACCGGTATTTTTAATATCAGCGAAGGCTTTACCATTAGCTTTGATGTGATTTCCCATACCAGTGCCGGCAGCCTGAATATATACGTGGATAACAACACCACCAGTCAGGGGAACTCTGTACACGGCGGCGCCAGTAAGTTTATTGGTATGAGCATCAATGAAGAAAACTTTCCGGTTGGTCAGCGCTTTACCTACACTTATGAGCCTGGCACCGATGTCACGGGATTGCCGGTAGATGACCCCGATGCGCGTATCTTAGATGCGGCTATTACTAACTCATTCTTCCAGCTACGCACCGACAGTTCGGGCAATATCACCATTGATAACCTGACCATCGAAACGGTGGCCGATGCAGTGGATGCACCGGAAGTGCCAGAAGAGCCGGAACAACCAGAAGAGCCCGAAGTGCCTGAGCAGCCTGAGATCCCGCAGGTGGACCTGCCGCTCAGCTACAATTTCATTGGTGTAACAGAGGATATCTTCTCTGATGCTTTTGCCAGCCTGGTTAACAGTACTGGTGAAACCCTGCCACTTTACTATCGTACCGGCGGTACCGTAATGGTAGTGAGTGATGGCCTGCAAATCGATTCAGGCCGCTTCACCATTGGTAATTCTGTTCCGGATACAGAAACTACTGCCGATGACACGATTTTCACCGGTGTGCTGGATTTAAGCCGCCCGTATAAAGTGGTGATGGATATTGTATCGGTGAGCGATACCGAGGGTAATAACAAGTTCCAGATTTATGTGGATAACAACACCAGTAGCAGCAGTAAATCGGTGCATGGTGGTGATTCACGTTTTTATAGTGAGCTGATTAACACCCTGGAGCCCGGCACCACGCTGGAAGTAGAAGGTTTGGTGGCATCGGAAAATTCCTTCCTGCAACTGCGCACTGAAAGTGGTGGTACCGTGGTGATTAACAACCTGCGCATTGAGTACATAGAAGATGCCAGCATGTTTTCCTGCGAAGATGATCCAAGCCTGTACTTCTGTGATGACTTCAGCAGTGGTAACACCGATAACTGGGATCTGCTGGCGCAGCCGGATAATACCGAAGGGGCTATTGGCAGCTTTGATATTTATACCAGCGATACCGGTAACGACATGCTGCGCTATACCGCCGGTGGAGCCGGTGGTGAAATCATTCAACTGACCGATGAAGCCATGGCGCAAATTCCGGATACGGCCGATTACTTTGTGGAAGCCCGCATTCGTCCGCGTCAAAACAGCACTACTGCCAATAAACAGCTGTACTTTACCGCGCGCTACGACAGTGCGGGTAACTGGTACGGCGGCGGTTTAAATCTGCAGAACTCATCAAGCAGTACCCGGGTGGAAATTGCCGTCAGCACCGACGGTTCAATTAATCGTCCGGTTCAGGCCAGTACGCCCTTATTACTGGGCGAAAAAGATGGCACCGACGGCGTATGGTACCGCGTACGTTTCGATCTGGTGGGCGACACCCTGACAGTTTACCTGGACGGCGAGGAAATGGGGTCAATCAGTGATACAACCTTTACGGCCAAAGGACTGATTGGCATGTTCACCAATAACCGTTCCTTTGAAATGGACGATTTCAAGGTAGGCGATCCGAGCGTGAAGCCGGTGCAACTTACTCTGGACTATAAAGACACGGAATGGAACGCTACTACCACAACTGACCCGCTGATCGTGTATGTCACCGCCGTGCAGAATGACGGCATTACCGATGATACCTTCACGGCCACATCGTCAGATGAGAGCGTGGTGAGCGTGGCTATTGACGGACCTAACGTCACCCTTACACCTGCAGCGGCAGGGAGTGCCACGGTAACCTTTACGTCAGGTTCCGATCCTACTCTGGTGCGCAGTGTTGAGGTATTAGTGACCGAAGGCTTTGTAATGCCAACCGGTGATTACGGCGATCTGACTGGCAGAACTTCCCCTGCGATTGCAGCGACCAATGCCTATGTGGACGGCCGCTTGTCGATTACTTTTGATAGTGCACCAGTGCTGGCTGAGGTTGGCGAAGTGCGGATCTATGATGCGGCCGACGATACGGTGGCTGATGTAATTACCCTGGGCGGCGATATTGACGCGCTGGGCTACGCCGGACAGGATCGCCTGCGCCGGGTAAATTACCGTCCCTTCATAGTCGACGGTAATACCCTGACTATCGTACCGCACACCAACGCGCTGGATTACGATAAAACCTATTATGTGGCCATTGGTGAAGGTGTGGTTACCGGTACCCAGCTCAACGGCAGTGATTTTACCGGCATGGGTAAAACGGCCGGCTGGCAGTTTACCACCCAGGAAATAGGGCCATCGGGCAGTGAGGTGACCGTAGATGATGACGGACTGGCAGATTTCAGAACAGTACAGGGCGCACTTAACTACGTAATGGAAAATGTTGCCAAAGACACCGCAGCAACCATTACCGTTAAGTCGGGTATGTACAATGAGCTGTTGTACGTGCGTAGTAAGAACAACCTGACTATTGAAGGCGAGGATCGCGACAATACGGTTATTTACTACGATAACTACGAGTCCTTTAACGGTGGCACCGGCGGCAGCGAAGCGCCGGGAACTGGCACACCAAACGGTGGCCGTAGCGTGTTCCTGGTAGAAAGTGCCGATAATCTGGTGCTAAATAACTTTACCCTGAAGAACAGCCATACCCGCAATAACGTAGACTCGAATCAGGCTGAAACGATTTATTTCAACAGCAGTCATCGCCTGATTGCCAACAACATGAACTTTATCAGTGAGCAGGATACGCTGCTGCTGAAGGGCTACAGCTGGTTCTACAATACGCTGGTGGCCGGTAACGTTGACTTCATCTGGGGCTACGCAACGGCGGCCTTGTTTGAGGAAAGCGAAATCCGCACTATTGGTGACTCGAAGTACGGTAGCGATGCCACCTCACCGGGCGGCTATGTGTTGCAGGCGCGGGTACAAAATGCCGATGATCCGGGCTTTGTGTTCTTAAACAGTGACTTTACCCATGGCCCGGGGCCGTTGGGCACAACCGTTGAAGCCGGCTCTACCTATATTGCCCGTAGTGGTGGTAACAGTAACTACTACGACAACATTACTCTGATTAATAACACCTTTGGTGAGCATATTGCTGCAGTGGGCTGGGCCTATAACGGCATTAATGGTCAGCCACAACCCAACCCGGATCCTGCTACGGCAAATGCCGGCTGGCGTGAATACGGCAGTATGGACAGGCAGGGCAATGCGCTGGATCTGTCTGCCCGGTCGGGTGGTTACCTTCTGGCAGAATCTGAAGTGGCTGCTTACAGCACTCGTGCCAGCGTTTTTGCCGGCTACAATGACGGTGCTGGCTGGGAGCCTCAGCCGCTGGATGCGCCGGTAATTATCGAAGAAGTCACTGATAAAGGCTTTGCCGGCCATAACTTCGATATTACTGGAGGCGCTGGTGGTATGGTGGTAACGGTTGATACGGGGGCGAAGTTAACCGCTGCGCTTGAAGAAGCCAGCAACGCCAATACCCCGGTGACCATTTATGTGGATGGTGTTATTACCGATGCCAACAATGATGGCAGCGGTCGCTCCATCGAAATTAAGGATATGGACAATGTTTCCATTATTGGTGTTGCCGACCGCGGTGAGTTTGACGGCATTGGTATTTCGATTCGCCGGGCCAACAATATCATTATCCAGAACCTTAAGATCCATCACGTCTTAACCGGTGGTAAGGATGCAATTTCCATAGAAGGCGATGATGATGGCTCAACCACCAGTCATATCTGGATTGACCATAACGAGCTCTACAGTACGTTAAACGTGAATAAGGATTTCTATGATGGTCTGATTGACTCCAAATCAGGCGCGAAGAACATCACTATTTCCTATAACTATCTGCACGATCATTGGAAAGCATCGTTACATGGCCATACCGATGATGAAAGTAGCAGTAATGACAGAGACCGGTTGATTACCTTCCACCATAACCGCTTTGAGAACATAGAGTCGCGTTTACCACTGTTCCGCTTTGGCTATGGACATCTGTACAACAACTACTACAACAACATCAGTTCTACCGGTATGAATTCGCGTATGGGGGCAGAGCTTCAGATTGAGAATAATGTATTTGAAAATACGCAAAACCCAATCGTATCGTTCTACTCAGCAGAGATAGGCTACTGGAATACCTCGGGTAACCTGTTTGGTACCGGCGTTACCTGGACCACACCGTCAGGCAGTGACGTGGTAGCCGGACCGGATGCCACACCAACCAGCAGCTACGAAGTGCCGTATACCTACACGCTGGATGAAACCAGTATTGTGAAGAGTAAGGTTATCAACCATGCGGGTGTGGGCAAGATTGACCAGAGTGATTTGGATATTCCGCCCATCGAAGATGATAACGGCGGCGGTAACGGTGGTGGCAGTAATGAAGGCACCGATGTCACGCTACCTTACAGCGAAGACTTCAGTGCGGCAGACGAAGATACGTTCTTCAGTGCGGCCTATAAGTCGCTACCGGCCGACAGCTCAATGCCACTGCATAATGTGACCGGCGGCGGCAGCGGTATCGTGGTGGCCGATGGCCAGATTACCCTCACCAGCGCGCGCTTCACGATTGGCGATACAATGCCTGAAACCGACACCGCCGACAGCGACTCGACCGGCCGTGGTGTGTTTGACCTGAGCCGACCTTACAAGGTACTGGTGGATATTGTTAGCGTGAGCGATCCCGACGGTGATAACAACTTTCAGATCTACGTGGATAACAACACCAGTAGCAGCAGTAAATCCTGGTTAGGTGGTAGCTCTAAGTTCTATGCTACTCTGATCAATGAGCTGACTATCGGTACTCTGGAAGTGGAAGGCCCTGTGGCTAGTGAGAATTCCTTTATTCAACTGCGCACAGAGAGTGGCGGAACGGTTACGCTGGATAATTTCCGCATTGAATATATCGATTAATCACCCTACGGGAGAAACCCGTTACTAATAAAAAATCCGCAGCGCTGTTCCAGCCTGCGGATTTTTTTGTATCTGGATTATTAGCAGGAAAAAAATATTGACAATCCGTCTTGTCAGACGTTTGGAATATGGACGAGGCGATTCGATATAAATATCTATTTTTTCAATGGCTTAAGTTTTTTTCTTGGCGTGCTGTAGAGGAACTGTAGAGTCGACATAAAAATCAAATAGTATACGATTTTAAAATTGTACTGGCAATTATTACAGTATTGTCATATAGTTAATAGGGCAACACAAAACGGAGGATGTAATATGAAAGCTTTTAAACGATTCTTCAAGCGCTCACATCCATACACTGTTGCCTGGTATTTAGGCAGGAAAAATACCCAGAAAATCTTCAATTGTAAGATTAAGAAAAAGTCTGAACTACTCGACGAACAGCATGGATAATGCTTGAAGGCATAAAGGCTCCCATACAGGAGCCTTTTTTGCGGATAACAGCAGGCTTTCTCAGCGCTGCATTTTAGTCAGAACCCCTTATTCAGCACAAACTTTAGTGCCGTGACCGGATGTCCATTTGAGGGCATCTTTGATCAGGGTAATATTTTCAGGTACGTCATACATTTCTTCGCGGTGACCAATCGCGGTATACATAGCGCGCCCTTCATTTACGCAATGCTTCCAGGCGATAGGATGAACGCCACCCATGGCCAGATCGCCCGGTGCATAGCTGTCTTCATCAATGGTGATCACGTATTCAACACCTTCCAGATCGGGCTCAGCTGCAAACGAGTACCACTCGTCTTTAATTGACCAGGTGTCTGGCAGAGACTCAGCAATATGCGCCGAATTCTCGTGAGTGGTGAGTTCGGCTAACTGGAATTGCGGATCCATAGGGTGGCCAATAAACTGTACGCCAAGCAGGGCATCGCGATACCAGTCCCAGAAATAAATAGAGTCGCCGCCTGAGGCATGAACGCCAAGGAAACCGCCACCGTTATTCATATAGTCTTCGAATGCAGCACGTTGCGATAAGGTAAGCGTGTCACCGCTCACGTTGTTCCATACCACCACATCAAACTGCGACAGGTTTTTCGCATTAAACGCGCCGCCGTTAGCGGTGACGGTAACGCCATAGCCCATTTCTTTTGACATACGCGTGAGCGCTTCGGTAGCGGCAGTCACGGAACGACCGTGGTCGTAGCCGTTGATCTTTTGATACACCAGTACCTGCACCGGGGCATCATCAACGCTGAAATACTGCGGCTCAGCATCAAAACGGGCGCAACGAGCAGCTTTAACGGCTTCGGTTACCGGTAACGCGCGAAGCTCGGCATCCAGTTCAGTCAGGCGCGGCTTAGCCGGATCGGCTCTGGCGATAAGTTGCTCCAGTGTCAGTATGGTGGCAAAAGAAGGCATCTTTTCGCTGAGTAACCAGGCTGGCAGAGTTTCAAACAGTCCCGGGTAGTATTTTTCGGCAATAGCCCGCGCTTCCGGGCGGGTCATTACATCATAAGCAGGCAGTTGCACGCTAAATGCCGTATCGCGTAACACACAGTCTGCGATGGCGGTTTCTGCCATGCTGACATTCGCATTAAGCAAACCGGCAGTCAGCACGGCGGCTTTGGTTAGCGGATGTTTGATAAGCTTGTTTAATTTCATTATGGTTTACCAGGGCCAGGGGGTAGTCCAGGCTTTATCGCCTTCGTTATAAGGAATGTCGTAATAGCCACCGGGCACATCTGAGTGTCGGAGTACTTGGGTACCACCCACTTTGGATGAGAAGAAGCCAAAAATAACCAGTTGTTTCATCAGCGTGAAGTAGTGTGGCTGACCTGTAAAACCAGCGCCATCCCACTGCGTGTCTTCGCCTTTATTAAACGCCATGGCTTCAACATCGATAGCCGTGATCAAATCGGACTTTTGCACTGCCGTCAGGGTGGCAAAGGGTTTGTCGTAAAGCGTTTTACTGCGTGATTCAATGTCGGCAAAGCCTGCCTCAAACAGCTTTTGTTGCTGTTCGTCGTAGCACTCGCGCACCATGCCAATGAAAAATCGCGGTACGCCGGCATCTTTGGCTCCCGGGGTGTCGGTGCGCGGAATAACTACCTCACACAGTTCGGTAATGAGCGCCACAGTAGCGTCATCAAAGCCTGCTTTGCTTACCGGTAGCAGGTCGGGTTGTTCTTCCCAGACGGCCAGTGCCGGAGCATTGATCAGGCCGGCACCGGTTGAGGCGGCAATCAGCTTTAACAGCGTGCGGCGGTCCATGGTGGTGGATGATGAGTTTGCCATTACAGGTTCCCCCGTTTTAATTCTTCAACGGCAAAGTCTGCTGCCCGGGCGGTTAACGCCATGTAGGTCAGAGACGGATTGACGCAGGATGATGATGTCATACAGGCACCGTCGGTGACGAAAACGTTCGGTGCGTCCCATACCTGATTGTGTTTATTCAATACTGAGGTTTTTGGATCCCGGCCCATACGGGCGGTACCCATTTCATGGATCCCTTTACCCATATGGTAGGTACTTTCCCACGCCTGTGCATTTTCCAGACCGATGCTATCAAACATTTCTACAATGTCTTCTTTCATGGCTTTACGCATTTTGATTTCGTTATCACGGATTTTGGCATCCATTTCCAGTACTGGCAGGCCCCAGGCATCAGTGACTGTCTTACTCAGGCTAACCTTGTTACGGTGATCCGGCAGTATTTCGCCGAATCCCACGGTGCTCATCGTCCACTTACCCGGCTCGCTCAGCGTCTGTTTCAGTGTTGCGCCAATGCCAAGGCCATCGGCGTCACGGTTAAAGCTTTGACGCACAGCGTTACCCTGGAAGCCAAAGCCGCGCAGGAAGTCACGCTTGTCACTGCCCCAGTTAGCGAAACGAGGAATGTAAATACCGGTAGGACGGCGACCATAAACATATTTGTCGAGGTGCCCCGGTACATCAGCGGTACCACCTAGCATGTAGTGGTGATCCATCACGTTGTGGCCAAGCTCACCAGAGCTTGAACCCAGACCGTTGTCCCACACATCACGGGCGGAGTTCATCAGAACCCACGCAGAGTTAAGTGTCGACGCATTCAGAAAAACAATCTTGCTTTTATAAACTATGGTTTCTTTGGTTTCCGCATCGATGATTTCTACACCAGTAACGCGTTTTTTGTCTTTGTCGTAGATGAGCTCTTTTACAATCGACATCGGACGCAGAGTAAGGTTACCGGTTTTCAGTGCCGCCGGCAGGGTCGCCGACTGAGTACTGAAGTAGCCGCCCCAGGGACAACCTGTCCAGCACTTATCGCGGTTCTGACATTTACCGCGGCCCTGTTCCGGGCGGTGCTCGGTAATGTGGGCGGTACGGCCCATGATCATGTGACGCTCGCCTTTGTATTGCTTTTTAAGGCGCGCAGCCAGGTCTTTCTCTACGGCGTTCATTTCAAACGCGGGCAGGAAGTCACCGTCGGGCAAAACGTCCAGACCGTCTTTGTTACCAGAGATTCCGGCAAACTTTTCTACGTAGCTGTACCAGGGAGCAATGTCGTCGTAACGGATTGGCCAGTCAATAGCTACGCCTTCTTTGGCGTTGGCTTCAAAGTCTTCCGGGTTGAGACGATAAGACTGACGCCCCCACAACAATGAACGGCCACCCACCTGGTAAGCGCGGAACCACTGGAAAGGCTCTTTTTCAACGTAAGGCGAAGTTTCATGATCTGCCCAGGCGCCCATGGTAACTTCGTTAAAGGGATAGCCCTTACCGCGAGCCATCACCGGTTGAGACGCCAGCGCTTCTTGACTTGGGCGACCATGGTGAGGGTAATCCCACAGGTTTTTATGGGTATTGGTGTAGTCCTTTACGTGCTCAACGTTTTCGCCACGCTCCAGCATTAATACCTTCAGGCCTTTCTCGGTGAGCTCTTTGGCGGCCCAACCGCCGCTTATTCCGGAGCCAACAACGATGGCATCATAAGTGTTATTAACCATTACTACCTCAGTGCTTATAACAGCGAAGTGAGGTTCGCTGTTAATTGTTAGGGGGCTTAACTAATTAGCTAAAGATACTCCTGCTGTGAGCAAATTTGAAGCATAAAAAGACAAATTTTAACATTTATTTAGCTTTTGATAGTTTGCAGGGCAAGTATAGTCTGGTCTGCGCCACTGCGCAGACCATAGGTAGCGATTCGTTAACATCTGGTGTTAATGAATCGCTACCAGGGAAAAAAGAAGGGAATGAGGAAATAGCAGCATACAAATACCCAAACCAGCATAGGGCTGCCCAGTTTGATGAAATCAAAAAAGCGGTACTTGCCGGGCTCCACAATCAAGGTGATGATAGGTGAGGCGATAGGGGTCATAAAGGCCGCTGATGCGGCAAACAGAACGGTCATTGCCAGAGGGTAGGGCGATACGCCCAGCTGGTGGGCTACGCTGATTGCGATCGGCGCCATGAGGACTGCTGAGGCAGTATTGGATAAAATATTGGTCAGCAAAGCAGTAATCGCGAACAGCAGCACCAGCAGGGTTTGCGGGGATGCGTCACCCGCCGAGCCTATCATACTACCCACAATCATATCGGTACCGCCGGTTTGTTGCAGGGCGTCAGCCAGGGGTAACATTCCGGCCAGTAATACCAGGCTTTGCCAGTGAATGGCCCGGTAAGCGTCGGCTGCGGTAAGACAACGGGTGATGACTGCCGCGATAACTGAGATTAATACGGCTGCTACCAGTGGCATCCAGTTAAAAACCGAACTGAGTACCATAAAGGTCGTGATGGCCAGTGCTACCGGCATGCGCCGGAATGCCGGCACTACATCAGCAGCTTCGGCGGGCGTTTCCAGCACCACAAAATCGTGGTTTTGCTGTTGAAGCTGCATAATCTTAGCCCAGGGTCCGGTTACCAACAGACAGTCAGATGCTTGCAGCTTTTGATTCTGGTAGTCATCCAGGGACAGGCGGTTACGCCTCACGCCAAATACATCCAGGCCGTAGTGATCGCGGAATTTGGCCTCCCGCACCGACTTACCAATAAGCTTTGATTCCGGGTGAACCAGCACGCTTTCAGCGCCGAACTCCCAGCTGCGATACTGGGTTTCCAGTTGCGAAGGGTGAAATGGCATCAGCATGACCTGGCTTTCCACCGGTGCCAGTTGCTCGGGCGGAATAGCGACATGCAGCACATCCCCGGCATGCAGCACAATATCCGGCGATACGCCGGCCTTTAATTCCCGCCAGCCCCGAACACGCTGGGACAGGTCAAGAATGCGCAAGCCGTAATTATCGTACAAGCCGCTCTGGGCGATAGTCTTACCGTGCAAAGGGGATTCTTCGTCGATACGCAGGTAAACCAGTTCACGGTTCACCCGGTAGTCGTCCCATAGGGCTTTAATCGAGCGCTGTGCAGATTGACGCTCGGTTTTACCGTTGTTAGGCAGCCACTTACGACCGACCAGCAACATATACAGCATCAGGCCACCAAGCACGACCAGCCCGGGTAACGTGAAAGTGAAAAAGCTCAGGGGCTCATAGCCCTGAGCACCCAGCTCGCCGCTGATCACCAGGTTAGGTGGCGTTGCAATGAGGGTGAGCATACCGCTAACCAGTGCAGCGTAAGACATGGGCAGCAGTAACTGACTGGCACTATTACCGGTTTGTTTGGCGATACGCATAACGATGGGAATAAAGATAGCCACTACCGCTGTAGAGCTCATTACGGCACTTAGAATCGCGCTGGCAAGCATAAGCATGATTAACAGTTTGTTGGTGGAACTATGACTGTGCCGGCCTATCCAGTCACCCACAAAACGGGCAACACCGGTGCGGTCGAGCATTTCGCCGACAATCAGCAGGGCGCCAATCAGCACAACCACCGGGTTACCAAAGCCCGCCAGTGACTCCTGTACCGACAACACGCCACCTAACATTAAGGCCAGCACTACCGTGATAGCTATCATATCGTAGCGCACGCGATTGCTGGCCATTAACAGCGCGGCCAGACCAATAACCAGAAATACATAATGAGCATGCCAGGCATGCGGAATAGAAAGCATGGGAACTCCCGCGACACAAACCCTGTGAAACCGAGAACAGAGAAGAAAATTTGTACAGCCAGAATACTGAAATAACGTATGGAAAAACAGTGGGCTGGATCAATAGAGTAGGAAAAACTCCCGTGCGCGTGGGTCTGTCATATCCATCGACAACGCACGGGAAGCTGAAGAAAGGTTATTTTTTCAGAAGTTCAGTGGTGCGCTTGTTGAGGTCGGCCGGGTCAACCACTGGCCAGTCATTATCCCAACTAATCGGCAGAATACGCAGCTTTTGTAACGCGTTATCGGCCGTTTCATAGGCGTGTAACACCAGGTAGTCCTTACCATCAAAGGTATAGGCCGCATTGTGACCCAGTGCTACCCAGTCGTCGTTACCTTCTATCACCATGGTACCACCGCCTTCCATTAAGGACTTGCCGTCACGGTCGAGGTACGGACCGGTAACCGATTTGCTGCGTCCTACGCGTACGTTGTAGGTGCTGTCCATACCGCGGCAACATTTATCAAACGACACAAACAAATAGTAATAACCATTTTGCTTAAAAATATAGGGAGCCTCGATAGCGCCTTCGCCCGGATCTGCACTGTCGGCGACATTGGAGCCAGGGCGGCTGGCAATGGAATACCATTCCTGCGGCTCTGCCAGACGCACCAAGTCATCATCGAGTTTGACCAGTTTGAGACCATCCCAGAACGAGCCAAAGCTCATCCATGCATTGCCCTCGTCGTCCTCAACAATTGCCGGGTCGATGGCATTCCAGTGATCGCGATGCGGCACTGATTCCACCACAATACCGTAGTCTACCCATTTGTAGTCTGGTGATTGCGGATCGAGACTTTCATTTACGGTTACGCCAATGGCCGAAGTGTTCTTACCAAATGCCGAAACTGAGTAGTACAGATAAAATTTACCGTCTTTCTGGTAAATGTCTGGTGCCCATAAGTGGCCGTCGAAACTCGGAGAGACACGTTTAGCCCAGCTTGGCTCATCGGGAAACACGCGTCCGGTCAGTGTCCAGTTTTCCATATCTTTGGATTCGTAATAGGTAATCCCTGGCCCGGTACTGAAAACATAGTAAGTATCGCCGGCTTTGGTCATTACCGGATCATGAACCTCTACCTGTTTTGCCTGGGCACCACAGCCCATTAAAAAGGCACCGCTGAGTAAGCTTGTTAAGACTAAGCGCAATCTGGTTGCACTGGTTTTCCGTTTACGGCTTTGAATCATTTTTACCTCTGAAAGCACCTGTAAAAGAACTTGCTTAGTGTAGCAATAATCATGTTAAATATGTAATACAATATTAATAATTGATTAGCAACTGCGCAACCGCAATTGCCCGTTCATTTTTAAACCAAGGACTCGCTATGTTGTTTGATTTGAAAACCATGCTGCGCACCAGCCTGACCATTGCCTGTACCGCCCTTGCAACGTTAAGCGTCACACCGGTGTTGGCTGCCCCGCTTGAGCCTATTGATAATCCTATCGTGGTCCAGCGCGCCGATCCCTGGATTGTACAGCACGAAGACGGCTGTTATACGTTTATCGGCACCTCACCTAAGTTTGACGAAATAGAGCTGCGTGCTGCCTGCCGGCTCAATGATCTGAAAATTGCCGAGCCGAAGGTTATCTGGCGTAAGAACGACAAGGGGCCAATGAGCGTAAATATCTGGGCTCCGGAATTACATGAGGTGGACGGCGACTGGTATATCTATTTTGCCGCCGGGGATGTGGATGCGCCCTGGAGTATCAGAATGTACGCGCTGAAAAATACCGCAGCGAACCCTATGGACGGAGAATGGACCGAAGCCGGTCGCATTCAGACGCCGGTAGATTCTTTCTCGCTGGATGCCACAACCTTTGAACATGGCGGCAAAAGGTATCTGGTTTGGGCCCAGCAGGATGCGAAGCGCAGTTACAATTCGGCGCTGTGGATAGCTGAAATGGACTCGCCTACCTCCATTAGGTTCGACACAGTCACCCTGTTGAGTGAGCCAACTTTCGATTGGGAAGTGGCCGGTTATAAGGTTAACGAAGGGGCCGCAGTGCTGGTTCGCCACGGCAGGGTACTCATTACCTATTCGGCCAGTGCCACCGATCACCGCTATGCCATGGGGTTGCTGTGGGCCGATGAAGACGCGGATCTACTCGATCCTGCCAGCTGGCATAAACAAGCAGAGCCGGTATTTACCACCAATGCAGCGGTGGGGCGCTATGGCCCTGGCCACAATAGTTTTGTGAAAGCCGAGGATGGCGAGACCGACCTGATGATTTACCACAGCCGTGATTACGAAACCCTGCGCGGGACACCACTTACCGACCCTAACCGTCACGCCAGAGCACGGGTGATTTACTGGAATGCGGCGGGGTTTCCGGTATTTTTCAGCGATAAAACTGACTAGTCGAGCACAAAGAAGAGTGTCACCGGCACCACTACCAGACTGGCAATATTGCCGAGCAAAACAATCGACGCCACCGTGTGTGGCGCCTGTTTGTAGCGCTCTGCCAGCATAAAATTGAGCACGGCCGGCGGCAGTACCGAAAACAGTACAAAATACGCCGTATGTTCGCTCGATAGCCCTGCCAGCAAAGCGAACGGGTAAGCGACCATAAAGCCGGTTAAGGGCCCGTATAACCCCCAGAACAGGCCGGAACGCCAGTCGGCAAAATCCACATCGGTCATGCGAACCCCCAGCGCAAACAACATCAGCGGGATGGAAATCTGACCCAGCATATCGATGGGAGTGCTCACCCAAACCGGTAATGTCCAGCCGGATAAGCTCCATACCAGCCCGGCTGCGGTAGCCATGACCATTGGATTGGTTGCCAGCGTCCTTAACTGAGCTTTGTCATGCAGGATGTAAACGCCCAGCGAAAAATGCAGCAACGTACTTACCAGGAACATGGCGATAGCCGCACTTAACCCCGCTTCACCAAATGCCAGTAAGGCCAGGGGTAAGCCAAGGTTTCCGCAATTATTAAACATGGTGGGCGGAGCAAAAATTTTGGGCGAGACGCCCAGCCATTTACAAACCGGCAGTGCCAGTAAGCCTGAACCGATAACCATCAGCAAAGTCCCCAGCATTAGGTCGAGATAACTGAACAAATCAAAGGACTTGGATGCCATTACAGAGAAGATCAGCGCGGGCACAAAAATGTCGATGTTGATGCGGTTGGCAACGCCCATGTCTGAGTCGGTTTTGCGGGCATAAAGAAACCCCACCATCACCATGGCAAATAACGGAAAAACGGTAGCAAAGATGCGCTCAATAATGGGCAGTAAAGCAAAGCTGTCTGACATGACAATCCTGTCTGAAAATGGCGAGACTAACCGCAAACAAAAACACGGAAATTCAGAGTAACGTTATTACCCGGAGGATACCAACAGATTGCGACAGATACTGATGTACAGTCGTTAGCTCCCCGAAAACGGCTTGTGCCGTAATCAACACATATGCCTATCGGTGTAGAAGGATAGTGAAAAGCGAGAGCGCTGCACCAAAAAGGTCCATTGGCTAAGAGTAATGGGCAATTTTTGTCGCTTTCTTTTACAGCCACCCCCGGCCTGAAATTTAACTATATGAAATATCTTATATAAAAAACTGGCCCTTTCTTTGCTGTGTAAAAAATGTACAGCAAAGATGTCTTCTCTATTTTCGCGGTTTAGCCCACACAAACCGCCATTAAAAGGAATTAATGATGAAATTAAACTCCTCACTGCTCTGCGTAAGTGCATTATTTTTCAGTATTGTTCATAGTGGTCAGGCGGATGAGTTGCCATCCCCGGTGGTTGATTCGGATTACCATTATAATGGCGCGCCTGGTGATGAACTGGTTGAGCTTGGTCGCATGTTATTTTTCGATAAAATCATGAGTGGTAATCAGAATATTTCCTGTGCAACCTGCCACAACCCCATGACATTCAGTGGCGATGGTTTGTCACTGGGCGTGGGTGAGGGAGGTAAAGGGCTGGGCCGCTATCGCGACACCGGTGATGGGAATGACGCAGTTGAGGGCCGCATTGGCCGGCATGCGCCACATCTATACAACCTTGGCGCTAAAGAGTTTACCCACATGAACTGGAATGGCATTCACTTTGAAGAGAATGGGGTGGTGAATACCGCTGCCAATCGCGATACGCCACCAGACTTGGATAATGTGCTGGCGGGCCAGGCATTGTTTCCTATTCTTAATCAAAACGAAATGCTTGGCGACCCGATTGAGAACGAAATCGTTGCCCGTTTGATTCTGTCCCGTAACAATAGTTTCCCACCGCTTTGGAATGCTTATATGGAGCGGCTGCGGGTCAATCCGGATTATGTTCGTTTATTTGATGCGGCTTTCGATGATGTCCGTCGTCCGGCAGATATCCAGATTCAGCACTATGCGAATGCGGTAGCCGCGTTTCAGACCGTCGCTTTCAGAAGTGATAACAGCCCCTTTGATGCATACCTGCGCGGTGATTCTGAGGCAATGACGGCTCAGCAGGTGCGTGGTATGGATTTATTTTACGGTGCAGCTAACTGCAGCAGTTGTCACAGCGGTAAGTTTCAGACCGATCATCAGTTCTACGGCATCGCTATTCCACAAGTGGGGCCGGGTGGTGAGGGCCGCACGCCTCATCAGGACCGTGGCAGAGCAGAAGCAACCCGTATGGATGAAGACTGGGGGAAATTCAGAACACCTTCGCTGCGGAATGTGGCCTTAACTGCGCCCTATGGTCATACCGGAGCTTATGCCACGCTGCGCGGGATAGTAATGCATCATCTTGATCCACTCACAGCACTGGAAAACTATGATCCCAGCCAGTTGGTAAAACCTTCCCGTGAAGATCTGGATGAAGGTGATTTGATTGGCCACGAAGACCTCAGCCTGCGTCAAATAGTGATTGATGCTAACGATTTGCAACCGGTCTCGCTCACCGCAGCCGAAGTTGATGATTTACTGGCATTCCTTGATGCATTAACTGACTTAAGTGTTATGGAAGACCTTGAGTTGATTCCACAAAGTGTTCCCAGTGGATTGCCGGTAAAAGACTAGTTTTTCGATTTCTTCAGCTACTCAGAGGAGCGAGTGGCACACTGACCTTCCAGTTGTGCCACTCGCTCAGCAAATTGACGCCCTAATGTCAGATAATCCGCGGATGTGTAGTGCCAGCCGTCATCAAGATGGGTAAAGCTTTCAGTAACGGTAACCAGGGCTGCGCAATTATCCTGCTCTACAAAGTCTAGCTGGGCTTGTTGGACCAGGCCGCCCCAGTTCATTCGCAAACCGTCTTTCGGATCCATGCCCGAATCCGTAATTTTACCTAATACCACCGGTAAATCGGGGCTGCGAAGGGCGGCCCTAAACAGCGCCATCATCGTTTTCAGGTTATCCAGATAACGATTGGCGGTGATTTCGCTGTCGTAGGCATCTGACTCGCCCTGCATCCAGATAATACCAGCGGGGATCAGAGTGTCAGGCTCACCGTCGCCATCGATATCACGGCTGGCAAAAGCATTGCTGAGTGTGGATAAAAAGTGGTCATACTGGTTTATGCCGTTACCACGGCGATAGTCAGGATACCAGTTGTTACCCACCCCATAACCGAGGGCCGAGCCGCCCAGTGCATACTTAATCAGAGCTACGTTTTGCTGAGGGTGCAGTTTGGCAATCTGATGGCCAAAACTTAGTTCCGGGCCGAAATAGTCTGAATGCTGATTGGTTTTGCCGTCGGAATAAAACTGTCGGCCGAAGCCGGGTTGCAGTGCATCCCAGCGGCCAAGGCCACCGTTAGGTTTAAAGTCGGCTACCGGATTGCCCTGGAACACCGGCACCGATTTAAGTGGCGCCTGGAACTTGGCCGGTAAATCGACATTTTCACCAAAGCCTTCCATGTTTGATTGGCCGCCAAGATAGTAAACCTTATAGGTGGTTGCCGTAGCAGGAAATGTTACAAGTAACATTAAGGTGAGTATCTTCAGCATGGCGTCAACCCGGTTAGTTTTTGCAAGGTAGGTGGAGATAAAGAAAAGCCGGTGACGATGGCACCGGCTTGGTTGTTTACCAGAAGCGGATATAGATAAAGGCAGTAATACCTAATATACCCACGGTATGGATGTAATCCCACTTGTCCAGACCGTCGACCACTTCTTTCATAGTGCCTTTGCCCAGCGTTCGGAACGTCAGGCCCTGCAGTTTCTCTTCACTGGCCGCTTTGGTGAACATACTTACTACAATCATGATGACAGTCACCAGAACGAACAGCAGGATACAGTAGTACAGCCAGTTCATCTCAACAATCCAGGCAAAGCTGGTGTTGGCCAGGCTGTCTTTAAACGGCAGCATTACTAGTCTGATCATACCCAGTACAAAACCTGAAACCAGACCGGCGTAACCTGCGGCAGGTGTGATTCGACGGCTTACCAGGCCAAGCAGGAAGACCGCCGCAATGCCCGGGGCGATAAGCGACTGCACGCTCTGCAGGTACTCATATAGCACATCGGCAATTAGGCTCATCACCGGGATCCACAGAATACCCAGAACAACAATGACGATAGTAGCGATACGGCCCACTTTAAGCAGGTGTTTTTCGCTGGATTCAGGTTTGAATTTCTTATAAAAGTCGATGGTAAACAGCGTAGCCGAAGAGTTAAACAGTGACGCCAGTGAACTCATCAGCGCAGCTACCAGGCCACCGATAACAATCCCTTTAACGCCGGAAGGTAATAGTTCGGCAACCAGAGTCGGGAATGCCTGATCGGCGCTGGCGTAATTGATTATGCCTTTTTCCTTAAGCGCCACAGCAATCATGCCAGGAAACAGGAAGATAAACACTGGCAGTAATTTCAGGTAGCCGGCAAACATGGTACCGCGACGGGCTTCTTTAATGCCTTTGGCTGATAATACACGCTGCACGATGTATTGGTCGGTACACCAGTACCAGAAACCAATGATGAATGAGCCGAAAATAATGCCCGGCCATGGAAAGTCCACATCGCTGGCAGCACGAATCAGATGCAGGTTAGCGTCGTTAATGCGCTCAACTTCAGACCAGCCGCCAACCTGCTCGAGACCGACCACCAGGATCACCACAGAACCGATGATTAGCACCGGGGTTTGTAAAACGGAAGTCCACATGATGGCTTTCATTCCACCGAGTACGGTGTAGATACCGGTGATAATGACCAGACCCAGTGCTGATATCCAGAAGAAGTCAATACCCCATATACTGTCTATGCCAAGGATAGTTTTAAACGCAATACCACCGGCATAAACCGTTACGGCAACTTTGGTTAACACGTAACTGACCAGTGAAATTACCGACAGGAAGGTACGTGAAGCAGAGTTGTAGCGGCGTTCGAGGAACTCCGGCATAGTGTAAACTTTACTGCTCCAGTAGAAGGGCACAAAAACCCAACCAAGCAGCAGAATGATCCACGATTGCAATTCCCAGTGAGCAAGCGCCATACCCGATTGGGCGCCGGAACCAGACAGACCCACCAAATGCTCAGAGCCGATATTCGAGGCAAAAATTGAGGCTCCAATCACCAACCAGCTGGCATTACGACCAGCAAGAAAATAATCCGCGGTATCTTCCTCTTTTTGCCGCATGGACATCCCGACCACGCCAAGCAACAAAATAAAAAAACCAGCCAGAACCAGCCAGTCGAGTGTACTTAATTCAACCATGTAGAAACCTTGATACCATGATGTCAGCTCAAAATAATTAAAAAATATTATATTACAATATTGGCAATGAAAAGCTTTTTGTTAAAACAGCGTTAAATTCCGTAAAGGCGTTAATAGATTGTTTTTGATGATGGATGAACTTTAAACGCTTGCACGTTGGGGGCTTACAACTCTATGATGTGAACAACTATATTAACAATAAAGCCAACAGGTACCATGGATAAATATGATATTATCAATGGTAATGGCCGTAAGCAGAAAGATTATAATCCATGGCGCGAATTGAGAATTTAAACCTGTCGCAACGCGTTACCAATGAATTGGGTAAGGCGATTATTGCAGGAGTCTATGGCGAGGGCTCAGGCCTTCCAACTGAAGCTCAGCTTTGTACCGAGTATGGCATCAGCCGTACCGCAGTGCGCGAAGCAGTTAAAATGCTGGCAGCTAAGGGGCTAATATCCTCCCGGCCGCGCCAGGGTATTCGGGTTGAACCGCCGGAAAACTGGAACTTATACGATACCAGCGTTCTGGGGTGGATGTTTGAGAGCAGCCCATCCTTGTTGGTATTGAAAGAGTTTTTGCAAATGCGTCTGGCCATTGAGCCACAGGCGGCAGCATTAGCAGCCAAACACGGCTCACCGGAAGCCATTGCGCAAATCGAGGTGGCTTTAAGTGCCATGGATAACGCTGCACAAACCGACGGCTCAATCCATCAGCCCGATTTGGAGTTTCATACGGCCATTTTACTTGCCAGTGGCAATCGTTTTTTCTACCAGCTACGGGATTTCATCAGCACCGCTTTAAATGTAAGCTTCCAGTATACGACTAACGCTAAGGACAGCCTGCAAACCATCGCCGACGAACATCGTAAGATATATCAGGCGATCAAAAATGGTGAAGCAGAGCGAGCCAAAAACATGATGGCGTATCTGATAGATGAAGCAATGGCTTACATTGAGCTGAAAATTGCTGAATCAGAACTGTCAGCGTAACGAATTTTTATTTAACAACGAAAGTTGGTGTGTACTGAGCCATCATCTATGGTGATTTTTTTATGACCCAGTCGTCTGATACTTCAGCCTGCTATCCGAGCCTTAACAACCGCAGCGTATTTATTACCGGCGGTGGAACAGGTATTGGCGAGGTTATGGTGGAACGATTTTGTGCACAGGGAGCACGGGTGTGTTTTGTTGATGTCAATGTAGACAAGAGTCAGGCATTGGTAGAACGAATAGCGCAGGCCGGAAAAGGCCAGGCTACTTTTATCGAGTGCGATTTGCGCGACCTTAAAGGCCTTAAAGAGGCTATCAGTGAAGCCGGAAAACGGCACGGTGATATTAGCGTGCTGATCAACAATGCGGCCGATGATACCCGCCACGAGTTCGAAGAGGTGGACGAGGAATACTGGAACGATCGCATAAATGTAAACCTGCGTCCGAGCTTTTTTGCCGCCCAGGCGGTTGTCGAGCAAATGCGCCGCTGTGGTGGCGGCAGTATTGTGAATATGGGCTCGGTAAGCTGGCGCCAAAAGCAAACTTGTATGCCCGTTTATACGACGGCTAAAGCAGCAATTGATGGCTTGACCCGGACCCTGGCTGCTAAATTGGGTCCTGAGCATATACGGGTGAACACGCTGGTGCCGGGCTGGGTGATGACCGAAAGACAGATGACCCGTTGGGCTGGTCCTGAAATTGTTCAGGAAGTACAACAGGCGCAGTGTATTCATGAAACCCTGTTGCCCATCGATATTGCTAACGCGGCATTATTTCTCGCCGCTGACGATAGCAAAATGATGACAGCGCAAACGCTGATAATCGATGCAGGCTGGGTGTAACGCCATTCTAACGTCTGCCGGCGCTGTGCCGGCATGCCTTATCCTCTGATCTTTTCTTTTACTGCGGCTTGCTCTGCAGGCCATGCTACGGCTGCAAACAACTATTCCGACTAATTGTTATGTTGCAAAAATGTTTACATTCTGGCACTGTGTACAAATCATATGTAATATAATATGTAAATTGCATGTTACGCATAACAGTTAAGTTTTAGTTGAAGGATTGTTTGTTTGACCGACTATATCCTGGTGTATCTGGTCCTGATCATCGGTTCTTGCTTGCAGAGTGTTATAGGCTTTGGGCTTGGCCTGTTGGGTGCACCGCTCATCTTTTTGATCATGCCCGAACTGGTTCCTGGGCCCATGATCCTCAATGCTTTACTGTTAACCACTCTACTGGCAGTTAAACATCAGTACGATATCGACTTAAAGCAAACCGGGTTTTCTATTCTTGGCGGCACGGCGGGTGTGTTGGTGGCCGGTAGCGTGCTGCTTTACATTGACGCTCATCAGTACCAAATGTTGTTAGGCGTGTGCATTATTGCCGCGGTGATATTGTCGATGGTGGGCGTTACACCGCGGATCAGCGTTATTTCCAATTTAATCGCGGCCATGATTTCTGGCTTCATGGGCACTACAACGTCGGCGGGTGGAGCGCCGATGGGCTTGCTGTATCAGGCAGAAGATAAAGACAAAATTAAAGCCAACCTTAGCGTCTTTTTTGTTTATATCAACATGTTTGGTATCGCCGTACTGTGGTTTACCGATGCGGCAGGGCATGACGATCTCGAACTCTTCTTAAAGTGTATCCCGGCTATTCTGATTGGCTGGTTCGCGTCGTTTTTCATTAACCGGCGGATCAACGAAATACTGGTAAGAAAACTGATCCTGGTGGTGGCAGCGTTTGCCGGTACTGTGCTGATTGTTGCCAGTTAATCTGGTTTTATGTAGCTTCATATAAACTGGTCCCAACTTGTCTTTCAGATCTGCATACCCGGCGTGCTTTTCCGGTTACATTGGTTTTTGCAAGCGAGGATCGCATAAGGGACACCACATGAAACGTATCTATATTTACTCAAGCCTGGTACTGATGACTGTGGCGGTCTATCACGGCTTTAGCGAAGGATACATCTGGTTACCCGTTATCCTGACGCCCATTGCGCTTGTCGTTACGGCAAAGCTTTATGCTCACACGCAGGGCAAACAACTATGTCAGTGGCAAAAAGAATTACCGGTGCTGAAGTTCATGGCTTACGTGTTAAGAGACAAACGACTGTGCCAGCAACAAAATAGTCAGTCATTATTTGCTGTACTGTTTTTCGGTAGCTTTTTCCTTTGTGCTGATATCACAATGGTTTTATTCTTAAGTGACATTCACTATTCGATTCTGTTTGCGGGTTGTGTAAGCTTTGCCTTTCTCTATTCAGCTTTGATGGTGAATTATAAGGCGGCCAACTGACTAAGGGAGTCGGTTAGCGCTGGGTTCACCCGCAGGACTATTTAACAGCGAAACGATGTAATGCCGGTTAAAATTTTAAATGTAAGTCGTCACAGGTGCAGCCTCGGCGAGGGCATCTATTACAGTGCCCGGTATAACTGCGTTTTCTGGGTCGATATCAAGCAGCAGCTGTTATATCGAATGGATTACGCCACTAAGGCTGTGACGGCGACCCCGATGCCAGAACAAGTTGGCTGGGTGAAAGAAACCCGTTCCGGCCGTTTTATTGTTGGGTTACAGTCGGGTATATACTGGCTAAACGACGATTTGAGCTGTGGTGAATGTTGTTTATTACTGAGTGATGAACCGGCAAGCAATCGCTTAAATGATGCGAAAACCGACCAGGCTGGCCGGTTGTATTTTGGCACCATGGATGACAATGAAGTAGTCCCCGGCGGCAATCTCTACCAGCTGACCAGTCTCAACGAAAACCGCACATTACATAAAGTAGACAGTGACTACGTCGTTTCTAATGGCCCGGCCCTGAATCTTGCCGGAGACCGGCTTTATTCGGTGAGCTCTGCCACTCGAACCATTTATGCCTTTACCGTTGATGGTAATGGACAGTTATCCCATAAACGCCTGCACATTGTTTTTCCCGAGCACCACGGTTATCCGGACGGCATTACGGTGGATGGCCAGGACAACCTTTGGGTGGCCTGCTGGCAAGGCCACGGGCTGTGTTGCTTTGATCCGGCAGGAAAGCTCATCGAGCGCATTGTGTTGCCTGCGCCACAAATTACTAATGTCACTTTCGGCGGGCCTGCTTATTCAACACTGTTTGTCACCTCTGCCTGCATTGGGATGGACGAAGACACATTAAATCGTTATCCGTTGGCGGGAAGCGTGTTTGAACTCGACGTGGGCGTAACAGGTGTTGCTGAACCCCGGGTTCATGATATCTAACCCCAGATTTATCAACCCGTTGTGTATCACATAAAGGTAAACGTATACCCTGCATCAGTGTTTCTGGTCGTTAATCTTAGCCCTCTTTTTTAATGTTAATCAGCTGATCGGAGCAAACTTGATTGCTCAGAGTTATTTACATCTCTGTAAAAAAAGATGAGAATAGGGAAAACGTTTACCCTTTAAGTTAAACAGGAATTAATCATGTCTGTTCCTTTTGAGCCGTCAGATCATCCGCATCGACGTTACAACCCGTTACTGCAAGAGTGGGTACTGGTATCGCCACACCGGGCCAAGCGCCCCTGGCAGGGCCAGCAGGATGAGCCCGATCAGTCCGTCTTACCTGCGTATGATGAGAGCTGTTACTTATGTCCGGGAAACACGCGGATCAACGGGGAAGTCAATCCGGCTTATGAAGGGACTTTCGTGTTTACCAACGACTTCGCTGCACTGCAACCGGACACGCCGGATAGTGCCAGTAGCGATCCGCTGTTTCGCTATGAGTCTGAACAGGGCTGCAGCCGGGTGATTTGCTTTTCGCCGGATCACAGCAAAACGCTGCCATTACTTACCGATGAGGAAAGAGTCGGCGTAGTGAAATGCTGGATGGCTCAAACCGCAGAATTGGGTAAAAGCTATCAATGGGTTCAGGTGTTTGAAAATAAAGGCGCAATGATGGGCTGCTCCAATCCGCATCCCCATGGACAAGTGTGGGCCCAACGTCATTTGCCAACTCAGGCGACTAAGAAACTGGCAAGCTTCGCGAAGTATTATCAGCAACATCAGCGGGCGCTGTTACTCGATTATGCTGAGCGTGAAATCGCTCTTAATGAGCGGGTCGTGTGCAGTAATGAAGACTGGCTGGTTGTGGTTCCCTACTGGGCTGCATGGCCGTTCGAAACCCTGTTATTACCACGCTTTAGTGTGAGCTCTCTGGCCGATCTGAGCGACTCACAGGCGCGCAACCTGGCCACTATTGTGGGCGAAATCACCAGTAAATATGACAACCTGTTTAATACGTCTTTCCCTTATTCAATGGGTTGGCACAGTGAGCCATGCGATGGCCACGAGCATCCGGAATGGGGGCTGCACGCGCACTTCTTTCCACCATTGCTGCGCTCTGCCAGCGTCAGAAAATTTATGGTCGGGTATGAGATGATGGCAGAAGCTCAGCGCGATCTCACACCCGAACAAGCTGCCCAGCGCCTGCAGGCGCTTTCTACCACCCATTATAAAAAGGCTGGCCAATGATGCATGCAGATATTTCTTCGCTGTTCTCTGCTTATTTTAATACCACACCAGAGGTAACCAGCCACGCCCCCGGCCGGGTTAACCTGATTGGTGAGCATACCGACTACAACCAGGGGTTTGTGTTTCCGGTAGCAATCAACTTTGGCACCGACATTGCCGCAGCAAAGCGGGATGACGGCATCGTTAAGGTGGTAGCGGTTGATTACGATAACGAATGCGAGTCATTTTCCCTCGATAACATTGAGCACCAGCCACAGCCAGGCTGGCTCAACTATGTGAAAGGGGTGTGTCAGGTTGTCAAAGCGAAGTATCCGCAACTGGGCGGGGCTAACCTGGTAGTTACTGGTAATGTGCCACAAGGAGCGGGGCTAAGTTCATCAGCGTCCTTTGAAGTGGCGATTGTCAGTGCACTAACGCAGCTTTACGAGCTGAATATCGAAGGTATTGAAGCCGCCTTGCTGGGGCAACAGGCCGAAAATGAATTTGTTGGCTGTTCCTGCGGGATCATGGACCAACTGATATCGGCACTGGGCAAGCAGGGGAAAGCCATGCTGCTGGATTGTCGCGACCTGTCACAGCGTTTTATCGACTTGCCCGAAGATTTTGCCATTATGATCGTTAACTCTAATGTTAAACGAGGATTGGTTGACAGCGAATATAATCTGCGGCGTCAGCAGTGCGAGGCAGCAGCCCGCAAACTCGGCGTTGCCAGTTTAAGGGATGCCGATGCTGACCTACTGGAATCCGCCAAAAACGCGCTGAGTGACGATGAGTATAAGCGTGCGCGTCACATTGTCAGTGAAAACGCTCGCACAACTGCTATGTTTAATGCGCTGGAAAAGGGCGATATTGCGAAGGTGAGCCAGTTAATGGCCGAGTCGCACATTTCAATGCGTGATGACTTCGAAATAACCGTACCAGCAATTGATTTTCTGGTAGAAATTATTCATCAGGAGATTGGAGAATCTGGTGGCGTAAGGATGACCGGAGGCGGATTTGGCGGTTGTGTTGTTGCTTTATTACCAAAAAATTTACTTTTAGGGGTGACTAAACAGGTAGAAGACAAGTATTATGCGCGAACTGGGTTGAAACAAAAAGTTTACATTTGTACTACAAATCGGGGCGCTTTTGACGAAAATACCTAATTTCGTTGCCCAATTACGAATTAAAATTACAATTAACTGGGTCGTATAATGAAAATTGAAACACTCGATATAGCGTTGTTCGCTATCTATGTGATTGCCTTAATCGGCATCGCATGGTGGGTTTCTCGTGAAGAAAAGGGACACGAGAAAGACACAAACGATTACTTTCTGGCGGGGTCAAGTCTGCCCTGGTGGGCCATCGGTGCCTCACTGATCGCTGCTAATATTTCAGCAGAGCAGATTATCGGGATGTCTGGTTCCGGTTACATGGTGGGTCTGGCAATAGCTTCCTACGAGTGGATGGCAGCTATCACGCTGATTATTGTAGGTAAATACTTTCTGCCGATCTTCCTGAAGCATAAAATCTACACCATGCCGCAATTCCTCGAACAGCGCTATGACCACCGTGTACGCATGGTGATGGCGGTGTTCTGGCTGGGTGTTTATGTGTTTGTAAACCTCACCGCAGTATTATGGCTGGGTGCACTGGCAATCAATACTATCGCTGGTGTTGACCTGATGTACGGCATGATTTTCCTGGGTGTCTTCTCCCTCGCTTACTCGCTGTACGGTGGTCTGAAAGCGGTGGCCATGACCGATATTATCCAGGTGGTGCTGTTAGTATTAGGCGGCATGTTCCTGTCATATACTGCGCTCAACCTTATTGGCGATGGTGCCGGTTTCTGGGCAGGCTTCAACACAGTTACTGAAGAACTGCCTGGCAAGTTCGACATGATCCTTAGCGAAGACAATCCACACTACATGGATCTGCCGGGCTTATCGGTATTGATTGGTGGTATGTGGATCATGAATCTGTCTTACTGGGGCTTTAACCAATACATTATCCAACGTACCCTGGCGGCTAAGAGCGTTAATGAAGCGCAAAAAGGGATTGTGTTTGCAGCATTCCTGAAAGTGCTGATGCCGTTAATTGTTGTATTACCGGGTATTGCCGCGGTGCTGCTGGTGCCGGATCTGGAAAAAGCCGACCAGGCTTACCCATCACTGATGACACTTATGCCGGTGGGTCTTAAAGGCATTATCTTTGCCGCGCTGGTAGCCGCAATTGTGTCGTCACTGGCATCGATGACCAACAGTGTATCGACTATCTTTACTATGGATATTTACAAAGACCGTAACCCCAATAAGAGTCAGCATCACTATGTAAAAGTAGGTCGTATTGTGAGCCTGGTGGCGCTGATTATTGCCATGGTTGTGGCTAAACCATTACTTGGTCAGTTCGATCAGGCGTTCCAGTATATTCAGGAATTCACTGGTTTCTTCACACCGGGTATCGTTGCGCTGTTTGCTCTGGGTATGTTCTGGAAGAAAACCACGGCCAATGGTGGTTTGGTCGCGGCCGTAGGTTCTGCGGTATTCAGCCTGGCCTTTAAACTGCTGTTGCCTGAACTGCCGTTTATGGACCGGGTAGGCATTGTATTTTTACTGTGTGTGGGCCTGGCCGTCATTGTTAGCCTGTTTGAAGGTAAGGGCGACCACGAGCACGCCGTACAGCTGAACGACATCAACTTCAAAACCTCATCGGTGTTTAATGTGGCTTCCGTAGCATTAACCATTGTGGTGGCGGCGTTTTATATTACCTGGTGGTAAGCACCGTCTGTTAATATATGTCGCTGAAGAAATAAAGCTGAAAGCCTCAACATCGGTTGAGGCTTTTTTTTTTACCTGCGATTTACCCGCCTGCGATTAGTCTGTCGGTATCATATAAACCGGAGATAAATCATGCATAACAAAATTGCCTGGCTGTTGCTGATATCGGCGTTGCTGCTAATCACACTGGTGCCGGGAGGCCCCATTGAAAATCGCGACTTTTCAAACCTTTCACCGTTGTTGCTAAGCAGCTTTAATCTATTCTTAACCACCCTCGGCTTGGGGAGTCTGATGGCTGCCTATTTTGTCAGGTTACACGCACGCTGGGCCTTAGTCGGCGGGTTATTGGCAGGTATAAGCTATTGCATTGTTTACCTGTTGGACCTGGCGAGGTTGTTTCCGGTATCACCAACTCCCATGCCACGGCTATTAGAACTGATAGAGCTTGCCGGGCTCATAGTGTCCTTACCGACCATTTACTGGTGTCTTAAGGCGTTAAAGGAATTGTCTGCTTGCGAAGAACCGCCACTCGATCACTACTTACGTTCGCCTTTAACCGTGTTTCTGCTTTTTTGTTTTATGGTCATTGTGGGCTTGATTGTGGTTATTTTTGCCACGCTGGCCGCAATGGGGCGCTTACCGGGCTGGATTGTGTGACAAACCCGGTTACAAGAACAGGTGAAAGTCGCACTAATTTGCCGTAGTCTGTTTGGTAAAACAACGAGTTAGTATTTTGTCATTGAGGATTTTTATTTAACCTTAAAAAGGCGCTGAGCGAGCGCAAAAAATGCGTTATACTGGCAAGCTTTACAAACGACGACGAAGCGCTGCATGCGCTTATATTATTATAAAAGCGTAAACAGATTTTAGGAGACATCATGGCAACTCGAGGCGTTAACAAAGTCATTCTGGTCGGTAATTTAGGTAACGACCCGGAAGTACGTTACATGCCCAACGGCAACGCCGTTGCCAATCTGAGCCTGGCAACCAGTGAAAGCTGGAAAGACCAGCAGGGGCAGATGCAGGAACGAACTGAATGGCACCGTTTAACTATGTACCGTCGGTTAGCAGAAATTGCCGGTGAATACCTCAAAAAAGGTTCGCAAATTTACGTTGAGGGTAAACTGCAAACCCGTAAGTGGCAGGACCAACAGGGGCAGGATCGTTATACCACTGAAATTATCGTCGACCAGATGCAAATGCTCGGAGGCCGTGAAGGTGGTCAGGGCGGCCAGGGCGGTGGTTATCAGCAACGTCCACAAGGCGGCCAACAGGGCGGCGGTTATGGCGGCGGCAACCAGAATTATGGCGGTGGCAATCAGGGCGGTGGTTATCAGCAACCGCCCCAGCAACAGCGCCCGCAGGGCGGTCAGAACCCGCAAAAGCCACCTATGGCTGAGCCTGATTTCGACTTTGACGACGATATCCCGTTCTAGGATCTACGATAGTTTATTAAAAACCCGCCCAGGCGGTTTTTTTTATGTGTGATGATGAGACTGAGAGGACCCACGTAAAAGCAGCAAAAAAAACGGGAAGCACCAGGCTTCCCAAAAAGTCCATATGCTTAAACTGCAGCATACAGGGGCACATGTAGCGTAATGAAGCGGTTGGGCGTATGAAATGGTAAATGCTGCCCGGTTGGATAACCGCTTCGTGAAAAGGAGGACAGGCAGTTCCTGACCATGTCATACCAACTGCCTGGGGCTGGGCTGCGAAAAAAGATTCTGCCTCGCCCGGAAAACTAAGCTACTGTGCAAGTATTGTATTATTTATACCATTAATGCCCTGGCCAGTGTCAGCGGCAAATCTACAATGCGGTAATGAACAGGATTCATTAATCGCTACGGCTTAATCCCGATAGCGTAATCGTTCAATAACGGCGGCAAAGGCGGGGGAGTGGTTATTACGGTTGGGGTAGTACAGGTGATAACCCGGGAAAGGCTGACACCATTCTTCCATCACGCGGATAAGTTTGCCCTCTGCCAGGGCCGCCGCGAACATATCTTCCGGCAAAAATGCCAGGCCAAAGCCTTCCAGTGCTGCTTTACAGATTAACGCCGGATGATTAAAAATGACCTGACCTTTGGATTTAACGTTAACCTGACGCTCGCCATTATCAAGTTCCCAGTCGTACACCCTGCCGGCGGAAATCAGTCTCAGGCTGATACATTTATGTTCGGTAAGCTCTTCCGGTGAGATGGGGGTTCCATGCTGCGCCAGGTAGTCAGGCGTGGCAACCATAGCCATGCGCATGGCCGGGCCCACTCTCACGGCAATCATGTCTTTTTCAACTGCTTCACCAAGGCGAATTCCGGCATCAAAACGGCTCGATACAATATTGGTAAAGCCGTTGTCGACGTTAATTTCTAACTGTATATCCGGGTATTCCTCCAGCAATGGCGACAGTTTGGGCCACACCAGGTTAAACGCTGCGTGGTCGCTACAGCTAATACGCACCAGGCCAGCCGGCTTACTGGTGAGTTCAGAAAGCATTTCCAGCTCGGTGTCGATATCCTCGAAGCGCGGCGCTATACGCTGCAGTATGCGCTCACCGGCTTCTGTGGTTGAAACATTTCGGGTGGTACGGGTCAGCAGCCGTATGCCTAAACGTTCTTCCAGGGCTCGCATGGAATGGCTCAGGGCAGACTGAGTGACGCCCAGCCTGGCGGCGGCACGGGTAAAGCTCCGCTCGCGGGCTACGGCAATGAATGCCAGGATTTCGTTGTAATTTTCTCGCATGCTATTTCTCTTAACACTAAGGTAACCGATAAAGCTTATTAATGAGGCTGGCTCATAAGTGTATTATGGCTGTGATCCAATCCGGGTGCAGTAAACTCGACGTAGTTATATGTAGAGATTATCTAAATTTGAAGGGAAAACTATGCAAAAAGCGTTAAGCGTCATAATGTTACTGATGGTTGGCATGGGCTCAGCCCAGGCCGCGGAAAAAATGCAAATTACCCGCAATGGTGAACAAAAGGCTATTACCGGCTCTGATAAGGTGTTTACCGGCATTAGCATCGTTTCTCCACTCGTGTCACCCAATGAGCATTCTAATGTCTCTGCGGCAAATGTTACGTTCGCGCCCGGCGCGCGCTCAGCCTGGCATACCCATCCGGCGGGTCAGTTCCTGGTAGTATCTGACGGTACCGGTTACGTGCAACAGTGGGGCGAGCCCAAACAGGTTATCAAAGCCGGTGACGTTATCTGGACACCACCAGGCGTGAAGCACTGGCACGGTGCCACCGAATCAACCAGTATGACCCACATGGCTATCCAACAGCGCGTTGAAGGTAAAAACGTGGTGTGGGAAGAGAAGGTCAGCGACGAACAGTACAATCAGTAAGGAGGCGTTCAATGCGAACTCGCTTTGGTAAATTTTATGCAGCAGCCACCACTGGCGCAGCGCTATCCATCGCTGCATTTGGCAGTCAGGCAGGAGAAACGGCTATGAACAGCAAGTACATCGAGAGCGTCGCCCCGCTTTATGCGACAAATCAGAGTCAGTGGCTGGATAACGACTTATGGCAGCGTGAGGCGTTATCGTCCCGTGACCGGAGTATAGTTACATTGTCGGCCCTGATAGCGCGAGGTCAGTTGCACGCGATGCCGGAAATTTTAGAAAAAGCACTGGCCAGTGATGTCACCCCTGAAGAAATCGCTGAAATTATTAATCATCTGGCGTTTTATACCGGCTTTGCCAATGCCCGGGCAGCGATAGCTGCTATTGGCCCGGTGTATGAAGCTCATGATATCAAGGCTAAACAGTAACCGTCGGATAAACTGGAGCTGCTCTCGTACGATAAAAAAGCCGAGCAGCAGCGCCGTGAGTTTGTCGATAGCAATTATGGCGAGGTAAGCCCCGGCACTGTTTCCTACACTACCGACGCTTTGTTCATGGATTTATGGTTGCGCCCGGGCCTTGCTGCCAGAGACAGAAGTCTGGTTACGGTAAGTGCTTTAGTGGCGACAGGACAGGTGGAACAGGTTAATTTCCATCTTAACAAAGCGATGGATAATGGACTCTCTGAAACCGAAGCCGGCGAAGTGATTACTCAGATTGCCTTCTACTCCGGATGGCCCAAAGCGTTTTCAGCGCTGCCGGTGTTCAAAGAGATCTTTGCCAACCGCAAGAATTAATAACTTAAACGTTATTCTGTAAGCCCGCATCCGCGGGCTTTTTTATTGGCAATGACAGCATCGCCTAAAATGCATATAGTAAACTTCTGTTTGTTTTACCCGTCCAGGAAGTTTTATGGATTGTCCAAAGTGTCATGGTAATTTTGAGCATATCAGCACGCCTGCCGGTGTGGTCGAGCGTTGTTGCACCTGTCATGGTTTATGGTTTGACGTAATGGAGCACAAGGAGCTAAAAGACTTCGCCGGGGCACTGGATACCGGCGATAAGAAAATGGGCGCGCTTTACAGTGAAATAAGCGATATTAATTGCCCGGTGTGCCCTAACATTAAAATGCTCGAAATGACCGACAGCGCACAGCGACATATCCATTTCGAAAGCTGCCCTCAGTGCCATGGCCGGTTCTACGATGCCGGTGAATATGTTGATTACGCAACGATTTCTGTGAGTGACTTTCTGAAACGTTTCGGCTTGCTTAAATAAAGCTAGGTGGCACAGCCGTTCTTTAAACCTGCCAGAAGGCGTTTCCGTTCTTTTTTTTCGAAAAAAAGCCCCGCTAGTGCAGGGCTTCTGGCTAACAGGCGTAAAGACTTCTTAAAATCTGCCCACAACTGTCAGCATTGCGTTAAGCGGCGCAGCTACCGTTGCCTGATGCGTGGCGTGTGCATTCGGGAAGTACAGTTCGTCGGTCAGGTTTTCGATGTTCAGCTGCACGCGCAGGTCTTCGCTGATATCGTAATACGCCGACGCATCCCAACGGGTATAGCTGGGTAATACTGCCGAATTACCGTTGTTAATGAAGCTCTCATCCTGGTAGGTGGCGCCCAGGCCAATACCAAATACGTCGCTCACCTGATAAGTGCTCCATACCGAGAAGGTATTTTCCGGTAACTCACGAGGCGTGCGGCCGGTGGGGCCACTGCGGTCAACGATTTCGCCCTCGAGGTGGCTGTAGTTAGCGGTAATACGCCAGTCATCATTCAGATAGCCAGTGAGTTGCAACTCGTAGCCAGAGATGTCTGAGTTAATTACGTCCAGGGTTTCCGGGTTATCATCGGCCACCTGAGGAGAGCTTTGCTCGTTTTCAAACACTGCGGCGGTGAAGCTCAGACCCTGGGCAAAATCCCACTTAACACCAATTTCCTGATTGCTGTAGGTATCAGGGTCAAGTTGGTTGTCACTGCCGTTAATATCGGTATATTGCTCACCACTGCGCGGCAGGAAAGACTCGCTGTAACTGGCATAAAGCGAGATGTTTTCCTGCGGCTTATAAATAAGCCCTGCACGAGGAGAAACCTGTTCGTCGGTGCGGCTGCGGGTTTCCACTGCCTTAGCGTTAAATACCTCAATATCGAAACGGTCAAAACGGGCACCAAGTACCAGATCCAGGTGTTCAGATAGCTCAATCTCATCCTGCACAAAGAACGAGACAACATCCAGGGTTACCCGCGTATCATCATTGAGTGCCGTAAAAGCGGTGGTTACCTGATCACCCGCAGCGTTGATGCCGCTAAAGCCGCTAAATGCCAACGGGCGCTGGGTGAAAAACGTTTCACGGTCATTGCCGGTGCTGTCAAATACCGGATTTAAGCGGAACTGGTCTGAATTCGTGCGGATAATCTCTGTACCCGCGATCACCATATGGCCAATGCCGCCGGTGCTGAATTCGCTGATCAGATTGCCCGATAGAATAAGGTTGTCGCGGGCTGTTTCATCAATATATCCGTCCAGCTCAACAATGTTGGTTGCGGCGTCATAGTCACTGGCGTAAAAGTTTGAGTAAACCTTGTCGTAGTCGCCGTAAAACACGTTTACGTTGGCTTTGGTGTAGTCGTTAAACTGGTGTGACAGGTTTACGCGGAATACGTGAGCCTCGAGCCCATGGTAGTTGTTCTCCGGGTCGCCAAACACCACATTTTTCAGTGACTCTACCGGACGACCATCGGCGCCGGTGGGAATACCACGGTCAATAAAACGTTCGTGGTTAATATACTCGTAAGACACATCCAGCATGCTGTCGCCGCTTAATTCGAACCTGGCGGTGGGATTGAACCCAATGCGCTCGCCGTCGAAGAAATCACGGTGGTTATCCAGTGATTCGTACATCGCATTAATACGCAGCGCTGAGGTGCTGCTCATATCAGTGTTGGTGTCTACTTCTACACCATAGCCGCCAAAGGTGTTGAGTGTAGCTTTGTAGCCGGTGAAGGTTTCATCTAATTTGGCTTTTTTCGAGACCCGGTTCAGGATACCGCCGGTACCACCGCGGCCAAACAGCAGGGCGTTGGGGCCGCGCAGGATTTCCACCTGTTCCACATTGTACAGCGAGCGATAGTACTGTACGTCATCGCGGTTGCCATCAATGTAAAAATCTGCGGTTGAACGAACGCCGCGAAACACCACTGAATCCCGGTGTCCTTCACCCTGAGAGGTATTAACGCCCGGCGTGTAGTCGATGATTTCACCGATACTGGTGATCCCGCGTTCAGTAATGTCCTCGGCCGTCAAAATCGACAGGCTCTGTGGTACATCAATAATCGGCGTGGGCGTTTTTACCGAATTGGACTCATTGATCGATAAATACTGGCCTTCAATAGTAATGCGTTCGGGGTCGTCTGCCGTGCTGGCTGATACTGAGGTATTAAAGGCAAGCGCTGCGGCAACTACTGATAGTGCAAATTTCAAACTAAAGTCTCCAGGTATGCTGAGCTGAAATATCGGTCAACACCTCACCAATCTGGGTTGGTTGAGGAATGATCGACTGCAAAATTTGAGAGAATAGTAATGCGAATAATTCTTGATTACAACCAGAGTTTTAATTTAGATTAAAGTCTATGTTTAGTTTTACTTAACCTTGAGGCTTGATTGGCGGGCTCATTGAGAGGGCAGAATCTATTAGTGTGCCCGTGGGGTAGCCGGTTAATAATCAGTTAAAAAAAACGGCCTGTTAGCGAGGGGGCGACAAACTAGCTTTAAGAGCCGAAGTTCTGAAAGGCAAGCGCTTTATGGGTTGAGCGCCTGCCGCATGTAATGTGCAATCATCCACTCTTCATTGGTGGGGATCACTCGCACAGTGACTGCGGATGATGACGTGCTGACCACGAGGCGGTTGTCCTGATTAGCGGCTTTATCCAGCTCAACGCCAAGCCAGCTCAGCTGCTCGCATACCCTGCTGCGGATATCCGGAGCGTTTTCACCCACTCCCGCGGTAAATATCAGTGTATCCAGGCCTTGTAACTCGGCGGTCAGGCTGCCAATGGCGCGTACGATGTAACGGCAATAAAGGGCAAGTGCATCAGCCACCGCAGGCTTATCAGCATGTTGCGCCAGAATACGCATGTCACCAGAGCAACCGGAAACCCCCAGCAGCCCGGACGATTTGTACAATGCACTGGTCACTTCTGAGGCAGACATTCCCAATTCGGTTATGCAGTGTAACACCAGCCCCGGATCCAAAGTGCCGCAACGGGTCGCCATCATCAGGCCATCAAGCGCGGTAAAGCCCATGGTTGAGCTAACGCTTTTACCTTTGGACATAGCGCAACCACTGGCGCCGCTACCCAGGTGCAATACTACGCATCTGCCACCGGCCTCAGCATCTGAGGCAGCCAGCTGATGGCTAATGTAATCATAAGATAAACCATGAAAACCATAGCGGCGAAGCCCCTGACTACGTAGTGAGTCAGGCAATGCGTAAGCGGTTGAAACCTCAGCCTGCGTAGCGTGAAAAGCGGTATCAAAGCAGGCCACCTGAGGTAATTCCGGGTGCAGCCCGCGCAGTACTTTTACGGCATGCAAATTATGCGGCTGGTGCAGTGGGGCCAGGTCGCACAGTTTATCGAGTGATGCGAGGGCGCTATCATCAATAAGCAGTGGTTGAGTGAAGGCGGTGCCGCCATGCACAACCCGGTGCCCAACGGCACTCACATAACCGCCATGATGCAGTACTTCTTCCAGCGTTTCGGTGTAATTATCTTCGCTGAGTTCGAATATCCCCCGTTCCACTACAGCCAGGCTGGTAGCGTCATATACGGCGTATTTCAAGGTGGAGGAGCCGCTGTTCAATACCAGGTAATGGGGGCTATCGGTTTGCTTGCTCATAGCGGCAGATCTCCGCGTTTACGCTGATAGACCAATGCCATGGCACAGGATACTTTGCGGGTAAGCGGGCCGCCGGCCCGGCTGGTAAGAATAATCGGTGCCCGGGCCCCCAGCACAATGCCTGCTCCCTCAATTCCGGACAGATAGCGCATCTGTTTAAACAGCATATTGCCTGATTCCAGATCCGGTGCCACCAGAATGTCTGCATCGCCGGCAACCTGCGACAAGATGCCTTTCGATTGCGCCGCTTCAGCAGAAATGGCGTTATCCATGGCCAGTGGGCCGTCGAGCAGGCCGCCGACTATCTGGCCACGCTCGGCCATTTTGCACAGCGCCGTGGCATCCAGGGTTGATGGGATTTTCTCCTCCACGGTTTCTACAGCCGACAGGATAGCAACCTTGGGCGTTTTGTTGGTCAGGGTGTAAACCAGTTCAATGGCGTTTTGAATAATGTCTTTCTTGGTAGCCAGATTGGGCCGGATATTAATCGCCGCATCGGTCAGAAACAGCGACTTATGGTAGCTAGGGGCATCCAGAGCGAAGATGTGACTCATCACCCGGCCGGTGCGCAGCCCGTAGTCTTTATTGAGTACCTCGTGCATCATTTCATCGGTGTGTAGGTGACCCTTCATCAACGCTTCTGCCTTGCCACTGCTTACCAGCTTTACAGCGGTCTCTGCCGCGGCATGACTGTGCGGCGTATCCACCAGTTCAAAAGCCGAAATGTCGAGGTTATTTTCCAGCGCCACCTGCTCAATACGCGCTTTGGGGCCTACCAGAATAGGTGCGATAAGGTTATCTGCCGCGGCCTCAACAGCGCCGGCCAAAGAGTTTAGATCAACCGGGTGCACCACGCAGGTTCTGAGTGGCGACATACCTTTTGCCATGTCCATAAACTGCTGATAGCGGTCGCTGCTTTGTTCTTTGAGTTCAACCGCCGGTAACACGGCGCGAGGCCGATCGATTTGTTCGGTGGGGGCTTTGACCAGCGCCTGACCATCAATCACCACGTCACCCTCCTGATTAGTGCAGGCGCAGTCGAGGAGGATCTGGTGATGTTCACGTTTTTCCACCACGGTGACCGTTACTGTCAGGTTATCGCCTAAGGATACCGGGCGGCGGAAAGTGAAATCCTGCTTCAGGTAAATGGTGCCGGGGCCGGGCAGTTGGGTTCCCAGCACGGTGGAAATTAATGCGCCGCCCCACATGCCATGGGCGATGATGTGGTGAAACTGGGAGCTGTTAGCATACTCCTCGTCTACGTGGGCCGGGTTAACATCGCCCGACATAATGGCAAACAGCTGAATATCCTTACGGGTTAATGTGCGGGTGAGTGTGGCTTTATCGCCCACTGTAATGCTGTCGTAGGGTTTGTTGCGGATCATTTCCATATCGATTCTCCGGCCAGAGGCGCCAAATTCTGAATACTGTAGCTCGCTTTGTAATATTACATGCTTACACTACAAGTAGATGAATAAATGTGCATTGATACCCATCAAGATCAAGCTTTTTAAGGGCGGCTACTGCTATGCTGGGCAAAACAGTCAGGGAGACTAGTTATGATAAATCACGAAAGTAACGTAATTGAGTACACCTACACCGATCAGCGTGCGGTCCCCGACGATGTTAGCGAGCCGCTAAAGCCCGATTATGCCATTAACCAGTTACTCGCGCAGTTTACCGGCGGTATCGACCCGGTGGCCTATTCGCTGGCCTTCACCGACTGGTTTATTCATTTGTTGCTGTCGCTGGGTAAGCAGCAGGCATTATTGGATTTAACGCTGACCAATGCCAGTACGCTGAATAAAAATCTCGAAGACGCAGCAGAAGATAACCGGTTGTCCGGGCCTGAATGGCAAACCTGGCCCTATGCTGTGTACCGGCAAAATTACCTGGCTATGCGCCAGTGGTGGCAACTGGCTACCCGCGATGTACAGGGCGTTGAAAAACACCATACTGACATGGTGAATTTTTCGGTGCGACAATGGCTGGAAGCCTTATCACCGGCTAACTACCTGACCACAAACCCGAATGTCATTCACAAAACCCTGGAATCTGCCGGCGCTAACCTGGTAAAAGGGGTTGATAACCTTATCGAGGATATCCAGCAGCAGTATTTCAGGGAAGCTGAGCCTCAACACCAGGAAACCTACCGGGTTGGCAAAAATATTGCCGTCACACCTGGCCAGGTGGTGTTCAAAAACAACCTGCTGGAGCTTATTCAGTACAGCCCGGAAACAGAAGAAGTATGCGCTGAGCCGGTGCTGGTGGTGCCGGCGTGGATAATGAAGTATTACATTCTCGATTTATCGGAACATAACTCCCTGGTGCGTTATCTGGTGCAGCAGGGCCATACCGTCTTTATGATCTCCTGGAAAAACCCGCAGCACGAGGATCATAACGTAAGTCTGATTGATTACCTGAAACAGGGTCTGGGTGAGGCGATCGAAGCGGTGCAGCAGCGGGTACCCTCAGAACAAATCAACGGGGTGGGCTATTGTCTGGGCGGTACCCTGTTGACGATGGCCGCTGCCTGGCTGGCCCGGGAAAAGCGTAATCCATTCTGCGCGTTAACCTTACTGGCGGCACAGACCGACTTCAGTGATGCTGGCGACCTGCGGTTATTCATCGATGAAAGCCAGCTGTCGATGCTGGAGGCGGTGATGGCCAAAAACGGTTTCCTGCCCAAAGAGAGTATGGCCGGCACTTTTACTCTGCTACGGGCAAACTACTTATTGTGGTCGCGTTGGGTAAACGAATATCTGCTGGGAGAGCGCCAGCATCCCAATGATTTGCTTACCTGGAATAAAGACGCCACACGCATGCCTGCGCGCATGCACGCTGAATATTTGCGCCAGTGTTATTTGCATAACTCGCTGGCCAGCGGTCAGTTTATGGTCGATAACCGGCCCATTGCCCTGGCCGATATTCAGGTGCCGCTGTTTGTTGTGGGCACCGCGAAAGACCATGTGGCACCGTGGCAGTCGGTGTACAAAATCAATTTGCTGATTGATAAAGACATCACCTTTCTGCTGACAAATGGTGGCCATAATGCTGGTATTATCAGCGAGCCTGGTCATGCTCACCGGGTCTATCAGATGGCTACCCGTAAAGAAGACGGGGCTTACCTGCCACCCCAGGCATGGCTTGATGAAGTACCCTTACAGGAGGGCTCCTGGTGGCCTGCATGGCAGCAATGGCTAACCTCACAGTCAAGCCGTAAAGTCAGCGCCAGACCGGTGGAAGCCATTAAGACGTTACCGGCCGCTCCCGGCGATTATGTGCTGGCGCAATAGCGTTGGAAGGCTACTCGAGAAGATTGGTGCGCACCAGCCGTAGGTAGACGGCCCGTTGCTTTTCTTTGATGGAATAACTGGCGTTAAAGAAGGCCACCGTCCAGACCCTTTCCGGGTCGTTCAGGCTTGGCGTGGACGACCAGAAGCTGTCTTGCGGTGTCGCCGGGAAAAACGCGGTGTTCACCGACGGTCTTACGCAGTTTTTCTCGGTCAGAGAGGCCAGTTCTTTGACATTGGGAACACGCCAGCCTTCCAGTAATTCAGCGTCGTAGTCACGGGCATACACCAATGCCTGTTGCCAGGTAAGTTGCTCGGCATCGCCGGTACAGGTTTCGGTTTCACCATTCCAGGTTTGCCCCACCGCGCAGCGCTGCCAGATTAAACCGGTTGGGATGTGTAAAATGGTATCGTTGGTCACCTGGCTGAAGACCTCGTCCGGCGTGGTTTCTACGGCGTTAGTAAGGCATTCCTGCGCTGTGACCTCAGCCACCCAAAGTAAACTAAACAAGACAGTGATTAAGCGTTTCATGATTATCGTCCCGCTCTGACCAGTCGGATGCTGACGGCATCTGACTTATTAAGAAAATTATCCACCCCACTTATGAAGTCGATGGCCCAGGCGTTCTGTGCCGCATCATTGCTTACGCCATCGGCGCTGGGCTGGGCGGTCCAGTACCAGAGCGTAGCGGCGCTATCGGCTCCGGTGTTGGGAAAGTACTGCGTGTCAATGCGGGGCAGGGTGGTACGGCCAAAATGCAGCAGCGACATTAACTCCTGATGATTGGGCAGACGCCAGTCATAGAAACCGCATAATCCGGCGCTGTTAACCGCGTCGATGTAGGCACTGGTATTACAGCTCGCCAGCGTGCAACTGGTGTTGGTGCCATTAAGGTTGCCGGGCGCGCCGCCGTTGTTTTCTTCGGCATACCAGCTGTAGCGGTGATCAAGGTCACGCAGGCCGCCGTCGGTAGTTTTTACTTCCCACACCAGCCCGGTAACATTATCCCGTACACAGCTGAACTGTGGTGCATCCACATCTTCTTCATCGCCATTGGCATTGAGCTTGGTAAAATCAAAGCCGTTTTCGCCGCGCCCCGCTTTTTCCAGTACATTACTGTCGGCCAGCGCATCGGCGCCGCGCTGACCATCCTGACCGGGAAATGCGTTTTGCTGAGTGGCCGATAACGTTGTATTGGTGGCCTGTTGCGTCATGCCGGTATCATTGAGCACCCGCACCGGGAATGGGCGTACCAGTACCCGCAGATGGTCGGTTACTTCGTTACCGAACATATCTTCCCCGGTGAGGTAAAAATCCAGGGTGGTGGCACTGTCTACCAGCGGCGCAATAGCATAGGTATCAGCAGTATTAGGGTTGATGATTTGCGGCGCAGCATCACCGCTATAAGTCCACAGAGTGGCTATCGGTGTGGCTGCCGGTACGGTACTGGTGGCGGTACCCGCCAGCACAATTCGCTCGCCGCCAAACAATGCCTGGTCGATACCAGCATCTACCTCAGGCGGCGTTTCAGCGTCGGATAGTACGGTAATCGAATGGGTGGTAGTATCTTCGGCCCCTTCATCGTCTGTTACCGTCAGGCTGAATGTCAGAGTTTGCCTGGCATCGGTAACGGGTGTGTCGATCACCAGTGTCGACTGGTCGGTTTCAATGCCGGTCAGCACGTCGTCACCAGCGGTTTGTTGCCATGCCCAGGCACTAATCTCTTCGCTGCTGGTACCGTCGGTATCAGTGCTGTTGCGCCCGTCAAAGGTCAGGGACACGCCGGCTGGGTAGGTGCCGGGCGCTAAGTCCGGCCAGTCGCTAAGGGTGATAATGGCGGTGGGAGGCAGGTTGTCCGGGGTTACGGTAAGAGTAAAACTATCTGAAGCCGACTGACCTGCTCCGTCGGTAGCACTAACAGTAACCACATACTGCGTGTCGGCGGTAACTATCGGGGTGGTCAGACTGGCCGTGGCGATGCTGGTGTCATCATGGATGATGGTAAGCGCCGGCGTTGACGACCAGCTGTAAACTACCGCCCCGGATGGGAAAGACACCTGTGCAGATAAACTAACGTCGGTCTGCTCTGACGCCGAGCGGTCGCGACCGGCATTAACAGCAAAGTTTTCGTCAGAGTCATCCTTACTCAGGCCACCGCCGCATGCATTCAATAACAGGGCTAGCGTCAACAGGGCAGCCCTCATCATATGATGGGTTGGTAAAGGCAACAGGCTCATTCCTTTCATCAGACGTTATCACTCTTTTTGGCACAACACTGTGGGTGTTATCGGCCACCCCCGGCTGATTATTGAGTATTTTGTGTTATTTTACGCTGTACCGAGGCAGGAACGCCGAAGGCGACGGCATTAGCCGGGATGTCACTGGTTACCACGCTGCCCGCGCCAATCACCGCGTTATCGCCAATCGTTACGCCGGCACATATGATGGAGTTAGCGCCAATCCATACCCGATGACCAATAGAAACTGGCAGGCCAGCTTCCTGTGGCGGATAATGTGCTGGCTCAATCTGTGTTCTGCCCACTGCGCTGGAGATAATACAATTGGGGCCGATAAGTACCTGATTACCCAGTTTAATCGGGCAAACATCAAGAAAAGTGGCGTTATGGTTTATAAAACTGCCCTTGCCAATAGAGCAGTTAAGGGCGTATTCGATTTGAAAGGTTGATTCAATCTGGACCGACCCCGGACACTTGAGTTGTGTTGTCAGCATTGTATGTCGCTGGCGGGTATCGGTAAGCTTGTTGTAACTGAGACACCATTGCCGGGCAACCAGCCTGGCCTGCTCGAAAGGCTCGTCAGCCGGGGCGAAGGACGTTCCGGCCGCCATTTCAAAAAGACTTTTTGCTGATTCACTTTGGCTGGCCTTGCTGGTCAAAAATTTACCTTGATGTCAGAGAGTTAAGTTGAAATTATACGGCCTGGCCGTGATTTGGTACATCGTTCATCTAAAGTGTGGTATCAGGTACTGGTACTTTGAGCTAAACTCTGTTGTAATTTAACTAATAATTATACGAAGTTATAAAAATATATGCGCATTGGTTGGCGTTCTTTCCTCAAACAAAAATTTCAAAAGAAATCTGGCTATCATGCAATCGGAATTGCAGTGTCGCTGGATTCAGTAACGTTTTGTGCGCTTAAGAAACAAAATGGCGAAATTACTCTGGCGTTTGAAGAGACTGTCAGCTTTTCCCATTGGGCAACTCACCTGGCCAAATGGGTCGATAAACATGGCCTGACCGGTACCCCGACCTATGTTGCGTTTTCAATTCACTGGTATCAGATTCTGCAAATTGACCGCCCATCCGTGGAGGCCGATGAGATTACCGCCGCCTTGTCCTGGTCGGTGAAAGAGCTTACCGGCAGCGATAAAGAAATGGCCATCGATTACACCGATTTACCGGTGCCGCTGGCCGGCAATGCCAGAATTAATGTGTTTGCCCTGCCCAAAGAAGACGTCGAACGGGTTAGCGAAGCGGTTTTTAATGCTGGCCTGGTACTCCAGTTGATTACCGTTGAGGAACTGGCTACCTGTGAATTAGTGCCTGTGCAGTCTGACCCCATCCTGACCGTGGTGCAGGAAGCCGGTGAAGAAATTTGTCTGAATATCATCAAAGATGGCCAACTGTATTTCAGCCGCCGTCTGAAAGGTTTTGAAAACCTGGGTAGCTTTACTGAGGACGAACTCAGAATGGGCATTGGTGAGTCGTTAAGTGTGCAGATTCAGCGCTCTATGGATTTTTATGAAAGCCAACTGCGGCAAGCGCCGGTGCGGAAGATTATGATGCGCCTCGATACACCCCACCGGGATGCTCTGGCCAGCCAGATTGAGCAGGTGGTGAGCGCCAGTGTCAATGATCTCACCCCCGAAGTGACTGCCGACGAGCCGGGAATGTCGGTGACGCGGGTGAATTACTCCAGTCTCGGCGCAGCGATTTGTGGCTCTGCTGAGCCGCAGGCCAAAAACGAGGCTGCGGTATGAAGAACAGGATTAACTTTTATTCCGCCGAGTTTGCACCGCGTCTCGATTTACTCTCGCTTAGCAGTGTGCTGTTGGCGTGGGGAGCAACCCTTACTGTGCTGCTGCTGATTTGGGCCGGTGTCGCCTGGTATGGCGCTTCTAAACGCACCGAACTGGCAGAGGTTCAGGACCAGCAACAGCAGTTATCGACTACGGTGAACAATCTCAAAACCACGCTTGAGCAACGTAAACCGGATGCCGGGTTGACCCGCACGCTGGAACAACGCCAGCAGGAGCTGGCCAATCGTGAATTGCTGGTGCGCGAGCTCAGTCAGCGGGAACAGATTAAACAGCAGGGCTTTGCCGGGATGCTCGATAGCCTGGCCCAGAAAGACAGCCAGGATATCTGGCTCGATACCATTGAAGTCAGTGAAAACATGATGGTGCTGCAAGGGCAACTCAGTACCCCGCAGGCGATGCCAAAATGGTTACAACGTTTGGGCCAGACTACCGCTTTCTCCGGCCGCACCTTTGACTCCACCCGACTGTACCGGGACGACGAGCAATTGCGCTTTGAATTAAACATGGCCCGGGTGCCGGAAACAACGCAACAAGGTGGCCTGCGGTGACTTTTGACCAGTACGAAGAAAAATTTGCCGCGCTGAGTCAGCGTGAGAAAGTATTAATTTTTGCCTCGGGAATGGTGGTAGTTCTTGCCGTGCTGATTTTTTTGCTGATTGAGCCCGGCATTAAGGAAAACGGCAAAACGAGCAGTAGCATTGAGATTGCCCGCAACGAAGTCACTACACTAAAAGAGCTGCAATTGGTTTACGAGCAGGCGCTGGCCGAAGATCCTGATGCCAGCCTGAAGCAGCAAATCGCCCAGGTAGATAAGCGCATGGTGCGACTGCAGGAAAACTTCGCGGCACAGCTGGCTGATTTAATTCTGCCCCGGCAAATGCCCGCGCTCATCGAACAGGTGTTTTCTCAGGCTGATGGACTAAAACTCATCGAAATGGCCTCGGTTAGCCCGGAAAATATTTTTGCCGATAACCCGGCTATGGCAGAGGTCCCGCTTTATCAGCACGGGGTTACGTTGACTTTCGAAGGCCGTTATTTTGCGGTACGCGATTTTCTGGCCCGCCTGGAGCAACTGTCAGACAAACTGTACTGGCGCTCCATGGCCTATCATGTAAAGGAATATCCCACTGCTGAGGTAACCCTTCAGGTTTACACTCTGAGTACTGAAAAGGCGTTTATAGGTGTTGAGTAAAGTGTCCCCTTTGTTGCTGGTATCCATGCTTGTTAGCCCCACGGGAGCGCAGGTACTTGAGGATCCAACGCGCCCTGCACGCACTGCCCCTCAGGCCAGTGCGACGGTAGCCGCGGCGGCAGTTGAATTAAAGCTGGAAGCCGTGTTACAGCTCGGTGCGAGCCGGACCGCGGTGATTAACGGTAAAACGGTTAAACAAGGACAAACAATTCAGGGCGCAGTAATCAAGGAAATTAATCCACGCAGCGTGTTGATTGCGCGTAATGAGAACGGGGTTTGGCAAACAATGACTTTATGGGTCAGCCAACGGGGCAACGTGAAAACCAATGCAGCAGAGAATTATTAGAATGGGTAGCATGAATAAACGTTTGATATACATCGCTCTGGCTATGGCACTGACGGGCTGTCAGTCGATTCCCGAAGAATCCGTGGTGGAAAAGTCACTCAAACAGCAACTGGCTGAACAAATAGCTCATGAACAGGCTGCACAGAAAAAGGCCAAGGCATCACCTGATTCTTTGCAGGATGTGCCGGACAGTGTGACTAATTTACTTGGCGATGTGGCAACCACCGGTGAGCGCCACTCGTTATTCGGCCCGGAAAAATACGACATTGAAGCCGACGGCGTTGGCGTAAAAGCCTTTTTTACCGGGCTGGTGGCAGATACGCCCTACAGCGTGGCCATTCATCCCGACGTCAGTGGTGAAATTTCACTGAGCCTGAAACAGGTTACCATGGAGCAGGTGATGGAGCTGTTGGGTGACCTTTACGGCTTTGATATCAGTCGCAAGAGTAATGTATTCAGAGTCCTGCCCGCCGGCATGCGCACCGAAACACTGGCGGTAAATTACCTGCTGATGAAGCGGGACGGCTCGACACAAACCAGCATCATCTCTGGCGGCGTTTCCCAGGCCGATAATAATGGTAGCGGTAATTCCAACAGCAACTTTAATAATTTCAGTGGTAACTCAGCGAACAGTAACAATCTGGGTAACCAGTTTGGTAACAACATTAATGGCACTTCTATTTCAACCCGAACAGAGACCGATTTCTGGACCGATTTGAAAGCGTCACTGGAATCAATGGTTGGTACTGAGGGGGGCCGGGCAGTATTTGTTACGCCGCAGGCCGGCCTGGTCACCATTCGTGCTATGCCGGATGAAATCCGTGACATAAAACGTTTCCTCAAGGTCTCTGAAGCGAGTCTGCAACGCCAGGTTATTCTTGAGGCCAGAATTCTCGAGGTGGCGCTGGATGACGGTTACCAACAGGGGATTAACTGGTCTGAGGTAGTAGCGAATGTTGGCAGTACCGATTTTACCTTCAGTAATACTGCAGCCAGCATTGGCAATGGAATTTCGGCCTCACTGGGCGGCGTCACCAGTTTATCGTTCCTAAACCAGGATTTTTCCGGGGTTATCTCGCTGCTGTCCACTCAGGGCAACGTGCAGGTCTTGTCCAGCCCCAGAGTAACCGCCATTAATAATCAGAAAGCGGTGATTAAAGTTGGTGATGACGAGTATTTCGTAACGGATGTGTCGAGTCAGAATACCATTACTTCCACCACCACATCGGTGGTGCCTAATATCGAACTAACCCCGTTTTTCTCCGGGATAGCGCTGGATGTCACGCCGCAAATAGATGAAAGCGGCTCGGTATTGCTGCACGTTCATCCTTCCGTTATTGAAACCCAGGAGCAGGAAAAAGTGGTCAGCCTTAACCAGGAACAAATTGTCCTGCCGCTGGCGCAAAGTACTATACGTGAGTCTGATACCATCATTAAAGCGGCTTCGGGCGAAATAGTGGTGATTGGTGGTCTGATGCAAACCAGCCTGACCGACTCAGAATCAAAAACGCCGTTGCTTGGTGATATACCGCTACTGGGCGAATTGTTTACTAACAAAAGCCAGCGTGAGACCAAGAAAGAGCTGATTATCCTGCTTAAACCCACCGTTATCGGCAGTGGGACCTGGGCAGAACAAATTGAATTAAGCCGTGAAAAAATGGCCGACTGGTTGTACGTAGAGTAATCATGTACCTGTATCATTTTGGTATCCGTGAACTGCCTTTTACGCTGACCCCGAATACCAGCTATTTTTTCGGTTTGCCAAGCCACAATGAGGCCATGCAGGTATTGCTGACCGCGCTGAAAACTGGCGAAGGTTTTATTAAGGTGACCGGTGAAGTAGGTACTGGTAAAACGCTGATTTGCCGAAAGTTACTTAATGAGTTACCGGATTACTTTGTGGCCGCGTACGTACCGAACCCGATGCTGTCCCCCACCGAGTTACGGCGTGCGGTGGCCAATGAGTTAGGAGTGGAGTTGGGCAGCGACTGCGATCAGCAGGAGTTTACTCAAAAAATTCAGGAACGTTTGATTGCTATTCATCAGCAGCAGAAAAGTGCGGTGCTGATTATTGATGAAGCTCAGGCGTTGCCCACAGAGAGTATTGAAGCGTTGCGGCTAATGACCAATCTGGAGACAGAGTCTCGTAAATTACTGCAGGTCGTGTTATTCGGGCAGCCGGAGCTGGACGAAAAGCTGGCTCTACCGGAGTTACGGCAGTTACGGCAGCGAATTACCTTTAGTTACAGCCTGGCGCTAATGGATCCCGATCAGGTGTATCAGTATGTCCGGCACCGGGTCAATGTGGCTGGTTATCATGGCACCGATTTATTTAACCGTCAGTGCTGCGAGCTACTCTACCGCGCCAGTGCTGGTACGCCCCGGGTGGTGAATGTGTTGGCACATAAAGCGTTAATGCTGGCCTATGGCGAAGGCAAGTCGGCGGTTGAGCCAGAGCACATTGCGGCAGCGTCTGCCGATACAGAAGCGGCGCAAACGGTGAGCAGTAAGTGGTGGTTTAGCCCACAAAGTAAATGGTTGCTGTTAGCGACCACAGTAGTAGTGATTGCGATGATTGCAGGGATATGGAACATGAGGGCGACACTGTGAGTGTAGTCAATAAAATGCTGAGAGACTTAGAGAACCGGGAAGCCAGTGAGGCTACGCCGGCTAACTATCAGCCGCCGGCTAAAAAGTCGTCCTCAGTGCTGCGCATTGCCATCATTCTGCTACTTGGCGTAGTGGCCATTGGCGCCGTTTATTTCTGGCCCGCTGCCACTGAGGATAACCTGCCACAAAGTCCCTCAGTAGGGCCGATTAATCAGATTATACCTGATGCGGTGGCCGCCGGGTCAATCGCGCCTGAAGAGCCCGAAACACAAACGGCGGAGCCGGAAGAACCCAGAAAGTTCACAGCTTCACCATCCACAAAGCCGCAAAATACCATGGGCGTAATGGATGGGCCGGTCGATATTAACGCGCAACCTGCGCGTACTGAGTCCACTGTCGGTGATCGTCAACCCAGTGCACTCGAGAGAGTGGCTGCACATTCGGTCGGCATTGCAACTGAATCAGAATCTTCCACGACAGCAATGCCAGAGCCTGATAAAGCGCCAGCTGAACCGATGATTAAGCCCAGTGCTGCGAACCCGGATGAAGCCCTTAAAGCGCAAATCCGTCAGGCTTTGAGTCAGAACGATACGCCGATGGCTGTTCAGTTGTTACGTACGCTGATCCGCCAGCAACCTGATAACGTGGCGGCCCGTAAACGGCTGGCCGCTCTGTATTTTAGTGCAGGCCGCACAACCGACGCCCAGCAGTTACTGCAACAAACCGTGGCGGATATGCCCGCCGACAGCAGTGTCAGACTGATGTATGCGCGCTTGCTGGTGCAGCAAAACGAAACCCGGCTGGCGTATTACACGCTGCAGGACGTTAATGACTACGTCCAGCCATCCATAGAACTGTTAGGCTACCGGGCATCGCTGGCGCAAAAGCTCGGCCTGCTGGATGACGCGCTGCAAGACTACGCACAACTGGTAGTGCTTGATAGTCAGACTGCTAAGTGGTGGCTCGGTCAGGCGGTGGTCGCCGACAAACAGGGTTATACAGCCCTCGCGCTGAGTAGTTATCGGGAAGCGTTGTCACTAAGGCAGCTTGAGGACAGCATCGAACAATTTATTCGCCAGCGCTTAGGTAATCTGACGGGAGTTTCATCATGAGTGGTGTAAAAGTCAGACTGGGTGATCTGCTGGTTCAGCAAGGGCTGATAGACGAGCCACAGCTGATGTCGGCGCTGGCTGAGCAACGTCAGACCGGCCGCAAGCTCGGCGCCACTTTAATAGCCATGGAACTGGTTACCGAAAAGCAGTTGCTGGAACTGCTCTCCACCCACTTAAATGTGCCGCTGATCGACATTGATCACTTTAATGTCAACCCGGCTGCGGTCAAACTGCTGCCGGAAGTACAGGCCCGTCGTTATCGGGCGCTGGTGCTGGAAGACCGTGGCGATAAATTACTGGTGGGAATGAGCGATCCGGCCGACCTCACCGCCGTGGATAACCTTGGCGAGATCCTGCCCAAACCCATTGAAGTGGCCGTAGTAAGTGAACAGCAATTGTTTGGTGCTTACGACAGTTTCTACCGGCGCACCGATGAAATAGCCTCTTTTGCCCAACAGTTGGCCAATGAGTACCGCGATGAGCAGGAATTTGAGCTTACCGCCGGGCTCGAAGATGAGCAGGATACCGCCGTTGCCCGCTTACTGCAGTCGATCTTTGAGGATGCGGTACAGGCCAAGGCCTCGGATATCCACATCGAGCCAGACGAGCAGCAATTACGCATCCGGCAGAGGGTTGATGGGGTATTGCAGGAAACGGTTATCCCGGAAAATAACATTGCCGCAGCGCTGGTATTACGCCTTAAACTCATGGCGGGTCTGGATATTTCAGAAAAGCGTCTGCCGCAGGATGGCCGTACCCAGGTCCGCGTAAAAGGTCATCGGGTAGATGTGCGTTTATCAACCATGCCGGTACAAACCGGTGAAGCGGTGGTTATGCGTTTGCTGGATCAGTCAGCCGGGGTATTAACCCTGGATGAAACCGGCATGCCCAGGCCGTTGCTCGACCGCTTAAGGGTGTTACTAAAACGGCCACACGGCATGATCCTGGTAACCGGGCCGACCGGTTCAGGTAAAACCACCACACTGTATGGTGCCCTAAGTGAATTAAACCAGCCGCAGCGCAAGATTATTACCGTTGAAGACCCGGTGGAATATCGTTTACCACGCATTAATCAGGTACAGGTAAACAGCCGAATCGGCCTTAACTTCTCAAGCGTACTGCGCACCACGTTGCGTCAGGACCCGGATATCATCATGGTGGGTGAGATGCGGGATCAGGAAACCGTGGAAATTGGTTTACGCGGCGCGTTAACCGGTCACCTGGTATTATCCACGCTGCACACTAACGATGCCGTATCCAGTGCTATTCGTTTGCTCGATATGGGGGCGGCAGGCTACCTGGTTGCCAGTTCACTGCGAGGCATCATTGCCCAGCGTCTGGTGCGCCGGATTTGCGATAATTGCGAAGTAGAGCATCAACCTTCACACGATGAATTGTTCTGGCTCGGGCACATTGATAACAACCTGGATAACGTTACGTTTAAACGAGGCAAGGGATGTCAGAAGTGTAACCATACCGGCTATCGCGGCCGGATGGGCGTGTTTGAACTACTCGAACTGACCGATCCGATGATGAATGCATTAAAAGCCGGCGACACTGTTGCCTTTGGTGAGCATGCCTTACGCAGTCCGGGTTATAAGCCGCTGTCTCACGTTGCGCTGACCTATGCCAAAATGGGTCAGACAACGGTAGAAGAGGTACTGAAGCTGGTGGAAATGGTTGCCGAGCTCCCACAACGCGAAGAGCAGGATGAGCAACCCGCAAAGAGCGATTCTGGCAATAATGGCAATACAGGCGGCCTGAGTCTGGAGGACTTACCGGATGCCTAGGTTCAGCTATACCGGCCGTGAGCCTGGTGGCGAAATGAAAAGCGGCATGCTTGATGCGCTTGACGCTAACGCAGCGGCTAAAATGTTGCTGGCGCGCAGTATTACACCGATTTCTATTAATCCGGTAGAAGGCGGGGCGACACAGAGCGAGGTAAAGGTTAATTTTCTTACCCCTAAAGTGAGTCTTGATGAGCTGGTGATTTTGTCTCGTCAGATGTACTCCCTGTCGCATGCCGGTATTCCGATTCTGCGAGCGGTAAGCAGTCTGGCCGAATCGTCATCGTCGTTGCGCCTGAAAATAGCTCTGACCGATATCATCAGCCTGCTGGAAAGAGGGCGCACGCTGTCTTCGGCCATGCACCAGCACAGCGAAATCTTTGATAGATTATACGTTAGCGTGGTACACGTGGGTGAGAATACCGGTCGATTGGATGAGGCATTTTTGCAGTTAGCCGGTTACCTTGAGCGTGAGCAGGAAACCCGCCGCCAGATTAAAGCGGCAACCCGCTACCCGATTTTTGTAGTGTTCGCACTGGTGGCGGCGCTCATCATTATGAACATTTTTGTTATCCCGAAATTCGCCGATATGTTTAATAAGTTCGGCGCCGAATTACCGGTGATGACCCGCTTCCTGTTAGGCATGTCTGACTTTTTTATAAATCAGTGGTACATATTGATTGGTGCCTTAATCGCTATAGTTCTTGGTGTACGTAACTACTTACAAACGCCGGATGGAAACCTGACCTGGAGCCGCAAGAAACTTAAATTGCCGATTATCGGCAAGGTCATAGAGCGATCGCTGCTCGCCCGGTTCTGTCGCAGTTTCTCGATGATGCTGCAAGCTGGTTTACCGTTAACCACAGCGCTAAATCTGGTGGCTGAAGCGGTGGGCAACCGTTTCATGGAAACCAAAATAATTGATATGCGTCAGAGTATTGAAAAGGGCGAAAACCTGTCGCGGGTTACCCAGGCAAGTGGCCTGTTTACCCCCATGGTGCTGCAAATGGTCAATGTGGGTGAGGAAACCGGTCGGGTAGATGAACTGTTAGCTGAGGTGGCCGATTTTTACGAACGTGAAGTCGACTATGACCTCAATAGCCTGACGGCCAAGATAGAGCCGGTATTGATTGGCATTGTGGCCGGTATGGTACTGGTGCTGGCACTGGGTATCTTTACCCCGATGTGGGACATGATGAGCGCAATTAAGGGGCAATAAGCTTGAAATCAAAAGACGTTGCCGAACATAACCTTAACCGGGTGCTGGTTAACCTGGCGGTCATTGTTGTGTTTACCATATTGATGGCTACCGCGATTGTTTATTTGTACGACAGTGAGCCGGATTTGGAAGCGGAAATTATGCAGGGCTATGCCCGGCAGTTTGCGACCAGTGCAACCAATGCCCACTGGCAGTGGCAGGCAGAAGGTCGCCCGGAAATGATCATGCTGGTGCACTACGACAACGAAGGTAAGGAAGTCGGTCGCCGGCCGGTCAGAATGGCCCACTTTGGCTGGCCGAAAGTCGAGCCGAGTTCAGAGAGTTGTTTACAGCTCTGGGAGCAGTTACTGAATACTTCAACCCGGGTTGAGGGATTTCGGGTGCTCGGTGATTACTACGCCAGTGATAACGAAGGGGCGCAAACGCCAAATGCACGGTGTCGCTACCGGGTGAGTACCGGGCCCTATTTCGACTACAGTATTTATACGGGTATTGTTCAACAATCAGGGAATGACTAGTTCGTGAATAAATTGGGAGTTCAGGAGTTATCTATGACAAATTGTAAACGTCACAACGCGGCTAAGCCGATCGCGGGTGTAAAAGGTTTTACCCTCATTGAGCTCACTATTGTAGTGGTCTTACTGGGATTACTGGCGGCAGTGGCTATTCCGCGTTTCCTGGATGTTACCGAACAGGCCGAAGATGCCACTATCGAGGCGGTTTCCGGTGGGTTCGCGACCGGTGTTGGCCTGGTCAGAGCGGAGTGGGAACTTGAGGCCCGGCCGCGGGATAATCAGGGCGCCAATCTGTCGTTTGTCACCATCGACGGTATTATTGTGGGTGTCGACCGTAATACCGGCTATCCCACCGGACAAGTAAACAACGATAACAGCACCGAAGATGATGCCATGTCAGCGCTGGATTGTGAGAGTATTTTTAACCTCATCATGCAGAGCGCACCAACCATTACATCTAACTGGGCAAACCGCCCGTTTGACAGTTTCCGTTATTTTACTAACTTCAGTAATGGTACAGGCTCCGGCGGCAATGACCTGTGCTTTTATTATCTGAGTAAATCAGTGCGGAATTTACAGAATGCACCAACCGATGACACCGTTGGGGATGGATTTATCTACGATCCCAGAATCGGTCAGGTGGTAGTCTTTAGTAACAATACTAACAATTCGTCTAATTAGTACAGTAATCGCTGTACTCAGTTGAAAAATAGTGAATAATAGAAAAACTTGTTTTGAGGGGAATTAACATGCAACAGCGTGGTTTTACATTAATTGAACTGATCATTGTGATCGTGATCCTGGGCATTTTAGCCGTAACAGCCGCACCGCGTTTTATTGACTTCCAGGGCGATGCTCGTACATCAACCCTCGAAGGCGTGAAAGCTGCGTTACAAGGTGGTTCACAGCTTGTCTATGCCAAATCGGCCATTGCAGGTCAGCAAAAGACTGAATACGATGCGAGCGCTTCACCTGCGACTACGCCATCTGTATCAATTAACGGTCAAAGTGTAACTACTACCTTTGGTTATCCGGATGCCGACACTATGACAGTTGCATCGTTGACGGCATGGGCAGAGCTAAATATCGCTACCACCGGAACCTCAACTGATTGGCTTTTAACCGCCGACTCACCGGCTGCAGGCTCAGTTGCGATCACTCCAAGTGGTACAGCCTATTCAGCTACAGCTGCTCAACAGTGTCAGGTTATTTACACTGAACCCAGTACTGAGGGAGCTGCTCCTACAGTAATTGTTCAAAGTGAAGGTTGCTAAAGCTTTTACAGACTGCACCTATGCAACGAGAAAAGCTAAAAATAAATGGCTTTAGTCTTGTTGAGTTAATCACAGTCATTACCTTAATCGGCGTGCTGGCCGTTGTGGCCGGCACCCGACTTCAAAGCCGCCAGGGCTATGTTGAATACGCCTATCAGGACCGCCTCGTGTCCGCCCTTCGTAATATGCAAATCAGAGCCATGCAGGATACCCGCGACGGGTTTTGCTTTCGGCTCAACTTTCAGTACGGCGCCAGTAGCGCATACGGACCGCCAGCGCTCGATTATGCACCCGGTAACGGCAGTGCTACGTGCGGCAGCGGCATAGCCAGTGATGCGCCGGCGTTTCTGGCCACCGTGGGCACCGAACTTAGCGATGAAGGACTGAGCTTATCCAGTGCCGATGGCGCACTGATAAACTTCAGTTATATTGGTTTTGATGCCCTGGGCAGGCCGCTGAACAATGCTGCTAACTGCGGAACAGGATCGCCATGCAGGGTGACTATCACCGGTGAGTCCAGCGTGGATGTTTGTATTGAAAGCGAGGGCTACATCCATGCCTGCTAAAGCCGTAAAAGGGTTTACCCTGGTTGAACTGATTATTGGTATTACTGTCTTTTCCATCATTATGATGGTGATCATTGGTTTGATCGGTCCGCAGTCGCGCCTCAGTGTGGAACCCATCTGGCAGGTACGGGCCAGCGAATTGGCGCAGTCACTGATGAGCGAAATTAATGCCCGGGCGTTTGATAACAACCTGGCTAACAGCAGCACCAGTGAGCGCTGCAATGAATCTATACCCTGCACGGCCTCGGGAAATCTTGGCCCCGATGCCGGGGAAAGTCGCGCTCAGTTCGATGATATCGATGATTATCACGGCCTGAGTGAATCCGGAGCGACCATTTTGTCGGCTCAGGGCCTGCCGGTGCTGTACAATGGTGAGAGCCTGTATACCGGTTTCTCTGTCGCGGTTCAGGTTTACTATGATGATAACGAAGACGGTGTTAATGACGACGCCGGCGGCAGCGGCACGGTGATCGGCAATGTAAAGCGGATAGTCATCACCGTGACTACGCCCGGCGGTGAAGCAATAACCTTCAGTAGTTACCGGTGGAACATATGATCAGCACCACCCGGCGCAACCGCGGATTTACCCTCATTGAACTGGTCACCGTTATTGTCATCCTCGGTGTGGCGAGCGCTGGCATTGCCAGTTTTGTGCGCGGCTCCATGCAAACCTATATTGATGTCAGTACTCGTGAGCAACTCCTCTCCGAGAGTCGTTTTGCTATTGAACGGCTTAAACGGGAACTGCGCAATGCCTTACCTAACAGCGTTCGGATAACCGGTAACACCAGTTATCACTGCATGGAGTTTGTGCCGATTAACTGGGCCACGGTGTATACCGACTTGCCTGATGCCGGCGATGCCACCTACGAAATCGACGTGGTTGCCCTGCACGATATAAACAATGTGCCCTATGAACTGCCCGGCGGCGATAATTTTGCAGTAGTGTATCCTACCCGCAGTGAGGATGTGTTTGATGCCAATAATGGCCACCGGGTTACCGTGTCCGGTTGCAGCGATGATGGTGACGGCGACTGCACCACACTGGATGACAGTGATAACATTGTGCAGCTTGAGGTAACCGGGTTACTGGCGCAGGAATCGCCTGCTTCCCGGGTTTATCTGATTGACCGGGCCGTGAGTTACTGTGTGTATCAGAATCGCCTGATCCGCTATGAAAATGATCTACTGGTGAATCAGTTAGGGGCTTTCCCCGGTTTGCCGGTTATCGCCGAGCATGTGGCCAATGTATTGTCGGCTGATCCGGTGAATAATCCGCAGGAGGACGACCCGTTCCGGATTATTTCTACCAGTCTGCAGAGTAATTCGATAGCCGAAATCCGCCTGCGCTTTATCGACAATAATGAACAGATTGCTTATCAGCAGGAGATCCACATTGATAATATTCCCTGACAAACGCCAGCGCGGGAGTATGTTGGTGATGACGCTGTTCATAATAATCATACTCGCCTTTCTGGGCATCACTATGGTTAATCTGCTATCGTCATCCAATCAGTCGGTGGTGTATGAGGTGCTCGGCGCCAGAGCGAAAATGGCGGCTCAGAGTGGCGTACAGCGATTACTTAGCACCGCTTTTCCATTAAATAGTCCGGTGGCAAATTGCAGTACTACTATTACCAGTAATGCCGCCTTCAGCACCGGCGATGGGCTGGAAAACTGCAGTTATCAGGCAACCTGCACTACCACTCAGGTGGTAAAACAAAATGTCGATTATAATTACTATCGCTTTGAGAGTACCGGTATCTGCCGGGCGAATGATATTTGGGCCAGCCGGACCTTTGAGCTGGATGCGTTCGAAGAACGTTAATAAAGGGTAAGCAGTGACTGTATTGCGTTGTTGTATTCTACTGTTATGGTTGCCTGCCATGTTGGCGGCGGCTGCCACCTGCTCCAGTGTTTTTCCCGACCCGGCCGGGTCCTATTCCTCTTCCGGTTACATTCAGTTTCAGCCGCAAACCTCGCTGGTTGGCAGTGACGGGCAAATTAGTTTTGCCAGTATGGTGGATAACAGCGGCGGCAGTAGCTGTGATACCGTCGCCTGTCAGTTAAGCGGTAGCAGTGCAGCAGGAATGGCCATTTCTGCTTACCAATATTCGCCTTCAACCACCGACCGTTATATTCAGGATAATACCTCTGCTACGTTAAGTGCCGGCAGCTATCGAAACATTACCCTCGGCAATGGGTCGAGTCTTACCGCTGTATCCAGCAATAACACCTTTAAAATTAAATCGTTGTCGGTGAATTTTAACGCCGTTTTAACGCTGCAAAGCGGGGTGTACTGGATAGAAAGGCTTAACCTTGGTCAAAATGCCCAGCTCCAGGTGGCCAATGGCGCCAAAGTGGTGATATATACCCGGGACTTTTCCACCAATATCAGTAACCGGGTTAATACCAACGGTAATCCGGACCAACTGCTGATGTACTCCGAGGGGAACATCACTTTTGGTCAGTATTCTCAGGTAAAAGGCTATTTTTATGCCGTGGCGTCGGCGAGCTATAACACCGATGTGCAGCATACCGGTGCAGTTAATGCGTTAAATGTGATTATGCAGGACCGCGCTAAAGTCACTTACGATCAGAATGGGGTGTCGACCTTTGCCGCCGATAACCTGTGTACTCAGGCCGCTTTTCTGCCCACGGCTACCGCCCGCTGGACAATGAATACCTGCGCCTTAACCGGCGCCAGTGGCGAAGTGGTGGATGCCATTGCCGGAGTCAACGGCCAGTCCTTTGAGGATCCGAGTATCGACAGCAATGGTAAGCTATGTCAGGCCGCTTATTTCAGGGGCGATGGTGATCATATTCGCTTACCACATAATAGTCGCTACCAGGTTAGTGCTGGTACGGTGTCGTTCTGGATGAAAACCGATAACCTGGCTTTCGTAAATTTTGATCGTACCCAGGCGGGTGGCATGGCGCTGCTGTCGAAAGACAGTATCAATAACTACAGTGGCCAGTTCACCATATGGGTTACATCCACAGGTGCAATTAAGGTCAGTCAGGAGTCCGGCAACAATACCTACCAGATAAACTCTACGCCGGTGATCACTGAGGGGCAGTGGCACCATGTGGTTTACAGTGTGGGTGCCGCTGGCATGCAGGTCTACGTAGATAAAGTGCTGGTGGGCTCGAACAGCAGTTACACCTCAGGCTGGCAGAATAACAATCGCACCACGGTGATAGCGGCTAATACCAATCGGCACGATGTTAACAATTCTTCCTACTCTGATATTGGTGATTTTTATCAGGGCCGCATGGATGATGTGCGCCTGTACAACTCCCAGTTGTCGGAAGAGCAGGTCGCGCTATTGTTTGCTGAGTCAGAAGCTAACTGTATCAGTTGCAGTTCAAATGCCACGCTGCTTTCACACTGGAATATGGATGTGTGTAGCCTGAACGGGTCGTCCGGCGAGGTAGTTGATGTAGTCGGCGGCATCAATGGTCAGGCAGTCGATGGCGCCCGGGCCGAGAATTACGGGCGTTTTTGTCAGGCGGTCGGTTTCGATGGCTATAACGACCATATTAATATCCCTCACCACAGCAGCTACGAATTAAGCAGTGGTTCTATTTCCCTCTGGTTTAAAGTCGCTAATCTCGATCACAACCGGGATAGTAACGGTGAGTCTTTCCAGGCCCTATTCTCCAAGGACTCAGCCGGTCTCGATTATGGCGGACAACTTACAATTTATGTGAATCAGGAAGGCCGCTTTCTGTTTAAACATGAAACCCAGTCAACGACCTATAATGTATATTCGCTACCGGAAGTTGAGGAGCGTGAGCGTTGGTATCACCTGGTGTACACGTGGAGTTCTGCTGGGCTCAGGGCTTACCTGGATGGCGTTTATCTTGGCAGCTATGCGGCTAATGGCCTTACATTACGCTATAACCGCGAACCTATCATTCTTGGTGCCAGTGCCTCCAATTCCAGCAATAATGCGTCTTACAGTAATGAGCTTGTCTATCATATGTTAGGGGACATTGATGATGTACGGATTTACGATGGTGAGCTGTCCACCGCAGATGTGCAGGGGCTCTACACCGCATCTGACTACACTTGTATTTCCTGTACCGGGGCGGTGGCTAAGTTGCATTATCAGTTTGAGGAAGCCTCGTGGGATGGCGCTGGCTCAGTAATCGATTCATCTGCTGAGGGGAATAATGGTACGCCGGTGGGACTGGTAACGCCTCAGTTACCGGCTAACGACATTTCATGCCGGGCGTTGGATGTGCCTTACAATAACAGTTATAACCAGCGTGACGAAGTGGATAGCAACCTGGACCTGAACACTATCGGGCCACGGGGAACGGTCTCGTTCTGGTATCGTAGCGACAGTGCCTGGATGGGCGGCGGCTATCGTATGCTGTTTGACGCCAGTCGCAGTGAAGCCAGTGATGGCAGTGCCGGCAAGTACTTCTTTATGTCGTTAACCCATAACGGTGAGCTGGCTTTTGGTATGGAAGATTACTACGACGGTGACATGCAGGTTAAGTCGCAGTCGCTGGGGTATGCCGCTAATGAGTGGGTGCATATAGCACTAAGTTGGGACGTCGCCTCTGAAGACGTTAATTTGTATGTCAATGGCAGCCGGGTGTACATGTACGGCAGTTGGGCATTCAGCAGCTCGGCACTGGCGAATGTCTCGTCGGTAAAAATCGGTGATAGCTCATCGAATTATTTCGTGTACGAAATGACGACCAGTTCGGCTAATGGACAGATTGACGACTTCAGACTGTATGATTACGAACAGTCCCGTGAGGCTATCCGGGCGGATTTAAACAGCACGGTAGACTGTGTAAGTGTGCATCACTACGAAATCACTCATCCCGATCAAACGCTCACTTGCAGTGCGGCCACGGTTACCATTAAGGCCTGTGCCAATGCCAGTTGTTCGGAACTGGTGACCGATCCGGTAAGTGTGAATTTACCCAATGGTGACTGGTCGGTGTCGATGCCGCTAACATTCTCCGGCTCTGTAACAACTACCTTAGAGCAATCTGTAGCGGGCACTTTCCCGCTTTCAGTAACCGCGGCGAATACCGATTCCGCCCCGCAATCCCCCGCGGAATGTACAACAGACTGTAATATCGACTTTGTGAATGCCGGTTTTGAATTCTACGATACGGCAGCCCCTTATTCCTCAGTACTACCAGACATTATTGCCGAAGCCGACCTGGGCCGCATTGGCCTCAGGGCAGTGCGCGATAACGCTGGCGTTTGTCAGGCGCTACTCACTGGTAATCAGACGGTTTCGCTTAGCTATGACTGTCTCGACGGCGGGACCGGTTATTCACCGGATCAGTGTTCAGTGCCGTTAGCTGGTGTACCCGTAAGTGGCTCGGGTACCGGCCAGAATACCGCCAGTGTAACGCTGAACTTTGATGCCGATGGCGAAACCAGCCTGAGTGGCTTCTCGTACGCCGACGCGGGTCGGGTTGCACTTTCTGCCACAGCCAGTGTAAATGGCGTCACCATCGACTCAGGCAGTGCGCAGTTTGACAGCATTCCAGCCAGTATCTCGCTGGGTGCTACGGCGGCCTATCCGCAAACCGCTGGCGCAGAGTTTACTCTTTCCATGTCAGCCCGAGGGGCTAACAATGGTGTTTTACCCGGTTATCAGCCTGGTACTATGCAGATGAGCCTGCTTAGGGTTGCGCCGGTTTCGGTAAATGCGGCAGAGGCGCAGTTGTTTGTGGCAGCCTCACAATCGGTGACCAGTGCTGCCAGTCAGGCCTGGTCTGATGTAAGCATCGCCGCTTTTAATAGCGGTAACTGGAGCTTTGCCCAGGCTTATGTGAGCGAGGTGGGTTCTTATACCTGGGATGTGCAGGATGCTGACTATCTGGGTAATATTATCAGCGCCAATCAGGTGGGGCCGGGGCGGATCATCCCGGCGTATTTTGACGTTAGCGCCTCCACCACCCCGCAATTTGAAGACCAGTGCAGCAGTCAGTTTACTTACATCGGCCAACCCTTTGATTTTGTTACCGGCAGCGAACCTGAGTTATCAATAACCGCCTATAATGCCAGGGGCCAGGTGACCCGCAATTATTCTGACAGCCTGTGGCAGTTAAATCCGGATAGCAGCGGTTTAAGTGCCATCAGTTTTGCTGATAACTCAGCTTATAGCGGCGCACTGAATATCCTGAACGCGGGGGATATACCAGTGATTACTGACCACACTGATTACGACGGCGAGGGTAAGATCACCGTGCTCAATACTCAGGTTAGCTACAGTAAAATTGCCACTCCGTCGGCAGGCTCAGGCAATGGCTCACCATTCACCGCTGATGCCGCAATGACATTTGCCGCGCCATTCCTTACCGATGCCGATGGGGTGTGTTACCAAACGGCTTATCCGGGCAGTTGTGAGGCATTCAGTTTTGGCTCAATTCAGGGCACTGATCTTCGCTATGGCCGGTTACGCATTGAAAATACCTTTGGCCCGGAAACCGAAACCCTGAGGGCCCCGCTGGTCACTGAATACTATGATAGCGGTAACTGGATGATAAACGTGCAGGACAGTTGTACTGCATTAAGTTTATCGCAGAGCAGCGGGCAGGTGTCGATTGCCAGCGCTTCCGAAGGTAACGATGAACAGGATATTACCAGTCACCTTCCTGGCATTAGCAGCACCGGCGTGTTATCCGCGGGTAAAAGTCCGGACTCTATGATTAATCTGGGGCCTGCTATGCAGAACGGCGTAGCACTGCGTGGTGCGGTGAGAATAACCCTGGAGCCTGCAGCAACGGGAGCCGACTGGGCCGGGTATCTCAACATCGACTGGGATGGCGACGGTGATATCGACACCGATGACAAACCAAGCGGTGAGGCCTTCTTTGGCATTTACCGCGGTAACGACCGTACCATACACATTCGGGAAGGCTACTAAACCACCGAGTGGCAGGGCAACACCGTAACCTTGTACAGGCATAAATACCTGCCACCAGGTTAAAGCCTGTATAATAGTTGAACGCTGTGCATGCTCCATGGTCAAAGCGACAGGCAAATCAGGGCAATGCCTGGTTTTTTTCGGTTTAGTCAGGGAGTTTACTTGCTCAAAATAGCCCCCATTGTTAAAGTGTGCGGATAGTTGTTAAATCACGTCCAGCCGCCTTATTCCCACACTTCACGGCGCAGTGACAGGTGCTTATTACAGGAAATACCACTTCATGTTTAAAAAACTTCGAGGCATGTTCTCTAACGATCTGTCCATCGACCTCGGAACAGCCAATACATTGATCTACGTAAAAGATCAGGGCATCGTGCTGAATGAACCCTCCGTTGTTGCTATCCGCCAGGAACGTGCTGCCGGCCCTAAAAGTGTTGCCGCTGTAGGTGCAGAAGCTAAGCGCATGCTGGGCAGAACACCGGGTAACATTCGTGCCATCCGGCCAATGAAAGATGGTGTTATCGCCGATTTCTACGTAACCGAGAAAATGCTGCAGCACTTCATTAAGCAAGTGCACGACAATAACTTCCTGCGCCCCAGTCCTCGAGTACTGGTGTGTGTTCCCTGTGGTTCTACCCAGGTCGAGCGTCGCGCAATCAAGGAATCGGCGCTGGGCGCCGGTGCCCGTGAAGTGTATCTGATTGATGAGCCAATGGCGGCGGCCATTGGCGCTGGCTTACCAGTATCCGAAGCAACCGGTTCAATGGTGGTTGATATCGGTGGTGGTACCACCGAAGTGGCGATTATTTCACTTAACGGTGTGGTTTATTCCTCCTCCGTACGTATTGGTGGTGATAAGTTTGATGAAGCTATTATCAACTATATCCGTCGTAACTTTGGCTCACTGATTGGTGAAGCCACGGCAGAACGCATCAAGCATGAAATTGGTGCTGCTTATCCGGGTGAAGAAGTTCGCGAAATTGAAGTTCGTGGTCGTAACCTGGCCGAAGGGGTACCGCGCGGCTTTATTCTTAATTCAAATGAAATTCTGGAAGCATTGCAGGAGCCATTAACCGGTATCGTATCGGCTGTAATGGTGGCGCTTGAACAGTCACCACCAGAATTAGCCTCTGACATCTCGGAGCGTGGCATGGTGCTCACCGGTGGTGGCGCACTGCTTAAAGATCTCGACCGACTCCTGATGGAAGAGACCGGTATCCCGGTGGTTATTGCAGACGACCCGCTCACCTGTGTGGCGCGTGGCGGAGGCAAAGCCTTCGACATGATAGACATGCATGGTGGGGATTTGTTTAGCTACGAGTAAATAGACAAGGCAACCTTCTCAGGTTGCCTTCTTGCATTATGGATACAATTTTTACCCGTGGTCCCTCACTCAATATCCGGCTGGCATTAGCTTTGGCAATGTCGGTGATGTTGATCGTACTCGATTTTAAGCTCGACGCGTTTTCGACCACCCGGGTATTTTTGAACTCCCTGGTCAGCCCGGTTCAGTATCTTGCCAATTTGCCCGGGCAGCTGCTCAATGCCAGCGCCCAACGCCTGACTTCGCAACAGGCTCTTATAGAAGAAAACGAACAGCTCACCAATCGCCTGCTGTTGCAAAACGAGAAGCTGCAGCGCTTTGAGGCGCTTGAACAGGAAAACAAAGAGCTGCGTCGTTTGCTCGATGCGCCGGTGCGTCAGAATATGCGTAAGATGGTGGCAGAGTTAATGGCGGTGGATAACACCCCTTACAGCCAGCAAATTGTCATTAACAAAGGCGCCATAGACGGCGTCTACCTGGGCCAGTCGATTCTGGATGAACGAGGTATTGTGGGTCAGGTGATGGAGGTAGGCACCACTAACAGTCGTGTGCTGTTGATCAGTGATGTAACCCATTCCATCCCGGTGCGCTCAATCCGCAATAACAGCCGCTTTATAGCCTCAGGCAGTGGCGCTATCGATGAACTGTATCTTACTCACGTGGCACATAGTGCCGATATCCGCGAAGGCGACGTACTGGTGTCCTCCGGGCTGGGAGAGGTGTTTCCGGAAGGCTATCCGGTGGCAGAAGTGACGCAGGTGATTCGTGATGAATCACGCCCCTTCGCGCAGGTAACCATTGCGCCACAGGCTCGCTTAAATCGCCTCAAATACCTGTTATTACTGTGGCCGCAAACCTCCTCTGAGCCTGACGAGCAGGCACCGGAGGCAAACGATGATTAAGGTGCGTCATTACACTATAGCTATCACGTTGCTGATTGCCATGGTATTCCAGATTATTCCGGTACCGGTACAGGTAGATTTATACCGGCCGGACTGGGTACTGATTGTGCTGTCTTACTGGGTGATGGCCTTACCGCACCGCGCTAACGTTGGGATAGCTTTTACCAGCGGTCTGGCACTGGACATTCTGCTTGGCACCGCCATGGGAGTACACAGTTTTGCATTGAGTATCTCCATTTATGTGTTAGCGGCTAATTACCAGCGCCTGCGTAATTACTCGGTGTGGCAACAAGCGGTGATTATTGGCGTGGTATCGGCGTTGTACCATTCTTTATTGTTCTGGTTACTTCGTTTACTGACCGACGTTACCTTTCGCTTTGAGGAGCTCTGGCCGGTGCTTACCTCGATGGCACTGTGGCCCTGGATTTTCTGGTTACTACGTAAAGTCAGACGGCAACTGAGGATCACATGAGTCAGCTTCGAAAACTGGTGCTGGCATCAGCATCCCCGCGCCGCGCCGAACTATTAACTCAGATTGGGGTCAGATTTAGTGTCAGGCCTGCAGATTTGGATGAGTCGCCTTTAGCCGGTGAGCAACCCGAAGCACTGGTAAAGCGATTGGCGGCCGAGAAAGCAAAGGCCGCTGCACAGGTGCACAATGATACTGATGGCTGCGTAGTGCTGGCTTCTGACACCGTTGTGGTGCTGGATGATCAGGCATTAGGGAAGCCTGCCGATTTTGCTGATGCGGCGGCTATGCTAGGCGCATTAAGCGACCGCACACATCAGGTGATGACGGCAGTCAGCCTGCTTGACGACACCAGGCAAAAAACCATATGCGTGACAACCCGGGTGCATTTTGGGCCTTTATCGGCAACACAAATTGCCCGTTACTGGACAACCGGAGAACCCGCAGACAAAGCCGGGGCTTACGGTATTCAGGGAATTGCCGGTCAATTTATAAAATCGATTGAAGGCAGTTACAGCGCCGTAGTGGGATTACCGTTGTATGAAACCGTACAACTACTGCAAGAGTTTGGAGTGATTGAATGAGTGCAGAACTACTGATTAACGTTACACCGTCAGAGTCACGTGTTGCGCTGATAGAAAATGGTATTCTGCAGGAAGTCCATGTGGAACGTCACACCAAGCGTGGCTTGGTGGGTAATATTTACCGCGGTAAAGTGAGTCGGGTGTTACCCGGAATGCAGGCAGCCTTTGTGGACATCGGGCTGGACAAAGCGGCTTTTTTGCACGCCTCTGACATCGTTATTCATAACGAAGTCGTAGGCGAAGTCTCAACCAGTCATATTGAAAAACATGATATCCGTGACCTGGTTCGCGACGGTCAGGATATTGTAGTACAGGTAGTGAAAGATCCCATTGGCACCAAAGGCGCCCGGTTGACTACTGACATCACGATTCCATCCCGTTATCTGGTGTTTATGCCCAGCGTAACTCATGTCGGGGTATCTCAGCGGATTGAAGATGAAACCGAGCGCGAACGCTTAAAAGAGCTGGTGGCCGAGTTTTGTGATGAGGAAGGCGGGTTTATTCTGCGCACTGCTGCTGAAGGTGTTAGCCAGCCGGAACTAAAAGCCGATGCCGCCTTTTTGCGCCGCTTATGGAGCAAAATTCAGCAGCGCATGAAAAAGCGCCGCTCCCATGTATTGTACGAAGATTTACCTCTGGCCCGCCGGGTACTGCGGGATTTTGTCGGCACCGAACTGGATCGCATCCGAATCGACTCCAATCTGTCTCACCATGAACTGGGACAGTTCACCAAGGAATACGTGCCGGAGATGCATTCAAAGCTGGAGTATTACCCCGGCGATCGGCCCATTTTTGACCTCTACGATGTTGAAAACGAGATGCAGCGGGCGCTGGAGCGTCGCGTGGATCTTAAGTCCGGTGGTTATCTGATTATCGACCAAACCGAAGCCATGACTACCATCGACATTAATACCGGCGCGTTTGTTGGTCATCGTAATCTCGAAGAAACTATTTTTAATACCAATATCGAAGCAACACTGGCCATTGCCCGTCAGCTACGGCTGCGCAACCTGGGTGGTATGATCCTTATCGACTTTATCGATATGACCAATAACGACCACAAACGCCGGGTACTCAACAGCCTGGAAGCCGCTACCAGTAAAGATCGGGCTAAAATCAACATTCATGGCTTTACATCACTGGGGCTGGTGGAAATGACCCGCAAGCGCACGCGAGAAAGCCTCGAACATATTTTGTGTGGTGATTGTCCGGTTTGCAAAGGACGCGGCACGGTTAAAACCATTGAAACCATATGCTTTGAGATCATGCGTGAAATAGTCAGGGTAAACCGTGCTTACGATGCCGATATGTTTGTGGTTTACGCGTCGCCCACTGTGGCCGATTATTTGTTGGGAGAGGAATCTCACATGTTGGCCGAACTGGAAGTATTCGTTTCGAAACAAATAAAAGTACAAACAGAAACCTTATACAACCAGGATAAGTATGATGTGGTAATGATGTGAACCGACCCCTCTCCGTTGCCGCTTACATCGTTAAAAAACTCTGGCTGTTCTGCGCCATTGTACTGGTACTGTTTGCTGTTTTACTTAGCGCTCTGCGCTACACCCTGCCTTATCTTGACGAAGAAAAACAACTTATTGAAGATTACCTGAGTGCCCAGTACGGCATTCAGCTGACTATCGACAGCCTGTCAGCGGCCTGGCAAGGTACTGGCCCGAGCATAGTGCTCAATGGCGTTGAGTTTCAGCAAAACGATCTGTCACCGGTAGAACTCAAACTTGAGCAGGTTTATGTGGAAGTGGACTTCTGGCAATCCCTGCAACAGCGGGAGCTTTCCTCCAAGCGTTTCGATTTGGTTGGTCTGCACGCCCGGGTGGATACCCAGCGGATGGAAAAGGGCAGTGAAGGGGATTTCCCCATTGTGGAAGCGCTACGCAGCCTGTTTCTCGACCAGTTACAAAGTTTCTCGCTATTACATGGTGAGGTGACGCTGGTCACCCCGGCCGAAGAAGAGGTTATTGAATTATCCCAGCTGTACTGGGTTAACCGTGACAGCCGCCACCAGGGGCGGGGCGAGATCCGGGTACAGGATATCGCCAATAACTCGGCCGCTTTTGTACTCGACTTGTACGGCGGTAAATCAGACCTGTCTGGTACCCTTTATGTAAAAGGGGAGTCTTTGGATATTTCACCGTGGATCAGCGCTCTGTTACCTACGCGCTCTCCGGTAGAGCGTAGTCGCGGCAATTTTGAGGTCTGGGCGAGTCTGCAGAATAATCGTATCGATGCCGTCCAGGTGGAGTTTAACGACAGTGATATCGCCTGGCGACTCGCCGGGGATAATAATATCCTGCAATCGCAAATCCTTGGCGGCAGTATCCAGGCACTACCATCGGCGGATGGCTGGTCAGTCAGGGTCGATCAGTTAATTCTGCAAGCCGACAACAATACCCTGGTCACCGATCTGGTCGGGCGCCTGAACGGCGACGGAGATTTAACCATCAATACGGTTAAGCCAATTTCGCTGGCCCCCATCATGGCCCTGGCACCGCTGTTCACTGAAGGGAACAGTGGGCAACTGGTTAAACGGCTTAACCCAACTGCCGAACTGGCTACCTTACAGTTGCAATGGCAGCAAAAAGCCCTTTCTGTTGCGGCGAAGATATTTGATATGCACTGGAATCAGAGCGGCAAGGTGCCGGGACTCAGTGCCATTGATGGAGAGTTTTTCTGGCACCATGATCAAGGCGTACTCGAGCTGGAAGCCAGTAACTCAGAGCTCAGCATTAATAACCTGCTACCGCAGAATCTGACCCTCGATAAAATCCGTGGGCGCGCCTATCTTTACCCGGAATCTGAGGGCGATTGGGTGCTTAGCCTGCAAAACATGCAAATAGAGAGTGAGCTGTTGAGCTTTACCCAGGATATTCGCTATCAGTTTGGCAGTGGAGTGCTGAGTGCCGCCATGGACATTGAACGCATGGCGTTAACAGACGTGCCGGGATTCTTTCCGGCCGCCTACATGGGGGAGGGAACGGTTAATTACCTACAACGGGCTTTCAGCGACGGTGGTCAGGTACAGAATGCCAGCGTATTGTGGTTTGGTAACCCGGCACAATTTCCCTTTGCCGACGGGCAGGGCGTGTTTCAGGCCCGGGTAGACGTTGTTGATGCCGGATTTACTTTTGCGCCGGACTGGCCAGCGCTGGCAGATCTTAATATGCGGCTGATGTTTGAAAATGAATCATTAACCATGACCAGTCCCGCCAGTCAGTTAATGGACATCCAACTGTCAGACCTGTACGCCCGTATTCCACGCCTTAGTGGCTCCTCAGTGCTGACCATTGACGCGAAAGGGCAAGGTTCCGGCGAGCAGGTAGCCGCACTGATGCGTAATTCGGGTTTGAAAGATTCACTGGGTAAAATTCTTACACAGGATGTGGTGGTTAACGGGCCGGTTGCCAGTGAGGTGAAGCTGGAAATTCCCCTGAACGGCAAGAATGTGCAAGCCACAGGCATAGCCCGGCTTGACGGTAACCAGGTTAAGGTTAACAGCCTGGACCTCGAGTTTGACCAGGCCAGCGGTGCAGTGGGCTTTTCTAACGCCAATATTTCGATTAGCGGTTTGACGGCTTCGCTATTTGGCCAGCCGGTGGCGGTAGAGCTGGCCGGAAATCAACTGAGTGACGAGTATTTACTGGATATTGAACTAGGCGGAAACTGGGCCGCGCAGCCGTTAATCGAAAAGATTAATCCGGCATTTGCCGATTACCTTCGCGGCGATGCGCAGTGGCGAACTGATGTGTCGGTATCGCTGGGCAAGGATGGCTTTCAGTATAATGCCAGTATGACCAGTGAGCTGGCTGGCGTTGAATCGCGTTTACCTGCGCCGTTTTATAAAGATGCAATGACGGTGAAAGAGCTCATGGTGTTAGTGGATGGCGATCAGGATGCGTCAGACATTACCCTGAGTGTGGGTAATGATATTAATTTCTCCGGCGTGCTGCCCCATGATACCAAGCAGTTTGCCGGTGCTCACCTGGCCCTGGGCAACAGCGATATTGTAGGGCTTGGCACCGGCTTTAGTATTTCTGCGGCCATGCCGGAAGTCGATGTCGCCCGCTGGTATCATGTTATTGATTTACTGATTGGCGGGCTGTCGTCAGATCCAGGCCAAACCGCGACGGCCACGCAGCAGCCGGGCTACTTCTCTGTACCCCAAAGAATATTCGTCGAAGCGGAAAACCTGATTGTGGCTGGCCAGACGCTTACTGATGTAACCATTTCGGCGCGCCAGCAGAGTAATAACTGGTCGCTTAACGTGCTCTCCTCCCAGGCTAAAGCCGAAGTAAAATTGTTTGATGCGTGGCTCGAGCAGGGCATCGAAATTGACGCTGATTTTATCCGTCTTGCCGAGTGGCAAACCGATGACAGTGAACAGGAAAAGGTAGAATACGATTACCAGCCAGATGCGCTGCCGCCTATTCGTTTTCATTGTGATGCCTGTAACCTGCTCGACAGAGACTTCGGCACGGTGGACTTAGAGGTTACCCGCACCGACAACGGCATGGTGATCAATCGCTTTGATGCGACCAACGATTTCGGTGAGTTGCGGGCGTCCGGCAGTTGGTTAACTACTGGCGATAATACTTCAGTAACCCACTTTGAAGGCGACATTAACAGTCACAATATAGGCGGTATGTTGTCAGAGTTAGGCGTTAACTCCGGCATAAAGGACTCTAAGGCGAGCATTGATTTTGTGCTTAACTGGGATAACTCGCCGTTTAATTTTGCCATGGAATCGTTAAACGGTAGCGTGCAAACCGAACTCACCGATGGCTACCTTACCCAGGTGAGCGATAAAGGCTCACGTATATTTACTCTGTTCAGCCTTAACTCACTGGTCAGAAAACTTAGCCTCGATTTTCGTGATGTATTTGCCCAGGGCTTTTTCTATGATGATATCAAGGGTAGCCTGGAGATTGTTAACGGGGTAGCAAATACAACCGACACCGTAATCGACGGTGGCGCCGGCGAGATTGAAATCAAGGGCTATACCGATCTGGCCAATAAGACACTGAATTACAACGTTAGCTTTGCGCCCAACGTGACCGGCAACCTGCCTTTCCTGGTGTACTTTATGGTGAATCCGCCAACGGCACTGGCGGCACTGGCACTGGATCAGGTATTGACCTCAGCCAAGGTGATCTCTAATGTGAATTATCACATTACCGGCACCATCGATAACCCGGAACTGGAAGAAGTCGGCCGCGATAGCACCGACATAGAGCTGCCGGCGCAACGTCAGCCAGCGCCGTCCGAAGGTATCGATAATGAGCCGGTAGAACCCGCAGAGTCAAAGGAGCCTGTAGATGCAGACAGTTAATCTAGCCGCCCTGCAAATGACATCCGGTCCGGATGTTGATGCGAATCTGGATTTTGTTGAAGCCCAACTGGCAGAAGCCGCATTACCCGCCCATACTGTGGTAGTGCTCCCCGAATGTTTTGCCTGTTTTGGTACCCGTGACGGTTTTTTACTGACTATCGCCGAGTCACCCGGTGAAGGGGCCATACAAGCCCGACTGGCTAAGATTGCGGCCCGATTCGAATGTTACCTGGTGGCCGGGACGATTCCGGCAACTTGTGACGACGCGCAGAAATTTACCGCTTCCTGCTTTGTGTTTGGTCCGGATGGTAAGACGCTCGACTGCTATCAGAAGATCCATTTATTTGATGCCGCCGTGGCCGATAACACCAAAGCCTATAAAGAATCAAAGTACACGCAGGCGGGTGAGCGGGTAGTAGTGATTGATACTCCGCATGGGCGAATCGGCGTTGCAGTGTGTTATGATGTGCGCTTTCCCGGCTTGTTCGACGCCATGGGCGATATTGATGTACTGGTGTTACCCGCTGCATTTACTCAGGTTACCGGTGCTGCCCACTGGCATACGCTATTGCGTGCCAGAGCGATTGAAAAGCAATGTTTCGTAGTGGCCGCCAATCAAACCGGCACCCATGAAAATGGCCGTGAAACCTACGGCCACAGCGTGATATATTCGCCCTGGGGAGATTTGCTGGCAGAGCGGGATACCGCAACAGGCATTGTGCAGCATACCGTGTCTCTGACGGACATCAATAAATACCGACAAGCCATGCCATTGGCTCAACACAATCGTTTCAGGAGTCACTTTGATAAATCAAGTTGAAACTAATTTGCTGGCTGATTCAGGGTTATCCCGACAATCGCTGGATACCGCACTTGCTTCGATTCATTCTCATCAAACCGATTACGCCGACCTGTATTTCCAATCCAGCCAACATGAAAGCTGGGTAATGGAAGACGGCATTATTAAAGAAGGCAGCTTCAATCTGGAACGTGGTGTAGGCGTGCGCGCTGTAAGTGGCGAGAAGACCGGCTTTGCGTACTCTGACGAAATCAGTGTGGAAGCGATTACCAAGGCGTGTACCGCGGCCCGCAGCATTGCGCCTGCTGGTGGCCAGGTCAATGTTGGTACCTTAAGCGATATCACGCCGGCGCCACGGTACGCGGCTGATAACCCTATCCTGGCCATGGCTGAGGCGGAAAAAATTGCCTTGCTGAAAGCCGTAGACGGCTATATCCGCAAACAGGACAGCAGTATTAATCAGGTAGTAGTGTCACTCAGCGGCGTGTATGAAGAGGTGCTGGTGGCTGGCAGCGATGGTACGCTGGCTACTGATATTCGCCCTTTGGTGCGTCTTAACTGCTCAGTGCTGATGGAAAATGGTGACCGCCGTGAACGCGGTAGTGCCGGTGCCGGTGGCCGACACACCTATGCATTCTTTACCCGCCAGGAAGATGGCCGCCCGTTTTACGAACAAATTGCCGATGATGCACTACATATGGCCCGAGTGAATATGCAGGCAATCGCCTCACCAGCTGGCCTGATGCCCGTAGTGCTTGGCAGTGGCTGGCCGGGTGTCTTGTTGCACGAAGCGGTTGGTCATGGCCTTGAGGGCGATTTTAACCGCAAGGGCGCTTCTACCTTTGCCGGCCGCATGGGCCAGCAGGTGGCCGCTAAAGGTGTTACAGTGGTAGATGACGGTACCCTGGATAACCGCCGTGGCTCGTTAACGGTTGATGATGAAGGCACACCAACAGCGCATAACGTGCTGATAGAAGACGGGGTTCTTACCGGCTACATGCAGGACAAAATGAATGCCCGCCTGATGGGGGTTAAACCTACCGGGAATGGTCGCCGCGAGTCCTACGCCCATCTACCGATGCCACGGATGACCAACACTTACATGCTGGGTGGCCAGTACACGCCGGATGAAATTATCAGTTCGATTGATAAAGGCATTTATGCGCCTAATTTTGCCGGCGGGCAGGTGGATATTACTTCCGGTAAGTTTGTGTTCTCCAGTGCCGAGGCCTATTTAATTGAAAACGGTAAAATTACCGCGCCAGTGAAAGGCGCTACGCTGATTGGCAATGGCCCGGAAGTCATGCAGAAGATCTCCATGATTGGCAACGATGTGGCGTTGGATCGTGGCGTTGGGGTATGCGGTAAGGATGGCCAGAGCGTGCCGGTAGGCGTGGGTCAGCCCACCTTGAAAATAGACGAGCTGACCGTTGGCGGGACCAGTTAATCCTGGTCCAGCATATGTTCTTTAAGATATTGAAATAACTCGCGATAGGCTTTCGGTGGCGCATTTTTACTGCGTTCCTTAGCGATAGAGCGATGGAACTGCCGGAGTTTTTGGCGCTCCAGGCTCGGGTGCTCATCGAGGACCTCCTGGATGGCATCGTCGCCCCGGTCGGCAATTGCATCGCGGGTTTTTTCTAATTGATGGAAGCGCGCATTTTGCGCCTGGTGCTGGTGTTGCAACTTGGCCAGGGCTTCTTCAATAGGTGTTAAATCGCGACTGCGCATTAACTTACCAATAAACTGTAACTGGCGGCGAAAGCCATCTTTCTTACGGTTTATTCTGCGGGCCAGTGTGACGGCATCGGCCAGTTCATCATCCATAGGGATGGTTTTAATATGCGCGTCAGACAAATTTACGAGTTGCTCGCCAACCTGCTGACGTAAGGCAGACAGGCGTTTAAGCTCAGATTTACTAACGAATTCATCGTGCTCGGGATAGCTGTCGTCGTTATCCCAATTCGCGTCATCATGCTGACTTGGGTCGTTCATTGGACTCTCGTTTAAAACTGATAATGGTGAATTGTAGCCATGAACAACGGACATTTATAGCGAAACTTCTATGCAGATCGAACAACAACTAGCAGAAATTCAATCGAAAGTGGCTGATACGCTTAAGTTAGCGCTGAAAAAGGGCGCTACCCAAGCCGAGGCCAGCATGTCGAAGGTTGAGGGAATTTCGGTTTCCTCTCGCTTACGGGAAGTGGAAAATATTGAGTTTACCAACGATGGTGGTCTGGGGATCAGTGTTTATGTAGGTAAGCATAAGGGCAGCGCCTCAACGGCTGACCTCAGCATGGAGGCCTTAGCGCTGGCGGTTGAGAAGGCCGTGGATATTGCTAAGTATACCAGTGAAGATCCTTGTACCGGACTGGCGGATGCTGAGTTAATTGCTACTGAGTTTCCTGATTTGGATCTCTATCATCCCGTTCCACTGGATCCACAGCAAGCTATTAAGACAGCTGTGGCAGCTGAGTCGGCGGCACTGGATTATGATCCCCGGATCACCAATTCGGACGGCGCCAGCTACAATGCCAATATGGGCATGCGGGTTTACGGTAACACCCATGGTATTAACGCCGGGTATACCAGCAGCCGTTACAGCCTGAGCTGTATGGTGATCGCCAGTGACAACGACGATATGCAACGCGACTATGCCTATACAGTGAGCCGGGATGCCAGCAAGCTGGACTCAGCCGAAGCGGTTGGACTTGAAGCGGCACAGTGCACAGTGGCCCGCCTTGGCGCACAGAAAATCAAAACCGCCACCGTACCGGTGTTAATTGATAAGCAACTGGCTTCCAGCTTGTTTGGTCATTACGTTGGCGCTATCAGCGGTGGCTCATTATATCGCCGGTCTTCTTTCCTGCTCGATAAGCTCGGCAGTCAGGTATTCCCCGAGTGGCTGAATATTGTTGAACGCCCGCACTTAAAAGGCGGACTGGCCAGCAGTAACTTTGATCATGAAGGCGTAGCCACCAAAGATATGACTATCGTCGATGGCGGTAAATTATCTACCTACCTGTATACCAGCTATTCAGCCCGCAAACTTAACACCGTGACTAACGGTCATGCCGGTGGCATTCATAACTGGATTGTCAGTGATTCCGGTCAGTCAGATGCTGAGCTGCTGAAAACCATGGGCACAGGTTTGTACGTTACTGAAATGATGGGGCAGGGCGTTAATATCGTAACCGGTGATTACTCCCGTGGCGCAGCCGGTTTCTGGGTTGAAAACGGAGTGATTCAATACCCGGTACATGAAGTAACAATTGCCGGCACTTTGCAGGATATGTTCGCTAATATTGTTGCGATTGGTGCCGAACGTGACGCGCGGGGAAGTGTTAGTACCGGCGCTGTATTGCTCGAAAAAATGAAAATTGCCGGCGCTTAACCGCAGGCTTTTTTGTCGGCATCTTTTACACTTTAGGGTAACTGGTCTGTTCTCTTTGTCGTAATGTATTACAAAACAAGGGCTTAACTTTATGGTTTGTATTTTGCATTAATTGGGCCAGTCCAATCTTTGATGAAAAATTGAATAAAATGAAAATGTTAAGTCGTATTAGTGGTCTCGTTTTATGTGCTTATGCTGCATCTGGGTTCGCCTCGGTAGATAACGTTGGTACTTACAACTTAATATTGAAAAACGATCTGAGTACGTCCAGCGATATTGAAGGGCGGATCATGATTGGCGGCGATATCAACGGTGCATCGACTGATGTTGGTAGTCGTATTCCTGCCGACCCGGTAGTTGATGCCGTTACCGTGGTGGGTGATATTAACGCTCCCAGTCTCAAGGCGCTCAATGGCAACGTGGTGTATGGCGGTAACGCTAATCCTGCCAACATCGATGTGCAGGATCACGACGCGGCGCTCATTAAAGAAGACCAACTATTATTAAAAACTCGTTTCGATGCAATCTATCAAAGCGTGATTGATGACAGTGATTATTACCAGACATTGGCCGCAAACGGTACGTTCAATACATCAGACATGAACAAAAAACTGTTTGAATCTTCCAGCAGCGACGATTTGCTGGTGTTTAATATTAGCGGTAATGATTTACAAAGCGGTGGCTTGGAGTTTGGTTTTACGCCAAGCGTACCGATGATCATTAATGTATCAGGTAGCGGCACACTGAATATCAATGCGAAAGCACAGGGCAACTTCGACAAGAGCACAGTTTCGCCACTGGTGTTGTGGAATTTCTACGACTACACTGGTCTGAACTTTAATGGTGATGGCTGGAATGGCTCAGTATTGGCGCCTTACGCAGATATCACCAGCTATACCGGCAGCCTGGATGGTGGTATAGCAGCCCTGTCTTACACAGGAGGTGTGGAAGTTCATAATAAACTCTTTACCTACGAACCCCCGCAGGACGAACAAAAGCCGGTATCAGCGCCTTCAGCTGCAGTCTTGTTGTTTGGCGGAGTGCTGTTAGTCATGCGTAAGCGTCGTAAGCACGCTGCGGTATGAATTCTCCGGGCTCATCCGTCTGGCTCGGGTGAGCTATTGTCTGCCGAATCCTTGCAGATGTTCCAGGTTAACTGCTAGTGAGTTGTATTAATGTGACCGGACGCTTATTTTTCGCTGCTTTGTGTTGGTGTAGTTTTCTTGCTCAGGGGCTGGCGCAAAGTCAGCAAGCTGAAGCTGTAGTGATTGACTGCGAGAAAGCAGAGTTTGCCTACCTGGATGGTCATTCCGAAGAAGCGCTGATTTACCTGAAGCGATGCCGTCAGCAACTCCCCGGTTACCTGCCTGCACTCACCCTGCTGGGCAAAATACAAACTGAGTACAGCCGTTATAACCTGGCTGCAGATACCTTCCAACAGGCTCTGGAGCAAGGGGCTGACGCTGAACTCTTTGCCCGTGAATGGTCACAGTCGCTGATTGCAACAAGACAGTTTGAATCGTTAATTAGCTTCACCGGTTTTAAGGCATTTACGCCGGCTATGCGTGCAGAGTGGCTGAAACAGCGAGCAGTGGCTTGTCGTGAAACTAACAATGACAACTGTGCCAGGGAAAGTTACGCCGCTCTTAAGTTGCTGGGGGAAGAACTCGCTGCCGCACTGGGTTTTGCCGAGCTGGCGATTGAAAGCAAGGCCTGGCAGGAAGCAGAAAAGCAACTTGAGCTGGCGGCCTCTATGGCACGCAACGATACTCGGGTACTGCTTGCCAGCGGGCGTTTAGCGCTTTATCAACAACGTTACGACGAGGCGTTAGCCTTTGTGGATAAAGCGTCTGTGCTTGCACCACAGGATCCGTTGGTGTTACGCACGCTGGTAGATGTTTATCTTGCTGCTAATCAACGCGCAGAAGCGGCCAATACGCTGGATCTTATTCTTAGCCTGACACCGGAAGATCCTTTCGCCATGTTGGTGCGCAACAGCCTGAACCCGAATGACAAATACGCTGAAATCCTCGCAACTTACAAAGCGCGTATCGAGCAACTGGATAAAAACACTAAGGCAAATGATCAGACTCTGTATTATCTGGAAGGCTTAATTGCTTATCAGTCGGGCAGTTACGAACAAGCCCTCAAAGCATTCACATTTTTAGTCAAAGAGCGGGCATTTTACCCGCAGACATTAACGCTGCTGGCCAGAACGCATGTTGCGTTAAAGCAACCCGGGCAGGCGATTAGCCTGTTAGAGCCGGAGCAGGATACGTTGCTCGCAGAAGCACCAGAGTCCATGTCGCTGCTGATTGAACTGTTTATAGAAGACGGTAAGGTATTTAAAGCGCTACCGGCCTGGCGCAGTTTTGCCGACCAGTACCCAGACCGCCTGGAAACCGGGTTGCTGGAAGTTAAAATCCTGTTTGCCCGGGGCATGCAGGATCCTGCAATGCAACGACTCGAACAATTGCTGCAGAGCTTTCCGGAGTCAGAAGAGGTGGCCCGCGTAACTGCAGTGGCCCTGAGTTTTGCCGGCGATTACCTAAAAGCGTTAAGAGTGGTGGAGCAGCAGTTACAACACTCAGCACAGGAGCCGGTCTGGTTTAATTTTAAAGGTACCCTGCATCTGATGTTAGGAGACGCCGGTAATGCCAGAGTGGCATTTGAAAATGCGCTGAGCCATGATCCCAACATGGTGCCGGCCCGGGCTAACCTGGCCTGGCTGGATTTTTACCAGGGCAACAAAAGCGCAGCTTTACTAAGCGTTGAGGAACTGGCTGCGCAATATCCCGCCCAGCTGCCATTGCAACAAATGTATGCCGGCATGTTACTTTCGTCTGGTCAGACAGAGTTGGCCAAAGAACGCTATGAAAGCTTGTATAAACAAGATAGTACCGAACGTTCTGTGATTGAAAGCCTGATAGCCATCTATCAGCGGGAGGGAGACACGGCGGGTGCCATCAAAATGCTTTCCCGGCTTATTGACCTGGAGCATGATACTGCCAGAAACCTGCTCCGACGAGCGCAGCTGTATGTGTCTCAACAAGAGTCGAACCGCGCTGACCTGGATCTCTACAAAGCGTTGCCACTGAGTAACGGTGATGCCAGCTTGTTGTTGGGGATTGCCAATATAAGCATTCAGTCAGGTAATCAGCGTCTGGCGGTTAAATCATTGCAGCAGGCCCGGCATATTAATCCTGATGATCCCTTACCACCGATAAAACTGGCCGAGATATACCTTAATCAGAAGCAGACAGAGGAGGCTGGAGCGGTACTTCAGGCAGCCTCAGATTTTTACAATATCCCTGAATTATGGTTATTGAGAGGGCGCCTTGCAGAGCAATTGGGACAGGCTGTTAAGGCCGGCGAATATTACCACCAAGCCTTGCAGTTAAATCCTGAATTTGAACTTGCCTACGCCAAATTATATGGCTTAACCCGGTTTAATATTGGCAAAGATACATTCGAAGAAGCGCTTAAAAAGCGGGTGGTAGAAGCGCCTGATTCCGTATTCAGCCGCAGCTTGCTGGGCCAGTATTATTATTATGAACAGCGTTTCAAAGAGGCTGTACCTCACTACGAAAAGCTCTACCTGACTGCGGTAGAGGATACCAAGAAAGCGGGCTACGCGCGCCGTCTCGCTCAGATATATTTCCATTTCGAGCCACAAAGTGCGATTGAGTATGTGGACGCTGCTGAGGCGATTAACCCGGCCGATCCTTATATTCTGGCGTTAAAAGGCTGGGGACTGGTGCAGCGTAACCGCATGGAAAGCGGCCTTAAACTGTTACGCGAGGCATATACCCGCAATGGACAGGATGCCGATACCCAATATTTTCTCGCTCATACACTCAACGCGCTGGGCATGCGTGAAGAAGCACGTAAATTTCTTACGCCGTTGGTAGACACCCAGGCACCATCAACCTATCCACAGGAGATTCAGCAATTACATCAGCTGCTAATGACTGAGCCTGACTGAGTTCATAGGGCAAGAGTGACGGCGCGGTTAGCAGGAACGAATGATGTAGTAAATCGCAGACACTAAAACAACAGCACCAAGCCAATGCCTGTGCTGTTGTCCCAGTACGTAAATGAGCGCTTTGGGTGTTTTAGCTGTCTACCGAACCACAGAAGCGATAGCCTTCACCGTGAATGGTGACGATCAATTCTTCTTCATTTGGCTCAGATTCAAAATGCTTACGAATACGGCGAATGGTTACATCCACAGTACGGTCGTTAGGACGTAGTTCACGGCCGGTCATTTCCATAATCAGCTGTTCACGGGTAAGGATCTTACCAGGGTTGCTCAGGAACAGGTGTAAAGCACGGAACTCACTGCGTGGCAGGCGGAATTCATTACCGCTAGGCGCAATCAGCGAGCGGCTGTCGCCGTCCAGAGTCCAGCCATTAAAGCTAACACGGCTTGGTAAATCATCGTCTTCAGTGCTGCTGGTGGTGCGGCTCAGCAGGTTACGTGCGCGGATAGTCAACTCACGTGGGTTGAATGGTTTGGTGAGATAATCGTCTGCACCAATTTCCAGCCCCAGGATACGATCCACGTCGTTATCACGACCAGTTAAGAAAATCAGGCCGATATTTTTACGGTCGCGTACTTCGCGAGCCAGAATCAATCCGTTTTTACCAGGCAGGTTAATGTCCATGATAACCAGATTGATTGTGTGATTTTCAAAAAAATCATGCATTTGTTCGCCGTTTTCGGCTTCGAAAACGTTATACCCTTCGGCTTCAAACAAACTTTTCAATGTGGTTCGGGTGACCACTTCATCTTCTACTATTAATATGTTGGGCGTCTGCATGTTCACACTCTATTTACAAAAATTAGTACTCTGTACAAAGTTTATCAGATTTTATTGTTATCGATCTTTTTATCTTGCAAATTAATTGCCACATTCGTAAAAGTACGCTTAAGGGCAGGTTAAGTCCAAGAAAAAATGTGTTAAATAACGGTTTTATGGTTTTTTTACTGTTACCGGGAACGTTAGCGTAAACTCAACGCCGTTTCCTTCTTCGCTTTCTAACTTTATATTGCCATTAAGCGCCTGAGTTACCAAGTTAAATACTAAATGCATCCCTAATCCGGAGCCGCCCTGGCCACGTTTTGTTGTAACAAAGGGATCAAAAATACGCTTCTTAATGCTTGTTGGTATACCGCTTCCGTTATCCTTGTAAATTATTTTCAGTTTTTGGTCATCCGTCAACCTAGCTATGACGTCAATTTTGCCGTTTTCAACCGTTTCGAAGGCGTGGATCAGTGAATTCATGATTAAATTGATCAAAATCTGGTTTAATGGCCCGGCTTTGCACATAACATTGAGGGTTTCTGAGCAATCAATATTAATTGTATGGGTTACCTTTTTCAGCCGCGGCCGCATCGACATCAGAGTCTCTTCAATCAACTGCTTAACATTGACTTCCCGGGCTTCTTCACTGGTTTGATCCACCGCTACCTGTTTAAAGCTCGAGATTAATTGCGCGGCCCGGTCGAGGTTGCGGTAAATAATATTCAGGTTTTCCCGGCTTTCATTAATAAAGCGCTCCATGGCACTGGCCTTGAGCGTTTTATCCTTAAACTGCTGATCGATAACCGCCAGCCTGTCGAGCATCATGGTCGAGGCAGTAATACCCAGTCCAATCGGCGTATTTACCTCATGGGCAACGCCTGCCACCATATCGCCGAGTGACGCCATCTTTTCATTCTCTACAATCTGGCGTTGAAACTGATGCAGCTTCTCGAGAGTCTGAATCAGTTCGTTGTTAGCGCTCTTTAGCGCGATTGTGCGTTGGTTTACTTCTTCTTCCAGACGGCTGTTGAGGGTTTGTAGCTGCCGTTCGGCCTGCTGTTGTTTGCTGATATATTCCTCAACCCGCGACAGTAAAATGTTGATGGAATCGAGCATATGGTCGTACTCGCGGACATTGCTGGCTGAGAATCTCAGGGAGTAATCGCGACTGCGGGCAACCTTCTGCAGCATCAGGTTGGTATCCTGGATCGGATTAGCCAGCATCTGGCCATATTTGAGTGCAACCAGAAAGGCGGCAATGATAATCAGCACTATTGTGGCCACTTGCACCATTTGGGTGCCGCTGACGTAGCTGAAAAATGACTCGGATGAGATTCGCACATAAACGTATCCAAGGGTTTGTTCTTCTATGTTAATGGGGCGGATGATTTCAATTACCTGGTTATCTTCGTCTAACCGGGCAGTAAAATAACGCGCCATGTCATTAATCTTACTCTCGGCGGCAGTGCTGGTCGATTTGGTATATAACGCGAGCATTTGCGGCGTCTGGCCATTTATCAGAGCACTATAGATATGCGCGTTTAATACGTCCGGAAAACTATCGAGCCCTTGCAGCATATTGGCGAGCTGATCACTGCGATTCATCTCTTCGTCTAAATCGGTGGGCGTGACAGCCATGATGGGACGCACATTACTGGCTACCATATCGGCCAGTGAACGCACGTTTTGTAGCAGTTGCTCTTTTACTTCTGCATGTTGCAGATAGTTTGTCACCAGGGTGGATAACAACATAGCGCTGCCCGATACGACAATAACAAGCCATATCATGATACTTTTAATCGAAAGTCTGGCGGCCGACAGCGACATGAGAAGGTTAAATAAGCCCACAAGGATTAGTCATTTAATAGTGGCTCATAAAGGCTAAAAAATAAAGTATTGCGGGGCTTTAAGGTGTTGTTTTGCGTTTTAAAAGCCTTCTTTGGGGCAGATTATTAGTTATTTTCTGCAGCCCAGTCTGGTGGCGGTATTTCCAAAAGCTTAAAAAGTGCCTGCGGTGGCAGGGCATACTCGCGGGCTATACTGGTAAAGGCAGCTTGCTGGCGGTTGGATGGTAAATCGGTAAGGTCAGATAAACACAGGCAAACCATACCGCCCTGATTAATGGCCAGTGAGGGCACAGCAACACGCGCTACCCGATACAGGGTGTGTGGGCAGTAAGTTTGTCGCTCCGGCGCCTGAATACATTCCTCAGGCACCTCTGCCCACACCGCAGGACTCGCTAATGTACATACTACTAATAGTAGTAATGACCGTGGTGACATTAATTGATGCTCTGGTACAGGGTCAGGTATTGTTCAGCGGCTTCCTGCCAGGTAAAGCGGGTGTGCATGCCCTTTTGCTGCATGGCACGGAAAGTCACCGGACATTCGTAGTAAGCTAACAGCGCACGGCGAATACAGCTTAGTAATGCCTCGCCGCTGGGCTCTTCAAATACAAATCCGGTTGCCGTATCCGGGGCGTATTCGGGGTCGATAACGGTATCTTTAAGGCCTCCGACCGCGCGCACAATAGGCACCGTGCCATAGGCCAGGCTGTACATCTGGTTAAGACCACAAGGCTCAAACTGAGAAGGCATCAAAAAGAAATCCGCGCCAGCTTCTATCAGGTGGGCATGTTCGGTACTGAAACCATTAATAAAGGAGAACTGCTGGGGATGTTGCTCGGCAAACTCGCCAAGATCCTGACAAACCCTGGGATCACCGGTGCCAATAATCACCAGTTGCAGCTTGTGACGAATAAGGCGGTCGAGGATGGGAATCAGATACCCAAACCCTTTTTGTTCGGTAAGCCGACATACCATACCAAATACCGGCACGTTAGGCTCTGCCGGCAGGCCGGATTTACGTTGCAGGGCCTGCTTACATTCTGCCTTGCCACTCACATCATCCGCGTTGAAGTGGGCTGGAATATAAGGGTCGGTCATCGGATCCCACTGACTATAATCACAGCCATTTAAAATTCCGGATAAGTCGTTGCTGCGCTGCATAAGCCGGTCATGCAGGCCATGGCTGCCGAGGTCGGTGAGGAGCTCCGAGGCATAATTAGGGCTTACTGTAGTGATTTTATCTGCGCACTCGATGGCGGATTGCAAAAAGTTGATGTAGCCGCCATGAACTTGCTCAAGGATGACTGGATGATGACGCAGATACGGAATTTCTTCTATCCGGTGCACACCCTGAAACGCGGCATTGTGAATGGTAAATACCGAACGCGTGTTGCTGAAATAGCCGCTGCGATCGCTGCGCAATAAAAACGGCAGCATGGCGGTGTGCCAGTCATGGCAGTGGATGATATCCGGCGCCATGCTAAGCGCCTGAATAGCACTTAATACGGCACCGCAGAAGAAACTGAACCGCTCGCCGTTGTCGTTATAGGCTTCATACGCACTGTTATACAGACCTTCCCGGTCGAAGTATTCCGGATAGTCAATAAAGTAAACGTCGATACCGTGCCAGTTGAGCTGGCGAATGGCATAGTGGTAAACCTTGCTTTCAGCAAACAGAGTCTGGCTGCTACAGGCTTCAGAAAGTGAGAATTGCTCAGCGATGGCCCTGTAATAGGGCATAAATACGCTAACGGTATGCTCGGGCGATTTCAGTGCCAGAGGCAGTGCTTTGCCCACATCGGCCAGGCCTCCGGTTTTGACCAGCTCTTCAACTTCAGAAATCGCAAAAACAATGTTCACACTACTCTCCAGCGTTTAATTTGATGCTTTACACAAATTATCACACAAGACAGGGATTTAAACGCTAACTTTGTGCAAAATACACAGAAAATCGATTGTCCTGGGTGAGCACTGAGGGGCCTGAAAACCGTTCCGCGAGTAATTCCGCATAGGGTAAAAAGCGGTTGGCCACCAGATAGAGTTTTCCCTTTGGCTGCAGATGCTGCCGGGTAGCCTGAATAAATTCGCGGCTTATGCGGTAATCGGTTTTAACTCCGGTATGAAACGGCGGGTTTGTGACGACCGTCTGGTACTTAGCGCTGATCCCCTGAAGTGTGTCGGTGGCGATAATAACACCATGCTGACCATTCTCATGCAATGTATGGGCGCTGCACCACAGTGCCAGGGCACTGACATCCAGCAGCTCCACACTGGCTTTGCTGCCGGCAGATAGCAGGTAGCTGGCAATAACACCGGCACCACAAGCAAAGTCGAGAACCTTGCCAGACAGAGACGAGGGCAGTTTATCCAGCAACATAGCGGTGCCTGCATCCAGCTCGCGATGACTGAATACGCCCGGTAAGGAACACACTGTCCACTCTATACCGTTACGGCTGTAGGTGTCGTGGCTCATATAATCGTTAAGCGTAAACGTAGCGGGTGCCTGATTGAGGTGACAAGTTAACCAGCTGCAATGGCGGGCAGAGTCAATTTTGTCTACATCACCATAAGATTGGATGGTTTTACCTGCACTTTTAATGCCGCCGCGATTTTCGCCAATCACGTGTACCCGGTTACCTTCGCCAACCAGCGCAGCCGCCATGGCCATCAGCATCGCCAGATGCGCTTTGGCTTTAGGCATAAAAATTAACACATCGGTAATCGCTTCGACATCACCAACTGCTGGAGCAAAGGTATGTGTGTGATTACCAGAGGTGGCTGAGAGGACAAAGTTTGCGTTATTGCTGATCAGGTCACGACTGTCAAAACGAGCCGCTTCAGAGCGCCGGGCACATTGTTTAAATATATCGTAATACTGATGCAAAACTGTGAGTTTTACCTCACTTAAGGCACTGAATAGCGTCGCATCATCGGGATTGATAACCAGCCAGTTGCCCTGCTCAAACTGCTCTTCATTACGCAGTATTAACTGGCTTTGCGGAGACAGACTCATGCTGTGCGCTCGTAAATCAGATCCCAAACGCCGTGGCCCAGTTTCTGGCCGCGTACCTCAAACTTAGTGGTTGGGCGGTAATCAGGGCGTGGTACATAATCACCTTCGGCGGCGGTGTTGGTGTAACCCTCTGCTGCATTCATCACCTCAGCCATGTGCTCTGCATAGGGCTCCCAGTCTGTGGCCATATGGAACGTACCGCCAACAACCAGTTTGGTGCGAACTAATTCAGCAAATTCCGCCTGTACGATACGGCGTTTGTGGTGGCGCTTTTTATGCCAGGGATCGGGGAAAAACAACTGCAGACGATGAAGGCTGGCATCAGGGATCATATTTTTAAGCACTTCAACAGCATCATGTTCCATAACGCGCAGGTTCTCTACGCCCAGCTCGCCGGCATCTGCAAGGCAAGCGCCAACACCGGGACGGTGAACTTCGATACCAATAAAGTTAAGCTCAGGGGCCTCATGGGCCATGGTGACCAGTGACTTACCCATGCCAAAACCTATTTCGACGACTACCGGCGCATCACGGCCAAATACGGCAGTAAGATCCAGCGGAGCGTTTTGGTATTCGATACCTTTAGTCGGCCAGAATTCTTCCAGCGCACGGCCCTGGGCTTTGGTTAAGCGCCCTTCGCGCTTCACAAAACTCTTTACTTTACTGATATAAACGCCGGCCGCTTCGGCTTCGGCCTGGGAATTAAATTTTGCCATGATAGTCTGTCACCTGTTAATTGCCGCGGCATTATCCACGACGCGTACAAAATTGCAACGGTCTGGCGTGCAGCCACGACGGGTCGCTGGTTGTATGATAGCGTAAACCCAGCTTAAACGAATGGAAACTCACTTAATGTCAGCTCATTATTGCCCCCAATGCGGCCAGCAGGCTTTTACCAGTCAGGACAACAATTGTTATCAGTGCAGCCACTGCCAGTTTGAAGTGTTTCGCAATGTGGCTGCCGCGGTAGGCGTAATTCTGGTGTATCAGCAGCAGGTGTTGCTGGTAAAACGCAGTAAAGCCCCTGCCGCCGGTGAATGGGATTTGCCAGGCGGTTTTGTTAACCCCGATGAGTCGGCAGAACAAGCGCTGCGCCGCGAGTGCCGGGAGGAAACCGGAATCGACCCCGGCGAGTCATTGCAATACCTGGGTGCCTGGCCGAATCAATACCCGTATAAAACACTGGTATATCCAACCATGGATATTTTCTTTGCTGCCGAGCTGGATAGGAAGCCTGCCTGCGAAGTGGACAACAGTGAGGTGAGTGGCTTTAGCTGGCGGTCACTATCTGACTGTGCGGAGCTTAAACTGGCGTTTCCCTCCGCACAGCACGCCCTTAAGCGTTACCTCAGCTTAAGCGAATAGCTCGTTTAGCAGAGCCGCTACACTCGCGGGTTGTTCTAGTATCATCATGTGGCCGCTATCTTCAACCGGCAGCAGCCGGGCACCGCGAATTTTTTGCTGAGCGGTCTGCATGGCCGAAAACGGCGCCACTGCATCCTGACGGGCGGCAATTAAATTCACCGGGCAGTTGAGCTGGCCGAGCTTAGCGGTGAGGTCTTTTCTGGGGGTGGTGCTTTGTACATGCGCCCGTAATGTCGCGGTGCCTAAATCGCTGGCCATATCGGTGAGTATTGGCAGAATCCCATCACTGTGTTCTGGTAGCATCATGTTAGCCAGATAGGCTTTAGCCGTAACATCCACCTTGCCGCTTTTTAACTGCTCCAGTAGGGTTTTACGCCTTTTTAACTCTCGTTCCGACAAACCGGTAGGGGCGTAGCCCATCAGCGTTAGCGAGGCGACTTTATCCGGATAAGTAAGCGCCCAAAGCGCAGCGATATAGGCCCCCATGGAATAGCCAATCAGGTGACTTTTGCCGTCCGGGTCGGCGCGGTCGCTGGTGAGCGCTAACATTTCTTCTAAACTATTTGCCCACTGTAGCGGTACATAAGCACGGGCAGACAGATTGAGTTGTTTCCAGACGGGCAGCCAGACACGCTCATCACATAAAGTACCGGGTAAAAAAACGTGTCGCATGAAAAGCTCCTGGGAAAAAGTTGGTCAGAGCCTATCAGGCTCTACGGGATTGGTGCAATCACTGTTACACTGCGCCGCAGTAATTGGGGGAAAAAAGTTGTGAATTCATTTTCTACACGGGTATTGAACTGGTTTGACGAACATGGCCGTAAGCACCTGCCCTGGCAACAGGCCATTTCTGCTTACCGGGTATGGGTTTCTGAGATCATGCTGCAACAAACGCAGGTGACCACGGTGATCCCGTATTTTGAGCGATTTATGGCGCGTTTCCCCACCGTGATAGAGTTAGCTGAGGCGCCGCAGGATGATGTGCTTCATCTGTGGACGGGCCTGGGATATTACGCCAGAGCGCGTAACCTGCATAAAGCCGCTCAGCAGATTGCTACACAATACAGCGGCGAATTTCCACCTACCCTTGATGAGGTAGTGGCGCTGCCGGGGATTGGCCGTTCTACGGCAGGTGCTATTTTATCTATCGCCTGCGGTCAGTCCCACCCTATTCTCGATGGTAACGTAAAACGCGTACTGGCTCGTTATTATGCTGTAGAAGGCTGGCCCGGCAAACGCCAGGTAGAAGAACAGCTTTGGCAGTATGCTACGCAGAACACGCCGGATAAGCGCACCAATCATTATACCCAGGCTATGATGGATTTAGGCGCGATGATTTGTACCCGTAGCAAACCGGCCTGTGATCGCTGCCCGTTGCAAAGCGACTGCATTGCCTATGTGCAGGGTAATCAGACTAACTATCCGGGCAAAAAGCCGAAAAAGACCCTGCCAGTAAAAAGCACCGTGATGTGGATCCCGTTCTACCAGGGCAGCGTGTTACTCAGGCAGCGCCCGGCAACTGGTATCTGGGGCGGACTCTGGAGCTTTATCGAAAGCGAGGACGCTGATACCGTGCCAAAGGATGTTGCCCAGTTCATCGGTAGCGATTTCGATGCGCAGTTGCTTACCCCATTCAGGCACACCTTTAGTCACTATCATTTAGATATTCAGCCCAAGCTGTTACATTGCGAGTCGTTAAGCGCGGTGATTGCCGAGTCTGGTCACAGCTGGGTGTCGCTACATAAGCCATTGCAACTGGGCGTGCCTACGCCGGTAAAAAGACTACTAACTGATTTAACGAAACAGTTATAATCACAACAAATTAATGCGGAGAATAACAATGCCCAGAACGGTACATTGTGCACACTACGACAAAGAAGCAGACGGACTTGATTTTCAGCTTTATCCGGGCGAACTGGGTAAACGCATTTTCGACAGTATTTCGAAAGAAGCCTGGGCCGAATGGCAGAAAAAGCAAACCATGCTGATCAACGAAAAAAAGCTTAATATGATGGAGCCCACCGATCGCAAGTTCCTTGAAGAACAGATGGAAGCCTTTCTGTTTGAAGGGAAGGAACCGACGATTGAAGGCTATGTTCCGCCCAAAAAGCCGTGATTTTGCACAGATTGCGCAAAGAACGCGCAGTTGATTAAAATATTCAAAAAAGTGGTTGACTTAAAAGCGCGAAACTCGTTAAATACGCACCCACAGCGAGACAGCAACATTAATCGCTAACCAGTTTTAGCCTCGATAGCTCAGTTGGTAGAGCAGCGGATTGAAAAGTGTGAGCTTTATCAATCGATTTTACCAAGATGATCTGTTAGGATAAGAGATATAAAGTTAGTAAGCACTTCGATTTAGCTTGCAAAGTTTTGCAAAGAAAAATTAAAGCTTACACTGCACAGTTTTATGTGCCTCGATAGCTCAGTTGGTAGAGCAGCGGATTGAAAATCCGCGTGTCCCTGGTTCGATCCCGGGTCGAGGCACCACTTATCAAGAAGCCCTGATCAGAAATGGTCGGGGCTTTTTTGTTATATTTGCGCTTTGTGTATGGTTAGACGTAGCGGATTTACATCCACTGATAACAATACTGTACCGGATCGAGTTCGGCCTCTGGTACCATTCTTTGCAAGAAAATTTAGCAACTAAACCGACCTTTGAGTCGGTTCTTTTGTATCTTTTATTTACTATTCTCGTGTTAAAAGATGATTCACACAAGAAAGTGAATTAATTTTCTGAGTATTGAATTATCCAGTCTTCTAACAAGTTAAATGGTACTGGATATCTGTAGTAACGGCATGCTGATAAAACAATATGGGGGTGCCCTTCTTTTACTGCGGATAGCTCCCAATACTGATTAGACTCTTTACACTCTTTTCCTATATGGGTTAGAACTTCTTCAGGGGTCAACGGAAATCCTGTTGTAGCTAGTCCATGAGACTTTGAGTTTGCGTACATGTGCTCTTCCGAAGTTTTATTTGGATACCAATATTGCAAAGTACAACTTGGTAAATGTTCGTCAACTATTTCTTTAATTACACTAGATAACTTTGTTGCCCTATAAAGAGAGCAATACGTAGCCAGTAACGGAAATAAAATACTGCCTCTCGTTACTTTTTCCTTATAACTATCATCCTTGTCTTTGGTGTTTTTATGCATCAACAATTCTTGGAATTTTTCTAACGTTGTTGGGTACATTGAATTTGTAATAAAGGCAAATTCGACTCTATTGACTATTGCTTCTAGCCAACTAACTACAAACTCGTCATTTCGAGAATCTAACGAGAAAAGATAAAGAGCTAACCCTAAATCGATTGCCTGAGAATCTTTAAACGGAGAATGCAAAACGGGATTATTTTTGATGAGTTTTTTCATTGTTACTGTTAACTCATCCAACTTATTTTCCTGAATGCTGTGATACTCTGCGTCTTTTAGCTCATTATCCTCTATATTTAACTCTCGCAACTCTTCGGACATCCAGAGTCCCCGAAGTGCAACTCTACCCATTACATCAAATAATTTTAAGTTAATATCAATACCTGATGGAGAGGATACGGCTGTGGATGCAGCATGTAGATGTTCTGCAACAGGTGCAATAACAATGTTTACATATTCATCTGAGATCAGATGGTAAGTAGACAGCAAACCCTTGAAAGCAGTTTTTGATTTCCTATCTTGGCAAGTTTTTGCTTTATCCCATAAATGAAGAATCGAGTATTCAGCTGACAAATATGCTGATTCAAGATTTCCTTCATCTCTACACCACGAATATAAGATCCATAAACAAATATGAACTCGTAAAATTGCGTTAAATACACCTTTTGTATCCTCGGTGCTTTCGATAATTGAATGGACAAGAAGACGAAAGTTGTGATGAGAGGCTTCAGGCTCATCTAATAATGCTAGCGATTTACGAAGCATGGATTGCCAGTTCTTAGGCAGTAACTCTTCCTTAAGCAAATACTCTAAAATCAAGTCCGATAATTTATCGCCATTCCATTCTTCAAACGATATATTGTCTTCTGTATTTCTTCGCAAATATCCTGACACATCTTGTCTTATTCCAGAATGAACATCCCCACCAAAGCATAAACAAATAACAATTGGTTTATCCGCATGTTCAGGAGGTATACGAGCTGGGATAAATGAATCTTGAATTTCCTCAAGGGACGGACGAAGTGCTTGATCTGTGTTTCCTCTCCATGTACTTCTTGTTAAATTACCGGACTTGACAGAAAACAAATAAACCTTTTCCGCATCACCTCTTATACTCCCTACAGCTGCGACATCTACACCATACTCTTTGACTCCGCGCGTAGGAGAAATAAAGACGTTCATTCCCATTTCGCTAAGAAGATCTGGTAATACTACGTCTAATTCACTTCTTTCTTTCAGTGAGGCAAGGTATTGTTTTAGTATCAATTTCATTGAGTATGCCCCTCAGTTCGCAGGAATCTCAGCTCTAGCTCAAAACCTTCGGGGTCTAATATGTGAAGTTTAGGCATTTCTACAGAGTGCGATATCGATTGCATCTGTACTTCTGAGCGGTGATGCTCTCCAGTTTCGTCAGATACATAAAAAGCAGAACTATTACCATATAGTAAATGCTGCACTGTACATAATTGCTCAAAGATTGATTTCGGAGCTTCGTCCTTTGCTTTCTGCATACTGTTATTAAATTCATTCCAATAAGCAACAGTATTATTTTGCGGTGCATTCAATTCTTTACATTCACGAGCATGCTGTAAATTGGTCGAATATTCTTCATACATTTGAATCAGCTTCAAGCAGACTTCCGAATATTCGTCAACAGAGCTTTTCTCTTTTAAATATCGACCAAGTTCACCAGGGTAACTCAGTAAGAGCGGATCAAATATAAGTTTAATAATTTGTGATTGGCTTGATGTTGGGAGCTTCAAATATATTGACAGTAATAAACTAGCGGCTGAGACTGGTCTAGCAAAAAGCCAACCAGCTCCTTTTTTAGCCAAAAATATAAGTTCCTGAACTTCATAATCAACTTCTTTATTAGGTAAATTGATTTCGATTTTAGCTTCATCTCCAACAACAGACTCTAGAATATCTTCTGCGGCTCTACAAAGCTTAGTATTTCTAGAAGATAGCCAAGATACTATAGTGTGATCTCTATATAGGGGGTATTTAGTTAGCAGTTCACTTGTAAAATAATCAAACGCGTTAATACTATTCGATTGGGGTTCCGACAGTAATGATGTCAACAATTGGTCGATGATTGTTACCTGATTAGCCTCTAAAAGATCGACCAAAATATAATCTATTTGGTCCAAGACAGGTTGACAATCAGGAGTGCATTGTTGCAAATGATTGATAAATAATTCAAATATTTCCTGTGAATTTGTATTCGGCTCAATCCTAGCTAGATTTGACGCTTGGAATAACACCTCAGGTTCATTATTCTTCAACAGTGTTGCAAGTAACTTGAGCGTTGCTGACGAATCAGTGAATATTTTATTACCTACTTTTAAACAGGCTCGCAGCAATCTACCTTTAACTACCTCATCATTTTCCTTATCAACTAGCGTTGATAACATATCCCAAATTGTTGATTGCCATTCCCCACTTAAGAAATTTGCTCTTTCGATAGCCATGACACATTGCGCTCTTACCGTAGATTGGCTATGAGTAGTAAGAACTATAAGGTTATCAATAAACCATTTTGGGTCTTGCTTTCCACCGGAAACCAATACATTGTTCAGAAAATTATGGCTGCACTCAGGTTCTTGAATGATTAGAAGTAATAGATCTTTTGGGTATTCCGGTCTCTGTTCACAGTATTTCTCTAATGCGCTAAACACCCCATTTAGCCCAGCATTGCTTCCTGCCTCAACCAATAAATTGTTTAGACATTCTAATAACTTCGATGGTGCAACTTGAATTTTGGGCAGCACATCTACAAAAACTTGGCAAACCGCCCAAAAGTTATACTCATTTGATTTTGCTGTGGCACCCGAAAACAATGAGAAGATATCAATGGTAGTATTAAGCTCCACGAGAACGTCTGGCAAAATATAGTTCTCTTTTCGAGCTGAGCGAACATATATATCACCAATTAATTTTAATGCAGAATCACTTTGATATGCTTCTAGAAGCTCGGTTCGTATATCCAGGTGCACAATACTCTCCTTAGTACTTCAATCATTTATTGGGTATTTTCAGATAAATGCAAGATCAACTTTTAATACCATTAAAAAAATCCCTTCAGTTAAACTTTCGGAGAGATTGAACAAAACAAGGTTGTTTGTGAATGCCAAGAAACAAAACCACCTTTATTGACCTGCTGGTAGAGTTACCATGGTGGGTATCTGTACTGGTATCCGCAACGGCCTATGTGATGATGGCCCATGTGTTGCCATCCATTCAAACCGATAACAAAATCACCGCCATGGTGTTTAAAGCCTTTTTGATCCCTGCCCCTTATATTGCGGGCATGATATTGCTTGCCGCCCCCTTTGCGTTTTTAAATGCTCGACGTAAGGCAATACAACTGGATGCCCAACGTAATATTAAAACCGTGCGTAATTTGCACTGGCGTAACTTTGAAGAGTTGGTGGCCGAAGCCTATCGCAGGAAGGGCTACCGGGTAACTGAGGGCGGTTATGGTGCCGACGGCGGAATTGATTTAGAACTTAGAAAGGACGGCCAGCTTACCTTGGTACAATGCAAACAGTGGAAAACACAAAAGGTCGGCGTAAATGTGGTGCGGGAAATGTTTGGTGTGCTGACTGCACGTCAGGCCAACCACTTTATTATCATCAGTTCTGGCACCTATACTCAGCAAGCTATCGACTTTGCGGCAGGCAAACCTATCGAGCTTATTGATGGTACAAAACTATTGGCACTTGTAAACCATGTTCAGATTTCACCTCAGGTCACTATTGAAAAAACCAAGGTATGCCCAAAATGTTCTGGTGAGTTAGTAGAAAGAACGGCGAAACGCGGCCCTAATGCCGGTAAAACGTTTTTGGGGTGTTCTAACTTTCCTAAATGCCGTTACACCGAATAAGTAAGGATAGAGATGAAAGACTTGGATGTTCATAAGAAAGTGGCCGTACTAATTGATGCGGATAATGCACAATTAGCCAAGCTATCGCCCATATTGGATGAGATATCGGCGCACGGTCATGTTCTGATAAAACGAGCTTACGGTGATTGGTCTGCCGACACCTTAAAGAACTGGAAGAAGCCGCTCAATGAATTGGCGATCCAGCCAATTCAACAGTTCGCTTATACCACCGGTAAGAACTCCACCGATGCATCGATGATTATTGATGCCATGGACTTACTGTATTCCGACCGTATTGATGCCTTTGCATTGGTTTCCAGTGATAGTGATTTTACCAAGCTTGCTTCACGGTTAAGAGAGTCTGAAAAGTTTGTGTTTGGTGTGGGAGAAAAGAAAACACCGGTATCGTTTCGCAACGCCTGTGATGATTTCATCTTCACGGAAAACTTAGGTGCTGAGCCGGTATCGAATACCGATACACCAAAGGCGGATAACGCTATTTCCACCAATGGCGCAGAAGAATTGATCCCTGCCCTCTTAAAGGCATGGGAGCTGTACCAGAATGATGATGGTTGGGTTGATGCGGGATCGGCTGGTAGTTTCCTTAAACGAGCCAAACCAGATTTTGATCCTCGTACTTATGGTTCGGCCAAGTTTACTGGCGTGGTTGCAGGATTATCTTCCATATTTGAAATGACTAAACAGAAAGGCAAAGGAACGACACAGATGATCTTATATCGTCCCAAGATTGCAACGCCTTAATCAAGATTCCAAGGCGGTAGCTCGTCTACGGCTTTAGATCGCCGCTTTGTTTTTGTTTTTGTTTTGGATTGCCGCCGTTGATAATCATCAAACGCTTCCCGTGCTTCAATTTCAGTGCGGTATCGGCAAAATAGAGGGCAAGAATATTTTTTAGTTTGCGCCTCTACATCTTCCCATTTGTAGTAAACCCCAGGTTTCGTTCCTTCAAAAACAACGTAGTATCGGCGTTTAGAATGTACCTTTGGTTGGGAAGTGGACAACATGTCTCTGGCCATATTAATCTCCTGTAAATAATGGCGTTAATTCTTAATTCCGCTTTACAGTTTTTGATTTGGCAGGTTCAATCGCTGGAAATTTGAATGGCAAAAACGTTTAACGCTTGCCAGTAGTGCAGAAAGTTCCCTTCCCATATCTGGTAGATATCCAGTGCAACTTCTATTGGAAACAGGCCATGAAGGTTTTGAAATACACCTGCCTGAAAATCAAAATCGAGATCTTTTGCCAGTTCTGCAAACGGACCGATACCAACAAAAGTAAAATCGGTGATATAGCAGAAGTACCATGAGTCACCGTGTTTCTCTAACCGTATTTCTACTGGATGAAAACCACCGTTTTCAGCTGAGTAGTTCGGATCACGAAAATTGATGGTAATACTATCGCCAGTTATTTGGTGTTGAGTTAACAATTCGGCAATGGCGTTGGTGAATCGTTTGGATACCGGCAGTGCCAGTTCTTTGTATTGAATGTTCATGATATTGGTCTTTTTAATGGATTGTGAGAAAAGACCTGTAAGTACTTATCCTGCTGAGAATACTAATTTAATGACATACACATAAGGAACTCTCGTATGTCACTTCAACTAAACTTCTCTAATATCACTACGCCACTGGATTGCCGCTTTACGCAGTTTCTGTCTGCACTATTCCGGCAAGAATGCGCGGATGATGCCAAACACATGGAACTGGTTTTTCAGTTTCCAGACCTTGAGGATGGCATTAGCGATATTTTTCTCCTCCACACCCGCGCAGCCGAAGGCTCAACACACCTGATTGATAAACTCTATTGCATTAGAGAAACCAAGCAGGAGCATTTTGTCTGGGCATATGTCGGTAGCGGTAGTTGCCTAGGCTCAACACTCATTGTGCACCATTGCGAAGAGCCCAAGTCTGTGGATGAGGTATTGCACTATTGGCAAAACAAGATGCTGGCTGACATCAACAATCAAAACATTGATATCGACGTTAATCTAGCGGCGATAGAAGAAACGAATAAAGTTGCTTTGCATCTCGCTGGTTGAGGTACTTACAGGTTACTAACGGCAGGTCTGTGGGGCATGGATAAGGTCACGCCACAGACCTGGTTTACTTATGCCTTTTTGCTCGCATCTGGTTTAGTTGGAGCTTTCTTTGCTGTCGGTGGTGCCAGTAAAAAAGTATCCAGTTCACCTTTCTCGGTAGCTTTGATGATGGTGTCGATGAGCTCAGGAAGCTTGGCTTTATCACCAACATCGATGGCATGTTTATCCTTTTGCAATTCAATGGATTTGTTGTTCACCTTTATTTCAAGATAATAGTGGCCGTCGCTGTCGTAATACCACGGCCTAACGGTAACTTGGCGGCGTTGCTTTTTGCGCTCTCCGGTAACAGGGTCTTTAACCATCTTTTCGCGGTACGCCTCAAACGGTCGCTTTTCTATCATGCAGGTTGCCAGCTCTTGTTGCTGTTCTAGCTTCTCGATAAGCTTCATGCGTTTACCGATGACCGGAGGTTTAGGCTCAATTTTAGGACGAGCGATAACCTTGAGCGAACTCAATACAGATGTAGTCATAATGTTTACCTTTTAGGTTAGTGAGGGCGGATAAAGCCCATTGGGGTTTGGGGTTGTTTTCGTTGGTTTTCCTCTGCCAATAGCGTGATAGCAGAGAGTCGGTGGTTCTGTTTTGGTCGAAATTGCTTGCGCCTTGCCAGTATGGCAAAGTCACCTGGCGTTAACTGTTTGAGTGTGGATAAGCGTTGCTGCTCTTCCAAATTCAACCGTTTTATACCAAGTACCTGCCGGTATAAGGCACAGACTTGTTCCGGTTTCAGATAAGTGCATTCAAGCTTAAAGTCGAAGCGCCGAAGTACTGCTTTGTCTAGCCAGCTATCAAAGTTGGTGGCCGCAAACAGCGGTTGCGTAAAACATTCAATTTGCGTCAGGAATTCGTTCACTAATTGCAGTTCATGGTGCGCCGTTAATGCCTCTCGACTGACCAATAAGCTATCCACCTCATCGAGAAGAATTACCTTTTCTTCGATGTGTGCGCGGTGAAAGAGTTCTGCTACGTTTTGTTCGCTTTCGCCTACCCACTTGCTCAGCACGTCGGAACACTTCACACGAATAAGGTCGCGCTGATTGGTTTCGGTGAGGTAATGTGCAAAAGCGGTCTTTCCTGTGCCGGGTGGTCCGGATAACAATACGCGAGCAGGTTTGTTGTGCTTTAGCGCGAAACTGACTTCATCCAGATAACTTGCGGGTTGCTTCAGATTAAGCAGTGATGCATCAAAATCTAACTCACCTTGATACTGTGCTTTGCTGTCCCACAGTCCAGATGCGTGTAATGTGCTTTCAATAACGTCATGTATCGTATTCTCAGCGTCTATACGCGCTACGTTCAGTGTTTTCGCAACATGTGTGGCATTTGCTATCAGTGCCGGTGAAACATTGTTGATACGCGTTATATTGCGCTTACAGCGTTCTGACAGTCCCAGGCCTTTGAAATGACGTTTGCATACATGCTGAATATCCTCTGGTCTAGGTGATGGCACCTCAGCAACCAACTTAAACCGGCGAATGAAACTTGGCTCCAAGCACTGCACATGATTGGTGATCCAGATACACGGTATGGCGTTATGCTCAATTAACCGCTGCAAGTATTCCTTGCTATAGTGATTGTCCGCCAATTCAAAGAGATGTTCACATTCATCAATCAATAGCACCGCATTACTGGGGGCGTTGAGTAAAGCATTGAGCAATGATAAATGCCGTAGTCTGTCCTTACAGGGATAGCGTGAATCCAACGCTTCATCAGGATTTTGCTTTACCATGCCTGTCGAGCGGACCTCATAAAGTTTACAGTCACAATGCTTGGCTAAGCTTCTGGCTAATTCGGTTTTACCAGAGCCTGATATACCATGAAGCAAGACGCTGGTGCCGACCTGTGCTTTCCTCATTGCCGATGACAGGTAATCACCTAAAAGTGCGGTATTCACCTGAGGAAAGTCACCGAGTGCAAACTGCGCCTTTTCACTGGGTTGCAATAATGGTTCGATTAACTGCTCTCTCGAATGCAATTTGTTTGTAAGCAGGTTAAGCAACATTGGTTGCGGTAATTCACTGCCATCGATAACACCGAAGTCTTTGTCATTCAGCAAACCAAACTGCATCAAACTTTCAGCAATAGCATTGAAATCCGATACCTTGAGGCCAGTCATATCCAACAATATGCTGTTTAATCCGGTATAGCTGTCTTGGATATCCAGCATGTTCACCACACTTTGAAACCACGGGTTTGCCTGACATAGCAATGCAAACTGAATCAGTTTGTCTGCACCTCTCGGCAAGTTGAGAAGCTTGCGGATAAAGGTGCAGTTATCACTGAATACCTTGGTGGTTTTTGGATGCCGGTCGTCAATGCTCAACAAGGCAACGAGTGCCTTTTTAGTAAGTTTCGACGCCGATTTGGACGTGGGTTGTCCTCGTAAATAGGTTAAGACCTCTGGATTGATAAAATCATCATCAATACCTACCGCATAACCTAAAAGCCGCTTAACCCACTGGCAGGTCAGATATTGCAACAAGTGAGGATTGTTTAATTGCCGTTTCAACATACGATGCCTCACTTCTGCTTATAGCTGAGTTGTGACGCTGCCTTTTGCATGACTTGTTGGTCGCGCTTGTCATACATTATGGTGGTGGCAATATCGGCATGACCTGCCATCTGGCGTACCGTATTTAAATCGACGTTCTGCTCCAGTAACCGTGTGATAAAAGTTCGGCGCAAATCATGGGGTGACACACCGTCTACGCCAATGGCGGCAAGTGATTTACGGATAAGCGAATAGATAAAGCTCGACGATAATTTACTGTCATGCTGGATATGACCACCCCGCACAATACGCACAAAAAGGTAACCCTCACCATCTCCGCGTACCTTAAGCCAATCCAGCAAACCCTTTGCAGTCCATTCAGGTAGGTATACCGTTCTACTTTTATTCCCTTTGCCTTTTTCGATATGTAACGTATTCGTTTCTGCCGAAAAGTCACAGAATCGAAGCGCCACCAATTCACTTCGGCGCAATCCTGAACCAAGTAAAATAGTCACAATTGCTGCGTTTCGTTTGCCGGTAGCTGACTTATCAGTATTCAGGTGTTTGAATAGTTTATTGACCTGCTGAGCCGTTAACGGTGTGCCTTTGTGGCTACCGTGTTTAACCTTTGTGATAGCTTGCAGTTGTATTACCTGTGCCTCTGGCACAATACCTGTCATGACTGCCACTTTCACGATATTGCGAATGGCTGTCATCGCACGGTTAATTGAGCGAGCTGACCAACCTTTTGTTAACAGCATCGCCTTGATATGGCTGGCCTGTTGATAGTCAATATGATGAAACCTTTCTTGCCGTTCGTGTTCAGGCCAATCAAGCATGGCTGCAATACTGTTAAGCTGTGAGGCAATGGAACGCTGACTATTAGGCGCAAGACGCCCCATATACAGCGTGTAAGGACATGCTGCATCCATTGAATTGCTCCGAATTTATATGATTTTTGATAAAAATGAGGGATTTGCTTGGATAAGCTATTTACAAGCTAACAGAGGATTTAAGGCAGGAAAACGGCTGTTTTGTACCGAGATAGACAAGATGTCTGGTAGGTTGTGGAGCCCTAATTGAATAGCCCCACAACATCTAAGTCAGTTTTAAGAGTGCTCAACTTCAGGATAAACTAGCTCTCCTTTGGTTAACGAGTTCAGAGTTGCGGATTTTTCAATTACTTCCTCTTTTGCAAGGTCTAAGTAACAGGCTAAAAAAGGAGAATCGGTTGGTAGTAAAAACTGTGCAATATTTACAATTTTTTGAACTGTTTCTAAATCATAATTCTCTATAAGATTAGCCATTCGTTGTATGCTTGCTAAATCGACGCTATAGGGAGATATATCACAATAAATGGCAAGCAGCCCCTGTGCTTCAGACAGTTTAACCAAGCGTTTTAATGTTTCTTCATCGAATACATGCCCCAGGTCATTAAGAGATAGACTCTTATCGTTTTTATCTCCATTTGTGAAAGTGTATCTGAGGGAGGTAAGAAATACCTTGGTAGCACTTTCAACCAAACATTCTATAGGGTTGTTTTTAAATTCTGGGCAAACGGGGGCCGGAATTCCTTTTAGCCACGCCAAAATGTCATTGTCATATCTATTGAATACTCTCATAAGTAAGTACCTCAAACATTTTTAAAATTACAACATGAGTAGAAAGCTAAATCTACTCGTTCATGGTGTGGCGCCACGAAGTACATATTGGCATATATTTTATATAAAACAATTCCTTAGAGTTAACTTGGTGACAGGGCTGAGGTAAGTAAATTTCAGTCCTGAGTTATCGCGAATTGCCGTTTCAGGACTACCTCTTATGGGTTTGATTTTCTGCCTTTTTAAATTGATTTAGGAGGGAGGCCAGTAGAGTTTTATGTCGTTTGCTAATTTTCGGTAAGGATACTCTTAGCGTATTCCTAATAAGGGCTCATAGGTAGGATCTTAAGAAAATTAATGCTTGAATGCATGTCTCAAATTTGATC
>JAAFAI010000042.1 GCA_018222405.1 Gammaproteobacteria bacterium | reverse complement strand
ATGGTATGAAAGTAGCCGTGTTAGGTGCTGCCGGTGGTATTGGTCAGGCGCTGTCACTGTTGTTAAAAACACAACTGCCAGCAGGTTCTGAGTTAGCTTTGTATGATGTTGCGCCAGTTGTTCCTGGTGTAGCGGTAGATTTAAGCCACATCCCCACTGCAGTAAAAGTTACCGGTCACGGTAAAGACGACCTGGCAGAAGCTTTAACGGGTTGTGACGTAGTATTAATTCCAGCAGGTGTACCTCGTAAGCCTGGTATGGATCGTTCAGACCTGTTCAATATCAACGCGGGTATCGTTAAAGCACTGGTTGAAGGCATTGCTGATAACTGTCCTTCTGCTTGTACCTGTATCATCACTAACCCGGTAAACACCACGGTTGCTATCGCTGCTGAAACACTGAAAGCAAAAGGCGTTTACGATAAGAACAAACTGTTCGGTGTAACCACTCTGGACGTGATCCGTGCAGAAACTTTTGTGGCTGAACTGAAAGATCTGGATCCGGCTAATACTCACGTACCGGTTATCGGCGGTCACTCAGGCACCACTATTCTGCCTCTGCTGTCTCAGGTTGAAGGCGTGGACTTCTCTGACGACGAAGTCGCTTCACTGACTACGCGTATCCAGAATGCGGGTACTGAAGTCGTTGAAGCTAAAGCTGGCGGCGGTTCTGCTACACTGTCTATGGGTCAGGCGGCTGCACGCTTCTGTCTGTCTCTGGTTGCCGCTATGCAAGGCGATAACGTTGTTGAGTACACCTATGTACAAACTGATGACAGCGACGACGCTGCGTTCTTCTCTCACCCTGTACGTTTAGGTCCAAACGGTGTTGAAGAAATTCTGTCTTACGGCGAACTGAGTGCTTTCGAACAGAAAGCCAAAGAAGACATGCTGGAAGGCCTGCGTGGCGACATCAAACTGGGTGTTGATTTCGTTAACGGCTAAGCAAGTTTAACATCTTATGTAAAAGCCGCTCAATTGAGCGGCTTTTTTGTTGGTGGCATTAAAAAGCCCGGATAAAGTATCCGGGCTTTGTTTGCGATTTGCCGTGCGGGAGATTTACCCTGTATTACGCATACCGATAGCAATACCACTGATGGCAACCATCATGGCTTTATCCAGCGTGGCATCGTGTTCGTCTTCGTCTAACTGACGCAGACGCGATAACAACTCGATTTGCAGGAAGTGCAGAGGCTCAAGGTACTGAGCACGAATATTCATCGACTCTTTACCCTGCGGATCCGCTTCCATAATATCGGCCTGACCATTGATATCCAGCTGTAATTTAATGGCTTCCTGCAGCTCTGTGCGCAGGGCTTCACCAAAGTGCTTCAGCTCAGCAGGCACCAGACGGTCATCGTATTCTGCACTGATACGCGGATCAGCCTTCTGGAACACCATATCCAGCATAGACAAACGCGACTGGAAGAAAGGCCAGTTCTCACGCATTTCCTGCAGCTTCTCGTGATTGCCTTCCTGACGAACCGCTTCGATGGCCTTCATGCTGCCTAACCAGGCTGGCAGTACCAGACGGGTTTGCGCCCAGGCAAAAATCCACGGAATAGCACGCAGGCTTTCAATACCGCCGGTTGGCTTACGTTTCGCCGGACGACTACCTAACGGCAATTTACCCAGCTCCTGCTCCGGGGTGGCAACCCTGAAGTAAGGGACAAATTCCGGATCCTGGCGCACTACGCCACGATAGAAGTCCCGACCTTTAGCGGCCATAGCTTTCATCAGCTCACGCCACTCGTCTTTGGGTGCCGGTGGTGGGAACAACATAGCTTCTATGATGGCACTGGTGTAGATACCCAGGCTGCGCTTAGCCAGTAATGGCATACCAAACTTATAACGGATGGTTTCGCCTTGTTCGGTGACCCGGAAACCGCCGTCCAGTGAACCCGGCGGTTGCGAGTGGATAGCAGCGTGCGCTGGTAAGCCGCCACGTCCAATTGTACCGCCGCGACCATGGAACAGGGTTAGTTTAATGTCGAACTCTTCAGCCAGCGCCACCAGCGCTTCCTGAGACTCGTACTGCGCCCAGCCTGCGGCAATGGCGCCGGCATCTTTAGCAGAATCAGAATAACCAATCATGACGAACTGTTTACCCTGAATATAACCCCGGTACCAGTCGATGCTCAGCAGTTTACGCATCACGATAGGTGAGTTATTCAAGTCGTCCAGGGTTTCAAACAGTGGTGCTACTGGCATTGGCCAGTCGACGCCCATTTCCTGCAGCAGTAACTGTACGGCCATCACATCAGATGCTTCACTCGCCATGGAAATGGTATAGATACCAAAGCCATGCTTACTGTGGCTGGCAATAACCTTACAGGTATCCAGCACTTCCTGCACATCTTCTGAAGGCTCCCAACAACGCGGGAACAGCGGGCGTTTTGAGCTTAACTCGCGGAGCAGGAAGGCTTGTTTGTCGGCCTCACTCCAGTGCGCATAATCACCTAATCCCAGATAACGGGTAACTTCGCTCAGCACATCAGCATGACGCTGTGAATCCTGGCGCACGTCAAGGCGTAATAAATGCACACCAAAACACTTAACGCGACGGATAGTGTCGAGCAGCATGCCGTTGGCGGTAACTTCCAGACCCGACTCGCACAGTGAGCGGTAGCACATCAGCAGCGGCTCTAACAGTTCATCGTTAGACGTAATCCACTCGCTGGAATCGTACGGGCGACCGTTGAAAAAATCGTAAATGCCGTCGCGGGTATCTGCACAACGTTTTACCAGCGGGCGTAATAAGGCGCGGTACGGCTCATATTGCTCGCCTACAACATCTTTCAGTTCGTCGTTGCAGTCGTTCATCGACAGCTCAACCTGCAAACGGTCAAGATCGATGGTCAGCAGCTTAGCGGCACGACGACGGGCCAGTAGCAGTACTTCTTCGGTGACCTTGGCAGTAACAAACGGGTTACCGTCACGATCGCCGCCCATCCACGAGCTAAAGTGAATAGGTGCCGCATCGATTGGCAGCTTTACGTTGTAATCCTGCTGTAAGCGCTCATCTAAGTCGCGCAGAAAATCAGGAACGGCATCCCACAGTGAGTTTTCGATAACTGAGAAGCCCCAGCGTGCCTCATCAACCGGGGTAGGGCGTACCGAACGAATCTCTTCGGTGTGCCATGCCTGGCTGATCAAATCGGCGATACGGGTTTCCAGACGGTTACGCTCGGTATCACTTAATTGCTCGTGGTGGATGCTTTTTAAGCAGTAGGCTAACTCTTTATGCTTATGAATAAGGGTACGTCGGAATACTTCAGTAGGGTGAGCTGTAAGCACCAGATCAATATCTAGTTTTGCTACTGCCTCTTCCACTTCCAGTGCGCTCAGTTCAGCCTTGTCGAGGTGTGAAAAGAGCGAGTCGATGGATGCATCAACATCCAGACCGGCGTTGTATTCCTGCTCGGCGATATTGCCCAGGTTGAGAAACTGTGCGAATGCTCTGGCTACTACCAGTAATTCGCTGTCAGACATGGTTTTGAAAGTTTCTTTCAGATTTTTACTGGAATCTGTATCACCCTTAAACGATGCGCGACCGTCAAGGCGAACTTTCTCTATTTTCTCTAACCAGTCATTTCCCAGCTGAGCTTTGATTGTTTGTCCCAGCGTTTTTCCCAAATAGCGAACAGTATCTTTCAACTGCGCGTCATAATGTGATTGCATGGCGTCCTCCAAAAAACAGTGCTATCAACATACTGTCTCTTAGTTAAATTGTCTAATAGCTTTTTATCTAACAGCCCTTGAAAATGGGCTCTTCAAACCGGTCGGAACAATGTCGCGGGCACGGATTATCTGGCTGTGTTACACTATGCCAGCGAAAAATCGAAGCGTAATAAAAATTTTCAGAATACTACGGGTTTTGATTAATAATTGCGCAAAAAGTGTAATTTTATTTCAGGAGACACTGTGTCAGATTTATTTAAAACAGTAGAAACCCAGGCTAGTTACGGAATTGGTTTTCAAATGGGTCAGCAATTACAATCAAATCCATTTGACGGACTGGATCTGGACTCTGTTGTAGCAGGGTTAAAAGATGCATTTACTGGTCAGGCTCCACAGGTTGACAACGACGCTCTGCGTGCCGCATTTGGTGAAATCCATGAGCGTATGCAGGCAGCTAAAGCTGAGCAACATAAAGCAGCGATTGAAGAAGGCGAAAAGTTCCTGGCTGAAAACGCTAAGCGTGAAGAAGTTCAGGTAACTGAGTCTGGTCTGCAATACGAGGTAGTTAGTGCCGGCGACGGTGAAGTACCTACTGCAGAAAGCACCATTCGTGCCCATTACCACGGTACGCTGATCGACGGTTCTGTATTCGACAGCTCTTACGATCGTGGCCAGCCGGCAGAATTTCCGGTAGGTGGCGTAATCAGAGGCTGGACCGAAGCACTGCAAATGATGCCGGTTGGTTCTAAGTGGCGTTTATACGTGCCGCACAGCCTGGCATACGGTGAGCAGGGCGCAGGTGGCGCGATTGCACCATACAGCACGCTGGTATTTGATATCGAGCTGCTCGACGTAATTGCCTAAGCAATTACCTGTCGCTTTTAAAAGCCCGCGGTTGCGGGCTTTTTGCTATTTTAGCCAAGGGCATTGAGGAGTAGTTTGCAATCGGCGAAAATAGCATTAGGCTTACTCCAGCTGTTCAGAGTTGTTATCAATCGCCGGTCATTTACAATATGCGCTAAAATAAGAAAGGATAGAGTCACTATGGTTATCAAGCCCAAAATTCGAGGCTTCATTTGTACAAATGCACACCCACTGGGTTGTGCTGCAGTTGTTGCAGAACAGATCCAATATATTAAAGGTCTTGGCGAGCTCGGTGACGGGCCTAAAAAAGTACTGGTTATTGGTTGCTCTACCGGTTATGGCCTGGCGTCGCGGATTACTTCGGCGTTTGGTTATGGTGCCGACACGCTGGGCGTATGCTTCGAAAAGCCGCCTACAGAGCGTAAAACGGCGACTGCCGGCTGGTATAACACTGCAGCGTTTCATGAGCAGGCGAAGGCTGCCAATCTGTATGCCGAAACCATTAACGGTGATGCTTTCTCGAACGAATTAAAAGCGCAGGTTATCGACAAAATCAAGGCCGATCTCGGTCAGGTGGATTTGGTGATTTACAGTCTTGCGTCGCCTCGTCGCACCGATCCGGCCACGGGTGAAACTTACAAGTCTACCCTGAAGCCAGTTGGTCAGGCGTATACCACTAAAACTTACGATACCGACAAAGACAAAATTCACGAAGTATCACTGGAGCCGGCGACCGAACAAGAAATTGCCGATACCGTAAAGGTAATGGGCGGTGAAGACTGGGAATTATGGCTTAATGCGCTGGCCGACGCGGGCGTGCTTGCGCAAGGGTGTAAAACCACTGCCTATACTTACATTGGTAAGGAACTGACCTGGCCTATCTACGGTTCGGCAACAATTGGTAAAGCCAAAGAAGATCTCGATCGTGCCGCCATGGCGATTAATTCTGACCATGCTGATTTGCGGGTTGATGCACATGTATCATCGCTTAAGGCGCTGGTGACTCAGGCCAGCTCGGCGATTCCGGTAATGCCGCTGTATATTTCTTTGATCTATCAGGTAATGAAAGAAGAAGGCACTCACGAAGGGTGTATCGAACAGATTGCTGGCCTTTACACAGAGTGCCTGTACGGCGAAAGTGCCACACTGGATGAGCAAAATCGCTACCGTATGGACGGTAAAGAAACCAATGATGCGACCCAGGCTAAAATTAAAGCGTTGTGGGATCAGGTAACCCAGGAGAATTTCCATGAGCTGAGCGATTATGCCGGTTACCATCATGAGTTTTTAAAACTGTTCGGCTTCGACGTGTCAGGCGTCGATTATGAGGCCGATGTGGATCCTTTGGTTAATTGGTAATACCAACTAATAATTGATATAAGCCGTCTTTATGACGGCTTTATTATGGCGATTGGTTAATACTTTAGTGCATAGCCGTAGGTCGGCATTATTCAGTACGCCGGGCATTGCAAGCCAGACAGAGTGGCCTCTGTGACTAGATATAAGACTAATGTGGTAGGTTAGTTGTACAGATAATTGGGATAAAAATTAGCGTTTATCTCTAATCAACGTAGCGTAAGTTGCTATGTTGATGCTAAAATTCCGAAATTAAGTGGAGGACCTTGTTCAGGATCCTGCACCTGGTCGTGACAATGGGCGATACAGCAAGCGCCCGACACAATAAAAACCACGACACTTTCTAACAACAATAACAATTCAGCTGGATTGCATTTTTGCGAAGTGGAAACGAAGCTTTGTAGCTTTGTTACGGTTTTAAATAACCAAATTTTACTGTTTGTATGAAGTACGTTTTTGAATTGAGGCTCTGTTGGCAGGCTTGCCGGAGCGCTGCAAATTCAAAAGGGTATTTCTATTAGAGTAGTGCGATTACGTATGATAAAAATCAAAAAAGGTCTCGACCTCCCTATATCGGGAGCTCCGACACAACAGATCCAGGATGGTCTGACGGTGTCTCGGGCTGCCATACTGGGAGAAGAATATGTGGGTATGCGTCCTACCATGCACGTGCAGGTTGGAGACAAAGTAAAGAAAGGTCAGCTGATTTTTGAAGATAAAAAGAATCCTGGCGTTAAATTTACTGCTCCGGTTGCAGGTGAAGTGGTAGAAGTAAACCGTGGTGCTAAACGTGTTTTACAATCAGTTGTTGTAAAGCAGGAAGGTAACGAAGCGGAAACCTTCGAAGCCATTGCTGCTGATAAGATTACGTCAACTGCGCGTGAAAAACTTGAGCAGGTGCTGGTAGACACTGGTCTGTGGACGACACTTCGTACACGCCCGTTCAGTAAGTCTCCGGCGCTGGGTTCTACCCCAAGCTCAATTTTTGTTAACGCGATGGACACTAACCCGTTAGCAGCTGACCCGGCGGTGGTTATCGCTGAGCGTCAGGAAGATTTTGCTAACGGCTTAAAAGCGCTTAGCATTTTATCCGGCGGCAAGGTTTATCTTTGTAAGAAGGCCGGCGCAAATGTATCTGCTGGCGACAGCAAAGCAGAACCCGCTGAGTTTGACGGTCCGCACCCTGCTGGTCTGGCTGGTACACACGTACATTATCTGGATCCGGTAGGCGCCAAAAAATCCGTATGGACAGTAAACTACCAGGACGTTATTGCCATTGGTAAAACACTGACCAGCGGTGAACTGGACAACAGTCGTGTTGTGGCAATCGGCGGTCCGGCAGCGAAAAATCCTCGCCTGGTGCGTACTGTTGTTGGTGCAGACCTCACAGAACTGACTGCCAGCGAGAAGAAAGAAGGCGACGTTCGCGTGGTTTCCGGTTCGGTACTTAACGGTACTACCGCACAGGGCGTACACGGCTTCTTGGGGCGTTTTCACTTACAGGTTTCTCTGTTACTTGAAGGTAAAGAGAAAGTCTTGTTTGGCTGGTTAACCCCTGGCTCCGATAAACACTCAGTAACCCGTGCTTACACCGGTCACTTCAGTGGTAGCAAGCAGTTCGACATGACCACTACCACTAACGGCTCAGAGCGTTCGATGGTACCAATTGGTAACTACGAGCGTGTGATGCCTTTGGATATCCTACCAACGTTATTATTACGGGATTTAATTTCTGGTGATACTGACAGTGCTCAAACTCTGGGCTGTCTGGAACTGGACGAGGAAGATTTGGCGCTGTGTACCTATGTGTGCCCCGGCAAATACACTTACGGTTCCATACTGCGCGATTGTTTGACCACCATTGAGAAAGAGGGTTAATTCATGGGCTTAAAAGCGTATTTAGAAAAAATCGAACCGAACTTCGAGCCCGGTGGAAAGTACGAAAAATGGTATGCACTGTATGAAGCAGCCGCGACTATTTTCTACACGCCTGGTCACGTAAACAAAGCTGGTACGCACGTGCGTGACAGTATCGACCTGAAACGCATCATGATCATGGTGTGGATGGCTACCTTCCCAGCCATGTTCTTTGGTATGTACAACATTGGTTTCCAGGCTCAGGAAGCCATTGCTGCTGGTGCAGGCACGTTGCCCGACACCTGGCAGGCAGGCTTGTTTTCTGCCTTGGGCGGAGACCTGACTAATTCAGGCACACTAGGACTGATGTTCTACGGCGCTTGTTTCTGGCTGCCTATTTATGCTGTTACGTTTGCCGTTGGTGGCTTCTGGGAAGTGCTGTTTGCCTCAGTGCGTAAGCACGAAGTGAATGAAGGCTTCTTCGTAACGTCAGTACTGTTTGCACTAACGCTACCAGCGACTATTCCGCTGTGGCAGGTTGCTCTGGGTATCACCTTCGGTGTGGTTATCGCGAAAGAAATCTTTGGTGGTACTGGCCGTAACTTCCTGAATCCGGCACTGTCTGGTCGTGCGTTCCTGTACTTCGCGTATCCGGCGCAAATCTCTGGTGACCGCGTATGGGTAGCTGCAGACGGTTATTCAGGTGCGACTTCACTGAGTGAAGGTGCATCTGGTTCATTAAACTATGCCGACACCAACGCGTGGATGGACGCGTTCATGGGCTTTATTCCTGGTTCTGCCGGTGAAGTTTCTGCGCTGGCGATTATGCTGGGCGGTCTGTTTATTATTTACATGCGTATCGCAAGCTGGCGAATCGTTGCCGGTGTTGCACTGGGCGTCGCGTTCTTTGCAACCCTGCTTAACCTGATTGGCAGTGATACCAACCCGATGTTCGCCATGCCGGCGCACTGGCACTTTGTAGTGGGTGGTTTGGCCTTTGGTATGTTCTTTATGGCAACAGACCCTGTGTCTGCGTCGTTTACCAACCAGGGCAAATGGGCGTACGGTTTCTTTATCGGCTTTATGACCGTGTTGATCCGCGTACTTAACCCTGCATTCCCAGAGGGTGTCATGCTGGCAATTCTGTTTGCCAACCTGTGGGCGCCACTATTCGACTACTTTGTCGCTCAAAGCAATATCAAGCGGAGGATAGCTCGTGTCGGCTAAAAAAGAATCTTTAGGAAAAACGGTCGGCGTTGTACTGGCAGTTTGTTTAGTTTGTTCAATTATTGTATCGGGCGCGGCCGTTGGCCTGCGTGATATTCAGCAAACCAACGCTAAGAAAGACAAGATGTCTAACATACTGCAAGCGGCAGGTCTGCTGGAACAAGCAAACGGTGACATCCTGGCAACTTATAACGAGTTTGTTGAACAGCGCTTTGTTGACCTGAGCACAGGTGAATTTGTTGAAGCGCCGTCTGACGACTACGATATGTATAAAGCGGCTAAAGAGCCGGATAGCAGCATCAAAGTTGAAAACAGCAATGTTGGTTTTCAGCGTCGCGCAGAAGTGGCATCAGTTTACCTGGTACGCGATGACGCCGGTGATGTTAGCCGTGTCATTCTGCCGGTTCACGGCAGCGGCCTGTGGGACCTGATGTATGGTTTCCTGGCGGTTGACTCAGACGGTAAAACCGTTCGTGAGCTGATTTACTATCAGCAAAAAGAAACGCCGGGACTGGGTGGTGAAGTACAAAACCCACAATGGCAGGCAAAGTGGGATGGCAAAAAGCTGTATAAAGACGGCGATGTTGCACTGGAAGTGAAAAAAGCGGCCGGTGAAGACAACCCGTATGCAGTGGATGCGCTGTCTGGCGCAACGCTAACCAGTAATGGTGTAAACAACACTATTCAGTACTGGGTTGGCGAAAACGGCTTTGGCCCGTTCCTTAAAAAACAAGCCTGGCGTTCGTAAGGGGTTATTATCATGGCTGATACTAAAGAAATGAAGAAGGTCCTCTTTGGACCGATCTTAGACAGTAACCCAATTGCACTACAAATCCTGGGGATTTGTTCTGCACTTGCGATTACTACCAAACTTGAAACGGCGTTAGTAATGTCGTTGGCACTGACCAGCGTAGTAGCATTCTCTAACCTGTTTATCTCGTTAATTCGAAATCAGATCCCAAGCAGCGTGCGGATCATCATTCAGATGACCATTATCGCGTCGCTGGTAATTGTTGTGGATCAAATCCTCAAGGCTTACTCCTATGAGGTATCAAAACAGCTGTCGGTATTCGTTGGTCTGATTATTACCAACTGTATCGTAATGGGCCGCGCAGAAGCCTATGCAATGAAGAGCCCGCCGCTGATGTCTTTCTTAGACGGCATCGGTAACGGTCTGGGTTACTCATTTGTATTGATTATTGTGGGTATCATTAAAGAGTTGTTTGGTTTCGGTACCATCCTTGGCTTCGAAATCCTGCCGCTGATTCAAAATGGTGGCTGGTATCAGGCTAACGGTCTGCTGATTCTGCCGTTCAGCTCGTTCTTCTTAATCGGTGGTCTGGTATGGGTTATCCGTACTATTCGCCCGGAACAAGTTGAGCCTAAGGAGTAAGTTTCGTGGAACATTATTTATCATTATTTGTTCGCTCAATTTTTGTTGAGAACATGGCGTTATCGCTGTTCTTGGGGATGTGTACTTTCCTGGCCGTATCTAAGAAAGTAAAAACAGCGATGGGTCTGGGTGTTGCGGTAATCGTGGTACTGGGTATTTCGGTACCGGTTAACCAGATTATCTATGTAAACATTCTGGCTCCGGGTGCACTGGCCTGGGCAGGTTTCCCTGATGCGGACCTGAGCTTCCTGAACTTCCTGACCTTTATCGGTGTTATTGCAGCACTGGTTCAGATCCTGGAAATGAGTCTGGATAAGTTCTTCCCGGCACTTTATAACGCCCTGGGTATCTTCCTGCCGCTTATCACGGTTAACTGTGCAATCTTTGGTGGTGTGGCTTTCGCGGTACAGCGTGAGTACAACTTTACCGAGAGTATTGTTTACGGTGTTGGTAGTGGTATGGGTTGGGCTCTGGCTATTGTGTTACTGGCTGCTGTGCGTGAAAAGCTGAAATATGCTGACATGCCAGACGGTATCCGTGGTCTGGGTTCTGTTTTCATGATTGCTGGTCTGATGGCGCTGGGTTTCCAGTCCTTCACTGGTGTACAGCTGTAATCGACGCTAGGGAGCAGAAACTATGAATCAAATCGAAATTTTTCTTGGCGTAGGGATGTTTATCGTCATCGTACTGGCGCTGGTATTCATCATCATGTTTGCCAAGTCGAAACTGGTACCATCAGGCGACGTCACTATCAGAATCAACGATGATCCTGACAAAGACATCAAAACCGCACCAGGCGGAAAACTGCTGGGTGCCCTGGCCGATGCAGGTATCTTTGTATCCTCTGCATGTGGTGGTGGTGGTTCATGCGGCCAGTGCCGTGTGGATGTAAAAGAAGGTGGTGGTGAAATTCTGCCTACCGAACTTGACCACATCACTAAGCGTGAAGCCCGTGAAGGCTGCCGTCTGTCTTGCCAGGTATCGGTTAAGCAAGACATGAAAATCGAGCTGGAAGAAGAAATCTTTGGTATTAAGAAGTGGGATTGTGAAGTTATCTCTAACGATAACAAAGCCACCTTCATCAAAGAGCTTAAGCTTAAAATTCCTAACGGCGAAAGCGTACCTTTCCGTGCCGGTGGTTATATTCAGATCGAAGCTCCACCGCATCACGTTAAGTACAAAGACTTTGATGTACCAGAAGAGTATCGTGGTGACTGGGAGCGCTTTGGCTTCTTCGATATCGAATCAAAAGTAGATGAAGAAACCATTCGTGCTTACTCAATGGCGAACTACCCGGAAGAAGAAGGCATTATCATGCTGAACGTGCGTATTGCTTCTCCGCCGCCAAATAACCTTAGCCTGCCGGCTGGTAAGATGTCATCTTACATCTGGAGCCTGAAAGAAGGCGATAAAGCCACTATCTCTGGTCCGTTTGGTGAGTTCTTCGCTAAAGATACCGATGCTGAGATGGTATTCGTTGGTGGTGGTGCTGGTATGGCACCTATGCGTTCACATATCTTCGACCAGCTGCGTCGTATTAAGACTGACCGTAAGATCAGCTTCTGGTACGGTGCCCGTTCACTGCGCGAGATGTTCTATGTAGAAGATTTCGATATGCTGCAGGAAGAGAACGACAACTTTGAATGGCACGTTGCACTGTCTGATCCGCAGCCAGAAGACAACTGGGAAGGTTACACAGGTTTCATCCACAACGTATTGCTGGAAAACTACCTGAAAGACCACCCTGCACCAGAAGATTGTGAGTTCTACATGTGTGGACCACCTATGATGAACGCCGCGGTTATCAACATGTTGAAAGACCTGGGCGTAGAAGACGAAAACATCCTGCTGGATGACTTCGGTGGCTAAGCCATTAGCGTAAAATAATAAAAGGGGCTGTTAGCCCCTTTTTTATTATGCCTGTATAATTAAGCTGATTTTGCAGTAGTGTCCAAAGGGGACGAACGTGACACAAATGAAATTTTTGCTGGTTCTGGTGGTCTTATTAATGACTGCCTGCTCCAGGCAGCCAGTGGTAAAAGTTGAGCATGTTTTAGGTCAGACAATGGGAACGACCTATAACGTGAAGTTTCCGGAAGTGGCGGGTGTGGACGAAGCCGCCATTAAAAGCGCTATTGATAAGCGACTGGTGCAGGTTAACAAGTTAATGTCGACCTACGATCCAACCTCGGAACTGTCCCGTTTTAACCAGTATCGCTTTGCTGAGCCGTTTACGGTATCAGATGAAACCTTACTGGTGGTAAACGAAGCGCTAAGGTTAGGAGAGCTGAGCAACGGCGTACTCGACGTTACCGTAGGACCGCTGGTAAATCTTTGGGGATTTGGCCCAACCATGCGCCCTGAAACCATCCCCAGCGAAGAGGATGTGGCAGCAGTCAGAGAGTATGTTGGCCTGGATAAATTACAGGTACAAGGCAATGCACTGGTGAAAGGCCATCCGCAGTTGTACGTTGATTTATCGACCATAGCTAAAGGTTATGGCGTGGATGTGGTCGCCGACCTGCTGGAAGAAAACGGCATTCATAACTACCTGGTGGAGATCGGTGGTGAAATGCGTGTTAAAGGCGAGAAGGGCGATGGCTCACCCTGGCTGATAGCTATTGAAAAGCCGGTGTCGAATCAGCGAGCCGTGCAAAAAGTGGTCTCGATAGGAGAAAACGCCATTGCTACATCGGGCGATTATCGCAATTACTATGAGCAGAATGGTACGCGCTATTCACATCTTATTGATCCGCGCACCGGCAAGCCTATTCAGCACAATACAGTAGCGGTAACAGTAGTTCACTCGTCGTCAATGACAGCAGATGGCCTGGCCACTGCATTCAATGTTATGGGATGGGAAGATGCCATCGAAGTGGCCGAAGCTAATGACATTGCCGTATTTATTATCCGTCGTAAAGACAAGGATTTTGAAGAATACACCAGTCCGGCTTTTGAAGAGCTGGTAACGGTTTATTAATGCGCTTAGCGCTGAGGTTGGTTAAACAATGAGTACTTTTATATTAGCTTTTGCTTTCTTTTTAGTGATGGTAAGCGCCATGGCAATTGGCTACATCATGCAAAAGAAAAGTATCTCGGGCAGCTGTGGCGGTTTAGGTGCCCTGGGCATCGATAAAGCCTGTGATTGCCCGGAGCCCTGCGACCGTAAAAAGGCTCGTATGGAGAAAGAACAGGCCCGCCAGGAAAAGTTAAAAGAGTGGGATAAAGACCGCATTATCTAACAACTAATATATTAAAAAGCCCCGCCAGTGAATACTGAGCGGGGCTTTTTTGTTTTTGCTGATCTATTCGTTACCCTGATTAAAAGCCGGGTAATATGGCTGGCAGACCTGGCAGCAATCCTACCAAGGCCATCACGGTAGTAAGCACGCCAAACATGATGCCGGGCACTATCCAACGGCTCATGCTGGAGAGTTCAGCACTACGCTCTTTACAGCCGATGAGGCCAAGGTTATCCAGCAGCATAGTGAGTGACCAGCCAAAGGCCGGATTAACCAGCGCTGATGAGAACACCACAATCGCCGCTGACTGAGTGGTTTTGCCCTCGCGGGTCATTTCCATACCAGCTTCTAGCAGCGGAATGAATACCCCCACAATCAGAGCCACGCAAAGCACAGGCTCCCAGATAGCCAAATCCATGGGGTAACCCCAGATACCGGCAATTACGCAGAATAGAGCGGTTAACAACGCGCCTGCGGGAATAGGCCGTTTGGCAATGGCAGCTGGCACAATGTAAGTGCCCCAGGAGGAGGTGAAGTTAGCCCCGCCCATCACAGAGCCCGCCATCTGCCGTGCTGATGCGCTGACCATGGTGTCGTCGATATTCATTTGTACTTTTTCGGTTTTTGACGGATAGCTGATTTTCTGGAACACCTGATGACCGAGAAAATCCGGTGACCACATGGCTACTGCCAGTACGGCAAAAGGTAATACCACCACAAAGCTTTCAAAGGTGGGTAAGCCAAGCATCCAGCCGGTATTCTCACCCCACCAGTAGGAAGGGCTCATATTTGGAAACCCTGGTGCGGTGTTAAACTCAAAAGGTGCGCCCAGTAAAAACGCCATACCGCCACCCAGCAGACAACTCAGAGGGACTGCTAACCAGCGTTTTTTCCAGTGCTCCAGCAAGGCATAAAGCACAATAGTACAGGCAATAACAATAAAGGCGATATGCGCCATATCGATACCTTCTGCCCAGGCAAATAGCTTCTTTACCTGGGAGGTAGTGCCAATAAAGCCGAGGTACAGTAACAGGCCGCCGCACACCCCCTTACTGGTAAGCCGGGCAAGCAGACTGCCGCCTTTACTGACCGCAAGCAAGAAGCCAAACACGCCTATCAGCAGACCAAACGCCATAGGGTGACCGCCTGCTGCTACCACAATAGGAATAAGCGGAATTAACGGCCCGTGGGTACCGGCCAGATTAGCCGTTGGCAGGATAAACCCGGAAAACAACACAATGAAGAAAGCGACCAGGATTAACTCGTAGCGCACATTCTCCAGTACAAAGCCATCCCCCAGTCCTAAAGGACCAGCAAAGGTCGCCGCAATTGCGCCCACCATAACAACCTTACCGATAGTGCCGGCCATTGCCGGAATGGTGTCTTCCCACTCAAAACGGTAGTCACGAAAGGGCAGGTTAGGTCGCCAGCGCCGTGGTGACATGATTTGCAGTTCATGTTCCAGGTACTCATCCCTGCTATTGAAGGCGGAGCTGGGTTTATGTTTTTTGCTGTAATCTGAAGACTGCGGCGATGAGGCTGTCCCGGACAAATCAGCCTTGCCGTCCACGGTGGTACTGTTACTCATTTGTACTGACTCCAAATAAGGTAATGAGAATCGGATGAATCACCATCCTAGAGAAAATAAAAATGCTTATTTGTTAATTAATTGTTTGTTTGTTATCTCTGTGTTTACAATTGTGTTGTCAGTTTTTACACGAATAATCAGAATGTTAACGTTAGCTTGTACGCAGGTATTGGTCTGTGGCTAGTCTAAAGTACTAACCAAATTCGTCAGGGAGTGAATTGGCGGTAACAAATTGTTAACACAGCCATATGCGCTATTAGTCGTAGATGCCAAACGCAGACAGGCCAAATGTGGCAGGTGAAACTGGATGGCTGGTTAAATATACAGTATTATCTCACTACCATGAAGACCCAAAGTAAACGGTTGCCCAAACAGGCTGAAATAAAGAAGCTGGCATGCGCAAGATAATACATGTGGATATGGATTGCTTTTACGCAGCAGTAGAAATGCGGGACAACCCGTCGCTGCGTAATATTCCTATTGCCATTGGTGGCAGCAGCGAGCGCCGTGGGGTGATCGCTACCTGCAATTACCCGGCACGTAAATTTGGTGTGCGCTCAGCCATGGCGTCGGCCTATGCCCTAAAGCTGTGCCCTAATTTAAAACTGGTTAAAGGGCGCATGGCCGTTTATCAGGAAGAGTCACAAAAGATTCGAGCTATATTTGCGGATTACACCGATCTGATTGAACCTTTGTCTTTGGATGAAGCTTATCTGGATGTTACCGGAACGTCGTTGTTTAAGGGGAGTGCTACCCGTATTGCCGAAGAAATCCGCCAGCGTATATCCAGCGAACTCAACCTCACGGCATCAGCCGGTGTAGCGCCCTGTAAGTTTGTTGCTAAGGTTGCCAGCGAAGAAAACAAACCCAATGGCCTGTGTGTGGTAACGCCAGACCAGCTGGATGAATTTGTTAAAGCCATGTCGCTTAAAAAGATCCCCGGGGTTGGCCAGGTAACCGTGCAAAAGCTCAATCAGCTGGGATTGCATACCTGCGCAGATGTAAGAGCCTACCCCATAACAGAGTTGCAAAAGCGCTTTGGTAAGTTTGGTCAGGTTATCTGGGACAGAGCCCATGGCATAGATGAGCGACCCGTGCAGACCAACCGGATACGCAAGTCGGTAGGCGTTGAGCGTACTTTAAGCGAAGATATTCAGACGGTAGAGGCGTGTGATGAAATTATCGATAAGTTGTATACTACGCTGCAGGAAAGACTCACCGCCCATCAGCAAAAGCACAATGGTGGCCGGCCTCCTAATATTCGGACACTAGGCGTAAAGCTGAAGTTTAGTGATTTTCAGCTGACTTCAGCAGAACACCGCTATCCCAGTGTTCACCGCAGTGCTTTTAAACCCTTGTTGCAGGAAGCGTATCAGCGCAGCAATGGGCGGGGCATAAGGCTGGTGGGTTTACAGGTAGGCTTGGCAGAGAAAGACGAAAACAAGCAGTTGGATTTACCGTTTGAGGAGTCTTAAATCTGCCGGCAGTTAACTGCGCCGATGAGTTAGCAGAGCAAAGGATCCTGAACTAGACTTACAAACTGACTGTGCGCATCACCTAAAGGAAGTATTTAATGATAAGCCCGGGAATTTACCAACATTACAAAGGCAACAATTACGAAGTGATTGGTGTGGCAAAACACTCAGAAGATGAAACCCACCTGGTGGTTTACCGCCCTCTTTATGGTGAAAGAGGCTTGTGGGTAAGACCGCTTTCCATGTTTACAGAGGAAGTAAAAGTAAATGGCCGCAGCGTAGAGCGCTTTCGCTTTTTGGGCGAAAAGGCTGTCGAAACCACTTCATAAGCGGCAATCCGGCCCATGAGTGAACCTATTTGTCTGTTACAGCTTATAAATGGCAGAATGGCATTTCAGCCAACCACTATACGCTAACGACAGGTAACCAAATAAAATGAAAACACTTATTTCCAGCACCCTTGGGGCGGCGCTACTATTTTGTGCATCACAGAGTGCCGCTCAGGATCGTTTCGCCGATGTTTCGATTAGTGTCACGCCACTAAACGGTAGTGCTTACATGCTACAGGGCTCTGGCGGTAATATCGGGGTATCTGCCGGAGACGATGGCGTACTGATCATCGACGACCAGTTTGCCCCCCTGGCACCCAAAATCAGTGCTGCATTGGGAGATATCGCAACTGATACACCAAGCTATGTGATCAACACCCATTATCATGGCGACCATACCGGCAGTAATGCTTTTTTCCATGATAATAAAGGGGCCACCATCTTTGCCCACGAAAACGTGCGTATCCGCCTGGCCAATGATGACTCCATCGGCAAAGCTGCCTTACCGGTAGTGACATTTGAAGACGGCATTAAAATCCACTTCAACGATGAGACCCTCACCGTGTTTCACTTAGCTAACGGCCACACCGATGGCGACAGTGTGGTGTGGTTTGAGGAGGCCAACGTGTTACACACCGGCGACCTGTTCTTTAACGAACGCTTCCCTTACATCGACCTAGGTGCTGGCGGTACCGTAGAGGGTTATATCAAGGCGGTTGAAACCCTGCTGGGGAAAATCGATGGCGAGACTAAAATCATTCCCGGCCATGGCCCACTTGCCAACAAAGCGGATTACGAAAACTTTCTGGTGATGATCAAAGCCACCAAAACCTGGGTGGAAGAACAAAAAGCAGCTGGACTATCGGTAGAACAAGCGGTAGAGAAAGGCTTACCTGAAGAATACGCTAAGTGGGACTGGAGCTTTATTACCGAAGAGAAGTGGATTAAGACACTCTATTAATTAGAAGTGTTCTGTTTGCGCGGAAATGCCAGCGAGCCTTGACTGGCTCGCCGAATAAACTCAGCCTTAGCTATAGAAGCACAGGTAAGCTGTAGTGGTGCTAACTTTCACGTCGAACGACTGATTCGCCGCGACATTAAATTCGCTACCGGTTTTAAAAGATAAAAATTCTTCCGCGCCAGGCAGTTTAACCACCAGCTCACCTTCAACAACTTTCATCAATTCATCTTTACTGGTAGAGAATACATATTCACCAGGCAGCATCACACCTGAAGTACACGGGCCGTTGGCTGATTCAAAAGCGATAGATTTAACGTTATCGTCGAAATAGCTGTTTACACTTAAAGACATATTGATTCCTGTTAGCTAAAAAACGGCAACTACTATACAGTATTTAGTCAGCGCATTGTGGGATTTCCGGTCAGATCAGTCCGTTACCCTCCCGGGAGACAACGATATTGAGCACGATTCAAAAACGGCAGTATCTGAAATATACCCTGGCTACGGGCTGGATTTGCCTGTTCACCATGTTGTTGCTAAGCGGGCAAATATTGACTGGCTTTCTGGGTGGTTATTCCGCCGTGGGTACAGTGGTAGACAAACAGATTTATATTGAACATATTCGGGGAACAGGCTCACCACGGGAGTCTGAATTACATGAGATTACGGTTCAGTATCAGGTAGCGGGAGAGACCTACCAGATATACGCCAATGCTCATATTTATGCTGGTTTGGGTTTAATCGAAGAAGGCGATACCCTGACAGTTGTTTATTCATCTGGCAATCCTGCACAAGCCCAGGTGCTGAGTTATGCCTTATATAGCCCGATGGTGAGCATACTGGGTTATGTAACCTTTGTGTGCTTTTTAGTTGGCTTCCCGCGCTGGTTGTTGTGGCGGAACAAGCCGATAACAGATGAAAAATGACAGGGGCTATCGTCTGCTATGAGCGAATACCGGACATCAACGCTAACCAAAGGCGCTTCGTTCTTTTGGTTCACCTTCGAGTTTTTTATTATATTTTTAACTCAGCCAGCCCTGGCGGTATTGGGCCACCGATGAAAAAGCCATCTTCAGAAACACCAATTCCAACACCAAAACCAGATATCATTCCACCTTCAATTTTGTTTGTCCCGATACGAGTATGTTCCTTTGAAATCTCACACTCTGGAAGAGATCCTGATAAATCCTTGAATAGCTTTCTGACTGGAGAGTAAAAATACGATTGAACATCATTCCGATAGATGACATATCCATCTTCTTTTTCTGAATACTCTATTTGAGACCACGGCTTATCTGAAACAATCTCCGGAAAAGCTGTCTCTCCACCTAGGTCGATTACAGATAAAGAACCAGATGAATGAGAGAGCACGGCTCTACTACCCCAGAGTAAAGGGATTTTTACATCACTAAACGTTTGTTTCCCGAATCTGAAATGCATAATTATTCCCCAATTAATCTACGCAACTCTTCTACTTGAAAATGTTGCTCATGCGTTTTCTTGGTTTGATCGATGTATGCAGCGCTACGTTCAGGTTCTGAGAGATTACGCGTAAAATTAAAAATATGATCGTTCATCTGCATACTTAACGATATTGGTGTTTCACCTTGATAAAATATCTTACTGTATATTTTAAAAGGTTCATTTTTTTCGTTCTTAACTAATATGAGGAATTTCTTTAAAATTCTCCCTTCAGGTTCGTTCACTGCCCTGTAGTCTACAATTCTCTCAATTTTGTCTTGATCGATTTCTATACCGTTGCCTTTCAGATCATCAGAGAATAAAAGCACATCATCGATAACCCTTTGAATGTGATCCGGCCTTTTGTCAAGCCATTGGTTGAGCTCTTCTTCAGTCTTAACAATTGATACACTGGCGTCGAATCCTTCTTGAGAATCCACTCCGTTTTCGAATATTTTATCTTCAGATACTATCACTGATGGTAAGTCTTTACCTAAACTAAGAACTTGACACCAAATAAGCCTATCCCGAAATTCTTCACCTTGTGGATTTTTAGGCAAGGGAGGCAGCCTAAAAGATGTTCTTCTTTCAGCTTCGGTATAATCTTCTATGGTTGGTTCGGGAGAGTATACATCTGGAAATTTTCGCTTTATTATTTCCAAAGTATCTATTTCAACATTAATCGGAGCTTTATTGGGCTGGACAGTATAGCCTTTTTCAAGCAACAGCTCCTTTGCTTGATTTATGCTATCTAGTTCTTTTTTAGCAAGATCTTTAATCCACGCATTTAGCTCCATCTGAACGGTTCTTGGTACACAAACTACGTCCCCTCGTTTAATAGCTGATGCAATTTGCTCCTCAAGTTTGAGTGGGATTTTGCCCTCAAGATATTCTTTTGTCCCCAGTTTTCTTAAGTAGTTTGTATCAAATATTAAACGTGATGCCATTTAAGAAACTCCGTACAAAGCTAGAAAAAATTACACCCTAATTTAGGGGGCTTAAAGTCGTGGGCTATACTGCGAAGCTGCGCACGTGCTTGCGTACCAGCGAACGGTAGCGAGTGCTATAGTGGTTTGTATACTAGATTACTTTGTAAGCAAACAAAATCCAATGCCTGTTTAATCAGTTTGTTGCCATAGAAGTCCCAACGCTCCAACGGCTGTTTTAGACAAGGAGCGGTCATTCAACGCCCGCAGAACGCGAGGCTTTGCAGTAGAGGCAAAGCGAAAAGCCTTCGCTGTGCCTACAGATTGTTAGAACTGGATACCGAGAGCACGCTGTCTCACAACCCTTTCCAAGATTTCCTTTCTCTCGGCCTTATAATCGAGAGTTGAATCGATTTCTGCTATGTAACGCGATCCAATATAGTGCCATTTAGTAAGCTCGCCAGTCCGATCTACGAGCCAATCACCAATGACATACTGAGGCACAGAATGAGATAAGAATACAAGAGATGCTGCATAGATACTCTGCAAGAGATCATTAAGCTTGGTGAGGTCCTCCGACGATTCTTTCCCCATTATGCGCCCATCACCGACTCTATGCTGACGGTATTCAATGGACTTGGGTGTGACATGAACAAAACTCGACGCAGCCCCATAAAGGCGCCCGACTTCCTCCAGAAAAACAGGTTTCGTATCGTCCTTCAGGTAAGATAGATCAATACGTTTCATCGGGGATATACTCGGTGCCTTTATTTCTTTATCGAACTCTGCCAGTTTTTCCTCGATAGTGCTGAAATAACGTTCTCTTTGTATAAAAGAAACCTTGATAGACAGTTCCAGCAAGTACCTACTTTCACGTATAGGTGGAGTATGAATTCCTTCTAATACATGGGAGAGCACGCCAAATAGTGTCTCTAAAATATCTTGATGGAGAAATGACAGGAGATGGTTTTTCGTGAAATTCGAATCTCTCGCTGTATCCATAATGCAGAACTGTAGCCATTGCACAAACCCCAGAACTATTTTTTGAGTTCGCTCGAATTCAGCCTTGAGGTCATCTGGTATTTCTGTAGATTTCTTAATCATAGGGGCAGTTCTAACGCTAAGCTCTGGTGCGTCTATTCGGGTTAAAATCGCGAAGCGGCCCAGCCTGCGCCCCCAGCGAACGAAGTGAGCGACAATAGCGTTTTGTCAGTCACCATTGTCAGCTTCACTATGGAAAAATGCTTTTCTTTCAGCAGCCGTCTGCAAATCATGATGGGCCAAATGATGTATCTGGGGCTTAACTTTGTCCGAATATAGTCTGAAGGGTAATTCTTCAATTAGAATTTCTGTAAAAAGAGCAGAAAAATCCTTGTCGTAGCAGTCATTTAAAACTTTTAGATTGGTAGAAGGGAAGCTGTTTTTAAATTCCTTATTAAACTCAGGCGAAAAATAACGTATGAAGGAAGCTTCAAAAAGGGATACGCGTTCAGCATCAGTAGTGTTATAAAGCTTATGATAACCAGCTTGAATTCTTGTGCCATCATCCTTTATTTTTGCTCTCGGGTTGATCAATGTGACCAATTGAGTATTAGTTTGCACTTCAAGCAACAATAAAGAAATCACGTATCCCTGAGGAGCACCTTTCAGGGCAACTCTTTGAAGCGTCTCATGCTTTAAAAGTCTGTCCAGCGCGTTTCTTGAACCGTTATCGCCATAAGCTTGACCTATGTAAACAACTTTGAAATCTAACATGTCACTGATTAACGGAGATATGGATTCATTTGTAATGACAAATTTTTTACCCATTTTATCTTTCAAGTATAAGTCGTCATCTTCCTGATGAAATGTCATTCCCTCAGGAATTGGAATGACTATTTCTTTTTTTTCTGTTCCAACTGTTAAATCGAAATGTAAGTTTTCGAGTCGCCGAAATGCTCTCTCCGTAACGACTCGGGGTAAATATCCGATCATGTATATATGACACGTGTCTATTACATCTTGGTACTGGCGGACTATTTTTTTCTCATAAATTAGGCTAGCCGGAAGAACACAAAAGCTGGAGGCATAAAGACTAAGTCCGTGCTCAATATCAAACTTTTTATCTTCAAAAAGATATAAATTTTCGCGTTCTGTCATTTAAGCCTCTAGTCATACCTATGGCGAACAGCTTATTACTTATAAGTCATAGTAACACCCGCTTGGCCTGAAAAACCAGATTCTGTGTTTCATGGGTAAGGTTAAATGTCCGGTTCACGTACAAAGAAGCACATGTTGAGCCAGCATAGGGACGTCCGCTTTTGTTTAGATTATCAGTTATCTGCCCTCCATTCAGATCCACCTTGATGTCCTACT
>JAAFAI010000018.1 GCA_018222405.1 Gammaproteobacteria bacterium | reverse complement strand
TGAGTAAAACTGCTCAGGAGATACCGGATAGTTTCTTCGAAACTTCCGGTATGACGGGTAATTGAGCTCCCGGATAGATACTGCATATCTTCCGGTATGACGGTTATAGAGACACCGGACAGATACTGTGTGTCTTCCGGTATAAAGGCCAAGGGAAATTCCGAATAAACAATTCGGCTCTTCCGGCATTAAGGCCAAAAGAAATCCCGGATAGTTTCTACGAAACTTCCGGGATGTCAGCGGTCTTTAGAAAGACGGATTTTTAGGTCAGATTGCGACTAGGTCAGAGACGCCTGGTAGATACCTTCGATTGCAGCATCCAGAGTAGCTTCAAACTCTTCGTCGCTTTGCTGTGCAGATACACCTTCGGTAAGTGCACGCGAGAAGCTGGCAATCATGCCCTGATTCTCAGCCAGCTTGGCGTTAGCATCGTCACGAGAGTAACCACCAGAAAGCGCTACTACTTTAATAACCTTTGGATGATCAACCAGCTCTTTGTAGAAGTTGGCTTCGGTGGGAAGAGTCAGCTTAAGCATGACCTTTTCATCACCCAGCAGATTCAGCTGAGTAAGAATTTCCAGTTTCAGCAGCGCTTCAGCTTCGGCTTTTTCTGGGCTGTTGATATCCACTTCAGGCTCGATAATCGGCACCAGACCGGCGTCCAGAATTTGTTTACCTACTGCAAACTGTTGCTCAACAACGGCTTTGATACCTTCTTGGTTGGCCAGCTTTACTACTGAACGCATTTTGGTACCAAACACATCCTTGGCATTGGCTTTTGCCAGCAGCTCGTTGAGTTGCGGCATAGGCTTCATCAGTTGCACACCATTAGCTTCGGCTTCCAGACCTTTATCGACTTTCAAAAACGGCACAACGCGTTTTTTCTGCCACAGGTAATGAGAAGAAGCTAACCCTTCGATTTCCCGATCGAGTGTGTTTTCAAACAGGATTGCGCCGAGGACACGCTCACCTGAAAAGGCGTTACAGGTTACGATACGGGTACGCATTGCGTGCACCATGTCGAACATTTCCTCATCATTTGAGTACTCTGATTCTTCGATACCGTATAGTTTAAGTGCTTTTGGGGTACTACCACCGCTTTGGTCAAGGGCGGCTATAAAGCCCTTTTGGGTGATGATTTTATCCAGCATAGCTTGCTGAGCCTGTGATGCCATGTGCAACACTCCTTATTTTCTTATCCGTTTTTATAAACGGTTGTAGGGTTAAGAGAAATCATTTATTAGGCATGGGAAGTCTCGTTTTATCAGAGATTTAGCAGTGCTTACGGCGCTCTGAAAAACGGTCTTTCAGCCTGCGTATCCTTATGCAGGTGTCGCCGGAATACTGCTATTCCGGCGCCGGGACATTACTTTGCTGTTAGCGGTTTTTTTCTTCTAGTATCGCTACTGCAGGTAAAGTTTTGCCCTCAAGAAATTCCAGGAACGCACCGCCACCGGTTGAGATGTACGATACTTTGTCTGCAATTTCATATTTATCTACTGCTGCTAGCGTATCACCACCGCCGGCAATTGAAAATGCATCACTGGCAGCAATCGCTTCTGACAGCGCTTTTGTTCCACTTGCGAACTGATCAAATTCAAATACCCCTACCGGGCCATTCCATACAATGGTGCCGGCATTTTTAAGGATATCTTCCAGTGCGGCTGAGCTGTCCGGGCCGATATCAAAAATCATATCGTCGTCGGATACGTCACTGACTGGCTTGAGTTCGGCCGGCGTGTCTTCAGCAAACGCTTTACCGGTAACCACATCGGTTGGTACCGGAATGTCACCGCCGTTGGCCTGCGCCTGTTCAATTAAACGCTTAGCTTCATCAACTAAATCCATTTCCACCAGTGATTTACCCACGTTGTGGCCTTGTGCCGCAATAAAGGTGTTAGCAATACCGCCGCCTACAATCAGTTGGTCTACTTTATCAGCCAGTGATTTCAGTACGGTTAACTTGGTCGATACTTTCGAACCACCCACAATAGCTACCATCGGGCGAGCCGGGTTATCCAGCGCTTTAGACAGCGCGGCCAGTTCACCTGCCAGCAATGGACCAGCCACGGCTTGTGGGGCAAATTTTGCTACGCCGTGGGTTGAAGCCTGGGCTCGATGAGCCGTACCAAACGCATCCATCACGAATACGTCACATAATGCAGCGTACTGCTTCGACAGTGCTTCGTCGTCTTTTTTCTCACCCTTATTAAATCGCACATTTTCCAGGATCATGCATTGACCCGGCTCAATGTCTACGCCATCCAGGTAATCTTTTACCAGTTTAACTTCGACATCCAGTACGTCGTTGAGATAATTAACCACAGGTTGCAGTGAAAACTCTTCTGCAGGCTCACCTTCAGTTGGGCGCCCCAGGTGAGACATCACCATCACTGCAGCACCGGCTTCCAATGCTGCCTTAATGGTAGGCAGAGACGCTTTGATGCGCGCGTCTGAAGTTACTTTACCGTTTTTTACCGGCACATTGAGATCCTGACGGATCAGTACGCGCTTACCTGACAACTCAATGTCTGACATGCTTGGGATTGACATAAGGTTTCCTTCTCATCCTGTTGAATTCAAATTAAATTATTCGTTGCCCGTTTGATACATCGCCAATGCGGTATCCAGCATTCGATGGGCAAAACCCCATTCGTTGTCACACCACACCAGGGTTTTAACCAACTGGCGGTGACTGACCCGAGTTTGTGTACCATCTACAATACACGAATGGGGATCGTGATTAAAATCCACCGATACCAGTGGCTCTTCGGTGTAATCCAGAATGCCTGACAGGCGTCCGGTGCGGGCAGCACTAAGGGCCTGATTCACTTTATCGATAGTGACTTCGTTGGCCAGCGTTACACTCAAATCCATGGCACTCACGTTGATAGTGGGCACACGTACGGCAATCGCTTCGAATTTACCGGCAAACTTGGGCAATATTCGCTCTATACCACGAGCCAGGCGGGTATCCACCGGAATAATCGACTGGCTGGCAGCACGGGTACGGCGCAGATCGGGATGATAAGCATCAATTACCTGCTGATCGTGCATGGAAGAGTGAATTGTGGTGATGGTGCCGCTTTCCACCCCGAATGCTTCGTCGAGCACCTGGATCACCGGCACTATGCAGTTGGTGGTACAGGAGCCGTTCGACACCACTTTGTGTTCGGGTAACAGCGTGTCTTCGTTACAACCGTAAATGATGGTGTTGTCCATATCTGGAGCACCCGGCTGGGAAAACAGCACTTTTTTAGCGCCGGCTTCAATGTGCGCCAGACCGCTGGCTTTATCGGTATACTGGCCGGTACATTCCAGCACAATATCCACACCCAGCTCAGCCCAGGGCAAGCCGGTAATTTCGGTTTGATGACACAGGCGAATAACATCACCGGCCACGGTGAGTTTTTCGCCCTGACGTTCCACATGACAGGCAAAACGGCCATGGGACGTATCGTATTTAAGCAGATGTGCCATGCCGTCGGGATCAGCAATTTCGTTGATAGCGACGACCTGGATAAACTGATTGCGGCCACTCTCATAGAGTGCCCGCAGTACATTTCGGCCAATGCGGCCAAAGCCATTAATGGCGAGTCTTACCATATTTTTATGCAGCCTAAAGGCCAGGGCAAATTAAAGCCCCAGCGCAGCTTCTACCGCGGCGTCAACAGTAATGTTGAAGTGCTTGAACAGCTCGCCGGCCGGGGCAGATTCACCAAAGGTGTCCATGCCCACAATTGCGCCATTAAAGCCAACGTACTTGTACCAGCTTTCTTTAGACAGCGCTTCAACCGCAACGCGTTTCACCACGGTCGATGGCAATACTGACTCGCGGTATGCCGCATCCTGACGGTCAAACACGTCGGTGGAAGGCATAGACACAACGCGCACGGCTTTGCCCTGCTCGCTCAGTTTTGCTGCAGCATCCACAGCCAGCTGTACTTCAGAGCCAGTGGCAATGAGAATAAGCTCCGGGGTGCTGTCGCAATCTACCAGTACGTATCCACCTTTAGCGACGTCTGCCACCTGCGCTTCGGTACGTGGCTGTTGCGCCAGTCCCTGACGGCTGAAGATCAACGAGGTAGGACCGTCGGTGCGTAAAATCGCTTCTTTCCAGGCTACTGCTGATTCAACCTGGTCGCACGGGCGCCAGTTGTCGAGGTTTGGTGTAGCACGCATGGCAACGACTTGTTCTACCGGCTGGTGCGTTGGGCCATCTTCGCCCAGACCAATTGAATCGTGGGTATACACAAAGATCACCGGCTGTTTCATTAGTGCCGCCATGCGCACCGCGTTACGGGCGTATTCCATGAACATCAGGAAGGTCGCACCGTAGGCTTTAAAGCCGCCGTGCAGAGCAATACCGTTCATCATGGCTGACATACCAAATTCGCGCACGCCGTAGTATACGTAGTTACCGCTGGCATCGTCTTTTTCCACGCCCTTACAACCGTTCCAGATGGTCAGGTTAGAACCGGCCAGGTCGGCCGAGCCGCCTAATAATTCAGGCAGTAGCGGACCAAAAGCATTCAGTGCATTTTGTGAGGCTTTACGGCTGGCGATAGTATCCGGGTTGGCCTGCAATTTAGCGATATATTCGTCGGCTTTGGCCACAAAGTCTGCCGGTACGTCACCGCTTAAACGGCGCTTCAGTTCAGCAGCCAGATCCGGATAGGCTTCAGCGTATTTTGCAAACAGTTCATTCCAGGCTTGTTGCGCTTCACCGCCTTTGGCTTTGCCATCCCAACCGGCGTAGATATCAGCCGGCACTTCAAACGGTGCATGGCTCCAGCCCAGTGCTTCACGGGTAAGGGTAATTTCGTCATCACCTAATGGTGCACCGTGGCAATCTTCTTTGCCCTGCTTGTTAGGTGAGCCAAAACCAATAACCGTTTTACAGCAGATCAGCGTTGGTTTACCGGTTTGTGCTTTAGCCGCTTCAATGGCGCTGTTAATCGCTTCTGGATCATGACCGTCGATATCGGTGATCACATGCCAGCCATAAGACTCGAAACGTTTTGGCGTATCGTCGGTAAACCAGCCTTCTACTTCACCATCAATAGAAATGCCGTTGTCGTCCCAGAACGCAATCAGCTTATTCAGGCCAAGGGTACCGGCCAGTGAACTCGCCTCGTGAGAGATACCTTCCATCAGGCAGCCATCGCCCAGGAACGCGTAGGTGTAGTGGTCAACTACCGCAAAATTATCGCGGTTAAATTGCGCGGCCAGCACTTTTTCAGCCAGCGCCATACCTACTGCATTGGTAATGCCCTGACCCAGCGGGCCAGTAGTGGTTTCAACACCTGGTGCATAACCGTACTCAGGGTGACCAGGGGTTTTAGAATGTAACTGACGGAATTGCTTGAGTTCGTCGATAGGCAGTTCGTAGCCGGTGAGATGCAGCAGTGAGTAAAGCAGCATCGAGCCGTGACCATTAGATAGAACAAAACGGTCGCGGTTAGCCCAGGCCGGGTCAGCCGGGTTATGTTGCAGGTGATCGCACCACAGTACCTGGGCAATGTCTGCCATGCCCATTGGCGCACCAGGGTGACCTGATTTGGCTTTCTGAACAGCATCCATACTTAATGCTCTGACAGCATTAGCAAGTTCTCGACGAGACGGCATGTTGACTCCTGAATTGTATTTGAGTGCCAGTTGAGGTGGCAATTTACTGTAATTATTGACACATCAGCGATGTACTAATGTATTTGTGTTTGCTCAGGTCCGCCGCCTTTGGCTTACCACACATTTTGCAAACAGAAATACACTCTCACTCAGGTCGCATATTGTTACCCACCGGCCAGTGCAGTTCAATGTGTTTCGGTCTTGTCGGAGCATTTAATAGCCGTAGCAATGCTCCCTGGCGGGCGATAGCCAACGCCAGACTGTCAAGTAAACGTAACAAATAGACTTTTAGACGTCCAGAAGTAAAGACTGGTATTTATACACATGCTTGCTACAATAGTCGCATGTGTATTGATCTACAATGAGCATAATCGCCGTAAAACAGCGCCAGAACGGTGAGTTTACTGTGTCTACCGATGTTCAGGTAAGCAATACGCCCCGAATATAAATTTAAATAAACACGGAGCATGTAATGGCAGCCCATTTATTTACGTCCGAGTCAGTCTCTGAAGGCCATCCGGACAAGATTGCCGATCAAATATCCGATGCGGTACTTGATGCAATCCTGCAGCAGGATCCTAAGGCGCGTGTCGCCTGCGAAACTTATGTCAAAACCGGCATGGTGCTGGTTGGTGGTGAAATCACCACTTCTGCATGGGTCGATATTGAAGAACTCACCCGTCAGACCGTGCGCGAAATCGGCTACACCCACTCAGACATGGGATTTGATGCAGACTCCTGCGCGGTACTTAATGCCATTGGTAAGCAGTCACCGGATATCAACCAGGGTGTAGACCGCTCACGCCCGGAAGAACAAGGTGCTGGCGACCAGGGCCTGATGTTTGGCTATGCCAGTGACGAAACCGAAGTGTTAATGCCTGCCCCTATTACTTATTCACACCGTCTGGTGCAGCGTCAGGCAGAAATGCGTAAGTCGGGCAAGCTCGAATGGCTACGCCCGGATGCGAAAAGCCAGGTAACCTTTATCTACGAAGATAACGTGCCGGTAGGCATTGATGCAGTGGTACTGTCTACCCAGCATTGTGATTCGGTCTCTACCGAAACCGTGCGCGAAGCAGTAATGGAAGAAGTCATCAAACCGGTACTGCCGGCTGAGTGGATCACGGCCAACACCAAGTTTCACATTAACCCCACCGGCCGTTTTGTTATCGGCGGTCCTATGGGCGATTGCGGCCTGACAGGTCGTAAGATCATTGTTGATACCTACGGCGGTATGGCGCGTCACGGCGGCGGTGCTTTCTCGGGTAAAGACCCGTCTAAGGTAGACCGTTCAGCAGCCTACGCCGGGCGATATGTAGCGAAGAACATTGTGGCAGCAGGCCTGGCCAAACGTTGCGAAATTCAGGTGTCCTACGCCATTGGTGTGGCAGAGCCAACGTCTATCAGTATCGATACATTTGGCACCAGCCAGTATGACGAGGCAACCCTGGTAGCACTGGTTAAACAGCACTTTGATTTGCGTCCTTACGGCCTTATCAAAATGCTCGACCTGGAACGACCTATTTACCAGCCTACCGCTGCATACGGTCACTTTGGTCGCGACAGTTTCCCATGGGAAGCGACTGATAAAGCCGAAGCGTTGCGCGCCTCGGTTTAAGCCCGCGCTTTTAGCTTACAACGCCAGACTCAGGTCTGGCGTTTTTGTTTGCACTAATAAGCATTGGCCATTGCTAAGGCATCCGGCAAGCCCATTCTGGCCAAATGAACAGTCTGATATTCCCTTCGGTGGGTAACTTCCAGTTCGGCAAAATCCGGCGGTAGAAACTGCCGGCTGTTAACTTCGCTATCAAACGTGACTTCTACCAGAATTAGCGGGTCCAGGTGGCCGGTAAACACATCTAATAACAACCTGTGGCCGAAAAAACCGATGCGATAGCGTTTTTTCTCAACCCGCATATGTTGGGTGAGTGGCCACAACTCATTAAACTGTTCTGCGCTAATAGAAATTTCGGTGTCGAGACGCTTTAAACCAACCCCCTGTTCGACTGTCATAGTAAAATCGCCGCCTTCGTCTCTTATTGTGATGTGCCGGTCTCCCTGAGCGGCAATGTAACCCTGCCTCACCAACACAGGTTTCCGCGTTTCCAGTAATCCTTCAGGTAAGTAAGTAACAACAAATTTCCGTTCAATTTCCCAGTCTGCTCGCATTATTTGATCCTCAGTGGGCAACGTCCGTGGCCGCCTTATCAGTGGTTCCGTATTGATTGAATCCCGAAAGCAACAATGTTTATTAACTACGATCTTAACTTTTTGTTTTATAAAAAATTACTACTTCATCTTTATAAAAAAATCTGGCTTTAAGGGCATCGATTTTTATCCTGATTGGTATTTTTAAAGCTAGCTGAGGCGGGTCTGTTTCGCCAGCTAAATCGACGAAATGCAGTGGTTAAAAAAAGTGCGTTTTGCACTTGGTATCAGCGCTGATTAGGTCTATATTGAAAGTATGCTGCTATAAAAGCCTGCAGTGCTTTATTTTTTGCAAAAGGCAAGCAGTTATAAAAATACTGGAATAACACTGCGTAGAGTAACTTTACGCTTTATTTGCACTCTCACACGGGAAGACCTCTCAATGAACAAGCCCCTGTTCCGCTTGTTTTTGTTTGGTTTGGTTGCGATGTTTAGTTGTCCGCTACTGGCCAATCAAGCTGCCATGTTGCCAGATTCTTCACTGGTTACTCAGCCCGTGGGAAACACTCAGTATTTTATTGACTATCAAAGTAAGCGCCTGCCCAAATGGAATTTTAGTGTTGAGGTTAACCGCTCTTATGCGGCCCGGTTTGCCAGCGATGCGCGCACGGTACCCATGTCGGTAGTGGGCCTGGAAGCGGTAAGTTTATCGGCCCGGCGGGCACTGCCGGTTAAGTCTTCACAATGGATTTATGCCACCATTCGTTCTACCCAGTACTCGCTAACCCCTCAGGCCGGTGCCGTGCCAATGGTGAGCGACAGCGACAGGGCAGCAAGTGTCGGCTGGCAGTTTGGTGAAATGCGCGGCTTTGGTGTGGCCGTAGGCTACGAATACCGCGATGCAGGTCAGATTGATATCAACTCACTGGTTATGGGCGTACACTATTATTTTTAAGTGCATCCTGGCCGGCTATTCGCTCAGGATAAAATCAGCCACACTGTCGGCATGCAGCAGTGCCGTATCCAGCACCGGCAGGGCGCTGTCTTCGGCAGTAATCAGCAAGCCTATCTCGGTACATCCAAGAATAATGGCTTCCGCTCCTGCCGCTTTGAGGTTTTCTATTATCTGCAGATAGCGGCTAAGTGATTCCTTGCGGATAATCCCCTGACAAAGCTCTTCATAGATCACCCGGTGCACATCCTGCCGCTCTGCGGGCTCTGGCACCAACACCGACAATCCGCCCGCAGTAAGATGGTCGCGCAAAAATCCCTGCTCCATGGTGAAGGCAGTGCCGAGTAACCCCAGACGACTGAATCCACGGGCCCGGCTTTCGGCGATCAACGCGTCTCCAATATGTAACAGCGGAATGCGCACCACATTTGCTATCTGGGGCGCTACTTTATGCATCGTATTGGTGCATATCGCCAGCGCGTCGGCGCCGGCTTTTTCAAGACTTTCGCCTACGGATACCAGATAATCCGCCAGTTGCTGCCAGTCGTTGTTGTGCTGTAGTTCGGCGATATACGCAAAGTCCACACTGTAAAGGATCAGCGGCGCACTGTGTAAACCGCCTTTACGTTGTTTAATTTGCCGGTTAATACGCTGGTAGTAAGTGAGAGAAGATTCCCAGCTCATCCCGCCGATAAGGCCCACCGTTTTCATTTTGTATCCTTGCCTGAATAAAGTGTTTGTTACAGATGAGCAGGGTAACCCACCTCAACCCGGTTTAGCCATTAATAACGGCGCGGGCGAGATGATCGGTATCCTGTTGCGGGAGAGTACGAATAAAGGTTTGCTGGATAATTTCGGCATCGGTACTGGCCCGATGGCGGCAGCCATTAAAATGCGACACCACCTGGTTTTTGGTGCGCATCCACAGATCCATTTGCTGTTCGCTGAGCACGTACTCCAGTGCCCTTACACTAAACGACATATCTACGCCGGCAGCGGCGTACAGCTTGATGAGCCAGGGGTGATCAACTACCCAGCCATCGGTATAGGCAGTGCCATTAGCCAGAAACTGATTAAGCGCCAGGCACACGTCGCGGCCATCATTACCCCACTTTTGCAGGTGGTCGCGGCTCAATCCATGGAGCGCCTCAGCTTTTTTGTCCCAGTGTGACCACTGAGGGTAAGGACGAATCAATCGACAAAAACGCGCACCGTCACTCCTTATCACACCTACCTCTATGGGGTAACTGTGAGAGCTAAAACCGCTGGCTTCCACGTCGATGATTGTTGGTATTTGCATGCCACTTTTTCCTGTCTGTATCTTAAAGCTAGTTTGTTATTTGTCAGATGCAAATTTAAACCATGATGTCGCTGTACTTATTTAGTCCGGCCGGGCATAACCCGGGCGTTGAATATACTCAGGCATTGCTTCCGGCTAAACGTTCAATGCCAGAGGCAATCAATTACCGTGCCACTACAAACTATCGATGTAGTTGAATTAAGGATCATGTTTTATATCGATAATTTCTTTGTGATGACGTTAAACATGGCACATGTTAATGGCCAGTATAACCACCAGAGATTGCATCCCGATGACCAACACTTCACCAAATTAAATTCTGTAAGGATCCAACTGGCTAGGTACTGCGTATTGCACGGGTATCGAAGACTGTGCCACACTGGATTGCCTTTCCATTACTTAGCTTTAGCTTTTATGACAGCGCCACTGAATAAAGTTACCGACACTTCCACCCGTCATTTTCGTTTTTTTGATTTTGTACTGGCTGCCACCTGTATCCTAATTGTGTGCTCCAATATTATCGGCGCGGGTAAAGTGGCTGAGATTGCTGGCTTTACCTTTGGTGCCGGCGTGATTTTCTTCCCTTTATCCTATGTACTGGGCGATGTTCTCACCGAGGTTTATGGCTATCAACGAGCCCGGCGGGCTATCTGGGCCGGCTTCTTTGCAGCAGGGTTTGCTGCCTTTATGGCCTGGTTTATAACCGAGATGCCCCCTGCTCCGGGCTGGAATGAAGACCTCGGAGGCGGTCTCAGCCGGCAGGACAGTTTTGCGATGAATTTTGGCCAGGCACCGCGTATTGTACTGGCGTCGGTACTGGCAATCTGGTTAGGTGAGTTTGCCAACGCCTTTGTTATGGCCAAGATGAAAGTGCTCAGCAAAGGCAAAGCGCTTTATCAGCGTACAATTGGCTCTACCATTGTGGGTCAGGCGGTAGACTCGGCCGTGTTTTATCCGGTGGCTTTCTGGGGGATCTGGAGTACCGAACTTATCTTTACGGTAATGGTTACCAACTATGCACTGAAAGTGCTGTGGGAAGTGCTGTTAACACCGGTGACTTACAAAGTGATTGCAGTGCTGAAACGTGCAGAGGGTGTTGATGTGTATGATGAACATACCAACTTCACCCCCTTTTCGATTAAATAGTCAGCCTTGCCCTTACAGCTTAAAGCGACTGACCTGACGCTGCAGATCGGTAGCTAACTGGCTGAGCTGTTCGCTGTTGGCAGCCACCATCTCCGAAGCACTACTGGTTTGCTCGCTGACCACGGTGATATCACCCAGGTGCTGCTGAATTTCTTTTACTACAACACTTTGCTCCTCGGTGGCCTCAGCGCCATCAAGGGCTTGCTCACGAACACTCTCTACATGGCCAAGGATTTTCTCAAGGCTCTCGTTAGCATGACTGGTAAGCTGCATGCTGTCGATGGCATTTTGCTCACTTTGCTCCATGCTCGATACCGATTGCGCCACACTGCTACGCAGGCGTTCAATTACGCCACGCACTTCTTCGGTTGAACTGCGGGTGCGCATGGCGAGCTGGCGAACTTCATCGGCTACTACCGCAAAGCCACGCCCTGAATCCCCTGCCCGGGCGGCTTCAATGGCAGCGTTTAAGGCCAGCAGGTTGGTTTGCTCAGAAATACTTTCGATTTCAACCAGCACGTTGGCAATTTCCACGGTATCCGCTTCCAGAGCTTTAAGCTGACCCGCGGTAGCAGCTACCACCTCAGACATGCCTTTGATGGTTGCCTCAGAGTCTGCAACCTCAGTTGAGCTGCTCTTAACGCCTTTTTCCACCAACTCGCTGACCTGCGCGGTTTGATTAGCCCGCTGGTTAATGGCGTCAATAGTCACACTCAGGCTTTCTACCGCATGATATAACTGCTGGGTACTGCGCATTTCAGCCTGCACGCCCTGATTGGTTTGTACCGCTGCCGATGCCAGTTGTTCGGCACTGCCTTCTACCTGGGTTGCCGACGCCACCAGCTGGGCGATTAGTGATTGAAATACTTCCAGCGTTTTATCGATATTAGCCGCCATTTCGCCTAACTCATCGGCTGAGTGATAATTAAGCCGCACGGATAAATCGGCATTCGCCACCTGCTCCATTGTGCGGTTAACCCGGCGCAGTGGCCGTAATATCGATGCGCACAATCGTAAACCTGCAAACACCATCAATCCGGCAATGACCAGTAGCGCCATGGAGTTCATCAGAATGTCATGCAGGATCTGCGCATTGATATCATCAATAAATACCCCGGTACCTACCGCCCATCCCCAGGGTTTGAAAGTGGCTACATAGCTCACTTTGGGTTCGGCCGTTTTGCTGCCGGCCTTTTTCCATTTATATTCAAAAAAGTCGGCTTGTTTAGCGCTGTTGTTAACCAGCGCGGCCATCTGGGCAAATACCGGCTCGCCGGCTTCAGTAAGCACCTGGCTGTAGTCTTTACCTCTCACATCAACCCGGTCGCCGTGGCCAATCATTCTGACCCGGGAATCCAGCACAAAGAAATACTCGTTGCCCTGATAACGCTGTTGATTGAGCTGAGCAAGCGCCCGTTCCTGTGCCTGGCTTTCGGTCAGTTCACCACTGAGGACCAGCTGGTGATAGGTATTAAGCTGACTCACCGCAGATTGCACCAGACTCTGCACCTCGCGCTGACGAGCGTTTACAGCGTCGTTGTAGGCATTCAGTAAGCTGAAGACTTCCAGGGCCAGTATGGCCAGCAGCACCGCTGCGATGCTCGCATAGAGCCGACCACTGATAGTGGTAAATAATCCTTTAAGCATGGCGAATGGGGTAATTGGTGGGGTTAGATTAAGTACTATTAAACGATATAAAAAAGCACTAAACCACTATTAATTTACATAAGAAAATACTGATATAGATTATCACCAATAATCTATTATGCCACATAAATCAACATCGTGGATTTATGTTAATACAGTATTAAAAACAGTACTTTAGTCTAAGAATTTGTGTGTTTTTTTCAGCACACCAGTCACACCTGCACCAACCTGGTAAGACCAGAAAAGGCAACAGAAACTGTGCACTTTTTAGTCATATTATATTTTAAAGGCTGTTGCCTAAACCGACCTGCAACTGTTGGTAAGCGGTAATAAAAAAACGCCGGTAGTATACCGGCGTCTGATGCGTGCCTTTATCGAAAACGCAATAAGCGCCTTCGTTAAAAAGACCGATTAAAAACTCGCTTTTAAGTTCAGTGCTGCCGTACGCGGTGCGCCAATCCAGGCTCCGCCATTAACCACTGTACCCAGATAGCTGCTGTCGAACAGGTTGTTAATGGTCAGGCGAACGTCGATATTGCTGATACCCTGAACCGGTGAGTCAACCGCCGCGCCAAGGTAGAAGTCAGCTACGGTGTATGAATCAACCTCAAACGAGCCGGCTGAGCGTTCGCCTACATACTTGGTGGAAAGACCCATGTTGTAAACATCAGCGGTGTAATCGAGGCTTACCACAAACATGTCTTCAGCTGAGCCTACCACGCGCTGGCCATCCACAAAGCCGGTAGAGGCTGCCGGATCTTTGTACTCTGAATTATTATGAGTGTATGAGAAGTACAGGCCAAGCTTGTTGGTAATAGTGTAATCCATGGCCACTTCAATACCGTCTGACCGCACACCACCTACGTTTACATAAGTCCCGTCGAGCTCACCTAAGTAATCTACGCCACCTGCTTCCTCGGCACTTTGGTAAGTAATGCGGTTGTCAAAGTCGATGTTGTAGTAAGTTAAGCTGACGTTGATGTCGGCAGCCACATAGCGCAAACCTAAATCGATGTTGTCGGCGGTTTCCGGCTCAACCGAAGAAATATCCACTGAGCTGCTTTCCAGCACGCCGTCTTTGATTGCGGCATAGTTTTGCGCAAAGCCAGCAAACACCTCAACGCCATCCATCACCGGTGCTACCACACCCGCCGAGAACAATACATCAGAGTCAGACTCAACCGACAAACTGTTAGCCGGTACAAACAGGTCTTTTTTCTCGATATCAACGTTAAACTTCTTGGCACCAACGCGCAGTGTGGCAACACCAAGGTCGATTTCATCTTCAACATAGTACATCAGCGTTTCAACCGGAAATTCGCTGCTGTACTGCACCCAGTATGGGGTTTCATCAAACTGATAACCTACCCGTGAATCGATGATTTTCTGCCAGCTACGGTTTTCCTTGCGCTCATAATCTTCGTACCACAAACCGGCGCGCAGGGTGTTCTCCATGTCGCCAATCTGCGCAACCCATACGGCATCGATATTGATACCGGTACGCTGCTTGTCGTAGTTGGTGTGGCGATAAGAGCCAACCGGAATAGCATTAGTCGGATAACAGGCCGGATCGTACACTGCACCGCCGCCACCATAAGGGAATGTCAGCGAGCTTTCACAATCTGCCATGGGTGATAACGAGTTGCCGTTTGCATCCACAAAGTAGATTTGCCCCAACGGCGCGCCGCCTTCATAAGTATTGCCGTGTACCAGCTCCGAATGGCCGTTGCTGCCATCATCGTTGACATCGACGATATAAGGCGGTACCCAGTCACCACGGCCTTCGTTTTTGTGCCAGTAGGCATTGGCTTTCACGTCTACGCCACCCAGTGACATATTGGCTTCTAAGTAAGCGAACAGATTTTCACGCAGAGTAGACCAACCACGCCGATAAGACTGATCGATATAAGGCACACCGGTCCAGTTGCCGGTTAATTCGTCCCAGGCCGGACTTTGGGCAAACTGCTCAAGGCTGTAAATGCGCTGGTAGTTATCTTCGTGAGTATCGTCGTAAGAAATATAACCGGTAATATCCATGTTGCTCATATAGCTGACAAACTTGGCAGCCATGTGATCGCGGGTATTCTCGGCGGTGTGCGTCATCCAGTCGCTGTTTTCCTGGGTCGACATACTGATCCAGGCATAGGTGTCGGCGGCAATTTCACCGGTCTCATAACGCATGAATAATTTTTGCGCATCGAATTCACCAAAGGTCGAGCTCACCGTAAGTAACTCTTCCATGCCCGGGTTAATGGTAGTGAAGTTAATGGTACCACCCAGTGCTTCGTGTGAACGGGAGGCGATATCAGCAGTTCCCTGAGAAACTTCTACAGCGCGGAGGTTTTCGGTATCGATATAGCGGTTAGCTTTGGCACCACCGCCGTAGTTAGAGTTACCGTTGGCAATGCCGTCAACCGTCATACCAATTTGTTGCTGGTCGAGATCCACAGAGAAACCACGAATTGAAATGCTGGTAGACCAGTCGTCGGAGCCAAAGGTGTCCCCTTCGTTGATCAGCACGCCCGGCAGGTTATCAATGGTTGCCAGCACGCTGGTCATGCTGCTTTGCTGCTTGATCATCGACTCTTCTGTAGCGTTGTTGGCATAAGAAACGCTGCGTCCGACTACGGTAACCTCTTCGATTTCATCCGGCTGGGCAGCAGGCGCATTCATTGCTTCGGCCAAAACGGGCGTACCAGCCAGAGCGGCGAGTACCGACAAAGCCAGCAGCGAACGCTGCTTTAACTTGGTTGGGTTCATGGTTGTGTTTCCTGTGTGATTTTATAGGGATATTTGGCGCGCCAGATTAGACCCGCTCAATGACAATTCCATGACCATTCCCTGACAGTTAGATGAATCAAAAAGCTTATAAAATTCATCTATTTGTAACAGTCACACAGGATAAGAAAGCCTACGATATAAGGTTGCTTTTGAAGGCCCGGTTCAGGCCAGACTGGCGAGTGCATCAACCAGCGCATCAATTTCCTGCAAGGTAGTAAATACCTGAGGCGTAACGCGGATACAGCTGCCGCTGGCTAAATCGTGACGGCCAACGGTAAACACCCCGAATTCGTTTTCCAGGCGTTTCTGTAATTGATTTATCTGCCCATGGCTGGTTTGCCCGGCAAGGCGAAAGCCTCCCATCCCGCTGGCACTGGCGTCATCGGTAGCACCGAGTACTTCGATGTGTGGCATGTGGCGGGCTTTGCTCACCCAGCGTTCCCGCAGGTATTTTAAGCGGGCCATCTTGGCCGCCGGGCCAACCTTATTGTGAAAACGGATAGCATCCGGTACCGCAAGAAAGGCGGCAAAGTTAGACGTGGCCATATGCACACGCTTGTGCACCAGGGTATTATCAGGGTCGGCTTCACCTGGATAGGGTGCAACTTTGTCCAACGTCCCCTTACGCATATATAAAGCGCCAACGCCCACCGGCGAACCAATCCATTTGTGCAGGTTAAACACCGCCCAGTCGACATGCAGTTCTGGCAGGGTAAAGTCTATTAGGCCCCATGACTGAGCGCAGTCACAGATCACATCAACCCCATGCTGTTTGGCAAAAGCCGCGATTTCTGCCACCGGTAATATTAACCCGTGTTGATTGGAAGCATGGGTCAGGATCATCAGTTTCAGGTTGGCCGTGCTGCGGATCTTGTCCTGGTATACCTCAAGCAATTGCTGTTTGGAGGCTTGCGCAGGCAAAGTAATTTCTACACCTGTGGCGCCGCGCTGTTCTGCCAGTGCCGCCATGGAGCGTTGAAAGGCAGGATAGTCGATATCAGCCCACATCAGACTGTCGCCAGGCTTTATGCCTTTATACTGGAATAACAGATTATGCATGGCTTCGGTGGCATTGCGGGTGAGCGCGATTTCTTCTGCCGGGACCGCCAGTGATTCTGCTACAGCGCTTACCGAGGCCTTTGCGTCACCGTACCAGTCTTTACGCGCGTAATAGGACAACTGATGATTTACCATTTTGGTCAGTTCGATATAAGAGTGTTCCACAGGCAACGCCATCTTACCCCAGTAGCCATGCTCAAGATTAACAATGCCATCGGTCTTTTTATAAAACGCGCTTACCGAGTGCCAGTAGGCTTCATCTGCAGCCAACTCAGCACCCGTCAAATCGGATTGCGGCAGGGTTGGCCAGCTATCGGCGAGGGCTCTCGTAGCCGCCAGAGAACCTGACAAAAGCAAAGAGTGCTGTAAAAGTTTACGCCGTGATAATAAAGGGGCTGACATGCAAGAGACTCCAGAGTAATGTAAATTAGTATTTTTTATACGATTACACTATTACGTTTTGAAAACAATATCTTGAAAGTTGGTTAAGATAAAACAACGATTTCAATAGATATGTTACAACATAACAAAATCAACAAAATGCAGTTAAATTTGTGGGAGTCGTTGTTGTGGTCTAATATTAAAGTTTAGATTAAATTTGTTTACGCAGAGATCCTCCATTGACTTCTTTTCAGCCCTTGCATTCTGTTACCTCTCAGTCGCTTACCGGTAAGCTACAGGGTTTTCACGAAGCGCTGTTAGCCGACTATCCGCATATTTGCCGACTGGCCTGTGCCATTTATGATAAACCTACAGATGTACTCAAAACCTTTATCAACAGTACCCGACAAGGCCATGCCATTGCCGGGTACGAGGTAAAGCTGCACGATACGCCCTCTTTACTTCACCTGGCCAACCATCAGCAAAGCCGGGTTATTGATGATATCAGCGCTGAGATCCACGGCGGTTCGGTACATTCAGACTGGTTGCTTGAACAGGGGTATATGAGTTCGTTTACTGTCCCCATCATTCGTCAGAACCAGTTTCTCGGCTTTGTGTTTATCGATAGCGTTGAAAAAGACAGCTTTACCCCAAGCATCCAGCGTGACCTTATAATGCGCTGCGCAAGCATTTGTGATGCGATTGCCAATGAACTCGCCGCCGCCCATTTACTGGTAGCCACCGCATCGGCCATTCGCAGCATCGCTAACCTGCGGGATTTTGAAACCGGCATGCACCTCACCCGCATGGCGGAACTGAGTAAACTTATAGCCCGTAATTTACCCGCTCATTTTGACCTCTCCGATGAAGACATTGAGCACATTTACCTGTTTTCGCCGCTCCACGACATAGGCAAAATAGGCATTCCCGATGCCATTTTATTAAAGGCCGGCAGGCTAACCGATAGCGAACGTCAGATTATGCAAACCCACGTGCAAAAGGGCGTAGACATGATTGATTCCATCCTCGCGGATTTTAATCTGATTGAGGCTAACGATGCCAGGATCATGCGCAATATTATTGCCTTTCATCATGAGTATCTCGACGGCTCCGGCTATCCTTTCGGGCTTAAGGGCGAGCAAGTGCCCATTGAAGCCAGAATAGTCACCGTGGCCGACATCTTCGATGCCCTGACCCACAAACGGCCGTACAAGAGGCCATGGTCGGTGGAAAACTCGCTCACCGAGCTGCAAAAGATGGTTGAGCAGGGCAAGCTGGATAACGACTGCGTTACCGCGCTGGCCAGCTCATTAAACGCGGCCCAACATATTGTTACCGCCTATTGTGACAGCCAGGAACAGGCCAACCATTCAGGCTAATAGCAATTTAACCGCTTCCTTCCTTCGTTTGCTTTGTGGTTCAATAGTCTTGCCGATACTGGTGCAGGTATCGGGTATCAATCTGCTTTAAATTAGGATGAATTACTTTTGATGTTTGAATCGCTCACTGGCTTTGACATAGCGTTGGTGCTGGCTATTGGCTTTATGGTTGGCCTGGCCAAAGCTGGGATCCACGGCCTGACACTGTTATCGGTACCGCTGCTTGCCTTGCTATTTGGCGGTAAGCACTCCTCCGGTGTGATGTTACCAATGCTGATAATGGCCGATATTTTTGCCGTGCATCATTATCACCGTCACGCTAACTGGCAATTTCTTATCAAACTCTTCCCTTCGGCATTTGTGGGGGTCTTAATTGGCACCTGGCTGGGCGACCACATTAACGACGCACTGTTTATGCAAATAATGGCGGTGATTATTTTTGCCAGTGTGGGGCTGATGTTGTGGCTTGAGCGCAATAAATCGGCGGTGCCTGATTACACCTGGTTTGCCATACTGGCGGGGGTGCTTGGCGGTTTTACCACTATGGTGGGCAATCTGGCCGGCTCAGTAATGGCCGTTTACCTGCTAAGTATGCGCCTGCCCAAAAACGAGTTTATTGGCACCGCGGCCTGGTTCTTCCTGGTAATCAATATCTTTAAGGTACCCTTCCACGTGTATGTATGGGAAACCATTGATTGGCAAAGCTTTACCTTAAACCTGATAGCCTTACCGCTGATCATTGCTGGGGTGTACTTAGGGATCTGGCTGGTAAAGCGGATCAACGAAAAACACTACCGCTGGCTGGTGATTGGCATGACCTTACTGGCTGCCGCCGCATTACTGCCGGGCTAGTTGTTTAGCCGGGTACTATGGGCTTTTAAAACAGCCCGCATCGTTGAATACGTATGTTTGTGTTTTTACGCTAAAGCAACGGCTATGCTTGGGGAAAAGCCAATTGAGAGAGCCTTGACCATGCCAAACTGTTTTCCAGCCTCAGCCAGACACGGCCTTTTCCTGAGCATGCTGGCTGCGTTATTGTTAGGGTGTAATCCATCCCAAAATAGTAACGAGGGCAACGTGTCTGCCAGCCATGAACAACCGCAACCACATTCAGCTCCACCCGCCGGTAAGCCCGTGGTATACCAGGTATTCACCCGCTTATTCGGCAATAAAAATACCACCAATAAGCCGTGGGGCACGCTGGAAGAAAATGGCGTGGGCAAATTTGCAGACTTTACCGATGAAGCACTGCAGGGCATTAAGGAACTGGGCACCACCCATATCTGGTATACCGGCGTACCTCACCACGCGGTGATCAATGATTACAGCGCCTATGGCATCAGTCACGACGATCCGGATGTGGTAAAAGGGCGGGCAGGTTCACCCTATGCGGTAAAAGACTATTACAATGTAAACCCTGATCTGGCTATTGATCCGGCCAACCGCCTGGCAGAATTTGAAGCGCTCATTGCGCGCACCCACGCCCATGGCATGAAAGTGATCATTGATATTGTGCCTAATCACGTGGCACGCAACTACGAGTCTTTATCGAGCCCTGCCGGGGTGAGTGACTTTGGCGCTCACGATAATACGGCGGTAACTTATGCCCGCGACAATAATTTTTATTACGTGGTGGGCGAGTCATTCCAGGTGCCTGTAGCTGGCAATGGTTATCAACCACTAGGAGGTCAACCCCACCCACTGGCGGATGGTAAGTTTGATGAAAATCCGGCCAAGTGGACGGGCAATGGCGCACGGGCAGCCCGGCCCGATGCCAACGACTGGTATGAAACCGTTAAAGTCAATTACGGTATCAAACCCGACGGTAGCCAAGACTTCCCGACCCTGCCAGCAGGATTTGAGCAACAATCCGTTGCTGCCCACGCCGCTTTCTGGCAGGACAAAGACGTGCCTGATTCCTGGCGAAAATTCCGTAATATCACTCATTACTGGCTCGATAAGGGCGTAGATGGTTTTCGCTACGATATGGCCGAGATGGTACCGGTAGCGTTCTGGTCTTATCTAAATTCGTCGATAAAGGTACGTAATCCAAACGCATTCTTACTGGCCGAAGTTTATCAGCCTCACCTTTACCGTGATTATCTTCACCTGGGCAAAATGGACTATCTCTACGACAAAGTGGCGTTTTATGACTCGTTAAAGCCCATTATGCAGGGCCATGGCGATACCGCAGATCTGGTTTCTATTCAGGCGGACATGCAGGATATCGAGCGTCATATGCTGCACTTTCTGGAAAATCATGATGAGCAGCGTATTGCCGCCCCTGAATTTGCCGGGGATGCCGACAAAGGCAAACCGGCGATGGTGGTTTCCGCCTTAATCAGCCGATCACCCACCATGCTTTATTTTGGTCAGGAAGTAGGCGAAGACGGCAGTGAAGATATGGGTTTTGGCGATCCGTCGCGCACCACCATCTTTGATTACGCCGGTGTACCCGCCCACCAGCGCTGGATGAATAACGGAGCGTTTGATGGCGGACAATTAACAGAAAAAGAACGAGCACTGCGAGACTTCTACCGCCGGGTTCTCAACATCTCGGCGGATTATCCGGCCATGAAAGGCGATTATTACAGTCTGCATGCAGCGAGTCTGGCCAATGACAGTGACTACTCCTCATCCCAGCTGGCTTTTGCCCGTTGGACAGACACCCAACACATGATTGTTGCGGCCAACTTTAACGCCACCTCACCAGTAACTATTGAGCTCACCGTGCCAAAGGATTTGCTGATAAAGTGGCAATTACCACAGGGTGAAGTGGCCCTGACTGAACACCTGAATCAACCTCAAACCACAAACAAGATGATGGTTAACGGTGAAACTGGAAGCATACAGCTCACCCTGCCGCCACTGGGCTCAGTGGTGTACACCGTAGATCACTAACCAAAATTAAAGGGGTCAGAGTACATTAATTAACTGGTTAATGTACTCTGACCCCTCGAAGAAACCACCTCGTTAGGAGGTGGCATATCCTGCTAACGAATAAGCTGTTAGCACTATTTAGATGTTAATTTACTGGGCAGGCTACTGGAAATGAGTACGTTGAACTAGTGCAGGTTACTGCATCTTCGTCAGAAGAACAGGTTTTGTAACTCACATTTCTTACGCAAAAGGACGAGCCGTTCCTCGTACTTCTGGTCACCTCATTGGAAGATTCCATACCGTCCCCGATATACACTCCCCAAGAGAATTGTTCAGCAATCTCCTGGACTAAATCCCTTAAGCATTGATGATCAGCAGTTGTGGTGTTATAAGCCTCGTTATTAACCCCATCAGGGAAGGCATTCTGAAAGCTTAAACCATCAATCCTGGATAAATGTCTATCTAATTTAAGACCGATATGAACTTGCGACACATCTCCCAGTTCCAAAGTCCCTTTAAAACTTAGATCAAATACCAATCGATTATCGTCATCCCCTAAGGTCGCTATAAGGGGTATTTGTGATGATTCCCAGGTAACTCCCAACGCCACAGTGTTCCTGCCTAATTGCACATTTAAGCCAGTAAGATCATCATCTTCGCCAATATCATTTACATTCACGCCATTTAAATGTTCGGCCAGCTCCCTTCTTACAAAATCCTGAGTATCTGATTGCGTGATTCGATTTTTCATATATTGACTCACTGCGGCACAGGAGGCCGGATCAGAGTTATTCCCAGTCAACACTGAATTACCAGGCACACTAATGCCTTGCACAGATAAGAAATCTTCGTAACTAACTTCCAGGTTTCCCCCGCTAGTTGCTATGAGGACGTCATCGTAAAAATTATAAAATATTTCAGCCGCCGACAGTTCATCAGAAGAAACACCGACAGGTGTTGAATTAATTTGAATTATGTATTGCTGTGGATAAGACGCTGTAACTCTATACTTCCTGGTAGTTTTATTTTGTGGATCAATGATAATAACGTCTTTATTGGTAACATCACAATACATTGGCGTCTCATCTATTACCGCAGGTCCTCCTCCTAGGTCACCAAACTGACATGAGGGCTGGTCAAACTTAGTTGTCGCTAAATCTCGAGCTTGAGATTCCGAGCAACTCTGACAAACAAAAGTCTCGATGACCTCTGCTGATACGGGGAAAATAAACGAAGGAATAATTAGCAGAGAGTACGCTAATCGTTTCTGTAAGCCCATATTATGCTCCTTATAAATGGGATTGAGTTAGCGAGTACTCAAAAGCGAGTACTCAAAAGCGAGTACTCAAAAGCGAGTACTCAAAAGCGAGTGTAGAAAAGAGAAAGAATTATTGCAATAGATAATATGAGGAAACTCAAAAAGAAAAGAAATCAAGGAAAATCAAAGGGTCAGAGTACGTTAATCTACTGATTAACGTACTCTGACCCTTTGAATTCATAGCAATAAACGATAAAGTGCACGCACATGGATTGGTTGTGCAAGCAGTCATGAAAATTAACATTGAATAAACGCAGTCAGACAGTTTTATCGATGTTGCATAATTTTAGTAGTAGATGGAACAAGGAAGTAGAATGAAGAAAATCTCCCTTATAGTTTTGCTGTTAGCGGTCGTTGCTGGCCTGGTGGGCCCCCACTTTGCGGGCAATTCGTTCAATCAGCAATTAGACGAATTTGCAGTAAAAATCAGTGAGCAGCCCTTTTATGAGGCCAGCATTGAAAGCCGCGAACAAAGCTGGTTTTCAACCACCGCGTCTTTAGTTATCAGCCTGGATGGCGCCGCATTTGGCTCGCAGGCCGATGACGTTGAACAGCAAAAGCTTTCCCTTACCATTCCGATTGAAGCCCAGCACGGCCCGTTGTTAACTCAGTCGGGATTAGGCCTGGGCTGGATAGACTGGCAGGTAAATATAGCCATTGATGATCCCGAGGCGCGCTTTTCGCTGTCCGAGGGCGAAGAGTATATCTACTCTGCCACGGGGATTGTGAACCTGTTTGGTACCGTTTCCTACCAGGATGTAATGCCGGCGTTTACGTACACCCATCCCGAATTGGCTTTAACCGTCGCAATCAGCGGTTGGCAGGGCAATGCGAGTTTAACCTCTGACACGATAGATTCGGAAACCGTTGAGGCGATGTCTGTGGCGTTATCTTTTCAGGGTACCCAAATCGCTACCATTGAAAACATCTCCATTGTTACCGATCTGGAGGCCGGCTTAATGCAGGCCTGGAAGAATTCACTTTATGACGGTGTGGCATCTTTTACTATCGATGGGGTGACCATAGCAGACCCCACCACCGGCGAAGAGACCAAAATGGAAAATATCGTTATGGACTCCGTAACCAGTGTCGATCAAACCGCCGGTCTGGGTGATGTACTGGTCTCTACTAAAGTTGCCAGCTTCGTTAACAGCACCCTTACGATGCAGGACATACAGTTTGATCTTGAGATGGCAAACCTGCAGGGCAGCTTTTTGAAAGCCTATCAAAAAATGACCGAAGACATCATGAATTCACCAGATGAGGCCGATGATGTAATGCAAGCGTTTTTAAAAGACGCCGGTCTTGCCCAGTTACAGGTTGACCCTGAATTCAATCTACCGGTGATTAAAGGCGTGATTAACGAGTCGAAGTTTGATGGCTATGCAAACACCAAAGTTGTTGGCATTCAGGCACTGCCAGACACCATGGAAGATGCCCGTTTTTGGGCTGAGCATGCCGTGGTAGACGCCAAGTTAGCCATCGAGGAAGGTGCAGCATTATTTATAACTGAACTGATTCTGAGAAGCCAACTGGCTGCCAATCCTCAGTTTGCAGTCATGACTGATGAAGAGCAAAAAGCGCTAATAGAACAACAAACCCAGGAAACCATTAATGCGTTTGTGCAGCAAGGTATCCTGGCCGAGACTGAAGAAGGTTATGAAATCACCTTTACCATGGAAAACGCTGAAGCCCTGTTAAACGGCCAGCCTATGGGACTGCCTTTCTAGCGGCATCCCGCTTTTATAACAGGAAAAAGTATAAAGGGGTCAGAGTACATTAATCTACCGATTAATGTACTCTGACCCCTTTATTGCCTTTATTGTAGGAGGTGGAGTTGGGCCATAAGCCGGGTTCTGTTCTCTTGCGAGTGGCAATCATTCCTCTAGGCCAGCAATCGCTCACTGGCTCAAGCAACCTACCCGCCTCCCGTGCGGGCCGCACGTATAGGAGGCCTATTTGGTCTTGCTCCGGGTGGAGTTTACCGTGCCACAAACTGTTGCCAGTTGCGCGGTGCGCTCTTACCGCACCCTTTCACCCTTACCGGCGCCGAAGCGCTTAGGCGGTTTACTCTCTGCTGCACTGGTCGTCGGCTCACGCCGCCCAGACGTTATCTGGCACCCTGCCCTGTGGAGCCCGGACTTTCCTCCCCTTTCTTGCGAAAGCGGCGATTGCCTGGCCAACTCCGGCGCGCATTGTAGCTAAGTTCGCTACTACAAGCCATGGCTTATTTCGCCGGCAGATCAAAATAGAGGATATGCAAATCGTTAGTCTGGCTCACCTCAACCGCCTCGCCAGGAGCCAAGGCAACCCCATCACCGGCTGATACGGTTTCGCCATTAACCAGCGCACTGCCTTCCACCACCTGCAACCAGCCTACCCGGCTTTGGTTACCCGCATACTGCCAGTTGCTATCATTAACCAGTTTACCGGCAAGCACGCTGACATCCTGATAGATCCGTAGCGATTCACCTTCGCCATGTGGCGAGAATATCAGCGTTGGTGCTTTAGCCGGCTCTAATAACCCGGCAAAGTGTTTTTGCACATATCCCGGTGCCACGTTGACCTGGTTGGGCACTACCCAGATTTGCAGAAACTGTACCAGCGACTGTTTACTGTGATTAAACTCGCTGTGGCGAATGCCGGTACCGGCTGTCATTTTTTGCACATCACCCGGGCGGATCACCGATTCATTGCCTTCACTGTCTTTATGCGCCAACTCACCGCTCAACACATAAGAGATGATTTCCATGTTGGCGTGACCATGCTCACCAAAGCCACCGCCAGGCTGCACTACGTCCTGATTGATAACACGCAACGGGCCATGGCCCATAAAGCGTTCATCGTAGTAGTGCCCAAACGAGAATGAGTGCTGTGACTGCAGCCAACCTAAATTTACCTGGCCTCTCTCGGCCGCTTTACGAATTTCCATAACAGGCTCCTTAATGTTGATATGAACATCTTACCAACATCAAATATAAGGACAATAACCTTAAATAAAGATACACTGTTGCATATAATACAACAATAAAGGGTAAAATAATGGATAAGCTGAGTGCTATGCGTGCTTTTATTAATGTTGCTCGTCAGGGCAGCTTCGCCGGTGCAGCTCGGCAAATGGGCTTGTCCCGGTCACAAATAAACCGCCAGGTGGTATGGCTGGAAGATAGCCTTGGGGTGAGTTTATTTAATCGCACCACCCGCAAGGTAGATCTAACCCATGCAGGGCAAGCTTATCTGGCCAATATCCTGCCAGTGCTGGAAAATCTCGATGACGCGGAGTTACAACTACAGGACAATCAGCAATCCCTCTCCGGTACCATCAAAATAAACGCGCCGATGTCGTTTGGCCTCACTCACCTCGCTCCCGTGGTGCTGGATTTTATGCAGGCCTATCCGCAAATTCAGGTGCAACTGGACCTCTCCGATGAAAAGCGCGATCCGCTGTCGAACCAGTTTGATATGACGCTACGCATAGGCCCGCCTGAAAACAACCCTGCATTGATTGAACATGATATTACCTATGCCTCTCGTTGCCTGTGCGCAGCTCCGGAATTTCTGCAACGCCACGGTACGCCAGGTTCTCCGGATGAGCTAAAAGAACTGCCATGCCTGCAATATGGCAACCTGGTGCATGGTAATTACTGGGACTTGCTATACCAGAACAAATCGCAACGCGTGCGCATCAATGGAGTACTGAGTTCCAATAACGGTGATGTGTTAAAGCAGGCGGCGATAAAAGGTATGGGCTTAGCGCTGCTGCCTACCTTTATTGTGGGTGAGGCCATAGCAAAAGGGCAACTGGTGCCGGTACTTCAGGCCTGGCAACCCGCGCCGTTATTAATATCGTTACTGTATGCGCCTAATCGCCATATGGCCATGCGCCTGAGTGTGTTTGTGAAATATATTCAAACGGCCTTTGAAACCGCTGAATTTTTGCTTGAAGGTTAGCTGTAGCGGTTAGTAAGCGTATTGACGCTGAAAAAATAAAAAGCACACAACTGGCATTTGCCAATGTGTACTTTATAGTCAGGGCGGGCTGGCCGCCCACAAGCCAATTAATCAGGGGTAATCGCGTTGTGATAAACGTCCTGGACGTCGTCACAGTCGTTAAGCATTTCCATGAACTTCTCGAACATAGGCATGTCATCTTCGCTGATTTCGACTTCGGTTTGTGGAATAAAGCTGATTTCTTCCGCTTCAAATTCCAGATCCGGCTTAGCATCAGTTAGCGCAGTTTTTACTTTATAAAATTCAGTGTGTGGCGCGTATACCGAGATTTTGCCGTCTTCGCACTCTACATCCGTTACGTCTACATCGGCTTCCATCAGAATTTCGAGAATTTCGTCTTCGTCGTCACCGGCAAAAATGAAAATCGCCTGATGCTCAAACATGTGCGCTACAGCACCCTGGGCACCAATTTTAGCCCCGGTTTTGGTGAAGCAGTTACGGACATCAGTAATGGTACGGTTGTTGTTGTCGGTAAGGCAATCCACAATCACCATGCAGTTACCCGGACCAAACCCTTCATAACGGGCCGGCACAAAATCTTCACCTGCGCCTCCAGCGGCTTTATCAATCGCTTTTTCAATAACGTGGCTGGGTACCTGGTCTTTTTTGGCTTTTTCCATCAGGCGTTTCAGCGACAGGTTGGTATCCGGGTCCGGGCCGCCGTTTTTAGCACATACGTAAATTTCTTTACCGTATTTAGAATAGACTTTGGTTTTGGCGCCAGCCGTTTTGGCCATGGCGTTTTTTCTTACTTCGAATGCTCTTCCCATCTTAGGTATCTCTTGTTGTTTCCAGCTTGGTCGCTACGCACTGCACCCAGGCTGGCGAATGCATTTATACAGGGCTAAAGCCCCGATTTTAACGACTTTTATAATTTAAGGTAAGTGTTCTCTGCCCAAATATTCATGGGACTGCATTTCCTGCAAGCGGCTCAGGCACCGTTTAAACTCAAAATTGAGCATACCTTCGGTGTAGAGGGCTTCCAGGGCAACTTCGGCCGACATAATAAGCTTAACATGCCGCTCGTAAAACTCATCCACCATGGCAATAAAGCGCCGGGCAACGTCATCATTACCCTGCCCCATTTGCTTCACGTTTGCCAGCAATACGGTATGGTAACAACGACTCAATTCAATGTAGTCAGACTGGCTGCGCGGGCCTTCACACAGCACTTTAAAGTCGATCATTAATACACTGTCGGAATCCCGCAGAGTTTGCAGAGTGCGATGATTCACTTCAATGGTCGCATCCTGGTCACCTTCACCGTGAGCCAGTTGAATAAAGTAGTTATTGAGGTTAACCAGGGCCTGCTCATCCAGCGGATAATGATAAATCTCGGCCTGCTTAAGGGTACGCAACCGGTAATCCACGCCGCTATCAACATTCACCACATTACAATGCTTGTTGATCAGCGCAATAGCTGGCAGGAAGCGCGCACGCTGTAATCCATTGCGATATAACTCATCGGGTATGATATTGGAGGTCGCTACCAGCACAATACCGTGAGCAAATAATGCTTCCATCAGGGTACCCAGGATCATGGCATCGGTAATGTCTGAGACAAAAAATTCATCAAAACAAATGATCCGTGTTTCGCTGGCCAGCTTAGCGGCAATAATATCCAGCGGATCCTGTTTACCGCCGAGCAACTTAAGCTCTTCATGCACCCGGTGCATAAAGCGGTGAAAGTGCACCCGCATTTTGTTTTCAAAGGGCAGGCACTGAAAAAAGGTGTCTACAAGATAAGTTTTACCGCGGCCAACGCCGCCATAAAAGTAAATACCCTGCACCGGCGTTGCGGCTGGTTTGCCACCAAACAACGACTTTATTTTGCTGGTAAAGCCACCTTGTGAGGCCGGCTGACTGAGCAAATCCTCGTACAAGCGCTGTAGCTCACGCACGGCGTTTTCCTGGGCCGGATCGTGTTTAAAGTCATCGCGGGTCAGGTCTTGCTGATATTTTTCCCAAGGCGTCATCGCCTGCTGTTCTCCTGTAGAGACTGATTTGTTCACATAAGGCCCGGTAGCAGACCATCAACACTGTACTGACAGGGATAAACACATGAGTGGTTTTAACTTGCCAGCACAACTCAGTGTTTTGCCACACTGACTGGTTGGGCGTCTCAGCCCTGAATGGAATGCTATTATGCCTTAAATTTGCACTAACACCAACGCAGCACCGTATAAAGCAACGGATAGTGCGATAGATGCAACTCACATGGTCTGAACAGTGGCGTGAAAAAGACTTTTTACGACACATTTTGCCACAATAAGTCAGCGCAAAGTGTGTAAGCTCTTGCTATAGTCTCAGATATGCATAGTATGCAGCATACTACGCGTATACTGTCGAAGTTTGGCAGCGGGAAGTCCTGATAAAACCTGTCGGAACTTTCTGGTTAACAGTTACATTGGAGAAAATAATGGAAGTGGTTATCCCCTTAGCAATGCTGGCAATTGGTTTAATTATTGGTTTTTTTGTTGCCCGGTTTATGTACACCAAAGAAGGGGCAGTAAAAGCTAACGAAGCCGCGGAAAAAGCCATTAAGGAATTGCTCGCACAGCAGTCTCAGCACCATATTTTTCAGGTAAAACAATCCATAGAGGCTATTGAAAAACAATGTAATGGCCTTAAACAGAGTTTATCTGAATACGAAGACCTGCTTGAAACCACGGATTCAGACGCTGCACCGGCGGTCCCGTTTTTTGGCGAACACACCACTGCCTACTTACGGAACAACATTAAAGGTGCGGAGAAGAACAAAACGAACGCGAACAGTGATACCCAGCCACTGGATTTTGCTAACCATAGTTCGGGGTTATTTGTCGGCAATTCTGTACCACCGGCCGCAGAGAAAAAATAACCCGCGGAACTTTTCAGGCAAACACATAGTCTGTGGGTAGGTAATTGCGATTCGCAATGAGACTAGGAGTGTATGTGTCTATGAATAAGTCTTTTCGAAAGCTTGTGTTGGTATCAGCTGTTGTTACCAGTACCCTGGGTATGTCTGTGTCCACGCAAGCTGCTCTTCCCTTTTTTAGTGACAGCAAAAAAGAAGTCCCTACGCTGGCTCCCATGCTGGAGGAAGCGATGCCGGCAGTGGTTAGCATCGCGGTGGAAGGTACGCAAACTTCTCGCCAGCAGGTGCCTGAAATGTTCCGTTACTTCTTTGGCGGGCCTTCAGAGCAAGCCCAGGAACGCCCTTTCCGCGGCTTGGGGTCTGGTGTAATCATTGATGCCGATAAAGGCTACATCGTTACAAACGCCCACGTGGTAGCTAATGCGGATGAGATCACCGTTAAGCTAACTGACGGCCGTGAGTTTACCGCTAAAAAACTGGGCGCCGACGAACAAAGTGACGTGGCGCTGTTAAAAATTGAACCCGATGACCTCACCGCTCTGCCACTGGCTGATTCAGACGAAGCACGCGTTGGGGATTTTGTAGTGGCCATTGGTAACCCGTTTGGCCTGTCGCAAACCGTGACTTCCGGTATCGTCAGTGCGCTGGGACGTTCCGGCCTGAATATTGGCGGTTATGAAGACTTCATTCAAACCGACGCTGCTATTAACCGCGGTAATTCCGGTGGTGCACTGGTTAATCTGCACGGTGAGCTGGTCGGTATTAACACCGCAATCTTTGGCCCCAATGGTGGTAACGTTGGTATTGGCTTTGCCATCCCGGCCAACATGATGAAGAGCCTGGTGGATCAAATCGCGGAGTTCGGTGAAGTTCGCCGTGGCTTGTTAGGTATTCTGGGTAGCAATGTTGACCAGGGCCTGGCCGAAGCCATGAATTCCGAGGTGAATAAAGGTGCTTTTGTCAGCGAGGTTCAACCTGATTCAGCGGCCGATAAAGGCGGTATCCAGGCGGGTGACATCATTGTAGCGGTCAACGATAAAGAGCTGCACAGCTTCGCTGAACTGCGTGCTAAAATCGCCAGTATGGGCGCTGGCGCCGAAGTCGAACTTACGGTTATGCGCAAAGGCGAGAAGCTGACGCTGGATGTAATCCTCGATGACGCAACGCAAAACGAAGTGGTTGCTGAGCAAATCCACCCGGCACTGCAAGGCGCAACACTGATTAACGGTGAAGATGCCGACGGTAATGCAGGGGTACTGGTTAGCGAAATTGCTGAAGGTTCACCGGCGCTGCGTATTGGCCTGCGTGAAGAAGACGTAGTGCTGGCAGTTGGCCGTCAGCGCGTAACGAACGTGATGGAATTCCGTGACGCCATAGAGAACACCAAAGGTGTTATCGCTATGAACGTGCGTCGTGGTAATGCCTCACTGTACGTGGTTATTCGTCAGTAATTCCCATATAGCCTAGTGAAAGGCGGCCTCTGTGCCGCCTTTATACATCCCCGTCATCCCGGTCTATATAATACCGTCATACCGGCCCCCGAGCCGGTATCTCCTTAACCACCTGGCTACCCGTAAATATCCTGATGAATGAGCAAAGCTGTTCAGGAGATCCCGGATATTTTCTTCGAAAATTCCGGGATGACGGAGTATTGGATGGTGGCAATAATGAGCGCGTCAGCGCGTATGGGCTTTTCCTTTGGTTCTTGTTATCGCGAGATACTGTCAATGGGCAGATCCAGTAAAAGCGTAGAGGCGTCATGGATGACGACTCCGGCCAGCGAGGGCAGGACGCCCTCTCTGGACGATAGGTTTTACCTGCCCATTTACAGTATGCTTTTCGCGATTTAAGAACTGCGGGGGTCAAGGGGCGTCGCATTACGCCCCTTGGTGCTGTCGGCACCCCGACAAGATGTGGAGATTACCGCTGCAGCCAATATACACTGTCATACCGGCCCCCGAACCGGTATCTCCTTAACCACCTGGCCACCCGAAACACTTCTATTGAATGAGTAAAACTGTTTAGGAGATACCGGATAGCTACTGCGTATCTTCCGGTATGACAGGATTGTTTGGGCCGACACCTTATACCCGTCATACCGGCCCCCGAGCCGGTATCTCCTTAACCACCTGGCCACCCGAAACACTTCTATTGAATGAGTAAAACTGTTTAGGAGATACCGGATAGCTACTGCGTATCTTCCGGTATGACAGGATTGTTTGGGCCGACACCTTATACCCGTCATACCGGCCCCCGAGCCGGTATCTCCTTAACCACCTGGCCACCCGAAACACTTCTATTGAATGAGTAAAACTGTTTAGGAGATACCGGATAGCTACTGCGTATCTTCCGGTATGACAGGATTGTTTGGGCCGACACCTTATACCCGTCATACCGGCCCCCGAGCCGGTATCTCCTTAACCACCTGGCCACCCGAAACACTTCTATTGAATGAGTAAAGCTGTTCAGAAGATCCCGGATATTTTCTTCGAAAATTACGGGATGACAGGGTCATAGGGGATGACGAAAGTAACGAATGATGAGTTAGCAGGAACGTTAGCCCCGATTACAGTAGTTGTTTGGCAAAACTACTTATAACCTTACTGACGAAAATGTTATGCTTATGGTTATTATTAATCTCCCTGGGTTGTGGCAGGCCCAACGTCAAGCAGAATAAGAATTAACGTGGCGAGCAGACAACTCTTTTCATATATTTCTCGTTCAGTCTTTTTAGGGCTGGTAGTCGCTTTACTGATCCTCTTTCTGGTGCCGGATTTACGCCAGGGTACTGGATTTGGCACCAGTTGGTTGGCGCCAACTCCGCAAAGTGCCAAACGGGAAACTTATTATCCGGCCCTGAGTCGCGCCGCTCCTGCCGTGGTTAATATCTACAGCGTCAGTATTGAAAACAACCCCAATTATTATAATCAGGCGCGGCAACGCACCAGTCTGGGGTCTGGCGTCATCATGACCGAATCCGGTTATATTCTTACCTGCCACCATGTAATCAAAGACGCCAACAGTATTTTCGTTGCACTGCAGGATAACCGGGTCGCCGAAGCGCAAATTATCGGTTCCGACCAGCTCACCGATTTAGCCGTGCTCAAAGTAAACGAAAACAACCTGCATGTTATCCCTCAGTTAGAGGAGCCGGATTTACGTGTGGGGGATGTGGTAATGGCCATTGGTAACCCTTACAACCTCGGCCAAACCATTACCCAGGGCATCGTTAGCCGCGCTGGCAGAACCGGTCTTTCCAACAGTTACGTTGATTTTATTCAGACCGATGCGGTACTTAACCAGGGGAACTCTGGTGGTGCACTGGTCGACAGCAACGGCTACCTGGTAGGCATTACTAACGCGAATTTTCAGGTTCGTGATGAGCGTCGCGGCACTTACATCGTCGACGGTATCAACTTCGCGGTCCCTTACGAGCTGGCGGTACGGGTGATGGAATCGATTATCACCAATGGCAAGGTCACCCGTGGCCAGTTAGGGTTTATCGGTGAAGAGTTACGCGGCGGCCCCGGCATTGAGGTAAAAGCAGTAGCGGCCAATTCGCCCGCGGCTCAGGCCGGTTTGCGCCCCGGCGACATAATTATGTCAATTGATGGGATTCGCCTCGAAAGCGCCTCCAAAGCGCTGGATATGATAGCGGAAACCCAACCCGGCACCGTGCTGGAACTGGAAGTCAGCCGCAATGCCAGCCTTTTTACCATGCAGGTCACGGTGGCAGAACTTCAGCTTCAATAATGTTTCGCTAAAAATTTAAGCTGTTTTTGAATTACTCATCTATTATTAAGGTAATGGATCTGCAGTTCAGGAACAATTTTAATGGTAGAAGTGATTACCAGGGTCGACTCCAGCCCAAGTCTTAAATACGGGAGTTACTCCATTCATATCAGCGGTAACCTGCTGTTATTGTTTTTTCGTGGTACCTGGTCGGAAAAATGTGCGGCGGATTATATTCGCGATGTATCCCGATTCCGCCACGAGCAAGGTCTTAATCACTTTGCATCCATAGCCATTATCAGTGAATGGCAGCTCGGTACACCCGAAGCGATTAATATGGTATCTAATGTGATCCGCCGGGGCGCAGAAATGGGCATGGTGGCGCAATTTCTTCTTGCGGAAGGTAACAACCATCTGTCGTTACATATTGCCCGGCAAAATGTTGAAAAGGCTTTTCCCGGTGCAATAACGGGGGCTTCTCTGGATGATTTCCTACCCGCTCTCGACAACCATGGAATTCATTTTGACGAACAGCGGGTACGATATATTCTGGCCGCTAACGGCCGGTGTGACTAGCGGGTAGCGCAGGTTATTCGCTAACCCGCGATACCACTGCACCCAATCCACCCAGTTTGTGCTCGATGGCTTCATAGCCACGATCCAGGTGATAAATACGGCTAATATGGGTTTCGCCCTCGGCGACAAGTCCGGCTATAATCAGACTGGCCGAAGCCCGCAAATCGGTGGCCATTACTGGCGCGCCTTTCAATGAAGACTCACCTTTACTTACCGCACTGTTGGTCTCCAACGCGATTTCCGCGCCCATGCGCTGTAATTCAGGCACGTGCATAAACCGGTTTTCAAAGATGGTTTCGGTAATCACCCCGGTCCCTTTTGCAACGGCATTAAGCGCCACAAACTGCGCCTGCATGTCGGTAGGGAAACCCGGGTGAGGAGCGGTTTTAACTTTTACCGCAGTTAAAGGCGTGTTGCTACGGTCCAGCTCAATCCAGTCTTTACCGGTTGTAATGACTGCACCGGCCTGTTGCAGTTTGGATAGCACAGCATCAAGGGTTTCAGGTGCCGCGTTTAAGCATTTAACATGGCCACCGGTTACCGCCGCAGCTACCAGATAAGTACCGGTTTCAATGCGATCAGGTAATACCGCGTAGTCACAGCCGTTGAGGGCTTCAACACCGTGAATACGAATTTTATCGGTGCCGGCGCCGGAGATACGTGCGCCCATGCTGTTCAGGCAGTTGGCCAGATCAACAATTTCCGGTTCCCGGGCAGCATTTTCGATAACCGTTTCGCCATCGGCCAGGGCCGCGGCCATCATCAGGTTTTCGGTGGCACCTACACTCACGATATCCATAAAGATACGCGCGCCTTTCAGGCGGCCATCAACACTGGCACGTACATAGCCTTCGTCCACATTGATTACCGCGCCCATTTTTTCCAGGCCTTCCAGGTGCAGGTTAACCGGTCTGGCACCAATGGCGCAGCCACCGGGTAAAGACACATTAGCCGTGCCTAATCTTGCCAACAGCGGGCCGAGCACCAGAATTGATGCGCGCATGGTACGCACTAATTCATAGGAAGCGGTATCACTGGAGAGTTCCGCAGCGTGCAACAACACGGTATTGGTGTCTTGTTGCTCTACGCCCACGCCTAAGTCTTTCAACAGCGCCAGCGTAGTGCTGATATCTTTAAGTTGGGGGACGTTGCTGTAACGGCAGGGCTGTGCCGTTAGTAAGCTGGTCATTAACAATGGCAAGGCGGCGTTTTTAGCGCCAGAAATAACCACTTCGCCATTCAACGGCGGACTTTTTTTAATAATGAGTTTATCCACTGGTGAATCCTGCGTGGGTTATTGCGGCATATTAAACTGACGCTCGCGCTGCCAGTCTTTTTCAGTAAAGGTTTTAATAGATACAGCATGCATTGAACCATCGGCAATGAATGCATTTAAAGGAGCGTATACCGCTTGCTGGCGTTTCACCCGGCTCATTTCTGCAAAGGCATCGCTTACCGCTATTACGGTAAAATGTGAGCCGTCACCTTTTACATAAACTTCGGCTAAGTCGAGTTTATCTTTCAGTAAGCTTTCAATTTCTTTAGTGTCCATGACTCTCCGGCAGTATGGTTTTTACCCGACCGGCAATACGTCGTCGAGTTCGCTGATTTTTGCCAATTTAAGCATTTTTTCCGGCAGGTTGCACAAAGTAATTTTCACCCCCTGTGCATTTCCCTCACGAATAGCGTTGAGTGTCCATGCAAGGCCGGCGCTGTCGACGCGCTGCACATCCTGAAAGTCGAGTTCGCAATGTTTAGCAGCGCGCAGGCGCTGTTGTTCACTATTGCGCAGCGAAGACCACCATTCCTGACTCAGGGTCTGACGATCCAGAGCGCCGTTGAGCTTGATGGTTTGTTTATCGGTCACTATTCACCAGCCTCACGGGTACTGCCATCCAGTGATTTCAACTGGATAGGCTTAGCGATGCGCTCGCGCATGATTTCGATGACTTTTTCAATGCCTTCGGTGCGCATTACCGGTTCATACTGCTTTATTTCGTTTTGCAGCATGCTGATACCTTCGGCAACCATGTCGTAAGCTTTCCACTCTTTGTCTTTTTTACGCACTTTAAAAGCCACTTTGATGTCAGGACGTTCGCCATCCCGGATAAGTGCACGTACGGTAACAGTTTTATCGCCTTCAAAGTCCTGTGGTGGTGAAAACAACACTTCCTGATCGTCGTAATAGCTCAGAGCATCGGCATAGCTGGTTACCAGATACTGACGAAACACACGGATGTATTCGATCAGTGTCTCGCGATCAGTTTTCTTCATGTCGAAGTATTTTCCCAGCACTTTAAACGCACTGTATTGATAATCGATATAAGGCAGCAACTCCTCGTCCATAATTTCACGAAGAATTTCAGGGTTAGCGGCAATTTCCTGCTTTGAGGACTTAATACGTTCAAAGGTACGGTTGCCTACCTGCTCCACCATTTTATACGGATCCTGACTATTAACCTCGGGCAAAGAATCCTGAGCACTTACCGGCATGACAACCATCATCAGTAATGTAAAAAATGCGGCTAATTTTGCTTTCAACTTCTCTCTCCTAACCTGACAATGCAATGCGATACTTATTGATAAAGACCGGCTTATTGTCACTATTCTTCACTATTGCGGCTGAACAGGAACTGACCAATCAGTTCTTCCAGCACTAACGCTGAACTGGTGTCCTCGATATAGTCACCTTCAGCCAGATTCTCAACCCCATCGATAGTAAAACCGGGTTCAAAACCAATATATTGTTCGCCGAGTAAACCAGAGGTCAAAATTGACGCCGAACTGGTTTCCGGAAACTCGTTGTATTCACTCTGGATAGTTAACTCAACTACCGGGCTGTAGTCGTCTTTATCCAGCTTGATTGCATTTACACGACCAATGGTGACACCACCCACTTTGACCGGTGAACGTACCTTCAGGCCACCAATGTTTTCAAACTTGGCATACAGGGTGTAGGTATCACCATCGGTTACCACCGTCTGATTAGCTACCTTTAACGCCAGCAGTAAAAATGCTGCGATAGTCATTAAGACAAACACACCTACCATTAATTCCGTTTTATAACGATTCATCGTACCCAGCCCCCTTATTCAATACCAAACATCAGGGCGGTGAGCACGAAGTCCAACCCTAATACTGCCAATGACGAAAACACCACGGTTTGTGTGGTTGCCTGACTGATACCTTCTGAGGTTGGTATCGAATCATATCCTTTAAATATGGCAATCCAGGTCACAACCAGGGCAAATACAAGGCTTTTTATCACCCCATTTATGACATCTTTGTCCCAATCGACGGTTGCCTGCATAATTGACCAGTAACTGCCGGCATCAACGCCCAACCAGTCAACGCCAACCAAATGGCCGCCAAGTATGCCTACTGCAGAGAAGATGAGTGCCAGCATGGGCATGGCTATCATACCGGCCCAAAAACGGGGCGCGACCACGCGGCGCAGCGGATCCACCGCCATCATTTCCAGACTGCTTAATTGTTCAGTGGCCTTCATTAAGCCAATTTCGGCGGTGAGCGCAGAACCTGCACGACCTGCAAATAACAGGGCGGTCACCACCGGCCCTAACTCACGCAGCAGCGACAACGCCACCATAGGGCCAAGGCTGCCTTCCGCACCGTAGTCGGTGAGAATAGTGTAGCCCTGCAAAGCCATAACCATGCCAATAAACAGGCCTGACACGATAATTATCGCCAGTGACTGCACACCCACCACATAAAGCTGGCGGACGGTCAGCGGTATATTTTTCAGGCTGGGCGCAGCAAACAGCGCGCCAAACAGCATTAAGCCGGCGCGGCCGGTAACAGCTACCCGTTCCAGAGTGTGGCGACCGGTTTGTTGTATCCAGTTCAATCGCTTTCTCCCAAAAATGCTGCGCGTAAGTCATCCGCCGGATAATGAAACGGTACAGGACCATCAGCCTTGCCGTGCAGAAACTGTTGTACCAGCTCGGAATCGCTGCCTTTAATTTGCTCGGCGGTGCCTTCCCCGATAACCCGTTGGTCGGCGAGAATATAAATATAATCGGCGATAGTCAGTACCTCGGTAACATCGTGGGTTACCACAATACTGGTCAGGTTGAGAGCGTCATTAAGCTCGCGGATCAGCTTTACCAGCACGCCCATGGAAATCGGGTCCTGGCCGGCAAACGGCTCATCGTACATAATCAAATCCGGATCCAGCGCAATTGCCCTGGCCAGCGCTGCCCGTCGGGCCATACCGCCGGATAGTTCACTGGGCATCATCTGCGCTGCACCACGCAGCCCTACAGCCTGTAGCTTAAGAGCAACAATAGTGGCGATGATCGATTCTGATAATTTTGTGTGCTCGCGCAGCGGAAAAGCGACGTTATCAAATACTGTCATGTCGGTGAACAATGCGCCACTCTGGAACAGCATGCTCATGCGACGACGATTATGATAAAGCGCTTTGCGACTCATTGCCGGGATGGACTCACCGTCAAAGGTAATATCACCACCGTCAGGTATGAGTTGTCCGCCTATCAGCTTAAGCAACGTGGTTTTACCTATTCCACTCGGCCCCATCACAGCAGTGATTTTGCCTTTGGGCACACGCAGGGATATGCCGTCATAAATAACGCGCTCCCCGCGGGAAAAGGTCATATTTTTTACGTCGACTAAATAGTCCATGTTACTTTGCATTTCCTGTGCAGGCCTTAGCCCTGAAGTAAGGTTACAATACCCGACTTCGGTTTATCTTTTCCGCGCTCATTGTATGACGGTTTGCTTATTCTGCCTAAACCGAAAAAGTTACAATTTATATCACGAACGCCACTGCAGGATATAGCCTACCAGCGAAGTATATTAGATTTTCATTATCCGGATATTCGCCCGGGATTTCCGTTTTAATTAACGAATAACATTGTTCTATGCTGTAGAATAGAAGCTGAATCTTCGCTGAAGCTGCTACCGATTACTGTGCGTTGGATTCTACCATAGTATAAGTCTATTACATACATTCATGTAGGTATATTTAATAACCAGTTGTGCATAGCGCTTAATTCAACCGCTAATCAATTACTTGCCAAGTAGTATCAAATATCACCACTGCTAACTCTGTGACACTCTACACAAGCATACGTTCCATGACGATGCGACTTGCGCACAGAAAAGCTCCTTCTTTAGCCATTAAAACGCCCCGCAGGTTTATAAAGTTCATTTGATAGATATCGCCCGACCTTTAATAAGACCGTGTTTACGCGTTTTTCTGTCAGGCTAAACATAGGAATAAGCGCTTTTTTTTGCGAGAATACAACTTTCGATGGAAGCAGGTTTTGTTGTGATACTTCAGGTAGCTATTTTTCTGGCCGGACTCGCGGTACTAAGCTGGAGTGCCGACAAATTTGTTTACGGCGCTTCTGCCCTGGCCAAGAACATCGGCATTTCTCCCATGATGATTGGTCTGACGATTGTTGCCATGGGTTCTTCGGCACCGGAAATTGTGGTTTCAGCGGTGGCGTCTATCAACGGTAATCCAAACACAGCAGTCGGTAATGCGCTGGGTTCCAACATCACAAATATTGGCCTTGTGCTTGGTATTACTGCCCTCATCAAGCCCTTGCTGGTATCATCGACGACCCTGAAAAGAGAGTTCCCGTTATTACTGGTAATCAACCTGATTGCCGTTTACTTCCTATATGACGGCGAATTATCCTCGCTGGAAGGCATCATTCTTATTCTGCTGTTTATTTTTGTGTTAGCCGGGATGGCGTGGATTTCCCTGCTGGTCGATAAAGGCGATCCGCTGATGAATGAAACCAGCGATGAAATTCCCGAAGCAGTGGAAACCTCACATGCCGTACTCTGGATAGGTCTGGGGTTAGTGCTGTTGCCTGTGAGCGCCCAGTTTATGGTAGACTCCGCCGTGCATATCGCCCGCTACTTTGGCATGAGCGATTTGGTGATCGGGTTAACCATAATTGCCCTGGGCACCAGTTTGCCTGAGCTGGCAGCCAGTGTAGCCGGCGTGCTGAAAGGCGAAGACGACCTCGCCCTGGGTAACGTCATCGGCTCGAACATCTTTAATTTGCTGGCGGTACTCGGTATGCCTGGGCTGATTGCGCCGGGTATACTCGATGAAAACGCCGCACATCGGGACGCGCTGGTGATGCTGGGACTGACCCTGCTATTATTAGTGTTTAGTTTTAATTTCCGTGGGACACGACGAATCAACCGTGTCGAGGCGGCCCTGCTAGCAGGCTGCTACCTGGGTTATCAGTATTGGTTATTTGCCTAATGACATCACAACAACAATCTTCCTTTATTGAATCGGCCAGGCGCGTTGTCGCAATCGAACAAGCCGCCATTGCCGCGCTGGGCGAACGCTTTGATGAGCGCTTTGTGAAAGCCTGCGAGCTACTTAAAGACTGTCAGGGCAAGGTGGTAGTGAGTGGCATGGGAAAATCAGGGCATGTGGGTAACAAAATTGCCGCCACACTGGCCAGTACCGGTACGCCGGCTTTTTTCATGCACCCGGGTGAAGCTAATCACGGCGATCTGGGCATGCTGGGTTCTAACGATGTACTGTTAGCCATTTCCAACTCCGGCGAAACCGGTGAACTACTCAATTTGCTGCCCGTAGTAAAACGCCTGAATGTGCCGGTAATAGCTATGACCAACCGCGCCGACAGTACTCTGGGCAAACATGCCGACGTGGTGCTCGACATTGGCGTGGAACAGGAAGCCTGCACGCTGGGCCTGGCGCCAACCACCAGCACCACCGTGACGCTGGTAATGGGCGATGCCCTGGCGGTGGCCCTGCTGGACGCCAATGGCTTTACCTCAGATGACTTCGCGCTATCTCACCCTGGAGGTAGCCTGGGTCGCAAATTACTGCTTACCGTAGCAGATATAATGTTAACCGGTGATGAAATTCCGCTGGTACCCGAGCAGGCCACAGTCTCTGAAGCATTGCTGGAGATCTCCCGTAAAGGCCTGGGGCTAACCGGCATCACCGATACAAAACGCAACCTGCTGGGCGTATTTACCGACGGGGATTTACGCCGCTTGCTGGATGCCCGCGTGGATATCCACAATACCCGCGTAGAAGAAGTGATGACCCGTGGGTGTAAAACCTCGCGCGGTGAAGACCTCGCCGTTGAGGCTCTTAACTTAATGGAACAATATAAAATCAGCGCCCTGTTAGTGGTTGATGACAACAACCAGCCAGTGGGTGCGTTTAACATGCACATGCTGTTGAAAGCGGGAGTACTGTAATGAGCATGGTAAAAACCCTGTATACTGAACTTCCCCATGCGTTTTACCAGCAACTGCAACAGATTAAACTGCTGGTTTGCGATGTGGATGGTGTATTCTCAGATGGACGTATTTATCTGGGCAATCAGGGCGAAGAATTAAAAGCCTTCCATACCCGCGATGGCTATGGCGTTAAGGCACTGGTTAATGCCGGCATTGATGTAGCGGTTATTACCGGCCGGCGTTCAGCTATCGTTAAGGACCGCATGACATCATTGCAGGTGTCGCACATTATTCAGGGCGAAGAAAACAAGGCCGATGCGCTGGCTGAGTTAATCGCCTCACTGGGGCTCAGCCGGGAACAGGTGGCCGCTATTGGTGACGATATGCCGGATACCGGCATGTATACCCACAGCGCGGTAAACATTGCGGTAAAGGATGCCCATCCACAGGTGATTGCGCAGGCAAACTGGGTAACCACGCTGCCAGGCGGCTTTGGTGCGGTAAGGGAAGTTAGTGACACCCTGTTGCAGGCCAATGATAAGTTACAAGGTATTTTAGGAGCCAGTGTATGAGTAAAGTAGGGCTGAGCATTGCCTGCCTGTTTATTCTGGCCACACTGCTTTACCTGCCTGGGTTTCTGGCCGAAGAACCGGTGATCACTCCGGATCAGGATGTGCTGGCAATTACACCGAGTTATAAAGCCCGTAACCTGACTACTACCTTATATAACGAACAGGGTCAGCGGGTGCATGAGGTATTTTCATCCACCATGGAAAACTACGAACAACTGGGCTTTGTGCTGTTTTTAGCGCCGCAGTACACCATTTACCAGGAGTCTGGCGAACCGCCCTGGCAGGTAGTCGCCGACGAAGGGACGTTGTATGATAACAACATGATACAACTGGAAAATAACGTAGTGATTGTGAGTAAAAACCAGGCCGACTTTGTGCAGCGGGTAACCACAGACTACCTTGAGATAGATTTGGACCAACAAACCATGGTGTCCGACGCCAGGGTGGAAATTTCGGGGCCTGATTTCCTGATCTTTAGTAACGGACTTCGCGCCAACCTATTGAATAAAACTTATGAGTTGAATCAACATGTGCAAACGACTTATTCCCCTGCTAACTAGCCTGTCGCTGGCGCTCTCGCCGGCAGTGGTCATGGCAGCCAAGTCTGATTTCAAAAAAGACATCGAGGTGTTTTCCGAGTCACAGTTTCTCGACGGTAAAAACAAAAAGTCTATCCTGATTGATAATGTACAGGTTACTCAAGGATCGTTAAGCATTAAGGCCGACCGGGTAGAAGTAGAAGCTGGCGGTGGCAAGGGCAAGGAAATATTTATCGCTACCGGGAAACCTGCTGTGTACAGCCAGACTCTGGACGATGGCCGGGTCGTGGAAGCCCGCGCCTTTGAGATCCGATATGAAGTGGCGAATCGCACCATTTCTCTGGCCGGCGATGCCGAATTAAATCAGAATACCAGTGTAGTAAAAGGTGAAACCATCGTTTACGACATGGAAAAAGAACAACTTAAAGCCACCGGTGACGGCAGCGGCAGTGAAGATGGCCGGGTGCGTACCGTATTTAGTCTGGAAGACATTGAAGCCGTGCGCGACGAAAGCAAGGCAAGCAACAGCACAGACGACCAACAGAATGATGACAACGAATGACCACCCTGACCGCCACCCACTTAGCTAAGTCGTATAAGTCCCGGCAGGTAGTAAGGGATGTTAGCGTTGAGGTGTCTGCCGGCCAGATTGTTGGCCTGCTTGGCCCCAATGGCGCAGGTAAAACCACCACTTTTTACATGATTGTAGGCCTGGTGGCGCTGGATAAGGGCGATATTCGCATCGACGAGATGGATCTGACCCGCCAGCCCATGCACGAACGTGCTCGCAACGGGATTGGCTATTTACCCCAGGAAGCCTCTATTTTCAGAAAGTTAACCGTTTTTGACAATATCATGGCTATATTGCAGACACGCAAAGACCTTTCTTCTGCGGAACAGCAAAATGAAGCAGATGCCCTACTTGATGAATTCAATATCAACCATATACGTAACAGTACAGGGATGAGTTTGTCGGGAGGAGAGCGGCGACGGGTAGAAATTGCCCGGGCACTGGCGGCAAATCCGAAATTTATTTTGCTCGATGAACCCTTTGCGGGAGTTGACCCAATTTCGGTTAATGATATAAAGAAGATCATACAACATCTTCGTGATCGTGGAATTGGTATCCTGATTACCGACCACAACGTCCGGGAAACCCTCGACGTCTGTGAGAAAGCCTATATCGTGAGTCAGGGTGAATTAATTGCTCAGGGCACCGCCGAACAGGTTTTAAGTAATCAAAAGGTCAAGGATGTATACCTGGGTGAGCAATTCAGGCTATAGTTAGATACATAAAGACAACAAGTTTTGTCCCTATCAATAACAAGCAAGGCGTTAAGAACAGAAGTAGATGAAACCATCTTTACAGCTCAAATTTAGTCAACAACTTACTATGACGCCACAATTGCAGCAGGCGATAAAACTGCTGCAACTATCTACTCTGGATTTACAACAGGAAATCCAGGAAGCGCTCGATTCAAATCCGTTACTGGAAGTTGATGACAACAGCGACAACGATACGGTTGAAAAAAGTAAACTCGATGCTGAAGCTGATGCCGCAGCAACCGCCAGCACCGATACCAGCATGGACACCAATGAGGCCCTCGAGAAAAACGAGTTGCCCGACGAATTACCCATCGACAGCACCTGGGATGAATATTATTCGGCCTCTTCAGCGCCAGCTCCGGGCCCTGCATCCAATGATGATGAAAATGTTTTTCAGGGTGAAACCACCGACAATATTCAGGACCACCTGCTCTGGCAAATGCGCCTCACGCCATTCAGCGATATAGACCGTGCCATTGCCATTGCCATCATTGATTCGATTGATGAGTCAGGATATTTAACCGTAACAGTTGAAGATATCCTGCAGAGCGTCAATACTGAAGATATGGAAGAACCGGTTGAAGTCGACGAAATTGAATGCGTGCTTAAACGGATCCAAATGTTCGACCCAATTGGTTCAGGCTCACGTACCCCGCAGGAGTGTCTACTGGTCCAGTTAAAACAATTTGCTCCCGACACGCCATGGCTTAAGGAAGCAAAAATCCTGATTGAAGACTATGCCGACCTGCTGGGCAGCAAGGACTATCGCACCTTAATGCGTAAGTCACGCCTGAAGGAAGACGATTTGCGTGAAGCAATGCGCTTACTGCAAACCCTTAATCCGCGTCCGGGCAGTGCCTTAATTACTCAGGAGCCAGAGTACGTTATTCCCGACGTATCGGTAACCAAGAAAAAAGGCCGTTGGGTGGTTGAACTCAATCCTGACAGTCTGCCTAAACTGAGCGTAAATCAGCAATATGCTGCCATGAGCCGTCAGGCCCGTAATAGCTCAGATTCCCAGTTTATTCGCTCGCATATGCAGGAAGCCAAATGGTTCATTAAGAGCCTGGAGTCGCGTAACGAAACTTTGCTCAAGGTTGCTAACTGTATTGTGCAGCAGCAAATGGGCTTTTTCGAACACGGCCCGGAAATGATGAAGCCGATGGTCCTCAATGACGTAGCCGAGATGGTTGATATGCATGAATCCACCATTTCGCGGGTTACCACCCAAAAGTACATGCACACCCCCCGCGGTATTTTTGAGTTGAAATATTTCTTCTCCAGTCACGTTGCCACCGAGTCTGGCGGAGAATGTTCATCCACTGCCATCCGCGCTCTGATTAAAAAACTGGTTGCCGCCGAGAAGCCCAGTAAACCACTAAGCGACAGCAAAATTGCTCAATTGTTGGCCGAACAAGGTATTAAAGTTGCCCGGCGGACAATAGCAAAATACCGGGAATCCTTGTCGATTCCGCCGTCTAACCAACGCAAGAGCCTTATTTAGGCCGAAATATAAGGAAGACGAACTATGCAAATAAATCTTACAGGTCATCACATCGAGATAACCGATTCTTTGCGTAATTATGTTGATACCAAGTTTAGTAAACTGGAGCGCCACTTTGATCACATATCCAATGTGCATGTGATCCTCAACGTGGAAAAGCTTGCTCAGAAAGCCGAAGCCACGATGCATTTAAGTGGAGCGGAAGTATTTGCCTCGTCAGAAAATCAAGATATGTATGCCGCGATAGACAGTATGGTCGACAAACTGGATCGCCAGGTAATCAAGCATAAGGAAAAGCTTAAAAAGCACTAGGCCTAAATTAACCTTATGAATATTCAAGCCTTAGTTAGCCTGGATCGCACTGAATGTGCGGTCCAGTGCAACAGTAAAAAACGAATTTTAGAAATCATCAGCGATATTGCTGCCGAAACCAACGCCGAAATTCAGAAAGAAGACGCGCTTAACGCCCTGCTCAGTCGTGAAAAAATGGGCAGCACCGGTATTGGTAATGGCATCGCGTTGCCGCATGGCAGACTAGCAAATCTTTCCAAAGTAACTGCCGTGGTAGTCACTACCACCCCGGCCATTGCCTTTGACGCCATTGATGATAAACCGGTTGATATCTTTTTTGCTATTCTGGTGCCGGAGAACCAGACCGAGGGGCATTTGCAGACCCTCGCCACTATCGCCGGCAAGTTAAGCCAGAAAAGCATCGTTAAAACCATCCGTAACGCCGAATCGAAGGAACAGGTAATCGCCGCACTATGCGACGAGGCTGCACAGTAGTCCGGCAGGGAGTCTGACAAAACCATGAAACTCATTATTATCAGCGGGCGCTCCGGCTCCGGCAAATCCGTTGCGCTAAGGGCCCTGGAAGATTTGGGCTACTACTGCGTTGATAACATTCCGGTGAATCTGCTCCCCACCCTCACCCATACCGTGGTCGACGAATACGATCAGGTGGCCGTGAGTATCGATGTGCGTAACCTGCCAAAGGATCCCGATGAACTGGTCGAGATCCTCGACTATCTGCCCTCTTCCTGGTCGATGACCATTGTGTATCTTGATGCCAGCGATGACATGCTGGTGAAGCGTTTTAGCGAAACCCGCCGCCTGCACCCGCTGGCCAAACTAAATAAATCCCTGGCTGATGCCATCCAGGCAGAAAAGGACTTACTCGCGCCCATCACCGAGCGGGCCGACCTTTACATTGATACCGACAGATTATCGATTCACCAGTTGGCAGAACTTATCCGTGAACGTATTCTGGGTAAAAAGAGCTCAAGGTTAGTGCTGGTATTTGAGTCATTCGGGTTTAAACACGGTATCCCGAAAGACGCGGATTACGTGTTTGATGTGCGCTTTTTACCTAATCCGCACTGGGAACCTGATTTGAAGCATTTAACCGGGCTGGATTCACCTGTAGAGGCCTTTCTGGGTTCACAGCCCATTGTGACCAAGTTTATCTGGCAGATTCAAAACCTGCTCGACACCTGGATGCCCCATCTGGAACGGAATAACCGCAGCTATGTGACCATCGCGATAGGCTGTACCGGCGGACAGCACCGTTCAGTATTTGTGGCGCAATCGCTGGCTAAGTTATTTTCTGATAAACACCCTGATGTGCAAATTCGTCACCGGGAGTTAAACCGATAATGCGCGTAGAAAAAACTCTTACTATCGTTAACAAGCTCGGCCTGCATGCCCGTGCAGCAACCCAGTTAGTGCAACTGGCTAATCAGTTTGATGCCGAAATTACCCTGAAAAAAGGGGATAAAGAAGCTAATGCCAACAGCGTGCTGGGTTTAATGCTAATGGAAAGTCATCAGGGCGAACAGGTTGATGTGATCAGCGAAGGCCCGGATGCCGAAGCCGCCATGGCAGCAGTGGAAACTTTGATTGTTGGCCGTTTTAACGAAGACGAGTAGCACACACAGATAACCTCAGTGAAACGGTTATCTTTGGTTTCTTTGCGGGTGGCTAAGACTAATCATTTAATTGCAGTTGCAACCGCCCGTTTTGATTCACATAAAATCCAAATCGAAACTCTACTCTCACATGGCGATTATCCGCTGAATCCGTGTCGTAGTGGCCTGGTGGTGGCGCATTGCCATCCCTAATCCATGCAGGCCAGCCTTTGAATGTTACCGACTTCCCCAAGTCGGGAGAGATTTGGAACTCTGCAACGAAAGCCTGTTTATTGTGACTGACCACAGGACTAAAGTAATAACACGCTAACAAATATGGTTCAGCGAGTATGGTCAAACCGGAGCTATTTGGATTGCAGAGCGGCAAAGCAAAAATTGTATTTTGCACTTCATTTACGCCTTTCGCCTGAATACCAATGGTATATTGACTGAAACTGACATTATCTGCGTTTTGTGAGGTGAGGTGGTCGTTTATCCCATTGATAGTCGATGCAGCGACAGCCGAAGTCATCAGGATAGTCAGTGTCATTAAGGTTGGCAAGAATCGCGTTATTATCATATCGAACTCCTTCTGTTTGACCTCATTGAGTATAGCTTGTAACAATGAAAAGAGCCTTACAGCAACATTAACAGAACATTAAAAACTGCCCAGGCAGGCTTCACAGCGCCTTGTGAGATAAATTTCTAATGCCATACCCGCACTAAGATAAAATATTCGCGCCCTGCTCAGGGGCCCTGGCTTCTTCTGCCTGGCGACGGATATCGTCATTTTCACTGGAGACATCGTCGGGGGCAGCCGCGTGTTTTATCGCTTGGGGTTGTGGCTCGCTAACCGGGCTTGGCTGAACCGCTTCTTTTTGTTCACTGACCTGCTCCTGATTATTCACCATAGTTACCGGTACGCCCTGTGGGAAAATCACTTCACGGGCGTCATCCGGCATGCTGATACCCTGAGCGGTAAACAGCTCCACCAGGTCGCGCATTAGTACCGATGCCATTTTAATTACGCTGGTACTTTCTACGTTGATCCAGAAATACACTTTTAAATTTACCGTCGCCGAGCCGAGCTCATCAACCAGCACTAATGGCTCAGGCTCCTTAAGTACGTTTGGGTGCTCACCAATAAGTTGTAATGCCAACCGCTGAGCCTGCTGACAGTCGGCATCATAACCAATACCTAAGGTAAACCGGCCGCGCATTTTAGGGTTTGCGGTGAGATTCTTAATGGTTCCTTTGTAAATCACGGCATTGGGTATCTGAATATGATTCCCATCGAAATCCACCAGCGTGGTAGCCCGTGTCGTGACTTTCTGAACCACCCCGGTGTAATTATTGATTTGTACCACATCATCAATACGAAATGGCCGCTGCACGGTTAATAACAAGCTGGCAATCATGTTTTCGGCGATATCCCTGAAGGCAAATCCCAGAATGAGTCCCAGCACGCCGGTACCGCTCATAATGGCGACGGCAAACTCGGAAAGCCCCGATAGTTTTAAAAACACATAAAGTGCAAACAGGATAAGAATCAGACTGATAGCTCGCTGACTGACCGACCGCAACAACGGGCTGGAAGACAGATAGCCGATCGGCGTGATAAGCGCTGCCGAAACACGCCCGGCCAGCCACAAGGTGAGGCACAAAATAACCAGGCCCAGCGCAATGGCTGGTAATTTAATGACTAATGCCTGCCAATAGGCATTCAGAGCAGTAACCAGCTCATTGGTAGAAGCGTCCATTGCGAGCTCCAGTGTTGTTCGTCCGTATTGTTTATAATCCTGGGAGCAAACAAAAGATCAGTCAGCAGCCCATCGTGCTACATTCCCTGGCGGAGCATAAAAAAAGCCCGCTCCCTGAGAGAAAGGCGCAGGCTTTATGACCAAATTAGGTTTTGAATTCAAATCAAAACATTGGAGTTAACGCAATCATCAGGACAATTAAATACATCTTTAAAATCAACACTTTATCCAATACGCCATCCCAATAGACGCACTTAAATAATGCGCCTGCACCATATCAGGCTAGTCTTTTATTCGGTAATCCTTCCATAACGTTGCAGACCCAATATTCTAAAAGCCGGAATATTGTAGTATTTCCAGGTCAGCGCCTCTGACTAATACAAACTTTTCATCTGCACAATCAGACTTTCCTTTTGATAAAAGTGACAGTGCTGAATCCGCCAGTTTAAAGCGATTATTGCCTATTGACTGTAAACGATAGCCCTTCAAACCGCTTGTTAATTTAAACATTGTGAGTAACACATTGGTACCAGACCGGTTTGATACACTGTACTCTATTTTCATGGTGCCATCAGCCGTTGCTGCCCTGGTCTCTTTCTTTCTGTTCGTTGCATAGCCAGAATAGGTAATGGGAAACTTCACAAACCACACTTTTGATTTAGAACGTTGCTGAATGTCCAGTTTAGAAAAATCAGCAAAATCGAAATTATAGACGACTTCGCCTGCCGGACATTGCGCAGACCACTGCCAGACATCGCCTTCCTGGAATACATTTGCCATCCGGTTAGCTCTTGCTTCTTGTTGAAGTTGCAGCAAGTAATTGTGTCGAATATCTTCGAGTAATGAAATGTGCGTTTCATTGAACACAGGATGGCTGATTCGTTTTGAAAACGTTGACGCTTCATTCTGCAAGCGCTTAAATTCGCTCTGCAGCCCTTCATCAGAAAGTAGCGAGGCTTTATTTACCGTTGCCAGTAATTGCTGTCTTTTATCTTCTGCTAACTGTGCGACGGGCTTATCATTTGCCTTAAACTGTTGTTCAATCTTGTGGTTAAAGGCTTCGATGACTTTTCCTTGTAACTCGCTGGTGTCTTGTCCATTGTTACGATAATTACTCAACAGTGATGCTACCTTGGCACGAAATGCGTCTTGTGCTGCCACTAATTCACTCTTAAGCAATATCTCTTGTGGTTGTGCGGCAAATTCAGCCGAAGCAAGCTGTTCTGCTATTCTCGTTATATTTTGAGTAATGTTGAGTTTAATGGCATCAGCGGTAATCACCTCTTTCACGGCAGCAGCGTCCACATCAGGATATTTACCGGATGCAGCAAGGCTTGCGATTGCGGTGTTAACCGCTTTGCTATAAATGCTTGTAGTAAGTTCAATATCAATTGTGTCGCTGGCTACCAGATCATTGATGGCGCGCCCCATCGCCTTCTCTATGGCCTGGCGTTTAAGTGCTAATTGCCGTTCATCCGCTGCTGCTTTTTGTTCAGCCTGGTTAATTCCCGATTCATAAAATTTTGCGGCAGGGGTATTACTTACCAGCCCTGTAGTCACATTTCCGGCATAACTTATCAGACAATCGCTCGCTGCACTGCTTAAGCTCCCGATACTTGCTGCCAGTTCTCCAGCATGCTGCATTCGCAGGCTATCATACTGGTCACTCGCTTCCGACCAGGATGTTACCGGGCTTGCATATGCCTGCAGATTCATCCAGTCATACTTAAGTACGAGCGCACAGTATTCTTCCTTCACGTTACGCTGCTCAATGTGAACAGGAATTACACTTAGCGCCCGCTTAGCCAGGGATCTACACATTTCGGGAGATTGCGTCGGATGACAAGCCTTATTCCTTCCGCCTTGTTCATCGATAAATTTTGCTACCATCATGATATTGGAAGTCTGCATGACCCCAATTAAAAAACTCAACGGGTATTGATTAGGGTCTGCCTTAGTGGCAAAGGGTTTATAGGCTTCACCCAGTCGCCGCATAACCTCGAAATCAAACGTATTAAAAAAACTTTCGGCTACCGCACTATCTTCCTGAGCCGACAAGCCTCCCTCAAGTTCCAACGAATACTCTAGTTGTTCAATAAACGCTTCAATGTAATCAGTGGTTATTGTTTTTAACGGATTATCAGTATCCAGCTCAGCAATTTTCTGGTTAAGTGACAGAAAACCGCTTTTCAATGCCTGGCCATTTGGCTTTATCCCCCAGAATGCCCCCGTCTGGAACTGGCCGTACAGAGATTTAGCTTGTTGCTTAATCTGTTTCACGGTAGCGAGATATTCTGCGCCGTCACCATACTCAAGTACCTCATTTTTAGTGAACCTGGCATAGTCACCATTTTTATATTCTCTGCGTAAACTACCCTCTGCAGAATCGACCTTAATAGTGATACTGGACCAGTCGCTGGATGCTTCAGTACCAGTGATATGGTCTGCCTCATCTAGTAACTGTCTGGCGGGAATCACGATGACTTTATCTTGTGCGGTCGCTCCACACAGAGGTGTAACTGCTAATATCAGGCAAAGCGCTAAACGTTTCACATTTAAATTCCTATAACTGACTGAAATTGAATACCGTTAAAAGGTCTGCTTTTTCACTGTAGTTATTGAACTGTTAAACCGTTAGCAAATATCCGACACTTGCTATCAGAGATACGACACTGATAGAAATCAACGATGTACCCACTTATTTAACCATTACCGGTACACCGCATGATTCTCTATCATTCCCCCTGTAAATTAACTATCCTGCGAATGTGTAACCGGTGCTGTCGTTTTATTGCTAAGAACCTCAGCACAATCCCGTACGTTCTTTTGCACGGTGATCGCAGCAAACATACTCAGTACAAACGCCATACCGAAGAAGCCTTTTTCACTCAGTGCCAGCTCCGCGTTGTATAGCCCCACAATTAATAGTGCGATGGCAGCCACAGTGGCAACCCCACAAGCGATAAAGTATGCACGGGTCACTTCAATACCAGCCATTTTATCGCGGATGGTTTTCTGTAAAGACACCACGGCAAAAAGTCCCAGTAGCATAACTGTCAGGTAATAGCCTTTTTCATTAAGCTGCATATAAGCGTTAAATAAGCCAATCAGGTAACTGGCAACCCCAATAATAAGCGCCGCGACTGCAGCAATCCGAAAAGCTTTGGTGGGTGCATTGGTTATCTTTTGAGTTGAGATTTCCATGTCGATATCCTCGGTTAAATAGCTTGAGTGCGGCCGTTGGCATAGAGCACCACGGCATGTTGAGATAAGTTAAACTGCGCTAAGTAGTGGCTAATAGTGGTAAAGGAAGCAGTACGAACCCGCCCTTTGTGATCAGAAGTAGTTACCCCGTCTGTCACCAGGCTGCCTACCGCCAGTTTTAGCGGACTGATATGGACTCGCTGAGGCTTAAAATAGGCGGCATTATTGGCTTTGATACGCTGTTTATCCTCGGTTTGGTACATGGCCGCCTGCAGCATATCCAGGGTGAACTCAGTACAATTCTGGCGCTCGCTGTTAAAAGGGTTAGCCACTACCGAATAACGGGGGTTGTGCAAACCAAGGTGCTTTTGTTCACTGATTAGCGCTATGAGGCGTTCCTGCACCGCCGGGTTTGGTATTACAATGCCAGCCTTAAGCGTTTGTGCGCCCCAGAAAAAATCCACCGGGTAATCAACAATGATGTCGCTGCGACCCGGGTCATCCGCGCGCTGATAAAGATTATGAATGGCATAACCGTATTCGGTACTGCCGTCATCCAGGGTAATAGCAGAGTAAACCGCCACCGCTGTATGGGTAAACTTAATGCCTTTGGGTAGCTCTTTTTCCGGGCGACCAACCCGGCCGATAATAAAGGCGTGAGCCTGATGCTCTGCCGCATACCGCTCGACCTGCTTGGCAAAGTCAATGACTTGCTCAGGTTGAAATACCGATTTTGACGGGGCCTGACTGCCGGCCTCGGCGCCGGCAGTCAGGAAAATCAATAGTACTGCAATAATGACTCGCATGATCAGCTCCTTGTCTGATTAACCCTTAGGGCAAACCCTTAGGGCAAACCCTGAGGGTGAACCCTTAATGTTTTACCGTTTGTTCTACTACTACTTCTGAAGGCGGTGGATCGCGCGTGATCACGCGGGTGGTAATAGTAAGAGGTTTAGTGTTTTGCTGATGCTTGGCATGCAGGGCTTTAACCGACTGGTGGGTTGAGTCGGCGACAGCCACCACGCTCAGGCCGGTAACAATCACTGGTGCTGCAACCACGGCACTGGCTACCGATGCCGTTGAAGCAGCGCCTTCCACACTGGCCAGCACACTGTGCTTACTGGCCTGACCGCTGTGATCAACGGAGTCAGCCGCCATAACGCCCTGACTAACAACAACACCGGTAAGCAACGCAATAACTAATTTCTTCATGGTCATATTCCTTCATTAGTTGGTTCTCCTTCAAGCTAATCCCCGGTAGAAAATAAGTAAACTTAATTAAAATTTGTAGTATATTCCTACACCAAAGGTATCGAATTTTAATACTATGAGTCAGATTAAGCAGGTAACACAGCGTTTAAAGCAATTACTCAAGGAACAGGGAATGACCTATAAATCCCTGTCTGAACAACTGCAACTGAGTGAAGCCAGTATAAAACGGTGCTTCTCACAACAGAGTTTTACTCTGGAACGTCTGGAGCAGGTTTGTGAGGCTTTAGGTTTAACCCTGAGCGATGTGTTTATTCAGGTTGCTCAGGCTCAGCCTCGGGTTTCCCAGCTATCGGAAGCGCAGGAGCGCGAACTGCTGGAGGATCCGCGCTTGCTGCTGGCTGCTGTGTGCGTACGCGACGGCTGGCAATTTAGCGAGATCATTGATTACTATGATATCAGTGAAACTGAAGCCGTGCGGCTGATGGTAAAACTGGATCGCCTGAAATTGATAGAGTTTTTGCCCGGTAATCGCTATCGCCTGTTGATTGCCCAGGACTTTCGATGGATCCCCGGCGGCCCTCTGGAGCGGTTTATGGAGCAGGAAGTAATGGTTAAGTTTATGGCCCCGAAGAAAAACGAGCCCTGGGCTTTTCGCTTTTACCTGCGCGGGCGCTATTCGGCGAGTTCGGTGGAAATTATTCAGCGCCGACTCAATCAGCTAACCCGGGAGGCGGCCGAACTTAATGAAGAAGATGCCCGCTTACCCATAAGCGAGCGCACCCATATGGGCTTGCTTATGGCCATGCGCCCCTGGGAGCCGTCGCTATTTGAGGCGATGCGCCGGGAATAAGTAAAATGGGTCCGTCTTTTCAGGCTTCGGTACTGTTTTGTTCCACCATCAGCGCCAGAAGATCATTGCAGTAGCCATCCGTGGTTTTATATTCCCGGTAACCTTTAGACACTGCAAAGCCAACCACATACTGCTGTCCCTCCAGAGTATAAATACCCGCTCCCTGTTCTCCGCTGCCATGACTAACAATATCCGCTGGCAGGGTGATGTGTTCGCCCGCTTGCCAGGGTGCATTGCTACTCGCGGAGATAACCTTACCGCTGCGCTCAACAAAAATCCCCATTCGTTTCGCATCGGCATTATGCAGCACTTCATCGAGCATTTGCCGGAACTCCGGTTCACTGTCGAATACCAGACCAATGCCCCCAACCACGCTGTTATCACTGCGAATGGCCGCATTATAAATATACGTGGGTCGCTGCTGGTAATAGTCACATGGATGAAATGCCGACACAGCATACTGCTGCGTATCCGCCAGCGACATGACCCTTTGCCAGAGACTCTGCTCTGTAGCCTGGGTTCCCTGCCATTCTCTTAAGCCCGGATTCGACACAGCGATGATCCGACCGTTTTTATCATACACGTAGATGCCCTGATACACAGTATACAGGTCGTTGATATAAGCCAGAATATCACTCATTGATTGAGCTGCCTGAGGCGAGATATCGGCGGCGGCGAGTACCTGAGTAAAGGTTTCTGTTAATGCCCACCAGCGACAATCATTGGCCCGCTCGTATAAGTTGCGATCCATAATATCAATCGCTAATGCTGCCTGCGCGCTGAGTGCATTGTAGTGAGTCGTTAATGCAGTAGTCATCAGCTGACTAACGGAGCGACTGAAAATACCCTGCATCTGGCGGCCAATCTGGCGAATTTCTTCCAGTATCGGAATAAACTCATCGGCATCGGTGCGGGCCGCCGCAATACGACCGTTCAGTACCACCAGGTCGAGATCATCGGTAACCACCCGGGAACGGTGCTGAATATTGCTGAGCGTGGCAGAAAAACCCTGCCAGCGAGTAACGTCCTGCTGCGCCACAATATCATCTGCCTGATGTTCGAGTGGCTTAGACAGCGGCATTAATACACAGCCCTGCCAGGATAACCCAACATAGCCCTGATATCCCCGTGTAGGTGCAACAGTACAAAAATACTGCTGGCCGTTCAGATTAATCAGCATGTCCTGTTCGCTTGCCACAATCACTTGCCCACCTGGCAGCAAAGACTCGTCACTGGCTACCAGCACTTTGCCCTGAGCATCCAGCAACGTCATTATCTGTGCCCCACCATCGTCCAGCGCTGCAAATAAAGTTTTCATTTCATCTTTGAGCTTAAAGCTCAGGCATAAGACCCCCAACAGATTATTATTCCGGGGGTCTTTTACCGGCGCAAAAAACAATGAAGAAATTGGCTTATTTGGGAAAAGTGTTGAGAAGCGGCAGATCTCAATGTACTCCCTGCCGCTATTTAGCAATTCCTGAATAACCGGGTCAGTGCCAAACTGTTCAGCAATAGCCGAATTCATTCGGGCTTTCAACTGCCCATTAGGGTCCAACAGCAAAATATCATCGTAAACGGAATACTTGGCCGAATACTCCCGCATGTGTTGCACGATAGCATTTACTTCAGTTTCTCCGGGCTGCTGCGCTTTTAAGAAATTAACAAACCGGGCATCGGTAGCCAGAAAACCCACATCTGCGGTGCGTTCAAATAAGTTGCGGTTGGGGATATCAATCAGCGTCTGGGCCATGGAGCGATGTTTGCGTCCCACCTGTTGGAGCTGTTCAGCCAGCAGATTCTCAATCAGCAATTCCTGCAGGTCGGCAAATTCTCCCTTGGTATCCAACATGTTAGCTAACAAACTCTGAGGTACATTAAGACTGTTAATTTTGCCAACCAGAGCCACTTTATCCCACCAGCGATTAAGGTTTATCAGATTGGTTTGATGTTTTATGACAGAAGGAAAGACCACTGCCAGCGCATTATTATTCTTAGTACTTAAAATTTCCACGACGCAGCACCTACAACTTTAGTATAAGTTATTATTTTAAATAGATTATCAACATTCTTTTATACCAGATGGTAAAATAAAATACCGTATAATCTATGTTAATTATCATAACCTTTAGCTATAGAAATAACGCTAAAAGCTGGCAGATAGCATAAAAAATCGTCGGTTAATGTTTTAATCCATGACAGAAATCTGCCTCTGAGTTACCCTTACACCCATAGCGATATACTTAAGGATTACGGGTGGCAGAGGCGATTGAAGCGAATTATGCGCGGGGGCAATTACGCGCCATCAATCAGGCGCTGTCTGAGGGTCGCTTTGTTTCTGTGCGTAAGCAACTGCACGAGATGCCTCCGAGCGACGTTGCGCTGATACTTGAGTCCAGCCCCACCAAAACCCGTGATGATCTGTGGGAATTGCTCGACAGTGATTTTCATGGTGATGTTATTGAAGAGCTCTCCGAAGAGGTCCGAAACGGTATTATTGCCAAAATGATACCCGCCAAGGTGGTCGATGCCCTCGAAGACATGGACACCGATGACCTTGCCGAAACCCTGTCGAGTCTGCCGGAAGAAGTATTGCAGGATGTCTTGCAGTCCATGGATGCCCAGGACCGCCATCGTGCAGAACAAGCCATGTCCTACGGTGAGGAAACCGCTGGTTTCATCATGAACACCGACACTATTACGTTGCGCCCGGAAGTCTCCATTGATGTGGTGCTGCGGTATCTGCGGCTGAAAGGTGAGCTACCGGAAAATACCGATACGTTTTACGTGGTCAGCCGTACCGATAACCTGGTGGGCATCGTACCCGTAGCGCGGCTACTCACTACCGATCCGGAAGCCAGGGTGACTGATGTCATGGACGAAGAGCCGGAAGCTATTCCGGTAAATATGCCCGATGACGAAGTGGCCAGCATGTTTGAGCGGTATAACTGGCTATCGGCACCAGTAGTCGACGACAAGCACCGTCTGGTAGGCCGGATCACCATTGATGACGTGGTCGATATTATCCGGGAAGACGCCGAACACTCAATGATGAGTATGGCCGGTCTGGATGATGAAGAAGACACCTTTGCCCCGGTATGGCAAAGTACCCGGCGACGCTCTGTTTGGCTCGGCGTTAACCTGCTTACCGCCCTGATGGCCGCCGCTGTGAGCGATTTATTTGAAGCAACGCTGAGTCAGCTGGCGGTACTGGCCATTCTCAATACCATTGTGCCAAGTATGGGTGGCGTAGCAGGTAACCAAACCCTCACCTTAGTGATCCGCGGTATGGCTCTGGGCCACGTAAATCCGTCTAACTCGCGCTGGCTGATCACCAAGGAGTTTGCCATCGGTCTGCTCAATGGTGTGATCTGGGCAGTCCTGATTGCAACCGTGATTGCCACATGGAAACAAGACCTTACACTCGGTATTATCATTGCCTTCGCGATGCTTATGAACATGATTGCCGCTGCGCTGTCAGGCGCTACACTACCCATTGTGATGAAAAAGTTGCGCATCGATCCTGCCCTGGCAGGCAGTGTCATTCTGACTACCATCACCGACGTTGTGGGTATCTTTGCATTTTTAGGCACCGCAACCCTGTTTCTGGTGTAGCGGTACCGCGCCCCGTCTGCACTTACTATGTAACAACCAATAATTAAAATAGTGTGCCGTTATCATTCGCAGCTGAGCGATGTGCGGCGCATATGTTGAAGGAGAGAATACATGGAACTGATCCGCTCTTTGAGCATTGCTGTGGCCACCGCACTCGCGCTAACTGGCTGCATGACACCGCAAAGCACCACTACAGAGGAAGCCGCCAGAGCAGTACCTCCTGCCACCGCTGCTACCAACGAAGATCCTTACCTGTGGCTGGAAGAAGTAGAAGGTGACAGAGCACTTAACTGGGTTCGCAACCAGAACCAGCGCACCCTGAGCGAGCTTCAGGCGAATCCAATTTATGCCGACCTGAACGAAAAAGCACTGGAAGTAGTTAACTCTTCTGAGCGTATTCCCTACGGTACTATCCGCGATGGCTATGTTTACAACTTCTGGCAGGATGCAACTAATGTAAGAGGCCTGTGGCGCCGCACTACACTCGAAAGCTATGCCAGCGAAGCCCCCCAATGGGAAACGATCCTCGACTTCGACAAACTGGCCGAAAGCGAAGGTAAAAACTGGGTGTATAAAGGCGCTAACTGTTATACCGCCAAGGCAAAAGCCGATTACAAATGCCTGATTAGCTTATCCAATGGCGGCAAAGACGCGGTGGTGATCCGTGAGTTTGACCTTGCTAGCAAGAGCTTTGTGAGTGACGGCTTTACCCTGCCCGAGGCCAAATCCGGGGTGGCCTGGGTTGATTATAATACACTTCTGGTCGCGACTGACTGGGGCGGCGATGGCAGTACGTTAACGGCTTCCGGCTACCCGTCTACCGTTAAGCGCTGGCAACGCGGTACATCACTTAGCGAAGCCACACCTTTGTTTAGCGGCAATAAAACCGATGTTGGCGTATTCCCTTACACCCAGGAGAGGGATGACGGAACCCGTCTGGAAGGGGTGGTGGTTGCCCCCACTTTCTTTACCCGCGCAAATTATATTTTCCCGGCCGGTAAAGATGCAGTGCGCCTGCCGCTGCCAGATAAAGCCGATATCGTTGGTTTGTTTGAAGGGCAACTGATATTTACCATCAAACAAGACTGGACCGTGGAAGCCGGTGGCGGTGCCACCCATTATTCTACCGGTAGCTTGCTGGCGATGCCTTTCACTGAAGCAGGCGAAATCACCCCTGAAACTGTGCCCGAGGTGATCTTTGAACCTAACGATCGTCAGGCCATCGAAGGTGTCTCCATGACCCAGGGACAACTGCTGATGACCTTAAGCGACAATGTGGTAGGCAAAGTGTTTGCCATCACTAAAGCCGGTAATAAATGGCAACAGGAACAACTCGACCTGCCGGCCAATGGCACTCTGTCGGTCTCTTTTGCGGATAAGGATGAAGCCACGGTACTGATTAATTACGAAGGATTCCTGACGCCCGATTCATTAATGAGTTATTCACCACAAAGCGGTGAGGTTAAAACCTTAAAAAGCCTGCCAAGCTGGTTTAGCGCTGACGACCTGGTAGTAGAGCAAAAAGAAGCAAAATCGAAAGACGGCACTATGGTTCCATTTTTCGTGATCCATAAAAAAGGCATTAAGCACGATGGCAAAACGCCTACCCTGCTATATGGCTATGGCGGCTTTCAAATTTCTATGCGCCCCAGCTACAGTGGCTTAAGGGGCAAGCTGTGGTTAGAACGCGGCGGTGCCTTTGTACTGGCGAATATCCGAGGCGGTGGTGAATTTGGACCCAAGTGGCATCAGGCCGGTCTCAAAACTAACCGTCAGGTGGTTTATGACGACTTTATCGCAGTCGGCGAATGGCTGATTGATCACAAGCTGACGTCTCCTGAACATCTGGGAATTCAGGGCGGCTCTAACGGTGGTCTGTTAATGGGTGTCATGCTCACTCAACGCCCGGACCTGTGGAATGCGGTAATTGTGCAGGTGCCACTGCTCGATATGCTGCGTTTCCACCTGCTGTTGGCCGGTGCCAGCTGGGTGGGCGAATACGGCTCACCAGAGGTGCCCGAAGAGCGCGAATGGCTGGAAAAAATGTCGCCCTATCATAACTTTGACACCGATGCGGATTACCCGGAACCGTTCTTTGTGACCTCCACCAAGGATGACAGGGTACATCCGGGACACGCCCGTAAGATGGCTAAATTATTTGAAGCCGCGGGCAAGCCGTTTTTGTACTACGAGAACATCGACGGTGGTCATTCAGCAGCAGCTAACCAACAGGAAACGGCTAAGCGGGTAGCACTTGAGTTTACCTACCTGACTGAGAAACTGATGGCAGAAAGCGCAGATTAAGCCTGCTATTCTCACCAGAAAGCCCGTTACGATAACGGGCTTTTTTATTATGACTCTATTACGTCACTGCCCCTCAGGCGGACTGGGACAATTGTAAACAGTTGCTATTAAATTTATAGCCTACGCCCCACACCGTCTCGACCAGATGAGCGCCGCCTTTGGTTTTACCCAGCTTGGCACGCAGGCGGTTCACATGACTGGCCACTGTGTGTTCAAAGCCTCCATAATGATATCCCCAGACAGATGTTAACAACTGCTCTCTGGAAAATACCTGATCCGGGTGACTGGCCAGGAAATGCAGCAACGAGAATTCTTTTGCGGTAAGAGGTAATGCCTGGCCATCCAGCTCGGCACGATGATAGCTGTTATCAATATAAAAGCGGCCGATACGCACCGGCAGCTCACTGCTTTTATCCTCCCCGGTACGACCAGCAGCGCGACGTAACTGGACCCTTATCCGGGCCTGTACCTCGGCCGGATTAAACGGATATTCGATGTAGTCCTGGGCGCCGAGCTCAAGGCTGACAATCCGCTCTGAATCACAGCCCTGATGAGCCATTACTATGATTGCGCTGTCGGGTAACTTAGTCTGAAGCTGGGCAATCAGCACAAAGTGTTCGGCAAGCTTGCTGTAGCTGTCGATAATGATTACCGGGTAGCGTTTTTGCAGGCAACGCTGAATGACCCCGGATGAAGTGCACACCAGTTCACAGTTTTCGCTGATCCGCTCAACGCAATTGAGTAGCGGCCGACAATGATGACGATTATCGCTGACAATTAGAATCATTCCCTCTCCCGGTCTGTTGCCTGACTGCAGACGCAGTCAGCGTACCTGTTATTAATCAACAGACCGGGAGACGGGAAACTTTATTCCACTTTTTTATTGCCGTGGTTATTCAACCCGGGTAATGGTAAGTTTTACTGCCGGGTTATCAAAACGATGCGCAACAGTGAGAACCGACATCGTCAGGCCGTCTTCAGCCGAAACCACGCCAGGGTGAAAACTCACCAAATCCGCATCGTCGCGTTCAGCATTATAGCCTTCCCCGCCATCGGCAGGGCCGGGAATAGTGCCCGCAACCTCGCTGTTGGCTTCGGTACCTGCATCGAGGACTGGCAATACCATGGTGATGCTCTGGTTCACTTCGAGTTCACCCAAAGCATGGCCGGTAATGCCGGCAAACGCGTCGTTGGTGTTAACCAGCATGGTAGCAACGCTGATAAACGTATCAGGTTCATTGACCACCATAACAGTTATGGTTTCACTGCTACCCGGTGCAATGGGGCCAGCACCTGATGCCGAGGCCATTACCCCTTCTGAGGCAGTAAAATCGCTGTTATCACCGCCCTCGGCGAGCACTTCCAGAGCTGTTGAGGCAGGCGTGCCCACTTCCCACATCACCACATCATCATGCAGCGCTACACCCACCGGCGACAGCGGTTGCCCCTGCGTCATGTTCTGTACTGTCACCTCATAGGAATACGAGACATCAGCAGGTGGCACCGGGGCAGGCGCGTCATCATCGTTATGATCGCATGCAGTCAGGGCCAGGCAGCTTAACGCTACCAGTGAAAGTCCGAATCGTTTCTGTATAACCATGGGACCTCCTACTCAGATACTGTAACGGTGACCATGGCAACAGGGTTTAACCAGCGCTGGACGGTATTGGAAATATCAGACATACCAGCCTCGGTATCATTGTCGCCAAGGTTTCCGGGGTGAATATGCACCGTGGCATTAGTAATTTCGCTGGTTACGCCGCTACCACCAGTGCCCACCAGCTCCTCAAGCGGTGGTGGAACAGGCAGACCCGGTGCGCCAGGTGCGCCGCCACCACGAATTTCATCGTTGGCCTCAGTGCCCGCATCGTAGGCATTAAGGTACACAGTATAAGTACCCGGCTCTTCGGGGATCATCCAGCTATTCAGGCCAATAAAGCCATCATTAGTCGGCAGCATCATGGCAACAATAGATAATGCAGTATTGCCATCCATGGTCGACAAAGTCGTTGTCGTGGCCGCGGTAGGCATTAATAAACCACCGGCAGGATTTGCTACGGTATCGGCACTTAATGCATCGACGGCCGTTTCCAATCCTGAAATATCACCGCCTTCGGCCATCGCCTGCAGCTCTGTACTGGCTGCCTCACCCACATTGAAAAGCTGTTGATCAGGGCTATGGGCTGTAATTAAAATGGGCGTAAAATAAATACCGCGAGTAAGATTTTGCACGGTAACTTCAAGCTCGGCAGCCTGAGCGAATCCGCTCATTGCAGTCAGGCCGGTAGCGACCATTAAGGGGGTCAGTTGCTTTAGTTTCATAAAGATTCCTTTTGCGCGTAATAATTCTCAGGCTTCGATATTTTGTTCGGTAAATGGCACTCACCCTGAGTTACCGAAGCACTGGCTGTTAACGTTACTGAAGAGCGGAGCCACGTTTATGCGTGCTATCACCCGTTCTTCGTAGCGCTAAGCATGGCCGACAAAGTTCGCAAAAGTTTCACAGAAAAATCACAATTTTCAGGCATAAAAAAACCGGCGATTAAGCCGGTTTTTTACTGGTTATCTATTCACGCCAGATTATTTAATGACCTTCAGATTAGGTTTACCACGAGGTTTTGGTGGCGTCTGAGGCGGCACCTCAGCGTCTGTTTTGGCTTCTTCCAGAACCGGAGCGTTGTCGTCTGCTTCGGGCTCGTCAGCCGGCATGCCTTCCGGGGCAAATACCGTACCGGCGCCATTTTCCCGCGCGTAGATAGCCAGAACCGCCTCGCATGGCATGCTCAGGCTACGCGGTTGGCCACCAAAACGGGCCTGAAACGACAAACCATCTTTATCCAGATAGAAATTAACACAGGCAGACGGCGAGATGTTCAGCACAATCTGACCGTCTTTAACAAATTCCTGCGGCACATCAACCAGATTATTTGTGGCGTCTACAACAATGTAGGGCGTGAGATCGTTATCAACAATCCAGTCGAAAAACGCTTTCAACAAATACGGTTGGTTGGAGGTCATTTGACTCATAACGGGTTATGAATTTCGCGTTCTTGATCAGTCAGCGACGCTTTGAACGAGCTTCTTGAGAAGATACGGTTCATGTAAGCGTGGATGTCTTTAGCGCCACCACCGTTAAGCTCGATGCCCAGGGCAGGTAAACGCCATAACAGCGGCGCCAGGTAGCAATCTACCAGACTGAATTCTTCGCTCATGAAGTAAGGCATTTCGGCAAACACCGGCGCCAGGCTTAACAGCGCTTCGCGTAAATCGTTGCGGGCCGTTTCCACATCACCTTCGCCACGGAAGATTTGCGCTGCCAGGCTGTACCAGTCTTGTTCGATGCGGTGCATCATCAGGCGGCTCTGACCACGGGATACCGGATAAACAGGCATCAGCGGCGGATGAGGAAAACGCTCATCAAGGTATTCCATGATGATGTGAGACTTATACAGCACTAATTCACGATCAACCAAAGTGGGCACTGTCCCATAAGGGTTCAGCTCCATCAGGTCTTCAGGCAGTTTGGTGGGATCAGTGTAGCTGATCTCAACGCCAACGCCTTTTTCGGCCAATACAATACGAACCTGATGACTATAGATGTCAATCGTGTCTGAGAACAACGTCATGATTGAACGCTTATTCGCGGCTACGGCCATTCATTCTCCTCCGAGATACATTAAATCGAGCATGGTTGAACGCTAATTTGCGGCCAACATAAACTAAAAAAAGGGGGCGAGAAGCCCCCTGTCATTTATTATACTATAAAACCCTGACGATTAGTGAACGTCTCGCCAGAATTCTTTCTTAAGCATGAACACAAATACAAACAGTACCAGGATGAAAATAAGTACCCATTTACCAATGGATTCCGACTCTAAACGGAACGGCTCGCCGGTGTATTCCAGGTAGTTAACCAGATCCAGAATAGCCTGGTCGTATTCTTCGGTTGTCAGTGCACCGTCACCATCGGTTTTGATACCGGCGTGACGCATTACTGTTTCACCATCTACCAGCGCTTCTTCCTCAACCATGCGCGGCGTACCTTGCAGTGGTTGCAGCACGTGTGGCATACCTACTTCTGGGAATACCGTGTTGTTTACACCAAACGGACGCGACTCATCCACGTAGAAAGAACGCAGGTAAGTGTAAATCCAGTCAGCACCACGAACACGGGCAACCAGAGTCAGGTCCGGCGGCGCCGCACCAAACCACTGAGCTGCAGATTCTGCAGGCATAGAGCGCTCAATATAATCTGAGATTTTTTCACCGGTGAACTGCAGATTTTCTTCTGCCAGTTCTTCCGGAATACCCAGATCGTTGAACGTACGTTGGTAGCGCTGATACTGCTGGCCATGACAGCCAAGGCAGTAGTTCATGAATAATTTCGCACCACGCTGTAACGACGCTTTGTCGCTCAAATCGAAGTTAGCTTTGTCCAGATGGACGTTGCCGCCAGCGGCCAGAGCCATCCCAGGCAACAGCAACGCCAGTACACAAATTAGTTTTCTCATTTAGGGATCCTCGCTGGTACAGGCTTAGTTGTTTCATTTTTACTGTAGATAAACAGCAGGATGAAGAAACCGAAATACATCACTGTTAAGATTTGCGACGCAGTAATTTTCCAGTTTTCCTGAGGCGTACCGCCTAAGTAACCTAAGAAAATAAATACACCGGCAAACACAAGCAGGTTCAGCTTATGCAGACCGCTGCGATAGCGCCATGACTTAACTGTACCGCGGTCGAACCAAGGTAACAGGAACAGGAAGATAATCGCACCAAACATCGCGATAACCCCAAACAGCTTATCCGGAACCGCTTTCAGAATCGCGTAGAACGGCGTGAAGTACCATACCGGGAAGATATGCTCAGGCGTTTTCAGCGGGTTAGCAATTTCAAAATTTGGATGCTCAAGGAATTTACCGCCCATTTCCGGGGCAAAGAACATGATGTAAGTAAACGCTGCCAGGAAGATGCAGAACGCAACCAGGTCTTTCAGCACGATGTGCGGGAAGAACGGTACGACATCATCTGCGATGTCATACTTGCTGGTGTAGTACTCGTGAATTTCAAATTTGGTTTTTTCGTCTTCAGACAGGCTGCCTTTCTTATGCTTGATAGCCACGCCGTCAGGGTTGTTAGAACCCACTTCGTGCAATGCAATGATATGCAGGAACACTAAGATAACAATAACCAGTGGCAGTGCGATGACATGTAACGCAAAGAAACGGTTAAGCGTAGCACCAGAGATAACGTAGTCGCCCTGGATCCACTGTACTAAGTCCGGACCAATCACCGGAATGGCACTGAACAGTGATACGATTACCTGTGCGCCCCAGTAAGACATCTGACCCCATGGCAGTACATAACCCATGAAGGCTTCGGCCATCAGAGCCAGATAAATCAGCATACCGAAGATCCACAGCAGTTCACGTGGCTTCTGATATGAACCGTAGATCATGCCACGGAACATATGCATGTATACCACGATAAAGAACGCTGACGCGCCGGTGCTGTGCATATAACGGATAATCCATCCGTAGTCGATTTCACGCATGATGTATTCAACCGATGCGAAAGCGCCTTCAGCAGTTGGGTTGAAGTTCATGGTTAACCAGATACCGGTTACGATTTGGTTTACTAATACAATGGTGGCCAGAAAACCGAACACGTACCAGAAGTTCATGTTACGTGGTGCCGGATACTGGATAGCGTGCATGTTGGCCACACGCATCATAGGGATACGTGCTTCAATCCAGGCTAGAAATGCTTGCATGTTACGCAACCTCCGCTTCTGAACCAATGATCACTGTTGTGTCGTCAACAAACTGATACGGTGGAACAACCAGATTTAATGGTGCAGGTACGTTTTGGAAAACGCGGCCGGCCATATCGAATTTAGAACCGTGGCACGGGCAGAAGAAGCCTTCTGGCACGCCTTCAACGTATTCTTCAAACGCACCGTCTTTCATGTGTTGTGGAGAGCAACCAAGATGCGTACAAATACCTACCAGGATGAGGTATTCCTCTTTCATTGAGCGATACTGGTTCTGCGCAAATGCAGGTTGTTGCTCATTTTCAGAGTTAGGGTCACGTAACTGATCTTCGTGTTGGCCAAGTTCTGCCAGGATTTCAGGCGTACGACGTACGATCCATACCGGCTTGCTTCGCCACATAACACGAATCAGCTGGCCAGGTTCGATTGCGCTGATATCAACTTCTACATCAGCACCGGCCGCTTTCGCTTTTGCACTCGGATTCCAGGACGCAACGAAAGGTACAGCTGCACCTACTACACCCACACCACCAACAACCGATGTCGCAACGGTTAAAAACCGACGACGCGGGTTATCTTGCGGTTTGTTATCACTCAGCGCAGACTCTTTTGCATCTACAGATACATTGCTCATCCACTTTTCTCCAGGTTTTGGATAATATGAAAACCCGCAAACCACCGCCCGAGGCGGGTTTTACAGGCTTTCATTAAACTTGTCGTGTCCGTATCGCCAGAGCGTTTCAGCAAAGTGGCGATTTAGCACGAAAGATTGTCATAATTTTCGACCGAAAATGATAAAAGAAAACCCCCTCAAAACACAAGGAATTACTGGAATTAACTGGATAAATATTTGCGCCAAATCAGGCCGGGAATGCTGCCTGAGACGAAAGTCGTAGTCAGATTTACGGCTCTACACAATATTTTTACATTTAATTATCACAATTGTGCATCGGCCGCTCGGCGCTCTGCGCGAAAGCGTAAAAATCCCTGTACATCAGGCATAAAAAAACCCGGCATAAGCCGGGTTTTTGCATTCTGTAAAAACGTATTAACGTTTTGAGAATTGTGGTTTCTTACGTGCTTTATGAAGACCCACTTTCTTACGTTCAACGCGACGTGCGTCACGAGTAACGAAGCCTGCTTTACGCAGAGCCGGACGAAGTGCTTCATCATATTCCATCAGTGCACGGGTAATACCGTGACGGATTGCACCAGCCTGACCGTTTGAACCACCACCTTTAACAGTGATGTACAGGTCAAACTTTTCAGTCATTTCTACCAGTTCCAGTGGCTGACGAACAACCATGCACTCGGTTTCACGACCAAAGTACTCGTCAAGAGCACGTGAGTTTACTGTGATGTTTCCTGAACCTGGACGCAGGAATACACGAGCAGTAGAACTTTTGCGACGGCCAGTGCCGTAATATTGAGTATCTGCCATGTGATAAGCTCCTTAAATGTCCAATACTTGAGGCTGTTGAGCAGTGTGCTTATGTTCAGCACCTGCGTAAACTTTAAGCTTACGGAACATTGCACGGCCCAGAGGACCTTTTGGCAACATACCTTTAACCGCTTTTTCAAGAACCATTTCTGGCTTGTGAGCAAGCAGCTTCTCAAAGTTAGTCTCTTTAAGACCACCAGGATAACCAGTGTGAGCGTAGTACATTTTGCCCTGCGCTTTGTTACCAGTTACAGTAATTTTCTCAGCGTTGATAACTACGATGTAGTCACCAGTGTCAACGTGAGGAGTATACTCAGGCTTATGCTTACCACGTAAACGCAGTGCGATTTCAGAAGCCAAGCGACCCAGAGTTTTGTCTGTGGCGTCTACCACATACCAGTCACGGGCTACCGTTTCTGGTTTTGCAACAAAAGTTTTCATTTTAAAATTCACCGAAATAATTCGTCGTTACTTTGGTTTTGAACCATTATCAAAAAAATTAATAACGTCTCAAACCTACCTAAAATCAACTGTCTGACCCCTTCGAGTCTGATGATTCTTCCACCTTCCCACAGGCGGGTGTAACTGGGCAGGGCGCGAATTATACAGCATTTGCACAAAAAGCATACCCCTAATAAAGCAAAAAATTAAATTGGCGCAAGCTTTATTCGTCGACTAATCTTGTTAGCGAAATCAATCATATATTGCTGTTTATGAAACCCTTTTCATTATTATTCCTGCTCGCCCTGGTAGTCAGCCCGGCAGGCTTCGCCAACGACGCGCCTGAAAAAGTGATTTTTACTCGCGCTTTTGCCGATGAAGCCTACGGGTACTATCACGCACAGATCCTCAGCCGGCTACTGGAGTTAACACCAGAATTTGGCGCAGCAGTGGCAGAACCACATCCCCAGCCCATGCCCCAGGCCCGGCAAATAATGAAACTCCGGAGCGGCGAAGCCCATGTTATGTGGAGCGCTACCTCAGCAGAGCGGGAAGAGCAGTTGCTTACGGTACGTTTTCCCTTGTTGCAGGGCCTCGCGGGTTACCGGGTGCTGGTGATCCACAAATTCAAACAGGGCAACTATCCAGCCGATGTCACTGAGTTAAGGCTGCAGTCTTACCTTGGAGTACAGGGCGCAGACTGGCCTGATTTGACCGTGCTCAAACACAATGGTTATAAGGTTGAAGGCCTGCCATGGAGTCTGTGGTTTGCCAATATGTTTATTGCCGTAGAAAAAGGCCTGGTAGATTATTTCCCGCGCAATGTAATCGAAGTTTCCAACGATCTGGAGCGACACGCCGATAAGTCAGTCAAACTCGAAGATAACTTACTGCTACGCTACCCCAGTTACGAGTACTTTTTTGTCTCTCCAAAACATCCGGAGCTGGTGAAACGGCTGTATACCGGGCTGCTAAGAATGCTGGATAACGGTGAGCTTAAAAGCTATTTCGATAAGCACTATAACCATCGCCGGGCACTACAACTGGCGACTCAGGACACCCGTACCATCTTCGAACTGGAGAATCCGGGCATTACGCAAACATTTGAAAATCCACTATGGAGCGTGAGTCCGGCTCCCATGCGCGCCTACCTTAAAGCACGGGTTGCAGAGTAACAGAGAAAAAAAGCCCTCAGGCACTGGTTCCTTTATGTTTTACTCGTTGCCATAGTTGCTCAAGTTCATCCAGCGAGTGCGCTTCAAGCCCGCCCTTTTCAGCTTTCGCCAACGCTTCTACAGCGGCAAACCGACTGGCGAATTTATTACTGGCCCTGCGCAGCGCCGCGTCGGCATCCACATGACAATGACGAGCCAGGTTAACCATGGCAAATAATGCATCACCAATTTCCGCCTCGAGGGCCTGCTGATCGCGCTTCGGCGCATCCAGCTCCGCCTGTATCTCCGCTACTTCCTCGCGCACTTTATCAGCCACCGGGGCAATTTCCGGCCAGTCAAACCCCACCCGTGCGCATTTCTTCTGAATTTTCTGGGCATACATTAACGCTGGCAGGCCAGTGGGGACGCTGTCCAATAAGGCTTGCGGGGCGTGTTTTCGCTCCTGCGCCTTAATCGCTTCCCATTGTTCGGCTAACCCGGCATCCTCGGTGGTTGCCTCACCAAATACGTGGGGATGGCGGCGCACCATTTTATCGCTGATTGCGTTGGCAATATCAGTAAAGTCAAACTGCTGTGATTCATTGCCAATTTGCGCGTAAAAAACGATTTGAAACAGCAGATCACCGAGCTCATCCTTAATCTCATCCGGTGCCCCCCGCTCTATGGCATCTACTGCCTCATAAGCTTCCTCGATGGTATAACGGGTAAGCGACTGCATGGTTTGTTGCACATCCCACGGACAGCCTGATTGCGGATCGCGCAGGCGCGCCATGATATCGAGTAAGCGGGCCAGCGCGGCCCCAGGTTCAGTTGGTTTTTCGTCTGACATCAATGATGTCCTTCAGTTGTCGTAAGCGGTTCGTCAGGCGGTTCAGGGCTTCCACATCAGAGACTTCTACCGATACCGAAATGAGTGCTGTGTGGCTGTTTTTATCACTCAGGCTGTTTACACCGAGCAGTGCTACGCCCTCGTTAGCCAGTACCGTGGTGATATCACGTAACAAGCCGGTGCGATCATTACATTCGATATCCAGGTTCGCTTCGTAACCTACGTTCAGATCTTCTGACCAATTTACCTCAATTTGCCGTTCCGGATGCTGATTGAGCAGATTCTGAAGTTGCTCACAGCTGTCTTTGTGCACGCTCACTCCGCGCCCCTGAGTGATATAACCCAGAATATGATCGCCGGGCACCGGCTGACAGCAGTTGGCCAACTGGCTCATCAGGTTACCAACACCCTGCACCACGACGCTATCGGGCTTGTTTTTGCCCCGCGCGGCTTTGCGCGTTTTAACCTTAGGACTCAGTTCTTCCACTTCTGGCGGTGGCGCCACTAACTGTTGCAGATGATGTACCACAGACATTACCCGCACATCGCCAGCGCCTATAGCGGCAAACAGCTCATCTGTACTTGGCACATTAAACCGCTCACAGGCATCAGCCGCCATTTTAACCGGCAGGCCGGCGCGTTGAAGCTCGCGCTCCAGCAGTTCTTTACCCGCCTGCTGGTTTTTCTCTTTATCCTGTTTCTTAAAGAAGCTGTGAATCGTCGCACGGGCTCGCGATGAATGAACATAGCCTAAACCGGGATGTAACCAGTCGCGCGACGGGTTTGGCTCTTTACCGGTCAGGATCCCCACCTGATCGCCGCTTTGCAACTGATAGGTAAACGGCACAATACGACCGTTAATCTTAGCGCCGATACAGCGATGACCAACGTTACTGTGGATGTAATAGGCAAAATCCACCGGCGTGGAGCCCTGTGGTAAATCAATGACATCGCCGCGCGGTGTAAAGACATACACGCGGTCGTCAAATACCTGGCTGCGTAGTTCTTCAACCAGATCGCCCGACTCGGCCACTTCTTCCTGCCATTGCAGAATTTTACGTAACCAGTTAATCCGTTCATCGTAGCCAGAAACCTTACCGGCACTGCCCTCTTTGTATTTCCAGTGAGCCGCCACCCCCAGTTCTGCATCCTGGTGCATTTTCTGTGTGCGGATCTGGATCTCTACCGGTTTCCCTTCAGGGCCCACAATCACCGTATGAATCGACTGATAGCCATTTGGTTTAGGCGTGGCAATATAGTCGTCAAACTCTTTGGGAATATGCTTGAAGTGAGCATGTACGGTGCCCAGCGCTGCGTAGCAGTCCTGCAACCGCTCGGCGATGATCCGCACCGCCCGGATATCAAACAGCTGCTCAAAGGTCAGGCGCTTCTTCTGCATCTTTTTCCAGATGCTGTAGATATGTTTTGGCCGCCCGTAAACCTCGGCCTTAATGTGTTCGTTATTCAGCAGGGTCTGCAGGTCATCGACCACATTGTCAATATACTCCGCGCGCTCCCGTCGCTTACCATCCAGCTGTTTGGCTATCTGCTTATAAGTGGTTGGGTGCAAATAGCGAAAGGCTAAATCTTCCAGCTCCCATTTTAACTGACCAATGCCAAGGCGGTTAGCCAGCGGTGCGTAAATGGTGGCGCACTCACGAGCAACCATAACCCGGGTTTCTTCATCGGCTTTTTTTACCTGTTGCAGAGCGCAGATCCGCTCGGCCATTTTGATTACCACTGCCCGCACATCTTCTACCATGGCCAGCAACATGCGACGAATACTGTCGATGTGTTGCTCATCGGGTGCCGAGAGCTTACTGTCGGATTGCTTGCGATTATGCAGCATCCGAATCGCTTCCATCCGACGGACCCCCACCACCAGCTGCTCTATTTCGGCACCAAAGTTTTCCGCCACTTCGGCATCAGACAGCTCATGCTGCTGACAATAGGGATAAACCAACGCAGCCTGCAGGGTTGCATCGTCCATATTGAGCTGGTGAAGAATCTCCACCATCTCCTGCCCGACCAGCAGTTTATCGGGCATGTGCGAAATATCGCGCAGCTTCTGGGCGGTACTTTCAGACAGATTAAGACTGGCCAGCCATTCTTCAAACGGCGGCCGATGTTCTTCATGCACTGTGCGGGTTGAAACCATATTTACCTCTTACCCTCTAGCCTCGCGTTCGAGTAACGCCATCGACTCAATATGCTGGGTATACGGGAACATTTCCATTATGCCGAGTTTCACAATCCGATACCCTGCTTGCAGCAGCGGTGCCAGATCGCGATTAAAGGTTGCCGGATTGCAAGATACGTACACGACTGACTCAACCCTGGCTTTGGCAATTTGCTGGCAAGCTTCCAGAGCCCCTTCCCGGGACGGATCCAGCAACACCTTATGGTATTTTTTTAGCGCCAGGGCGTTAAGTTCTGCCTCATTACTTAAATCGGCAGTGCGCCACTGAATATTAGTAATGCCTTGTTGTCGGGCAATTTTTTCGCCTCTTTGCACCATTGTGGAAACCCCTTCCACCGCAGTGACGCTGGCGCAACGTTGTGCCAAAGGCAACGAAAAGTTACCTAACCCGCTGAACAGGTCGAGTACGTTGTGCTGCGTCTCTGGTGCCAGCCAGTCGAGTGCCTGCTCAACCATGGCCAGATTTACCTCGGCATTGATCTGAATGAAATCTTCGGTGGTAACCGCCAGTGATAAATCATGCGCTGTCGCGCACAACAATTCGTCCACCGGCGCATGCAGCGTCTCGCTGTGCTCGCCTGAATCCAGGCGCAACAAGAGTGTTTGCGCTTCTGCAAATGCCACCAACAAGGCCCGATCATCAGCCGATAAAGCTCTGGTACAACGAAAGGTAACGCCAATGCCATTATGCGCTTTTAGCAGGCTGATATGGCCAATAGCGGTGCGCCCGGCCAGTTGTTCAAGCAACTCATGTAACGGCGGTAGCAGTTCATTCAGTTCTGGTTCCAGCACCGGGCAATGGCTGACATTGACCACTTTATCGCTTTTTGGCGCTCTGAATCCCAGCGCAAGGGGCTTACCTTTGCGGGCATCAATGGCCAGGCGCGTTTTTCGCCGGTACTGATCGCAGCCGCTGCGTAAAGGTGCTACCCAGGGTAATTCGTCCAGAGAGTGAGTGAGCCGGATTTGCTCATCCAGCGCCTGTTGTCGCCAGCTTAATGCAGCATCGCGTTCAACATGCTGCAACTGGCAGCCGCCGCATTGCTCGTATACCGTGCAAAAAGGCTTTTGCCGCGCCGGAGCAGGTTCAAGCACTTTGGTTACATGGCCTTCACAGACTTGTTTTTTACTGCGCGTAATCGCCACCTGACAGGTTTCACCGGGCAGCGCACCGTCTACAAACAGCACTGGCTGATGGGTTCGGCAGACACCACGCCCCCGGGGATCCCACTTATCCAGGGTCACCGTCGCAGACGATACCTGAGCAGGCCCTTTTCGCTTTCCGCCGGGTCGACGCTTACCGCCGCCCTGATAAATGCTAACCATTACCTTGCCTCACGGTGTTTCCAGGATCACCGTAGCCACGGCGTAATGTTGTTCATCAGACAAACTTAAGTGAGCACCCACTATACCTTTTAGCTTACATTTTTCGGCAAACTCACCGCTATAATGCAAAACTGGCGCACCTGCATCATTATTACTGACACGCAGTTGTTGCCAGCTAATGCCCCGACCAATCCCGGTTCCCAGCGCTTTCACCGCCGCTTCTTTAGCGGCAAATCGCTTAGCCAGATACCGTACCGGCTGATTGTGAGAGGTATAAATGTCCCATTCTTCCGGCGTCAGCACCCGCCGCGCAAGGCGATCCCGGGGGTCATCCGCCATTTCAAAACGGGCAATTTCAACAATATCAGTTCCCAAGCCTGCAATGGCCATGCTCAGCTCCGGTGGTAATTAGCCTATGCGTGCCTGTAAACGCGCTTCCTGCATGAGGCTGCGCATATCAGCTACAGCTTTGTGCAAACCATCAAACGCGGCACGGGCGATAATGGCATGACCGATATTAAGCTCAATAAGCTGTGGGATAGCCGCGATAGGTTTTACATTGTGGTAATGCAAACCATGACCGGCATTTACCTGTAGTCCCAGGTTATCGGCATACTCAACACCACGGCGAATTTGCGCCAGGTGCTGCAGTTGTTCTGCTTCACTGGTTGCATCGGCGTAATGACCGGTATGTATTTCGATATACGGCGCTCCGGTTGCTTTCGCAGCATCAAGCTGGCGTTCATCGCCATCAATGAACAAAGAAACCAGGATGTTTGCTTCAGCCAGGCGCTGGCAGGCATCGGTCATGCGACTCAGGTTACCGGCCACATCGAGCCCGCCTTCGGTAGTTAGCTCTTCCCGCTTTTCCGGGACCAGGCAACAAAATACCGGTTTTACCTGTTCGGCAATACCGAGCATTTCTTCGGTAACGGCCATTTCCAGATTGAGTCGGGTATTGATGGTTTGGGCCAGCAGGGTAACATCACGGTCTTTAATGTGGCGACGGTCTTCCCGCAGATGCACGGTTATACCGTCGGCGCCTGCGCGTTCTGCGATATCCGCAGCATGCACCGGATCGGGGTAAGAGGTACCACGCGCATTTCGCAGCGTAGCGATATGATCAATATTAACGCCAAGCAGAATATCTTTCATTCCCAGGGTCCTGGATTACATTACAAACTGAAGTGGCGCGTATTGTAGCAGTGATTCAGCGGGAGGCCAAAAAGAGCTCACGACTTTTCAATGGCTTGTTACCCACAAAGGGATGCAGAGCCAACCGGCATAAACGCTTTGCCGCCTTTAATCCCGGCGGGCTGAAATCCTGTTCAGCCAGCATCAGCAGTTCGGTACCGGAAAAACTGAGTTTGCTTGCCTGTTTAACCTGACAAAAGCCCAGCTCAGGCACCAGTTCATAGTGAAAAGTGGCTTCGATAGGATCATTGGAAGCCGCGTCGGTGGTGAAGTCTGGCATCACACCAAGCTCCTGCAACAGTGCCAGTTCATACTGACGCAGGATATATTCGGCAGCCGCCTGTTCCTGCTGCAATGCTGCCAGAGCTGTTGCGTAGGCGCTGTAAAGCTCTGCCGCCTCGACACCGCCGGGCAATACCCGGTTAGTGATCTCATTGACATACAGGGCACAATAAAGTGCATTTCCGGTAAGCATGCGCAGAGCGCCATTGCTCTCTAATTGGGTTAGGTTTTTTAAATCGCTTTTGCCACTTAGCTGTACCCGCAATGCCTGAAAGGGTTGCAGCAGGCTTCGGCGGTCAGATTTGGCGCTTCGCACACCGCGGGCAACAGCGCTGACGCGGCCGAGTTCGAGGGTAAAGAAATCAACAATGAAACTGGTTTCACGATAGGGGCGTCGATGCAAAACATAGGCATTCAACCAGCTGTTAGCCATGATTATGCCCGCTTGATCCGCACAACTTTCATTTGCTCAAACTCCATCCCGGCAACCGTTTCCACCGTGCGATAGTAGGTCATATTCACCCGCGCGCCCTGCAGTGACTGATATGGTTTGGTGCGTTTAAACACAAAAGGCGCATCGACATTTTCAATCATTACGGTATGGCGAACCCAGTCGCCATCCTGACGCTGCACATGAGAAACCACTTTCATGTTTTCACTGTGAGTCAGTGACTGATGTCGTTTTAGCAGCTTATCCACACTCATAGCAATTCTTTACCTGTCAGGCCAGGGGAGCCAGTGCTTCCACCAGCAGTTGCAGAGATTCCCTGCCCCGATAGTAATTCACATCCAACTGATACGCCAACTGCACCTGCTTAACATTCGGGTCGGGCCAGACATCCGGATCAATATTAAACGCGATGGCATCAAACTCCTCGCCGCTATCCGGGTGTGCCAAGACCATCTTTAGGTGACGCTCGCCAACAATCCGCTGTTGAATAAGCTGGAAAGTGCCATCAAATAATGGCGGCTGAAAGCCCTGGCCGAAAGGACCGGCCTGGCGTAATACCTGTGCAGTAGGCAAATTAAGTATGTGAGGCTCCAGTTCGCCATCACTGAGGATGATATTCGGGTCGTCAATGTCAGCCAGAGCCGCTTTAACATGGCTGGTAAAGGCTGCGGTAAAGGCAGGAAGATTGGCAGTCTGGATGGATAATCCGGCAGCTGCCGCGTGCCCGCCAAACTTCTCAATCAGGCCTGGCTTAGCGGTACTGACGGCCTCCAGAATGTCGCGGATATGCACCCCGGCTATGGAGCGCGCTGAGCCTTTTATGGTTTCATCGTCCTGTTTGGCAAACACAATGGTAGGTCTTTTATATTCATCTTTCAGCCGACCCGCCACGATCCCGATTACGCCCTGGTGAAAATGCTCATCGAAAAGCACGATGGCATCCGGCGGTGCACTGCTGTCGAGTTGCACCGAAGCCAGGGTTTCCTGAGCCTGCTGTTTCATTTCCTGTTCAATGGTTCGCCGCTGCTGATTAAGCCGGTCGAGTTCCGTCGCCCGCGCCCGGGCTTCCATGGTATCGCTGCAAAGCAGGCACTCAATTCCGGCAGCCATATCATCGAGACGACCCGCCGCATTCAGCCGGGGGCCAATCACAAAGCCCAGATCCGTTGCGGTCAGACGGCTGGCATGACGCTGAGCTACGTCCAGTAAAGCGGTAATTCCCGGCCGACATTGCCCGGCCCGGATCCGCTGTAAGCCCTGATGAACAAGAATACGGTTATTCTGATCAAGCGGCACCACATCAGCCACCGTGCCTACTGCCACAATGTCGAGTAAATTGGCTAAATTAGGTACCTGAAGCCCCTGCCGGGTAAACCAGTCACGCCCTTCCAGCTCAGCTCGCAGTGCCAGCATAAGGTAAAACGCTACGCCAACGCCGGCGAGGTTCTTTGAGGCAAATTGGCAGTCCGGCTGATTAGGATTAACGATGGCGGTAGCCGCGGGCAGCGTTTCGCCCGGTAAATGGTGATCAGTCACTATCACCTCCATGCCCAGCTCGTTGGCTCGCTGAACCCCTGCGTGGCAGGAAATGCCATTATCAACGGTGATAATTAACGGCGTTCCCCGCTCGGCCGCCACCTCGACAATCTGTGGTGAAAGACCGTAACCAAAATCAAACCGGTTAGGTACCAGGTAGTCCACCCGGGTTGCCCCCATCTGCCCTAATGCCAGCATACACAGCGCGGTGCTGGTAGCGCCATCGGCATCAAAGTCACCGATAATGGTTATAGGTTGTTGCTCGATAATGGCATCAGCGATGCGCGCCGCGGCTTTGTCGCAGCCCAGCAAATCACGATAATGCAGCAGTGCTCTGGCACCGGTGTTTAACTGCTCAGCAGACTGAATGTGACGACCACGGTAAACCCGCTCAAGTACCGGATGTAGTGCCGTGTTAAAGGTATCGGTTAACGGCCGGCGCCTGATGTGTAAACTCATAAATTAGCTGTGATTCGTTGCTGGAACTGAAAAGAAATCTGACTGGTAAAACAACCGGATACCTGAGAAGTATGGTATCCGGTGATTGGTATGTAAATTAACCGGCAATCTGTTTAAGCGCCGATAGCAGCTGTTCTGGCGGTTGATAGCCGGGAATGATACTGCCATCGCTGAGCACAATATTAGGTGTACCATTTACGCCAATCTTGCGACCAAAACGAAATTGCTCGGCAATGTCGTTATCACAACTGTTAGGCGTTACGCTGCTGCCTGATTTGGCATTGGTCATGGCTTTTTTCGGATCGGCAGAACACCAGACCGACACCATTTGACGATAGACCGGGCTGTTCAGGCCAGCCCGAGGATACGCCAGGTATCTTACGGTAATACCTTCTTCGTTGTACTGAGCAATCTGCTCGTGCAGCTTACGGCAGTATCCGCAGGTAGTATCGGTGAATACGGTAACGACATATTGTTCGTCTTCTGCTTTAAATTCGATATAGGAATCATCGAATTGCTTTAAACCATCGAGACGCATTTCGGCCAGCGCAGTTTCGGTTTCGTTACGCATTTCTTCGTCGAGGTTATAAACCCGCGCCTGGAGTAAATAGGTGCCATCTGCACTTACGTAAAACAGGCCGTTTTCGGTACTGATTTGCAGTAAGCCATCAACAGGAGAGTCAGCGATGGCATCTACCCGCCACTTCAGCGTGGTTTCAATTTTAGCTTTAACGCTCTCTTTATCTGCCGCATCGGCCAGTACATTTGCAGTTGCAGCTGCCGAAACAACACTCAGCACTGCCAGTAAACTGCGAAGAAACACTTTCATTTAATCACTCCTGAAAACCACTCGGATTATGGCCTTTACGGCCTCTGGGGTGCTGAATTTGCAGCACATTGTTTTCTTTAAGACCGGCATTTAACCGTAAAATTCGCTCTAGTGTATCAAAAAATCCCGGTCTGGCGATGATTGCCATCGACAATTACCCCGGCGCTCATCGAATCGGCCCTGCCGATGGATTGTTTTATCCCCTAGGATGATGCTCTGTGATCAGATTTTGAAGTCTCTCTGTGGCAACATGGGTATAAATTTGCGTGGTTGACAGATCGCTGTGGCCCAATAGCATTTGCACCACCCGCAGGTCGGCACCATGATTGAGCAGATGCGTTGCAAAAGCATGACGCAGTGTGTGAGGTGACAATTCAGTGCGGATCCCGGCTTTTACCGCGTAGTGTTTGATGCGATGCCAGAATGTCTGGCGGGTCATCTGTACCCCACGGTTACTGACAAATACTACGTCGGTCTGATGCTTTAACAATTGCGGGCGGGCACTGTGTAAATAATCCTGGAGCGCATCGAGGGCATTTTCGCCAAGTGGCACCAGGCGCTCTTTATTGCCTTTACCCATTACCCGCACCAGGCCTTGCTGCAAACTGACTTCAGACAGCCGTAAGCCAATCAGCTCACTGACCCGCAGGCCGGTAGCATAAAGTACTTCAAGCATGCATTTATCGCGACATTCAATGGGTTCTTCCACCTCCGGCGCATCAAGCAAAGCCTCAACATCAGCTTCACTAAGGGTACCCGGTAACTTTTTGGCCGCTTTGGGGATAGCCAGTTGACTCACCGGGTTATCCCTACGCTGCTTGTCGGTAACCAGATAGCGGTAAAACTGCCGCATAGCGCTGATGTTGCGCTGAGTACTGCGCGCCGACAAGCCCCGCTGCTCACGAAACATCAGATAGTCCTGCATGTCGGTGAGGCGGGCCTGCTTAAGACTGGTAGAGCGAGTGGTCAGAAAGCCCGCCACATGGCACAGATCCCGACGATAACTCTGCTGGGTATTATCGCTTAGGCCTTTTTCGAGCCAGAGCATTTCGATAAAAGCTTCTATCAGGTCAAGGTCGGCTTCGCCGGGAGGCGGCATTTTCTGACTCATTTAAAACCACGTCGCTCTTTTATCAGCTCGTAGGCAGCCTGAATATCCTGGGCTTTATTTTTAGCGATTTCCATCGCCTGTTCCGGCAGTCCTTTAGACGCCAGTTTATCCGGGTGATGCTCAGACATTCGCTTACGGTAAGCACGTTTGATGGCCTTTTCATCATCATTGGCCGTTACACCTAACACGGCATAGGCATCTTCCAGCGACGGTCCGCTTGGCTGACTGCCCTGACGTTGATGACTACCGCGCCCCTGACTTCTGAAGCGTACCTCTGCCTCAAACATGGCGATCAGATAATCGAGATCGCGACGCACAAACCCCAGCGCTTTAGCGACTTTTTCCAACACCCGGTATTCTTCATTAGCCAGCCGGCCATCGGCAAATGCCGCCTGAATCAGAATTTCCAGAAAGACCTGCAGAATGTCCCGGCGGCCGTGACAGGATTCATATAATTGTTTGAGAATATCGGCGATAGGAAAATCCCGCGATTTGCCTTCCCGGAACGCCTGTTGCGCTTCCTGACGAGCCTGCCCCTGCAATTGCATGTCGTCCATCAGACGTGAGGCAACCTTGATTTCTGACTCTGTGACTTTACCGTCAGATTTTGCCAGGTGGCCCAGCGCCGCAAACAGACTATGGAAAAATATAGCCTGTTGCTGTAGGGCATCCTGACTGGAGAAAAAGCGCCCGAAGCCCCCCATCCGGCCGAAATCCTGACTGTAGCCCTTGTCGAACATATAGCCGACAAAGAACCCCAGAATGGCGCCCGGTATTTTTAAAAACATCATTCCGAAAATTAAACCCAGTAATCTGCCCCAAATCGGCATGCATTCCCCCTGCAACTGCGACGCGCCGCGCCGAACTGGTTGATAAACAGGCGTAACAACCAGTAAAAAGATAAGATGTTAAGCACTATAACCAATGGTTATTCGCTTGAGAAGTCGCCTACATCATTGCTTTAAAGCAAATAAATGGGGATAAGATATGAATTTTTCGATTTTTTTAGGGTCTGCTGTTGGTAATTGGCGGCGAAGTGCATAGAATTAGCGCCTTATCAGAACAGACATCGGCGCCCCTACCAGCCGAATAATCCTTAGAAGCACCGAGAATAATAATTTGCTGTCGAAAACTACACAACTTGCTCAGCAGCATGGCCAACGAAACACCCGGGCTCCCAGACAACCAATCAGTCGCCAACGGCACATGAATGGTGCCCTGGTCTGGCTTGCTGTAGCAGGTTTAAACAGTCTTGCCTGGCAGGCAAATGCGCAGACCGCCATTAACAATAATGCGCTGTGTATGGCCGTGCCGACACCCTTTGACAGCTCGCAACTGCTACAAAAAAAGCAGGTTCAGGTCACTGCCGATGCCGCAGAAATCCGCGAAAACCAATTTGCCCTGTTTGAGGGGGATGTGGATATTGTAACCGACAGTGCCATTATTCACGCCAACACGGCTGAGGTTACCGATAATGGCCGCGCCTTATCGGCCAGTGGTGATGTAAGCTATCGTAGCCCTGCTCTTACTGTCAGCAGTGACTTGCTGTCAGTTGATTCGGTTGAGCAAACCTTAAAGCTGGAAAATACGCAGTATCAGCTTACCGGTTTTGTGGGCCATGGTGCCGCCGGCGAGATTGATATAGGCACTCAGCAAGGTATAGCCCTGCGTGATGTCAGTTTTACCACCTGCCCGCTGGACCAGCAGGACTGGCGGCTTGAAGCCTCCGAGATCAGTATTGAACCTGGTGACACCCTCGGTGAAGCGCGTCATACCCGCTTTTATCTGGGCGATGTACCGGTGCTGTATTTGCCCTATTTTGCTTTTCCGGTAAGTAACCAACGCCAAACCGGCTTACTGTTTCCGATCATCAGCAGCTCAAGTGCTACCGGGGTCGATTATGAACAGCCATTTTACTGGAATATTGCGCCGAATTACGACATGACCATCTCGCCGCGGCTGATGACTAACCGTGGCCTGCAGTTAAAAACGGAATTCCGCTATCTGACCCAATCATCCGGTGGTCAGATGCATTTTGAATACCTCAACAATGACACAAAACTGGCCAGCGATGACAGCCGTTACTTTTACCGTTTACAGCATCACGGCATGTTATCGGATAACTGGCAGCTCAATGTGGATTTCAACGGCATCAGCGACAACAACTATGTGGTTGACCTGGGCTCGGACTTCTTCAATCGGTCGGATACCACTATCAACCGTACCATTGGCCTGGATTATTACAGTCAATCGCTGGATATGAGCCTGTACTTACGTGACTTTGAAACCCTGGGCGATTTTGATGCCATTTACCGCGCCCTGCCGGAAGCGAAACTGCAATGGCGTAACAGCCTTGGTGAGTTACTGACCTTTAAAGTGGACTCTGAGCTGGCGTACTTTGATAATGCCCAGGAAACCAGGCCAGACGCCCTGCGCTGGCACCTGGCGCCCACTATTGCGCTTCCCTATCAGCGTTACTGGGGTGAGGTTACGGCAGAACTAACGGCCATGAATACCTATTACAAACAAACCAACATAGCCAATACCGAACTGGATGAGGAAGTTAACCGCACCCTGTATCAGGGCCGTCTGTTTAGTACCCTGTACCTGGAAAAGAACGACCAGCTGTTTGGCAATGATGTCACCATTACTTTTGAGCCCAAAGTTCAGTACCTGTATACCTCATATGAAGACCAGAGCAATATCGGTTTATACGACACCACTGCGCTGTTAACCGATGTAAACGGGCTGTTTCGCGGTCAGGAGTTTACCGGTCTTGATCGTATCAGTGACAATGACCAGATCACCGTGGGTGCAACCTCACGAATAATTGATGACAACAACCGGGAACAATTTGTTATCAGTCTGGGTCAGATATTCTACCTGTCGGACTCACAGGTCACCACGGCAGTGGACGATCGCAACCGTTCGGCGCTGGCCGGCGAACTTGACTGGCGTTTTGATGACAGCTGGTTTGTTCATTCGGCAGTGCAAATTGCCACCAACAATGACAAGGTTGAACGCAGCAGTATGGCCCTGGAATATCGTCTCGACGCTACAAGACTGGTGCAACTGAGTCACCGGTTTGTGCGCGATCTGTCGGGGGAAACCATCGATCAGTTCGGCGTATCGGCGAGCTGGCCGATTGGTGAAAACTGGCAGGTAGTCGGTCGTTCTTATCGCGATTTAGAGCGAGACAGAAGCATCGAAAACTATTTTGGGGTACAGTATGAGTCCTGCTGCTGGGCAGTTCGGATTGTTGCCCAGCGAAGTCTGAGTAACCGTTACGATGTAGCGGGCCAGCAAAATACCAATGAGTTTGACTCAAGTATTGCTCTGCAATTTATTTTTAAAGGGATCGGTTCATCCCGGTCGAATCGGGCTATGCTCGAGGACGGCATGTTCGGCTATCGACAGCCATACGTGTTAAATTAAATGCGCCGGAATCCCACCAAGGGACACGGCAGTATTAACAACAAGCAAGAGAGTTTATGAAGTATTTTATTCGGGGTTTGTTTTTAAGTCTGGTAATAAGCTTACCAGTCATGGCCCAAACCGAGCTGCTCGACAAAGTGGCAGTGATTGTTGATCAGGGTGTGGTGCTGGAAAGTGAAGTACGGGCACTGGTTAATGAAGTAAAAGCAGACGCGGCGGCCAAAGATCAGCGCCTGCCTTCTGACGAAGCCCTGCGCACTCAGGCCATTGAGCGCCTGATCCTGAAAAACCTGCAATTGCAAATGGCAGAGCGCATGGGGATCCGGGTCAGTGATCCACAGCTCGACCAGACCATTGCCAACATCGCCGCTGGTGAAGGCGCCACCGTTGAGCAACTGCGTGATGAAATTACCCGTCAGGGCATCGCTTACAATGACTACCGCGAACAGGTTCGCGAAGAAATCATTATGGGCGAAGTACGCCGCGCTAACGTGCGTCGTCGCATCTATATTACCTCACAGGAAATCGCTAACCTGGTGGATCTGATGGAACAACAAGGTTCAGATCAGGCAGAGTATGAACTTGGTCACATTCTGATTGGCTTCCCACCGGAGACCACTGATGCCGACGTAACCGATGCCCGTGAACGTGCCGATAAAGTCCTTAACCTGCTGGATGAAGGCTCTGAGTTTTCCCGTCTGGCGATTGCGGCCTCTTCAGGCTCTGAAGCTCTTGACGGCGGTAACATGGGTTGGATGAACATTAACGCCATGCCTACTTTGTTTGCCGAAGCGGTTCAGGGTAAGCGCAAGGGTGAAGTTATCGGTCCAATTCGTAGTGGTGCCGGTTTCCACATCCTTAAAATTCTTGATACCCGCGGTATTGAGGTTGTGGAAGTAGAAGAAGTTAACGCCCGACACATTCTGATTCAGCCGTCGATTATTCTTAGTGAAGATCGTGCCCGCAGCATGCTTGTTGAGTTTAAAGAACAGGTTCAGGCTGGCGATGCCGACTTTGCCGAGCTGGCAAAAGAGCACTCAGCTGACCCCGGTTCTGCCCTGCGTGGTGGTGAGCTGGGTTGGTCAGACCCCAGCATCTATGTGCCCGAGTTTAAAGAAGCACTGGCTAATTTGGAGCCCGGAGAGTACAGTGAACCTGTACGTACGCAACACGGTTGGCATTTAATTCAGTTGCTCGACCGTCGTATCGACGATGCCACAGAACAACGCAAGGAAGATAAAGCCCACCAACTGCTGTTTAACCGTAAATTTGCGGAAGAGAGTGAGAACTGGTTACGTGAAATGCGTGACTCGGCTTATATCGAAGTCCTTAGTGATTAAAATTAAGGTCTGACTATGACACCGCTTAAAATTGCCATTACGCCAGGCGAACCTGCTGGCGTTGGCCCCGATCTGGTTATCGAACTGGCACAACAGGAATGGCCGGCACAACTGGTTATTTTTGCCGACGAAACCATGATGCAGGAACGCGCTGCGGCATTAAACATGCCGCTTAAGCTAACCCCATACACCCAGGGTGAAACACGAATTCAGGGGCAGGGAGAACTGTTTATTCAGGCTATTCCTACTGCTGTGCCGGTTGAGCCCGGCGTATTGAGCAGCGATAACGGCCACTACGTGGTAGAAACCCTGCGTCAGGCCTGCCAGGCCAATATCGAAGGCGACTTCGACGCGGTGGTCACCGGGCCGGTAAATAAAGGCATTATCAATAAAGCGGGAATTTCCTTTAGCGGCCATACTGAGTATTTCGCGCATCAGTCTAATACCATTGATGTGGTAATGCTGCTGGCAACCGAAGGTTTGAATGTCGCCCTGGCTACTACCCACATTCCGCTGGAATATGTTTCCCGGGCCATTACCCGCGAGCGCCTGCATAAGGTCATTCATATCATTCATACCGATCTGAAGCTCAAATTTAATATCACCCAACCGCATATCTATGTGTGTGGTCTTAATCCGCATGCCGGTGAAGACGGCCACATTGGCCGCGAAGAAATCGAAACCATTAGCCCGGCACTGGAAGAATTGCGTGCTGAAGGTATTCACCTCACCGGGCCTTTGCCTGCTGATACCATTTTCCAGCCTAAATATCTGGAAGATGCCGATGTTGTTTTGGCCATGTACCACGACCAGGGGCTTCCCGTGCTAAAATATAAAGGCTTTGGTGCGGCGGTGAATATTACTTTGGGTTTGCCGTTTATTCGCACCTCAGTAGATCATGGTACTGCGCTGGATTTGGCCGCAAAAGGTCAGGCCGACAACGGCAGTTTTACCAAAGCATTGAATAAAGCAATTGAACTGGCTCATCATCAACAATGAATAAAACCCATTTAGGCCATACCGCCCGTAAGCGGTTTGGCCAGAATTTCTTAAACGACACCTTTGTGATTGAGCAAATTGTCGATGCCATTAATCCCCGGGACGGCGAGAATCTCGTTGAAATCGGCCCTGGTCTGGGCGCCCTGACGGATCCGGTTTGTGAGCGGGTTAATGCGCTGACGGTGATTGAGCTGGACCGGGATCTGGCCAAACGCCTGCGTCATCATCCGTTCCATGGCAGTAAACTAACTATTGTTGAACAGGATGCGCTGACCGTAGACTTTAACGATTTAGCCAAACCGGATGCCCCTTTGCGGGTATTTGGTAATCTGCCTTACAACATTTCCACGCCCATCATGTTTCACCTGTTTTCCCACGCCGGGATTATTGGCGACATGCACTTTATGCTGCAAAAGGAAGTGGTTAACCGGTTGGCTGCCAGCCCGGGTAATAAAAATTACGGCCGGTTGTCGGTCATGGCCCAGTATTACTGTAAGGTTCAGCCGGTACTCAATGTGCCGCCAGGTGCCTTTGTGCCGCCACCTAAGGTGGAGTCGGCCGTTGTTCGTCTTACCCCCCATCAAACCCCGGTGGTAACGGTAACCGATGTAAAAATGCTTGAACGTGTTTGCACGATGGCGTTTAATCAACGCAGAAAGACCATACGTAATAGTCTGAAAGACTGTATTGACGAAGCACAGTTAGAAGCGCTTGGCCTTGATCCAACCCGACGGGCTGAGACACTGTCGCTCGATGATTTTGCAACCATTGCGAATTGGGTGAGTGAACATGACAGCACCGAAGACCGAACATAATCCGGCCGATCTGGTAACCGTAAGAGTTGTAACGCGGCATTTACCAGAACATTTGCCCTCAGACAGCGATAAGTATGCCTTTGCGTATCAGATTACTGTGATCAATCACAACAGCTTCGCGGTGAAACTGACTCACCGCTACTGGCTGGTAACGGATGCCAACGGCAAACAAACCGAGGTCAGTGGTGAAGGTGTGGTTGGTAAGCAACCCACCATTGAACCCGGTGACAGCTTTCAATATACCAGCGGTTCCGTAATTGATACGGAAGTAGGCACTATGCAGGGTTATTACGACATGAAAACCGCCGATGGCGATGTTTTCAGGGTACCCATAGACCCCTTCCGCCTCGCGCTACCCAATATCATCAACTAGTTTACAGTAATGGCATCATATGTAATTGGCGACATTCAGGGGTGTTACGCCGGGCTTCGTCGTTTGCTCGACAGCGTTTCCTTTGAGCCTGGCCGCGATAGCCTGTATGCCGTGGGCGATTTGATTGCCCGTGGCGAGGACTCACTGAATACGCTGCGTTATCTGCGTTCATTAGGCAGCAGTTTTTTCAGCGTGCTGGGTAATCACGACCTGCATTTTTTATCGGTGTCGCAAGGAATAAAAAAAGCCAAGCGCAGTGATAACCTTGAGCCTCTGTTGAAAGCTTCGGATATAGCAGAACTCACCGCCTGGCTGCGGCAGTGGCCGTTGGCATTGGCTCTTGATGACAAGCACACTATGGTGCATGCCGGTTTATATCCGGGCTGGTCGACAGCTCAGTTACTGACATACAGTCAGGAAATCGCCGAACAACTCAAAAGTGTGAAGTGGTGTCAGTTGCTCGAAAACATGTACGGCGACGGTCCGCCGAAGTGGAGTGACAAACTCAGCGGTAAACAGCGGCAACGATTTATCATCAATGCCACCACCCGAATGCGCTTTGTTCGCCCCTCACTGGCACTTAACTTATCGGTAAAATCAGCCCCCAAGGATGCGCCTGCTTCACTGCGCCCCTGGTTTGACATTTCCAATCAGCAATTAAAAGCTGATGAACGCATCTTGTTCGGCCACTGGGCAGCACTGCAAGGCAATACTTCTTCCGACCAGTTTGTAGCGCTTGATACCGGTTACGTCTGGGGCAACACCATGACCCTCTGGCATAAAGAAACCAATGAATGCATTTCGGTGTCTGCGTAACCTCATCTCAGCGACTATACTAATGAACAACCATTGATTAAATCATTTAACTAATGGCAAAACTGTCCGATAAGGAAATGAGGGCTGATATAAAAATCCGCTGAAAACGTTCTAATACTTTTGTATCAGTTTTAAAAGATTGGTATAACTAATCGTGCGGGGGAAAACAGCGCCTCTGCAACAGATTATCCGGTTTATTGCGAGCTTTGAGGGGATGCAACGCTGCAATACCAAAGGAACCGGTTAACACCAGACTCCGAACAGGCACAGTTCATATTTGTTTGGAACGCCAAAACTATAATAATGCTCTGGGAGCTACAATGAATTTAACGGTAAAAGCACGGGTTATTCTCGGCTTCTTCACGATAAGTGTGCTGCTGCTAATCATCAGCGGAGTGTCTTTGGTTAATCTTCGTTCACTGCAACATGATGTAGGCGAAGTTAATACCGTGGCAGTGCCCACAGTTATCGGCAGCAATACGCTTAAAGCCTCATTTTTAAATATGGGCCGTCTGGTTTTCGAAGCCTATGTGTCTGATGAACTGTCAACAGTCAAAGAAAAGCAAACACAGTTCGAAGAAGCCAGTCAGAATTTTACTAATGCTTACAGTGCACTGGCATCAACGGTAAAGAACGATCCAAAACTTAGCGCCGCTTTGCAGAATGTGAATGGTATTTCGCAGGAATACCTGGCTACGGTTAACGGTTTGTATGCAAGCCACAACAGTTATCTATCCCGCCGTAACGATGTTGAAGATCGCTTAATGGACGTTGAGGATAACGCCGACGACGCCTCAACCTATCTGCTCGACTTCAGTGACTTACGTGAAGTACAAAGCAATGCTAGTCTGCGCCGCGCCTCAGAACTGGGCGGCGAGTTGGAAACCCGCCTGCTTACGCTTATCACGGTAACCTCTGACTATATGAAAACTCAGACGCTGGTACGCGCCGATACCCTGGGTAACGAAGTGAAATTTGCCGTGGATGCCATTCGTGAACAGCTCGATGCCATGCTCAATGCAGCAAACGGTCAGGATGCGTCCGGCACACTGGAAGAAGTTGAGTCACTGGTTAATGATGCTATCGATGCGGTAACCGGTAGCGATGGCGTGGTGCAATTACATGTATCGCGTTTGGAACTGCGCAACCAAACCGAAAGGGCCCTTGACAAGTCAGAAGAAATGGCGGCCAACGCGGTAAATGAGCTTGAGCAACTACTTAACCTGACCAATGCTAAAGTGAAAGTCCTGGAAGAACAGGTAACCAGTAACGTTAGCTTTGGTACTACGGCGGTAGTGGTTATTGTTCTGGCATCATTGATTATTGCCTTCTTTACCGGCTATAAAACTGTCAATGCCATTACAATTCCGCTTAAGAAGGTCAACGACCTACTTAACATCGCCTCGTCCGGCGATCTGACCCATAATCTGGATGACTCAAGCCAGGATGAATTTGGTCAGCTGGCGAAAAACTGTAATAAGCTGATCCTCAGCCTTAAAGAGCTTATCCGCGGTATTAATGTGCGCGCCGAACAGCTCGCTGCGGCCTCAGAGCAAACCTCAGCCGTTACCACGCAGACTACTAAATCTATCCAGGATCAGAAAGCGCAAATTGGCCTGGTAGCCACGGCAACAACAGAAATGCATTCCACTTCGCAGATGGTTTCGCAAAATGCTGAAGATACGCTGCTTGAAATTCGTAATGCCGATCAGGAATCTATCAAGGTTCGTGATATTTCACTGGAAAACAAAGCCACCATTGAAGTGCTGGCTCGCGATGTAGAAGACGCCGCTCAAGTCATACACAAGCTTCATCAGGACAGCGCCAGCATTGGCAGCATCCTTGATGTTATCCGCGGCATTGCAGACCAGACTAACCTGCTGGCATTGAACGCCGCCATTGAGGCAGCCCGTGCCGGTGAGCAAGGCCGGGGCTTTGCGGTGGTAGCCGACGAAGTTCGCACCTTGGCCAGCCGCACGCAGGAATCGACCCAGGAAATCAACGCCATGATCGAAGTCCTGCAGGAAGGCGCAGAGAGAGCGGTATCGGTGATGGATCAGGGTAAACAGCAAACTGCCAAGTGTGTTGAACAAACCGAACTGGCCACCCAGGCTCTCGACATCATTTCTGAGGCCGTTAAACGGGCTCACGATGTGAGCAGCCAGATTGAGCAATCAGCCCGTGAGCAAAACCTGGTATCACAGGATATCTCTGAGAAGCTGGAAACCATTGTTGGCATTGCAGAAGAAACCACCGTGGGTGCACAGCAAACGTCAGAATCGAGCGAAGAAGTCGCCCGCCTGGCCGAAGAACTGCAAAGCTCAATCCGACAGTTTAAGGTATAAAAACGCTAAAGCGTTTTTATACCCCGGAAGCTTCGCAGTAGCTATCCGGGGTCTCCTTAACATTCCTTACTGACCTTAACACTAACGTGTTTTTACATCCCGGAAACGCCAAAGGCGTTATCCGGGATCCCCTGAATTGTCTGATTAACCTAATCAATCTCACGTTTTATACCCCGGAAGCTTCGCAGAAAATATCCAGGATCTCCGTCTTGTTATCGCAGGCTCAAAAGCTCTTCGAACGATTACGCAACGCCGTAGAATTTGAAATCAATGCCCGCATCAGCATTCTGTCGGGGTGCCGACTACACCCAGAGGGGAGGTGGCTCCCCTCTGGACTCCTGCCAGTTCTTTAATCGCGAAGTTGCATACTGGTGACGGGCAGGTAAAACCTATCGCCCAGAGCGGGCGTCCTGACCGCGCTGGCCGGAGCCGACATCCATGACAGCTCTACGCTTTTACTTGATCTGCCCGCCACCAGTATTTCGCGATACAAAGAACCAAATAAAAAGCAGGCAGTTTTAAACAAGTAACGCTGTTCGGGAGATACCGGCTCGAAGGCCGGTTTGACAGCTTATTTTTGACCGGAATACTTCTCTCTACCACCCCGGAAGCTTCGCAGAAAATATCCAGGATCTCCGTCTTGTTATCGCAGGCTCAAAAGCTCTTCGAACGATTACGCAACGCCGTAGAATTTGAAATCAATGCCCGCATCAGCATTCTGTCGGGGTGCCGACTACACCCAGAGGGGAGGTGGCTCCCCTCTGGACTCCTGCCAGTTCTTTAATCGCGAAGTTGCATACTGGTGACGGGCAGGTAAAACCTATCGCCCAGAGCGGGCGTCCTGACCGCGCTGGCCGGAGCCGACATCCATGACAGCTCTACGCTTTTACTTGATCTGCCCGCCACCAGTATTTCGCGATACAAAGAACCAAATAAAAAGCAGGCAGTTTTAAACAAGTAACGCTGTTCGGGAGATACCGGCTCGAAGGCCGGTTTGACAGCTTATTTTGACCGGAATACTCTTCACAGTCATCCCGTATATGGACTCCTCTTGTCATGCAATACCTCCGTCATCCCCGCATGCTCTTGAGCGGGGATCTCCTGAGAAGGTTATTTGAGCTGAGTCAGACTGTTTGGCAGATACCGGCTCGGAGGCCGGTATGACAGCTTATTTTTGACCGGAATACTCTTCACAGTAATCCCGTATATGGACTCCTCTTGTCATGCAATACCTCCGTCATCCCCGCATGCTCTTGAGCGGGGATCTCCTGAGAAGGTTATTTGAGCTGAGTCAGACTGTTTGGCAGATACCGGCTCGGAGGCCGGTATGACAGCTTATTTTTGACCGGAATACTCTTCACAGTAATCCCGTATATGGACTCCTCTTGTCATGCAATACCTCCGTCATCCCCGCATGCTCTTGAGCGGGGATCTCCTGAGAAGGTTATTTGAGCTGAGTCAGACTGTTTGGCAGATACCGGCTCAGAGGCCGGTATCACAGTACTTTATTATGGATTATTCTTTCGCTTCTTTTATTCTTTACCAAACACTTCAGCAATACTCCCGGCGATATCATGGCCGCCTTTGTCACTGTCCCAGGTTACCGAGATCACGCACCAGCGCCGGCCGTCATTTACCAGTTGGAAGGTATTAATTCCTCTCGAGTAAGCCGGTTTATCCGGCGCTTCCCGGGATTCATAGGCACTGATAACCGTTGCCATGTGTCCTACCTGGATGGTTTGACTGTGAATCTCGGTTTCATAAAACCCCACATCCTTAAACAGTAGTTTATTGAGCTCAACAAACTCACTAGTCGTCAGTACCGAAATATCCGGCATTCCCTCGCGATGAAACAGCGGTGTGATGGTCGCACTGGGCGCAAACAGTTCGTGGAGTAGTTGCCAGTTGCGTTCCTCGCCTGGCGTACCAGATACCACTTCATATAATGTCGGTACGATGTCTGGCAAAGTCTCAGCTTCACTTCGATACGGGCCACAAAAGTGCGGTTCTTCCAACACTACAGCCGCCTGTGCCCGGACCGGGGAAAACAGGTTTAACATTATTACTAGTAGAGGTAGAGCAATGACCAGTTTTGGTGCGCAGAAACATGGTTTAAAACTAAATAGCATTGTGTAATTTTCCGTGGCTAACTGATGTTGGCCAGCTTATAGACTGACTCATATGCATGTTGCACCGGACGTCCAAAACTCTTAACCAATCGTATAATTTACACAAAGTGTGTCTCCACTGAACGTTATTCACAGTGTGCTTATCTTATTAAGCTCGTTTTTCGCCCGATAAATAGCTACCTTTACGCCGCTAATCAGTGCAGTGCCGGGCACGCGAAATATGATAATAATGCGGTCCGTCCACAGCTAGAAGCTGCCACCAAGAGCAGAGCTGGTCATTGGCTGGGTAAACAATAATAGTTCACGCCCAATTCGCTCACTAATGAAGTACCTATTGCCTGAAAACGACCGTTATTTTTTGTTGTTCTTCTTTGAAGGGAAATTAATGTCTAGTGATACCCGAAAAGGTCATAGGGGCCTTAAGGCAGTCGGTACACCGTTTAAATTATCGTTACTCTCTGTCATCCTGACTATGTTGTCGGTTACCGGCACCACCGCTGCCCAAACCACGGCTTCGCCCGTAGCAAGACCCTCTGATGATGCGACCAATCAAAGCGCCAGAGAGCGCGATCGGATCTTACTCAAGCGTAATCCCATTGCTTCTGAGTATCAGGGAAACGACACTCCCGGACGCTTCTTCAGCGCGGTGACCGACGCCGAAGGCGTAGATTTTCGTGGCCAGTTTCGTTTATCAAAAGGCAGGGCTTCCGCCCATAATGCAGAGCTTGAGGCCAATGTAAGTTATCAGGACGTGGCCCGCGAATACACGCCTGGCGGGAGCATAAAGCTGGCTAAAAGTTTCGATCGCTGGCGCTTACAGTTTAACGCCCAGAAAAACAGCCTGGAGCGAATAGTCGATTTTTATGAGGCCCGCTGGCTATCCATTGACGCCCCTGAGGCACCGGAACAACAGGCTTTATTACTGGGTTTTCCCCGCTACAGCCAGGACCAGTTTGATACCTCCAGCACCAATATGCAGTGGCGCGCTGACTACGTGCTTTCTGAACACACTTATTTTACCTACGAAGGCATGTCGACCAACTACGACGATATCGCTACCCGTAACCGGCTGGAATATCAGATTGGCGCAGGAACCATTGATAGCGCCGAACTCAGCAATGACGGTTCCACCTTAAGCGATGTCAGTGTGTCAGACTCGCGTATTCGACGCTATTTTCACAGAATGGAAACCGCCAGGGATATTCATCGCCATCGGCTGGGCGTCAATTACGAAACCGATACCAGCGCGTTTGAAGCTGGCATCTACTACAGCCGTTGGGTCAATGAGCGACTCTGGCTGCCCTGGAATTTTGTCGATCAGGGACTGACCGCTAACTACTCTATTGATAGCCCTTATCTGCCAGCTACCACAGTGACCAATGCCGACATATTTGATACCAGTCAGTCCTGGTTTGCTAACTACCGGCCGACTCTGACTACCACAACAGATACCGATTATGCATTTGTTACCGACTGGAGCCAGCAGTTTAAGTTTGCCGGACGACCAGTGTGGGTTGGCAGTGGCATCACCTGGCGCAGTAAAGAGCGCGATAACGACAATTACCGCTCAGTTTATACCGCTACTGAAAACCGTTTTAGCCTCACTCAGGTGCTGGGAAGCAATCAGGCGGTTGAGATTATGGAAGACCGCACCACAGTACCTGCCGGTATGGACTTGTTATTGGGCGAACCCTATCTCGCCGCTAATCCGGAACAGTTTAACTTTAACCCGGCTCAATCCTTTTTAGAGTCTATCCAGGATATCTATACCAGCGAAGAAACAGTGAGTTCTGCCTACATCGATGCTTACCAGCAGCGGGCATCCTGGTTCTGGCGCCTTGGTTTGCGTTACGAGAAAACCGAAACCAGCACACGTGGTGCAGTGAGTGGCCCTACAGAAGCCGGAATTGCTAACCTTGGTGATCAGATCACCAGCGTCGACGTGGCCGGCCTTACCATCGAAGAGACTTTCAGCCACTTCGATGCAGCTTTTGTAGAAGGCGGTAATAGCTATCAGCACCTCCTGCCGTCACTTGAGTTGCGCTATCAATTATCCGCCTCTACCCGTTTAAAATTTAATTATTTTGAGCAGTTAATGCGCCCGCAGTATTTTGATACGGTGCGTTACCGCCGCATTAATCCCCCCACCCGCACCATTTCAGAAGGCTCACCGGATCTTGAGGCCACGACCATTGTTAACTGGTTTGCCGGACTCGAATATACTCACACCCAGGTAGGTAAACTCTATGCCGGGGTGTACTACAATAATATCGCCGACTTCTTCTATGACTCCAGGGTTACAGAAGAACTCGACGGCATTGTGTACGACGTAACCCGGGTGGAAAATGGCAAGGACGGTTTTATCCGCGGTGTGCAAACCTACTGGTCACAGCAGTTTACCGATACCGGGCTGGCACTGATTGATATCAAAGCGTCTTACACCTACTCAGATACAGAAGCCAACCTGGCTGACCGCGCCATTACAATGCCTGAAAGAGCTGAACATCGCCTGATGCTTAACCTGCTGGTTAAGAATAATCAGTGGCAGTATTCCACTAATCTGGCCTGGCAAAGTGAAGCGCTGGATGATGTGGGTGCCGATGCCCAACAGGACACCATCAGAGAGAAAGTCCTTTCGTGGAACCAGTCTTTCAGCTGGCAATTCAGCGAGCATCTGAGCACAAAATTCAGTCTGAATAATATTCTCAACTATCCGGACCGTTCTTATCTCAGCGAGCAAAAGCGGGTTATTAATAATCTGTACAGCGGTACCACAGCCAAATTGAGCTTACGCTACACCTTTTAGAGCTCCATCAGATTGTTCGACTGGCCGAGGGTTCACCAGCGAACTTTCTGACGTTCTTGTTTACGCTGACTTTTGGCCTGCTTTGCATCTTTGCGGCGGGCCTTTACGGCTCTGCTGACCCGGGTGGGACGGCGCTTTTTATAAACTTTGGTGTTTTCTTTAATCCACTCCACAAGGCGGGCTATAGCATCCTCGCGATTCTGCTCCTGGGTTCTGAATTGTTGCGCCTTGATAATCATTACGCCATCGGAGTTCACCCGACTGTCATTACAGTTGAGCAGCTTCTGCTTAATGGGATCGGGTAAAGATGAATTGTGGATATCAAAACGTAAATGGATGGCACTACTAACCTTATTTACGTTCTGCCCGCCACTGCCCTGGGCGCGAATGGCCTGCAGTTCTATTTCGCCTTCGGCAACAGCCAGTGTCGACGAGATCTTAATCATATTGCTCATATATCCATCAACCGTGATAAATCCATACCGAATAGTACCGCGAACGCATTATTTTTTATACCTTATGGCTTTTTCGCTACCCCGCATAAAAATATCGGTGTTACGATAGAACGTGGTTAAGAAGTCTCCAAAGAGGTCCGCTCCAGGTGTTTCGCTGCTATACCCTTGTTCTCGGTTTGATGTGTGTAAGCTCACTGTTTATAGCGTCTGCGTGTCAGTCTAAACAGCTTACCGTACTCTATGCAGCTGAACTGCCTCTGATTATTAATCCGCCGCATGGCAGCTACGCCAACCTTGCTACTCTGGTTAAGCAAACCAGAGACACCCAGCATCCCAGTCTGTTCTTATTTGGCGGTGGTAGCCTGGCACCCAGCATGCTTTCATCTTTCGATCGCGGTGCGCACATTATCGATATCCTCAACACCATCGAGCCGGATGCCATGGGCGTTGCCAAGCGGGAGTTCAGTTACTTTGAGGATGAGCTGTCGTTACGCGCCTATGAGGCGGCTTTCCCGTTAGTATTAAGCAATGTGACCGATCCACTCACCGGGCGAGAACTCGAAGGTACCTGGCAGGATATCATTCTTGAAAGAAATGATGTCAGGATTGGCATTCTGACCGTGATAGCGAGTGCTTCGTCAGAAGAGTACTTGATGCATCGGCTGCAGATTAACTCCCCCTACGACGCGATTGTCAGCCGTGCAAAAGCGCTGCGCGAACGCGGCGCCGAACTGGTAGTGCTGATGGTTTCTGACGAATTACCTTTTATTAATAAGCTATTAAGTCAATCGCAAGTCAATCTGGTTTTACGTAGCGATCCCTACTATGTTGAGCCGGTGGCCACAGATGAAAAACCACGGCCAAACTATGTCATCGTAACCAGTGAAGCCGCCGCAGCGAAGGTGAGTATTGAATGGCCACAAGGCAAACCTGCCGAAGCTCAGTATGAAGTGGTACAACTCAACCTCAGCGACTACCCACAAGACGCGGTGATTGCCGAACAGGTTGCCAGCTATGATAACCGGATTACCGCACTGCTTAGTGAGCAGGTAGCCCGTCTTACCAGCGAAATGGATACTACGCGAGATGCAGTACGTACCCGTGAGAATGGCTTTGGAAACCTGGTAAGCGATGCCTTAAGAGAAGCCAGTCATACCGACGTGGCTATCATCAACGGCGGCGCTATCCGTGGCGAGCGCAGCTATCGGGAGGGGCATCTGTTAACCCGTAAGGATATTACCAGCGAACTGCCGTTTCGAAATCATATCCGGGTACTAAGGATCACCGGGGCTGATTTAAAGTCTGCACTGGAAAACGGTGTGAGCAGGGTCGAAGACGCTTCAGGTCGTTTTCCGCACGTTTCTGGTATGCAATTTAAAGTGCAGCTTTCTGCAGCGCCGGGCAATCGGGTAAAAGAGCTCACTATTAACGGCTCGCCTATGGAACCCGGTCGTCTCTACTCTATTGCCACTTCCGATTACCTGGCAAATGGCGGTGATGGATATGACAGCCTCAAACGCGGCACAGAAGTCCCCTTTAGCCAGCAGGTTACGCCGCTGATTGCCGACATCGTGATCAGTGTTCTACGACGTCAGTCTGCACTGTCTGCCACTGCTACTGGCAGAGTCAGCTTTGTAAATGGCAGGGACAGCTGAGATGAGCAGTCAGCAGGGGCGGCCGCCCGCCGGTAAGCGCTTTAAGCTCAGGGGATTATACTCGCTATCCGGGATCATTAATTTGAGTCTGGTTACGCTCATCATCGCGGTAATGATCCTGGCTTATACCACCTATTCCAAACTGTCTTCTTTCGAACAGTCACTAAATTCAATGATGGATAAATCGTTGCCCAGTGTTATTCAGTCGGGCAAACTGTATTCGCAAATGAACCTGCTGCTGAGTGGCACTGAACAGTTGTCCATGGCCAATTCAGAAGCTATGCGCAGAATCGCTTCCAATGCCATCACCCGTCAATTGCAAGGCCTGCACAAACTGTCGCTGGAAAATGAGCAAACCTATCACATTACGTCTCAGCTGAGTTCGGTGGAACGGGAACTGGATGAACTCAATGCGTTAGTAGAGCAGCGTATCGCCATTAATAGCAGAATCGATCGGTTAACGGCAAAACTCTTCGACCTGCAACGCCAGATCAATACCGATTTGACTACCAGCAACCCAACAACTGCCAGCATGTCCTGGTCTTTACTGTTTTCCCGCATCATGCTGCTCTCAGCTGAACTTACCAACCTCGACCAGTTAAGCGAGATACGCCAGCGACAGAGCAACCTGGATGACCTGTTTATCTCACTTGCAGAACTCGCCGATACGCTGCCGGCAGACCAACAACAAAGTGCACAACTGGCCATCGCGGCCTTATCTGAAACCGTGTTACACCCCAATTCAGGGTTAATTGCACTGCGTCAGTTGCAGTTAAAGATCCTTGGCCGGGTGCAGGGCAGAAGTAACTTTGTACGTAACCTGATTACCGATTACGCACGCTTAAATGAATTTGAATCTCATCAGCTAAACCAGGCTGTACTGGGCCAGGCGGCGAAAACCTCCAGACTGGTTGAGCAACAGGTAAAACAAGCCAGCCTGCTGTTTATTATTGTATTGTTTGCTTACATTGGATTTGCCGTGTTTATCCAGCGGGTAGTAGTGAATCGCTTAAAGACCCTTAACAAGCAGGTACAACAACGTTCCACCGGCGAGGGCCACCTCATCACCGTGAGCGGCAAGGACGAAATAACAGAGCTGGCACAGAGTTTTGAACGGTTTGCTACCACTATCGAATTACAAAAGAACACGCTGGAAGAAATGAGTCTGCGCGATGCGCTGACCGGTATAGCTAACCGCCGCGCCTTTGACGATTACTATTCCCAGGCACTCAATGTGGCCAGCCGTCAACGCTGGCCATTGACTGTGTTACTGATTGATGTGGATTATTTTAAACAGTACAACGATAACTATGGTCATAGCCAGGGCGACGTCTGTTTAAAACAGGTGGCCTCGCTGATAAAGCAACAAATGCCCCGCAAAACCGATATCCTGGCCCGCTACGGCGGTGAAGAATTTGCCGTATTGCTGCCCGATACCGACCAACAAGGGGCAATAACGGTAGCCCGGAATATTCTGGATGCGTTCAAAAATGCGCAAATTCCCCACGACTTTAGTGGTGTTGCCGACCACGTTACCGTGAGTATTGGTATTTCTGTTGGTCAGCAACAGGATGGCACTATCACGCTCCCCTCGGTAGAAGCTGCCGACAAAGCCCTTTATAAAGCCAAGCGAACCGGCCGCAATCGCTGGGTGAACGATGCAGATGAAGACGAGCAATAATAAAATAAAGGGGTCAGAGTTAATTAATTCCTAACAAATTAATTAACTCTGACCCCTTTATTTCTTTATTTAGTTTTTGTGGCTCTTACTCAAAAAGCTCTTTGTGCAGCACCGTAACAATCTCTGTGCTGTCAGATTCATTCACCAGGAATGAGATATTGTGCGGGTTAGCACCAAAACAAATCATACGCAGGTTGTAGTCAGACACGGCCGCAAAGATCCGGCTCGATACGCCCTTACTGGTTTGCATGTGATTACCCACTACGGTAACCAAATCAAAACCGTGCTCCACGGTAACGTCACAGATGGTTTCCAGCTCAGCTATGGTTTCACGATTTAATCGCTGCGCCACTGAGTTAGCCGGGTTATCCAGGGTAAAAGACACCGAGATCTCGGAAGTGGTTACCAGATCAACACTCAGCTTGTGCTTGGCAATAATCGCAAACACCTGCTGCAGGAAGCCCTGAGCATACATCATCTTAGGCGTTTTTACCGTTACCATCACCTGCTCTTTACGGCGGGTCAGTGCACGGAATGGCGGCTCATTTTCGCAATCCTTAACAATCCAGGTGCCGCCTTTTTCAGGTTCCTTACTGGAACCCACAAACACCTTGATGTCTTTACGAACTGCCGGCTCCATAGTGGCCGGGTGTAACACCTTCGCCCCGAACGTAGCCATTTCCGCAGCTTCCTCAAAGCTCAGTTCCGGTAACGGATGAGCCGCAGCGGTAATGCGTGGATCGGTAGTGTAAACTCCGGTCACGTCGGTCCAGATTTCGCAAACTTCTGCACCAATGGCTTCGGCTAACAGTGCTGCGGTAAAGTCTGAACCACCGCGCCCCAGAGTAGTGGTGCGACCTTCTTCATCGGCGCCCACAAAGCCCTGAGTCACCACAATGGCGTTTTCAATCTCTGGCTTTAATAATGCCTGGGCATTTTCAGCAATCACATCCAATTGCGGGGCTGCAGCGCCAAACTCACTGTCGGTACGCAGAACCTTGCGCACGTCAAAGTTCATGGTTGCCACATCCTGTTCCGCCAGCACAGCACTGAACATCAGGGAAGACATACGCTCACCCATCGAAAGCAGGTTATCTTTCAGATCATTGCGATGCAGGATTTCTTCGTGGAATGCGAGCTTCTTAACTTCATCCAACAAGTCGTCCAGTTTTGCGGCAACACTGTCTTTGGCTTTTAATTCGTTAAGGATTTTAAACTCAATATCAGTAATCGCCTGACAAACTTCGGCAATTTGTTCCTGAGTCATGGCTTTATGCGCCAGATCCACCAGATGATTAGTAATGCCTGCTGCGGCGCTTACCACAACAATACGAGTGCCTGGGTTGCCAGCAACAATGCGGGCACAGTTTTGCATAGCAGCATAATTGGCAACACTGGTGCCACCAAATTTTGCAATGGTTAACGGGTTACTCACGGTGTTCTCCGTTTGTACGCTGTTCAAATCAGCGTTATGAATTGACAATCAGTTGGTCGCCAACATGAATATCATGCTTAGCAAACCAGCCCTGGTTCATTTCTAGCGCGTATTTCACCACTTTTGAGGCACCTACAGACGTTAAGTCCTGTGGTTGCAGTGGTTTTATATCAGTAATCACGCCATTTCTGTCGATAAATGCCACATCCAGTGGAATAAAGGTATTCTTCATCCACATGCTTGCTTGTTTTTCGGGATCGAATTCAAACAACATGCCGCAGCTTGCGCACAATGTTTTACGAAACATCAGGCCCTGAGCCCGTTGTTCGAAGGTTTGGGCAAACTCCACCTGCAGTGCAATGTCGTTAATTTCAATTCGCGCGGATTCAAAATCAACAGCGTTTACATTACAGGCACTCAGCAGCAAGCCAGCTATCAGGAGGCCTGACGCTATCAGTTTTGACCTTATTATAGTGCGCGATCCCATTTATATTCCTTGTTATTTACCTTAAATAAAGACATAAAAAAAGCCGGGCCCTTACGGTGCCCGGCTTTCTAGTTTATATGCTAAGTCAGGCAACATTCAACGTTGGAATGATCTTAGCCTTAGCCTCTTCTTCTGCCTTCTTGAAGCTTTCCATCTTATCGAAGTTCAGATAGCGGTATACGTCAGCTGACATAGAGTCAATCTTACCAGCGTATTCCATGTACTCCGCCGCAGTTGGCAGACGACCAACGATTGCACCAACGGCAGCAAGCTCTGCAGACGTCAGGTATACATTCGCACCATCACCTAAACGGTTAGGGAAGTTACGGGTAGAGGTAGACAGTACAGTCGCACCGGCGTCTACACGTGCCTGGTTACCCATACACAGTGAACAGCCTGGCATTTCTGTACGTACACCTACGCGACCGTAGATGTTGTAGTAACCTTCTTCCATCAGCTGTGCTTTATCCATCTTCGTTGGTGGAGAAATCCACAGACGGGTTGGCAGCGTCTTACCGTAGTTATCCAGCAGTTTACCTGCCGCACGGAAATGGCCGATGTTCGTCATACAAGAACCGATGAATACTTCATCAACCTTGTCACCCGCTACGTCAGATAATGTTTTCGCATCATCCGGGTCGTTCGGGCAGCAAACGATTGGCTCTTTGATTTCTGACAGGTCGATTTCGATAACTTCTGCGTATTCCGCATCGGCATCGGCACGCATCAGTGATGGGTTAGCTAACCACTCTTCCATCTTCTGAGCACGACGCTCAAGGGTGCGTGGGTCGCCGTAACCTTCGTTGATCATCCAGCGTAGCATGGTGATGTTAGAACGCAGGTACTCAGCAATAGATTCTTCAGACAGGTTGATGGTACAACCCGCAGCAGAACGCTCTGCAGAGGCGTCAGACAGTTCAAACGCTTGCTCAACCGTTAAGTCTTCCAGACCTTCAATCTCGAGGATACGACCAGAGAACTGGTTGATCTTACCTTTCTTCTCAACCGTCAGCAGGCCTTGCTTGATACCGTATAAAGGAATCGCGTGTACCAGGTCACGCAGGGTGATACCAGGCTGACGCTCACCTTTAAAGCGCACCAGGATTGACTCAGGCATATCCAGTGGCATAACACCAGTAGCCGCAGCAAAGGCAACCAGACCAGACCCGGCCGGGAATGAAATACCCAGCGGGAAACGGGTGTGTGAGTCACCACCGGTACCTACGGTATCAGGCAGCAACATACGGTTTAACCAGCTGTGGATGATACCGTCACCAGGACGCAGAGAAACACCGCCACGGTTCATGATGAAGTCTGGCAGGGTGTGCTGAGTATCGATATCAACCGGCTTAGGATAAGCCGCAGTGTGACAGAAAGACTGCATGGTCAAATCAGCGGTAAAGCCAAGACATGCCAGATCTTTCAGTTCGTCACGGGTCATAGGGCCAGTGGTATCCTGAGAACCAACAGTCGTCATTTTAGGCTCACAGTAAGTACCAGGGCGGATACCTTCAACGCCACAGGCTTTACCTACCATTTTCTGAGCCAGTGAGTAACCTTTACCGCTATCGACTGGTTGCTCTGGCTTACGGAACAGTTCAGACGGACCTAAGCCTAACGCTTCGCGGGCTTTTTCAGTCAGGCCACGGCCGATGATCAGGTTGATACGACCACCAGCACGTACTTCGTCCAGAATTACCTTAGACTTGTAGCTGTACTCAGCCAGTACTTCGCCAGTTTCACTGTTAGTGATTTTGCCTTCAAACGGATAGATGTCGATAACATCACCCATGTTCATTTTTTCTACGTCAGCTTCAAATACTAACGCACCGGCATCTTCCATGGTGTTAAAGAAGATTGGCGCCACTTTGCTACCAATACATACACCGCCGCCGCGCTTGTTAGGCACGCCTGGCAGGTCTTCACCGAAGAACCACAGTACAGAGTTAGTCGCAGATTTACGTGAAGAACCGGTACCTACTACGTCACCTACGAAAGCAACAGGATGGCCTTTAGCTTTCACTTCTTCGATTTGCTTCATCGGGCCTTTAACGCCGTGCTCTTCCGGCTCAAGGCCGTCGCGAGTCATTTTGTAAGCCGCTAAGGCGTGCAGAGGGATATCAGGGCGTGACCATGCATCAGGTGCAGGAGACAGGTCATCGGTGTTAGTTTCACCGGTCACTTTAAACACTGAGTAAGTCATCTTCTCAGCCATTTGCGGGCGCGAAGTGAACCACTCACCTTCGGCCCATGACTTGATAATGTCAGTAGCGAATTCGTTGCCTGCTTTGTGTTTTTCTTCTACGTCGTGGAACGCATCAAACATCAGCAGTGTGTGCTTCAGTTCTTTTGCTGCCAGTGGCGCAAGTGCTGCATCGTCCAGTAACTCTACTAAGGTGGCGATGTTGTAACCACCATGCATGTTACCCAGTAACTCAACCGCTTTTTCTTTGCTGATCAGGTCGCAGCTTACTTCGCCTTTTACAATGGCACTTAAGAAACCGGCTTTTACGTAAGCGGCTTCGTCAACACCAGGAGGTACACGCTCAGAAATCAGTTCCAACAGAAACTCTTCCTCGCCTGCAGGTGGATTTTTCAGTAATTCTACTAATCCGGCCACTTGTTCCGCGTTTAACGGTTTTGGTGGGATTCCTTCAGCAGCACGCTCTTCTACGTGTTTGCGATATTCTTCTAACACGATGTTTTCCTCATGGTTATTCCTGCCAATTCGAACGGTCCCGGAGCAGGAAGTGACTATTTAAACGCCGGAATTATAACGGCATATATAACGAATTTGAATTTTTATGCAGTTTCGCAGACTTATAGCCGCTATTCAGCCAGACTATTGTTGTAACCACCGGAGTGACAACCGCATTTCTGCCAGCCTTTACGGGGATTCAGCCTGAGTTAGCGCAAACTGTGTTCCGGTACGTTTTCGGCCCGCAGTGGGGAAAAACGCATTAACCGGCCGCGCTCGCCGTCCGTCAGTACGTATACCGATCCGTCACGACCCACTATCACATCCCGTAAACGCTCATTTATAGTAGCAAAGATTTGCATTGTCGACATGGGATTTTGGTCTAATGCCACCGCATATAACGCATGATCTTTCAGACTGCTAACCAACAGGTGGTTGGCCAGCTCAGGAAAAGCAGAATCCTGATAAACCACAACTGAGGAAGGCGCTATGGATGGTGTCCAGTTTAATACCGGATCCACCATGCCATCATAATGGGTGAACGGCGAAATTTTTGCGCCAGAGTAATCATTGCCCAGCGTCACCACAGGCCAGCCGTAATTATTGCCAGCCTCCAACAGGTTAATTTCGTCGCCGCCATCCGGGCCATGTTCATTAAGCCAAATCGTGCCGGATTCCGGATCCTGAACCAGCCCCTGTGGGTTGCGATGGCCAAGGGTATAAATATAGCTTTGCGGAGCATCTGGCGTGGTATAAAACGGATTATCCAATGGCGCGCTGCCGTCTTCGTTAAAGCGCAGTACTTTACCCAGCATACTGCTTTTTTGCTGCGCCTGTTCACGATAGTCAAAGCCATCGCCGCTGGTCATCAACCAGGTGCCGTCGGCCAGTTTGAGCAATCGCCCGCCAAAATGTACCGGCGTATCCTTGGCCGTTTTAACCGTAAATAAACGCTGCACCTCAGGCTTTTCGCCCACCAGCTTTGCCGTGCCGAATGCAAGGTAGTTCTCGCTGTCATCGCCGACCGAAAAACTCAGATAAACCCGCCTGGTTTCGGTAAAGTCATCGGCCAGCACAATGTCCAGTAAACCGCCCTGCCCGGCTACATAGAGCTGGTCTATTTGGAGCGGGATCTCAAGGCGTTGGCCGGCATTGGTATATTCAATAATAGTGCCGCCGCGTTCCGTGATCAGCCAGCCGCCGAGTGGATTTTCAGCAGCCGCCCAGGGCGAGTCGAGGTAGCCTGCAATCTGAGTTTGATGGAAATTTCCGGTTAACGGCGGCGGATCATCGGCCTGCGCAGAAAAAGCCCCGATCAGGCTTACTATCCCCATCAGAAGGGGCATCAACTTTTGACTTCGCTGATGTAACGCTTTACACATATCGATTAGACTATCAACAACTTGTACTTGGCAGCTTAGCATGAAATTATACGATTTGTGTTGCGCTTTATTGTAAGCAGTGTTGTCATCGGTGCAAGATAAGTTCAAATCAAGCCTGTTGTGAGAGAGTAGTTCTGTAATGTCTGAAAAAGTCGTCGTTTACGAAGTTCAGTCCGACATCAGCCCGGTTACTAAAGCTGGCGCGTTACTGGTGAGCTGGTTGTTGACCTATACCATTGCCAGTGTGTCTCAGTCACAATTTGTGCTCGCGAATCTGGAGTCACTCGGCGTTAACATTACTGGTAATCAATGGCTTGAACATACCGTACTGGACTGGTGGGGGTTGCTCCCCAAATATGGCTCGGCAGTGTTTGCGGCGCTGTGTATTGCGTTATTTGTGAGTGGCCGTGCCGGGCGCATGCTTAAACTACGCAGTAACTGGCTACACCCGCTGGCTGGCGGCCTTGCCATGGCGCTGATGTTAATGCTGATGCAACCACTGCTGGACGTTACCCTTATCGCCGGTACACGCTCTTTTGAGGGCCAGCTCTGGCAGGTAATAGCTGGCATAACCGGCGGTTTAACCTATAAGTTTTTACGCCAGGACGTGGCGCGCTGGATTATCCAGCGGCCGCGTCAGAATGCGCTGTTGTAGCCACAACTAGACCTTTTCGATTGCCAGCGACGAACCCGCTTTGCTGATCTGATACTGACGCAGGGTTTTCGCGCTGTAGTGCTCACTGGTAATGTTCGATACACCAATAAAACTCGCGATTGCCGTCTTCGGTGTAAGCGCCAGTTTTACATAACCGCGATGCTGACAGTCCGTCCACAGAATTTCCCGGTTATGCTGCGCTACACGTTGATCAAACTCGCCGGCCAGCACCGGGCCAAAGGTTTCAAAGTCGCCCGGCGACGTAATGCCGGCTGTACCCAGTTCCACTCCCATGGCATCGCCATCACCGGCAAATAACTGATTTGCCCAGAACGCATGGCTATCACCGGTTAACACAATTAAATCGGTGGCGTTTGCCGACTGACAGAGCTGATAGAACTTCTCTCTGGCCACTGGGTACCCATCCCAGGTATCCAGATAAATAGGTAAGTCATATTTACCCAGTGCCATAAAGTAACCAAAGTGTTGGGCAATCGCGCCATTGTCGGCAAGCGCTTTGGGCAGGGCTAAATCCCTGGCGTCCGGAACATTGGTGCGGGCCATGGGGATCTGGTTGCCAATAAGTCGCCATTTGGCACCCTGAGCAACAGACTCGGCCAGTTTTTGGTTAACAAAATTCTCCATGGCTACGCTTAACATAGAGCGTCCGGGGTCGCCCAGCACCGACTCAATAAAATGCCGCAGCGTGTGTTCTGACTTTATCTGTGGCAGATGTTCCGCATAATCGATTTGCTTACTACGCCCGCTATGGCGGGTTTCTAAAGTCGTCAGCGTGGCCAGACTGCCAAATTCAAAATGCCGCCAGAGCTGTGCTTTTTCAGCCTGTTTAGCCGGTTCCCGCAAAGGCATCCACTCGTAATAAGCCTGAATGGAAGCCGCTCTGCGGTCAGCCCACTCACCTTCACCAGGCTGATGATTCTGCGCGCCATGCAGGTATGGATTGTTGGCCGATTCGTGGTCGTCCCAGGTGGGAATTAACGGATGCGAAGCATGCATTAAGCGTGAACCATGATCGGTTTTATACTGGCGGTGCCGGGTTCGGTAATCCGATAACGAAACAATTTCATTAGCGGGCTGATGACGACGGTTGAGCTTGCGCCCTTCCTCGTCTCCCCAGCTGTCCTGCCCGTATTCGTAAATATAATCGCCAAGGTGTAAGACAAAATCCACCGACTCATCACCCGCAATGTGGTGGTAGGCATTAAAGTAACCAAACGGGTAGTTTGAGCACGACGCCACGGCGATGTTCAGTGATTCAGGATCGCCGGCGGGCAATGTCCTGGTGCGCCCGGGCTCACTCTGACCGTTGCTGGTTATGAAGCGGTAGTAGTAAGTGGTTCCGGGTTCCAGGTCTGTTACATCAATTTTGAAGGTGCAATCCTGTGTTAGCGAAGTTTCTCCCTGGCCACTTTTTACCAGTTGCTTAAATGCCAGATCCCTGGCTACTTGCCAGGTCAGGGAAATCGGTTCACGGGTATGAGTCCACAGAATAACGCTGTGATGGGTTGGGTCGCCACTTGCAACGCCACAGTCAAACAAGGGATTTACCGGCGCAGCGGCTACCTGATAAGCAAAAGGTGTTAATGCGCCTGTTGCAAGGGTGGTTTTTAAAAACTGGCGACGAGAGAAAATCATAGTAAGGTCCGCACAACAAAAAGGAGCCTGACTATGCAGAAGCTCTGTGACACTCCTATGAAGTGTCGATGAATATTTTACTAAGACATTGAAACTACTTTACTAAGTACCACTATTGCCAACTCCCGCCAGCAACGGGTTAGCCGCGGGATCGTATTTCTTCAACTCTCTTCAATCTGGTTAATACCTGTTCCCGTATCGCTGGCGACTGACGGGACAAAAACTCGTCGGCCTTGGACTGGCTGTAGCGGCTGTAACTTTGATAAACCCGTGATGTCAGGCGGGTCAGATTATCCTGGTCAGTGATCCTGTGCAGGTTTTGTTCTGCAAACTGCGGATTACGATAAGCCGAACGACTAATTAGCTCCGAAGTCAGTGGTTGGGTATCGATGTCGGTTTGCCTGTTTAGCCAGCTTAGTGCCTGTTCAGGCTGGTTAAAACTCATCGACTCAACCACCACTTTGGCCCGCGACTGACGTTGGTCTGGCGCCGCTCGTTGCATAAACAGTTCAGCCGCTTCTTCCGGCTTTCTCACCATCCAACTACGAAACGCACGTTCTTCGATGGCTTGCTTTTGTTTAGGATCGCTTATCAGGTCGAGTCTGGCCAGCGCTTCATCCGGCTCTTTAGCTAACCAACTGGAGAACACGGCCTGCAACGCACTGTCGTTATCCATGACCTGAACCCGCTCGAGTAAATACTCAAAATCTTCCGTTTTTTGCAGGCTTCTTGCGGTGCTACTTATAGCATATTGAATTGCTTCAAAATCATTGGCATCGAAATCCGTTTCTATGCTGCTGATGGCCGCATCCAGATCCTGTCCGGCCAGGCTTGAAAATAAGCCGCCCAGAGCAAATCTGCCCATTGCCTGCTGACGGGTATCCTCAGGCTGACTCAAATACCACTGCAACGCAGCATAAGCGTCGGAATCTGCCCAGGTAGCTATGACGGCCGCCATAGCACCGTCCTTTTGCATGCTGCCAGACACATTGAGGTTCACATAATCGATGGCCTGCAGTGGCGACAATTCTGCCAGCCGGTTGATAAACAACATGGTAATTTGCAGACTTTCCGGGAAGTCACCGTATTCCAGTTGATTGAGCGCCGCTAAGGTTTGTTCTAAATTAAGTTGCGATACAATAGCGTAGGCTTTGGCGATACTTGCCATGGTAGGCGACCAGCCCATATCGCCTAACAGTGCCTGGGTTTGCGCTACAGCGTCGTCTACCGTTACCGCCTTGTGGACACTCCCGGTGTGAGCAACTGGCCCCGCGCCTGTCGCCTCATCAACCGGCAAGACTGTGCTGCCCGTATCATTTTGCTTGTCTGGTCTTGCGGCATCTGTAGCTATGTTAACGGAAACGGGCCCGGTGGGCTGGTGAGAGTTAAGTTGTGTTGTGCCATACCAATAGGCGCAGAGTACGGTCGCAATCCACAGCGAACCAATCAATAATTTCATATCCAATCCTTTGAAAACGAGAACGTGCCGGTCATACATTAATATGGTTACCAATCACCGGCATATACAACTAAAGTCTAACCTTTAATGACTCGTTGCGCCAAAATAATTGCCTGGCAGATCACAGCGTTTATAACGAGGTCTTTCTGGCCAGAAAACCAAGCGCAGAGCGACTACCATGCAGGCGGATTTGTTGCCCCGGGCGCAGTTGCTCCCATTGCGACCTGGGCGTTACCTGACACACATAATCAAAAAACTGAGCGCTGTACTCCGCCAGATAAATTTTGCCATTACAGTGCTTTCTACGAAAGCGGCGGGGTAGCTTAGCGATGGTCACCTGCTCGGTAGCCGTTCTGGCATCCAGTACATAAAGATGCAGTGCCACCGGTGCACCGCGGTAAACAGCGAAGGTAGCAAACAAAGCAATCAGCAAGGCAGCGCCTATAGCACTGTAAAAACGGCGCGGTGAATCAACGCTTATGGGCTTTTTGCCCTTTGCCAGCCGCTCGGCATTCATTTTACGCAGGTGGTTGGTATGTAGAAACTTTTTGCAAGTTATCACAAATACTCCAAGGCCTGCCGTTAACGCTACCCATTTTAAGGGAGTAACCATCTCGTTATTCAGCAGGAAAGTGTGAAAATATACCGGCAACAACATAGCGCCGAAAATTAAACCAGCAAAAATAAGCGCTAATGTCCCAAGTATTTTGCGCTGCATTTGTTCAGGGGTTTCAGGTTCTGGCAGCAGAACTTCCTGCTCTGGCACTGGACAATCATCTTTACTGGCATCAAGTGAAGCCAGCGCCTGATGAATTTGTTCCACCCGCTCCGGAAACTGCGCCTTGTCGATGGTGCTGAGCGCTTCTTCAAGTTCTGCTTTAGAGTAACGACTGTAATCTGGTGTCACTGATCCATTGACCTTCCGGCGATCCTTCCCGATACGATACACGACCAACTATAAAAAAACTAATCAATCCAAATCAATAGGTTAATTCGTACTAAACTGGTACTTTACAGGAAAGCTCACTGCTTATTAGGAAAACGGATGAATTTACGGCTGCTCTCCACTCATGTCAGGGTGCTATGGGAATCACTGTCTACCAGCTACTGGTTTATCCCATTGCTGATGATGAGCATAAGCGTGGCGCTGTGTTATACCTGTTTATCTGTTATAGAACGGGCTTTTTTGCCGGATGTTTTACGGCCGCTTATTCCTCTGGTTACGCAAGAAAGCGTTCAGCAATTACTATCTACCGTCGCCGGCGCTATGATTACTGTAACCAGTATTGCTTTCTCTATGACTCTGGTATCGCTAACTCTGGCCTCAAATCAATTTGGGCCACGCTTAATTCGCAACTTTATGCAGGATCGCAATACTCAGATGGTGCTGGGTATTCTGGTCTCCACCTTTCTGTTCTGCCTGATTTCCCTGCACCACCTGTCGTCGATAAACAGTAACCAGGATGCGGTTTCCATGTTAGCCGGCGCCACCGTGTTTCTGGCTCTCATCGACTGTGTCACCATCATTTATTTTATCCACCACGTGTCCCGTTCAATTCAGGCTGATCAGGTGATTGCCAATTGTGTACAACATTTCGAGAGCAATATTAATTCATTGTTGCCGGTACCAGAGTCTAACGCCTCTTTTAGGGCTATTGCTGAACAATGGGCAGCGCCACAAGGTGACTTTCGAGTGAGCGTAAAAGCGCTTCAGAACGGCTATGTACAAACCATCAATTATTCAAGCTTTCTGAATCAGAGTGCCACCGAGGTGGCAGGGTGTGAGTTACATGTTCGCAGCGGCGATCATGTTTTGAGCGGCGAAGCATTGTTTACTGTTCACTGCCGGCAGCCCGCCGGCGAGGCTGAATTTACCACTCTTCGACAAGCAGTGGTGCTGGGCGCCAACCGAACCCCCATTCAGGATCCTGAGTTTGCTATCAGTCAGTTGGTTGAAATTGCGCTACGCGCTTTATCGCCAGGGATTAATGACCCTCATACAGCCATCACCTGCGTAGATAAGCTAACCGCCATTTGTGTACAGGTAGCCTCCCGCGAGTTTCCGGCAGAAAACCTCATTCATACTTCATCGGAGGTGTGGCTGAAACGCCGCACATTTACCTTTGCCGGCGTGGTTGATAAAGCCTATAGCCAGGTCCGGCAGTCGGCTAACGACCAGATTGCAGTGCTAATCCACTTACTCAAAAGCCTGGCAAAACTGCAGCAATGCTGCGCCGCCACTGAGCAGAAGACCATAACCTATCACGCCCAGAGCATTGCAGAAGTAGTCGGCGCACTGACTATTAGCGTTTGTGATCAAAAAGCGATTGAAGAGGCAATGCTGCCTTTTGAATAAAAGTCGTGGGATGTGAGATAGGTTGTCTCCCAACACTCATGAAAGACAACCCTTACTCAATCATGTAATCTTGCGTTCGACTGATTGCGAAGACGCGCTTCTTCGGCCTTTACGTAATCAGTAGAGGAATGGTTAAAGCGGTAGTCATAGCCGGCAAATTTCGAATCGAAATCCACTGACACCGTCATACCTTCGGTCTCCACTGCTTTTCCATCAACAAACCTTGGCATGTAGCGCCATTGCTGTACCGCTTCCATCGCAGAATGCCTGAACACTTTACTACCAGCACTGTCATCACTTATCCGGACGTTTTCAACGTTACCAGCAGCACTGATGTCAAAGGTCACTTTTACAGAAGTGTCACCGGTTAGGTCTGTAGCCACCTGGGGATAACGTGGCATTTTACGTAACAACAACACCGGTTCCAGGTGAGCTTGCCAAGGCTTCATTTGCGCTATGTGCTGACTATGCTGTCTCGCTTTCTCTGGTTGTGATAAATGCTCGTAAGCTTCAAGCATCAGTGCACGCGCCTGTAACGTGAGCGGATGGGTATAATTGAGATGCTGGTCTAGCGTGGCGGTTAAAGGCTCTAAGATTGCAACCACCTGATTAAAATCAGCTGCTGCATAGCTCAGACGGCCAAGCAAATAGCGTTGCTCCAAAGTACGCATGTCCTGCTCACCCCAGGATGTAATCGCCAACTTTAGCCCCTGATTGACTGTATCGGCTACGCGCTGCTGAGAAAACTGCGCACTACCGTATTGCAGTAATGTGCTTGCAACCATGTAATACATGTTGGCGGCATCAGCAGGATAGGCAGTGGCGGCTTGTTCAAGCTCATCAACAATATCTCTCATTAGTAGCGCAGCGCCACTCACTTTTAATTTAACTTTTCGTGTTTGCTCTTTTTGCAGAAGCGCCTTATACCAATCCAATCTGGTTGCCAACGTTTTGACAGCTAACGTTCCGAATTGCTGCGCCGCAAGATCGGCAAGTGTTTCAAACTGATCAACCGCAATGTCATACTTACCGACTTGTCCGGCCGCTACAGCGTAATTATACTGAAGAGCGAACAGGTTATCAGATTCAGCAGCATATTCCTGCTTACCCGCATTAAGCGCCTGCAAGGCATATTTAAAGGCCTGTGTGGTATTACCGGTACTGACTGCCTGCTGATACTGTTGATAAGCACTGGTCATTTCGCTGGCGTGAGTCTGAGCAGACATCCCCAGACTGAAGGCAACGGCAGTCGCCAGTGAGAGATAACGTTTTAGCATAACTTTCTCCATGTCAGTTAATCACGTTTAGTCCTGAACCACCTACATCCTGAACAGAGGTATTAGACTTAAGTATAAAGGTAAGATACTAAAACAAAAAAAGCCAGCTTATAGCTTAATGCCAGTCAGTTAAGCTGACTGGCATTTTTCTTTGAGGGGTATTTAGCCGGT
>JAAFAI010000001.1 GCA_018222405.1 Gammaproteobacteria bacterium | reverse complement strand
AACATTATGCCAAACAAGGTGGTTTATTAGATCACACTTCAAGGCTGATTGGTATAAAGCCGCCTCAACAATTAGCAAACGGGTTTCAAAACGCGCCTGAAAGGTCTTCCAGATTCCGTCCTGCACCCAGAATACCCCAACCATCAGCACCGGCACTAACAAGTTAAATTCAAAGCCTAATGCAAAAGCCGTAGTAAAAATAGCGACCAGCTTAATGAGCAAACTGTATTTCTCATAGCTGTCGAACTGATTTTGCAGTGTCTGCCATTCCAGTGATAAATAATCCGTTGCCATTGGCTAATTCTAATTCCAAAGAGTTGATGATCATCGATTACTTAGCATAACCAGCGAAGGCTCTCTGCGCGACTGAAATCGTCACTCACGACACCGTCGAAGCTCAAGTAACCGTATTGCTCCGCTAAATTACTAAATTACTAAATTACTCGGGAGCTTCTTCTCGTTATTAGTTCAATTTTTCATCGTAAAAAGCAGGGTAGATACAAGAAAGCAACTGAAACACTTAAGCTATAATTTGCCTTAAATGCTGCAAATCTGTAATCGCGCAATCCCTTCCACTTCTTTTGGCTTCGTAGAGGTAACCATCAGCTCTTTTAAGCGCGGCATTTAATTGCTCATTTTTTCCCAGAACGGTAAAGCCAATGCTGATAGTTACAGGATGACTGTCCATAAACTCAAAACGAAGCGCTTTAACTGAATCTCTTAAACGCTTTGTAAGACTTTTTAGTCCATTTTCATCAGCCCCTGGAAGAATAATCGCAAATTCCTCCCCGCCAATTCTTCCAATGCAGTCCTGCTCCCTGAGGCATTTTGACATTGCATCAGAGACAGCCACTAATACCTTATCTCCTGCATCGTGACCATAATTATCGTTTATTTGTTTAAAGTGGTCTAAATCTAATAATGCTATTCCAACGTGGTAAGAAAGACGCCTTGCTCTTCTGATTTCAATTTCAGCTGTATTAAAAAATGACAACCTGTTTGCAATTGCGGTTAAGCTATCGGTATATGCGATATGCTCTAACTTCGCGTTTGCTTCTGCAAGCGCTTTTGTTCGTTCAGCAACCCTTTGTTCCAGATAGATAGTATGGCTGTGCACTTCTTTACCCAAGTTACCGACCAACCCTTTTAATTCATAAAGTTCATTCTTAGTGATATCTCTCTCAGACACTGTAATAGGATGAAAAGAACCTCCAGGCGAGAAACTGCGCAACCATAAACTTACCTCATGGATATGTTTAATCACCAAATGATAGAACAATGCCATCAGGAATAAGGAAACGATAAATGTTTTTAAACCTTGTGTAATGACAATGACTACTAAATTTGAAAGCACTTTATCTTTAACTGCATCGAAATTGCTATAGGCGACTAAGGATTGTTTGACACCATCATTCTCATTTGCCTCTAAAATTGGCACGACTGATATCTGCAGATTTTCAATTTTTCCTGCAGTTAATTCGCCGGAGTGAAAAGTAATTTCACCGCTAATAACTTCCCCTTGAGCTTCAGCAAAAACCCTAACAGGGTTTCCATTATCACTGTCTAGATTACTTTCCGATAGTGCTTCACTATCTGAAGTTTTCAAAGTTTGTTTTTGAATACTGTTAGTATTTACTGCTCTGATTTGGACGTGTCCAATACTTTCAAATTTCACTAATTCATTTAAAAGTAAGTTAACTTCACCTTTTTCATTTTTGATTAAAGAAGATTTCAGTGGAACTTTAATTGCAGCTAACACGTTAGCTATTTCTTTATCCCGATACTTCACTTCCGACTTGTAGTCGAAATAAACTTGAATGGATATATTAATCAGGGTTAGTACGCCACTAATTAAAATTATTTTAGAGAAAAGTTGAAGTGAGAGTTTACTTTTAAAAAAGCGAATTACTCGATCCATGTAGTGAATTCCATCTTAGTCTACGATCATATTTTTATATTACACGTGATCTCAAATCTTGAATTAAATCTTCTCAAACTTTCATTGAAATAGGCAGCTCTTACAGTCCCTTTTGGCTTAAAGTCCTGAGGAACGAAATAACTCTAAGTTAGTGTCGGCTATGAGCGAATATCAGTCCGTACCGGTTACTTTAAAAACCGGATACTAAGCGGATAAACCCATAACTCGCCATTATTGGCTTTTAGTGCAGCAATAATAGCAAAGACAATATTCAAAAGCGCCAGAATCCATATGGCAACTACGCCGATTAGTATGAAAATGAGGATAAAACAAATCGCATAGTAGATAACCAGGCTTATCAGCCAGTTTACGGTCACTTTGCCATGCTGGTCTATGGTGTCACTTTTATCTTTATTTACCACCCACATCACGATAGGCAATATAAAACCAAGCCCAGGAATGACAATACTGCTTAGCTGGCTCAAATGCAGCAGCATGCAGTAAGTGTTTAGCGGCATTCCCCAGTATTCTTGTTGATTGTCTTGCATTGGTTTCTCCTTGTCGTTCAAAACGACCGTCCATAGACGTAAGAATTACGACTCTAACTTAAGATACTTATGTTTACCAAACGTCACGTAATAAAGCGGAAGTAACAGTGCTTTAAGCGGGTTAGAGGCAAATGCGTTTTTAACTATGATGCGTCCACCCTGAATATCACTTACAGCAAATTCCGGGCTATAGCACCAATCTATATAAGCCGTGAGTATTTTACTGTCGGCCGGCAGAGTAACCTTTTGCGTGGTACCGCGTTCGATTAAAGCTACCTCCTTGCCATCGGCAAGCAAACGGTAATTGCGGGTAAAATCGGTGAACTGTTTTGGTCTGGTGACTTCGATATCCATATCAACCTTTGAAAGCCTAGCGGGCAAGGCCAAAACAATACTGAATTTTCAGTGGCTTTTAAAGCACTTGTAACAAAAGACACTGATTGGGAAAGTCGGTAGAAAGGAGAATCAATCGCGCCATGGGCAACAGGATACCCATGGCTTACAAAGCACTATCAGTCGCTAAGAACTAGTTGCGCATCAGATACTGGTTAAAGTCGATACTGGCCGCACAAAGCGCTGCCTGGATGCGGTTATGTACATTCAGCTTAGTAAGAATGGCCGACACGTGAGCCTTCACTGTGGTTTCAGCAATATTCAGCTCATAGGCAATCTGCTTGTTAGACTTACCTTTGGCGATACACTCAAACACCAGTAACTGGCGGCGGGTTAGAGCGCCAATCAGTTTAGGATCGATTTGCTGCTGAGCAGAATCGTCTTTTGGTTTGCTGCTACCGCCATTGCGGATGATATCCGGCGGCAGGTATACCTGACCGGAGAGTACCTGCTGGAGCGCACCAACAATCTGTTCACAGCTGGAAGACTTGGTGATAAACCCTACCGCTCCATAGGTAAAGGCCTGCAGCACGACGTTTTTATCTTCTTCTGCCGACACTATAACAATAGGAATTTCAGGGAACTGATTACGAAAACGCACGATACCGTTAAGACCGTCCATGCCTGGCATATTCAGATCAAGTAACACCAAATCAATATTAGGGTTTTCTTCAGCTGTATTGAGTGCTTCTTCGAGATCGATACAGCTGATGGTTTTAGTATCCGGAATATTACGCTCAACGAAATCGGTGATTGCATATTGAAATAAGGGATGGTCGTCCGCAACGAGAATTTCTACCATTTTTATCACCCTGTTAATGCTCTGTAAGTTATATTAGTGGATGTACTGTCATTCAGCTAGCCTTTATTCGCAGCGGCTATCAGGATAATCCATCCGTTTGTTAAATCTGTGAGCTACCCGCCCACCTTGCGTTTTACCATGCCTCGTTTGGGGTCGTAGCCCCAAATAGCCAGACTGGTAAAAATCAGCGTACAAACACCGGTTACCAGCGCTGCCTGCCCGTTAAACTGGCCATAAAGCGCAAAACGAATCAGTTCTACCGCGTGAGTGAACGGATTAAACTGGCATATCCAGTAAAGCCACTCGCTCGACTCGCGCATTTTCCACAACGGGTATAACGCCGAAGAGAGGAAAAACATCGGAAACACCACGAAGTTCATCACCCCGGCGAAATTTTCCAATTGCTTAATAAAAGACGACAGTAATAGCCCCAATGCCCCCAGTAACAAGGCAGTAAGGAGTAGAGCCGGAATGACCAGCAAGTAACCCACTGGCTCAGCTTGTACCTCCAGCAGCCAGGCGATGGCGAAAAAGGCATACACCTGCAACATGGAAATACAAGCACCGGCCAGCAGTTTACTGACCAGCAAAAACGGTCTGGGCATGGGGCTGGTGAGGAGCACCTTCATACTGCCCATTTCCCGGTCGTATACCATTGAAAGCGAGCTTTGCATACCGTTAAACAGCATGATCACGCCGGCCAGGCCCGGAATAATGTAAACTTCATAAGTAATGTAGGTTTCATAAGGCGGAATAATCGCTACGCCCAGCGCAGCGCGAAAGCCCGCCGCAAATACCACCAGCCATAACAAAGGGCGTACCAGCGCACTTATCAGCCGCGAGCGCTGTTGCCAGAACCTCAGCAGTTCCCGTTTTAAAACACCAACAAAGCAGGTCCAGTACATTTATTGTTCCCCCTGCTGATGAAAGTGCCGGTATAGCGCCTGAACGGATCCCAGCTGCAGAGCCTGCATGGCCTCCTCACAACGTTGCTGCAATTGAATCTGGCCTTTGATCAGTACAATCAGCTCGTCATGCGGGCGCACTTCGTCAATCAGGTGGGTGGACGACAAAATCGTGATACCCGAGTCGCTACACAATTGGCGCAGGTGATCGTTAATCGTGTCACGGGTGGACTGATCCAGGCCCACGGTAGCCTCATCCAGCAACAAGATAGCCGGTTGATGCAGCAGCGCCCGAGCAATCTCTACCCGGCGGCGGTGACCGCCATTGAGCGAGCGGACTTTATCTTTGCGTCGTTCGCTTAACGCAAAACGCTGCAGCTCTTCATTGATACGCTGTTTTGTGTAAGCGCTCGATAAGCCGTGCAGACTGGCGTGATAAGCCAGGTTCTGCTCAACACTCAAATCTAAATCCAGGGTGGATTGCTGAAAAACCATGCCGATTTGCTTTAACACCTGGCGAGGCTTTTTCGCGGCACTGATGCCATTAACCGTTACGCTGCCGGTTTGTGGCTGCAGTAACTGACAAAGAATCGAGAACAGCGTGCTCTTACCCGCGCCATTAGGCCCAAGCAAAGCATAATACGCCCCCGGCGACAGTGAAAACGTCACCTCGGACAGGGCCTGCTTAGCCCCGTAATTAAACCCTATTTGCTCTACCGCTAGTACCGGAACACTCATGGCTTAACCACCACCCCCCATGGATAGCGGCCGGCTTTAATTGTTTTAATGACTTTCAGATCATCCACATCAATCACCGATACATCACCGCTAACGCCATTTGTGGTGAGCAATAAAGACTGTTCTTTGGCAAACGCTAACTGCCATACACGGCGACCTACCAGCAGATAATCAAGCACTTCATAGGTACTGGCATCGATTACCGCCACATGATTTGCCGGGCCGAGTGCCACAAAAGCATATTTGCCATCATCGGTAAGTTTAATGCCTACCGGCTGTATTTTATCGCGGTGTACACCAGGAATTTTAAAGGTGATCTTTTTAATCAGTTCCCGGGAGGCTGTATCAATAACATCCACTGTGCCGCCAATCTCAGCCGACGCCCAGACCTTTTCGCCAGTCTTTGTAAATTCCACATGGCGCGGACGCTGATCGACGAGGGTGTTATCAACCAGCTCGTGGGTACTGGCATCAATCCAGTGCAGCATGTTGGTGGTTTCAGAGGTATTGATTACCCATTTCCCATCGGGGCTCACTGCCATACCCTCCGGTTCAATGCCCACATCAATTTGTGCGATAACGGTTCGGTCTACCGTATCAACAACCGTAACGACTGCGCTATCTTCATTAGCAATATACAGATGACGGTTATTCGGATGCAGGGCGAACTGCTCCGGATCTTCACCGGAAGGCAGATTGTGAATCACCTTGTGGGTGGCCAAATCCATTACCTGCACGGCATCGGATTCGCTGGCGCAAATATACAGGTACTTATAATCCTGGCTGAAGATAATGCCGCGGGGGCGCAACCCAACCTCCAGCGTATCGATGACTTCCAGTTTATCCAAATCGATAAGGGTTAGCGTATCGCTTTTTTCATTGGAAACGTAAGCGACTTCGGCCTGACTCACCAGTGCCGTAAACAGGCCAACTGCTAAAACTAATAAACGCATACTTCTATACCACCTTTTAGTAAGCCATATCACAGCGTGATTCAGGCTTGTCGAATCCCAGCGTATCTAAATCAGTGCTCGGGTGAAGATACCCTTCCTGCGGCGACAGAGAGGTCAAACCTTTTGGGTGTACCAACGGAATCGGTTGTCGCAACTGACCGTTCCACGGCCGAAAACTTAACTTGCGGCCCTTAAATGCGGCCAGCTCAAAGTCATTGCTCATCAGATACGAATATAGGGCTTTAGGGTTATTGGTTTGGGTACGGGTAACCGCTTCACTGATACTGCGCACTGCCAGCCAGGCAGCATAATCCTTGTCGAGCATTTCACGCCCAAATTGTTCGTAAAAACGGTTTTGTAACTGGGTAGCGCCCCACTGCTCAAGCACCCAGTGCCAGGTTGTTGGGGTTAACCCATGGGTGCCCGCAACCGGTCTGGGTAACCAGGTATTATTCGGAATATAGTTACCGAACAAATCTGATTCGTCGGCCACCAGCACCACATCATAATCGTCACCCTGAGTGAATAACGGCACCTCGCGCTGAGCACTGCGGCGCAGGTCGGTATCGAAGCTCCAGGTTTTCTGCTCGGTGATTTTTGCACCAAAACGTTTTGCGGACCGGCTAATGGACGCAGCATAGGCCCCGTCGGCGTCAGATTCACCACTGATCACAAACCACTCCCGCCAGCGTCTGGCCATAAAGAATTGGGCCATGGCATCGGTTAACATCGCGCGACTCGCCAAAGTGTGTAACAACCCACCACGGCACTGGGATACACGTAAATTATTGTCGGCTTCACCGGCATTTATGATCACACTGCCGTTGGCGAGTGCTAAATCGGCTACTACTTTCAGCGTAGTCGTAGGCAGGTCTGTAAGGAGGATAGCCGGCTGTCCGTTCAGCCGTTGTTTGAGAGCCGCTACAATTTCCTCGCTGTTAGGGCCGGTTACACCAGAAAGACTGTATTGATGTTTTAAAAAACGCCCCGTGGTATTGCTGTCTTTTATAGCCAGTTCAGCGCCAGCTATGGTGAGATTGTCTGGCGTTTTTTTAAGTAATAAGGGCTGCGCAGCCTGGTTTGATGATTGCTGAACATAAATCACATCTATATTTAGTGCCTTGGCATTAGCCACCGCGGGCATCAAAACCCCACCTACAATAAGCACGAACAGGACGCGAACGTGCTGCGATAATCGCGTTAAACAGGTGTAAATTTTGTAATCTATCCGTTTTTTTATGTTCAAAAACAAAACCCTTTTTTAACCTTATGGTGCAATAGTAGAGCATGATTGTACACAGTTGAAATGAGCAAAAAGGATGAAAGGTTTACTACCTAAGTACAATTGGAAGGAACCCCCAGATCTCCTAACTTTCACCCTGTGCTTTGTTGTAGACATGAAAACTTATTGATGACTATTTTAACTTCACTGCAACATTTAACAGCATGACAACTCAATGTGGCAGCTTTTGGAGAAACCGAGATGAAGATGTATTTAACTATTTTGCGCAGCGCGATGCTGGCGGTACTGACCCTGGTAACCGCTAATGCAATGGCTCACGGTGATGTAACGCCGCAAGCAGTAGACACCAGTGAATTACCCCAATTAGGTGATGAGTGGCTGAAGACTAATCCTTACACTGGCAATGAGCTGGCGATTAAAATCGGCGACTCAGCTTATAACCAGAACTGTGCCCGTTGTCATGGTCTGGAAGTTATTTCTGGCGGAATCACGCCTGATCTGCGTAAACTTAACGATGAGTTTGAATTCTTCAGCCAGGAAGAAGCCGATGGTTGGTTTATGACTCGTATCCGTAATGGTGCTGTAGTTGATGGCCGTGTTTATATGCCTCCGTTTGAAGGCATTCTTTCTCAGGAAGCAATGTGGGCAATCAAAGCGTACATCGAAACTCGCGGCGTACCAGAGTAAGCCGTACACCTAACCAATACATAGTAAGGGGCAGTAATGGTATTAAGAGTTGTTCTTCTGATTTGTAGTTTAATGGCCACGTCTGTTATGGCTAAAAGTTATGAGGATATTCTTGAGCAGGGCCAGATAACCATTGCTGTCTATAACAACTTCCCCCCGTACTCCTATCTCAAGGACGGCGAACCTGCCGGTGTAGATATTGAAGTCGGTAAACGTATCGCGGCGGGATTGGGCGTTGATCTGGAGTGGATGTGGATCAACGCTGATGAAAACCTCGAGGATGACCTGCGCAATGCGATCTGGAAAGGGCATATCATTACCCGCCAGAAAGCTGACTTAATGCTTCGGGTACCTTACGATCGTAAATTTGCCTACGCCATTGACGGTTACGGTCTGCCCAAGAATGACCTGGTAGTGATGTTTGGCCCCTATCAACAGGAAAGCTGGGCACTGCTACGCGACCACGAAAAAACCAATGATATTCGCACCCTGGCCATATTCCATTACGAACCGGTTGCCGTAGAGCTTGACTCACTACCCAGCTTCTTCCTCGGTGCAACCATTGGTGGCCGCCTGCGTGACAAACTGGTTCATGTGGACTCGGTTTTCGACGGCATCAAACTGCTGCAGGAAGGTAAGGTGGCTGCAGTTGCCGGAATGAAGGGTCAGTTGCAATGGGGGATGAGTACCTCAGGAGACGTTAATAAAACCGAATTCGCGCCACTCCCTGTGCAATACGACATCAGCGCTGACGGCCTTGCTGCCATGAGTATTAAGTCGTGGGATATTGGCATGGCAGTTAAAACGGACTATCGGGAACTGGCTTATGCTATCCAGGCAATCACCGAACCGATGATTAAAAATGGTGAGATGGAAGCGTTGTTTTTAGAGTACGGCCTGAGCTACGAAATACCCGATTACCATCGCACCGAATAAGCATTACATTTTTTTTACAAGATTCCGAAAGGCCGCTATTTTTCACTTTAAAATGCGGCCTTTTTTATTATATATCGTTCCTCTCTTATACCGCCAAAGCCGCGATTTATAAGCCTTTCAGCGAAGTATTACTACCAACGGACTAAAAATGATAACCCAAGGTTTAATGGTTGTTAACAAAATGATGACTGATACTGATTCTGAGGACTCTTAGGTAAGTATGCTGTTCTATACTCACCTAGTGGACGAAAACAACACTCAACAGTCGCATGCTTTTTTACAAACAAGCCGCGGACGTTGTAACAAAGGGTACCAAACCCCGTTGAAACACTGGAGAAATCTGATGAAAAGTAAAAGAGTTTCAGGCCGCTTACTCAGCTCTGCGTTCTGTTTAACCCTGTCCCTTGGTGCTATGACTGGCATGGCCCAGGCCAAAGTGACAGATAAAGATATCGTCAATGACCAGGCAACCCCAGGTGACGTGGTCAGCTATGGCCTTGGTCCACGTGGACAGCGCTTTAGTCCAATCGACACAATGAATACTAGCAACGTTAAGAAGTTGAGTCCGGTTTGGGCCTTTTCTTTCGGTGGTGAGAAACAACGTGGTCAGGAATCACAGCCACTGGTTAAAGACGGCATTATGTTCGTTACCGCTTCTTACTCTCGTATCTACGCTATCGACGTAGAAACCGGTGATGAATTATGGCAATGGGAAGCTCGCTTACCCGACGGCATCATGCCTTGCTGTGACGTAATCAACCGTGGTGCGGCGTTATATGACGACGTAGTTATCTTCGGTACTCTGGATGCCAAACTGGTAGCACTTGACCAGAAAACCGGTAAGCCAAGATGGCGTAAAACTCTGGGCGATTACAAAGCGGGTTATTCATTTACTGCTGCGCCTATGATTGTTAAAGGCATGGTAGTAACCGGTATTTCCGGTGGTGAATTCGGTATCGTGGGTAAAGTTGAAGCCCGTGATGCAGTAACCGGTGAACTGGTATGGTCGCGCCCTACTGTTGAAGGTCACATGGGTTACCTGAATGGTAAAGAAAACGGCATCACTGGTGGTGAAGCAAACAAAACCTGGACTGGCGACCTGTGGAAAACCGGTGGTGCAGCAACCTGGTTAGGCGGCACTTACGACCCGGATCAGGACCTGATCTTTATGGGTACCGGTAACCCTGCGCCGTGGAACTCTCACTTACGTCCTGGTGATAACCTGTACAGCTCTTCGCGTCTGGCTATCGACCCTGACACCGGTAAGATCGTTTGGCACTTCCAGACCACACCTCACGATGGTTGGGATTTCGACGGTGTTAACGAATTAATCGCGTTTGACTACAAAGACAAAGGCAAAACAGTTAAAGCGGCTGCAACCGCTGACCGTAACGGCTTCTTCTATGTATTGAACCGTGAAAATGGCGACTTCATTCGTGGCTTCCCATTTGTAAGCGGCATCACCTGGGCCAAAGGTCTGGACAAAAATGGTCGTCCGATTTATGACGACGATATGCGTCCTGGCAACCCGGCTGAAAGCGAAGACGGCAAAAAAGGTAAAACTGTATGGGCCGTACCTTCATTCTTAGGTGGTAAAAACTGGATGCCTATGGCGTATAGCCAGGATACAGGTCTTTTCTACGTGCCTTCAAACGAATGGGGCATGGACATTTGGAATGAGCCGGTTAACTACAAAAAAGGGGCTGCGTACTTAGGTTCTGGTTTCACTATCAAACCTATCTACGACCACATCGGTTCACTTAAAGCGGTTGACCCTAAAACCGGTGAAGTGGTTTGGGAATTCAAAAACAACGCGCCTCTATGGGGCGGTGTGTTAGCCACTGCGGGTAACCTGGTATTTACCGGTACACCTGAAGGCTACCTGTACGGCTTCAACGCCAAAACTGGTGAAGTGGTTTACAAGTTCAATACTGGTTCAGGTATCGTTGGTTCGCCAATCACCTGGGAACAGGACGGTGAGCAATACCTGAGCATCGTATCTGGATGGGGTGGCGCCGTTCCTCTGTGGGGTGGTGAAGTTGCCAAGAAAGTTAAAGACATTAACCAGGGTGGTACTGTCTGGACGTTCAAATTGCCTCGTAGCTAAGAGGCACCGCGACAAACCGTTTTAGTCCCACCGGGTTTGTCGCGTTTTTTCTCCTCGGGGCAGGTAGTTTAGTCATCGCTACTTGCCCCACCCATTGCAGGGAGCCCAATGAAACGTTTCGCATTTGTTCTCGGTATTTGGTTAGTTATTTGCTGCGGTATTTGTTCTGTCAGCCACGCCGAAGAAAGTATTACTCCCCAGCGCATTCAGCAACTGTTTCCCAAAGCCACGGTGATTGGCGAAAAGCAAGCCGACTATCCCGTTTACCCCGTTTATCAGTTACAGGAACTCCTTGGTTACGCTTTTCAAAGTAACGACCTGGTAGAGTTACCCGGCTTTTCAGGCGACCGCATTAACCTGCTGATAGGCATCGATGTGGAAGGCAATATTGTCGGCATCGATATTCTGCACCATCACGAACCTATTTTTTTACACGGCCTGGGGCCAGAACCCATGCTGAAATTTCTCGACCAGTACATTGGTCAGAACGTGTCTAAACGCGTCATCGTCGACAGCGCGTCTAACGACACAAATCCGAACGACAACACCGTGCACGTAGACGGCGTGACTAAAGCCACCGTGTCGGTAATTGTTATGAGTGACACGGTATTACTCTCTGCGCTACAGGTTGCCAGAAACAAGCTCACCGGCTTTGCCAGTGCGCCAGCGGCTACCGCGAAACAGGATAACTACCAACCGCTTTCAACCTCTGAACTGCTGGAAAAAGGTTACCTGAAGCAGTGGCAAATCAGTCGCGAGAGCTTTGAGGGTGCACTCGGCAGCGACCTGGATGATTACCCGTCTGAGACCTTCGACACTGACTTTAACGATACATTCACGGTGTATTACGCGTACCTGAACTCACCGCTAATCGGTCGAAATTTGCTCGGTGAAGACGCCTTTAACCGTCTGCAATCAATGCTGAAGCCCAATGAGCAGGCGTTTATGGTGATGTCGGAAGGCTACTTCAGCTACCTCGATGCCGACTTTAAGCCCGGCACGGTACCCAGCCAGGTAAGCCTGACGCAAAATGAATTGCCCTTCGCCATGCGCGACCTCAACTTTTTTAGTTTCGAGCCACAGGCGCTAAAGGGCGATATTGTCGCTACAGAAGATTTGCAGCTGTTCGCCGTTAATACACAATCAGGCTTTAATCCCAGTGTGCCAATGCAGCTGAATCTGAATATCGAGGTGGCGAAGAATCACCTTATAAAACAACAGGCGCAGTTTTCCAACGACTATGCTCTGCCAGAAAACCTGTTTGATATCGCCGAAGTAGAAGTAATGGAAGAGCCACTACCGGCATGGGTAAGAGTATGGAAAATGCGCTGGCATACCATCACAATCTTAGTGCTTAGCCTGATTACCGTTACTGCCATCTTTGCCTTCCAGCATAAGCTGTCTGCCAACGAAGTACTATTTCGTAAGGTGCGCTGGGGCTTTATGTTTTTCACCCTGTTCTTTATTGGCTGGTATGCCCAGGGGCAGCTATCGATTGTTAACATCTACCCTATTCTGCAAAGCTTTATCAATGGCTTTGATTTACAGGTCTATCTGATGGATCCAGTGCTGTTTATCCTGTGGCTTTACGTCTTTATCAGCTTATTTATTGTCGGGCGCGGAATTTTCTGTGGCTGGCTATGCCCCTTTGGTGCCCTGCAGGAAATGGTGGGCTGGGTCGCTAAGCGCTTCCGCATTCGCCAGTACAAAATATCCTTTTCCCTGCACCGCCGCCTGTGGTGGATTAAATACGCTATTTTAATCGGCCTGGCCGGTACCTCTTATTATTCTCTGTCGGCTGCCGAAGTGCTCTCCGAAGTAGAGCCGTTTAAAACCGCCATTACCCTGCATTTTGTGCGCTACTGGCCATTTGTGCTCTACACCCTGGTATTGCTCGGGCTCGGATTGTTTATTAATAAATTCTATTGCCGTTACATGTGCCCGTTAGGTGCCGGACTGGCAGTACTTGGCTACTTCCACAAATTTGAATGGTTAACCCGCCGCAAAGAGTGCGGCAAGCCCTGTACCATGTGCTATCACAAGTGCGACATCAAGGCGATTACACCCGAAGGAAAAGTAGACTATAACGAATGTGTGCAGTGTCTGGAGTGTATTGTTTATTACAATAATGACGACTTGTGCCCGCCACTGAAAAAAGCCAAGAAGACCAGACGAGCCAAACCTGATATCGCCGACTCGCTGGCTAGAGAAGTAAAGTAGCTCCCTGAAGGGAGCTACTTTAAACCTTACTGACCAACCTCAGCACCGCTGTTTAAGTACTTAACCGTGATGGTATGGGTATCTTCCAGCGCCCCCAGGAAAGCGACGATTTCAGACACTTCCTGATCACTCAGCTTACGGCCTAACTGCATCCATGCCATTTGTGCAACCGCCTCATTCAGCTCGGCTACCGCTCCGTCATGAAAATAGGGCGCGGTTTTAGTGATATTACGCAGGCTTGGCACCTTAAATACATATTTATCAGCCGGGTTGTTGGTTACCGCGAAACGTCCCAGATCGTGGGTGTTTTCGTAGGCGTTAATCAGACCCATTTTCATGTACATGGAACCACCAAACAGCGCACCATTGTGACAGGAAGCACAGCCTGACTGCACGAAGGTCTGATAGCCCTTCAGTTCGGTTTCGGTAATGGCGGTATCGTCGCCGGCCAGGAACTTATCAAAGCGGTCCACGGTAATAAGCGTACGCTCAAAAGCGCCAATCGCTTTAGCCACATTGTCGTAGGTAAGTGGCTCGGCTTCGCCTTGGAAAACTTCTGCAAACAATGCTTCGTAACCTTCCTCCTTGAGGTTGCTTACCGCCGTTTGCTCATCAGCTACCGCCATTTCTACCGGGTTGAGAATAGGCCCTTTGGCCTGAGCGGCAAGGTCCGCAGCACGGCCATCCCAAAACTGCGCCACATGAAAACCTGCATTCCACACGGACGGCGAATTACGATCGCCACGAGACCCTTTCACCCCGAGTGAGGTAGCCTCGTTATCGACGCCGCCCCGACCACCATCGATGCGGTGACAGGTATTGCATGACTGGCTGCCATCAGCTGATAACGCCGTTTCGAAGTACAGGCGCTCACCCAAATCGATTAATGCCGGCGTATCCACTTCTGCGCCAGGCATGGTTGCCGGGATAGGTCCGTGCATCATTTTAGCCTGAGTGCGTACCGCGTTTTTATCCACCGCCATTGCTGTGGTGGTCACGCCGCCAATCATGACGGCCAGGACGAGTTTTTTAATATCCATAGTATGAGTATCCGAAAATAATGAAGAAGAAACTCATACTTCAAAGCAACCTTTATGCCTGTTCAAGGAATACCAAAAGCAGCTTATATTTTTGGTATAAAGTCACTGTTTTGGCTAATTTCAGAGTAAAAACTGCCGCACTTTCAACATTTTATTTACATCTGCATGGAAAGTTAACTGCCAATAATGGCAAGCCACATGACAAGTTTGTCAGGCTGCATTATCGCAGTGCATAGCGATTTCCAGGGGGACGTATTGAGTGAGACTATCGGGGCAAATATTTTACTGTTCAGTAGTCAGTTGATATCGGGCCAGCTAACGCTCATGCGGAAGTAACTTACCCCTGATTTAACAAACTCACGGCCTTCCACTGACAGGCCAAATTTGTGATAGAAAGCCGTTGCCGTCGTTCGGGCGTCACACCAGAAGCGTTTGATATTTTGTTGTTTGAGTTGTTCTATGGCCTTTGCAAGTACCTTACTGCCAATTCCCCTACCCTGATAGTCTGGCAGCGTTGCAAACTTTCTTAGTCTGGCGCTATCTTCGCTCAGGTAAATAGATGCCACACAAACCAGTTTCCCATCGGTGAATGCACCGTAATGGGTAGCAGTCTCATCTCCATCGACCCGGGAAAACGAGACGGGTTTATCGGGCCACAGCACCTGATGCCTGACTGACAATGTATCCTGCCAGTCAATTTCGCGGATGGTTAGCGCCATGCTTTAGTCGTTGCGATACAGGGTTTTGATCAGGTGATAACCGAACTTGGTTTTTACCGGGCCGTGGATAGTGAGGATGTCTTTTTTAAATACCACGTCGTCGAACTGCTTAACCATCTGGCCACGTTTAAACTCACCTAAGTCACCGCCGCGTTTGGCAGAGGGGCAAATTGAAAACTTACGGGCCAGGGCGGCAAAGTTTTTACCCTTGGCTTTTTTGAGCTGGGCTAAAAGTAGCAGTGCTTCTTTTTCGGTTCTTACCAGAATGTGTACTGCGGCAGCGGTAGCCATATGAGATCCTCTAATACAGATTTGCCGGCATTATACCTGTAAGCGGCGAATATTTGGATATGCAGTCTTTAACGCTCCCAGGGCTTCTCCTAATCCACCAGCACTATGCCTAAGGACTCGAGTAAGTGCACTGCCTCAAAACTGGAAAAGGTGGCGCCTTTGAGCTCGTTAGCCAGCACATCGATGGAACACCCGGTCGAATCGCTAAAATCAACGCGCTCAAGATTAGTGTGCATAAACAAACTGCGATCGAATGTGCAGTTTGTCATCTGGCTGTCGGTAAAATTACCTTCGCGGAAGTCGGCATCATGCACTTTGCATTCATCCAGTACCAGTTCATTCAGCGTGAGGCCGTAAAAGGACGCGTCGTTAAGTAAGCAACGCTGAAACTTAAGCTCAAAGTCACGGTAATATTGCGGCCAGTCCGCTTTGGTCCAGTCTACGCCTACCAGCTTGCAATCACTGAACGATAAGGCAAAAAGCGGGCTGTTAGAAAAATCCGCTAAACTTAAATTACAGCGCTTAAAATCACAGTGAGTGAACTTGCAACCCTGAAACTGACAAGCGGAGAAATCGCAGTCGATAAATTCACATTCTTCAAAGCTTGTGCCGGATAGCCGCTTTTCGGTCCATACCAGGCCTTTAAAGGTGTCTTCAAAATAGTCGCCCGCGTCGGTTAATTTTTCCATATTCTTCCGTTTTCACTGTTGAGCTGCCAGCAAGCCGACAGAGTGTTTCATCCCAGGTGTGGGGGTGCATTATGACTACTGTGCTAAGCGAATCAAAGCCTGATTACCATAGCCGCTTAAGCTCACCGCACTATGGACTGCCAACCGTCTGCTTTTCTGTGGTATAAAGGCGAAATTGTGCGCTTAAAATTAAAAAATATGGAAGCTCTGATCCCCTCACTGTCGACCCTGATTGAAATTGCCGTCGCCCCGGTATTTTTACTCGCTGGTATTGCCGGCTTTCTTAACGTCATGTCCGGGCGGCTTGGGCGTATTACCGATAGGGTTCGTTCTGCCGAAAAAGAAATGAACAGTCAGACAGAAGCAGAGCAAAACACTCGCTTACGCCGGGAGATCATTTTGTTGTGGCGCCGGGTTAAGTTAATCAACTGGTCCATCGGTTTTTGTACTGCTTCAGCGGTAATGGTGTGTGGCGTGATAATGAGTTTATTTGCCGGGGAGTTATGGCAGGTCAAACTTAATGTGCTGGTTGTCACCCTTTTTATTCTGACAATGCTATTGTTAATTTCAGCACTGACCTTGTTTCTTGCAGAAGTGAAGCTGGCGACGGCCACTATAAGAGTCATCAGGACAATTAAGTAAACGGTACCCAACGGAGAGAGCTTTGTTGCGATTTGGTTGTTTTGTTTTTGCTGCACTGGCGCTGCTTAGCAATCAGGCTACCGCCCAGACTACGACCTCGCAGTGTTTAACCGCGTCACAATACGCCAGCAAATTAACGGCCGCGTTGGATTCTCTGCATCTAAGTGAAGTACAGGTAATCAGCAATGATATTGCTCAACATTGCCCAAGTACTCTGTCGCCTGACATTGAGGTTATTGCCGATGCGGCAACCTTGTTTACTTTTATCCATCGCCGTAACAACGGGGATTCAGCCCAACAGGCGTTTAACCGGTTACTGCTAAAGGATTTCACTTCGTTGCCTCGCCGGCAACAGGCAGCTTATTACCACCTGATGGCCCTTTATTCGTTGCATACCGGCGAATACAAACAAGCCTTGTCGATTAGCCACATTATTAGCACAGAACTTCTTCCCGCGGCTCTGAACGCCGCCGATGATATGGCGGCTATCAACCTGGCGGTTGCCGATATTCATTACGAGATAGAGTTTTATCAGTCGGTGAGGGAATTACTGCTACCATTACTTACGCATCCTGCTCATTACGTTCGGGTTCGCGCAGCATCGCTGTTATGGCATATCCCGCAAACCCGGCAACAGCTTGAAGACACCCTTGCTGTGCTTAATGATTACTCAGCTCTGCCGCAAACACTGGTAAAACTGCACGCTCTGGAAGCATTAGTTCGCCAGGCGCTGGAAGATAATGGCCAACAGGCTGCACATACAATGCTCGAAGAAGCATATATTCTGGCTAGGGAGTTAGATGCAAATGCTGTGCTAATTCGTTTATATCTGCTGGAAGCAGAGCATCAACTTACGGCACATACCGCCGCACAGCTTCTGGCTTTTTCCACTGAACAGTTCAGCCTCAAAGAGCAATTGCCGGTACTTAAGCTAGAGGTAGAACGAGCCACTGCCAGCCAGGATTGGCAACAGGCTTCAGCAACACTGCAGCAGGCCGTCGCGCTGAACCAGGAACTTGCCCGCAATAACGCGCTGGCCAGAGAGTACGCCGGCTTTCAGATGGTTAGCCAGGCCAGGGAGCTTGAGCAGGCTCGCCAGCAATCCCGTTTACAGGCACTGGCAGCTGAGCAGCAAAATCAGCAGCGACTCATCTATCTGCTGGCTCTGGTATCAGCCATTCTGGCATTGACAGTACTCACCTTACTGTTTGTTAAAAAGCGTAGGGCAGCAGTCCATTTTGAAAAACTCGCCAATACCGATGGTCTGACGCAGGTACTCAATCGCCGGGCGATTCAGCTGTTTGCCAGACAGGTGGCAGATCGCAGCAAACAGCTTGGCCAGCCTTTCGTGGTGGCGTTGGCTGATATCGATCACTTTAAAACAATCAATGATACCCACGGTCATGATGCCGGCGATATAGTGTTAACCGAGTTTGCCCGACGCACCAATGCGCTGATCCGCCAGCAGGACAGACTCGGGCGCTGGGGCGGTGAGGAGTGGCTTATCATCATGACCAATACCCGCCTTGATGCAGTAGACGGGCTGTTTACCCGTATGCAGGAAGAAATCCGCGAAATAACTGCCGGTGAACATAAACTTACCGTCACATTCAGTATGGGGGCAGTAGCCGGTAACGGCGAGCAGTCTGTTGAGGCGCTGGTACAGGCCGCTGACGAACTGCTCTACCAGGCAAAACACAGCGGCCGTAACCGTTTATGCAAAGGCGGGGACTAAGGCCGCCCCATAAAGAATTTTGCCTCTGCCGACACACCAAAGTAATCGCCGGGCCCACCGGCCCGCATAATCGAATTAGCCCCAGCCGTATCAAACACGCCGTCGTTTAAATACGCATTTTGAATATGCACCGCCACCACCTGACCGAGTACCAGCCAGGTATCGCAAGCCTCACCGTGCATGTCATTGAGTTGAATGATTTGGGTAACCTTACACTCCATGGAAGCCGGGCTGGCGGCAACATGGGGCACCCTGACCAACTTAGATGATCGCTTTTGCAAGCCGGCCAGCTCAAATTCATCTATCTCAGGATCCACGCCAGCACTGGAGGCATTCATAGCATCAGCCAGTTCCCGGGTTGCCAGGCTCCAGCAAAATTCACCGGTCGTCTTAATATTACTTACGCTGTCTTTAAAGCCAACACTGGCAAAGCCAATAATTGGCGGCGCACCATTAAAGGCATTAAAGAAGCTGTATGGCGCCAGATTGGCAATACCGCTTTGATTTTCAGAAGCAATCCAGCCTATGGGTCGCGGCGCTATTATGGCTTTAAAAGGGTCGTGAGGCAGCCCGTGGCCGTTACTTAACTGATAGGAATAAAACGTGTCAGACATGTGCATTTCTCCTTTAGTAAACCCAGCCGTCCAGACAATTTGTTGGTTCGCCCAGTTCCTTAATTTCGCTAATAATGTCGTCGATAAATGAGGCTTCATCAGGCTCATTTTGCCTGGCCTTATTAAGCCACAGCAGGGCTTGTTCAGTATTCCCCACACAGGCCTGGTAGTTGCCATACCAACGCTGGGCAACAAAATTTCCCTGCTCAGCCGCCTCACCAAACAAGATTACTGCTCTTTCGCGGTCGGTAAAGCGCAGGCTGTCGGCCAGTTCGTATAAATCACCGGCCGTATTGGTCTGTTGATATACATACTCCCGGAGCGCTACCGATTGCGGGTAGTCTTTGGTGATCTGATTAGTAAAGGCAATCATGCTGTAGCGGTACATACCACTTTCCAGCGCCATGGCCAGACCGCGAATTTCGGCTACCGATAATTGCTTGTAACGAGCTAGCTGATGAATAAACACCCTTACCAGTTGCTCTTCATCCGGTTTATCCCGCGATATACCCAGCAAATCCGGCAATTCGGTTAACTGCTCAATAGAGGGCTGCAACATATTTTGCAGCATCCCGGCAAACCATTGCTGAACTGCGCTCTCTTCACAGCCGCCGATATCGGTAAGGGTGCTGCTCATCAGTTGTTCTACCAGTTTAGCTTCCTGAGCAGGGTCGCTAAACTGCTTGCGCCACTGAAAGAAGCTCATATTGGTTTGCATCCGCAGTGCGTAATCGATAGCCGAATAAGACTGGGTGGGCATGGCAACTTTGGTATCACACTGCTCAGTCATCGCCGCGAATAACTTATCGGTTAATGCCAGCCGACCGACAATTTCAGCGTAACTTCGGGCCAGTGCCTGCCTTCCGCTTGGACTGCCGACCGGTTTGCCGAACGGATTGCCGACCGGTTCGCTGATTTGTGCGCTAACTGCCACCGGGACTATGGCGCACATCCATACCAACAAAGAGCAGAACAGGCGCTTCATTATTGTGTCGCCAGCTCATCCATCACGGCGAACAACACATTAGCGCCTACCCGGGAAACTTCTTTATCGTAAATATGCTCTACGTTAACGCCCTCCTGGCCACCGGCCAGATCGCTGATGGCGCGAATAATCACCCAGTCGACTTCGTTAACCGTACACACCTGGCCAACCGCGGTGGATTCCATTTCGGTGACTTCGGCATTAAACACTTCGCGGGTCCATTTGCGGTATTCGCGGTTATCGAGGAACACTGAGCCGGTAACACCGTTACCACCAACGCTTAACTTCGCTTTGCGTTCGCCGAGGATCATTTGCGCCGGCATTTTAGCCATGGCACTTTCAGCTGCGCTCAATAAACGGGGCGATGCTGAAAAATATGCAGTATCCTGAGGTTTATCCATGCCGTCTTTAATGATTAACACTTCGTCGGGATGCACAAAATGGAACGGCTTATAGTCTGGATAATGCGGGTCGGCCGCTTTACGAGCCGGTTGCTCGGCCATAAAGCGCGCATAATAGGCTGGTAACACCGATTCGCCGGGATTGTTCGGATCCGGATTCGCATACACGCTCTCGTCGTGGTAATACCAACGCTCAGGCACAATCACGTCACCGGGCTGCCACTCCGGATTCACTGCCCCGGCAATCCCCATGTACACCACTTGCTTAACCGGGAAATAATCAAACGCCATTTGCATACTCATCGCCGCATTGGCAATGCTCATGCCGGTAGCAAAAATCAAAATTGGTTCATCATGATATTTACCAATGCGGTATTTGATTCCCTTGTAGGTCACCATTTGGGTGATGCTGGCATTGGGATCGGCTTCGATGCGCCCCAGAATCCCCTCCATCTCTGGTGCATAAGCCACCACAACCGCGGTAAAGCCCTGGTCATGCTCAGCAAACTTTGGTCCGTAAGCAGCGGCACTAGGAGACGATGTATTCTGACACGCCGTGGTAACCACCAGCAGCACAGCAACAATGACCAGGCGAACCGATTGGACCTGACGGGTAAAAGGTCGGTAAGACATGTGATATCCCTTAAACAAAACGACTTAGATAGGTTAATACTGACCATGCTATCAGGCTTTGGCCTGAAGCAGTGAGGCCCTTTCTCGTAGGGTTTGGCAAACTGGTCGAAAAAAATTTAAATTTTTGCCTTGAATAAATGTAACCCGGCCCTACTTTAGAATTATCGGTGCTTAACAGTAAGGCCGACAACACCGCCGCCGATTATCGGGGCACTTAACTTTTAAACATATTGCTTAGTAAAGGATATGACTATGCGTTCTATCGATCTATCTCCACTTTACCGTTCATTCATTGGTTCTGATCATCTTGCATCATTAGTTGATGCTGCCAGCCGTGCAGAAAAGCAAAGCACCTACCCGCCGTACAACATTGAATTACTGGCGGAAGACAAATACCGAATTACCATGGCGATTGCCGGTTTTAGCAAAGACGACATCAATATTGTTGTCGAAGACAACACCTTGTCGATCACTGGCACTAAAAACAGCGACGCCGATAAACAAGATCGGAAGTTCCTGCATAAAGGCATTTCCGAGCGCAACTTCGAGCGCAAATTCCAGCTTGGCGACCACGTAAAAGTACTCGCGGCCGACCTGGAAAACGGCTTATTACATGTTGATCTGGAAAGAGTGATCCCAGAAGCTAAGAAGCCACGTAAGATAGAAATAGGTGGGCGCTTATTCGATAGCGAATAACACCTCCCTCACCTTGTGTTTTCATGTTCGGCGCCTTTCTGGCGCCGCTTTTTTTTGTAGCGCATGCCAAATACTCCAAACACCATCTCTTCGAACGTATAACCAAAATCGCCATTAGTTATTTTACTTTTTTTTTACAAGAAATGTACGATACTCAATCTTAAGCATTGTGCTTTTTTGGAGTTAGAAAAATGAAAAAAATAGTATCACTTGGCGCTTTGGCCTTTACTCTCACGCTAGCTAATTTTTCAGTTGCTGCAGCAGATATCGAAAAAGGTAAAGCACTGTCAGGACAATGTGCCGCCTGTCATGGTCCGGCGGGGATCAGTCCCAGCCCTATGTGGCCTAACCTGGCCGGCCAGAAAGCCGCCTATCTGGAAAAGCAGCTAAAGGATTTTCGTGCTGATGTACGAAAAGATCCCATGATGGGCATGATGGCTAAACCGCTATCAGATGAAGATATTGCCAATCTCTCTGCTTACTTCGCCTCGCTGTAATCACTCATAGTGGGTCACAGCAGCCGGGCTGCGACCCAACCTTCTGCCTTACTTCCCGCCTTCCCTGATAATTCTGAACCTCTTCACAGTCTGACCGTACAAGCTTAGGGATAACCATTCAGACCACAAGGACTTATGCGTAACCGACCAACGCCAATCAGCGTGAAGCAATACTGCTGCGCCGTGGCCACCAACAGTGGCGAAGACATCCACGAATGTGAGAGTTTTCATGTGACCCGGCGTAAGCGCGGGCGAGGTTTTCAGTATCTGCTGACTGATAACGAAAAAATTACCGAACAAACGTTGCTCAAGCGCTTTAAAGGTTTGGTCATTCCCCCTATGTGGCAGGATGTTCGCATTAGCTTGTGTGAACAGTCTAAGGTGCAGGCTTTTGGTTACGACCAGCGTCAGCGCAAGCAATATATTTATCATCAGCAGTGGGAAGCTCAGCAGCAGGCTGAAAAGTTCGCCCGCCTGAAACAGTTTGCCCGGGTACTGCCACAGATCCGTCAGACCTATGTGCAACACTTAAGTCACGAAAAATGGGACCTGCAACGTTCCTGCGCTCTGGCGGTGATGCTGCTCGACAGAACCGGCATTCGCATTGGCAATCGCGCCTATCAGCAGGAAAATGGTACGGTTGGACTGACAACGCTTCGCCGCAAACATCTGGAACAGGAAGGCGAAGAACTCGCCTTTCACTTCACCGGCAAGCATGGCAAAACCCGGCATATCGATATCAGCGACCCAACCGCCTCACAGCTGATTTGTGATAGCGCAGCCCGCCCTGGCTACCCGGTTTTACGTTACAAACAAGGCGGGCAATGGAAGGATTTGCTCAGTGACGATGTGAATGAGTACCTTCACTCTCTCACCATAATGGCTGTTTCTGCCAAGGACTTTCGCACCTGGACGGGCACCCGACTGGCGGCACAACAAGCCCATGAGGCAGCAGCGCTGATTGCTGAACACCCGCGCCGCAAGTTTACCGCGACCCTGATAAAACTGGTGGCAGAAACACTGGGTAATACCCCGGCAGTGTGTGAGAAATACTATATCCACCCCAAAGTACTTGATACGTTGCGCGAACGTTATACGCAAGGTCAGCAGTTGCCCTCGTGCAGCGATGACGCTGACTGGCTTTCAACGACTCTGTCAGATAATGAAAAAGCGGTTCTGACCATGCTACCGCCAGAGGATTAACATCTACAGCTCTCAGACCGAAGTAAACTTTTTTTGTGCTGTTTGCGTTGAAGTTAGGTAACTGACACGTTATCAGCACATCAGCAAGGGGATTGCATGACAGATTTTCTGACTCAATGGCATAGCGCAGCACTCACCTCCATCGGCTTCTTCTGGATGGCTCTGTGGGCATTTATCCTGGGTTATTTTGTGAGTAGTGTTATTCAGGTGCTTGTTACCCGCCAGCAAATGCAACAGGTAATGGGAGAGGACGGCCCTAAAAGTATGCTGCTGGGCACCTTTTTTGGATTTATCTCGAGTTCCTGCAGCTTTTCTGCTTTAGCAACCACTAAAACCCTGTTCAAGAAGGGAGCAGGGTTAGCTCCCTCCATGGCATTTCTGCTCGCCTCGACCAACCTGGTCATTGAGCTTGGGATGGTTATTGCGGTATTCCTTAGCTGGCAATTTGTATTCGGAGAATACGTGGGCGGTATTCTGTTGATTTTAATCTGCTGGCTGTTGATAAAACTGACCAGACCCAAACGGCTGATTGAGCAGGCGCGGCAACGACTCGACGAGCAAAACGAACAACAGAATGACAAGGCATCGGCCAAGGAAACTCTTACATCCCAAAAAGGCTGGCAAAAAATATCCATGAAGTACTACATGGAATGGCAAATGGTCTGGAAGGATGTCCTCATAGGCTTTACCGTCGCAGGCATCATTTCTGCTTTTGTTCCTACCAGCTTTTTTGAAGCCCTGTTCATTGGAGTGGGCTCCGATAACCAGGCTAACCCTGGGTTTCTGGCAGTGCTGACCCAGGCTATCATCGCCCCGTTTGCCGCGTTTTTTACCTTTATCGGCTCGATGGGGAATATCCCACTTGCTGCGGTATTATTCAATCAGGGCGTGGCGTTTGCCGGGGTTATGGCTTTTATTTTTTCCGATCTAGTGGTTTTGCCTGTGCTGCGGATCAATGCCAAATACTATGGTTGGAAAATGGCGTTATATCAGTTATCTCTGATGCTCACTGCGATTATTGTTTGTGCGGTTGGAATGCACTACGCACTGCTCGCATTTGATGCGCTACCTTCATCTGGTGACGCCATGTCTCCGGAGCAACGGGAGTTCTTTAAACTTAACTACCAGTTTTATCTGAACATAGCCTTTTTAGTGGTGACAACAGTGCTGGGGTACTTTTACTGGCAACATAAAAAGGCGATGAACGATCGTGGTGGTAGTAGCGAAATGTCATTACAGGATAAAATCATGCTCAGTCTGTCGCTCCTGTCAGTATTGTGGCTACTTGGCGGGTTGGCAGTACCTACACTGATCCTAACCAGCTGAGTTGAACATTTCATCTCTAATTTTAGTTATTTGAACGCGTTTCAGGCGACGTTCAAATAACTACTTTCCCTCTTATTACTGCAACAACATTGCCTCTCAGGGCGTATGAAAAACCGGTACATTTTAAAAAGTTTGCTCAACCTCTGCTTATACCTCAATCCAATATACCAACCCAACTCACTGATTTAATCGTTTAAATTACCCTATTGCATCAACCTCAAATACCCTTTAATGTGGATACTCCGTATACTTTATATATTGAAGACAGAGTGACCTGACCTATGAAATCTGATATCCAAAACATGCCACCAGTGGATTCCTCACGCCGTAAATGGTTAAAAGCAGTTGGACTTGGAGCCGGTGCAACAGCCCTGGCCGCCTGCGTAGATTCCGGGGTTAAAGAACTCAACGCAGCGGGCATGAAGACTGAACACTTTCCGTCTGCCACGCCCAATCTGAATGATGGATTAATCAGATTATCGTCGAACGAAAATGCCTTTGGCCCGTCTGCCAAAGCAGTAGAAGCCATGCAAGGCGAACTATATAACCTGTGTCGCTATGCCGATCCCACCACGTCAGTACTAAAAGAAAAAATAGCCAAACAAGAAGGCGTTTCGGTGGATCAGATTGTGGTGACTAATGGCTCATCGCCTATCCTGTTTGGCTACGCCGACTGGATCACACAAAATGGCGGCAAGCTGGTTACCTCTATGGCCACTTACGAAGGCGTGCCTCGTGGCGCGGAATTTATGGGTGCAGATGTGACTTACGTACCACTGGATGCCAACATGGATTTCGACCTGGACGCTATTGAAGCGGCTGTTACCGAAGATACCACTGCGGTCTATATCTGTAACCCGAATAACCCAACCGGCCGCGAGCTGGATCCAGCCAAACTGAACGCTTTTGCCAAACGCGTATCGCAAAAGACTCAGGTATTCATTGATGAAGCTTATATCGAAATGTCAGCGGGATACCCTGGAAATGTTCAGTCGAGCCTGGCTGCTGAAGGTTACAATGTGGTTATTTGCCGCACCTTCTCAAAAATTCACGCCATGGCGGGTCAACGTCTTGGCTACGCCATTATGCCTGCCGAACAGGCTCAGGTTATCGGCCGCAAACTGCGTATGGGTGGGGTTAACTACCTTGGTCTGGTTGCCGGTATGGCAAGCATGGACGACCACGAAAACCTTAACACCATGCGTGAGCGCGTAGCGACCGAGCGCGCCAAGCTAACTGCCGTAGCAGAAGAGTTAGGCCGCCCATACGCGAAAAACCCACAAGGTAACTTTATCTACGTGGATACCGGCATGCCACACGATCAATTTGCCGCCAAAATGCGCGAGCAAGGGGTTAAAGTGGTAGGCAGAACCTGGCCTGGTTATGACTCGTGGTCACGCATCAGCGTGGGTACTCCCGATGAAACCGATGCCTGTGTCAGCGCTCTGAAAACCGTCTTAGCTTAATCGTCAGGCTATACCGGCTCTGTTCCTCCAGGTCAGAGTCGGTATCACCTTCCCCCCCTGTTACCCCGGACCCTCTTAAAATATGCTTTAATTAGTCTTATTATTCCCCTTACGGAGAAGCGCATGGCTATACAAGGCAGTTGTTTATGTACAGCGGTCACCTTTACGGTAGCCGACAATTTTGACCACTTTTTTATCTGCCACTGCCAGCATTGCCAGAAAGATACCGGCTCTGCATTTGCCGCTAACCTGTTTATCAACGCAGACGCTGTTACCTGGCTCACGGGTAAAGAACATATCCGTCATTTCCAGCTTCCTTCAACCCGACATGCCAGAAGTTTTTGTGCAACCTGCGGTTCTGCTCTGCCCCATGTAATGGCGGACAACCTCACCGCCGTAGTGCCTGCCGGCAGCCTTAATTCGCCTCCGACAAAGCAACCCGACGCGCATATTTTTACCGCCAGTCAGTGCCTGTGGGAGTCTTCTCTTGCCAGTATTCGGTCGTTTAGGCATTTCCCGGAGGAATAGACAGAGTTGATCTACGCACCGACCGTTAGCAGTACAAAGTAAGGGACATCACTTATTTTTAACCAAAATGGACACCGTTTATGACACTGAATGATATCGACATCTTTAAACAAGCCTGCCTGATCAACGGAGAATGGGTGACGACATCAGACAGTCTGGAAGTGGACAACCCGGCCACGGGAGAAGTGATAGCAACCATTCCACAGCTGGACGCTGATGCGGTTAATCAGGCTGTAACGGCAGCCAACGATGCCTTTAAGCTGTGGCGCAAAAAAACACCCGCTGAACGCGGCGAGCTGGTCCGCAAATGGTACGAACTCATGGTGGAGCACACCGACGAGCTGGCCACCATCATGACGACAGAACAAGGCAAGCCGCTGGCCGAGGCAAAAGGCGAAATCGCCTATGCAGCCAGCTATGTTAAATGGTTTGCCGAAGAAGCCATGCGCATTAATGGTGAAATTCTGCCGGCAGGTACTCCCGACACGCAAATTCGTGTTTCCCGCGATCCGGTAGGCGTGTGTGCCGCCATTACGCCGTGGAACTTCCCTGCGGCAATGATTACCCGTAAAGTGGCGCCAGCTCTGGCGGCTGGCTGTACTATCATAGTCAAACCGGCCAGCCAGACTCCTCTTACGGCTCTGGCCCTGGGTGAGCTGGCCAGTCAGGCCGGCATTCCCAAAGGCGTTATTCAGGTAATTACCGGCAAAGCCAGTGTTATTGGCGACGCGTTGTGCGAGAACAGTATAGTACGCAAACTTACGTTTACCGGCTCCACCGAAATTGGTTCGCAGTTAATGAAAAAATGCGCGCCCGATGTGAAAAAGCTATCGCTGGAACTCGGTGGTAATGCCCCCTTTATCGTCTTCGAAGACGCCGACATCGACCTTGCTGTGGATGGCCTCATGAAAGGCAAGTTCCGTAACGCCGGGCAAACCTGTATTTCACCCAACCGGGTTTATGTGCAGCGCAGCGTGCTGGAGGAGTTTCAGAGCAAACTGGTCAAAAAAGTAGAAGCACTCAAAGTAGGCAACGGGCTCGACGATGGTGTGGACATAGGCCCACTGATTGACGCACCCGGTGCCGACAAGGTAACCGAGCATGTGGACAACGCATTGAGTAACGGTGCGACACTGCTGACCGGGGGCAAACGCCTGCCAAACGGCGACAATTGGTATACTCCAACAGTGCTAACCAATGTTCCGCCAACAGCGCAGTGCACCTGCGAGGAAACTTTCGGCCCGCTGGTACCAATAATCCCTTTCGATACGGAAGAAGAAGTAATCGAATACGCCAATGATACACCGTTTGGACTGGCCGCTTATTTCTTCAGTGACGACCTCCACCGTGCCCAGCGCGTGGTAGATGCCATAGAATCCGGCATGGTAGGTGTTAATACCGGTGCCATATCGGCTGCAAACGCCCCCTTTGGTGGTGTTAAAGCCAGCGGCCTGGGTCGCGAGGGCGCCCACGCAGGCATCGAAGAATACCTTGAAATGAAATATCAGTGTTATGCGATAAAAACCCTATAGGGTTTTTATCGTCCCGGAAAGTCCGAAGGGCTTATCCGGGACCTACATAACAGACTGACTACTTTTTACTTTTCCAGCACACAGGAGTACCAAGGAGATCCCGGATAGTTTCTCCGAAACTTCCGGGATGACAGGTTCAATTTTCCGTCGTCCCGGAAAGTCCGAAGGGCTTATCCGGGACCTCCATAACAGACTGACTACTTTTTACTTTTCCAGAACACAGGACTAGCAAGGAGATCCCGGATAGTTTCTCCGAAACTTCCGGGATCTCCAGTTAAATTTTCCATCGTCCCGGACAGCTTCTGCGAAACTTCTTCCGTGACGACGTCCTCTATTTGCGGTTAACGATACACAGTGAAAGTGGCATTTCCTTAGCAAAGTAGCCATTACAACGAATTGTCGTTATGATGAAAGAATAATGACAAATATCTTAAATTTTCACTCATTTGTCGCAATAATTATAAATAAGTCATGCTTCTGGGGAGTCATTCGTTGGTTCGCGTTTATTTCGATACACAGCATCTGTATTACCTGCCTCAATACCTGCCGGTAGCCGAAAAATTAACTAACGCGGGGGTCGAATGTATCTTTGTTCTGTATCCCGAAGAAGGCTTTGACGAGCTGAAAAAAAACGAACTCCACAAAGCGGGAATGGCTTATCACTTCCTGGACTCGCCCAAAAACGCTCACCTTTTTTACCAGCAAAATAAAGCCGACTGGATTTTCTTCGGTAATCCTCCGCAATTTTGTAAGAGCGAGAAAGCGAAGATTCAGGCGCGCCTGGCGCTGGTTTTACATGGTATTGGCCCTAAAGCCATTTACTACACGGCATCTGAATTCCCCTTCGACGTGCGCTTTGTGGAAGGTCAACAACGATTACAGCGGTTGCAGGAGAAGTTTCCGGAATCAGGCTTTGTGGATACCGGTTACGCTAAGCTCGATCCTTTATTCGATGGCACCCCCGCTTCTATTTGTTTACATGAATTAGGCCTGTCACCAGATAAACCCACGGTGCTTTACGCTCCCACTTTTTATCCATCAAGTATCGAAAAATTCGATGAATCGCTGCCGCAACTGCTGGCCGACTATAATGTATTTATCAAGCCACATTATTTCAGCCTGACCAAAGAACGCTACGAAGGGCAACGCGCGCTATTTAAAAAATGGGCAACCCATGAAAATGTGCATATTGCGGGTGTGGAAGACTATAACCTGATACCGTTTATGCAAATATCCGATGTAATGTTATCAGATGCCTCCTCAGCCATTTTTGAGTATGCCGCTCTGAATAAGCCGGTGGTATGGTGTGATTTCTATCAGACCCGCTGGAGCTATCGGGGCATTTTGAAGTTTCGCTTAGAGAAACGCCTTGACCCCGACCTGCAGATGTTCCACGATCTTTGCACGCGCGCCACGTTGCCTAAGCAGGTACCCGCAGCCATTGAAAGCGCGTTGAATAACCCGGAAAAGCTCGAACCCCAGCGTTTGCAAATTACCCAGGACATGGTGGGCGCCACCGACGGGCAGTGTAGCGAACGTATTAAAGACTACATTCTGGCTAACAGTTAACTAACCTAAAAGATCGTCATCAGTGCGCTACTTATTTTATATTTCGCAGAATTATTCGTTCGAAATCCTTCGGCCGTTACAGCAAGAAGCGTATCAGCGCGGTGACCAGTGTGCCTGGTTTATCGAAGGTAACGAGGTGAATATCAGTTTGTTCAAGGAAGGTGAAAGCCGCCTTAAGAGCATTGCTGAGGTGGTTGACTATAAGCCTGATGCGGTGTTTGTACCCGGTAATATCGTACCGGCGTTTGTACCCGGTTTAAAGGTTGCGGTATTCCATGGGTTTGAGTGGAAGAAGAAAGGCCATTTTCGGATCCGGGACTGTTTTGATCTGTACTGCACTCAGGGGCCGTTTTTCACTGAACGCTTTGATGAGCTGCAAAAACAGTATCAGCACTTTATGGTAAAAGAAACCGGCTGGCCAAAATTGGACCCGCTTTTCTCTGCCCCGCCAGTAGCGCCAAATGCCAAACCCATGATCCTTTATGCGCCAACTTTCTCACCCAGTTTTACCAGCGCAGAAGCGTTAATTGATACCATTGATGAGTTAAGTCGGAAGCACGACTGGCAGTGGATCATCAAATTCCATCCTAAGATGGACCGGGATATTGAGGCACGTTACCGGCAACGCCAGCACGATAAACTCACGGTTACAGAAGAACAGAGCGTTATTCCATTGCTATTAAAAGCGGATGTCATGCTTTCTGATACATCGTCGGTGATCACTGAGTTTTTATTGTTAAACAAGCCCGTGGTGACCTTTAGGAATTCGCAGCCCGAGTCACCGCTGATGGACGTTACCGCGCCGGAGCAGCTGGAAAGTGCTCTGCAATCCGCGCTGTCTGAAAATACCTCCCTGCAACAGGAAATAGAGCAGTATACGCAGAAGGTGCATCCCTCACGGGACGGTAAAGCCTCTCAACGTATTCTCGATGCAGTGGCAGAACAAATTAATTACCCACCAGCGCTCAAACCCAAGCCGCGCAACCTTATTCGCCAGTTTAAAATGCGCAAACGCCTGGGCTACTGGCAATTTTAGTCAGTGCTAAAATCTTAGCCAGAGTAAACCTTCATTTAGTTTTTTGCCTTGCATACTTGTGATAGCTGCATCCATATGTTCACCTACGTAATCAGCAAAATCACTAAATGCTTTGTCTGATTCGGCATCTATATAAACCGAACACTTTTTCTCCATGCACTCCATGTTAACAATGGTAATGTCGTCCGGCTTGTATTCACTCGCGAGGCGGCTTAATACTCTCTCTTTATCCATTGAGCGCTGGCCAAATTCTGTTGAGGATACTAATCTCTCAATATCTGTATGTTTAGCGGAGTACTCAAAATTTTGCTGGTCCGTTTCAGTGTACTCGGGACTAACGTGAATCAGGTAGCCTGTATTCCCATTGCTTGCTATTTCGCTAAAAGCCACCTGATAATTATTCTCGGTCATTTCCGGCGATGTCTGATCCCACAATCCCATCAGATAGTCGTAAAGCTCACCTTCATATAAGATGCCCCCTGCATATTCACCGCCAAGGAATAACTCAAGGTCGGATAACGTATGTACAATAACTTCTGGCTGGGATTCAGCAGCAGGCAGAGGAGCGGAATCACCCTCTGCGCGTAGCGTAGCGGATGACGGCTCAACAAAGGTTAAAGTTTGCACTGTTTCGATTGGTGTATTTTTGGTTGACGCCAGGTCAGGTGACTCGGACTGACTTAAAATAAAATAGGCGCAGATGGCCAGCAAAGTAATGATTATAAGACTAATTTTCACAACAATCCCTGTATACAGCACTAAAATCAAGTACTGGTTTATACCACTTCGCCCCTCAAAAAAAAACAAAATACCGATTACAATCAGTCTTTTAAGTTAATGACAAAAGATAAAACTGAGCCATTCACAACAGAACAAGCCCTCCTAAAGCACCATTTTAATCCCTCCATCAGTCATTTAAAGTGAAGCTAACTAACCGCCGGGAGTCACCATGAAAAACATTTCTTTAGCCATTGCAGCAATTAGTCTGTTATTCACTGTTCGCCCGGTTTCTGCACAGCACGAAGATGGCAGCGAGAGTACCAGTGAGTTAAGTTATGAATCCTTTGTAGCCAGCACTAAACCGATTAAATGTTTGTATGGTTATGCCGCAGAAAAGGTGGGTGATCACGATGCGGCCATTGCGATTTTTGAGGATTGCATTGAACGCTTTAACAGTGTGTATTCCATGATCTGGCTGGCGCAAATATATGATACCGGTGTTGGCGTTCCAAGAGATGAGCAAAAGGCCACGGCCCTGCTTAAGCGCGGTGCCATGACTAATGATGAAGCGGGCTATTCCTCATTGGCTCAATATCATTATGGTGTCGCGTTAATAGAAGGTAAAGGTGCCCCTGCCGACCGTTCGGCCGGCGTGACCTGGCTTACAAAAGCCAGCGAAGCCGGAGTTCAGGAAGCTACCGATTACCTCAACAGTCTTCCGTCCTCCTAAAAGTGATATACAACCTGTACATTGCCATCCACGCGCTTTGCATCGGTACCGGATGCTTTGCCATATCCGGCTTCCAGCCTTAATGCCCAGCCTTCTTTGACGCCAAAGAAACGGTACTCATAAGACAAGCCTAGCCCCTGGGTAGTTTTTCTGTCGGTGATGACAATATTAAAAGCAGGGCAATTGGCGGGATCTGAACCGCAGGGTAAATCGGTTTTGCGTGCACCAACAGCACCAATAAAACCGCCCCACACATGATGCCCTTCGGCCCACTGCACGCCTGCTGTAAAACCGTCGTCCAGGCCGAGTTTATAATTAACGTAATACTCTGTATTGTTGCCCTGTTTAAGGGTGATAGTAGGCGCTATAATGAAAGGCCAGCCACCACCAGCACTTAAGGTGTCTGCCATCACTTTGCCGCCAGGTAATGCCAGCACCAGGCCAGCAATCAGAGAGGATGTAAGCCGGTTTACTCTGCTTTTGAGCATGCGATTCCTTAACGTATTCCTGGTTATTAAGGTCGCAGACTTTACCTATCCAATGGTCAATTAAGGGTAAAATTAATCACAATTGTGGTACTTTTTCAGCGGGGCATTTTCGGAACAGGCTAATCCGACCCATTGGCTGACGACGAACCCGCTGTTGCCGCAATGACTCCGGCGGTGGCCGCAGAGGACTGCTGAGCCTGAAGCTGATCGGCAATTAACGAGGCATTCTGGTTTTCGCTGGCAATAATGCACGGGCCGTAGCCCAGACCATCCAGTTTATTTTCCCACAACACCTTGCCATCTTTGGCGGCAACACAGAACAAATGCCCACCTGAATAGGCAAACACTTTGTCATCTTCAAATAACAGGTTAGTGACACCAGAGGTGGATTTCAGTTTAGTGGCCCAGAGCTTATTGCCCGAAGCTTTATCGAGGCAAACCAACTGACCTTTGATACCGAGAAAGAGCTTTTCCATCATTAATACCATACTCGCTACAGATGCTAACCAGCCTACCACTAAATGGCGCAGCCAGGGTCAGTCAGACATACTTACTAACAAATATTGAATTAGCTGTCTTTTTCTGAAGTTGCTGCCAGCTGCTCTACTGCCGGTTTGTAGTTTTGCGCCGCGGACTTTTGCAGCCACTGCAAACTTAACTCTGCATCCACCGGCTTGCCTGCGCCGGTTGAATACATCACCGACAGTGCATACTGAGCCCGGGCATTGCCTGCTTCAGCAGCTACAGAGAAAAGCTCGGCAGCTTTATTGAGATCACGCGGCACGGCCAGGCCAGTTTCATACAGCCAGGCGAGCTCGGTCATGGCAGCATAATTGGCGGGGGATTGTTCGCTAAGCTTTATCAGTTGCATAATAGCCTGCTCATTATCACCGCGCATAAGCAAGCGTTTAACGCTGAGCATGGGATCGTTGTTGTCAGGCTCATCACTAGTGAGCGTTTTTAGCAGCCGACCGGCATCCTCATCTCCATCTAATGCAGCTACCATTAACCAGTGTCTGGCGGTCTCTGCCGGCACCATTTGCGGATGCTCCAGCGCCATCAGACCTACCTGATAAGCACCGGCGCGGCTGCCTGCTTCGGCGGCCTGCAAATAATAATCGCGGGCAGCAACCAGGCTTTGCTCAACGCCCTTACCCTGCTCGTACAGGATCCCTAAATTAAACAGTGCTTCGGCTTTACCTGCACCGTCTATCTGCTGCCACATGGCATGTGCCAGCGGATAATTGGCCATCTTGTATTCGGCATAGGCCATGTAGAGCTGCACTCTGGGCTGTGCGTTGGTAAAATCGTCTGACAATTCCACACTGGCCCGGACCTGATTAAAGCTAATAAGCCACAGTAACCCCATCACCAAAATAACTGCTCGCATACTTCACCTGTTTAACAACACTGATGAACTAAGCCTAAGTCATTTTTAGCCGTGATGATCTCCTACTTTAGGTCTTTTTTCGCAGGCAAAAAAAAGCAGGCCAGTGGATGAGGGCCTGCTAAAAGGATTCTAATAGAGTTAAGAGACACACTATTAAAACTACGTACGCAGTAAATGTAACCTCTTCACAACCCAATTGCAAATAATAATTGTTATCATTACGGGTTTTGTATGCCGACGACCAGGCTATCAATGACCATGCGAATTTTAGGTGATAAATGGCGGGTAGGCGGATACAACGCCCATATTCCCTCGTGGGCAATTTGCTGGTTTGGCAGCAACTCAATGAGCTCACCAGAGGCGAGGTATGGCCGGATATAGTAATCAGGTAACTGGATAATGCCGAGATCTTTAAGCGCCGCATCAATTAGCGCAACACCGCTGTTACAGCGTAAACGCGGCTTTACCCGAACGATTTCATGCTTGCCATTGCGGCTGAACTTCCAGTTATCTGAGGTACCCAGAATACACTGATGGTTGGGCAATTCAGACAATGAGTGTGGTGTTCCCCGCTTTTCCAGGTAAGCCGGAGAAGCCGCCAGATGCCAGGCGCGGCTGGAGAGTCGCCGGGCGATATAGGAAGAGTCTTCCAACTCACCCAGGCGAATGGCCAGATCGTAACCATCATGGATTAAATCCACCAGTTGATTGGTGAGGTTTAACTGGATCTCCAGGTCCGGGTGCGCCCCTGAAATGTCATTCACAATAGGAGCAATAATTCGTTCGCCGTAAGTCACCGGTGCGGTCATTTTTAGCTTACCGGTAGGTTTTGCCTGCAGATCGGTAACCACTTTCTCGGCCGCAGTGAGCTCTTCCAGAATAGGTTTACAATGGCGATAAAAGGTCTCTCCTGAGTCTGTAACTGCCACTACACGGGTGGTACGGTTAAGCAACTTGGTACTTAGCCGGTTCTCCAGTTTTGCTACCTGACGCGAAACCTGCGCGGTAGAGAGCCCCAGCCGCTTTGCCGCCAGGGTAAAATTTTGCGCCTCAACCACAGCGACAAATTCGTTAATACCTTCCCAATTCGCCATAACACTCCGATTATTACCATATAGTAAAGGTTATTTACATAAATCAGCTATTGTTACTAATTCTATCAGGTCTACAATAAATGTATTGAAATAAATCAACTTTAGAAAACCAAGAGGATCTTGAAATATGGCAGATGTCATTACCTGTAAGGCAGCGGTGGCCTGGGAAGCCGGCAAACCATTAAGCATTGAAGAAGTGCAGGTTGCGCCACCTAAAGCGGGTGAAGTACGCATAAAAATTGTTGCCACAGGTGTTTGTCATACTGATGCGTTTACCCTGTCAGGTGACGATCCTGAAGGCGTATTCCCGTCAATTCTTGGCCACGAAGGTGGTGGTATTGTTGAATCAGTAGGTGAAGGCGTTACCTCTTTAAAAGTGGGCGATCACGTTATTCCACTGTACACCGCTGAGTGCGGTAAATGTAAGTTTTGTACATCAGGTAAAACTAACCTGTGTAGCGCAGTACGCGAAACCCAGGGTAAAGGCCTGATGCCTGATGGCACCACCCGTTTTACCTGTAACGGCAAAGAAATTTTCCATTACATGGGTTGTTCTACTTTTTCTGAGTACACCGTGCTGCCAGAAATTTCACTAGCTAAAGTAAACCCTACTGCGCCACTCGAAGAAGTGTGCTTGCTGGGTTGTGGTGTTACTACGGGCATGGGCGCAGTAACCAAAACAGCAAAAGTCCAAGAAGGCGATACGGTTGCGATTTTTGGCCTGGGCGGTATCGGCCTGTCGGCTATCATTGGTGCCACCATGGCCAAAGCCGGTCGCATTATTGGCATCGACCTGAACGAGTCTAAGTTTGAACTGGCTAAGAAGCTCGGCGCAACTGACTGCATTAACCCGAAAGACTACGACAAGCCGATTCAGGAAGTGATCGTAGAAATGACCGACGGTGGCGTGGATTATTCGTTTGAGTGTATCGGTAACGTTAACGTTATGCGTTCAGCGCTTGAGTGCTGCCATAAGGGCTGGGGTGAATCAGTCATCATCGGTGTCGCCGGTGCGGGCCAGGAAATCTCTACCCGCCCGTTCCAGCTGGTAACTGGTCGCGTGTGGCGCGGTACTGCCTTCGGTGGCGTAAAAGGCCGTTCAGAACTGCCAGGCATTGTTGAAGACTATCTGGCGGGTAAGTTTGCCCTGAATGACTTCATTACCCATACCATGGCCCTGGAAGACATTAACGAAGCTTTCGACTTAATGCACGAAGGCAAGAGCATCCGTAGCGTAATTCATTACAACGCTTAATCACTACTCCCGCCACCAGTAACATGACCCACTTTAGGGTGGCGGGGTAGGTTTTTCATTGCACATCGGAAGATATCATGACAATAGAAAATATCAGTTGTAATAAGAGCTTCGGTGGCTGGCACAAGCAATATACCCACCGCTCTGAAGTGAATCGCTGCACTATGCGTTTTGCCATTTATTTGCCACCACAATGCAGCAACGGTTCCAAGGTGCCGGTAGTTTACTGGTTATCGGGCCTGACCTGTACTGACGAAAATTTTATGCAAAAAGCGGGCGCGCAACGCGTGGCGGCTGAACTGGGCGTAGCCATTGTGGCACCCGATACCTCGCCACGAGGTGATGACGTTGCCGACGATGACAACTACGATCTGGGTAAAGGGGCAGGCTTTTACGTCAATGCTACCCAATCGCCCTGGGCAACCCACTATCACATGTACGATTATGTCGTAAAAGAGCTGCCTGCGATTATCAAACAGAACTTCCCGGTTTCAGATAAACGTGCTATCGCCGGTCATTCCATGGGCGGTCACGGTGCTCTGAGCATCGCGCTGAAAAACCCGGGTATGTTTACTTCGGCATCGGCCTTCAGCCCGATCACCAATCCGGTTAACTGCCCCTGGGGCCAGAAAGCCTTTACTGCCTATCTGGGCGATGAAAAGGCAGCCTGGGAAGCCCACGATACCGTGTGCCTGATCAATGCCAGCAAGCCGCACACGCCAATGTTGGTCGATCAGGGCCTGGACGATAGTTTCCTGGCAGAGCAGCTTAAACCAGAGGCGCTGCAACACGCTGCTGAAGCGAATCAGTATCCGCTGACCCTGCGTCAGCATGAAGGTTACGATCACAGCTATTACTTTATAGCGTCGTTTATTGGCGATCACCTGCGTTTTCACGCCGATCACTTCTAAATTAGTCTGCACGAATAGTAACAGGCCACAATTACGTGGCCTTTTTTGTCTCTGTTCAACAACGCCACTTGTAAATAAGAAGATAACAAAATCCGGTAATTTTGTTACCAGCCCAATTTCAACTTGTACGACCACCTCCAACCTAATACATTTATTACTGCACCCAAGGCCACGCGCAGCATGAGTTGTGCCCTTTAAGGCCGCCAGGCGCATTCCCACTCAATAACAATTATAAGGTTTCCAGGTACTTACTATGCGCTTTAGCTCACTTAGTATTAAACAAAAGCTCATCACCATTCTCATCATTGCGGTACTCGCCTCTACCTTGCTGGTAGGTACGGTTCAACAGTTTATCGCCCGGGATATGATGGAAACCAACATGGAAACGGCGCAGTTACCCAATATGGTCAAGCAGGTCGCCAATCGGGTAGATAAAGAAGTGACTCTGATGAAATCCGTCGCTTTCAGCATTGCCAATAATCCGGATATTATTGCCTGGTCTGCGGCCGGTGCCGATAAGCAGGGCGAAACCCGCCTGGTAAATTATCTTGGCGAGATTGCCCGGTTTAACGATCTCACCGTTACTTCATTCGTCGACCGCAACACCCACAAATACTGGAATCAGGACGGCTTTTTGCGGGTACTTAAAAACGATCAGTACGACGGCTGGTTTTTCGCTTATAAAGACAGTGGTCAGCAAACCTCGTTAAGTTTGTACAACGAACCAGGCCAGGGCTATCGTTTATTCGCTAACTACCAGCAAACCAATGGCCGAGGCATGTCAGGAGTAGCCAAATCGGTTGATGAACTGGTAGACGTACTGAACAGTGTGAAAATCGCCGAGAGCGGCTTTATTTACATGACCAACGGCGAAGGGACTATTATTGCTCATTCCAATACTGACCTGTTAGGTAAGTCCCATTTAAGCGATGTCACATCCGGGCAGACTGCCAACCAGCTACTGCAACAGCAGAGCTTTAATCTGGCCCGAGGAGAAGAAATGCTGTATGCCAGCACTTACGTTAAAAGTGCCGGATGGTATGTAATTGCTCAGGTGCCCGAAAATGAGCTGTACTCGCAAATGGATAATGCCAGCCTGAGTATGATTTTCTGGTCGCTGGTGATTGCCGGCGCGTTTGCACTGCTTGGCGTATGGCTGGCCGGGACCATCAGTAAACCCATTGAGAATCTCGCCGCTGTGTTTAAACAGCTGGGTGACGGCCACGGTGATCTAACCAAACGAATTCCCCTGCCAGAACAGCGTGAAACCCGTCAGTTGGTTGATGGCTTTAACCGCTTTATTGCCAGCTTACATGACATTATTTCACGGGTAACCGAGACCAGTGCCAATCTGCGCCAGTCTGCTTTTGAGGTGGCCAGCCAGTCAAAAACCACCCAGGCCAATAGCGAAGAGCAGCGCGACCGCACTATTCAGGTTGCCACGGCGCTAACCCAGATGAGCCATACGGTTAATGATATTGCTTCGTCAGCACAAGCTGCAGCCGCCGATGCACAGGAATGCTCCTCAACTTCCACTAACGGACTCGATACCACTGCCCGGGCAGTCGCCAATATTAATCAGTTAGCCAGGCAGGTCTCAGAAGTGACCGCCGTTATCGAGTCTCTGGATTCCCACACTGCCGATATTATTGGCATTCTCGATACGATCCGAGGCATCTCAGAACAAACCAATTTACTGGCACTGAACGCCGCGATCGAAGCGGCCCGGGCCGGCGATCATGGTCGGGGCTTCTCAGTGGTAGCCGATGAAGTACGCAGCCTGGCTTCACGCGCGGCGCAGTCTACCGATGAGATCCAGAACAAGATTGATAAATTTAAACACGACTCCGACCAGGCGCTGGTGAAAATGCGCGACAGCCGCGGACAAACCGAAGAAGTGGTGAGCGCGGCACAAAATCTGGAAACTCTGCTTACCTCCATTGCTTCGGGCATCCAGCATATTAATGACGTGAATATGCAGGTCGCCACGGCCACTGAAGAGCAGACTCAGGTCATTGAAGATATCAACCAGAACATTCAGCAAATCAGTACGAATAGTGATGATAATCTGCATGCAGCCAGACAAATGGTTGCCGTGAGTAATCAACTGGATTCGCTGGCCGCCGAGCTTAATGAACAGGTTAACCGCTTTACGCTGTAACAAATTACCCGGGCATGAGTGCAGTTGCCCGGGGTTATACCCAAGGATAAATCTGCACACCCTGACGAGCTTTACATAGTGAGCGGCAGTGGCTATAAATTAATCAACAGACATTGTCAAAATAAGGATATTTTCGCTATGAGTAACGCCCGCAGTCTGCGTATTTTCGCCCTTATCGGTTTAGTTTCTTTAACTGTATTTTTAGCTTATTCCACCTATAGCAATCAACAAAGCATTGAGCAGATCGAGTCTAAGGTTGTCAGTCAGAGCGAAGCTAAGGCTCGTTTGATTAGCCATTAGCCCGCTTGAGCTAAAACTCCCGCTGATAAGACAGGGCAATAAAGTCCAGGCCAGGATTAGGTTTCTTAAAGCCAGCATTGGAGTAATGAAAATAACGCACGGCAACATGGTGCTGATTATTTCTTCCAAACTGCATCATTACGCCAAGGCGATCTTCAAACTGATAGTGAGTACTAACATCTTTACCTGCGAAGGTAGTATCTTCAATAAGCGAGAGACCAATCCCGGCTTCCAGAAATAGAGGAGCTTGCCTGATTGTTCCGATTTGCTTTACCAGCACCGGCGAGACCGCCAGCACAAAATCGGTATCGTGGTTATCTTCTGCACCGTATTCCCAGAAATTAACACTCGCTTCCCAGTACAGCAGTATGTCATCGCTGATATATGACAACGGTCCGGCGTTGTACCGAGCGGCAAGCTTAATACCTTCGACATCCCCCTCACCGCGGATATAGTCTACAGAGTAGCCAGGATTACCCGCCACACTCAGGGTTGGCAGCAGTAACAGGCAGAGGCTTAGAATTAGTTTTTTCATAAATAGGATTCTCAGTCATTAGTAGGCAATGACTTTATTTTAAATCCCAATTAAGTGGATGATTATCGCTTAATTAGACTAAATTTATTTCACAAAATAGAATGAATTTTACAGACAGATTACAATCTTCAGGCAAAATGAGAGTTCGAAATGGGCCGCTGTTTGTAATACCTCGAAAAACCAGCGATGAGAGTTAATAATGGCAATCTGGTTATGCCGCTATCATAAACTTTGTATAGTGTATGATATGTGTATTCACGGACACGGATTACCGGGCATGAGTAAAAACAAAGTCAGTGACATCATGGATGATCTGCTGGACAAAACCACTGGCGAGGTGTCGGTTGGCGATGTGGTCAACAAATTTGAAAGCCGGGGGTTCGGGCCCTTCCTGCTACTGCCAGCCCTTATAGCCCTGCTGCCTACCGGCGCAATCCCCGGAGTGCCATCTATCTGTGGGGTAACGCTGTGTATCATCTGCTTACAGATGGCATTTGGCGACGAGCACCCCCTGGTTACCCGCCGTCCTGAAGAATCGCTCCCTAATACCAATCCGCATAGTAGTTTGCCCACTCAGCAAGACTGTCAGGCTTTCTGGCTAGGCTTGGTTGCACAGGTTTGGTGGTTCCAAATCAAGCAAGCGTAACAACGCCAGAAAGCCTGACAGCATTGCCCAAAGGGAGTGGCTAAAACGACTTACATCTGTGTTGCGCCCTCTGGACATAGAATAACTATGCCGCAGAGAACGCGTCGTGATCTAAGTCGTTTTCGTCTAGCCCTCAGGGATCACTCTGAGAGGGTAAACTACTATGCGGATTGGTATAAGCCACGCAAAACTGGAAAGTGCAGTAGAAAAGTCCAGACCCTACGTGGTAAAAGCCGAGACAATACTCACTCCGCGCTTAACCGGGTTAACTCAAAGCCCGGCGTCGCGCTTTATTGCTGTATATTGCGCGCTGTTTGCCCTGAGCATGATCCCTCTGGAAGTGGTGCCCTTTGCTGCAGCAGTGCCAGCCTTCTCTATAACCCTCACCGCTGTGGGAATGATGAGTAAAGACGGCGCGGTGTTACTGGCAGGGATATTGTGTCAGGCGGCAACAGGCATGTTACTGCTACAAGTGCTCTAGCCGGTTTTAAAGTTGGCTACCAGCAGGCGTAACTGCTCCGCCTGCTGCGACATACTGGCGGTGGAACCCGCCGCATTCTGTGTTCGCTGCTGAGCATTGGCCGATAAATCCCTGATGGCCACTACAGCACTGTTTACACCACGTATTACTACGGCCTGCTCTTCCACACTCAGCGCTATCTGGTGATTATTGTCGGCAATCGCAGCAATAATATCCGTGACCTGAGCAAGCGAAGCGGCGGCCTCCTGAGTATGCTTAACCATTTCATCGCTGACAGAATGGGTACTTTGCATTGCCTTAACTGCAATCTCGGTGGCGCTCTGAAGTCCGTCGATAGACACCTGAATCTGGCCCAGCGACTGCTGAGTTTTAGTGGCCAGGTTACGTACCTCGTCGGCCACTACCGAAAAGCCGCGGCCATGTTCACCGGCACGGGCCGCCTCAATAGCAGCATTCAGCGCCAGCAGGTTGGTTTGTTCGGCAATGGAGTTAATCACCTCGGCCACGCCGCCAATTTCTTCGGCCAACCCGGCCAGTTTTTCCATCTGACCGGTAGCGTTGGCCACATCACTGGACATGGTCTGGCTGTTAGCCAGGGTTGAATTAAGCAGCGCCTGACTGTTACGCGTTTCTGCCAGCGCATTGCTGGCCTCTCTGGCCGCTCCGGCTGCGTGCTGGGTAACCTGTTCAATTGACGCCAGCATTTCTTCTGCAGAGGTGGCCAGGCCATCGGCCTGTTCCAACTGAGCATCCAGATCCCGGGCAATCGACTGGTTGCCAGTATTCACAGAGCTGGCCATAGATGAGGTTGTAGCAGACAGCTCTTTCACTTCGCTCACGATGCCCCGGATATGTTCAATAAAGCGATTAAACTGCTGAGCCAGTCGTGCCATTTCACGATCGCCACTCTCATCCAGCCGTTTTGACAGATCGCCGCCGGCGTCGGCCAGCAAACCCGCCCGATTACTGATCAAATCCAGGCTGTGGGTAATACTGCGTCCGGCCGCCAGATTAATCAAGACCACCAGCACAATACCGATAATGGTCAGCGTTGAAAGCATGATGATAGCGCCCCGTACATCGGAAAAGCTCTCATCAATCTGACTGGTCTGCACGTTACCCAGAAGGGTTATAAATTCTGAAAAATCACTGAGCAGTGCTTTTCTTAGCTCACTTAGCTGTGCGGCATTGTCAATGTATTGTTCGCTGATTTCCTGCGCCTGAATGTTGAGCTGAAGACCTCGCCGAGCAGCGTTTTCAACCGGCGTACCGGTGAGCGCTATAAGGTCTTTGCGGGTATTTTCGATGGCGGTACTGATATATTCGCGCACCTCAGGAACCAGACTACTGTCGTTTATCATGCGCAAAAACAGCCGTTGGATACGATAGTTAGTGTCGGTGTTATTGGTAGCGCCAATGATAGTGCGCACTTCCCCTTCCGGCACCGCTACCGGATCTTTCAGCAACTTCTTGGCAACGTACGATAAAAACGAATTGGACTCATTAATGGAACTGTCGGTAGCCGCCAGTAACTGCGCTTCCAGTTGCTGCATTTGCTTACGGTGGTCGCCAGCCCGGGCTATCCGGTTAGCCATACCGGAAAATTCACTGGCTTGCACGTGGGTGGCCAGCGAGTCGGGGGTATTTTTAAGTTCATTTACCGCGTCAGTTAGCGCAGCTACGCTCACCTTACCATCAAAATAATTCACCAGCATGAACTGCGTTTGCCGGGCTTTTGCCGCGTAGCGCTCGATGGCTTCCACCGAGGACTGGGCATTGCCCAATACCGAAATCACATAGAATGAGGTAATCAGGGCAATGATGGCCACAATGGCCAGTATAGCCACCGGCACGTAGAGCTTTCTTTTTAATGACGACAACACGGTAAGGCTCCTTACTTCAACAAACGGTGTTTTTATTCCCGGTTAAACAAGCCATCCAGGCTGTCTGGCAAGGGTTTTGAAGTAAGCTCTGTCCATAGAGACTCGGTAATTTGTGCCGGCTCACCCTGCAAGCGGCAACGGGCAATCACACTGCCTAAAATAGCGTCGAGCTCTAACTCTCGGCCTTTCTCAAGATCAATTAACATGGAGGTTTTAATGGAGTTGAACGACTTGATCAGGCTGAACATGTCATCCACTTCTGCCGGGGTGATTTCTACCCCATCGTAAGCGGCTGCACGGCCTGTCTCCTGCATGGCGCCATAAACCTTTTGGGCCAGCTCCGGCTGATGGGTTAACTCATAGGTTTTTTGTCGCGTGACCGCCGACAGCGGGTTCACCCCGCAATTCACAATCAGTTTTTTCCACAGCTCTTTGCGAATATCTTCACTTACCTCAAGAGGGACATGCTGGCTTTGCCACAGACTGGCCAAAGCCGTTAAATTAGAAGGGATGATATTAGACGCTGGCCAGGGGCCTATAATGACTTTATAAATGCCAGTGGTTGTGGCCACCCCGGGCTGTGATATTTCGCCACCACTGCGCACTGACAAGCCGCCCCATACACGCGCCTGCCCAACTACAGAAGCCAGCAAAGGCTCGTTATCTACGCCATTTTGCACCGACACAACTGGTGTTTTGCCAGCGGCTAACCAGCTTCCCAGTTCGTTGAGCAACGCATTGGTTTGCGTAGCTTTCAGCGCAATCACTATGACATCGAAATCATCAGCTTTGCTGGTAGATTGTAATTCAGGATGAGAACAGGCAATGACGGCCTGATGGCGGGTTTCGCCATCGTGGATCACTGTAAGGCCATTTCGCTTTATCGCATCCAGATGTGCACCGCGAGCAGTGACAGTGACAGTTGCCCGGGCATTCGCCAGACGTTCGGCATAAAAGCTGCCAATCGCCCCACATCCAATTACCAGTATGTTCATCGGTTAACTTATTAACAAAATGTTATAAGCAACACATTAATAAGAGTTTTTACGATGTTCAACTAACAATATTGTTAGCACCGAAGCTTACAATATTGTCAGGCTGGAGCGGCCTGCGAAACCGACAAAGGTGAAATTATCACCAGACGCCTGGTGGCTCGGCATATTGGTCGTTTTGCCGCGCCGGCTTATCGGATCCTGCATCCAATCCGCAGGCTAAAACGTTAAGATCAGTAAGTTCCTTTTTTCTTAGAGTTTAAGTTTTGAAATATCTGATTCTTTCTACCTCGCTGTTGGCCTCTGCCACAGCATTCGCGGATGGCCCGCATATCGAGCGAGTGGTGGTATTTGGTAAACAAAGCGACCTGATAGGTGAGTCGATTTCTGCCTCAGAAGGCGTTATCGGTGCCGGCGACATTGCTCAGCGCCCGTTGCTGCGTCCTGGTGAAATACTGGAATTCGTGCCGGGCATGGTGGTTACCCAACACAGCGGTTCAGGTAAAGCGAATCAGTACTTTCTGCGTGGTTTTAACCTCGACCACGGTACCGATTTTAGTATTTCACTGGATGGCATGCCGGTGAACATGCGCACTCACGGGCACGGTCAGGGTTATACCGACCTTAACTTTATCACCCCGGAATTTATTCAGCGCATCGATTATCAGAAAGGACCCTACCGCGCGATGCAGGGAGATTTTTCTGTGGCAGGCTCAGCCAATTTTTCGCTGATGTCATCTTTTGATCAACCCTTCGGCAAGCTTGAGATTGGCGAAAATGGTTTCCTGCGCACTGTGGCAGCCACTAACTTAGCAGTGGGCGAAAGTAATCTTGCCGTGGGTGGAGAATGGCAGCAATACGACGGCCCCTGGACCGATATAGATGAAGACATTGCGAAAACCAGTGCCTTCGCCCGTTTTCGACAGGCGACTGACGACAGCATCCTGCACATTACTTTTTTAGGTTACGACAATAGTTGGAATTCTGCCGACCAGATCCCACTGCGCGCAGTGCAGAGCGGCCTGATAGATGAACTGGGCTCTTTGGATCCAACCCTCGGCGGCGAGTCCAACCGCTACAGCTTATCAGTTAACTGGCAATCGGCCGACTGGATGGTAAACGCCTATGCAATTTCCAGCGAGTTGAACCTGTTCTCTAACTTTACCTATTTTCTGGATAACCCTGAGGCAGGCGATCAGTTTGAACAGGTCGACGACCGCGCAATATATGGCGGTACGCTTACCCGTTTCCATTCGACCACTGTAGGTGATTCTCACGTACACCTTACCGGCGGCCTGGAATGGCGTTATGACGACATCAGCGAAGTAGGCCTGTATCGCACCAACCAGCGCGTTCGTCAGTCGCCGGTTCGACGCGACAGTGTGGATGAGTATTCGGTGGCGGCGTTTCTGCAGGTCGATGTGGATATCACCGACAACTTAATTGGCCATGTGGATATCCGCCACGATTACCTGGCTGTGGACGTTAACAGTAATTTAAGCGCCAACAGTGGTGACGACAGCGATAACATCACCAGTCTCAAAGGCGGCCTTAGCTATATTTTAAATGATGCCTGGCAGGCCTATGTCAATGTGGGTCAGTCTTTTCACTCCAACGATGCACGCGGCGCGGTTATCAGTATCGATCCGGCCACCGGCGAGGCAGCTGAACCAGTTGATTTGCTGGTCAGAGGCGAAGGGGGCGAAATTGGTTTAAGGGTGGCACGCTATCGCTACTACAATGCTTCACTTTCGTTATGGTATCTGGAGAACGACTCTGAACTGGTTTTCGTTGGCGATGCCGGTAACACCGAAGCAAGTCGTGCATCCCGCCGCTGGGGTGTGGAATTCTCCGCCTATTACTGGTTTACATCTAACCTGACCACAGACGTAGAATTTGCCTGGACCGATTCAAAATACCGCGAAGATGAACCCGGCGAAGGTAACTATATTGAGGGTTCATTACCGGTAGTGGCCAGCGTTGGCCTTAACTGGCAAATGAACGATTACTGGCGTAGCGATTTGCGCGTGCGGTATTTTGGTAAACGTACGCTGGATAGCTTTAGAGAACGCCAGTCCGACACCTTTACGGTGGTAAACGCCAGCCTGGTATATGAAGTTAACCAGTGGCAGGGCAGCCTGTCGGTACTTAACCTGCTGGACAGTAACGACCATGATATCGATTACTGGTATGCCAGCCGCCTGCCTGGTGAACCTGAAGAGGGTGTTGAAGACCTCCACTACCATCCCATTGAGCCACGCACACTGCGCGCCAGTATTAGTTGCCGCTTTTAATTTATCGTTGTCTTTCTGGCTTAATTTCGGCAATTGCCGAAATTAAGCCTTGCTCCTATGTTGGCCATCACGGCAGGACTCATCAGCGCCGCTCTGGTCTGGGTACTGCCCGCAGATTTTGCCGGCATTTTAGTGATAGGTCTGCTTCTGCCGAGCATTTTGCTGCCCGCAGTACTTTCCTGGTGGTTTTGGCGTAACGAAACACGCACCAATTAAAATGTCGTTCACCTCAATATACTGCAGATCAGCGTCGTTTTCTGGCGCTAATCGTGGGCCTATCACCTGAACCCACATTTTCGTATACGATTTCCTGTTTCAAAGTTCGCCAATCTTCGCCATATCCGGCTTTTTTAATCCAATTAGCATTTTCTGCTGCATCAACCTAAGGCTTGATATTTTTCACTGTACAAAGGGGATTTTTCAACGCAATTTGAACACGGCGTTACACTTATACTGATTGTGGAAGGATTATCCACTTATAAAAAACAAATGAGATAGCACAAAAACAATCATAGGCTGTCGGATATGCCCTTTTGCCGTTGACCAAAGAACTCATTGGAGAACAACACAAGATGAACACCAACAGAATTATCGTGAAGTCAGTGCTTGCAGCTGCTGTATCAGTCGCACTGTCATCCACCGTCAACGCCCAGTCCGGCTCAGAGACCGACGAGATTGAACAAATTGAAGTGGTGAAGCAGCGTCAGGCTTATCGCGGTGACGTGCCACTTAAGTCAATGCCACAAAATATCGATGTGGTTAGTGCCGAATTACTCGACGATTTAGGCGTTAATGACTTCCAGAATGCGCTGGATTTCAGTAGCGGCATCGCTCGTCAGAACAGCTTCGGTGGCATGTGGGACAGTTTTGCCATCCGTGGTTTTGCTGGTGACGAAAACCTGCCCGGCGGCTACCTGGTAAATGGTTTTAGCGCTGGTCGTGGCTACAGCGGTCGCCGTGAAACGTCAAACATTCAGGCTATTGAGGTTATTAAAGGACCAGGCTCTGCTTTATTTGGCCGCAGTGAACCCGGTGGTACCATCAACATCATCACTAAAAAGCCGCAGTTTTATGAAGAAGGGTATATTCAGGCCACAGCAGGCAGCTACGACCTGTACCGCCTTGAAGGTGATTACACCAATGCCATCACTGATGATCTCGCCTTCCGTGTAAACGGCGCCTACGAGGATGCAGGCAGTTTCCGCGACGAAGTGTATTCCGAGAAACTGTCTATCAGCCCGTCTTTTCACTACAACATCTCAAGCGATACCAGTCTGGTATATGAACTTGAATACCTCGATCAGGAATTGATTTTCGACCGCGGTGTATTAGTTACTAACTACGACTACTTCGATGTACCGCTTGATGTCTTTTATGGTGAACCAAACGATGGTCCGGTGCAAATCGAAGCCACCGGTCATCAGTTAACTCTGCAGCATCAGTTAAACAGCGACTGGAGTTTACTGGCAGGCTTAAGCTACCGTGAATCATCTTTCGAAGGCTTTGCCTCTGAGGTTGAACTCGGCGGTCGCCAGTTAGTCACCGAAGAAGGCTTTGAAGAAACCGTTAACCGTCGCCGTCTGTACCGTGATTATGATGCCGAAGACTTAGCTGGCCGCCTTGAATTAAGCGGTACTGTGGAACTTGCCGGCATGGACCACCATATTTTAATTGGTGCGGATGCCTACGACTACACCCTCGACATCCTGCAGAACCGCTGGCGTGTTGCCTGGGGCGTAAATGACACAACGTTTGCGGTAAACAAATATAACCCTGAATATGGTCAGCCTTTGCCAGATTTATCGCCAAATCGCTTCGACTCTGAAAACCAAACGTCAGTAGGCATTTACTTTCAGGATCAGATAGATGTCACAGAGAAATTCAAAATGCAGGTAGGCATCCGGGTTGATAACTATGACCAGGAATTTGAAAATTATCGCACAGATCCGGTAACTGTCTCATCGCAGTCTCAAACGACCACCAGCCCAAGATTTGGTCTGGTGTATGAGGCATCTTCACTTTATACCCTTTATGCCAGCTACTCTGAAGGCTTCCGTCCAAACTCAGGGTCTAATGCGGCAGGCGAAACCTTTGACCCGGAAGAGAGTAAGTCTTACGAAGCCGGGGTTAAGTTTAATAATGAAGATGAGAGCCTGACTGGTACAGTTGCCTTATTCCGAGCTGAAAAGAGCAATGTGCTGGCTGCCGACCCAATTCCTGCTAACGCCGGCTTCTCTGACACTATTGGTGAAGCTGAAAGTCAGGGTATCGAAGTGGATCTGACAGCGATGCTCGGTGAAGATACTATGGTGACTGTTGCCTACGCTTACGTTGATGCCACTACATCCAACGATATTATCAATGCTGACTGGCTGGTGAATATTCCGGCGGGTACTCAGTTATTGAATATTCCCAAGAACAAGCTAAATGTTACCGGCATTCACTATCTGGATATTGCCGGTAAAGAGTCTAAAGTGGGCGCGAGCGTAACTTACGTGGACGAACGCCCGGGGGAACTGATTGATCCGAACTACATTTTACCAAGCTACACCACGGTGAGACTCTTTGGTTCCGTAAACCTGACGGATTCACTTAGCATAAACGCCGATATCGAAAACCTGTTCGATAAAGAGTACTACGCCAGTTCTTACTCTGCGATGTGGACCATGCCAGGCGCACCTCGTCAGGCGAAAGTCAGCGTTAAGTACGCCTTTTAACACTGCTTAATCGGGCTGGCTGGACATTCCAGCTGGTCCGGACACTTCGATAATTACCCTTTGCAACATGTAAATCAGGTGACTGTTTTCCATGATGACGGTAATGTGACGAAGACCGAGAAGTACTAAGAGGATAATACCGTGGCTGGCACTAAATTAGACCGAATTGACATTAATATACTGGCAGAACTGCAAAAAAACGGGCGGATTACCAATACCGACCTGGCGGATGCAGTCGCTCTGTCGCCAAGCCCATGCCTGGCGCGAGTTAAACGGTTGGAAAAAGCCGGCTATATCACTAGCTATAACGCAAAAATTGCGCTGGATAAATTAGGTGAAACGGCAACGGTTTTTACTGAAGTCACGTTAACCGATCACCACATGGAAGACTTCGCGAAATTTGAGCGCAATATCCGCACCATTGATGAAGTGATTGAATGTCACCTGATCAGTGGCGGTTATGATTACCTGCTCAAATTTGTTACCCGTGGGATTACCCATTATCAAACACTGATGGAAGAGATACTGGAACAGGATTTTGGCATTGCAAAATACTTCAGCTATATCGTACTGAAGTCGCCAATCGAAAAACTCCATTATCCGCTAACCACTTTGTTTAAACCGGAAAAGTAGTAAGTGGCGCTAACCCTATTGTATAAAGGCCCCGCTGAGCGGGGCGAGTGCTGGCAGCAAGCCGTAAATGCTGCATTACCCGAAGTGCGCTGGTTTACCTGGCCTGAAGTGCCAGAGCCAGAAGCCGTAGATGCCATTATCACCTGGACACTGCCAGACAATTATCAGCAGCAGTTTCCTAATCTCAAGGCCATTTTCTCCGTAGGCGCCGGTGTTGATCAATTCGCGCCGGCGTCACTCCCGTCTCATTTAAAACTGGTGAGAATGATAGACCCTTCCATAGCCACCCAAATGCAAACCTGGGTGCTAACGGCGGTCATGATGCTCCATCGCGACATATTTCGCTATCAGCGCCAGCAACACCAGAATCTTTGGCAGCCCCACAGCGTTAAGCTCCCCCATGAATGCACTATCAGCATTCTGGGCCTTGGTGAACTGGGTAGCCAGGTGGCGTATACGTTAAGCGGGCTGGGCTTCGCCGTGCAGGGCTATAGCCGCAGCACCAAGCAACTCCCTGGTGTGCTAACTTTTTCAGGTGACACGCCGTCTGCTGAAATGCTGGGCAACACTGACATTCTGATTAGTTTATTGCCCTTAACGGCCAACACCAAAGGCATTCTTGACGCAGAATTACTGGCCAAATTGCCCAAGGGCGCCGCACTGATAAACGCCGGCCGTGGTGAACAGCTGGTAGCCGATGATTTGCTGTTTCATCTGGATGCCGGACACATCAGCGAAGCCATTATGGATGTTTTCGATCCTGAGCCATTACCCAAAAGCCATCCTTTCTGGGATCACCCGAATATTCATATTACGCCACACATTGCATCGGTTACACGCAATGACACGGCGGCATTACGACTGGTAGAAAACCTGCAACTCTGGCTGGCCGGTAAAACCATGACCGGTGAAGTGGATAAACTCAGAGGGTATTAAGGTAATTAAAAAGGCAGCACTGTGGCTGCCTTTTTTGTGTCAAGTTAACGCTTAATCGTAAACGCACACATAAACTTTTTTGTATTTTTCGATGGTCCGCCAGGTACCGGCAAAACCTTCCTGCAGTAAAAAGGTATCTCCGGCTTTATAAGTAACTGGCTCACCACCATCTTCTGTCAGCTCAATCAACCCTTCAATGATATAGCAAAACTCAAAGAAGCCTTTTTTCACCGAGCGGTTAACACTGGGTTCGCAGGTCATCACACCCACTTTAATCTTGTCGTTGCCCGACGCCACATGCGCCCACTTTTCCAGTAACGGATTGCCCTCTAATAAAATTTTAGGATCGGCGTGGCTGGTAGCAGGTGCTTCTGAAGGATGCTGAACAACGGTTTGCAATAAGCTCATTTAAACTCCGGTTAATGGCAATGTGAACAAAATAGGAAGATAACCCCGTCCCTGGGAACACATGAAAGCATGAGGCTCTAGTATACGATTGATGCCCCGGCAGCTTACTCTGAAAGCGTTTTGCTGCGGGGCATAATTGTTGGGTTGTGTAGCAAAATCAGCGGATAATTACGCCGCTGATTTTTGCTTGATAAAGCTGCTGTAGAGCGACGGAATAACCACCAGCGTGAGCAAGGTAGAACTGATAAGCCCACCAACAATCACCGCTGCCAATGGCTTTTGGATTTCAGCACCCAGTCCGTCAGATAACAACATTGGAATGAGCCCTAACGCCGATGTCAGCGCAGTCATTAATACCGGCCGAAGTCGTGAACAGGCACCATCGAAGATGGCAGCGGCCAGGTCGGTGTTTTGATTTCGCCGCTGATTGATACTTTCCACCATTACCACACCATTCAATACAGCCACACCAAACAAGGTGATAAAACCTACTGAACTTGGCACAGATAAATAGTGGCCACTCACATACAAAGAAAACACTCCGCCAATGGCGGCTAACGGAATATTCACCATAATTAGCGCAACCAGGCGAATATCGGTAAACGCAAAATATAACAGCAAAGCAATCAGCAGCAGGGATATTGGAACAACCAGCATTAAGCGCTGCATGGCGCGTTGCTGATTCTCAAACTGCCCACCAATCTGCACGGCATAACCACCAGGCAGGGCAACGTCGGCTTCTATGGCGGCCTGAATATCGGCAACCACGCTGCCCATATCACGACCATCCACATTAGCCTGAATGACTACCCGACGCTGCACATCATCCCGGCGGATTTGAGGCGGCCCAGACTCAATCGCCACAGACGCGACATCCTGCAAGCGGATCCAGGCCCCCTGAGCAGTTAGCAAGCGCAGTTCTTTGATGGCAGCTATATCATCCCGAAAAGCCTCAGCATAACGCACCACGATATCGTAACGCTCATTGCCGTTGATAATTTGCCCGGCAGAGGCCCCGCCAAGCCCATGCTGGACCAGATTCATCACATCCGCAACGTCCAGACCATAACGACTAAGCTGCTTACGCACCGGCCGCACGACTAACTGAGCTTCGCCACTTATTTGCTCCATCGCTACGTCCTGAGCGCCCGCAATGCCGCCGACTACTTCAGCAATCTGCTGGCCATACTCAGCCAGTACATCGAGTTCGGGACCGAATAGTTTGATTGCCAGCTCCGCTTTAACTCCGGAGAGCAGTTCGTCTACGCGGGTAGCAATAGGCTGCGAGAAGTTAAACAGTAATCCCGGATGCGCCTCCAGTTTATGGGCCATGGCTTCCTGCAGTGCCACGCGGTTGGTCGCGGTTTGCCACTCACTAACCGGGCGCAGGCCCATATAAATTTCTATATTGTTTACCGGTTCCGGGTCGCCGCCAATCTCGGCGCGGCCAATTTTACTCACCGCATAGGTCACTTCAGGAAATTCCAGCAACATGCTTTCCAGCTTCGGCGCCACGCTTAGCGCCGTTTCCAGACTGGCTGAAGGTGCCAGGGTCACCCGCAGGTTAATGGTTCCTTCTTCCAGCTCAGGCGCAAACTCAGTGCCCAGCCGCGGGAGCAGCACGCTGGCAATCACTATCAGCACCAATGCACTGCCAGTAACCCATTTTCGATGCCCCATAGTAAGATTAAGCAGTCTCGCATAGTTGCGCTCCAGTGCACTAAGAAGAGGGTTATTGCGCTGCTTAACCGGCCGTGCGCTCAGTAAAAACGTGGCCAGTACTGGCACAAATATCAACGCCACCAGCACGGCGCAAATGAGGGCCAGCATAATGGCGATGGCCATGGGCTGAAACAGCTTGGCTTCGACCCCCTCAAAACTGAACAGCGGGGTAAATACTACCAGAATAATCAGCGTCGCAAAAAAGACAGGTTTTGCCACTTCCCGGGCCGCAGCCACCACTAAAGTGGGTATTTGATGGGTTTCAGTACTGTTTTTTGGTAGTTTCTGGTAAATATTCTCCACTACGACCACCGAACCATCCACCAGCATGCCAATAGCCACTGCCATTCCGCCCAGAGACATCAGGTTGGCAGATATTCCCAACATGCTGAGCATGGCCAGCGCCAATCCGATGGAAACCGGGATAGAGAGCAGCACCAGGACCGTTGCCCTCACGCTTAACAGAAACAGTGCCAGCACAATGACAATGAACATAAAGGCCAGCAACAGGGCTTTTACTACCGTATCTACCGCCTGTTTAATCAGATCCGCCTGGTCGTAATAGGGTTCAAAGTGAACACCTTCGGGCAGTGCTTTAGCAATTAAATCCAGCCGGGCATTAATGCCTTCGATAGTGGCATTGGTGTTAGCTCCCATGCGTTTTAAAACCACGCCGGAAACCACCTCGCCGCGGTTGCTGATACTGCCATCAGATTGCTTTACAGACATAGTCACGGCACCCTGGCGTATCTCGCTGCCAATCCGCACCTCTGCCAAGTCACCCACAGTTACAATGGCCGCCCCGGCGGTTTTCAGTGGAATTTGTTTTAACTCTTCGAGAGCTTGCTGATCTGAAGACAACCAGCCAGTACCGCGGATCACCAGTTGTTCGGGCCCCCGCTGCATATACCAGCCACCGGCATTGTTGTTATTGCGGGATAAAGCATCCACTACGTCCTGCTGGGTCAGGTTATAAGACAGCAGCCGGTTGGGATACAGATTGACCTGATACTGACGCACATAGCCGCCAAACGACAGCACATCGGTAATGCCATCAACCGGCATTAACATAAGCTTGATGAGGTAATCATTGAGACTGCGCAGTGCCATGCTGTCGAAACCTGAATCCGGTTCGGCAATCAACAGGTATTGATACACCTGGCCAAGACCAGAAGTGTTGGGGCCAATAGCAGGCACCCCAACCCCTTCAGGGATCATCTCCGCCGCTATCTGCAACCGCTCAAACACCAGTTGCCGGGCAAAATAAATATCCGTACCTTCCTTAAACACCACGGTAATACCGGATAAACCGGTTTTAGAGATCGAGCGTACTTCCTCAACATCGGGCAGCGCATACATTACCGCTTCAATAGGATAGGTAATCAGCTGTTCTACCTCTTCAGCTGCCAGCCCCGGCGCTTCGGTATTAATGGCCACCTGAATATTGGTGACATCAGGAAAGGCATCAAGATTAAGGCGTGGGATCATCAGTGCAGCCATCACACACAGGCCCACAAGCACCAGTAACAATACAAAGCGCAGCTTCACCGCGCGGCTTATTAACCATGCAAACATCATAAGCCCCTGTTAATGGTTATGTGGATCGAAACCGCCCTTGGCGATTTCCGACGCAACAAAAAAGGCGCCGCGGCTAACATAGGCCTGGCCGGGCTTAACACCACTGATAGCCTGCCAGTCACCGTATTGCGGCCCGAGTGTCACCACTTGTGGGATCAAATCACCGTCGTCATCAGCGATAAATATTTGCCATTCGCCGTCTGCATCACGCATCAGCGCCGACTGTGGCACCGCCAGGATAGCGTCGGTTTGCGGGCCATTGAAATAAATATCGACAAACATACCGGAATGAAAGCGATGGTCCTGGTTATCCAGTTCAAGGCGCACCGTACGCGTTCGGCTCACCGGATCGATAGTGTGGGACTCCTGGATAACCGTACCAATTGCAGCGATATCGCCTACTACGACACTGGCTTCATCTCCCGGTTGTAAGTGCAGGTCATTCTGCGCCGACAAACGGGCCTCTACCCAGAGATGCGCCTCATCAGACAACAGCATCAATGGCTGGCCAGGCTCAATGCGTTGTCCCTGATTGAATTCGTCGGTCATGATAAGGCCCGGCGTTTGCGCCGTGAGCGTATACTCACCCAACGGATAATTGGTGTTTTGCTCTATGCGTGCAATGGTCGCGGCAGATAAGCCCAACGCCTGTAATCGCCGATTGGCTGCGTTGTATTCGGTTCGGGCACTGACAAAGCGCTTTTCACCCACCGCACCCTGTCCAAGTTTACTTACCCGCTGCCACTCTACATGCGCCTGCTGGAGCTGACTCTGCGCGGTGATCATCTCTTCACTGAACAACGTGACCAGTGGCTGACCTGCCATCACTTTTTCACCCAGCGCGGCGTGTCGGGCAGTCACCACAGAACTGACTCGGGGTGAGACTATATAGCTGCGATAGCCATTTACCTTGATTTCGCCCGGTGCATATACCTGTTCACTGAGCGTCATGGGTTGCAGCGTTTCCAGGTGAATATCGGCCGTTTGCCGTTGCCCATCACTGAGGCTCACCGTCGTTGTTTCGCCGTGCGCATCGTGGCCATGTTCATCATCATGACCATGAGCCTGTTCTTCAGTGTGAGCCGCAGCTTCGTGTTCTTCCTCATGAGCATGATCATGCTCCTGGGCTGACGCAACAGAAGAGTAAAGTAGGGCAGTGATACTCAGCACCGCCAGATAATTGTGTAAGTGTGCCATATTACCGCTCCGGGGAAATTAAAGAAGAAACCACATCCGCCAAGCCGGCGGTGATATGCAAATAAGCAACATAAGTTTGCTGGTAGTTTTGTTGCAGCGTCAGGCCAGCCTGCATGCCATCCCTAAGTTGCTGAACCTGCCATTGATAGTCTGCAAGACTAAGGTCGCCCTGCGCATAGCGTTGCTGAAGTACTTCAACCTGCTCAGTCATTTCGTTATCGTGCAGTGCCTGCCATTGCTCAAAACGCAAGCGGGTTTGCTGCAGTTGTTCGGCCAGGTTACGCACTGCTTCGCGAGTATCGCGCAATTGCGCGTGCAGGCGCTCTTCGCTGGCCAGAGCCAGTTCTCTGGCAGCCAGGACGACTTCGCTGAAGTCATTGCGAAACTGTAAAGGCACCGACACGCTGACAGAGAACAGCGACTCTCCCTCCTGACGCCCGACACCAAATCCCACATTGGGTACCGGTTTATTTGCAGTTTGTTGTTGCTCTGCGCTGGCAGTGGCGGCAAGCCACTCAAGCCGGGCCTGTTTTACGGCAGGCAATGCGAGTAATTGCTGTGGCGCGGGCACCTGTAGTTGCGACTGAAAGAATGCCTGGTTAACAGGCACATCCGCAGCCTGCTCACCAGCCAGTATGCGGAGCGTTTTTTGTGCGCTTAACCATGCACTGAGGCGCTCGTTTTCTGCGACCATGCCTTGTGCCACTACCGACTTTGCCATGGCCAGTTCAGTCCGGTTAACCTCGCCCGCAGCCAGTTGTTGCTCGGTTAGTCTGAGTAGCCGTAGATCCTGCTCTACCTGTAAGCGAGCCAGCTCATATCCCTGCTGTCCCAGCTGAACATCAATCTGAGCATTGAGGATTTGCGCCAGCAGATCATTGGTGGCTACCTGCACCGACAGTGCACGCTGCTCAGCCTGCAGTCTGCCTGCCTCCGATTGGGCTTCCCTTACCCCCCACCAGTCAATATCCGATGACATTCCGATTTGAAAATTCGTCTCACTGCCTTCTCTTTCCACAGAGGTATCCAGTGACGGGTTATAAATGGGTTTAGCCAGGGCTTGTGCCTGGTATTTTGCAGCTGTGTTTTCGTATTGATAGGCCTGCATGATGGGGTGGCGCTCCACCGTGCTCATCAGCCAGCTGGCCCAGGGTTGCTCGCCGGCGAGAACCGGAAAGCTCAGTGCGGTCATTAACGCCGCACCGCATAATTGCAGTTTCATAGGTTAATCTCTTAACAAAGTTAATCATCCGGTTACCAACAACCGGGACGCGGAAAACTTTCTTTGTTAAGCGATGGGCGGGCGCAGCAAATTACGCCAGAAGCCAGAGGCGGGGGGTTGATTAAGGTTGTATCGCACCGCATAGTGGCCATCAACCGGTAGTGCTTTAATCAATAAAGGGAGAAAAATGTGTTGTGCGCCATGGCAATGACAGCAGTGCTGACAGTCCAGTCCGCTGCTATCGGCGGTATTTTCTGGCGTCTGAGTCTGCTCAGAGTGAGCTTCATTGTGGTGAGTATCTGACAGATGAGAAGCCGTTTCCTGATGGGCAGCATGAGAGTCAAAAACCACGCTCAACGCCTGTGTACTCACCGAGAGCAACAGTACCAGAACGAGATAATTAACCCACTTACCCATCAGTATCCTTGCCTTTTATCCAAATGCCTGGGAAACCAGACTGTAAATATGCGATCCGCTGGCCCTGGCTGGTAAAAACTCACCTTTCACCATCAGACTGACCTCGTCAACCTGCGCCAATCCCAATGACTCCAGCCACGGCTGAACACCTTTGGCCCGCTCAGTTAAGTCGAACCGAATAAAGCCAGTCTCACTGGCCAGCAACTGGCTGATCAAAGCTTTCGCGGTGTCGTCATCATCAGCCAGCACCGGCCCCAGAGTCTGACCATGACCGCTGGTCCGCAACATCGCATAACCAACGACTTTGCCGTCCCGATAAGCTATCAGTCCTTTAGCCTGCTGTGCCACGGCAGTGAGTAACGACGCCCGGCTACAGCCGTAAGCAGCGGCATCCATTGCTATGATATCTGCCAGGCTGTTGGTATCAAGCGGTTTTATTGCGGCCTCTGACGACAGCGGCTCGACTGCCCCCGCCAATTGCCCCTGCACCTGATAGATTAACCCGGCTTCGGTAAAGCCGCATTGCTGATAAAGGCGTTTTCCGGCCACCGTAGCAACCAGTTGCAAGCTGCGCTCACCGGTCTGGCTCATTACGGTATCCATCAGTTTGCGCCCCAGGCCATTGCCTTGCATGTAAGCTGGCACCACCACTAATCCTACCGTGGCATACTCGGCACCATAGTCCCACCACAGGATACAGCCAACGATATCGCCCTGGGCATTTTCGATAATGCTGCCATTGCCCTGGGAAAAATGCAGTTGCCAGTCCTCCATCCGATGCGGCCATTTTACCTGCTGAGTAAATTCAAGGCAGGTTGGCAGGTCGGCTTCGCGCATCTCGCGAACGGTAAAAGCAGTGTTAGTCATTAGCGGTTCAGGCCTGTATTGCAGTTTGTATTCAATGGCATTGATTTTACCGGCTGTGGACAACAGATTTTGCTGTTTACCCATCTCAGGCAGGTCAAATCTGTTATTTCAATCACCCTGTTGCGGCAGAAAATCCTCCACCAGTGCGGTGTGGAGTTTAACGCCTGTGGTAATGATCTCATCATTAAAATCAAATTCCGGGTGATGCAGAGGAATATGCTCGCCGCCTTTGCCCTGCCCGAGCCAGATATAGGCGCCTTCGCAGGCCTGTAACATAAAGGCGAAGTCTTCCGAGGTAAATGCAGGCTCCGGCGCCTCAACCGCATTACCTACCGTTGTAGCCACAGCAAGAGCATGCTGTGCAGCCGCTTCAGCGTTGATGGTTGCCGGATAGTAACGATTGTAATCAATACTGATTTGGGTACCGGTTGCAATGCCTACCCCCTCAATAACCTGACGGATAGCCGCTTCAATCTGATCCTGAACCTGGGGGTCAAACGTTCTCACCGTACCGGTAAGTTCCACACTCCCAGGCAATACATTGTGTGAGCTGCCACCGCTTATTTGAGTAACCGACAATACCGCAGTAGACGTCGGCGCGATTCTTCGGGATACAATAGTATTAAGCTGACTAACCAGTTCGCTGGCCGCCAGTATGGCATCCGGAGTTTGGTGGGGCACGGCAGCATGACCGCCTTTGCCCTTCACCTGAATAGAGAATTTATCCGCTGCCGCCATAATAGGCCCCGGACGGGTAGCGATAGTGCCAGCCGGTAAGTCCGGCCAGTTATGAAAAGCATACACCCGATCGCAAGGGAATCGTTCAAACAAACCATCTTCAATCATGGCTTTGGCGCCGGCCTCACCTTCTTCAGCGGGCTGAAAAATAAAGTGTACCGTGCCGTCGAAATTTTTGCTGCGCGCAAGGTGGCGGGCAGCCCCAAGCAACATGGTTGTATGGCCGTCGTGCCCACAGCCATGAAACACGCCGTGATTACAACTGGCATAGGGCAGGCCGGTTTGCTCAACAATCGGCAGGGCATCCATATCGGCACGTAGACCAATAGTACGGGGAGAATTACCAGCTTTAAGTGTACCAACCACACCGGTTTTACCAATGCCGGTGGTTACCTCAAGGCCGATGTCTCGCAGACTCTGGGCAACTTTATTAGCTGTATCGACCTCTTTAAAGGCGAGCTCAGGATGGGCATGGATATCACGCCTGAAGGCAATTAACTCTTCCAGTAAGTCATCAACATCATGATCATGTGAATTTGCCATAGTCCTTCTCCCGCAGCGTACTGCCTTTGTTAAATAGCCGTAGGATGTCAGTTTAGCGCGCCCGGCACACGCTTTTCGATCTGTTTAGCCCTGACTTTTTAAAATAATTTGCTGTTGAGGGTGCCAAAGCGGCAACCAATGCTGCACCATCCCCCCTATACTGGATTCTCAATCATTCTCATACTTTGCAGCAGAATCTGCCGTGAACAAATCATTCGTTCAGGGACTGTTTGCAGCAATTAGTTTTAACAGGAAATATCTCATGACAATACAACCCGTCGAACAGTTGCTTGATACCCGCCGGCTTGCTCAGGCGTATATCAATGGCGAGTGGGTTGCCTTATCACAGGATAAGCCGTTTGATGTTATTAACCCGGCAACCGAAGAACCTGCCGCAACCATCGGCTTAGGCGGCAAGCAGGACCTGAATGCCGCCGTGGCAGCGGCCAAAAAGGCGTTCCCGTTATGGGCTGCCACACCGGTCGAAGAACGTCTTGCAGTGCTGGATAAAGTACTGGAACTAATCGATGAGCGTGCCGACAAGCTGGCCAACCTGATGTCATTGGAAATGGGCGCAACGCTTGGCTATGCCTTATCCACGCAAGTGCCACTGGCAGCCGCGCATATCCGTGTTGCCCGGGAAAACCTGGCCAGCTATGAATTTACTAAAATGCGTGGTACCACGGCTATCACGCGGGAACCTATAGGCGTAGCAGGGTTGATTACCCCCTGGAACTGGCCGTTATATCAGATCACCGCTAAAGTCGGCCCTGCCATTGCGGCGGGCTGTTCGGTCGTGTTAAAGCCCAGCGAACTGTCGCCGTTAAGTGCCCTGGCCTTTGCTGAAATTATGCATGATGCAGGTATTCCTGCCGGGGTATTTAACCTGGTTAATGGCAATGGTGTTGATGTAGGAGAGCCGCTGGCCAGTCATCCCGATGTGGATATGATCTCGATTACCGGTTCAACACGGGCCGGTGTACTCGTTGCGCAGGCGGCAGCGCCAACGGTTAAACGCGTTGCTCAGGAGTTAGGCGGAAAATCTCCTAATATTTTGCTTCCCGATGCCGATTTCGCCAATGCAGTTGGCCCTGGCGTGCTCGCTGGCATGCGTAACAATGGTCAGTCGTGCAGCGCCCCTACCCGTATGCTGGTTCCCAGAGAACGTCTGGCAGAGGTGGAGCAACTAGCCACTGCTGCCCTCGACGCCATTGTGATTGGCCTTGCCGATAACGAACTGGCAACCCATGGCCCCTTAGCTAACCGCGCTCAATTTGAACGGGTTCAAACTATGATCCAACGGGGCATTGACGAAGGAGCCCGGTGTATTGCCGGCGGCGTTGGCCGTCCTGAGGGCTTCGACAAGGGCTTTTATGCCCAACCCACAATCTTTAGTGATGTGACAACAGACATGGCCATTGCCCAGGAAGAAATCTTTGGCCCGGTGCTGTGTCTTATCCCTTACGATAGCGTTGAACATGCATTAGAGATTGCTAACGACACGGTTTATGGTCTTGGTGCCCATGTACAGTCTGCCGACTTAAACGCCGCCAGAGCGGTGGCCCGCCAAATCCGCAGTGGCCAGGTACTGATAAACTATCCGGCCTGGGATCCTCAGGCGCCTTTTGGTGGCTACAAACAATCAGGAAGCGGCCGGGAATATGGCATTGAAGGGCTGGAAGAGTACCTCGAGACCAAAGCCATTGTTGGCTATGACGTTGAAGCATAAAATTTCTGAGTAGGTAGTAAATACATGTCACCACAACTGAAACAAATTCCCAGCAATGAAAAAATTCCTGCAGAAGCCGATGTCGTAGTTATTGGCGGCGGAATCATCGGCGCGGCAGCCACCTACTTTTTATCCAAACAAGGCTACAAAGTTGCGCTGGTAGAAAAAGGCCAGGTTGGTTGCGAACAATCCAGTCGAAACTGGGGCTGGTGTCGCCAGCAGAACCGCGATGAACGAGAGTTACCTACCTCAGGGCTATCGATGCGCCTGTGGGATGAGATGTCAAAGGATATCGGCTTCGATCTGGGCTTCAGACGCTGCGGTTTGCGCTACGCCACCGACGACCCCAAGCAATTAGCGCAATGGGATTCGTGGCGTGACCTGGCTAAACAGTATGGCGTTAAAACCGTTATGCTTAATGCTAAAGAAGCCAACGAAATGATTCCGGCCCGCGGTCGCACCTGGATTGGCGGTGTCCACTCTATTGACGATGGCAAGGGCGAACCCGCCATTGCCGCGCCGATGATTGCCGAAGGTGCCCGTGCGCTGGGCGCAACCATTCATCAGAACTGCGCAGCCCGAGGACTGGATATTACCAACGGTAAGGTTGAAGGCGTAATCACTGAGCACGGCACCATCAAAACCAACCGGGTACTGTGTGCCGCCGGCGCCTGGGCTTCAGCTTTCTGCCGTCATCATGGGATTAGTTTTCCGCAGGCCAGCGTGCGTCAAACCGCGTTTCGCACCAAGCCAATCAAGAGTATTGGTGATGCCGTCTATACCAACGGGGTTGCCCTTACACGTCGCTTAGATGGCACCTACACGGTTGCCATCAGCGGTACTGCACGACTCGAGTTTACACCACAGGGTATCCGTTACGCTAAAGAGTTTATGCCGATGTTTATGCAGCGTATTAAAGCGGTGCAGTTTGGCGTTAGTAGTTCTTTCTTTAAAGGCCCGGAAGCGCTGAACACCTGGGCCAATGATGGTATTTCGCCGTTTGAGCAAATCCGCATTCTCGATCCGGCACCGGTAAAAAGTAACCTCAGAAAAACCCTCGCAACGGTTAAGGCACTGTTTCCTGCACTGGAAGGAATGGAAATCGAAGAAAGCTGGGGCAGCTTTGTAGACTGCACGCCTGATGCCATTCCGGTTATTTCAGAAATCGACGCTGTGGAAGGCTTCTTCCTGGCAGCAGGCAGCTCTGCTCATGGCTTTGGTCTTGGGCCAGGCCTTGCACATATTGCAGCCGACCTGGTTACGGGCCGACAATCACAAATTGATACCCATCCCTACCGCCTGTCCCGACTGCTGGATGGCTCTAAAGTAAAAGTAGGCGCTATTTAACCGCGCCCTGAACCGCGTTCCTCCGTATGTGGTCGGCTGCGTTATCGCGCCGGCCACGTTTTTTATCCGCGCTTCAGTTGGGTAAGCTGGCATCAATAAAGGTTGCCAGGTCCGCTTTAAACTGGGCCATTGAAGGCTCATGCACATACATCATATGTCCCGCCTCATAATAGGCTGTAGAGATATTACTGCGCAATGCTGCCGGTATTTTAAGATGGTCGATCATGTACTGGGTAGTAAAGTGCGGCGTAGCCAAATCATAGTAGCCCTGCTGAAACAGCACCTTCATTTTAGGGTTCTGAATCATAGCGTAGGATAAATCTATCAGGGTGTCGGGGAAGGGCATTTTGAAGCCAACATTTGGTTGTACATGACCCCAATCCCAACTGCTGAATACATCACCAAATACCTTGTAATCCACCTCCTGCTCAGATTTGAGTTCGGTGCGGTAATAATCCATAAAAGCAGCCAGTAATGGTGGGCCTATGGCGGTAGTCATAGGATCATAACTCATCGCTTCCGAATGCACCGACAAGGTATCTCCCTTAAAGCGGGAATCAATGCGCCCAACCGTTTGTGCGCTCTCGCTTAGCACTTCCTTGGTAAACACCTGATGGTTTACCCGCAAATCTGCATCCAGCCAGTATTGCGCCTCCAGGCCCGTTAGGGCAGCAAGTTTATCGGCCAGCGCCTTTTTCCTATCTGCCGATAATCGTACCCCTTTCAGTAAGGCCGGAGCATATTCGTCCACAGCGAAGGCTTCTGCCGCCTTAAGATGCTCCGCTAATGTAGCTGGTTTGTTGTCAATAGCATCGTGATACCAGCCGGTGGCGGCAAAAGTGGGTAAAAACAACACATGGGGCAGGTCGGTCTGACCAAAATCAAAACCATTCACAAACTGCAAAAACGGCGACACCAGCATAATGCCATTCAGACTAATCATTTCGTTAGTAAGCGCCTGAGCCACTCCCGCGGTGCGCATCCCGCCATAGCTTTCTCCCAGAATGAATTTGGGCGACTGCCAGCGGTTATTCTCCGTAATATACTGCTTGATAAACGCAGTCACCGAACGAATATCCTGATCGGTGCCCCAAAAGTCCTCGCCTTTGCCCTCTCCTACCGGGCGCGAGAAACCGGTACCAACCGGATCAATCATCACGATGTCGGCTTCATCCAGAATGGTGAATTCATTGACCACATAGCCATACGGACCATTATTGGCAAACTCAACGTCTTTAACCACTGCTCGTTTAGGACCGAGGATCCCCATATGTAACCACAACGACGCTGAACCCGGCCCACCGTTATAAGCAAACAGAATTGGCCGCTTGCGCAGGCTGGTATCTTCTTTTACGTAGGCCGTGTAACCAAACAGTGCTATGGGCTCCTGTTTGGCGTTTTTCATCAGCATGGTACCGGCCGTGGCGGTATAACTGAGTTTTTTGCCGTTGATTTTGATGCTGTGACTGGTGACGGAAATTTTCGCTTCTGGTACGGCTGGTTTCTCTTCTGGTTCATCCTGAGCAAAGCCAAAATAACTTACCAGACACAAACAAAGTAACGCTCGGTGGATAGTAAAACGCATGGTCGGATCCCTGAATTATTGTAAAGGAACAAACAGGGTTTCTGATATTACAGGCAGTAAAACCGATAACGGCATAAGCCACAGGAGGGACGCTGTTCGTTTTTGCACTTAAACGACAGCGCTGTACAAATACTAGACAACCCTACAGGCAAGCGCAATAGCTAATGGGTTACCTTGCTTTCGTAATCAACCTTTATCTCGCTTAGCTTGTCGGCTGCTCTTTGTTTAATACCGGTATACTAATAGCACTAATAGCAATAAACATGGCAACACTACTTGAGGTAGGACTTAAGAATTTTATTCAGCGCCTCTACTTCCTCTCCTCGCTCGGTGTCACTGAGTCCCGGCTTACCCACATGTTCGCGTATGTGATCTTCCAGAATCGTTGTCATCAATCCGTTCACAGCACCCTTGATAGCGGTGACCTGCTGAAGAATAGCCAGGCACTCATTGCCATCGTTCATTGACTTCTCTACGGCATTTAACTGGCCGCGGATTTTCTTTACGCGGGTAAGTAAAGCCTGCTGATTTTTATGAATATGCGCCATCGTCTGCTCTGCCATTTGATATGTTTAATGGTATACTGGGGTATAGTATATCAATAAACCAGAAAGATGGCCTCTAATGACTAAAAATATTGCTGAAAAGTGGTCTCATTCGCACAACTATTATGTGGATAGCAGCGAATCAGAGCGCAAGGTAAACCTGGTGTTCTTACTCACAACCGTCACCATGGTGGTAGAAATCGTAGCGGGAAGCTGGTTTGGCTCGATGGCCCTGCTCGCTGATGGCTGGCATATGTTTACCCATTCCGCGGCCTTTGCGGTATCCATGTTTGTTTACTGGTATTCCCGTAAACATCGTCACAGCAGCGACTATTCTTTCGGTACCGGCAAAGTTAATGCCCTCGGGGGTTTTGCCAGCGCTGTGGCCCTGGCAACCGTTTCGTTATTCATGCTAATTGAGTCAACAGAGCGGCTGTTTCTACCCCAGGCTATCAGTTTTAATGAAGCCATTGTAGTGGCCATCGTTGGCTTTGTGGTGAACGTCGCCTCGGTATTTTTACTGCACGATGATCATCACCACCATCATCATCATGACCACGGGCACGACCATGACCATGACCATGACCATGACCATGACCATGACCATGACCATGACCAGCATGAGCATAATCATGCTCATCACGATCACAATCTAAAAGCCGCATATTTTCACGTGCTCGCCGATACCCTGACCTCCTTACTGGCCATCGTTGCACTGATACTGGGTAAGTTTTATGGCTGGCTTTGGGCCGATGCGGTTATGGGCATTGTGGGCGCAGCGGTTATTGGAAAGTGGGCCTGGGGCCTGATGACGCACAGCAGCGGTATGTTGTTAGACAAAGCTGCCAAACCGCATCAAACAGCAAAAGTCGCCCGCCTGATTGAGGAAGACGGCGTCTCGGTGGTAACCGATTTTCACTACTGGCAGCTATCCGGCAAGCATCATGCAGCGATTGTCAGCGTAGCCACCAGCGCTTCGCTAACGCCTGATGACATCAAACATATAGTTCGACATCACCTGCCATGCGACCATATTACGGTAGAGATTAATCCATTGCCGAAAACATAGAAAAGCCCGCATTTAGCGGGCTTCCAATTGGCAGTTCCGACTCAGAGACTAATCTGGCACCGGCACCCGAACAGGTGCTTTGGGCATTGGTTTGATGGGTGACTGATAGCCTTTCAAACCGGCCAGCCCAACTTCAATGGCTTTATCCAGTTGCGGATCCTCGCCTTTTGCCGTTTTGCTGGTCCATTGCTCCACATTGATATCCGGTGCCACACCGTAATTCTCAACCTGCCATTCACCATTCACGTCGTAAAAGCCCGACCGTGGCGCAGTCATTCTGCCACCGTCAATAAAGGCCGGTACGCCCCAGATGCCCACCAGGCCACCCCAGGTGCGTTTGCCCACCAGCTTACCAAGGCCATAGTAATTAAACATGTAAGGCAACATGTCGCCGCCGGAGCCCGACACTTCGTTAATCAGCATCACCTTGCTTCCCCAGGTACCTGCTGCCGGACTGGTCAAAGGTTCAGCCGGCGCGTAGGGATTATTGAAGAAGCCATTAAGCTCGCGGCGCAGCACATTAATGATGTAATCAGCGATAAAACCACCATGATTAAAGCGTTCATCGATGATCACACCCGGCTTGTTTGCCTGGGGATAATAATAACGGTTAAAGCTGTGATAGCCTTCTTCGGCGGTGTCTGGCACCCATACGTAAGCGAGCTTACCGTTGGATTTTTCTTCCACATACCGGCGGTTCTGTTCTACCCAATGCTGCTTGCGCAGTTCATTTTCGTTACCAATGGTTTTAACCAGAAACTCCTGTTGGCTGTCTTTATTGCCCGGCTCACCGATGGTTACCGTTACCGTCTGGCCAAGAGTACCTTCGAACTGCGCATATACGTTTTCTTCACTGGTCAGCGGTTTACCGTTAACAGCCAGCAGGTAACTGTCCTTATCGATAAGATGCGCATAAGCTCCCAGCGGCGCCATCAAGTTTGCACCGGCGACAAAGCTTTCACCGGTGTACACCCGGGTAAGCTTTATCCCGCGGCTATCGAGTTCAAAATCAACACCCAGAAGGCCGACGTGGGATTTGCCTGTTTCAGGTTTATCCCCGGCGCCGGTATAGGAATGCCCTATCGACACTTCGCCGCCCAGGGTATCGAGTAAATAGGTGAGATCCAGCGGGTGACTGACCGAGGCAACCAGCGGCTGATACACTGCATAGATTTCATCCCAGTCAGCGCCGTGGAAGTTATCTACATACAGGTAATCGCGCTGATAACGCCAGGCCTCGCGGAAAATCTGCTGCCACTCTTCGCCATAATCAACCCGTTTGGATAGCGCCAGCTTAATGGCTTTATCGTCTTTACCTGAGCCCTGAGCGGCACTGATCAGGCGATAGGACGAGCCGCTTTTAACCAACAGGGATTTACCATCGGCAGTGAGCTTAAAGTCGCTGATTTTATCGGCCAGCTTTTTCATTTCACGTTCAGTAGCATTAAAGGTCATCAGGCTGGATTGTTTGTCACCGGTATCATCTGCATACTGACTTAAAAAATACAGGTTGCCCTCTTTGCCACCGGTTAAATGGCTAAATTGCCCCGACCTAGCACTGACCGGCATGATGCGTTCAGCAAAAGCCGCCACCTGCACTTTGCTTTGTGATTCGCCAGTCGGCTCGTCATCACCGGCTTCATCCTCTTTACTCTCAGGCGCGGGCTCTTCATCGGAACGCTCCGGGAACAGCGGCATGTCTTCTGCGTTGAGTAGCGCATAGTACAACTGGTAACTGGGCGTAAAGCTGATCGATGACATATCAAGCCAGGGCGCTTTAGGACCGTAATCCACACTGCCAAGGAAGTACAACACTTCACTGTCATCACTAAAGGTAGGCCAGGTCACTTCGACCATGCCATCGGTCAGCTGAAAGGTTTTACGCTCCATCACCGAATACAGGTGCAGTTCGCGGAAGAAATTAACGCCCTGTTTGGTGTAAGCGATATACCGACTGTCGGGAGACCAGCTGGCCATCATCTGCCATTCAGGATGGACCCGTTTGTTGGTATCGATAACTTTGGTGGTCTGGTTTTCCCGGTTAGCAACCCATAACTGCTGCGAAGAGTCGGTAAATAACAGTCGTTTGCTGTCGGGCGACCAGCGCAGCTCATCGTAAAAGCCGCGCCCCGCCAGCGTGATTACCGTTTGCTCGTTGCCGTACTGATCGGCAATGATGAGTTCATACTCGCCGGAGCGATCGCTAAACCACGCGATGTACTGGCCGTCCGGCGACCAGGCTGCACCATGCTCGCGTGCGCCGGAAGTGTCGGTCAGCGGCCTTGGCGACCCGTGTTCTACCGGCACCGAATAGACATCGCCACGAGCCGTGAACAGCGCGCGCTGACCGGTAGGCGATACATCAAAGCCAGTGACCTGTTTGTGCGCGTCTACATAACCGGTACGGGCCCAGTAGAAGTCTGCGGCCACCTCTATATTTATCTTACTGGCTGCAGCATTGCCATTTTTCAGATACAGATCGCCAAGGTGCTCATACACAACCCGGTTACCGTCCACTGCAAAACCCATAACATCATACTTATCCTGACGAGTAACCTGGCTCACCGCCTTGGACTGCGGCGAATATTTAAATACATTCGTCACCTTAGAACGATTGGATAAAAAGTAGATATCGCCGTTTGACGACCATTCTGGATCCACATCGAAGTCGTTATCGAAAGGCAGGTCATATTCTTTCAGGCTGTCGATATTAATCACCCTCAGCGCCTGATTCTGCCCGCCACGGTAATTACGCCAGCCTCTGTCCCAAAAGCCAGCTCTTCGGAATACGAGATTTTCACCGCTATTATCGAACGCCCCGTCAAACGCTCGCTGCATGGGTAATTGGCTCGGGTTCCCCCCTTTTATCGAAACAGTGAATAACTGTTGCCAGTTACGCGGCGCTGAAAACCGCGCCGAACTGAAGAGCACCTGCTGGCTGTCTGGTGACCAGCCTACGGCAGCGTCGGCGCCCGGATGATAGGTAAGACGCTGAGGCTCGCCGCCGTTAACGCTAACCACAAACACATCACGGTTGCCTTCGTATTCACCGGTAAACGCTATGTAATTACCATCGGGCGAAATGACCGGCTGTGATTCACTGCCCTGAAAACTGGTTAGCCGCTGGGCTGTACCGCCATTGATGCTGGTTTTCCAGATATCATTAGCATAAGTAAATATCAGGGTGTCACCGTGCAATGCAGGCTGCCGGAGCAGTTGTGTGGCGTTAGAGACAGCTGGCAGGGTGGCCAGCATGAGTGTGAGTAAAAGTCCTTTTAAGGTCATAAGCTGTACCTTTTTGTTTGTTATTATACTGCCGTAGTCATTCAGCTTAGCCTAATTAGTAAACAATGTAAGTATTAGCGCTTACAATGTGTCGAGAGACAATCGTAAGAACTGGCTAATCGGCGAGTAGCTACCCTGAGAGCGATAGCCTAAATTGGGTTTTAAGTTGCCCGTCACGTTATCCAATTCAAGGAGGCGAGTTTTGTTACAGCGGATGAAACAGAATAAACACCGATTTTTCTTTACGATATTCCTCTTATTTCAAACTGCTTATGCAGTACGAAGCTATCCTTACAGTGAGGCAGAACTGGTCTGGCTCGGAGCAGGCGTGGTATTTTCGGTGTTCTACTATCGGCTTGGCGGTGTCAGAGCAAACCGGCATTGCCGGGACCGGGTCAAAAACGGCTGGCGCTAATCGGGCACCAGCCAGGATATTGAGCAGTCCGGATTATCCTTTAAGCTCTCGACTGGCGTGAGTCGAGCCAGGTGGGATCCAGCGTTGGCACACTGTTTAGCAGCAACTCGGTATAAGGTTCATAAGGCCCACTGGCAAACTGTTTACCCGACGTGTATTGCACGGTTTTGCCTTTGTAGAGCACCATGATCTCGTCGCACAGGCTTTTTACCGTAGAAATATCGTGGCTGATAAATACAATGGCAATATTGAGTTTCGCCTGCAGTTCTCCGAGTAATTCAAGAATAGCCGCCGCCACCACAGTATCGAGTGCCGAGGTGACCTCATCACACAAAATAACGCTGGGCTCAGCCGCTAACGCCCGGGCCAGATTTATACGTTGTTTCTGCCCGCCGGACAGAGCACCGCATTTGCGGTCTGCCAGGTCAGCAGGCAATTTAACCAGTTCCAGCAGTTCTGCTACGCGCTGCTTGCGCGCAGCACCTTTAAGGCCATGAAAAAAGGTCAGCGGCCGGCCCAGAATATCACCCACTTTATGAGCGGGATTCAGCGCCGTATCCGCATTTTGAAACACCATCTGAATTTGCTGACACTCGGTCTTGCTGCGGTCGACTATGGCAGGAGTTAACTCTTTATTATTGAGTAACATGGTACCGTTGGCAGTTGGCAATAAGCCGGCTATTACCCGGGCAAAGGTCGACTTACCTGAGCCTGACTCACCGATAATACCTACTGTTTGCCCGCGCCGGACGCGCATGGAAATATCTGACAGTATCGGAATTTCAGGTTTACCATCCCTGCTAATTTTACCGTAGCCGGCATCGATATTCGCAATATCAATCACCACCTCTCCCGGCTCATTATCTTTATAGCTATCACTGTCCTGCACCGCGCTGAGCAATTGCCGGGTATAGGCATGTTCGGCGTGGTTAAGAATAGTAGAGGTCGGGTTATTTTCCATCATCCTGCCGTTTTGCAGCACCAGGATCTGATCAGCAATCTGGGCCACAACGGCCAAATCGTGGGACACATAAACCGCCGTAGTATTGTACGCTTTCACTACGTCTTTAAATGCTTTTAGTACGTCTACCTGAGTGGTGACATCGAGCGCAGTGGTAGGCTCGTCAAAAATAATCAGTTCCGGCTCGCAAATCAGTGCCATGGCCGCCATTAATCGCTGTAGCTGGCCACCCGATACCTCATGAGGATAACGGCGGCCGATAGTCTGAGGCGACGGCAACGACAGTTGCTTAAACAGATCAATGGCTTTGGCTTCGGCCTGACTTCGCGACATCACGCCATGCATCAGGGCACTTTCTATCACCTGTTCTATGATGCGACGGGACGGATTAAACGCCGCCGCGGCACTTTGCGCCACATAAGCGACTTTGCGTCCTCGCACGCCAGCCAGCTGGGCAGCATTCATAGCGGCCACATTATCCTCGCCCACATGCACTGCACCGCCACTGATACGACACCCCGGACGGGCATACCCCAGCAGCGAAAGCGCTATGGTGGTTTTGCCTGAGCCGGACTCTCCGATGAGTGCGAGCACCTCACCACGCTCAAGGGTGAAACTGACATCATGAACAATGGTTTTTTCCTGGCCTTGTGGCCCGGCTTCAACGCGTAACTTCTCGACACTCACATGTGCAGTCATATTACTTTCCTCGGGCTGCATAAGTTGCGCCGCCGCGCAGACTGTCAATTAACAAATTAACCGCAATGGTAATGGTCGCGATGGCAATGGCCGGAATAATAACCGCCGGAGCCCCTTCCGCCAGGCCTGAAATGTTCTCGCGAACCAACGAGCCCAGGTCCGCCTCCGGGGGCTGTACGCCGAGCCCCAAAAAGCTCAGGCTACTTAGCAGCAATACAACAAACACGAATCGCAAACCAAAATCGGCCAGCATGGGATGCAGAATATTGGGCAGAATTTCTTTTACTGCCAGATACAAGCGGCTTTCTCCACGGGTTCTCGCCACCGTAACAAAATCCATGTTCGCCACGTTGACTGCCAGCGCCCGGGCAATACGAAACGATCCCGGCATATAGCTGATAGCGGTAATGGTTAGCAATAATGGCACCGATGAGCCGAATGCAGCGATCATTACCAGCGAGAAAATTTTGCTGGGAATAGAAATCAGCGCATCCATAAAACGGGAAATCACTTCGTCGGTACGGGGGCCACTAACGGCTGAAAACAGCGCTATTAAGGTACCAGCAGAGCAGGCTAACGCCGCCGCCAGTAGCGGAATAAAAATGGTAAAACGGGTGCCATCGAGAATACGACTGAATACGTCACGGCCAATATAATCGGTGCCTAACAAATAGTCGCCACCAATTGGCTCAAACACATCATAAGCAACGATCTCGCTAGCCGAATGGGGTGCCAGCCAGGGGCCGAAGACGGCAATAAAAACCCAGAACACGACCAACAGCGCACCCAGTTTGCCGGATAAGGGCATTGATTTTAATACATTCATTGGCCTAGCCTCCGGTCCGCAGTTTAGGGTTAGCTACAATGGCCGAGATATCAGCGATGAGCACCAGAATTAAATAGCCGGTACAAAACAACATGGCACAGGCTTGCAGAAGCGGCATATCACGGTTGGTTACAGCATCCACCATTAAGCTGGCGACGCCGGGATAGTTGAAAATAACCTCAACAATGACCACCCCGCCGAGTAAATAAGAAAGGCTTAATGCCACGGCGTTAACGATTGGCCCGACCGCGTTGGGTAACGCATGTCGCAGTACCGCTCGTGACAACGGCGAGCCTTTAAGTAGCGCCATTTCCACGTAGGGCTGAGAAAGCTGCTCCAGCACGGCTGCGCGGGTCATTCTTGCCATCTGCGCACTGAGCACAATACACAGGGTAGCAACCGGCATAGCAAATGCGCGGAAGTAATCATACACCCCGGCATCGGCAGGAATGTACGATAACGACGGCAGCCAGTTTAGCTCCACCGCAAAAATCAGCACAAAAATGGTCGCCAGCAGAAACTCAGGCACTGCTACCATCGATAACGTAAAGATGTTCATGGCTTTGTCGATGCGACTACCACTGTACATGGCGGCAACAATCCCCAGCACCATGGCAAAGGGTACAGCTAACAACGCGGTAAACCCTGCCAGCATGAGCGATTGTGACAGCCGTGAACTAATCAGTTCGCTTACCGGGCGTGCATTGGCCAGCGACGTGCCAGCATCACCACTTAGCAGCCCACCAAGCCATTTTGCATACCGCAGCATGGGCGGATCGTTTAAGCCATAAGCTTCCCGCAGCTCTGCCACCGCTTCGGGGGTGGCGCTTTGACCGAGCATTTCCTGCGCGGCATCACCGGGCAGCAGGTTGGCAATAAAAAACACCACCGCAGAAACAATCAACAGCGTAATAATTGATAAGCCAATCCGTTTAATAATCAGCTGGAAAATGACCTTCATTGATAACTCCTTAAGAAAATCAGGCGTCCAGCCAGACATATTCGGCAAAGCTATACCCCATCAATCCGCCTGTCGGGATAGGGAAATTACCTTTGATGCGTTTATCATGACCATCGATAAGATTCATAAATACCGGGATACTCGTTCCGCATTGCTCACTGATGAGCTCCTGCATATCCCAGTACATCTGTTTACGTTTTGCCTCATCACCTTCGCCCCGTGCCGCCGCCAGTAACTGATCAAACTGCGGGTTATTCCAGCCCGATTCGTTCCACGGTGCGTCTGATTTGTAGAACAGGCTGAACAGCTCATCCAGACTAACCCGCGGATTAATATTGCCGAACCCCAGTGGATGCTTCATCCAGTGATTTGACCAGTAGCCATCGGCCGGTACACGGTTAATGCCAAAGTGCATACCGGCTTCAATACCGGATAATTGCAGCAAGGCGGCCATATCAACCGAACCTTCCGCAGCGGGAGACGCGAACACCGGCACTCTGGCACCGGTTAAACCGGCTTTTTTAAGATGGTACTTAGCACGGTCTATATCATAGGGGCGTTGCGGTAACTCGTGGTTGAAGTACTTATGACTTGGCGCCACCGGATGGTCATTAGCAATGGTGGCGTACCCTCTGAACAGCGCGCGCTGGATAAGCTCGCGGTTCATCATGTACTTTACTGCCAATACAAAATCCGGGTTATTGGTGGGGTAAGCATCCTGACGCATGATCAGATTGGTATACAAACTGGATTCGGTCTGCATGATGTCAGCCGTGCCCGAACGGCGCACCCGTTTGGTTGAACGCGGGTTTATCGCCAGCGCCATTTGAATATCACCAGATAGTAACGCGTTCACCCGCGAAGACTCATCGGCAATTCCCACCAATTCGATTTCATCCAGGTACGGTTTACCCGGCTTCCAGAAATTCGGGTTCTTCTCACCAACGGTACGCACCCCGGCGGAAAATTCCTTTAATCGATAGGGGCCGGTGCCATTGGCGGTTTGCGAGAAATCCGTGGTGCCATCGGCCACAATACAAAAGTTAGACGAAGCGAGCATCACCGGTAAATCTGCGTTTGGGGCGTGTAACGTAATACGCAGACTCATTGGCCCGGTAACGACCACTTCTTTAAACTGAGCCGCAATTGGCGCCGCCCGGGATGTCACCGCCGGATCCTTATGACGCAGCAGTGAATACACCACATCCTGGGGAGTCAGGCTCTTACCATCATGAAAAGTTACGCCGCTGCGCAAGGTAACCTGCCAGTTTTGCTGATCCTCTGATTCAAAGGTTTCAGCCAGCGCCGGGTCTGCACCCAACTCACGGTTAAACTGAGTCAGACCGCTGTAAACCATATAAATACGGACGTAGTCGGTACTCAACGAGGCTTTGGCCGGATCCAGAGTATCTTTGGTTGACATCGAATTAGTTGCCACCCGGATCCGTCCGCCATACCGGGGTTTAGCCGGCGGTTGCTCGTTACTCATTTGAGCCAGTACATGGGCAGGTAAAGCAAGGCCGCTGGCCGCGGTTACTAACCCGGCAGCGCCGAGTGATTTAAGTAACGCTCTGCGGCTACCTGAATGTTGCTCCGCAACCTTTTGCATGGCAGCAGCCTGTAGAAGCTTATTGGTCATGGTCTTCCCCTATAAATTACGGTTCAGGCGATTACGAAACACTAGTGCAGCATATCCTGCACTTTGTAATACATGCCGACGAAAGGTAAAAACCAGGGTTTACCAAAATGAAAAGGAACGGCTGGCCATTGGGTGGTGAGCCACGGACAGTCAACCGACTTACCGTCGATGATATCGGCCATCACCTCGCCCATATGAATCGCCATTTGCACGCCGTGACCGCTGTAGCCCATGGCATAAAACATGCCCTGGTGCTCGCCAACTTTGGGCAAGCGATCAGCGCTCATATCCACCGTGCCGCCCCAGCAGTAATCAATTTTACTGCTGGCCAGTTGTGGAAACATGTCATCCAGCGACTGGCGCAGGATCTCACCACTTTTTAGATCAGAGCGCGGATTCGATACCGCAAATCGCGCCCGGCCGCCGAACAATAAACGCCGGTCAGCGGTTAAGCGGAAGTAATTGCCGATATTTTTACTGGTTACGTAAGAGCGATTGCCCGGAAACAGCGAGGCACACAAATCCTCACTTAATGGTTCCGTGGTCACGGCAAAACTGCCCACCGGCACTATTCGACGTCGAAACCAACTGAATGGCCCCGGTCCGCTGCCGCCAGTAGCGATAAGAATCGCTTTCGCTTTAATGGTTTGCTGTGGAGTGGTGACTACCCAGCTTTGCTCACCGGTTTTATCAATTTTGATAACCGGTTGATGCTGAAAAATGGCCACGCCCTTTTCCAGACAGCGAGTTGCCAACCCATATACCATTTTGCCTACATGCAGCTGCGCGCCCTTGGGCGTTAGTAACCCACCATAAAACTGATCAGAGCCGATTTCCTGTTGTAAAGCCGTAGCATCGAGCAAACTGGCTTCAGGATCCACGGCTTTAGTCAGCGCTTCATGGGTGCGAACCAGTTTATCGAAATGCTCGGGCTTAGCGGCAAGTTTGATTTTTCCCGCCCGGCGAAAATCACAGTCAATATTTTCACTACTGACAATACGCTCTACCGAGTCCACCGCCTGATTGTAAAACTGATAAAAAGACTGCGCCTTTTGTTCGCCATAAGCGGCAACCAAACCGGCATAATCCTGAGCGGTGCCATTATTGCACTGCCCGCCGTTGCGACCTGATGCTTCACCGCCTACCACTCCGGCTTCACAAAGCGCCACAGAAGCGCCTCGCTTGGCTAACGCCAGCGCCGAGGATAATCCGGTAAAGCCACCACCAACCACCAGTACATCGACGGGCTGTTCAGGCAATGCCGATTCAGTTGTGCTTATAGTCGGGGCTGTATCCAGCCAGAAAGACGCGCTTTTCATCGAATGCTCTACTCCAGGCCAACTACGCCAGGCAGTCCGCTGATATCCTGAATTTCAGTGTAGCCATAGAATGGGTTGGCCGGTTCATGACCACGGTTAACCCAAACCTTGTTCTTAATACCGATGTCATGCGCAGACATCAGATCGTAACGGAAACTTGAAGACACATGCAGAATGTCCTCAGGGTTACAACCAAGGTTATCAAGCATGTACTCAAACGCTTGCAGGCGCGGCTTGTAAGCCTGAGCTTGCTCGGCGGTATAAACATGAGCAAACGGCGCTTCCAGATTAGCCACGTTAGAGTGAATTTGTTCGTTCATGGCGTTAGACAGTATGACTAACGGAATTTCCGCTGCCACTTTCTTCAGTGGCTCAACCACGTCCGGGTGCGGTCCCCAGGTGGGTACTGCGTTATAAATGGCAATACTGTCCTCGTCACGGTATTCAATGCCCCATTTTTTACATAAACGGGTTACCGCATTGCGGATAACTTCCTGATAAGGCTTCCACGCGCCGAGCACTTCATCGAGCCGATAGGCCGAGAAGTCTTTCACAAATTGTGGCATTTGCGCCTCAGTAATGCGGTCGGCAAACAGTTTTTGCGCCATAGGCGCCATCTCAAAATAAATCAGGGTGCCGTAGCAGTCGAAGCTAATATACTTGGGCTTAAATACACTCATTGTTCTTTCCAGCAGTTGTTGTTCGTTTCAGTACTTGTCTTTGCTATGCAGCGACGTACTTGTTTCAAATCTATTACACCATGCGACGACACTCATTAAATGCCAAATTAAATCCGCAGTTTGCAATGTGAATCCTGTTTTAAGGTGTCAATCAGCAGACTATGCTGCATCCTGAACTACAACGATAATGATTACAAAGCCAACCATTTAAGCCAGCTTAATAGCCTTTCCCGCCCGATTCACGCTGCAATGCGCACCAGTTAGGGAAAGCCAACGCAACCAGACTCTTAAAGCTTATCGCTGCAATTTATCTTCGCCCAAACCGCACAGCAGATTTTGCTGAGAACAGCGGAAAAACAATATTTCACCGCTTTTCTTTACCGGCTATCAACAGTTTTTAAACCACAATGCCCGTTAACATGACTGTTATAACCAATACACCTTTCATGTTTCAGGTGTATTCCTTGTTATCAAGTATAAAAGAGTGACCGACGTTGCCTTGCAGCCTTCTACTCTGCAATACAATAAAAATGGAAATTAATCATGCAAACGCCTGCTTTGACAGATCTGGACAGTAAATATCTCGTCCATCCAGTATCCAATTTTCGCGATCATCAGGAAAAAGGCGTGAAGATACTGACATCCGGTGACGGGGCCTGGTTAACCGCCGCTGATGGCAATACCTATCTGGATGCTTTTGCCGGTTTGTGGTGTGTAAATATCGGCTATGGCCAGCAACGCGTAGTTGATGCGGCTATCACACAGATGACCACCCTGCCCTATGCTACCGGCTATTTCGGTTTTGGCAGTGAGCCTGCCATTGTATTGGCAGAAAAGCTGGTATCGATGACACCTTCATCGTTGCAGCACGTCTACTTCTCGTTGGGCGGTTCTGATGCGGTGGATGCGGCCATTCGCTACATCACACATTATTTTAATGCCATCGGCAAACCCACTAAGAAACATATTATATCACTGCAGCGCGGCTACCACGGCTCATCGTCTACCGGCGCCGGGATAACCGGATTGCCAGCGTTTCATGCTAACTTCGACGTCCCTACGCCACAGCAACATAAAATCAGCTGCCCTTATTTATACCGCAGCGATTTCACTACCGGCGAAGAGCTTATTGCCGCCTCGGTTAAAGAACTGGAAGACAAGGTTGCAGAGATTGGCGCCGATAATGTGGCAGCGTTCTTCTGCGAACCGGTGGTGGGTTCTGGTGGCGTTATTGTGCCTCCGAAGGGCTGGCTTAAAGCCATCGCCGATACCTGTAAAAGGTTAGGCATTCTGTTTCTGGTGGATGAAGTAATTACCGGCTTTGGCCGTACCGGCAAAATGTTTGCCTGCGAGCATGAAGGCGTTGAGCCTGATTTAATGACCATTGCCAAAGGCCTGACCTCCGGTTATGCCCCTATGGGCGCCGTGCTGATGTCAGACGAAATATTTAGTGGCATTGCAGATGGCCCTAACAAAGCGGCTGTGGTGGGTCATGGACAAACCTATTCTGCCCATCCGGTAAGTGCCGCAGTAGCACTGGAAGTTATTAAAATTTATGAAGAAAGCATGCTGGCTCATGCACAGTCAGTGGCGCCTTATTTTGAAGCTAAATTGAACGCCTGCATGGCTCATCCTTTAGTCGGCGATGCACGTAGCATTGGTTTGTTAGGCGCTGTCGAACTGGTTGCCGATAAGGCCACCAAACGCCAGTTTGACCCGGCTCTGAAACTGAATGAGACCATTGCTGACATCGCCTGGAAGCACAAACTTATTTTCCGGGCGTTTGGCGACAATATCCTCGGCTTTGCGCCGGCACTCTGCTTCACCGAATCAGACTTCGACGCGTTGTTTGAACGCTTACAACTCACCCTCGATGAAGTACTGGAACTCGACATCGTAAAACAGGAGATGAAAGGCTAATGACCATTTATAACATCGCCGTTATTGCCGGAGACGGTATTGGTAAAGAAGTCATGCCGGAAGGTCTGAAGGTTGTTCAGGCCGCGGCTGAAAAGTTTGGTTTAAGCCTCAACTTCCACCATTTTGACTGGGGTGGTTGCGACTACTACCTCGAACATAACCGCATGATGCCGGAAAACTGGAAAGACATTGTAGGCGAGATGGACGCCATCTATTTTGGTGCTGTTGGTTGGCCGGATACCGTGCCGGACCATATCTCACTGTGGGGGTCTATTCTGACCTTCCGTCGCGAGTTTGATCAGTACATCAACATGCGCCCGGTCCGGACTTTTGAAGGCGTTAAATGCGCCCTTTCAACACCAAAGGCCGACGAAATCGACTTTATCGTGGTACGGGAAAACACCGAAGGTGAATACTCCTCTATCGGTGGCATCATGTATGAAGGCACCGATCGCGAAGTAGTATTGCAACAATCGGTCTTCAGCCGTCACGGTACCGACCGCGTATTAAAATACGCCTTCGAAACCGCCATGCGCCGTGCAGCGAAAAACTTAACAGTGGCCACAAAAAGCAACGGCATGGCGATCAGCATGCCCTGGTGGGACTCACGTGCCGAGGCAGTTGCACAGGATTATCCTGAAATCAGCTGGACCAAGCAGCACATCGATATCCTCTCAGCCCGGTTTGTAATGAATCCTGAGCGCTTTGATGTGGTAGTGGCATCCAACCTGTTTGGCGATATTTTGTCGGACTTAGGACCCGCGTGTACCGGTACTATCGGTCTGGCGCCTTCTGCCAACCTCAACCCGGAGCGTAAATTTCCTTCTTTATTTGAACCCGTCCATGGCTCTGCGCCGGATATCTACGGCAAAAATATCGCTAACCCGATCGGCATGATTTGGTCCGGCGCCTTAATGCTTAGCTTCCTGACCCAGGATAGTGGCGCCGGTGCCAGTGCGCACGATGCTATCGTTACCGCCATTGAGAAGACCCTGAAAGGCGCTACGCTAACCCCGGATTTAGGCGGTGAGGCGAGCACTCAGACCATGGGCGACGCAATCCTGGCGAATCTGTAATGAGTAAAACGAAACAATTTGATCTGGCCTCGCTACTTAGCGAGCCGCTACTACTTAACACCAAAAACTACATCAATGGTAAATGGCAGAAAGCCGTTTCGCAGCAAACCTACGAAGTCATTAACCCGGCATCGGGTGCCAGTATTGCAGGTGTAGCTAACAGTGATGCCATAGACGCAGCCAATGCCGCTCGTTCAGCGAAAAAGGCTTTTGCCAGTTGGCAACTCACTACCCATCGTGAACGGGCTAACTTACTGGAAAAATGGCATCAGCTGATTATCGAGCATACCGATGATCTCGCATGCATTATGACTTCTGAACAGGGTAAGCCTCTTGCTGAAGCTAAAGCCGAAGTAGGCTACGGTGCGTCCTATATAAAATGGTTTGCCCAACTTGCCATGCAACTGCGCGGCGATATCCTGCCCAATAGCGTACCTGGTCGCCTGCAAACGGTAGAAAAACGACCGGTTGGCGTGGTTGCTGTCATCACGCCGTGGAATTTCCCATTTGCCATGCTGGCTCGCAAGATTGCACCGGCACTGGCCGCAGGCTGTACCGCAGTGGTAAAGCCCGCCGAAGATACGCCCTTAACCGCGCTGGCTATGGCAAAACTGGCTGAAATGGCCGGTTTTCCTGACGGCGTGATTAACGTGGTTACCGCTTCACGAGAACAAACCGCTATTGCAGTGGATGCCTGGCTGAAAGACGTGCATGTTAAAAAGCTAAGCTTTACCGGCTCCACTCAGGTCGGGCGGTATCTGGCAGAACGCGCAGCCAGCTCGCTGAAAAAGCTGTCGCTGGAGCTCGGCGGTAATGCACCTTTCATCGTCTTTGAAGACAGCGATATCGACGCAGCCATTACCGGCCTGATGGCGGCAAAATTACGTAACGGCGGTCAAACCTGTGTTTGCCCTAATCGTATTTATGTGGCTAATGCTATCTATGACGAATTTGCCAGTCGCCTGGTCGATAAGGTGGCCGCGCTGAAAGTGGCTGACCCATTCGATGATGACACCCAGATTGGCCCGATGATCAACCAAAAAGCCATCGATAAGATCAGTGGTCATGTGAAGGATGCCGAGACCCAGGGCGGAATTATTCTGTGCGGCAGCACTGAGCCCCGGGAAGGATTATTCTTTGAACCCGTAGTGATTGCTGAGGCACATAACAAAATGGCGCTGTTCAGTGAAGAAACCTTTGGGCCGGTGTTACCGCTGTTCCGCTTTAACACCGAAGAAGAAGCCGTTGAGGAAGCCAACAATACCGAGTATGGCCTGGCGGCCTATTTCTATACTCAGGACCATCGCCGTATCCATCGCGTTAAGGCTCAGCTTCAGGCTGGCGTCATTGGTGTAAATGAAGGCGCGGTGGCCAGTGAAGTCGCGCCGTTTGGTGGGGTTAAGGCCTCAGGCTATGGTCGTGAAGGCTCACATTACGGACTGGATGACTTCCTGCAAATTACCTATGTGTGTGAAGGAAATTTGTTTTAATTGCTGCATCATCCCTAACTCAAATCGCTAGTCACTTAACACATGACTGGCGCTTTTTTCTGAGACAGTATTGCTAAAATACTAAACCGCATAGCAGCTTAGTATTAAATGGTTATGGAATGATCTTCTCGTTACGAAGGCGCGCAAATAAATCAAAAAATGCGCCGCGTGTTTCTCGAAACTCCGAAAAGCCAAAGTCTCTGGACTTAGTGATATCGTTGACACATTCCTGTTCCCGGCCAAGGTCAGCATCAGTGTGCCACCATGAGACCAACTTTTCGATATCGGGCTCCACCAGATTATGCTTATCGGCGATGTCACGCCAGGTGGACTCGATACCAGCCATCTGCTTTTCCAGTGGTTGTGGCGTTTCAGGGCAGTCTGTCACCTCAAGGCCAAAATATTCACCTATTTCTTTCCACATGCGACGCCAGCGGAAGGTGTCACCATTAACCGTGTTGAAAGCCTGGTTAGCCGCGCCGGGCATGGTTGCCGCCCACTCCATTTGCCGCGCCAATAACAATGCATCTGTCATGTCAGTCAGCGCATTCCATTGAGTTTGTGAGCCAGGAAAAATAAATGGCTTCCCGGTTGCCTTACAGATTGAGGCATAAACCGCGAGGGTAATGCCCATATTCATGGCATTGCCCCGGGCATAACCAATCACGGTATGCGGCCGATGTACATTCCAGGTGAATCCGTATTGGCTGGCAGCCTCAAACAACACATCTTCAAGCGCGTAGTAAAAATTATCCCCCGGCACACGCGGTTCGGATTCCCGAAATGGCGTTTCAATGCGACCACTTCCGTAGGCGTCAAACGAACCAAGATACTGCTTGGTGCCGGTCACCAGCGAAACATGTTTCAAGTTCTGGCAATCGAGCGCATCAAATAGATTTCGCATCATCGCGCTGTTCGCGTCAATATTGGCTTTTTCGTTTTCACGACGTACCCAAGTGCAGTAGAAAACATGCGTAACGGGTAAGTTAGCCAGGGCAGCGTGAACCCCATCACGATCCGTCAGATCGGCAGCAACCGGAATCATGCCCGATTGTGCAGCCCCTCTGCGTGACAATCCATACACGCTCCAGCCGTTAGCGACTAAATACGACGCCAGATTACCGCCGCTGATACCGGTAGCGCCAACCACGAGTGCTGTACCTTTTTGCATCCTCTGAATCTCCATCACTGTTAATGAAACCCATCAAACCGCTGGGCTCGAATTGGCTTAATAAGGTAAACGTCATGAATAATTGCTACAATCGTAATTATTGCAAAAGTTTATTGCGCAGAATGCAACTTCATGAATATCAAATCGATGGATCTCAATGCACTTCGGATATTTGAGCGGGTAGCCGCCACTGGCAGTTTTACTATCGCAGCCCGGCATTTCCACCGGGCGGTATCGTCTGTCTCCCGGCAAATTGCAGGACTGGAAGAATCCATTGGTCAGCCCTTGCTATATCGCCATACCCGGGCAGTGGCGCTGACCGAAGCCGGTTTGCGATATTACAAAGAAGTGCGGGGGATTCTTGAGCAACTCGATCTTGCCACCGAAGCGCTAGTTAACCCGGATCCTGAACCTGCTGGCGTTTTGCGCATTAACGCGCCCACCGCTTTTGGCCAGCGCCAAATCGTTCCGCTACTTAACGAATTTCAACATCGACACCCCGGGATCAGCACCGAACTGTTGCTGACTGACCAAATCATCGATCCGGTGCGCCAGGGGCTCGACATCACCTTTCGGGTTGGCGATTTACGTGATTCCTCATTAATCGGACGACGTCTGGCGCCGATGAACTACGTGCTAGCGGCAGCGCCCAGCTATCTGGCAGCCAATAAAGCGCCTGCACAACCGTCAGATCTGGTCCATCACAATTGCTTGCTGTATCAGGGTGAGATGGGCCGTCAGCGATGGTATTTTCAGGCGCCAGATCAGACGGAATCAACGCCCTTCGAGGTCACTGGCAATCTCTATAGTAATGACGCGGAAAGTCTGGTTCAGGCCGCACTGCTTGGTCAGGGATTAGTGTTATTTCCAACCTGGCTGATTGCCAGAGAGCTTTCTGTTGGCGCTCTGGTGCCAGTGCTCGGCAACTGGCGAAGTGAGGTCATGCATGGTCACCGGGATCTTTATGTTATCACCCCACAGCGCCTGATAGGTGTACCCAAGGTCAGCAGGTTTATCGAATACGTGTTTGAAGTCACCTCGCCCGTGCCGCCTTGGGATCGTTGGCACGAGACTGATTAGCCCTATTACAGGGCTTCAGGAGAGTGGGAAAGGTTAGCCCATGTATTTAATGAACAAGACCAAAACTGCTGGTAAGCGTGGCAGTCACGGCAATCACCAGCGTACCGACAACCGCTTCAGCGACAATTGATTTTTTCACTTGCTGGCAGTCCTCAGTAGCGTGCATGTTCGCCACCAGACGCCACTTATGATACGCCGCAAAACAAAGCATCACGGTTACCAGCACCAGCTTACCGCCCATTACTACCAGGTAAGTCGTATTGACCTCACCACTGATATTAAGCAGCAACATCATCAGGAGCGCCACACCACTGGTCAGTAATAAACCCACCCACACGGCAGCCTGATTACCGTAACGATGCAGTTGATTTTGCAGTTTGACGACATCCTGCAACCGGCATAGTCGAATCAGCGGATATAAACTACCCAGCCACCAGCCAGCCATGAGCACGTGTAAAGCCACCAATCCCTTAGCCAGCCACGAAGCCTCTGCAGTATGCCCACTAAAGGTAAACGACGCAGCAAAGACAGCCGAAGTGAGTAACCAGGCGCCAAGCCATGCTTTAGAGAGGTTTGGGTGAGCGTAGATTTTGCCCCCCCAGTACGTGCATACCAGTGCCATCACAACCGCAAGCAATCTCACCTGGGTTTGCTCGCCTACCGTTGACTCCCAGCTTATCTGCAACATCAGGCTATCGGTCAGGCCGGTAAGCCCTTCATCCAGTAGCATGCCCGCAGACAAAGGGACGACAGCGGCTAAACACACCAGACTAATTAGCAAACAGGACCACTGGACAACTAAAACAGGCTTATGCCAGGCAGTATCAATGGTTAAATTCCCGTTACGGCCGTGGCGTAGAAACAGTCGCATGGCATTCATACCAATAAAACTGACAACCCCAAGATAAAAACCTAACTTGGCGAGGGAAAGCAGGGTGAGCCAACCCATCAGGCCGGCTCGTTGAGAAAATTAATGACCGGCATGATGGTTATGATCTGCCTGGATAGTGAAGGTAAAAAAGTCTTCCATTTTATGACCGTCGTTCCCCATCACCGTCCACTCTACATCGTATTCGCCTGCTGGCAGCGCAGGCAGCTTCCAGCTCATGGTTTTAGCCGCTTTAACCACTGGCTTAAAACCAAATTTAACCGGTTTACCGTTATCATCTGACAGTTTTAACTTGATGAATTTTACGTCTCCAGAAAACGTCAGAGACAGCGTTTCAGGCGAGGTTGAAACGGTGCTCTCCTGAGCGGGTACAGTACTGGCTAAATGCACGTGTGCACTCACGCTCGCACTGAGCATTGCAGTCGCCATTAATGCTGATTTGATCCAGTTTGAAAATATTGTCATAACTCTTGTTCCCGTTAGAAGTATTTAACCAGCGGATTTTTGCTGTTGTGTTTAAATTTAGCGAAGGCTTTGGTTGGCCAGTACAGGGCAACGGCCAGAATCACAGCGACCAGCCAGATTTGCCAAACATAATCAAAGGCAAATAAGTCGCCATAGTTAGGACCTACTGCTGCCAAGACTATGCGGTAGCTGACCAGCAATACAAATAGATGCACGATGTAATAAAACATTGGTGCCGAACCGAAGGTTTCAACAGCTTTTGTGAAACGGTTATTCACATTTTCAAGGCCTGCCAGTACCAGGAATGCGGCGCCCAGGGTAAAGAGTACATAGTCCAGTGATGGCGGGTACTTAGTATAGTTAATAAAGGACATTACCGTATGAATGGCATCCTGCTGAACTTCCCAAGGCAGCACTTCACCATAAATATTAAAGCCACGTAATACCAGTAACGTGGCCCAGAGACCAAGCCCCAGCTTAACCAATGTTGATTGGCGCTTAGCCCCTTCAACGGCGCGGGAATACAGTGGTCCCATGCAGTAACCCAGTAAAATCACACCAATCCAGGGCAGCACCGGATACGACGCTTTAATACGGAAGCTTTCTGATTCAAAAATAATCCCGCGATCATGCAAAATAGCCCAGACGGTGTAACCAGTTTCATCAGGGTTAAAGCTAATTGGGCTTAGTAAGTTATGCGCACAAACAATCAATAAACCCAATGCCAGAATGGCTTTATAGGGCAGTTTACACAGCGCTGATAAGGCAATCATGCTGATACCAATCGCCCACATCACCTGTAACCATAAGGTGTCGTAGTTACCCATCCACAGCCAGTTAATGATGGCGATCTCAACAAAGACGATAAACAACCCGCGTTTAAATAAAAACGGCGTTGCTGAGCGTGGTGCTTTATTAGACGGATGAGAATATAGCCAGGCAGAGAGGCCAGTGAGAAACACAAACACGGGCGCACAAAAATGTGCTGTGGTGCGGGTAAAGAATAATTCCGGACTGGTGGTATCCAGATCCATCGGATCACTCACATTCTGATGAAAGAAGAATCGTTCCCGAACGTGATCCACCAACATAAACAGCATCACTAATCCACGCAGGATATCGATGGATGCAACCCTTTTCTTAATCACCTCTGTGGGTGTTTGTGCTACTTCACTCATTTTTTCCACCTTGCTTCAAGCAGTTGGGCTGGTGTAATCCAGCCCGATATTATTGTTTTATATTAAGGTTTTATTCTGGCGCGTGAGGCAAGACAAATGACAATGTCGCCAGTAACTCATACTTATCAATAATTTTAGGACGGTCAGTTGGTGCATCAAATGTTGCAACCACAACGTTCAGACCCTGGTTACGGATAGGTAAGGTGATTTTCCCGTTTTTATCCGATACCACAGGCTCCGCGTCCGGATCGTTAACGAAATCGTTTTTAACCAGTGCGCCTGCAACCGGCTTGCCTTTATGCAGAACCTGATAGGTTTGCATTTCACCCAGCATCAGCGGGAAGCTGTCGCCAACCGGTACAATTTGCAGTACTTGATCATCCAGCGCAGGCACTTTACGCAGCGGTCCACGTAAATGCACGGCGTATTTGATGGTTTCTTCACTTAAAATGGCATCAGGCAGTTCATCACGCCCTTTACCAATCCAGTGACCTTCACCGGTGTTAGACCAGATACCGTTATTTAACACCGCTGACACAGCAACCGGGTAGTCATCACTGGTGACCAGCAGTAACGGGCCACTTGGGGTTAACTCTACATCCACACTGTCCCAGTCTTCATCAAAACCATTTACCGCACCAAATTTTGGTAAACGGGCAACCGTATCAAGATCGTCTGCGCCAACACCATACACAACAGCCAGTTGCTTAGCACGCTCAGCGAAGTAAATACCGTGGGCGGTAGCTTGTGCACTAATCAGTGCAGTAAGCGCGAGTACACCTAATTTCTTCAACATTGTTGTTTCCTCAATTTAGTTTTTTGTTTTAAGCGAATGATAAAAACCGGCTACGGTTACTGTGACAGTAATCGGTTCTTCTGACATGTTTTGCCAGTACCAGCCGTGTGTGCCGTTAAAAGGCGCTTTGAAAATGCCGTTATCACCGGCGATTGCTTTAGTCTTTTTATAACTTTCAAATTCATCGCTATCGAGCTTTTCACCGTGCATATCCATATACAGTGGCGCACCATCGGTTTGCCAGGTAAAGCTCACTCCGTTTCCTTCGTCCATTAACGCTTTTACTTCGATTCCTTCATATTCCGGTATCTCAATAGTCAGCGTTTTGGTTGCATACTCGCCCTCGCTGTTGGCCAGAATAAAGTCGGCACCAGAGCTAATTTGCATTTCTTCTCCGGCAACGGCGCTATTCATACTGGTTAGCCCCAGCACGCCACCAATACCGGTAAAGTCTTTGTTATACTCGGCAGGCAACACAACGGTGACCGACAGAACCACTGCCAGTACCGTAGCAATTCCCAACCCTTTTACGATTTGTTGATTGGTCATTTCGACCTGTTGGGTAGTCATGCTGTCCCCCACATATATCCGGAAAGTTGAAAGATAGTCAGCGATACACCAGCGGTAACCAGTGCCATATTGGCGGCAAAGGCATAGCGCATAAAGTGATGGCTTTTACGCAGCAGAATGATCAGCATTAGCATGCCAAATAGCGCTATCATCTGACCCATTTCCACACCTACGTTAAATGAAATGATGTTCGCCACCAGCCCGTCTTCTGACAGCGTAAAGTCCTGCAGTTTGGTAGCCAGACCGAAGCCATGAAACAAACCAAACACTAAGACAGCCGCTTTATTATTCATGGTGAATCCGCAGAAGCGGGGAAAGAAACCCACGTTATCCAGGGCCTTGTAAACCACAGATAAACCGATGATGGCGTCAATAAGATACGCATTAATATGAATACCCGACAGCACACCAAACAACAGGGTAATACTGTGACCCATGGCAAATAAGGTAACGTAAATCCCCACATCTTTGAGTCGGTACAGGAAGAAGATCACCCCAAACAGGAACAATAAATGGTCATAACCGGTGACCATATGTTTTGCCCCTAAATAGATATAAGGGATAATCTGTAACCCTGTGCTCGACTCCAGAAATGCACGGTCGCCATCAGCCACGCCATGCGCGGCGGCAAACGGCACTACCAGCAGGAGTGCAAACGTTAACAGAGCTTGATTAATCCAACGCATAAGTCTGACCTACAGCTTATACTTGGCGACAATTTTAGATATGCCGTCTTCAAGGGTCAGCATTGCCAGTACCTTATCACCCGGATTAAAGGTTAAGTCGCCCACGTATTTATTGCCTTCAGCGGCGGGAACTTCGACCAGCTCTTTACGGTTTTCACCTTTAATCTTAACCTTTAACGCTAATGCAGACGCATCCAGAGGCTCTCCATCATAAAATACCCAGATGCTGACCTTGCCTGCTTCTTGTTTCATTTCGAAGGTGTATTCACCGACTACTTTTACTTCGCCGCCATACTGAGGGTGGTCGTTGCCATGAGCTAACACCTGCGGTGCCATCAATGGCGTGGTTAGCAATGAAGCTAGCAATAATAAATAATGTGGTTTACGCATAGGACTCTCCTGTTACAAAAATAATACTTAAAGGTAGTGAGCAGAAACGACTCTTTGCGCTGGAATAACTGACACAAATCACCGAATTTTTTCTCCTAAAAAACATTAAACGCTGCGTTAATATTTACTGTGGGAGCGCTCAAAAATCATAAAACCTATCGCCGGTCGGTTTTTAAAGCGCTCCAATCGGCCATGCGCTTTAACACTAATTAACGTTCTAAAATGAGTTCGATATAATGATGCAGGCTGTCCATGGACAGCAGATTAGCTGTGAGAACGGCCAGTGCGACCAGACCAATTGTGGCCGGAATAGTCATATTGAATGTTGCAGGTTCAATCAGAAAGCGAACCCGCTGGGACACAAAGTCCTGGCCAAAGGATACTGCCAGGGGCATTTGCCACTGGCGCTCTGATTTACCAAAAGCGACCAGCGCGGAAGCCACATTCAGCGCACCGGTTTCACGTCCTGCCCGACTATCAGCTTGTAATTCAGATGCGAGATCAAAGGCATTGCGCAGTGTCCGGCGTAGCGAGGCCGGATAATAAGCACTGGCCAGACTAAACAGCCATTTTTGTAGGGGGTCACGCTGGCGCTGATGCGCTGCCTCATGAGCAAGAATACATTGCAGCTGAGCATCATCGAAACGCTCCAACAGGCCCTGAGATAAATACACCTGCGGCCTTAACATACCAGCAGTAAAGGCAAGCGGCATGGCAGTTTGTAAACAAACAAACTCATAGCCATTGTGGTGCTTAACGCTGCCGTCGGCCATCATTAAGGCGCTTTGCAAACTCGCCCGGTGCGCCCACACCAGCCAAACATGACGCGCCAGGATCCATACTGTTGCCACTGACCAAACGCCTAGCAACCCGCCATGCCAGGTCAGCCATTCAAATTCGAACAGGTGATGCCAGTGAATGAACATTTCGAGCGGTGCCCACATCACGTCGGTGAAGGCATTTAAAATGAAAGCAATACTGCAAAACAGGCCAATAATGATCGGCAGCATTACCCAAGCTGTCAGCAGGGTTTTCTGCAGGGCTGCTGGCACAGTGGGAATACGGCGCAGTACAGCGCGACTCACCGGCCATTGCAGCAGTAATGTGAACCATGCGCTCACCACTGCCAGGCTAAGCACATTCAGGAAGATTGCTGTAGTAAACATTTCAGCGCTCCTTATTCTGACGCAACCGTTCACGTTGCGCCTGAATCATTGATTCCAGAGCATCAAGCTCCTGCTCTTCAAATTGTCCTGAATATGATTGAAATGCATTAATAAATACATTTTCATCCAGTGCGGTAAAGTCACGTGTTGCATTGTCGATAAGCGTCGCAATCAGACTTTCGCGCTCTACCCGCGGTGTATAAAAATACGCGTGTCCCTGTTTATGGCGGTCGAGTAGTTTCTTTTTATATAACCGCTCTAACGTTGTCTGGATGGTATTGAGGTTACCGCCTTTATTGCGGGTGAGTGCAGCAAATACCGTTTTGACATCGGCAGGCGACCGTTGCCATAAATAATTCAGTACTTGTTTCTCTAAGTCACCTAATACCATCAGACGTTTCCTTAGTGTCTAATCTTAGTCTTGCATAACCGCGCGACATTGGATTTCGTTTTTGCTATCTGTTTTAAGCATAAAATGCTGTAGGCAATCGAACCGCACCATTAACTACTGAGCCGCCCGGCCGCGCGTTTCGCTTGAACCAATCATTCGATCTGCGCCTGAGTGCCCGGGTTCTCTGGCTTATCACGGTGTAAAATACGATATAAACCAGGGATAACAAACAGCGTAAGCAGTGTTGAGGAGATTATGCCGCCAATCACAACTGTCGCTAACGGACGCTGCACTTCTGAACCGATACCGGTATTCAATGCCATGGGAATGAACCCCAGTGAAGCGACCAGCGCGGTGGTCAGTACCGGTCGCAAACGCGTGAGTGCACCTTCAAATATCGCTTGTTCCAGCGTATGCCCATCGCGGCGCAATTCACGAATAAACGACACCATTACCAAACCATTTAAAATGGCGATCCCGGAAAGTGCAATAAAACCCACCGCGGCAGAAATTGAAAACGGTATATCCCGCAACATTAACGCGGCAACGCCACCGGTTAGGGCCAGTGGGACACCCGTGAAAATGATCATGGCATCTTTTACCGAGCTTAAGGCCAGAATAAGTAAGCCGATAATCAGTAACAAAGTTACCGGCACCACGATGCTTAAACGGGCAGAGGCCGATTGCAGTTTCTGATACGTACCACCGTACTCCACCCAGTAACCCGCCGGCACATCAACTTTACTATTAATTGCCTGCTGAATATCCGCAACAAAGCTGCCCAGATCCCGGCCGCGTACGTTAGCGGTGACCACCATACGGCGTTTGCCATTTTCACGGTTAATCTGGTTGGCGCCGGAAACCAGCTCCAAATCCGCCAGCTCTTGTAATGGCATCACATGGCCATCGGGTAAATTCACCGGCAAATAGGCCAGCCCTTCAATATCAGCACGACGAGTCTCATCGAGTCTAACAACGATGTCAGAACGAATATCCCCTTGATAGAATTTTCCGGCGATCGTGCCCCCCATCGCCGTTGCCAGCTGATTTTGCAACTGTGCTTTACTGAGCCCAAACTGCACCAGTTTCGCGGCTTTAGGCACAATATTAAGCATCGGCAGACCAGTCGTTTGTTCCACCTGTACATCGGCGATTCCTGCTACGCCAGCGATTGCGCTTTCAATCTCGCTTCCCATTCCGGTCAGCACATCGAAGTCATCACCAAAGACCTTAATGGCAAGTTCGGCACGGACGCCAGCTAACAACTCGTTGAAACGCATTTGGATAGGTTGCAGGAACTCGTAACGGTTGCCCGGAATCGGCGCAACAATGGCTGCCAGTTCATTGACAACCTGTTCTTTGGGTTTGTTAGGATCCGGCCACTGCTCACGAGGCTTTAAAATAATAAAGTTATCAGCAACGCTCGGCGGCACTGCGTCAGTGGCGACATCGGCGGTACCGATTTTGGCAAATACCCGCTCAACTTCGGGCATTTCGCTGATTTTTTCTTCAAGAATTTTTTGCAGGGCCACGGCCTGACTCAGTGACGTACCAGGGATCCTGAGCGCATGCATGGCAATGTCACCCTCGTCGAGATTCGGTGCAAATTCACTGCCCAGTTGAGTGGCCTGATAACCAAATACCATCACAAGCGCAGTAGCCAGTGTGACGACCAGCAAACGTGCTTTTAGCACGAACCGCAATGCAGGACGATAAAGATACTCAGCACCTTTAATAATCGGGCTGTGCTTTTCTTTTACCGGCTTGTTAAACAATAACGCGATTGTGGCCGGCACAAAGGTTACCGACAGCACCATGGCACTCAGCAGAGCAATCACCACGGTCATGGCCATTGGGTGGAACATCTTGCCTTCGACACCCTCCAGCGCAAAAATAGGTAAGTACACAGCAGTTATAATAAATACGCCGAATAACGCCGGACGAATGACTTCTCGGGTGGCATCAAATACCACTGCCATACGCTCTTTTACCGGTAAGAGTTGATTGCCCTGCTGACTCAGGCGGCGCAAACAGTTTTCCACAATAATGATGGCGCCATCTACCAACAAACCAAAGTCCAGCGCCCCTAAGCTCATCAGATTAGCACTCACCCGGGTTTGCACCATCCCGGTAATGGTCATCAACATGGCAAACGGAATAACCAGTGCCGTTAAAAACGCCGCGCGGAAATTTCCAAACAACAAAAACAGCACCACAACAACCAGTAAAGCGCCTTCGGCCAGATTGGTTTCAACCGTTTGCAGGGTCTTGTCAACCAGCTTGGTCCGGTCATACACAGCAGTGGCGACAATGCCGTCGGGTAAAGAACGGTTAATCTCTTTTAACTTTTGCGCCACGGCGTGGGCAACGGTACGGCTGTTCTCGCCAATCAGCATAAAGACCGTACTCATGACCACTTCACGGCCATTTTGTGTTGCAGCACCAGTGCGCAGACCCTGGCCGTTTTGAATATCAGCCACGTCTTTTAAATACACCGCGGTACCATCCGTCTCGGTGAGCGGGATCATCTCCAGCGCTTCAATGTTGTCCGCCTGGCCCGGCACCCGCAGTAACCACTGTGCGCCATTTTGCTCGATAAACCCGGCCCCGCGGTTCTGGTTGTTTGCCGCAATGGCATCCACCACATCCGCCTGTGTCAGTTGATACGCAAGCAGCTTCTCTGGCTTAAATGCCACCAGAATTTCCCGTTCGTAACCACCAATCGGATTTACCTCGACAACCCCTGGCACCCGCATTAACTGCGGACGAATGGTCCAGTCATGCACGGTACGCAAATCCATTGGTGATACCGGCGTGCCATCGGCATTAGTTGCCCCCGGCTCGGCATCTACCGTAAACATAAAGATCTCGCCCAGCCCGGTTGCAATTGGCCCCAGCTCAGGCTCAAGTCCAACAGGCAACTCCGAGCGCGCCGCAGATAAGCGTTCATTAACCAGCTGCCTGGCAAAATACACGTCTGTGTCATCACTAAAAATCGCTACCACCTGCGACAGGCCATAGCGGGAAACCGAACGTGTATAGGTCAGGCCGGGCAATCCGGCCAGGGCGGTTTCCAACGGAAAGGTCACACGCTGTTCGACTTCCAGCGGGGTATAACCAGCCGCTTCGGTATTGATCATTACCTGCACGTTGGTGATATCCGGTACGGCATCAATGGGTAACTTGGTAAAATTCCATACGCCAAGTCCAGCCACCATTAACATCAGCGCCAACACCAGGAGTTTGCGTTTTATCGAAAAGCGTAATATCGATTCCAGCATGCTTCAGCTCCTAGTGATCGTGAGAAGCGCCGGACTTTTCAATGTCGGCTTTAAGAATGAAACTGTTTTCAGTGACATATTCAGTACCCGGTTCAAGTCCGCCAAGTACCTCGATCCACTCCCCACCTTCGCGGCCAAGTTCAAGCATACGGACTTCGTACTGCTCACCCACTTTGGCATACACGACAGTGAAATCACGAAAGCCCTGTAACCCAACTTTTTTAACCGCCAGCGGCACATCAATATTGGCGACATTGATAAGGGCTTTCACAAAACTACCGGTGGTTAAACGGCGATCCGGATCGGCCACTTCAACCCATACAATCCGCGCTTGATCATCACGAACATTGGGTTCAATAAACGATACTTTGCTACTTAGCGGTTGCTCTGCACCTTCTATATCCAGGGTAACAATACTGCCGGTTCTGACTTTGTTATAGTCCGCGGGATACACCGCCAGGCGAGCAATGTACTTATCGGTTCTGGTAAGCGTTAGGAGCGTGCGCCCCTGGGTTTGTTCACCGGTATTGGCTTGCTGGGCAGTAACCACGCCACTGACGGGCGCTTTAATTGTGTAGGGTTTTAAACTCTCGTTACTTTCTACCGTAAACAGGGTCTGACCTTTGCTCACCTTGTCACCGAATGCCACATGGCGACGCTGTATTTCACCGTCAAAGCGCGCACTTATGTTTGTTACGGCGCCAGGCGGCAGCGACAGTGAGCCATACGCCGGAATCGACTGATGTAATGTTGCTGCTCCGGCAATTTCTGTTTCGATTTCCATTGCATCCGCCACTGCTTGTTCAATGGTGGTTCGGCCTTCGTAATTTTCATATTCCCAGCGGTAAGACTTGCCGTTATGACGTGCAGTAACCGTTACATAAAATGAATGGGGTTCATAAATCACCATGTCACCACGCAAAAAGTCCCCCTGAACACGAAAATTAATATCATCCACTACATCCCCCAAGCGGGTGAGTTTAACGTTGAGATCGACCTGCTGAGGATTGACCGGCGTACCATTACTGGTCGCCCAAACCCGAAACTCCGGCGGCACACCGGTTTCAAAAATGGCCAGTTCTATGGCAAAGCCCTCTTCGCGCAGCATTCTGCCGCGATGTGGTCCTTTTTCAGGCTCTTCCTGGGCAGCTTCTGCCGGAGCAGATGAAGCAACAGCGCTCGATACTGGGAGTCCCCAGCACAGCATGAGTGCGAGGCTTAACGATGATAATAAATTATTGTTTTTCATAGTTGGTCTCATTGGGAAAGCGAAGTGCCGGTGAGGCGCTGAATTTCGATATGCTGTTGGTGCAGGCTCTGATAAGCATCCAGTAACTGTGACTGTGCACTAAGTAATTCATGGCGTACATCACTCCACTGGTTGTAACTTAACTGACCGAGTTCAAACGCTTTTCTGGCTTCCGAAAGCGCTGATTCGAGAGTGGGGATGATGCGGTTATCAACCGTTTCAATAACATGCATTGAGTGCTTCATTTCCTGAAGCAACACATACAGTTGAGCATCAAGCTGTTGCATTAAGGAGGCCTGTTGACTGTTAAGCACTTCCTGCTGCGCTTGTAAGGCAGCGATAGTACCGGCGTTGTAATCGGCGTTGCCCCAGGGAATGGTGATGCCAGCAACAAAGCCAAAATCGTCAGTGGTTTCGTATCGTCTGAGACCTGCTGATATTTGCCATTGGGGACGGGCTTCGATACGGGCTCGTTCAATTTGTGATTGCGCGATACGCTGAGCCGTAGCAAAACGTTGTACGCTGGGGTTACGTTTTAATGCATCCACATAGGGCTGAGCGGCAGGTATTACTGGCAACTCGAGCAAGTTACCTGATAGCTGGTAGTCTGTGTCCGGTTCTCCCCACAAGGCACTCAGCTGATACTTAGACGCTTGAATATCATGGGTTATGTCTTCAACTGCCAGTTCACGTCTGACTAGTTCTGCCTCTCCCAGTTTACGTTCGATTTCCGAGCCTTTCCCGGCGGCGATCCGCTCATTAATAGCGCTTAACACGTCTTTGGCCTGTTCTACGGCGAGCTGATTAAGGGTCAGGCGTTCAGTTTTAATCAGTACTTCTATAAATTGGCGGGCCGCTACCGCGGCCAAATCCAGCGCTTTGATCTGTTTGTCGAGCTGTAACTGCTCAGCTTCGCTTTTAATGGCTTTCACCCGACTATCAATTTGTGCCTGCTCAAGGATCCATGAGAATGTCAGTGTTGTTTGCATACTTTTCAGCCCGCTGTAATCACCGCTTCCCATGGCGTCTTCCATCATCAGGCCAATTTGCGTTCGCTGTGCAATAGCGGCTTGTGTGATTCGGCCTTGTAATACATCCTGTTGCTTAACTAATGCCTTTAAGTCGGCATGATTATTCATTGTGAGTGTTAACACATCACTCATTGATAATAATGCTGACGGTACGGTTTCTGCTGCAAACACAGACAGACTAACCAGGCATCCCATCAACCCGGCAAAAAACCGACCAGCAATCGGTTTTTTACATACTTTTCGCTGTGGCACTTTTTTCATTACTTACCTTATTCGTTAACAGCTAAATTCGACTGAACCTGAGGTAATACTTAACAGGTTATTTTTTATGACTACGTAACGAGCGCTGTTGCTCAATGAGCTGCTCGAGCGCATCCAGTTCGTTGTCATCCAAACTCGCTGACACTGATCCAAACGCAGCGATAAGGCTATTTTCACCTTCTTCAATAAAGTCACTGGTAACATTACTGATCAACTTATTTATCAGCCCTTCACGGTCGACTTTGGGTTGGTAAAGGTAAGCATGCCCTTGCTTTCGCCTACTTAAAACGCCCTTTTTGAATAACCTCTCTAACGCACTTTGCACTGTATTAAGCGAACTTTGACGTGTCTGACTTACCACGCGATGCACCTGTTTAACATCTGCCTCCGATGTTTGCCAAAGATACTTAAGAACTAGTTTTTCTAAATCGCCGAATTGCATTTTATTGCCTCTGAACACTTTTAACACATGCTCGCAAAATGAAAACCGACAGGCAATCGGTTTTTAACATAAACAAATGAACGAATGGGGAATAGTGTAAGGCATTATGCTGGCAGAACTGGTTTTAAGTGGCCTGCCAAACAGAATAAAACTTTAAAAATTTGTCATTAAGCGTATTTACTGTGGTGTAGCAGGCCGAAAAGCGCTCTACTTCCTTATGGTTAGCCAACCTTAATAAGGCGGATAAAGGTTGCACGGGTATAATGACCCCAAACCAGTTATTATCGGTGCGGTAGTTAAGTCGTGGTGAGATACGTTGCATGTCAAAACTCATAAAAATAACCTGCCTGTTGCTGATAGCCTGCGCCATTGGCTGCACCCCGGCGATCATCGAACAGGAAAGTCTGACCTCTCCTTACGATAATCCGCCTACTGATCCGGACAATACCTTTAGCCAGACTGTACAGCCTATCCTCGACAAGCGTTGCGTGGTGTGTCACGCCTGCTACGATGCGCCCTGCCAGTTAAAACTCGGCAGCTACGAAGGCATAATCCGCGGTGCCAGTAAAGCCCCGGTCTATCATGGTGACCGTCTGCTGGCCGACAGCCCCAGCCGCTTGTTTATCGATGCGCAAAGCCCGGGCGAATGGCGTGGCAAAGACTTTTACCCTGTGCTCGACGAAATCAGCGAGTTTAATAACCAGCTCAATAATAGCGTGCTGGCCTCCATGCTGGCGCTCAAACAGTCTCATCCCACTAACACTGACGAACCCCTTGGCAATAATTTTGAATTTGATATTAACCGGGAGATGCAATGCCCGACGGTTGATGAATTCCCCGCTTATCAGAAGGATCATCCGCAGTGGGGTATGCCTTATGGTTTACCGGCCATTGCTCAGCAGGAGCATGAACAAATCATGGCCTGGCTGCAGGCTGGCGCACCCGCGTCGGAACCTGCTCCGATACCGGCTTCAGATCAGCAGGGTATCGCCAGGTGGGAAGCTTTTCTCAATCAGGACTCTTACAAACATCAGTTAGTCAGTCGCTATCTTTATGAACATTTGTTTATTGCGCACATTTACTTTGAGGATAAACAGGGCGACACCCGCTTTTACTCCTTACAACGAGCACTAACACCGCCCGGCGAGCCTTTTACACCACTGGCAACAAGGCGCCCTTTCGGCTCACCTTTCCCCGAGCAGGACAACAATACCAATCAGCGGGTTTACTACCGCTTTATGCCGGTTAAAAGCACCATTGTCAGCAAGTTACATATGCCCATTAAACTCGACGAAGCCCGCATGGATAAGTGGCAGAGCTGGTTTATTGAGCCCGATTATGAGGTTTCACAGTTACCCGGCTACGCGCCGGAAGTTGCTTCCAATCCCTTTGTGGCGTTTGCTCAAATCCCGGTATCGTCGCGTTACCGGTTTATGATTGACGAAGCACAGTACACCATCATGCAATTTATTAAGGGGCCGGTTTGTCGTGGTCAAATTGCCCTTAACGTAATTAATGATCACTTCTGGGTGATGTTTTTAAATCCGTCCAGCGACATTCTGGAACATCAGGATGCATTCTTGCGCGACGCACGTAATACCATTAGCATGCCTGCCGAAGAACAATCTAACGCCATGCCCACCAACTGGATAAAGTACGCCAGGCAGGAGCGCCAATATCTGGAAGCCCGCAGTCAGTATATTGCGCAGCACGCCCGCGACGAAGTGCCTCTCGATTTAGACATCATCTGGCAGGGCGACGGCGAAAATGATAATGCCGGCCTGACGATTTTGCGCCATTACGATGCTGCCACGGTGGTAAAAGGCTTTATAGGTGAGCGCCCACAAACAGCATGGATCATTACTTACCCGCTGTTTGAACGCATTCATTACTTACTGGTGGCAGGCTATGATGTGTATGGCAACGTCGGCCACCAGCTTAACAGCCGTATTTACATGGACTTTCTGCGCATGGAAGGGGAGTTTAATTTTCTTTCGTTGTTGCCGGTACAGACCCGCCAGACGGTTTGGGATAAATGGTATCGGGGCGTGGTCAGCCCGGTGGAGAAATATGTTGCCGATGGCCACCATCTAAGCGGCGAAACGGCCATGACGTTCAACACCGACGAGCCTCTCAATGAATTATACCAGCGGGTAAAACATCACCTCGCCGATGTGCTGAGCCCGCGTCATGAGCTGACTAACGGCTTCACCGGCGATAGCAGTTTAACCGCGTTGGAGCGTCTTACCGCAACGAATGGCATTCCGGCCTCGCTGTTGCCACAGAGCAGTATTGTGCTGGTAGAAGATGAAAGCGGCGAGGTTAAGCATGTCTATACTCTGCTCAGCAATAACGCCTATACCAATATCTCGCATATTATTGCCGAGGATGCCAGACGCCTGCCGGAAGAAGATACCCTCACCCTGGCTTACGGTTTTGCCACCTCACATCCCAATGCCATTTTTCACCTGAGCGAACAACAGTTGCCCGCTTTTAGTGAACAGGTTGCCGGTTTGCAAAACGAGGCCGACCTGCAGCGATTATATGAAACCTTTGGTGTGCGTCGCACTGCCGCCGATTTCTGGCAGGTCAGCGATACCATTCATCAGTGGTACCGCCAGACTTACCCACTCGAGTTTGGTTATCTGGACTATAACCGGCTGACTAACTGGTAGGACTGCCGGTTGTTATCAGCCGGCTCATAACCACCATTACCGCAGATGATTTGCTTACCTATACAGCTCCCCACATAATAAAAAACAGGGAGGCCTTATGAACCAGCTACCACCAGAACCAGAAAAACCCCTTAACAGCGACTGCTGTGGCGGCGGCGCTTGCTGCCCTTGTGTGTGGGATGTTTACTTTGAAAAACTCGCCGAGTGGCGGGAAGCAAAACGGGCGTTAGAAACCCAGTCGGCAGAGACAGAAAACGGCGCAATGCAAAAGCCTCGTTAAGGTTGCTGCATAGGAATGGCTCAAAATCTGTTCACTTTTTAATCATTCAGCGCTACCCTGACGGCAGTCTTTGCAAAGGATGCCGACAATGAGCCAGCTTCAACCTGATTACTTTACCGCAGACAGTGAAGTGCAATCACTGGTCAATCAACTCCAGCAACTGCGCAGTAAACGCGTGTCCGATATCGTTGACGAAGAGGGGCATCAGTATATCGATCTGGTGATGGAAGGTGGCGGCGTATTGGGTTTGTCATTGGTTGGCTATACCTACGGCCTGGAAGCTGCCGGTATCCGTTTTCGCTCGGTGGCCGGCACCTCAGCAGGTGCCATTAATGCCTTGCTGGTGCAGGCGCTCGGCACGCCATTTGACGCCAAAAGCGAAAAGATGATTGCCGCGGTGGCCAATATGCCCATGGCCAGCTTTCAGGATGGCAACAAACTGAGCCGTCTGGCAACAGATGCCTGGCTGGCCGGCAAACACTGGTTGTGGAAGTATTCTGTTTCGCTGGCTATCCTGCGCTCCTTGCTAAAACATCTTGGTCTTAACCCCGGCACCACTTTTCACCAATGGCTTAAAGATATTCTGGCCGAAAATCACAGTGATTCATGGCAGGCATTAAAGCAGCAAATGAATACCCCGGTACCGGGCCTGCGGTTTGATCCGGTGCCATTACCTAACAATATGGAAGCCCCGACTGCAGCCCCTTTTGACCCGCAAAACTGGCAGGTAGAATTAAAAGTCGTCACCGCCGAACTCTCCAGTACCACCAAGATTGTACTGCCCGAGCGGGATGGGAAGCTGTTTTACACCGACCTGGATCAGGCCAATCCCGCCGACTTTGCCCGGGCATCCATGTCGGTGCCGGTTTTCTTTTATCCGTTTAAGGTGCCGGTACCCAAAACGCAATCGGTAACCGATGCCTGGCAAACGCTGGGTTATAAGAAGAAATCCATGCCCGACACCGCAGTGTTTGTTGACGGCGGATTAATTTCTAACTTTCCCATCAACCTTTTCCATACTACCAATTCGGTGCCCAAAATGCCGACCTTTGGCGCCAAGCTTGGGATTGAAGAGTACGTTGCTGGAAACATTGATGGTATTAAACCCTACCTGGGCTCATTGATCGGCGCGATGCGCCATGATGCGGATGAAGAATTTATCCGTAAAAATCCCGATTACAAAAAGCTGGTAAAAAGCATCGATACCGGTGAGCATCACTGGCTGGATTTTGCCTTATCGAAAGAAGCGAAACTCGACCTGTTCAAACGCGGCCTGGCCGCTTCGCTGGAATTTTTAGATAACTTTGACTGGCCGGAATATAAAAAGACCCGCCTGACACTGGCGGGTCTTAAATAAACAAGGTAGCCGACTCACCCGAGCCGGCCTCTCGCTGTTAAAGCCGCTTCACATTATCCCCACTGTCGCGGTCGATAAGTTTTACAAACGGGTCAACACCAACATACAGCGGCTTTTCAGCCACGGTAACGGTGATGGTATTTTCGCCGCTGACTATTTTGTGTTTTGCTTTGTAGAGCACCTGGCTATCATCGGTAAGTATCGACGGATCACTGTTAAACACGCCTATATCCACCCATTCCTCAAGTGGCTGTTCGGTTTCCATGCCCTGGCCGTCGGCGGCATATTTAGCGCCACTAACAGTAATGGTTACCTCATAGCCCTCTTCTAACGGCGCTGTTTCTACTTCATCCACTTTCAAATCATACAGGGTGATTTGCTCGAAGATATCAGCAATAAACGCCTGCTCTTCCGGTGTGGCCTGCGCGTTTAGCGCAGCCTGTAAATCCAGCGTAGTCGGGTAGGGATCTGACTTAAAGCGGAAATCTGACATTAGCTGTTCAAGTGCCGCATTCAGCCTCTCTTCACCTAACCGGTCAAGAATCGACATCATGACCACTGAGCCTTTTCGGTAGTGAATGTACTGCTGGTTTTCACTGCGCATAAACGGCATTTCCTCAAGCAGCTCGCTGCTGCGGCCACGTAAGTAGCGGTCCAGTTCATAGGTCAGGAACTTACGGATCATGTTTTCGCCATAGCGCTTCTGCAGCACCATAATGGCACTGTACTGAGACAGACTTTCCGACAGGATAGCACTGCCCTGCACATCGGCAGCGCCAAGCTGATGGCCCCACCACTGGTGGGCAACTTCGTGGGCGGTAACATAATAAACATAGTCAATATCTTCACTGTTACGCAGATCGGCAGTGAATCCAATCACCTCAGAGTAAGGCACCGTATTGGCAAAACTCTGCGCAAATGAGCGATAGCCGGGAAATTCAATAATGCGCATTTGTTTGTGCTGATAAGGGCCAAACTCGGCTTCAAAGTAATCCAGTGAGTCCTTCACACTCTGGATCATGATATCCACGTTCCAGGCGTGTTTTGGATCGTAATAGACTTCAATATTCACGCCGTTATGCTCGTCTCGCTTAACCTCGTGACGGGCAGACAGGAAAGAATAGAAAGCCACCATCGGCGCATCCATTTTGTAATGGAAATAACGGCGATCGTTCTCGGTCCATTCTTTTTGCAGGTATCCCGGTGCAATAGCAATTTGATCGGCAGACGTGGAAATAGTGGTTTCAAAATCAATAAACCCGACGCCCGGACCAAAGAAACTTTGCGCGTACTTGCTGGTATCTTCCAGTTTATTTGCGCGCGGACGCTCAGGGAGATCCCGTTTACGGCGCTCATGGCGATCGCTAATCAACAAGTCACCACGAAAGCCAAATATCGGAAACAACTCGTAGTTATTAATGAAAGTCCCGTTTTCTGCCACCATCAGGTCAAATCCGCGATCTTTGAAGCCCGCATGGTCGCGAACCACAGAAACACTGCCAGCCAGCTCATCGCCAGGCATCATAGGCTCATCAAACTCCAGCCAGGCAGAGTTAAACTCGTCGATAATTTCCACCACTTTGGCACCGGGGATGTCAATATGCCACTCCGGTGTATGACGTGGAATAGACACCAGCGCCCGGGTAATCGGCGTATCCCGTTTGTTTTCAACCACCACCTCGGCGGTGGCTTCTATGCGTCGCTGTTCAGGGTAAATATCCACCAACGCATTGGCTTTGGTAACAATCGGAATGTTGGCATCTTCGTATTGCACAAACTGGCGCTCATACTCAGCCTGACGGTCCAGGCTTTCATCCCGGCCGGTAAACTCATTAAGCACTTTGGTGTTGTAGTGGATATACCCACCTGTGGCAATAAACACTATCAGGCTGGCGGCCAGCAGGCCTTTGCCGGTGTTGCCCATCTGATAACCGAGCAATTTGAAACGGTCTTTCAGCTTGCTTTCCGGACCGCGCTGCCATAGCCCATAGCCAATCACAGACAATGCCAGACTCAGCGCTCCCCAGTACAACATGTACCAGTTAAATCCGGTTAAGAACCAGCCGTAACCATTGAGATCGGAATATAATACCTGCGGCGCATTACCAAACGTCCACATATTGTGTTCCACACCCAACTGGCTCATCACCAGGGTTGAAATGAGGTAAGCAGAGGTAATCAGCATACCCATGTACTTATTTGGGCTCAGTACCTGAATAAAGAATGCCAGCACGGTTACCCACATCCAGGGTAACAGCTCAACATAAAACAGCTCGGTGATATACAGCCCCAACTCCAGATTGGTATAGCCTTTGGTTAGCTGGAAGAAAATGGTAAACAGCATACCGATGATATACAAAACAGCCAGCACCGCCCACATGGAAAACAGCTTGGAGACCCAGAAGACCGCATTAAACACCGGGGTAGACTCGATAATATCGCCCATGCCGCTGCCACGCTCGCGCCAGACAATTTCACCACTGTAATAAATCACCACTATCATCATGGTAAGGCTGAAGTTATCCACAATGGCCTGGGTCATGTTTTGTGTAAGAGGCCAGTTATCAGTGCCATACAGGCCGCCGTAGGCCACCGCATAAAGCGAAGTCAGGTTAAAGATACTGAACAGCACCAACACAATCATCGCCGGGCTTAGCAATACCTGGCGCATTTCGAAGCCGAGATTAGTGACAAACTTGCTCCACTGATAGCCGCCACTGGCTTTGAAACTAATGCGATTACCTTCTGGCGCTGGCAGTCTGGATGCCTTGGAAGGTTTAACTTTTTTACTGCCCTGCTGCCACTTAAAGGAAAAGATACCACCAAAGGCAAACAGAATTACGGCACCAATGCCCAGCCAGATAAGGCGGTTTTGCAGTAATACACCATCCAGAGTAATAGCTGTTACGTTTTTATCAAAAACGGTCCAGTAACGGCTGATTTCACCAAAGGTTCGCAGTGCAAAGGGATCGAGTAAGGCGGCAATTTCCCGATACTCAGGCTCGCTGGTGATTACACCACCCACCACGTACACAATAAAGATTCCCAATGCTGTGAGGTAGGCAGCCATCATGGAGCGTACACGCTGTGCAAGGGCGAAGAAAATCATCCCGAGGGATAAGAAGCCCGGCACAATAATGTAGAAAAAAGGCGCCAAATAGAAACTCAGCTGAGTGGCACCAATCCGCTCAGGATCGACCCAGGGCATTAACGAGCCAATCAGAACACCAAGAGGCACTGCCGCAAATACTGTCAGAGTCACCAGCGTTGAGCCGAGGAAGCGGCCTAACTGGTATTTGGCCGGATTCACCGGTCGGGTATAAACCAGCTCACTCATTTTGGTAGTGTGGTTGCGGGTTGCAGTACCCGCAATAAAGTTTACCAGTAAGAAGAGTGCGAAAACGCCCATCACCAATACGGTTTGAGCAATCGCATAGCTGCCGTTATACAACACATTACCGCCACCACCAATGCGCACGCTGTCGGTAGTGGTTGCCATAAAAGGCAGTAAAAAGAACACCAGGGCGGTCACCGTAAATGACGGCTGGCGCAAGAAATAGCGCCATTCAAAAGCCAGGCTTTTCCAAAACATAGTAACGCTCCTTATGCTGCCTGGGCCGATTTTTTACGTGATTCATAAAGGGTGGAGAAATACACGTCCTCAAGATTCGCCGGTGCAGCCTCAAAGCCTTCGGGCGCTTCATCGGCCATAATATGCACAACATGTTTACCGGCAATCAGCCGCGAGGAGATCAGGCTGTACTGTTGCTCGATTTCCTTAAGCTCTTCCTGGCTAACCTGCTTACACCAGATCCGGCCTTTAAGCTGATAAGTTAATTCAATAGGGTTTCCTTCAAGGAGAATTTGTCCCTGACCCAGTACCGCCATGTTAGGGCACAACTCAGACACATCATCAACAATATGGGTAGAAAGGATAATCACCTTTTCTTCCCCAAGGCTCACCAACAGATTATGAAAGCGATTGCGCTCCTCCGGATCCAAACCGGCGGTGGGCTCATCCACAATAATCAAATCCGGGTCACCCAATAAGGCCTGGGCAATACCAAATCGCTGACGCATCCCCCCTGAATAACCACTTACAGCCTTATCTCTGTGCTGCCAGAGATTAGTGTGTACCAACAAACCTTCTACAGCTTCTTTACGTTCAGCTTTATTGTTTAAACCCTTAAGGACGGCCAGATGATCGAGCAAACGCTCGGCGCTGATCCGCGGATATACGCCAAAATCCTGTGGCAGATAGCCTAATCGCTGGCGCAGTTCATTAGGTTGAGCAATGACATCGGTACCGTCGAAGACGATGCTGCCCTGGTCGGGCGCCTGCAGGGTGGCGATGGTTCGCATTAAAGAAGATTTACCTGCGCCGTTTGGCCCTAACAGGCCAAACATACCCTTAGGAATATTAAGGTTGATACCGTCCAGCGCTCGGACGCCGTTAGAGTAGGTTTTGGTAAGTTGAGTGATTGAGAGCATGGCCTTTCCGTCTGCTTATAATTGTGTGATTTTCACACTACCCTATTAAGCTGGCCAGGTAAGCTCTAAATTTGTAACGATTTATAACACTCTTAATACCAATCCGCATAGAAGTTTACCCTCTCAGAGTGAGCAAACTTCTATGCGGATTGGTATCATCTTTGTCCGGGCCGCGGCTCACAGTCCCTGGGCATATTTTTTGGACTGGTCAGCGCCGCCTCAGTGGAATGCACCGGAACTTCAACTTTACCACTGGCAACTACTTCACCCAACTGCCACAAACGCCATTCGCCGCGCTCGTAAACATCCCATTGCTCGTCACTGGTAAGTGGTTCGGTGGCAATAACACTGACCACATCCTGTGGCGTGGTTTCGGCGGCAAAATCAATCTCTACTTCCACGTCTTTCAGACAGGCGGGACCAAACGGCGCTCGCCTGGTAATGCTGGCCAGCTTGGTGCTGCAAAAGGTAAACAACCAGTCGCCGTTGCTCAGTAAGCAGTTAAACACCCCCTGGCGGGCATATTCCTGAGCCAGCGCAACCAGAATTTGGGTGAGTTGTTCAGGCATGGCATCCCGGGGAAGACTATGACGCATCTGATTCATGATGTCGCAGAAAAGCTCTTCACTATCGGTATCACCAATGGCTTCGTACATGCCTACCCGCCGTGAAAACCCCGGGATCTGGCCATTGTGTGCAAATACCCAGTTGCGCCCCCACAGTTCGCGCACAAAAGGATGAGTATTGGCCAGATTAATGTTGCCTACGTTAGCCTGGCGAATGTGGCAGATAGCGGTTTTGCTCTTAATCGGCAGTTTGCCAACAAACTCCGCTATAGGTGAGGTAGCGCAAGGCTCCGGATCGTGAAACAAACGCACGCCTTTACCCTCGTAGAACGCCACGCCCCAGCCATCTTTGTGAGGCCCGGTGCCGCCGCCGCGACGTGTTAATCCGGTAAAACTAAAACACAAATCGGTGGGTGTATTGGCACTCATGCCGAGCAATTCACACATTAGCTAACCTCAAAATAAAAGAATATGCGGGAAGAATAATCACTGATTCCGGGGGATTCAACTCTCTGGCACTGTTATTAACGTCTTGTTTAAGAAGCAAACCTCCGGAGTGTCTCCCAAAGTTGTGGAAACACTTACACTGAGAAATATAAATAACTGTTAAATATGGAGATTTTGTAAAATAACCGCTTAAATGGCGTTGACACGTTTTTTCACCAATTTATACTATTTTGGTCTGGATACCTGAACGCATATTGCGGTAAGCTATCGGGTAATATTCAGGTCAACAGAATAACCAGCACTCCCGACCCGGCGTGCATCTCCCTAATAGTAGCGCAGCAGGTATTAAAACCGGAAGTTTAGCTGCACGTATCCGAGCGATAATAAATAATAATGACCTTTCCAGACCTTACCAGAGCTTTTGAACTGTCTTCCAGATTACTGGAAGCCAAAACATTTCACGATCTGAATGTCGTGTTAATGAATACATTGCTTGAAATCGACACCATCGAAAAGGTCTCTTCCTACGAAATTCTGGGTCGGAATTACCGTGACGAACGAACACCAGAGCCACTCATTCGCAAATTCCCCCTGTCACTGGCGGAAGACTTCAAGGACGAGTTCACCGATATCGTGCGTGACATCAGTCTGCATGGTGAAACCGGCGTGTCTTTCCTGACCTGTGACAGACAGGAGTATATTTATATTTATGTCAATCGCGGCGAGCCACCTGAGAAACTGGTATTAATAAAAGGCGTTGTGGACGAATACAATCTGGAAGTGGTGCGTGGTCTGGCGAAAATTTACGATCATCAGATTCGCCTGTTCGATACCAAGGAGCGGGATATTCTTACCCGTCTGAATAATCGCCAGACGCTCAGCAGCACATTTGAGCAGGTGCTGGATTTCTATCGCAATAACGCTAACAACGAACTCAATTCCTATATCGCACTGCTCGATATTGACCATTTCAAAACCATAAACGATAAATTTGGTCACTTGTACGGCGACGAGGTATTAATCCACTTCGCCAATATTATGCGCACCACCTTCCGCCACTCCGACTTTTTGTTCCGCTATGGTGGTGAAGAGTTTCTGGTGATCATCAACCAAACCGATGAAAACGGCGCGCTGGCTGTACTGGAACGATTCCGCCTGGCAGTTGAGAATTACGAGTTTCCCTCAGGTAACGTCACCGTGAGTATTGGTTGTACGCCTATCAATACGCAACAAGCCGTGCCGCTGATGATCGAAGTTGCAGACGAAGCGCTGTACCTGTCAAAATCAAATGGCCGCAATCAAACCAACATTCTCGAGCGTTCAGCTAAACAATTTGTTGATAACGATATAGAGTTTTTCTAGGCTGGTCTGAACTCAGCTTCAGCTGACAGGTCTGAAGCAAAGCATTTTTAAACGGAAAGTGACTTTTGGCACTGTTTACCACACCCGGCTAAACAGTACCCTGAGTCCGATTAACACGACAGGGAATATAAGTGATGTCACATAAACTCACCGTTTTGCTGCTATCCGGTAGCTTACTTACAGCTAATTTAGCCTTCGCCGATGCACCTGCAAATCAGGTAGATACATTACTCGAACAGGCGCAAGCCTTGCTGGGCGCCGACATTGACGATGCCGAAGAAAAAATTGAGGAAGCACTCGAGCTCGCCCCAGAACGCGCCGATGTGCACTTCTTATGTGGCCAGGTTATGGGTATTCAGGCCAGCCAGTCAGTTTTCTCGGCCCTCAGCTATGCCGGTAAATCCCTGGATTGCTTTAAACAGGCGGCCCTACTTGAGCCACAGAACACTGACTATAAGTTTGGCCTGATGATGTTTTATCTGGGCGCGCCAGGCATTGCCGGTGGCGATACTGAGCTGGCCTGGCAACAGGTCAACGATATTGCGGCACTCGATGAACAGGCAGGCCTGCGCGCCAAATTAAACTACTACCGTCAGACCGATGACGATAAGGCTTATACGGAAACCATGACCAGCGCCCAATTACGCTACCCCGATCATGCCGAGTTCTATTACCAGCACGGTCTGGCACTACAGCAACAGGAGCAATACGAACAAGCGCTGGCGCAATTCACCCAAGCTACCAACGCCCCTATTGACGACGAAGAAGCACACTTCAAGCTAAGTGCCCTGTACCAGATAGGCCGCAACGCGGTGTTTAGTAAGCAGTCAGTTCAGCAAGGTATCGAAGCATTACTGGATTATGTCGAGGCAGTACCGACTGACTCAGCCCTGCCATCTGAGCAATGGGCTCACTTTCGGCTGGCCCAGCTCTACCGGCTAACCAGTGCAACCGATGCGGTAAAACAGCACCTCATGCTCGCGGCAGACACCGACGACAAACGACTTAAGGACAGCATTGACGACTTTTAATCGGCCAGCGCTATTACAAATCAGCCACCGGGGTATCCTTAGCGGGTACCCGATGGTTGCTGCTAAGCAACATATACAGGCTGGTGGCAATCAAGCACACCGCCAGATATACCGGCAACCCCTGACTGACCAGGCCGGTATTAGCGGCTAACAGCGGGCCCGCTACCGAACCAATGCTATAACTCAACAGCATAAATTCGGTAGCCGCGACAATTTTAGTAACCGGCAAACCATCGCAAGCCAGCGCAATAGCCACCGGATACAGGGCAAAGCTGCACGCTCCCAGCAACAAATAGCAGCCCATGATGATTGATAACTCTGCGGCCCAGGCAATACCCATCACACTTAATCCACCTATGGCGCAAAATCCGGCCATCAATAAACGTTTACTGCAGCGGGGCGATAAATAACTGACCAACGGCTGCACCAGCATGCCACCGAGAATAATCACCGCCATCAGTAACCCGGTATTGGGCGCATAATCCGTTCGGGCGATGTACAAAGGCATAAGGCCATAGATAGGGCCAAGCACTAACCCCGATACCAGACAGCCCATTATTGCAGGGCGACTGAGTACTTTTAATTCTTTTAAGCGTAGCGGTTCACACTGGTGCTGATTGGGCTGGCAGGAGTTAACCAGCAAGGGGACCAGCGCAGCCATTAGCAGCAGTCCAATCACAAATAAAAAGGGCAAAGCGCCATCGATACCTAACGGCTTGATAGCCAGTTGACCCACCGCCGTGCCGCCATACAGTGAAGTCATATACAGCCCCAGGCGTTTAGCTCTGGCTTTGGCGGTTTCGGTCATCAGTAACCACGACTCCACCACCACAAATACGCCCGCTACGGCAATCCCTGCAACCAGGCGCGCCGCCAGCCAGATTGATTCGACAGGCCACGCCACCTGGACTGCAACGGTTAAAGTGAGTAACAGAAGAAATGCAATAAAGGCAGTGCGGTGGCCGGTTACCGCCACAATTCGCTGAATGGTAAAAGCCCCCAACAGCAAGCCCAGATAAAAGATAGAAGCCAGCCAGGGGGCCAGTGTTGAAGGTAAACCATTCGCTTTTAACGAAAGCGGGATCAGGCTCATTAAAAAACCTGAGGCCACTGCAAAGAAAGACAACCCTAAAACAGGCACAATAGGGCTGCCGGATTTATTGCAAGGTGCAACATCGACCATCTTCGAATCCATAAGAAAAACGCGCTACCTGAGAATAATAATGAGGCGGCAGAAGCTACAGGGGTGAAATTGCCGGCGAATTTATGCCTGTTTCTACCGAAAGTAAAGTAAAATCACTATCTGGATACAATACAAAAACTAATCCAAAACTACCGCCAGCCAGAACATTATAGTGACCGGCTGACAGGTACCAGCGATGGAGGAAACGTGTTTCCCTTGCAGCATGTTGAAAGTACCCTCATCATAGACGCTACCAAGCAAAAATGCCGTGCCCCCCTTAAGTAACGGAAGATAAATGATAACCATCAAGGATATTGCCGAAGCGGCAAACGTTTCCCCCGCCACCGTTTCACGAGTGATTAATAATGGTCCGAAGGTTGGCCCGAAAACTCGCGAGCACGTAAAAACGGTGATGGAGAAAATGGGCTATCGACCCAACATTAATGCGCGGGCGCTGGTCACACAAAAAAGCACATCACTGGGGCTGGTGCTGGCAGAGTTAATGGACCCGTTTTTTGCTACCTATGCCGATGCCATCGAGCAAGTCGCGCGTAAAGCCAACACCCAGCTGTTGATGAGCTCAGGCTCCGTGCAGGCTGACACCGAGTTAAAGGCCATCGAAACCCTGCTGAATCATCGGGTAAAGGCCATGGTGGTCCACGCCAAATTTCTTGATGACGACACCCTGATTCAACTGGCTCGACAGGCCCCCGGCTTTGTGCTGATCAACCGCTATATTGACACTATCAAACATCGCTGTGTATGGCTGGATAATATTGCCGGCGGGCGGATGATGGCTGAACATGTGCTTAAACTTGGTCACCGCAAGATTGCGGTTATCAGCAGCGATTTCGCTATTGAAGACCGCCTCCAACGTGAACAGGGGATCAGGGAGGCCCTCGTTGAGTGGGGAATTGAACTTAGCGATTTGCAGATAGTCCACGCCCCTCCCAACCAGGAGGGCGGGGAAATCGCCGTGCGCCAATTGCTTGCGGCCGGCGCTAGCTTTACCGCAATTCTGGCCTACAACGACGCCATGGCTGCTGGCGCCATTAATACGTTGTATGACCACAACCTTGAGGTGCCAAGGGACGTTTCCGTCATGGGCTTCGATGATGTCTTGCAGGCGCAGTTTTGTCGTCCTAAATTAACCACTATGAACTATCCTATTGAATGGATGGCTTCCCGGGCAGCCAGCCTGGCTTTGGACTACGCTCAGAGTAAACAGCCTGATGCAGACGTTACCTATAAGTACCTGCCCACCATTGTGCCCAGAAACTCCGTTGCCAGATGCATCGGATAGCGCCTGCTTTTTATTAGAGGCGAAAACTGCAAGTGCCGCCTCTAATCAAACTAATGGTCTTTCTTGTCAACCGTCTTTGTAGTGATAGCTGTAGCCGTTCAACGCCGGCGCACCGCCAAGGTGGGCGTAAAGTACTTTAGAGCCTTCCGGGAAGAAGCCTTTTTTGGTCAGGTCGATAAGCCCCTGCATAGACTTTCCTTCATACACCGGGTCGGTGATCATTGCTTCAGTCTTCGCCGCCAGTCGAATAGCTTCGTTAGTTTCCTCAGAAGGGACACCGTAAGCAGGATAAGCGTAATCAGGGTTAATGACGATTTCATCCTCTCGTACTTCGCGGCCCAGACCTACCAACTCTGCCGTTTTGTTAACAATGCTGGTGACCTGTTCACGGGTTTGATCAACAGTACCCGACGCATCAATACCAATCACTGTATCGGCACGATCATGATTGGCGAAACCGACAATCATACCACCCTGGGTAGAGCCTGTTACAACGCACACCACGATATAGTCGAACTTAAACCCCAGTTCTTTTTCCTGAGCAATCACTTCTTCGGCAAATCCAATGTAACCTAGCGCGCCGTATTTATGTACCGAGGCGCCTGCCGGTATGGCATAAGGCTTACCGCCAGCGTCTTCTACCGATTGAATAGCTTTCTGCCAGCTGTCCCGAATGCCAATATCAAAGCCGTCATCCACCAGTCGGCTGTCGGCACCCATTAAGCGGGTCAGCTGGATATTACCAACCCGGTCGTAAACCGCGTCATAGTGTGGCACCCATTTTTCCTGTACCACCACACACTTCATACCAATTTTCGCTGCCGTCGCGGCAACCATGCGGGTATGATTAGACTGTACTCCGCCAATTGATACCAGCGTATCGGCGCCACTGGCCAGTGCATCCGGCACTATGTATTCGAGCTTTCTGAGCTTGTTACCGCCCAGTGCCAAACCGGAATTACAGTCCTCACGCTTGGCATAAATATCAACCTTACCACCGAGCGCCTCACTCAGACGTGGCAAATACTCGATTGGTGTTACCCCAAAAGTAAGCGGGTAACGCTCAAAGTTACTGATCAATGACTTCATAAACCTGTTTCCCAAAAAAATGATCGATGCTCGATGCGCTGTCAGCGTGGGCCTTACTGCTTTTTGCAACATTTATCAGACCTGACGCCTGTTGTGCGTTATACTGCACAGCGATAACCCACCATACCATCGTGCGTTATAGCGCACAAACAATTATTTCGTTATGGCAGAACAAGAATTCAAACAACATATCGCGCAACACTTAAAAGCATTACGCAAAGCCCAGGGCCTTAGCCTGGACTCGGTAGCCAGGTTAACCGGCGTCTCCAAGGCCATGCTGGGACAGATTGAACGGCAGGAATCGAGCCCGACCATTTCGACGTTGTGGAAAATTGCCAGTGGGTTAAATGCTTCTTTCTCGGCCTTCTTTGCCACCAGCTCAGACGAAAGAGCCAGTGACGAAAACTTTCCGGAAGATCCGAACATGAAGGTTAAAGCCATTTTTCCGTATCGTGATGACACGCGAATGGAAGTGATGGAAGTCAGCCTGCTTAATTTTCATGAACAACAATCTGATCCTCACGCTACAGGCGTAATTGAACATGTTCATGTGTTAAATGGCGAACTGTCGGTGTATTTTGATAATGCGTGGCATGAGCTACAGACCGGACAGAGTCTGCGATTCTTCGCTGACCAGCCGCATACCTACAAAGCCCGCTCTGATTACACCGTTTTTCACAATATTATTTGCTACTGATCTGAATCAGGCGCGCGTCCCGACGCTACTTTCTGGCATTGCGGCGCGCCTTGCGTAACTGATACTGCAGTTGCAACTCGCCCATGACTTTTTGGTGTAATACGTAGTAGCTTTTTTCCAGACCGCCGATACGGGTATCAAGCTCCGCCATATCGGTGTAATCGAGCTCGCTCATTATGTCCTGGCACACGTTATTAATGATGCCTATCTGACGGGGTGAAAATGCCGCTTTCCATTTAGATAAGCTCGACTTTTCAATAGGTTTTTGGGTATTCATATTGGAACGGTTCTGACCAAACTCCAACGGCTTTTTATAATACTCAAGCATGCCGTGATCGAAGTCTACGCCCAGGAATTCGCAGATTCTGGTTAATGCCTGTTGATTGTTTTCTATCAGATTTTCGTAGGTAAACCATAAGCAGCGATGCTGATGAGCACGGCAGAAATCCAGCTGTGTGGTCACTTCGTCATGCCATCGTAAAGCGCCGGTATAAGGTGTAGTACCCAATCCCCAGGCATTATCGATATAAGAGGCAACCACAGCTCGTGGGTCACGAATTATCACGATAAATTTGCTGCCCGGATAATGCTCAGCCAATTCATCCAGGTGTGGCGTTAACATCGGATCTTTCCAACCCCACAAAACCCCCTCCGACTCCAACGAACTAACATCAATAGAGTACCGATCACGCAACCGTCCGGTTATTCTGCCATGCAAAACTTCAGTAGTGTAAGGTTTATCAAAAACACCGTAGGTACCCATTTCATTCTGAATAAATAAACCTGGATGTGCTGACAACATTCTGGTTAAAAGCGTGGTACCGGAACGCTGCGTGCCAATAATGAAAATGGGTTGCTGCATTGATAAAAAACTCAGATAAAGAAGTGGTTATATCTTGCTTTAAGATACCGGGCACTGCAAGTTGCATGGCTACTTGCAAACGGGTTAATTGAAATTTCAACCTGTTGGTAACCGGAAACAGATTAAAATATCATTAATACAGCGCTGATGATAATACCTGTAATGAGAAGCTGTACAAGACAAAAGCCCATTATGTCTCTGGCCTTTAAACCTGCAATGGCCAGTACCGGAAGCGCCCAGAATGGTTGGATTAGGTTTGTCCACGCATCTCCCCATGCCACCGCCATGGCAATCTTACTCACATCTGAACCGAGTTCGAGGGCTGCGGGCAATACAACGGGGGCCTGCACAGCCCATTGACCGCCACCAGATGGAATTAGCATATTTACGATACCGGCACTCAGAAAACTGTAAAGCGCGAGCGTATCTGCTGTGGCGGCACTAATTAGCCATTGTGATAGTTCCCTGGCAAGACCCGACTGAGCCATTATCGCCATTATCCCTGCGTAGAAAGGAAACTGAAGCACAATCCCACTGGCTCCCTGAATCGCCTGCTGCATGCTATGCAATAAACGCTCAGGCGTACCGTGTAAAAGAATAGCAAGGAACAGAAACACAAAATTAATGATATTAAGGTTTAGCGTGCCACCATTGATGAAATGCAGACAAAGATAAGCAACCCCGGCCAGTCCCGCCAATAGGGCAAGAATAGGGTTACGTTCAAGTTTTTCTGCCGGGCTTATATGCCCGGATGGAGTTGGTGGTTCAGGCTCTTTCAAATGCTTCGCTTCCACATAGACCCGTTCAGCTTCCGCCGGCATCATTGCCCTGTTTACAACTGGCATGATTACAACAAGGACCGCAAGTAGTGTTATATTCAACGGCGAGAACAAGGTGTCGCTGGTGTTGACAATACCAATCAAATCTTCAGCAAAATGACCAGGTGTCGCAATGGTCAGGGGAACAGACCCTGCCAGTCCACCATGCCACACAACAAAACCGGAGTAAGCACTGGCGACCAGTAAGCGGTAATCAACTTCAATTCGCCGCGCTATGGCTTTAGCAAATAATGCTCCTACAACCAATCCGAAGCCCCAGTTAAGCCAACTTGCTAACATAGATACCAGTGTAACAAGGACAATAGCTTTACCGGGCGAAGCCGCCAAACGAGCAATAGTATTCAGTGCGTTCTTCATGATTACAGTGCTGGCCAGCATATGGCCTGACACCAAGACCAATAACATTTGCATGGAGAATGAGAGCAGACTCCAAAAGCCTCCCCCCCAATACTCCAGAACCTGCGTCACTGATTGTTGTTGCATAAGCACTGCAGCGCCCATGACCACAAGGGTTAACGCTAAAACAAAAACAAAGGGATCCGGAAGGTATTTTTCTACCAGATTGACAAAAGGTTTCGCGGCAGCGGCAAGCATTGTTAAATTCCTTATAGCCCAGTTGTTATATAGTGCACTTATGTATAACTGTAACGCCAGATTAAGCCGCGGACTACTGCTGTTTGTCTTTCAGGCATTGAGCAAAAATAATAACTGGTTCGCAGCCCATTCAACTTGCAGGTTTTAACTAGTCGTTTTCGGCCTGCCAGGCCAGAATAGCTTCTTCTGCAGCGCGAAACGCTTCAATCCCGGCTGGCATGCCGCAGTACACGGCAGAGTGCAGCAAGACTTCCTGTATTTCAACCACGCTACAACCGTTGCGTAAAGCGCCTCTTACGTGGCCTTTAAGCTCAGTAGAGGCTTTCAGCGCAGCCAGGGTGGCAATAGTCACCAGACTGCGGGTTTGCTTGTTAATGCCGTCGCGAACCCAGGTTTCGCCCCAGGCGTTACGTATCACCATATCCTGCAGTGGCTGGCTGAATTCGGAGGCGTTATTCATGGCCCGGTTAACATGGGCATCGCCCATTACCTCACGCCGTATTTTCAGCCCCTGCTGATAGCTGTCGTTGTCTTTGCTCATATCGCCTCCTGCTTGATGGGTTGTGGCTCAGGTTGATTCACAGCATACAATAAACCAAAGCGATGGTTGCCCTGTATAGCACGTTGGTACAATATGCCTCCGGTTAGCAGCAGGGCAAGAAACTCAGCCGCTGGCCCGGCGTACCAGATCCCCCATTCTCCCCACATTAACGGCAATACAAAAATTAATGGCAGAGCAAACAGATAGGTTTTGGCAATACTTAATATGCCCGCCCGTTTGGCATCACCGATACTCTGAAAGTAAAAACTGATCAGCATTAACGGCCCCAGCAGGAATAACGCAAGGCTCACTACAGGCAGCAATCTGGCTATTTCACTGGTTACCGCTGGATCGTTAACAAATAGCAGGCCGATATCGGCGCGCAGCCACCACAGCAACGCTTCGGTTACCACGCCGTAAAGCAGGGCGACGCCAACGGCAATACACAAACTGCGATTAGATCGCTGATATTGCTCCGCGCCAACGTTGTTGCCCACAATACTTTGCATGGCCAGGCCGAGCCCCAGTAATGGCAAATAAATAAAGGTCATTACTCGTGTGATCACGCCATAGGCGCTTACTGTGACTTCGTAGCTGTCGGGCAGCCATTGCTGCAGACTGAACAGGATCGCTCCCGACGTGAGTGCCACGCCCACGTAGGTCAGGCTCGATGGCGCACCCAGTGATAAAAATTCACGCCATCGGCTGTGCACCGTCGTTAAAGCAAATAGTGATAGCCCGAGACGGTTTTTATGGCTGCGACGAAACCCCCACACCGCACACAGCGCGATGATTTGCGCGGCAATGGTGCCATAGGAAGAACCCGCCACACCCAGTTCGAGCAGCACGATAAACACATAATTCATAACGCCGTTGCCCACGGTGGTTAACAGCGAGACCAATGCGATAAAACCAATATGCCCTTCACTACGCAGACTGTCTGAGGCGACTCCCAGCCAGAATATCAGCGGCGCACCGAACATGATGATACTCATATAGGTAAAACTCATTGCGGCCTGCGCCTGATTACCATTGTTACTGGCCAGCGCCAATGCCTGACCGGTCAGGCTGAATGCCGTCAGCAGGATAATGCTGATAACCAGCGCCAGGCTAAGTGCCTGGGCATAAGCGTTGCGTGCTTCATCATGTTTGCCAGCACCGCTAAGGCGCGCCATTACACTGGCAAAACCGCTGGCAATCCAGGTCGATAGTGCAATCAACACCATAAACACTGGAAACATTGCGGTTACCGCCGCCAACGCATCGGCTCCCACAAAGACACCGATAAAATAGGCGTCTACTAAATTCAACGAACCACTCACCACCATCATCAGAATAATCGGCAGCGCGGTTTTCAGTAACACCGTCGTGAGCGGCGGGCTAACGTAGGGATTGTGGCTAGTTTGTGCCGTCATGGGAGTCATTTCCTATGGTTAACAAGCGGTTAAACTTGTCCTGATATATTGTCTGCAGCGCCTCGGGCCAACTGCCTATCGCCTGCGTAAAAGCAGCATCATCGAGGCGATAAAGTGCCCGGGAGGCCGCTTCAAAGCCGGCTTCATCCTCAAAAACACGCATCATGCTGTAAAGTTGATCCTGCTTAATGCGTCGTTCCTGTGCCGGTGTCATGTTACTCATGGCCGAGTCAATCAGGCGACGCAAAGTCGTGGAAGCTCCCCCTCGTTGCACCGACAACCACTCCCAATGCTCAGGGAGTAAGGTAACTTCTTTTGAAATCACGCCAAGTTTGGGACGGCCGCGTTTTTTAACCGGCGGCACCAGTGCAGCAGGCAGGCGCTTGATCACCTCTTCGGCATCGCCGCGCCAGTCGATATCCACACGCTTGCCATTTTCCAGTTGGTATAAATAAGGTTCGGCTTCAGGGAACTGCCTTAGTGCTTCGCGAATAACCGCCGGCAACTCACCCTGAGCGATCAGCGACTTTTTATGTATCGCTATATAAGTGCTACTCATGATTTTTCTTTCCTGATTAATTTTACCGGGGTAAAAATAACAAGCGCACAAAATTAAATCAATATTACCCGGGTAAAATTAGAGTGAAATCTGCAAAAAAATAAAGGGGTCAGAGTACATTATTACCGCAGCAATAATGTACTCTGACCCCTTTATTTTCTCCGCTGTGTATTTAGACGGTAAGATTTATGTCATCGGCGGAACAATGAGAAGCCCCAATACCTTCTGAGAAGGGGCTTAGCGCCCCTTTTTATGTAAACCAATGACGGGTGCGGTTAGCAAACCACACTAGCGACAACATCACCGGCACTTCTACTAACACGCCCACCACAGTAGCCAGTGCCGCACCGGAATGCAGACCAAACAGCGAAATGGCTACCGCAACCGCCAGTTCAAAGAAGTTAGACGTACCAATCATACACGCCGGAGCGGCCACGCTATGGGGCAGTTTAAGCTGTTTGGCAATAAAATAGGCGATGGCAAAAATACCATAGGTCTGGATTAACAGCGGGATGGCTATTAATACAATAGCCTGGGGCTTATTCAGAATGGTTTCTGACTGAAAGCCAAACAGCAACACCACAGTAGCCAGCAAACCAATGATGGACCAGGGCTTCATGGTCGCCAGAAATTGATTCAGGCGCGAGTGGTCATCGCCCTTGTCGAGCTTTTTACGGGTGACCGCACCGGCCACCAGCGGGATTAATACATACAACACCACCGACAAGAAGAGGGTATCCCAGGGTACGGTGATATCGGTTACGCCCAGCAGCATACCGGCAATTGGCGCGAAAGCGAAAATCATAATAATGTCGTTAATCGACACCTGCACCAGGGTGTAGTTAGCATCCCCTTTAGTCAGCTGACTCCACACAAACACCATGGCGGTACAGGGCGCAACGCCTAACAGAATCATCCCGGCAATGTATTCGGTTGCCGTTTGCGGGTCGACCCAGTCGGCAAATAGTCCTTTAAAAAATAACCAGCCCAGCAACGCCATGGTAAACGGTTTTACCAGCCAGTTAATAATCAGGGTCAGCGCCAGACCCTTAGGTTTTTTCCCTACGTCTTTTAACGAGGAAAAATCAATCTGCACCATCATCGGATAGATCATCAGCCAGATAAGCACCGCAATAACCAGGTTAACGTGGGCGTACTCCACACTGGCGATGGCCGCGAACATGTCCGGCGTCAGGCTACCCAGCACTATGCCAGCAATAATGGCGAGTCCAACCCACACTGATAAATAACGTTCGAATAATCCCATTGCCTGATTCCTTAAATAGACCGCTGGTTAACCCGCTCACTGAGTTTTTCTGCTGACTCCACGCGCTCTGAATAACGGTCAACAAAATACTCCTTATTGGTGCGTAGCAGCAGGGTAAATTTCATGAGTTCTTCCATCACATCGACAATGCGATTGTAGTAGGGCGAGGGCTTCATTCTGTCGTTCTCGTCAAACTCCATAAAGGCTTTGGCCACACTGGACTGATTAGGGATGGTCACCATCCGCATCCATCGACCGAGCACTCGGAGCTGGTTCACCACGTTAAACGACTGCGAGCCACCACATACCTGCATTACCGCCAGCGTTTTGCCCTGCGTAGGGCGCACGCTGCCCACACTTAATGGCACCCAGTCTATCTGACTCTTGAAAATACTGGTCATGGAGCCATGCCGCTCCGGTGAACACCACACCTGTCCTTCAGACCACATCATCAGCGAGCGTAACTCCTGAACTTTGGGGTGGTTTTCGTCCTCTGTATCGGTTTGCGGCAATCCCTCAGGATTAAAGATTTTCACCTCTACGCCCATACGGCTCAGCAGCCGGGCACACTCCTCCACCACCAACCGGCTGAAGGAGCGTTTACGTAGCGAACCGTAAAGTAACAATATACGCGGTGCATGAGTGGCAGCCTCGCGCTGGCATTTTTCAAAACTGGGGATATCCAGTTGCGACTCGTCAATATTGGGCAGTGAAGTATCGCTAATAGTCATTATTGCGCTCCCAGTGCAGCCAGTGCAGCTTTGAGTTCGGTAGGCGATGCACTTTGCTCTGCCACCGGCAACAGCTTGCTCACCCGTTCGGTGATTTCGCTGATGCAGGCACGGAAGGCGGCTGCTTTTTGCTCGTCGCTACCTTCTACTTTGGACGGATCGCTTAGCCCCCAGTGCACTTTGACAGACTTTCCGAACCACACCGGGCAGGTTTCGCCGGCGGCCGAGTCACACACGGTTACCACCACATCCGGCGCGAACGCCTCAAACTCATCCCAGGACTGGCTGGTTAACCCTTCGGTGGGCACGCCCGCTTCAGTGAGATACTGTAAAGAAAGCGGATGCACCACACCGGATGGCTGACTTCCGGCACTTCGGGCAATGATTTTTTCACCTGCCACATGGTTAGTGATGGCTTCAGACAAGATGCTACGGCAACGATTGTGAGTGCAAATATACAGAATTTTCATAACAGACCTTTGTTTGATTTTTCGTAACTAACAACCCGGCCCCTGCTGCCGGTACTGATGAAGTTTATCGATGGCGGAACTAAAGTAAGACTGGTTGTTCTCAGCGGTCAGGCGGATAATATCCAGCGCCCAGCCAGGCAAATCCTGGTGCAGTTGGTAGTACACCCACTTACCGCGCCGTTCATCCTGCAAAATACCGCAGCGTCGCAACTCAGCCAAATGACGGGATACCTTGGGCTGATCGAGCTCAAGCGCGGCAATGAGATCGCACACGCAGGCTTCCTCAAAATGACTTATCAGCAATACCGACTGCAGCCGGGTGTTATCCGACAGGCATTTGAAAAGTTGTAATGGCATCATTTAACACATACCTTAAATCACATATGTAAAATATCATATATATGGAATTTCACATGTCAAACACAAAAAAGCGGTGATAAGGTTGCTCCTATCACCGCTTTCAAAGTCAATACTGAAGAGAGAACTTATCCTTGCCCCGGCGCATAAGGAAATGTGCGCGACTGAAATTCTTTCAGACTCCCCGCCGGTTTTTGTAGACCGGCCGGGATGGGACGTTCAGAAAACGTCTGGAAATACAGCACACTGGCATCCCGCCACCATTGGGCTTCCTGTTGTTGAATGTTCAGGGCCATTTCTACCTGACGAAACTGGTTGGCATCGATGTAGGGTTTTACCTGCTGCCAGCGCTCTTGCATATCACTGACGCCATCAACACCCCGGTAATAGTACCTGACCAGTTCGTTCCATAGGGTCTCGCCATTCGCCAATCGATAATCCCACGGCAAATGATGGAACCATAGCAACAATTCCTTCGGTGTGGCTTCAGGATTGGCAAACTTCTGTTGCCAGTAGGGTGCATACTGGCTGATAGCATTAGTGCCCGACGCGGTGCGATCAAGACCAATTCCCTGTTTATCAGCGCGATGGTAGTACACCGGGTTCCAGTCTGCCCTGCCCAGGTTATCCACCCATGGACCCGGCCCGTAGTGATGACCCGAGTCCATCAGGTGATGCAGACCAAGCGGTGTCATATATTCCACCACATACTCCCGCGACGGCATCATTATGGCCTCTACCTGCCGCACGGCTTCCTGTTGCACGGTGAGCGTTTGCTTGATCCATTCATTGGCGATTTGCTTTGCGCTTAACGTATGATCCCAGGCTAAACGGCCATAGGCATACCAGTTAGCCTGAGCAAAGATATGACCGGTCCAGTTGCGCTGCATGCCGGTATTCGCTACCCCGGCGATACCGGTAAGCTGATGGTTGTACAACGAACCATCCACCACTTTAGCCACGGTTGAACCAGGGCCTTTTACATGAGTATCGGCATCCAATGCTTCTTCAAACAAGGTGCCCAAATAAGCTAAGTGAGTAGAAAAACCGAGGTATTCCTGGGTAATTTGCAGCTCCATGGCCAGCGGCGTTTCTGGCGTAGCGCCAAACATCGGACTGAACGGCTCTCGCGGCTGAAAATCGATAGGGCCGTTTTTCACCTGCACAACCACGTTGTCCATAAACTTACCGTCAAGCGGCACAAACTCATCATAAGCCTGCAGGCTGCGCTCCTTGGCCGGGTCATTGGCATACACAAAAGCCCGCCAGAACACTACGCCGCCATAGGGCTTTAATGCGGTTGCAAGCATGTTAGCGCCTTGGGCATGAGAGCGACCGTAATCGCCAGGGCCTGGCTGCCCTTCGGAGTTGGCTTTCACCAGAAAGCCGCCAAAGTCAGGGATTAGACGATAAATTTCAGCCGCCTTTTTTTTCCACCACTGCTGTACCTGCGGGTCGAGGGGATCAGAGGTGTCCAGCCCGTCCAGCTGTTGAGGTGAACTAAACTTGATCGACAGGTACATTTTTATTCCATAAGGACGCACAATGTCGGCCAGTGCTTTAACCTTCTGCAAATACATGGAGGTGAGCATCAGGGCATTAGCGTTAACATTGATTGGCACCATACCATTGATACCAATGCTCGCATTCGCTCTGGCATAGTCGTAATAACGCTGGTCTTTATCCAGGGGAAGGCGATGCCAGTCAAAAATCGACTCACCGGCATAACCACGCTCTGTATGACGGTCGAGATCGTCCCAGTGATTCAGTAAGCGGCGTTGAATTTTCGGGTTTTGCAGTACCGACAACGAATCCAGTGGCTGTTGAATAAACACCAGTCGTAACAGGTGATAACTGCCATACAATAACCCAATATCCGTTTTTGCGGTGATCAGGATATCGTTGCCGTGGCGCTTAAGAATAAAGCCTTCATCACCGAGTTGCGCGGTAACATCAGCCTGCAGATTAAAGCGTGCCTGAAGTTCGGGAGTAATCTTTTGTACCAATAAGGTGCCACTCGACTCATTTACCCGGTTGGCAAACGCCCGGCGAAATTCATCGCGAATAACATTGTGGGTCTCGGTGCGACCAACCACCTTTAGTGTAGCCGCCGGCAAGGCCGCATCGATGACATTGTAGCGCTGCCAAAGATGGTAACCGTCTTCGCCGCTAAAATCCGGCACCGCCATTACCCGGGCGCTGATCAGTAACAATAAACAGACAACAATTCGCACGCAATACTCCAATGACTAACACATCATACAGAGGCTATCACTGCCAATTTTAAGCGTCAGCGAATAAGTAAATTTAGTGTTAACAACATAATAAAACGTAATAAGAACTAAGCTTCGTCGTGATCAGGAATTCCCAATTAGCTTCCGGTCCGCGACGAAAATTAAGTGCGAACAACTGCGGCACGCACAGCCCACCGACCTTTATTAATCATTAAATAGTTACCCATCAGAATAAGCAGCAGACCCGCTGAGCTGCTATGAGTCCAATGATAGCCCTCGTACAGAGCAGACAAACTCAGCGCGACTACCGGGAAAAGTACTGTGGTGTATGCAGCGGTACCCGGACCAACGCGACTGACCAGAGAAAGATAAGCGGTAAAGCCAATCACAGAACCAAACAACGCTAAATAAAGCAGGCTAAAAGTGTATTCAGCGCCTGTGCCCCAGGCAAAATGCACACCACGAACCAAACAGATAGCCAGCAACAACACAGTGCCGTACATCATGGCCCACATATTACTTTGCAGCGGTGTGATACCTGCTTTGCCATGGCGAACTGAAATCATATTTCCGAACGAGAAGAATAAGGTACCCAGTGCTGCCAGACCACACCCTTTGAGAGTAGTAAGCCAACTGTCGTCGAGGCGAATTTCCGGCGCCATTAACAATGCCAGGCCAACGACGCCAAACAGTGAGGCCAGCCAAACATAGCTTTCTACTCTGGTATTAAAAAATAACCGCCCGTTAATGGCATTGTAAAGCGTAGCAAGACAAAAGATGACAGATACCAAGCCAGAGGGAATATAGCGGGTAGCGTAATAAAAACAGATGAAATTCAGCGAAAACAGGCAGGCTCCCTGAGCAACAAAAAACAATTGATCATGCCGACTGCCAATCCGCCCCTTTTTCAGCAGCATCACCAGTGGGATGATTATGGCAGTGGCCAGCCCGAACCGATAAAACACTGACACCACAACATCCACATTGCCTAACTGGTAATAAATAGCCAGCCAGGTCGTTCCCCAGATGGCGACGGTTGTTACATATAAAAACAGCGTCATAAGCTTTACTCACAGAGAAGGAAAGCCAGGAGAATAGCCTCGGCGGCACTGAAAAACTGGGACATTCCTGACATTTTGGGACGATCCTGCGGTTATTTTATGCCTTCCCCATACCTGCCGTTAAATTATCCTTTGCCCGCTCCCGGCGTTGATGAATAATAGAACAATGACGAAACAGGCTATCTTCGACACCTTATCCCATTCTAACGCCACACTCAGAGGGGAATTGCGCCTGCCCGGTGAGATCCGTCTGGCCGCCTGGCAAAATGAGCTGGACAGGGTGAGTTATCATACCGATGAAGTGCACACACTCTCGCTGTACACCGCAGGCGGTGAGCAAACTTACCGCCTTGATGGGCGCCGCTCGCAGCGTAATGGCTTTAAGGACGCGATTTGTATCATCCCGCAGCAGCAGGAATCGGTGTGGGAGATCCAGGGGCGTTTTGAGTTTACCCACCTGTATTTTACCGACAGTCACCTGCGGGAGTTTATTGCCCGGGAGCTGGATCTTGAGCCCCGTTTGTTTGCCCTGCCGGACCACTCTTTTCTGCAACATATTCCACTGGCAGCTGCCCTGCAGCAACTGGGGCAGCCTCAGGACTGGCATGACGACATCCACCAGCTTCACATTCAATCGGTAGTCCAAAACGTGTTTGCAGAATTATGTAAGATGCAGTCGTACCGGGCAGCACAAAAGGTGCGCATTTATGGTGGTTTGAGTTTACGCAGCAAAAAAACCGTGCAGCAATATATTGAAGACAACCTGCAACACTCCATCACCATTGCAGACATTGCCAGCACGGTGGGGCTCAGCGAGTATCACTTTGCCCGGGCATTTCGCCAGTCATTTTATACCTCAGTGCATCGCTATATTGAATCACGACGAGTGCAGCGGGTTCGTGATCTGCTTACCAAGGGGCAAAAGCTCATTGATATTGCTGATGCCGCCGGTTTCAGCGATCAAAGCCACTTATCCCGTGTGGTAAAACGGCAAACCGGTGTGACGCCTAAAAGCCTAAAGCGGTATCTTAACGGCCAACCGCGCTAAACCATTCCAAGGCCCAGTTTTCCGGAAAGCTAAACCCTCTACACTGGTAGTTTTATTCCGGACAGACAAATGATTATCCGACTACTGCTATTTTTAATGAGCGTGCTGTTTTGCACCGCCTCAATATCACAAACTACACCACTACAACTGGCCGAAGCCTATAAGGGTGACATTGCCATTAGTGAATACCTGGTAAGTGAAAAACTTGATGGTATTCGTGCGCGATGGACGGGTATGCAGCTTATAACCCGCAATGGTAACCCAATTTACCCGCCCCCATGGTTTATCCGCAATTGGCCGACTGAGCCCATGGATGGCGAACTGTGGAGCAAACGGGGCAGCTTTGAAGAGATCGCATCCACCGTGCTGAGTCATCACCCTGATGAACGCTGGCAGACAATTAAAATGATGGTGTTTGATCTACCAATTACTGGCCTGCCCTTTGAGGAGCGCGTTAAGCGCATACAAACGCTAATCGCTAAAACCAATAACCCAGGCCTGATGATGATTAAACAATTTACACTGGATTCGCTATCTGCTCTGGAAGATGCCCTGGATGACATTACTCAACAAGGTGGCGAAGGGCTCATGCTACATCATCGCCGGGCGCACTATCAGCAGGGGCGCAACCCGGGTTTATTAAAGGCCAAACGCTATCAGGACGATGAAGCCAGAGTGCTCGCCCACCTGCCCGGCAAAGGCAAGTTCAGCGGCATGATGGGTTCACTGCTGGTGAAGTCCCGCCAGGGTCAGCAATTTAAAATTGGCAGTGGATTTAGCCTGGCCAACCGTCAGTCGCCGCCACCGGTGGGAAGCTGGGTAACCTATAAATATTATGGCCTTACCCAGCGCGGCATCCCGCGTTTCGCGAGCTTTCTGCATATCCGGCCGGAAGAAGACAACCCCGTTAAACATTCACCGCCGGATTAACTAACGTCAGTACCTAATGATAATAAAGGCACCAAACCGACAGCTAAGGCCTATTAGACTGTACAAGCAGTGCAAAACGGTCCATCCTAGGCATAACAACAAGAAACATCAGCAACGAATGAGTGCATTCAGCGAAACCTGATCACACTGCACCAATTCTTGCCCGGTGACATCAAGCCTACAAGACACGCAAATTAGTTCAGTAACGGCTACTATCACAATCACAAACTGCTACCCGAATGCTGAGTAGCAAGTTACCAACGCCGATTCTGTTTATACATTCACGCTAAAGCACAGTTTATCGTTGCTTTGCACACGACTTACAAGGAAATAACCAGGGTATGTGGTTAAGCACAGAATGCAATCTTACCTTTGATATCACAACACCTACCCCGTTTATACTGATGTTGCGGCCCCGTAATGATTTTAATCAGTGGGTGGCTGAGCAAACCTATACTATTTCGCCTAATGTCCCTGTGATTGAATACAACGACAGTTTTGGCAATTCGTGCCAGCGGTTAGTGGCGCCGGTTGGCACGTTTTCAGTGCGAACCTCGGCGAAAGTGTTAACCTCGCCAGCGTTGATAGGCGACCGCTGGGCAGGATTTAACGAGATAGACACGCTCCCCAATGAAGTGCTGAGTTACCTGCTGCCTTCACGCTATTGTGAATCGGACCGCTTTGTTGAAATGGCCCACAGCATTGTGGCTAATTGCGTACCTGGCTATGAACAAGTCGCGGCTATCGAAGACTGGATCCGAACCAATGTGCACTTTAACCCTGACTCACTCTACTTTCAGTTATCCGCTACCGAAGTGAACCAATCCCGCGAGGGCGTATGCCGAGAGTTAGCGCATTTGGGTATCGCGCTGTGCCGCAGCCTGTGTATTCCGGCCAGAATGGTGGTGGGTTACCTGCACGGCTTAACCCCTATGGATATGCACGCCTGGTTTGAAGCCTACGTGGGCGGGCGCTGGTACACCTTTGATGCTACCCAGCCTTCATCAGACGGTGCGCGCGTGGCTATTGCCTTTGGCCACGACGCCTCAGATGTTGCGACTTTCACTCAGTTTGGACCGGCCGTACAACCCAAAGTCATGACGGTTAACGTAAGTGAAATCGAACCGCATGATGATACTAACCAATAAGTCTGAAACATCTGCCAGCAAACCGTTCAACAACAAAGGCCTCTATGGCGTATGAGGCCTGGTTTATCACCTATCACGATAGCATTTTCACAATAAACGCCTGGCACGTTCCCTTGAATCAATATTATCTTCTCTCGCTATTTTTGCGAAGGCTAAATTTGAAGAAGTGGCACTGTGAAATAAATACTATTGTAATGAAAACTCTATAGTCCTGTGGCAGCACTGAAATTTTAAAAACGCTGTAATACACTGATTTAAATCACTAAAACAAAATATCCAAAAGTGGTCTCTGACTTGCACCCTTCTCTGAAGATGTTGATATCAGGAGACAAATAATGTCAGAGACAGTAAACACGGTAAATCCTACCACCGAGCAACCCGTTGCAGAATATACTCTTATGTCTGAAGCAGAAGCGAATCAAGCAGTTGATTCAGCCAACACGGCTTTTCTGTCATGGAAGAAAACCAGCTTTGCCGAACGCGCCGAGCTGATGAATAACCTTGCCGAACAAATCGAAAAACAATCTGATGCAATTATCGATTTAATGGTTAAAGAAATGGGTAAAGTGGTAGAGCAGGGTAAACAGGAAGTTGAGCTGTGTGCTGCAATTTGTCGCTACACCGCGGAAAACGGCGCCAGCGTATTGGAAGACGAAAACCGTGTGTTCGAAGGCGGCACGGCGATAATCACCTATCAGCCGCTTGGCGTTATCCTTGGTATCCAGCCCTGGAACTTTCCGCTCTACCAGGTGATTCGTTATAGCGCGGCGAACATTATGGCCGGCAACACAACCGTTATGAAGCACGCTAAGAATGTGTTTGGCATGGCTGAACTTATTGAAAAACTCTACACCGATGCAGGCTTTCCCGAGCATGTCTATCAGTCGTTGCTTATTGATGGCAAAACGGCCAGTGCACTGATTAAACACGAGAAAGTACGCGGTGTAACGTTTACCGGCAGTGATGGCGTAGGTAAGTCAGTGGCAGAAACGGCCGCCAGCTTAGCCAAAAAGACAGTTCTGGAACTCGGTAGTAACGATGCGTTTGTGGTGTTGTCAGACGCCGATGTCGATACCGCCGTTAAAGCCTGTGTGCAGGGGCGCATAGTGAATAATGGCGAGACCTGTGTGGCGGCAAAACGCTTTATTATTACTGAGTCTGTTTATAACCAGTTTAAAACACAATTCTTAGCTGCGTTTAAAGCCCTTAAAGTGGGCGATCCGCGCGCCGAGGATACCGACCTTGGCCCAATGGCCCGTGAAGATTTACGTGATGAATTACATAAGCAGGTTATGGAATCGGTGGAAAAAGGTGCCTCTATACTACTGGGTGGTGAAGTGCCCAACGGTAAGGGCTGGTTCTATCCGGTAACTATCCTGGAGAATATTAAGCCCGGAATGCCTGCCTATGACGACGAATTATTTGGTCCTGTCGCTTCGTTTATCAAAGCTGAAAACGATGCTGAAGCTATGAAAATTGCCAACGACTCGCGTTATGGCCTCGGCGGCGGCATCTTTACTACGGACAAGGAAAAAGCAATTAGGCTGGCGCGAGAAGAGTTTGACACTGGCATGGTGAATATCAACGGCTATTCATTGGCCCAACCAAACCTGCCCTTTGGTGGCGTAAAGGACAGTGGTTATGGCCGTGAGCACGGGGGATTCGGAATGCGTGAGTTTGTTAACGAAAAGACCATTTTCATTTCTGAATAAGACTAACTGCCTTTAACAAAACGGGATGAGTGGTTTAAAGCCACTCGTCTCATTCTGGCCTCCCAGTATCGCCTCGGGTGACAGATTATTTTTAAATGACCGAAGCATGCAATTTATACAGGTATATTACCGCCATCCAGATGTTAGAAAATGGCGCAGACATTCACATAATTCAGTAACAGTTAGGAGATGCTGATATCTCTACCACGCAAGTCTGCACTCATGTCACTAGTAAGCAGTTGGTAGAGACCTATCAGCGCACACACCCTGCTACACTAAACGGAAAATAGCGACGCTGCGAACTATTGCGTTAAAGAGTAAGGGTTTAAAAACTGCCGCTGCCAAAACAACCGCTTATCGATTTCAGACAGTTCAGCTTCGGCACAGACGGCATCAAAGTTATCTTTAATTATCTGAATTTGGTGTTCAAAAATGGCCTTAGCTTCCTCTTGCGATAGCAGAAAGTTATGCGCTGATTGCAGGCAAGTGGCGAGTTGGCTCATTTTATTGTTACCTACTATGAGCATGGCCTGAGAAGCTTCGTTTCCGGTACGCCCCTGAGGACATATATCATAGGCCGGTGTTAAGGTTAGTGTGTGGCCATTCCAGAATGCTGCATGGTTGCGAGCATGATCGTCTGTATTGCCGCAAAGAACATTAAATGTCAGGCGGCAAAATAATTCCCGAAGGGTCTCTTTCGGTTTAGTGAATCTGTGTCGAATGATTTCTGCCAGCGTCTCATAGCTGGCATACCGCGCCATCATATCATCCAGAGCAAACAGGGTAAGTGCCGACACAATAGACTTTCTTGCCCAGCCTCTCTCTGAAACCCCACGATCAAACCGTTCTACCAGCAGTACATCTTTATTCGCGGCCTTGGTGAGTTTAACAGGCGCCACATCAAGTTCTGCCAGCTCTGCCAATCGCATGGCGATATATTCGGCCTTAACGACACTGTAGATATCATTATTGGCGGAAAATTTTGCAATGTATTTTGTTCCATCTTCTTCAATCAGTGCTTTAGGGCGAGCGCCACCAATCGAACTTCCGTGAAACAGGGCTTGATCTAACTCGGGTGTTAGCGGTACGCCTTTTTCAACGCGTTCTGCCGATTTTACTAATTCCTCCATGGTGACATTCTTCGCAGAGCGCGGTACGTATTCGCTAGGAGAAAGCTGAAAATCTAATGCACCAATGCGGTCAGACCCCGACTCCAGAAGATAGGTCAGCTCATTTAGTTGAGCCGTATCGATATCATCACCCTTATACCCGAGTCGACGGTTGATAATAACGCGCCTGCCCCATGCATCTGGCGCACTGTCGCGAATACAGCCGGGCACGCTAAGCCCGTCTAATAACGGAAGTGCACCGGGACGCAGGGGGAGCTCAGGTTCATAGAGAGGCACGGCATCCTTCACTCTTTCTAAGTAACTTTTACCGTAGTTGAAGATCAAATTATCACCGTCAGGTGCGAGACGACCTGCCACGACAGGCTGGGGTTCTTCGGGCAGCCAAATCCAGACGAATACTTCTTTATAATCCTGTTTAGAAGTCATCTATTACTTCCTTACTCGTTTTTCGGGCACTCTTAGGCAACAGTGACAGCTTTTCTTCAATTTGCCTGACCTGCATAGTAAGTCGGCTCTGTTCTGCCTCAAACAGTGTTACACCGACGATTCTGGCTACCTCAAAAGTTGCTCCTATTTCGCATTTAGGATCTGCCTTTTCTATGCGGGAAAGCATCCCTCTGGAGATGCCGGCGCGATCTGCAACTTCCTGTGCACTCATCTTTTTCTCGAGTCTTGAGGCACGAATGAGCTTAGCCAACAATGTTAGCGCTTCTTCGGTGTAACGGGAGTAACTTCTGACTGTAGATTTTGGCATTTGCGCTACATATGAAACATTTAACCGATTAATGATTTATATATAGTGCATCAGAATAAAATAGTCAAATTCAAAGATAGCACATTTGCACTATATGAAGTTCATATGAGCTTTTTATGTGCCATATGCGATACATTATTCGTCTTAGGCAGACGATTCTGTATCCTTAACCCAGATGAAGGTAGAGTTAAGAAAAGTGAGTGACAATGTGAGTGACTGTCCAATCTAGCTGTTTCAATTTGCAGGTTTTAGTGTATTTGGCGACTACGCTTTTAATGACCATTTTTCATTGCCTGGCCAATACTATTCAGTGGAACATGATGATTTCTGAGAGCTCGAAGCTTCCGGACTAGAAGCCAATGCATACTTTGGTACCGGACTCGCTAGCGATGGCTTTTAAGCTTTCATCGGTGGCGGCTTCTACTCAGAAGAAATGGAAGCAGATGGCTTAGATGAAAACTTCTCCGGTGCCCAGATTAGCGGCGGTATTGGTTACAACAGGCAGAAAGTGTCACTCGATTTTACGCTGGCAATCCGAACTGCTGGTGATTACGCCGATATGCTTAATGAAGATGAAGACGATGTGGTCGCCGCGTCGGGTTCATTAAATATTGCCTACTGCTTTTAATTTCAGTCAAAACTGTTAAGCATAAAAATCCCGCAAATTGCGGGTTTTTTTTACGTTTAAAAGGCTATCTGCGCACCAACTGACATAAAGCAAGTCTATCGGTTATTCAACAGTAACCGATTTAGCCAGGTTCCTTGGTTGGTCTACGTCTGTCCCTTTTATCAGTGCCACGTAATACGAAAGTAACTGCAGCGGGATGGTGTAGATAATTGGTGCAATCGGGCCGTCACAGTGTGGAACATTGATGACCCGCATGGTTTCGTCACTGGCGAATGACGCGTCTTTATCGGCAAACACGTACATTATACCGCCACGGGCGCGCACTTCCTCAACGTTGGATTTGAGCTTTTCCAGTAACTCGTTGTTTGGCGCAACCACAATCACCGGCATTTCTTCATCGATCAGTGCCAGTGGTCCATGCTTAAGCTCACCTGATGCATAGGCTTCGGCGTGTATATAAGAAATCTCTTTAAGCTTTAGCGCCCCTTCCATTGCTATGGGGTACTGGTCGCCGCGGCCAAGGAATAAGGAGTGATTCTTATCAGCAAATTCCTCAGCTAAGTCTTCGATGCCCTGGGTAATAGCCAGGGTTTCTTCCAGCTTGGCAGGCAGGCTGTGCAGCCCCTGCACAATGGCTTGCTTATCGGCTGTGGACATGCCGTTATGCTCACCTAAGGCAAGGGTCAGAATTAAAAACGCCGTAAGCTGGGTGGAAAACGCTTTGGTGGAAGCCACGCCAATTTCCGCGCCAGCGCGGGTCATAAACGCCATGTCCGACTCGCGCACCAGTGAGGAACCCGGCACATTACAAATGGTCAGGCTTGCAGTATAGCCAAGATCTTTGGCCAAACGCAGTGCGGCCAGGGTATCGGCGGTTTCGCCTGACTGAGAAATTGTCACCAGCAGGCTGTTTTCGTGCACCACTGATTTGCGATAGCGGAATTCGGAAGCAATTTCCACGTTACAGGACACATTGGCAAACTGTTCCAGCCAGTAACGTGCGGTCATGCCTGCGTGGTAGCTGGTACCACAGGCCACAATCTGCACGTGTTTAATCTTCGCGAGCAGCTCATCAGCCCCTTTGCCAAAGATATCCGGCAGCAATCCCTCATCGCTTACACGTTCTTTTAAAGTGTTACGCACAACCACTGGTTGTTCGTGGATTTCTTTGAGCATGTAATGGCGATAGCCGCCTTTATCGCCAGCATCATGTTCGATATTCGATTCGATTATCTCGCGTTTAACCGGCTTACCGTCTTTATCAAACACCGATACGCTGCGACGGGTAATCTCAGCCACATCGCCTTCTTCAAGAAACATAAAACGGCGGGTTACAGGCAGCAGCGCCATCTGATCCGAGGCAACAAAGTTCTCGCCCAAGCCAAGACCAATCACTAGTGGGCTGCCTGAACGGGCAACCACCACTTTAGACGGGTCGGCACGATCCATAATAACGGTGCCGTAAGCGCCGTGAAATTGCTTTACTGACGCCTGCACGGCAGCCAGTAAAGAATCCGTATTCTTTAACTCTTCATTCACCGTGTGGGCAATGGTTTCGGTGTCTGTATCGCTGGTAAAGGTGTAGCCTTTGGTAGTGAGTTGTTCACGCAGAGACTGATAGTTCTCAATAATACCGTTGTGCACTACGGCAATGCGATCGTCGGAGAAGTGCGGGTGAGCATTGGCTTCTGTTACACCGCCATGAGTCGCCCAGCGCGTATGTGCAATACCGGTCGAGCCAAGCGCTTCCTGATCGCTAAGCGCATCCACCAGCTCCTGTACCTTACCGGTACGCCGTACGCGGCTAAGAATGCCATTGGGTTGTAACAACGCTACCCCGGCAGAGTCATAGCCCCGGTACTCCAGGCGCTTGAGGCCCTCAAGCAATATCTCAACTACATTACGCTCTGCAACCGCACCGACGATCCCACACATAGCTATTCTCCATTGAGTGAGGCTTTCATTACCTTCACACCTTGTTGATTTAATTGTTGTTCTGCACTGAATGGTAAACCGTCATCGGTTACCAGCACTGCTACCTGTTGCCAGGCCAATTCGATATTCGGCATTTTATGCCTGAGTTTGGTTGATTCCGCTAAAACCACCACTTTGCCGGCTACCCGGGCCATTTCCTGGCTCAGCAGGGTCAGTTCATTATAGGTGGTGGTGCCGCGCTCCACATCCAGTCCGGCTGCGCCCACAAAGGCCAAATCAAAACTATAGGACTGTAGCATCTTACCCGCCATATTGCCCTGAAAAGACTGCGACTGTTTATCCCAGGTACCGCCGGTCATCAGCACGGTAGGTTCATTTTCAAAGGTGACTAACTGGTTGGCGACATCCAGCGAATTAGTCATCACCACCAGTTGCGAAGGCTGTTTAAGGTGCTCCACCATAGTGGCGGTAGTACTGCCACTGTCGATAACGATTTTTTGGCTATCATTTACCAGCGAGGCAGCAAGCTGCCCAATCGCCTGTTTCAGCGATGACTGATTATTGTTAGTGGGTTGTGGCTTGTTCAGAGGCGCCGCACCGCCGTGCTGGCGGATCAGACGGCCTTGCTCGGCGAGCAGGGTCAGATCTTTACGAATGGTGACTTCAGAGGTCGAAAACTCACGGGCGAGGGTTTCCACCGGGGTTTGTCCGTGTTGAACAACCCAGTTAACAATGCTTTCATGACGCGCGTGAATATTTCTTTTTTGTTTCATTCGTAAGTTATAAATTTCATTTGAAACTAAATATAGCACTAAACTTTCAAATGTTACGAATTAATTTTTATACATAGGTAAAGGTAACTGCTCGAGCATGTTGATTAGAAACACTATCTTTGCATTCGAAAGTTGGCGGTAATCAAAGTACGGGCACACCACAATATTGCGTTGCTTATTTATGGCAAATTCAGGTGTTTCCCAGTATAGGGAGGAAGCCACAGAAAGGGAGTTTGCATAGGTCTTGCCGGTTATAATATGAAGCACGTCGGGCGAAAATTCTTCGGGTTCGCTGAAATACAACGCGGTACCAGAGCCCGCTTGTAATAAGCGGCTATCACGAAAATCCTGCCAGCGGGTTGTGGTGCCCCTGAACCCCAAGGTGGGCGGCAGGGTGAAGATCAGCTTGGCATAAACGTTAAACACTTTTCGCCAACCGTTGCCGCAAGCCTGGCCGATATTGTATATATCCTGCTCCACCAATGGGGATACGCCGGGCTGTAAGTGCTCAATCAGCGTATTGGGGCGATTGCCAATATACACGCGAATTCGCGCGTTGCTATCGCCCAGTGCGTTAATATCCGGATCGGTTAAATGCATTCCACGCTTAGTGTTTGCTGCTGCTCACTGGCAAGCCTGGCCAGTTCAATCAGCCTGATCACGGCCACTACGCTTTGCCCGCTGGCAGGTAACGCTTCGGCGCTGTTGGTGGTTAATGCCGCTGCCAGGTGACTATAAAAGGTAGTGTAACCACCATTTAGCGTCGCCACCGTTTTACTTTCATCTTCAAGGTAAAGCGTACCGTGCTGCGGCGCGGGAGCTACAGACCACTCGGGATCATCAAAGGACATGCCGGCTTTGAGCTGGTCTTCCTGCGGATCGAGGTGGTACTTGCGGTAACTGCCTTGGGTTCCCTGCAATGCATATCGTAGCGTAGGGCCCGCTTCGAATGGCGAACTGCCGACTCTCACGGTGATAGCAGTATAATGCAGCGTTACCTCAAAGGCGTCGTCGGATTCGCCGCCGTCTCGCAGAATACGGATATCGGCCGACACCTGCTGCGGCATCCCGAATAACTGCACAGCCTGGTCAATAAGATGGGGGCCGAGATCCCAGAATATTCCGCTGCCCGGGCCGGCATTTTCCCGCCAGCGCTTGCGTGGCTTAGGCCTGAACCGGTCGAAACGACTCTCAAGCCGCTTAATATTACCCACCGCCTGCTCGGCGATAAGCTTTTTAAGGGTAAGGAAGTCGCCGTCAAAGCGACGATTATGAAACACGCAAAGCTGTTTATTAAGTTGACCAGCGAGCGCTACCAGTTGCTCTGCCCGTTCACTGCTGAGGGTAAAAGGTTTCTCCACCAGCACATGGCACCCGGCACGCAGCGCCGCCTCTGCCTGTTCGGCATGCAGATGATTGGGTGTGGTGATCACTATCAAATCAAAGTCATCGTCAGTGATTGCCTGCTCAAAGCTGTTATACACGCTAACGCCCGGCAACGTTCCCTGCACCTTGGCCGGATCCGATGACACCACGCCAGTAATGCTATACGTATCCATCGCCTGTAAAAACGGTACATGAAAGGTTTTGGCGGCGTAGCCAAAACCCATAACCAATACTGAAAGAGCCATTATTTTTTCTTAGGGCGCTGCCAGCCAGCAATGTTGCGCTGTTTGCTGCGTGCCACGGCCAGCGCGCCGTCAGGCACTTTAGCGGTAATAATAGAGCCTGCTGCCACTGTTGCGCCTGCGCCTATTTCAACCGGCGCAACAAGAGCAGAATTAGAGCCAATAAACGCATTTTCTCCAATTAGGGTTTTAGACTTATTTACCCCGTCATAGTTACAGGTAATGGTACCGGCGCCAATATTACTGCCGGCGCCGATGTCGGCGTCACCCAGGTAGGTTAGGTGATTAGCTTTGGCGCCTTCGCCTAAGCGGGCTTTTTTCATTTCTACAAAATTACCCACTTTGGCACCACGCTCCATTACCGCGCCCGGGCGTAAGCGTCCGTATGGGCCTACGGTACAAGATTCACCCACGCTGGCCTCTTCCACAATACTGTTTGCTTCGATTACGGCGTTATCCGCCACCTCGCAATCAATCAGCACACAGTTGGGGCCGATCGCCACGTTATTACCCAGCGTTACCTTGCCTTTAAACACGGTATTGATGTCGATAAACACATCCTGTCCGGTGGTTAACTCGCCGCGTACATCCACGCGTAACGGGTCGGCCAGAGTTGCCCCGTTGGTCATCAGTTCTTCGGCCTGCCATTGCTGCAGGGTTCGCTCCAGGCGGGCCAGTTGAATGCGGTTGTTAACGCCTTCAACTTCCAATGGCGAATCAGGTTGGGCGGCTTTGATCACTTTGCCCTCGTTGGCGGCCATGGCAATCACGTCGGTAAGATAATACTCGCCCTGGGCATTGTCGTTATTCAGTTCGCTAAGCCAGCGCTTTAAGTCTTTACCAGGCATCATCATCATGCCGGTATTAATTTCGGTAATGGCGCGCTGCGCTTCTGTGGCATCCTTATGTTCTACAATGGCCACAATGTTATCGTCGTTACGGATAATGCGGCCCATGCCGGTTGGGTCGTCAAGGTTTACAGTGAGTAACGCTAAGTCGCAACTGGCTTTTACATCGATGAGTCGTTGCAGGGTATCGGCTTTAATCAGCGGCGCATCCCCTACCAGGATCATCACGTCTTCATCGTCGCTGATATGTTCAACCGTTTGCATTACTGCATGACCAGTGCCTAATTGCTCGGCTTGCAGGCACCAGTTAATTTGTTGTCCGCTAACATTGGCCTGCAGTTGGTCGGCACCATGACCATAAACCAGATGCACGGCAGTGGCCGTTAAGGATTCAGCGGTATTGATAATCCTTTGAACCATCGCCACACCGCCAATCGGGTGCAACACTTTAGGTAACGCCGACTTCATTCTGGTGCCCTTACCGGCTGCCAGAACCACTACAGAAAACGCCATAACTCATCCTTTTAACTGATAATTGGCCAATAGTGTAACCAAGCCGGCACAACAAGTCAGCGCACATTTTCAGGCAACGGGTTATTTAGGTGTGTAAGGTTATACGTCAGTGTTTGGCGACAGTAGCATGCAAAGCCTTCTGCCTGTATTATACTCAGCTTCGGGCCAAAACACCGCTTACAGGGAGAAACAGAAAGCAAGTGAATGCGTTCAGGACATTACATCGAAGTATATTACTGCTATTTGCAGTAGTAGTGATTGCCATTGTCACCCTGGTACACTTCAGCATCTCAAAAATCGTCGCCGAGCAAAGCCGGGCTCAACAACAGTCGTTGTCGCCAGCGGTCTCGCTTATTGTGTCGCAGATATTAAAACCGCTGCATGTTTCTGAAGCGCTTGGGAAATCCCGGGAGCTGGTAGAATTAATGGAGCATGAAAATATCAACGAACCTGAGGTATTTTCTGCCCTGGACCGTCTGGAACAGGAGTTTGGGTTAACCTTCTTTATTGCCAGCGATCTGGCCCGCATGCAATACAATTCTGATGGTACCAAGCTCGCGCTGATTGAAGGCGAGGTGTCGTGGTATTTTAAATATCGTGACAGAGAAGCCGATGCAGTAGCGGATATCGGAAAGTGGGAAAACCCGCATTTTTATATCGATATAAAGATTTATGACGATGCCGGTAAGTTTTTAGGCTTTTTTGGCGTAGGAAAAAGCTTAAAAAGCTTTGTTTCGGTTTTCGAAACTTACAAACGCCAGTACGGCTATGACTTTTTGTTCGTCGATGGTGCTGGTGACATTATGCTGTCATCGGATCAAACGCTGGTCGCGACTTATTCTGAGTTTACCAACTTATCTGAATTGCCCTGGTACGCCAGCCTGCCGGAGCCTGTCCGCGCCGAAAACGCCCTCAACAACCAACTGATCACCATAGATGGTAAAGACCACCTCATTGCTGAAGTGAGTCTGCCCCAGTTTGGCTGGACGGTTTACCTGCTGAGTCCGCTGGACGCCAGACAAGCAGAGATTTCTCAGGGCTTTATTTTCAGCGTGGTCACCATGCTGGTGATTATCTTTGCGCTGTTCCTGCTTATCTATAATTTGCTGTACTACTTCCGCCGCGATATGCAGCCGGAGTTGATTATTCGTAATACTCACCGCCTGCCGGATCGCAATCAGCTGGAAGAAACCTATCAGTCGCTTACGGAACAAAACGCGTCACTGAGTATAATTATGGTCGACATCGATCACTTTATGGATATCAACGACCAGTTTGGCCGCAATGCCGGTGATGACGTCCTCGACAAAGTCTCTGGTTTTATTTCCAGCCATCTACGGGAACAGGACGTACTGGGGCGCTGGAGCAGTGAAGAGTTTATTATTCTACTCCCCGAGATGGGACCTCGTGAAGCGCAGGACCTGGCGCAGACTCTGCGCCACGGCATTGCTATTCTACCGCCACCAAGCGACTATCCGGAAATGCACTTAACCGCCAGCTTTGGTGTGTCGTTTACTGCCTCCAAGCGTAACCTTAATGAGCTTACCGCCCACGCTGAGGATGCTTTATATCAGGCTCGTCGGGATGGCCGTAATCTGGTTCGAGTACAGTTAATTGACGACTAAGCGCTGTTTTGCCCAGCGTGCAACGCGCTGGGCAACACCCGTTGTAAAACTTATCCCCAGCAATATCAGTAGTCCGCCGCAAAAGTCCCACACACTTAAGATCTCATTAAGAAAAATAACGCCCCAGGCAATGCCGAATAACGGCACCAGATAACCCACCATCACCGCTTTGGCCGGGCCGGCAGAAGCTATCAGATAGAAATACAGCAAATAAGCCAGACCAGTACCCACTAGTGCCAGCGCCAGAGCGTTCATCCATGCCAGCGACGAAGGCCAGGCCTGTGGCAATTGCATTAATGCAAACGGAGTAAGTAACAGCGAGGCCCAGAACTGACTGCCCGCTGCCACCGCCACAGGTTTTACCCCTGTCAGCGATTTCTTCATCATACAAGCGCCCCAACCGTAACAACCGGCAGCACCTAGCACAGCCAGTACCGGCACAATACTGAGCTGACTGCCCAGGGTTTTATCCAGGCTGATCACCACTACGCCAACAAACCCGCACATCAGGCCGACGATGGCCAGCTTACTAAGGCGCTCACGCAACCAGATAAAGGCAAACATGGCAGCAAACATCGGCGCGGTAGCATTAAGAATAGCCAGCACTCCACTTTGTAATTGCAGGCTGGCAAAGTTGAATAATGCAAAAGGCACCGCGGTATTTATTGCCCCCAGCAGACACATTGGCTTCCACAGTTTAACCATCTGCCGTCCACCACCGGTAATAAATAAAAAGGGTAGAAACACCAGGGTTGCCAATGACGTTCTCAGGACCACCAGCGGCACTATGCCAAATTCAGGCGCGGCCACGCGCATAAAAATAAACGAGGCTCCCCAAATGGCGCCAAGGAGTAATAATGCGCCCAGTTCTCGCGATGTCACCTAAATTGCCCCTTCCAATGCCAATAAAAACTGCTTTCTGGTTAACCCGCCCGCATAACCAGTTAATTTGCCATTGCTGCCAATCACCCGATGACAGGGCACAATAATGGTTAACGGGTTTTTGCCATTTGCCATGCCCACTGCGCGCGAAGCCGTGGGCTTACCAATGTCGTTGGCAATATCGCCGTAACTTACCGTCTGGCCATAGGGTATTGCCTGCAACTGGCGCCATACCTGTTGCTGAAACGCTGTGCCAGACGCATTTAGCGGCACGCTAAAAGTGGTCAGACGGCCGTCGAAGTAAGCCTCGAGCTGTTCGCAACATGCCTGAGTAAGATTTGATGGGCTTGCCTCAGCGGTCGATTCTGACACAAAACGAATGCTGGTGATGCCCTTATCATCCGCGCTGATTGCCATAAGTCCGCAGGGGCTTTGCCAGTAACTTAGCGCCATTCGGCTTCTCCGGTGAGTTGATTGGCCAGTAACCATAGCTGGATGGTGAGGTAACTGCGCCATGGTGCCCCAAGCGATGCCTTAATAGCAAAGCGTTGTGCCTGACGGGCAACAATAAGATCTTTTTCAAGATAGATATCCGGCTCACTGCTGCCTCGCAGTTTAATATATTGTAAGGTCCAGGGGCCAATACCTTTAATGGCCAGAATGTCGTTGTCGCTGATTTCCTGCCCCGGATTGGCTGCCACCAACGCGGCAAAATCGCGAATAGCCTGCTTTCTGGCTCCCGGCATTTTAAGCATGTCCAACGACGACGATGCCACTCGCTGCGGGGTTGGAAAAGTATGGCCATACACTTGTTTTTCACCCAGTTCGTTGCTCAAACGTTGCAACTGCGTGATTGCCGCTTTGATACTGATTTGCTGACCTATAATCGCCCGGCAGCCGGCTTCAAATACACTCCACACACCGGGTAAACGTAGGCCGGTGGCCTGCAACTCAGGCGACACCCCCGCATTGCTTAATGCCTGCGCGACGCTTTGCGGATCAGTATCCATATCCAGTACGCGGCGCAAGGTGCTGAGCAACGGCTGCAAATGTTGCGGTCGGGTGAGCTGCGCTTTTATGTGGAAGCCGCCTTGTTGTTCATCAAACGTGGCGCAAACAAAACCGGGTTCATTATCAACGCTAAAAGCGCGGCTATAACTTTGTGCATCCACACTCTCAATATCGGCCAGCGCCCTCAATTGAAGAAAGTCTCTGATCTGGGGCCAGTTATAGGGTAATCGTACCGGCAGAAACAGTGCTAGTTCTGATCCTACGACCTCTCGCCCACCAGCTTTGCGAATATCAACGGCAGTCAATGCAAAGTCCTTTTTTAAGTGGCTTTGCAGGCTCCGGCTTGATTGAAACCCACTGGCCAATGCCACTTCCTCAACAGACAGAGACGTTTGCTGCAGTAGACGTTTTGCCAGCAATAAACGGCTATGAAGCTGAAACCGTTTGGGTGACATGCCTACTTCCCGGTTGATTAACTGACCAAGGTAGCGCTCGCTGATCCCTAGCCGCTCGGCGATGGCCTGCACCGTTTCATCAAGCGCTTCGCTCAATAAGCGCATGGCACGCTGGGTGGTAGTACTCACGCCGCGCCAGGCAAATGAACCCGGAGCGCTATCTGGCCGACACCGTAAACAGGGGCGATAGCCTTGCTCAATAGCCTGCTGCGCATAGTGATAGTAATCGACGTTTTTTTCATCCGGCAGACGGGCAGGACATACCGGCCGACAAAAAATACCGGTGGTCTTCACAGCCACAAAAAAACGCCCGTCAAAACGACGATCCCTGGATTTTCGGGCCTCAGAGTACTGTTGTTGCAGCGCAGGGTCGAGCATAGCCGTCTCGCGGTTGATTCACATATGGCCATTGTAGCCTGCTTTACCGAACAGGTTGCGAAGAAATCGGAACTGTCAGTCAGCGCTCGATTAATCAGCTGTTACTTTCAATAAGTTGATCACTGTGCGGGCTCCCCGCATAATAGCGACGATTATTTGACACAACATTATTCACCCCCACATTCCGGAGTTTTTGTTTGCGTTATTTGGACCTGCTGCGTCGGTACTGTTTTATCGCGCTGTGTGTAATGCCTGGATGCATTGTTAGTAACACCACGATCGCCGCCGACCAGTGGTTCGAAGACTATGCCGCCCAGGTGCAGCGCGAGGCACGAAAATACAATGTGCCCGGTTACGCCATGGTGTTTTATCAGCAGGGCAAATCGCCAGTTATCAAAGTTTATGGCAGAACCCACAGTGGTGGGAAGCCCGTCGACGAGAACACGGTGTTCCGCCTGGCATCCGTATCGAAAACCTTTACGGCAGTGCTGATGGCCAAGCTGGTGCGCCAGAATCAACTCGACTGGACTACCCCGGTGACCGAAATGAGTCCTACCCTGGGCGCCGCAGGAACGTTGAATCCGGGTATGACCCTGGGCCACATTGTTGGCCAGTCCAGTGGCTTTATGCCTAACGCCTACGACAATCTTATTGAAGCGAATTACCCGTTAAAGCGCGTCCTCAATCAACTCGCCGGACTCGAACCCTTATGTCAGCCTGGTGAGTGCTACACCTATCAAAACGCACTGTTTGGCGTGATCCAGGAATACTTTGTGAGTCGCAATACGTCCTATCAGCGCCAGTTGCAGGAGCAATTACTCACGCCGTTGGGTATGGATACTGCCAGTGCCGGTAAGGGCGGTTTACTGGCTTCCGGGCAGTGGGCCCGCCCGCATATTGCTATTGCACGAAATCGCTGGCGGGAAGGCCAGGTGGAAAGTAACTATTATCGGTTTACGCCAGCGGCCGGTGTAAATGCCAGCATCAACGACATGACCCGCTGGCTGCAGGCTATGTTACTGGAGTTTCCCACGGTTGTTCCGGAAGATGTAGTGGCCACAGTAACCGCCCCGCGGGTACGCACTACGCGTGAGGTTTACCGCCGCGGCTGGCGTGACGATCTTAGTGATGCCCATTATGGCCTTGGCTGGCGAATTTATGATTATGCCGGCGAAGTGCTCAACTATCATGGCGGCTGGGTGAAAGGCTATCGTGCCGATGTGTCGTTTTCACCGAAATACAAAGCCGGCTATGTGATGCTGATGAACGCTGAGTCGAACCTTATAAACACCACCACGGCGGACTTCTGGGAAGCTTACTTTGAACAGGCCAGGCGTCGCTCGCCTGAGTAGTTTCCCGCCCACAGAATTGCGGGCGGGGCTGGTGTTATTTGCCGGTTTTTAAATAGGTATAACCGCTCAGGCAGGCCTCATAAAAGTCTGTCCAGCGTACACCTTCACGGGGTTTAATATTGCCCGCCGACACCTGTTTGTCGATTAACCGTTTAACATCGTAAGCCATGGCCTTGGGGTTGTACTGCATAATGCTCAGCACATCTTCTACCGATGTTCCTTTTACCACTTCTTCGATGTAGAAATCTTCCGGGTCGTCATCGTAACTGAAGATATGCACTTCGTTCAGGCGACCAAACAAATTGTGCATGTCACCCATAACGTCCTGATAGGCACCGGTCAGGAACAGCCCGATGTAGTATGGGTCATCAGGCTTTAGTTTATGCATTGGCAACACATCGGTGATCTCGCGCCCCACGGTGAACTGGTCGATTTTACCGTCGCTGTCGCAGGTGATATCTACCAGCGAACAGTTAACGTCCGGCCGCTCGTTCATTCTTGAGATGGGGACGACTGGCAACAGCTGGTCGATGGCCCAGGTATCAGCAGCCGATTGAAATACCGAAAAGTTACACAGGTACTGTGATGACAAGCTGTAATCAAGCTCCTGCAGTTCTTCGGGTACGTAGTCAGCGTGAGCATAGTACTCTTGCAACCGTTCCATGATTTCCCAGTACAGGGTTTCGATTTTGGCCAGTTCTTCCAGAGACAGGACGCGCAATTTGAATGCATCCAGTGCCTGCTCCTTGTACTGAGAGGCGTCGTTATACAGTTCCTGCATATTGGTTTGCTGATCGAAAGTGCTGGCCATTTCGCGCATGTTTTTAACGAAATAATGCTCACCTTCTGCTTCGCTGGTGTCGACTCCTGCGCTGTTAGAGCGGATTTCGCCCATAATCTGAGTGATTACGCAGCTGTGGTGAGCGGTAATCGCGCGGCCACTTTCGCTAACCAGATGAGGGTGAGGTACGCCTTCCAGATCACACACCTCTTTCATACCATAAACCACGTCGGCCACGTACTCCTGCATGGAGTAATTACGCGAGGATTCACTGGTTGAAGCGGTACCGTCGTAATCGATACCCAGACCACCACCCACATCAACGTAGTCGAGCGGGAACCCCATCTTATGCATCTCTGCGTAAATGCGGCCGCCTTCAGAAATTGCCTCTTTTACCGAGCGGATGTCGGTAAGCTGACTGCCAATATGAAAATGCAATAATTTAAGGCAATGCGCCATTCCCTGCTCTTTGAGGTAACGGGCGGTATTGATAATTTCGGCAAAGCTCAAACCAAACTTGGCTCGTTCGCCTCCGGAGCTCTCCCATTTGCCACGGCCCTTCACGGTCATCTTGGCACGCACACCAATTAACGGTTCTATGCCCAGCTCTTTGGAGATTTTTACCAGTAACAGTAGCTCTGAGTATTTCTCAACGACCACAACCATGCGTCGACCCAGCTTGCGACCGAGTAAGGCCAGACGCATAAACTCTTCGTCTTTGTAGCCATTAAGAATGGTTAGGGAGTCTTCATTAGTGTTAAGCGCCAACACGGTAATAAGCTCGGCTTTAGAGCCGGCCTCAAGACCATAATTGTAATGCTCGCCCACATCAACAATCTCTTCCACCACTTCACGCATCTGGTTAACTTTCACCGGATACACGCCCTGATATTCACCGCTGTATTCAGCTTCAGCTATGGTATTGCGGAAAATAGTATTCAGATTGGCAACCTGAGAACGCAAAATATCATGAAAACGCACTACAACCGGCAGTTGCACGCCTTCCTGATGGATCTCTTCAATGACCGCTTTGAAATCGATTTGAATTGATGGATCTGAAGGGTTGGGCGTAACCTTAATATTGCCGTTTTCACCAATGTGAAAATAGCCACCGCCCCAGCGGGAAACGCCGTATACGCGTTCCGCTTCTTCAACAGACCACTCCTGAGAAGTTCCATCCATCGCTAACACCTTAAATATTTTTGCGTGCTGGTAAAAATGATTTGCAGCTGACATGCACATGGCGCGTATTATAACGGTCTTTCCAGTCAGCGCTACGACAATTTACGCGCCCGACACTGACCCGGATTACTGCTTTTTACGTATTAAGTCAATATGATAGAAATTTGTTGACTATTTTTTATCCACCACAGTACCATAAAGTAGTACAAATTCATGACGTTAACATATTATCTGTGAGCATTTCATGGTGCCGGGATAAGTCCACGGAAAGGAGTATGAGGGAATGCAACGCGTATTAGGAGAATTTGCCGTTGAGTTAACCCCACAGCAGGACGAGCTGGACATGGGCAGAATGCTATTCACAAAAACCTTTACCGGCGAGCTTGCCGGCACTTCCAGTGGCCAGATGCTTAGTAAACGCAGCACCGTGCCTGGTTCAGCAGGTTATGTAGCCATCGAAACCTTTGAAGGCGAACTGCAGGGCAGAAAAGGCTGCTTCTCTTTGCAGCATCTGGGCATCATGAGCCGGGGCGAACAAAAGCTAACCATCGTAGTGGTACCAGATACAGCCACCGAAGGCCTCGAGGGCCTTTACGGAAATATGCAAATTCAGATAGTCGATGGTAAGCACTACTACGACTTTGAGTTTGATTTTACGTGAGCCTCCGCTGCAGTATGCCACTGCGCAGCTAATGCCGCTGATTTACCATTGCAGGAATGGTTCCTGCAACGTTCTTCCGTAAACTCTTAAATACCCATTAATTTAGCGCGCTGACCTGTAGCAATTGCAGATTGGTCGCGCAGGGTGTGAATATTTTTCATTGCGGAGGACGTTATGAGTAAAACAGCCAGGCTATATCGCATGGTGACATCTCAACATATCTGCCCTTTTGGCCTGCGTTCTAAGGATTTACTGGAGCGGGAAGGGTTTGAAGTGGAAGATCATCAGTTATCTTCCCGCGCAGAAACCGATGCGTTTAAACAGCAATACGAGGTTGAAACCACCCCGCAAACCTTTATTGATGGCAAGCGGATTGGCGGCTACGACGACCTGCGCGAGTATTTTGGTAAAGGCGAGGCAGGCCAGACAGGTACCACCTACACGCCAGTCATTACCATATTCTCGGTAGCGGCGTTAATGACACTGGGCTGGCAATTTGCCGCCGGAAACACCCTGCTGAGCGTCGCGACTCTGTTACTGTTTATTGCCGTAAGCATGTGTTTTCTGGCAGTGCAGAAACTGCAGGACTTATACAGCTTTACCCAATCATTTATTACCTATGACCTGCTTGCCATGCGCTGGCTGCGTTACGGATACTGCTACCCATTTCTGGAGGCCTATGCCGGTATCGGCATGATAGCTGGTTTGCCGGCCCTGTGGGTTGCTCCGGTGTCGCTGTTTATCGGTACTATTGGTGCCGTATCAGTATTTAAAGCGGTGTATCTGGATAAGCGTGAACTCAAATGTGCCTGCGTAGGCGGCGACAGCAATGTACCGCTGGGCTTTGTTTCGCTGTCGGAAAACCTGTTAATGATTGGCGGTGGTTTGCTGATGCTAATTAGCTAATCTGAGCGATTAAAAAGGCTGCCGGATGGCAGCCTAAGCATTTTACTGGTCAATCACACTGGTTTTTCTGAACTGCCAGCGGTTAGCAAACTGATGAAGCCAACGGGTGAATCGCATTCGACCCGCTCTTTCATCATAAAACGGATTTTCTCCCGGTGCGGTGAGATAAGTATTCGTAAGCACTGTGTGAGCATCACCTGCACCAATAAAATACTGATAATTTGGCACATACTCATTTAGGAAAGTATAAGAGCCTGTCATTGCAGCGCTCCACTCCATAAACAACAGGTAGTCATCTTCAGTAAGGCCCCAGGTAAACGGATCCATATTTCCGGCGTCAATTTCTGAGGAAATTTTATAGAACAGCACCTGTACGGCATCCAGTTGCGTTGAATACTGAGCAAATCGAACCTGAGGATAACTGGCTGCCAGCACGCCCATCATATCCTGATTTAAGGTAGCCGCCTGATAAGCCCCCATAAACTGAGCAAACATAGGCGCCAGGCTATTTTCTACACTCCAGGTATGACCAAAGGAGAAGGTCGACTCCACGAAGCCCGCAGACAAGACCCCGGCAGCACCATCGCTTAACAAAGCGGTACGGGCTCTTGGGAAAGCAGCCTGCAGGTAAGGGAAGTTGATAGTGGCACCATAACCACCGGCACTGGAACCGGCAACCAACATTCTGCGGGGCTTAACAGTGCTGTGAGCATAGTAGTCTTTTAACCACTCACGCACAGCCATAAAATTATCAAAACCGCGGTGGCGCACCGGTACCGGCGCGGCAGGCACGCCAGTAATGATGCCTGTGGTATCTTCATAAACCACGTCGTTTGAGCCAATATGGATATCGCCGGTACAATAAGGAATAAACACCTTACTCCAGTTGGCAAAGGGGTTACGCGGATTATCATCATCGAATATGCCCCCGGCATTGACCGGCGAGTTTTCGGTGTACATAGACGGGTTGTAAGTAGGGCGGCCACCAGGTACACCGCTCAGAGCCAGTGATGTTACACAGGTCGCGTCATTCCAGCAGGCACCGCCACCATTAAAAAAGACCACTAATTTACCGGCATTGCCCGGTTTAAAATAGAAGTGGAAATCATTTGGCATAACAGCCCCGGTAGCAGGGTCCGTGATGGTCTCCAGAGCACAGGCAGGTGTCAACGTTTGCGGTTGCCCCTCATCATTGATGATTTCTACTGTGGCTGGGACCGGAATTTGTTGCCATTCTTCAGCGTTAACATTGATATGCAAAGCACAGGAACAGAGTGCTACTAAAGCACTTAAGCAGCGAAAGCGAGTCATATTTCATCCTTGAGTGATAAAAAGGTAATAGAATAATAAACCGCTGATGCTGCAGGTAGGAGCGGGTAAAGCTTATTAATATAAGTCTTAACTTACATTAAAGTAAAAATCGCAGGCAGCAAAGCAATAAATTGGCTTAACTCACAATTATTGCGTCGTAAGGCGCGCACTAGCCGGAGACTGGCGTTCCGCTTTTATCCCGTTAAACTAAGGCATTATAACTAATTGAAAAATGAGCGACGTATGCCTGCTGCAACCGGTAACTCTGCCTACCTGGCCATTGACCAGGGAACCACTTCTTCCAGGGCAATTTTATTTAATCAACAGTTTGAAATTCTTTACACCGCGCAGCGGGAATTTCCGCAGTACTACCCCAAAAACGGCTGGGTAGAACAGGATCCCGAGGAACTCTGGCAGTCAGTGTTAAATGTGGCCCGTGAGACGCTAACCGTTGCCAGCGATCTCAAACTCTCGGTTAAACATGTGGGGATCACCAATCAACGGGAAACCACCCTGGTCTGGAATAAAGAAACCGGCCAGCCTGTGTACAATGCTATCGTTTGGCAGGACCGGCGCACCAGTGGCTATTGCAGCAGCTTATCGGTGCACGAAAACCTGGTGCAACAAAAAACCGGCCTTAAGCTAGACCCATATTTTTCGGCCAGTAAGATTCGCTGGATCCTCGACAATGTGGAAGGCGCGGCTGAGCTGGCCGCACATAACAAACTCCTGTTCGGCACCGTTGATACGTTTTTAATCTGGCGCTTAACCAACGGTAACGTGCACGCCACCGACGTGACCAATGCCAGTCGCACCAGTTTGTTTAATATTCACAGCCAGCAGTGGGATAAAGAACTCTCAGCGCTGTTTGATATTCCTGCCGGTCTGCTGCCAGAGGTAAAAGATTGCGCCGACGACTTTGGCCGAACACAGCCAGGCCTGTTGCCGGTGGTACTAAACATCAGCGGTGTGGCCGGCGATCAACAGGCTGCCATGGTGGGCCAGGGCTGCGTTACACAAGGCAGCGTTAAGGCCACCTACGGCACGGGCTGCTTTGCTCTGGTTAATACCGGCAGCCGGTGTGACATCAACCACACCGGCCTGCTTACCACCATTGCTTATCGACTCAACGGCATTACCCATTATGCGGTAGAAGGCTCTATTTTTGTTGCCGGCGCGGCAGTGCAGTGGCTGCGCGACGGGTTGGGTTTGATTGAAAAAGCTGCCGACTCCGAAGCCATTGCCGGGCAGGTGGGCAACGAACACGGCCTGGTGGTAGTGCCGGCTTTTACCGGCCTTGGCGCACCGCACTGGGCTCCCGATGCCCGCGGGGCAATCTTTGGCATTACCCGCGCCACCACTGCCAACGACATTGTGCGCGCTACGCTCGAATCGATTTGTTTTCAAACCCACGATTTAGTGACCGCTATGAGCAGCGGTGGCAATCAACCGAATATTTTAAAAGTAGATGGCGGCATGGTGGCTAATGAATGGTTTTGCCAGTATCTGGCCGATACGCTGGATGTGCCGGTAGTCAGGCCAAAAGTGATGGAAACCACCGCACTGGGTGCGGCACTGCTGGCAGCCTTTCAGGCCGGGGATATCAACGAGTTAAGTCAACTGGGCGAAGCGAATCCCTATCAGCGTGAATTTGAAGCCAATGCTACAGACAGCGACCGCGAGCAGCGGCTAACTCAGTGGCATAAAGCGGTAAAAGCAACCTTGCTGATGATCTCTTAAATACCAAATGCAGCAAAGCCAGGGGCCATTTAAGACTCCTTGTCGATACAAAATTGAACCAAACGTTTAATCGCCTTGCTCTTTTTAAGGGAAATTGAGACCCGAGGATGATCCAGAACAAACATTGGTAAAGTTGCCTTAATGGTGCATTGCGCCGCACTTTTTAGTGCCGTAAGGTAAAACAAACACCGCATGGTTTGTGCTGTCGTCTTATGCAATCCCAACCAGCCATGTCATAACAAAGTAAAACGTAACCTTTACATTCAATCACTCAGGCCATCTTTCCCTGCCCGCAGGGAACCCGACTTTCAGGGAGAAAGTGCAGTGTTGTTTAAAACCCCGCTATCCAGCCCACGCGGCCCCGCTGTAATTGACATGCTGCAAAGTGTCAGCGGCATCATTCTGGCTTTATTCATGTGGGCGCACATGTTTATGGTGTCGAGCATTCTGCTGGGCAACGATGCCATGTACTGGGTTACCAAGATGTTTGAGGGCGAGCCCATTTTTGGTAAGGGTTATCCCATTCTGGTGAGCCTGTTTGCGCTGTTTATTCTGTCGTTAATCGTACTACATGCATTTTTAGCGATGCGCAAATTTCCGGCCACTCACCGCCAGTACCGCACCTTGCATAAGCACCTTGGTGGTATTCGGCATACCGACAGCTACCTCTGGTATGTGCAGGTAATTACCGGTTTCGCACTGTTCTTTTTAGCGTCGGTTCATTTATATCAGCTGATTATGCATCCGGCCGACATTGGCCCTTTCGCTTCATCTGACAGAGTCTGGTCAGGACGCATGTGGCCGCTGTATTTGGTGCTGTTATTTGTGGTCGAACTACACGGCGGCATTGGTCTGTACCGGGTATTGGTAAAGTGGGGCTGGTTTATGGGCAAGGATCCCAAAGTTGGCCGCAAACGCCTTACCATAGCGAAATGGACACTCACCTTATTTTTTCTGGTGCTGGGATTACTAACACTCGCCGCTTATATGAAAGTGGGCTATGAGCATCAGGACCGGGCCGGTGAACGTTATCAGCCAGCAGCCTATTCACACCTAAACAGTGCATCGCAGGGAGGCAACCACTAATGCAAACTATTGTAACCGATGCGTTGATTATAGGCGGCGGACTGGCCGGTTTACGGGCCGCTATTGGCGTTAAACGCCGTGGCTTTACGCCCCTGATTCTGAGCCTGGTACCGCCTAAACGCTCTCATAGTGCTGCTGCACAGGGTGGTATGCAGGCAAGTTTAGGCAACAGCGCCAAAGGCTGGGGCGATAACGAAGATGTGCATTTTGCCGATACCATTCGCGGCAGTGACTGGGGCGCCGATCAAGTTGTCGCCCGCATGTTTGTGCATACCGCACCTAAAGCGGTGCGTGAGCTTGCTGCCTGGGGCGTGCCCTGGAACCGGGTGCAAAAAGGCGATCACAAAAGCGTAATCAACGGCGAGGAAGTCACCATTACCGAGCGCGATGAAGCGCACGGCCTGATTACCGCGCGGAACTTTGGCGGTACTGCCAAATGGCGTACCAATTATGTGGCCGATGGTACCGGCCATTCCATGCTTTACACCATGAGTAATCAGGCCATTGCCGAGGGGATCGACGTTCACGAACGCATGGAAGCCATTGCCCTGTTGCATGAGGACGGGCGCTGTCAGGGGGCGATAGTCCGCAATTTGATTACCGGTGAACTGATAGTGTATCTGGCGAAAGTCACCTGCATTGCCACCGGCGGATTTGGCCGCATTTACCGGGTCTCCACTAATGCCGTGATTAACCAGGGCATTGGTACCGCTATTGCGCTTGAAACCGGCATTGCCAAACTGGGCAACATGGAAGCTGTACAGTTTCATCCCACCGGTATTTTCCCGGCTGGCATTCTGGTCACCGAGGGCTGTAGGGGGGATGGCGGCTTACTACTGGATGCCAAAGAACATCGGTTTATGCCGGATTATGAACCCGAAAAGCGGGAGCTTGCCTCCCGGGATGTGGTATCGCGCTGGATGGAAACCCATATTCGTAACGGCCACGGCGTAACGTCCCGTTTTGGCGAACATTTATGGCTGGATATTCGTTTGCTGGGCAAAGCCCACATCAACAGTAAACTGCGTGAGGTCAAAGAGATTTGCCAGTACTTCCTAGGCATCGACCCTACCGAGTCACTCATACCGGTGCGGCCTGCCCAGCACTATTCCATGGGGGGGATCCGCACTGACTACCGCGGCGAATCTCCCACGCTTAAAGGCCTGTTCGCCGCAGGGGAAGCTGCCTGCTGGGATATGCATGGCTTTAACCGGCTAGGTGGTAACTCCGTAGCCGAAACCGTGGTCGCCGGTATGATTGTGGGCGAGTTTATGGCAGACAGCCTGATGACTGAAGCATCGCTGGCTATCAGCTCAATGGCTATCGAGAGCCAGGTAGCCGCCGTACGTGCTGAACTGGCGTCGTTCCAGCGCAGTGACAACAACGAAAACGCCTGGCAGATTATCGACGCCATGCAGTCGGTGATGACCGAAAAAGTGGGGATTTTCCGCCACGGCGGACAGCTGAGCGAAGCCGTAAGCGAACTGCAATCATTATATGAGCGCGCCTCTCGAATCAAAGTCAGTGACACCAGCCGTGGCGTAAACCCGGAACTCTGCGCGGCTTATCGTGCCAAAAAGATGCTTAAACTCAGCCTGTGTGTGGCCAATGGTGCTCTGGCCCGGGAAGAAAGCCGTGGCGCTCACTCCCGCGAGGACTTTCCGCTTCGCGATGATAAACACTGGCTCAAGCGCACGCTAACCAGTTGGGCAACAGATGCCTCCTCGCCGGCTATCGACTATGAGCCCCTTGATGTCAAAACCATGGAGCTACCGCCAGGCTGGCGGGGTTATGGCGGTAAAGAACGCATTGACCACCCTGACACGCCGGCACGTCAGGCCGAGGTCGATAACGTCCAGGCCACAACTGAGGATAGATTTGCCAAACAACACCAATTAATGCCATTTACCGAGTGTTTACCGGCGCCGTTCAGAGGCCGTAATGGTCGTTTATCAGAGGAACTTGAATCATGAATGCCGCTAACCAACAAAGCATCCCGGTAAAGGTAAGTACGGCACGCACCATCGAGTTTGCCATTTTTCGGCACAATCCGTATGACGACACCAGCGAGCCGCATTTTGAGCACTACGAGCTGGAAGAGGCCGACAGTATGACCCTGTTTATTGCTCTCAATGAAATACGCGCTAAGCAAGTGCCTTCACTGCAGTTTGATTTTGTCTGCCGCGCCGGTATTTGTGGCAGCTGCGCCATGCTCATTAATGGTCGTCCTGGTCTCGCCTGCCGAACGCTGGTTAGCCAGTTACCGGCTAAAGTGACGTTAATGCCACTGCCCGGCTTTGAGCTGATTGGTGACTTATCAGTGAATACCGGCAAGTGGATGCATGGTATGAGTGAGCGTTTGCAAACCTGGATCCACAGTAGTGAAGACACTAATATTGATGCCATTGAAGCGAAGATGGCGCCCGAGAAAGCCGAGCAGATTTACGAACTGGAGCGCTGTATTGAATGCGGGTGCTGTATTGCCGGCTGCGGCACCGCGCAGATGCGCTCGGAATTTGTTGGCGCAGTAGGCCTCAACCAACTGGCGCGGTTTAAAATAGACCCCCGCGATAATCGGACTGATGCGCAGTTTTATGAGGTGGTGGGCAATGAAGACGGCGTCTTTGGCTGTATGACCATGCTGGGATGTGAGGATTTTTGCCCCAAAGAATTGCCGCTGGCACAACAAATTGCTTACATGCGCCGTGCCATGGCGGTTGCCGGGATAAGTTAACCGTTAACCCATTTCCTCAAAGAAAAACGCGGCTAATTCGTGGCGACCGGTACAGTCTGACTTTTTGTAAACCGCAGAGGCCTGATGGCGAATGGTTTTCTCAGAAGTCTGGCGCAGCTCGGCAATTTCGTTAAGGCTAAGCCCTTTTAACAAAAACAAACCCACCTCTTTTTCGCTGGGGGTGAGTTGCCAGCGGTCAAATTGATCCTGTACCGCCGCAAAAAAGTCCCGCTTGGAGCGTTTGAGTTCTTCAGACATCTGACTGACTTTGGAGTTAGATAATTCTAAATCGGCTCTGAGTGCCTTAAGCGCTGTTGAGCGTTGGCGAATATCGATAATCAGAAACAAGAATAGACCGGATGATATCAGGATTAGCACAGACTCCTGAATAATATGAATAAGCTCCAGATCTTCCGAAAAGTCGATATAAAGATCCATACACTTGAGTGCAATAATGCACATCAGGGCAACGGTCAGGACTTTATCTTTCACCAGAAACTCCAACTAATTTAACGCGATATGAAGTGCCGGAAATAGTAACAGGGATAGGAAGACTTGGCCTGAACAAATCGCTTGCACAGGCCAATTTTGCCAGTTTTTGCGGTTAATCGTCACCAAACTCGCGGATGATGCTGTTAATGGTCTCTTTAGCATCACCCAATACCATGCGGGTGTTGTCTTTAAAGAACAGCGGGTTATCAACACCGGCAAAACCTGCGTTAGCTGAACGCTTAAGCACAAATACGGTTTTCGCGCGATAGACTTCGATGACCGGCATGCCGTAAATGGGGCTGCCTTTCATCTCTTTGGCCGCCGGGTTAACCACGTCGTTGGCACCGATAACGATAACGACATCGTAGTTTTCCATGCGTGGATTCACATCGTCCATTTCGCACAGCAGATCATAAGGCACGTCGGCTTCGGCCAGCAGTACGTTCATGTGGCCAGGCATACGCCCCGCTACCGGGTGAATGGCATATTCCACCGTACAGTTGTTCTCTTCCAGCAGCGACTGCATCTCGCGAACCGCATGCTGAGCCTGGGCTACCGCCATACCGTAACCCGGCACTACCAGTACCGACTGCGCAGCTTCCAGTACGTAAAATGCATCCTGGGCAGACATGATTTTCACTTCACCCTCGATGGCTTCACCCATCTCTACCGGCTTGGCAAACCCGGATAACAGCACATTCATGAGCGAACGGTTCATGGCTTTACACATGATGTTGGTCAGAATAAGGCCCGACGCACCTACCAGCAGGCCAGTAACAATCAAAATGGTGTTGGCAACCGCCAGACCCGCCGCACAGGCTGCAACACCTGAGTAGGAGTTAAGTAGCGCAATAACCACCGGCATGTCGGCACCGCCAATAGAGATGGTGGCCCAGATACCAAAGCTTAACGCCAGCGCAATCGATACGTATAACCACATAGGATTGCCGGGATCGGTAGCAAACAGGTAGCCCACCACAAAAAACGCAATCAGATGCAGAATACTCAGTTCACGCAGACCGGTAAAAATAAATGCCTTGGAGGACATCTTACCCGACAGTTTCCCCCAGGCAATCACTGAGCCCGAGAAGGTAATACCACCAATTAAAATGGTCAGGAACACGGTCAGGAAAATCAGCGAATCCGTGGTCGCCAGAGCAATGGGACCCATACCGGATACCGTAGCCCAGCCAAGCAGCAAGGAGGCTGCACCACCAAATCCGTTAAACAGCGATACCATCTCCGGCATTTGCGTCATTTCAACGGTTTTGGCTTTCCAGGCACCGTAGGCACCGCCAATCACAAAGCCCAGCAGGATCCAGTGATAGCTGATAATCTGCTGGTCAATAAGAGTAACGACCACGGCGATAAACATACCAACCGCCGACACCAGGTTGCCTTTTTTGGCCGATGACGGATGACTCAGTAATTTAAGGCCAACAATGAATAACGTGGTTGCCAGTACGTAGGCAAGATTAATGATCAATGCATTATCACTCACAGCATAATCTCCTTACTTGCCTTGTTTTTTCTTGAACATGCTAAGCATACGGTCGGTAACCATATACCCGCCCACAACGTTGATACTCGCAAGCGCTACCGCGGCGGTACCTAAAATTGTGGTAAGCGTATCGTTGTCGGAGCCCGAAGCTACCAACGCGCCCACCAGGGTGATCCCCGAAATGGCGTTAGAGCCGGACATTAACGGCGTGTGCAGTGTTGCCGGTACCTTACGGATAAGTTCGAATCCTAAAAAGGCGGCCAGCAGAACAATAAAGATCAGGTAAATAGTTTCCATGTGTTAGCCCCCTTTGTATGCGTTTTTGAGCATGTCATTGGTGATCTCGCCAGCGTGGGTAATCACGCTACTTGCGAGAATTTCGTCTTCCAGATCCAGCGTAAACTGCTTGGATTCCTTATCGAAAAACTCATCAATGAGATTGATCAGGTTATTGGCATACATATCGGTCGCATCTCGAGCCACGCGCTGGCTCCAGTGGCCGTCACCAATCACGGTAACGCCCTCAACGACAGCGGTTTCGCCAGGCACGGAGCCTTCAACGTTACCGCCCGACAGCGCAGCCATGTCCACCACAACACTGCCCGGCTTCATTAACGCCAGAGTTTGTTTGGAAATCAGCACCGGGGGTTTACGTCCGAACAGCTGGGCAGTGGTGATCACGATGTCAGAGTCGGCAATCGCATCGCGCTGCGCTTCCTGCTGCCTGGCTTTTTGCTCGTCGGTTAGCTCTTTGGCATAACCGTCTTTGGTCTGACCGGTTTCACCAATATCAATTTTAAGGAACTTGCCGCCTAAGGACTCTACCTGCTCGGCCACTACCGGGCGGGTATCGTATGCCAGCACGTTAGCGCCTAAACGCTTTGCGGTAGCAATGGCTTGCAGGCCAGCTACACCAGCACCGATGATAAAGACCTTGGCCGGTTTAATGGTACCGGAGGGCGTCATCATCATAGGCAGAATACTTGGCAGGGCGTTCGCGGCCTGCATCATCATCACGTAACCAGCCAGACTCGCCTGAGAGCTCAGGGCATCCATTTTCTGGGCACGAGAGGAACGCGGGATCATCTCAACCGACAGCGTCGACAAACCTTTACCGGCCATGCTCTCTACCAGCTCCTGCTGGAAGAACGGATCGATATGGCCAATCACCAGCGCATTGGCTTTTAGCTGTGCCAGCTGGCTGCTTAGGGGGCGGTTAACGTAGAGCACAATATCGGCATCACCAAGCACGTCGGCATTGGCTTCAACGATAGTGGCACCTTGTTCGGTGTAGGCGGCATCGGGATAGCCTGATAACGCGCCAGCGTCTTGTTCAAGCATGACGGTAAAGCCCATTCGGGTAAACCGCATCACTGTGGCAGGCGTTACAGCGCAGCGCTGTTCGACAAAACTATCATCAATAGCGTGCCTTGCTTCGTTTAGAACTAAGAGTTTCAAGAGTATCCTCCTTTCCTCCGGGCAAAATTAACCTAACCGCTATTTTTAAGGAGCGATTAAGCAGTATCTGTTTGTTGCCACAAGGTGCTTTTGATCCATTTACTACAAAATTGTAAAGCTTTCGTTCTATAAAAGCGGTTTATACCTACAATTTTGTAATCTTCCATTTTTATTGGAGTTTTAGGAAAGGATTACAGCGAGAAGCCAATAATGCATAAATAAAATCGAAATTGAAAGAGAAAATTTAGCCTTAAACACGTAAATACCACTTATGAAACGTTTAAGCCTTATAACTCTTACTTATAATACAATTCAAAGAAGTAGGTAAATAGTGCGGGTGGGGAATTGAGTATTTAACAAAGATATGCACGGCGTTATTGATTGGTTTTCACAGCTATATAATCAGCTATCTGTCTCATCACTGTTTTAGTACGCTTCAGCTAAAGAGTATTGCCAACAGGAAGTGAGTTGCTCATGGTGCTAATAGCTATTTTCTACCACTGATAAAATCAGCAAGCCGAGTAGTTAATCATGCTGCCAGTTGGCAGGCATTTCGCCGGTATAATCTGGCTCTAGTTCTTCGACCTTTTTAATATACTCATCTGGTAACTGCTTTATATCCTCTTTAGCACTAAGAATGTTTGCATAAGCGTGCAGGTAAGCAGCAATATCCTGCTGAGCAGTGGTTAAGAATTCTTTAACGTCAAAACCGTCTAGGCCCAGGTGCTTCACCAAATGCCTCTTTAGCGCTTCTGCGTGCAACACTGACAGAGCACTGCCGTGGGCTGCACTTTTATACCCCTTAACAACAAATAAAGAGGGCAACACCTTCAGAATTCCGAAGAAATCAACATTCTTACATCGGGCTTCTAATAATGGTCCGAACAGACAGTCAGAATTATTCCGGCGCTGAAGCACAGTAATGCGAGCCGGAATTTCGCCCAGCAATTCCATAACGTGCAACGCCGCCCCCTCGGCAAGCACAATCTCTTTGGCACTCTTGTATTGACACAATTGCTCATGCAATGAGTGCTTTTCTGGCTGGAAAATCGTATAACCCTGACGGGCAAAGAATTGCTCAACATACCGCTCCCCCGCAAAGCTGCCGCGCAATAGAAAGGATGTGCGACTCACATAAATTTTAGCAGGCAGTTGTTTATCGGGCACGATACCGGCACGGCGCTCACATTGCAGCAGAAACTGACGATAATCAGCTGAAATCTGACTACGAGTACGAAACAGGCTTTGCTGTGGCGCAACCCAGAGGTTTTCAACACACTGCGGCTTATCGACTAACACTACCCGCGATTTATCTACACCAAGATAGTCCAGAATTTCATAAAAATTAGGCGGCAGTAACGGCTTGGCGAAGATACGTAAACGGCGGCGCAGTTGGGGTAAAATAAGCACCTTACTGATATTGGCCTGCTGTTCAGCACCGGGCAAAGCCGCAAACCGATGTATTGATTCAGCAATGAAATGCCCAAAGTTACCGAACGCCGGCCCGCCATAATAGTAATGGCCCTTTTTTAAACGCTTAATCTCTGGCTGCTCTGCCAGTACTTCAGTTTCGGTCACGCACACTGGTGCCGTTTGCTGTAAGTTGACTTGTTGGTGACGAAACTGATGAGCAAACTCCGGCAGCTCCTGTGCCCGCACGCCACCACGGATTCTCGCTGGCGTTGAACCGGACAGTTGCGGAATAAGGTCAGCATTGGTGACCTTAACAGCGTTATTAAGTGATGCTGGAGGTTGTAGTGTCGATTTGTGCGCCGAGGCGTTTAGTTTTTGTTTGACTTCGCCCAATTTACGCTTAAAAAACAATGGTAATGCCGCGAACCAACGCGCACCACGGCTCAACTCAAACAGGTTCTTCAGCGACGCGTCATAATCAGGCTGTTCCGCTGAATCGACTATTACACTGAGTGACCTGAAAAGCATGGGCTTATCTCGTCGCAACTGACAAACTAAGCCGGCAATTTCCGACTCATGCACACCCTGCTGATAGCAGGGCAATGCAGCAACGTTATTGAGGGCTTCAGTCACCAGTTGCCAATCCTGTTCAGGCAATAACTGCTGAAATTTAGCAGTAACGGTGGCAAGCTGCTGTTTATAAGCTGCCAGGGTTTCATCGTCCAACAGCCGATAACGGCCTGCGGCGGCACTGGCCGCCTGTAAATAAGCATCCAGCTCTGCCTGCAAAGCGCTAATCGGGAACTGGTTCAGCCAGCGTTTGAGTTCGAGCGCGGCGAAGCTGTACGAAACGTTTACCGAATTATCACTCACAGAAAGCTCATCCCGCAGAGCTAACACGCCAAGAACGTCAGTAATGACATTGCCCTTTTCACCATGATTTTTATAGGCAAAGCAATGGAGCTGATGAGCCTCAAGCTGGTTGGCTGCTTTTAAAATGCTCTCCCACTGGCCAAGGTTGAGGCGTTTACCCGGAGTAAAAGGCGTTTGATTACCATGACGTTTTACCGACTGATTGTAAATTGACAGCTGAAACTCTACCGGATTTCGCAAAAAGCAGATAATTTCAGCATCAGGCACAGTCTGAATAATATCGTCAATAATTCTGAAAAACGATTCAGAGCTTAACAGCAGTATGTGAGCTTTAGGGTTGTTCTCAAAGGCGTTGAGAACATTGGTTAGCTTTTGATGATCCAGCGCCAGGCGGCCCTCTGGATCCGGAGCGCAAATTTCTCTGGCATTACCCGAGCTAATGCCGTTTTCATCCACAGAGTGCGCGGGATATAAAACTCCCGACGCCAATAGTTGCTGGCGATGTTGATGAAGAAACTGTTGGATCGCCGAACTGCCGGTTTTTGGCGGACCCACATGGAAGATAATGCGCTTATTCAAACTACTGCTCTGCCCCTGGAAAACGGCGTCATATTAGCACACATACCGGCCGCCTCGCATAACGGAAATCAGATTTTGTGCCTTCGCTTTTAACTGACAAATATTTGTCCGGTTTGTAAACATCATTCTGAAAAAACGAATATCTGTGGGGTTTTAATCTGATGGATGTGCTTTTCAGGCTCCATTATCATTACCACAATGATTAAATTAGCAAGGGGCAAATTATGAAAATTGTAGCTTATGGAGCAAGTACCAGTTCAACCTCAATCAACAAGGCGCTGGCCACTTATACTGCAGGTCTGGTTGACGGCGCGGAAGTTAAAGTGTTGGACATCAATAATTATGATGTTCCTATGTTCAGCGAAGATCTGGAAAAAGAAATTGGCCAGGCTGAAGGGGCTCAGGGCTTTTTAAATGATCTGGCCGAAGCTGACGCATTTGTAATCTCATTTGCCGAGCACAATGGTCACTACCCGGCGGCGTACAAAAATCTGTTCGATTGGGCTACCCGTATCGACCGTGCCGTATTTAAAGATAAGCCTGCGGTATATTTAGGCACTTCTCCGGGCCCAACCGGTGCCAAGTCGGTTCTCGCTGCGGCTGAAGGCTCTGCGCCGTTTTTTGGTGGTAATGTAAAAGCGACAGTATCGGTACCTTCGTTTTACGATAAGTTCGATATGGAAGCAGGTAAAGCCACTGATGAAGCGCTTATCAGCGAGCTGAAAGCCGCTGTAGCCAAATTAGCTGGCTAGTATCCACTCTTATTAAGAGCGTGATTTATCCGGCGCGTACCTGTCTGACAGGTACTGCGCTGGTGACATCCCCAGCATATCGTTAAAATCTCTGATCAGGTGCGACTGGTCTGTATATTCAAGCTGAGTGGCCAACTCAATCATTGTCAGTGTGTTTGTTTCAAGCTCTTCAAGTGCGTCGTGCAAACGGTATTTGCGCAACAACCATTTTGGCGATAGTCCAATATATTGATTAAATAATCGCTGAAGTGTCCTCACCGAAAGGTTAGCGCGCCGCGCCAGTTGCGCAACGGTATAAATCTCACCGCTATTTTTTATGCATTCCAGCAACCTTGCCACCTGCGTTTGTTTCGCCGTTACAGGCTCTACAAAGCGGATTAAGAACTTGTTTAATGCCGATACAATCTCTTCGTCGGTCAGGGCGCCAGCACATGTTTCAAAAATATCCGTCACGTCTGAGCCGAAATACTTGCGGACAGAGATTTCCTTATCGACATAATCGCTTGATGGACCGTCCAACAACACGTTGAGCGCACCTGCATTAAATTTAACACCAATCACAAAGCCACTGGCAGCCATCGGATACTGATACACTTTGCTCACCGGCCCGATAAGTTTTACCCCCTGGCTATCGAAGGTTAAGTGAAAGTTTGGATCAGGCAAATTCCTTTGAACATGCTCCTGGCCGTGTTTCAGCTGCCAGTTTACTAACCAGTACTGTTCAACAAGGTTCACCAGTGGAGTATCAGGCACATAGCGGCGCAAGCGGTAGAGCTTTTGACTGTCACTATGGTGCATAACGCCGGATACGCGATGATGACTGTATTGCAAATCGATGGCTCTCACAAAAGCTAGGGTGACGTGTTTTTACAATACCAGAGGCGGCAGTAATGGTAACCTGCAAACTCAAACAGGATATATAAAAAAGAGGTTTACATGACACTACAAGGCATGTTTTCGATAACCGACTGGCAGGAAACGACTGAAAAAGTCTTTGAGCAGGGCAGTAAACTCAATATTGCCAAAGTTTCACAGCACTATAGCGGCGAGTTAACAGGCACCAGCGAGGTCTTTTATCACATGCATTATAGAGCAGCCGGTGAAGCTTCTTTCAGTGGTTTTGAATACATTAACGGCGTTATTGATAATCAGGCTTGTCGATTAGTGATAGGCCACACTGGCACATTTCAACAAGGTGTTGCATCCAGTCACTTTACCATTATCGAGTGCGACACGATTAAGGCCCTGGAGGGACAAACTGGCTATTTCACCTCTGCCGAAGGCGGCAAAGCTGACTATATTATTGGCGAATAGTTAATAATTCGAATATGCAGCCTGTAAACAAAAAAGGCACTCCGAAGAGTGCCTTTCTTAATAAGCGTTAGCTTATGGGTGGCTTACATCATGCCGCCCATGCCGCCCATTCCGCCCATGCCGCCCATATCAGGCATCGCAGGTGCGTCGTCTTTAGGCATTTCAGCAATCATGGCTTCAGTAGTGATCATCAGTGAAGCGATTGATGAAGCAAACTGCAGCGCAGAACGAGTTACTTTAGTTGGGTCAAGGATACCCATTTCCAGCATGTCGCCGTAAGTATCGTTACCAGCGTTGTAACCGTAGTTACCAGAGCCGTTCTTAACCTCGTTAACAACCACTGAGGCTTCTGCACCAGAGTTGATAGAGATTTGACGCAGAGGCGCTTCCATTGCACGCAGAGCCAGCTTGATACCGTGAGTCTGGTCTTCGTTGTCACCAGTCAGGTCAGCCAGTTTAGCGGCCGCACGTACCAGCGCAACACCACCACCAGGTACCACACCTTCTTCAACCGCAGCGCGAGTTGCATGTAATGCATCTTCTACGCGGTCTTTCTTCTCTTTCATTTCAACTTCAGTGGCTGCGCCAACTTTGATTACTGCTACACCGCCAGACAGTTTCGCCAGACGCTCTTGCAGTTTTTCTTTGTCGTAGTCTGAAGTTGAATCAGCGATTTGACCACGGATTTGCTCGCAACGTGCTTCGATAGCTGCTTCTTCGCCTGCACCGTCAACAACGGTAGTGTTGTCTTTGTTGATAACAACACGCTTAGCAGTACCTAAGTCTTCCAGTTGAACTTTTTCCAGTTCCAGGCCAATCTCTTCAGAGATTACCGTACCGCCAGTCAGGATAGCGATGTCTTGTAACATTGCTTTACGACGATCACCAAAACCTGGCGCTTTAACCGCTGCAACTTTAACGATACCGCGCATGTTGTTAACAACCAGAGTTGCCAGCGCTTCGCCTTCTACGTCTTCAGCGATGATAAGCAGAGGCTTGCCGCCTTTTGCTACCGCTTCCAGCGTAGGCAGTAATTCGCGGATGTTAGAGATTTTCTTATCAACTAACAGGATGTAAGGGCTGTCCAGTTCTACTGCACCGCTTTCCTGGTTGTTGATGAAGTATGGAGACAGGTAACCTCGGTCGAACTGCATACCTTCAACCACGTCCAGCTCATTTTGCAGAGCCTGACCTTCTTCTACAGTGATTACGCCTTCTTTACCGACTTTTTCCATTGCCTGAGCAATGATGTCGCCAACTTCGGCGTCAGAGTTTGCAGAGATAGTACCTACCTGAGCAATCGCTTTGCTGTCTGCACAGTCAGTAGACAGGGCTTTCAGTTCTTCAACTGCTGCCAGTACCGCTTTGTCGATACCGCGCTTCAGATCCATTGGGTTCATGCCCGCTGCAACTGATTTTAAGCCTTCAGTAACGATTGACTGAGCCAGAACGGTTGCAGTAGTGGTACCGTCACCGGCTTCGTCGTTTGCTTTAGATGCTACTTCTTTTACCATCTGTGCGCCCATGTTCTCGAACTTGTCTTCCAGCTCGATTTCTTTGGCTACAGATACACCATCTTTAGTGATGGTAGGCGCGCCGAACGACTTGTCTAAAACAACGTTACGGCCTTTAGGACCTAAGGTAACTTTAACTGCGTTAGCCAGGATGTTTACGCCTTTCAGCATTTTTGTGCGGGCGTCATCACCAAAACGTACTTCTTTAGCTGCCATGATTAATTCCTCTTAATTCGGTTAAACGGGTTCTTATTCTACGATTGCCAGAATGTCGCTTTCGCTCATGATCAGTACTTCCTGATCGTCCAGCTTCTCGGTTTTTACGCCGTAACCGTCGTTGAAAATAACGGTGTCGCCGACTTTTACGTCTAATGCTTTCACTTCGCCATTCTCCAGAATGCGACCGTTGCCCACAGCGATAACTTCACCGCGAGTCGATTTTTCTGCCGCAGAACCGGTCAATACGATACCGCCAGCAGATTTGCTTTCTTGCTCTGCGCGCTTGACGATAACGCGATCGTGTAAAGGACGAATTGCCATTTTCAAATCTCCTGAATAATTCAACTATTCAATTTAAGTGTTGTTGGGATGCATGAGTGTTCATGCAGCCTTTACGTGGTTTTGGCCTTTAAGGGCCGTAAAATCTTGTCTGCGTGGATAAATGGGGTAGTACCCGGATAAACTCAAGGGCTATGTTAAAAAAAAAGTGAAATTTTTTTCAGATACTACAAATTGACAGGGGGAAGGGCGATTGCCAGCCTGGCAATCGCTATTTAACAAGGGCCTGATAACGGCTCGGTGGCAACAGCGAAGGCTGCCAGCCAGCCAGAATAGTACGCTTTTTATAGTCCGCCAGCTCGCTCTCACTGAGTTGAGGACGAGCATCATTAATCGCGGCGCCCGGTCCGTAACTGCCAGACTCGCTAAAGCGGGCATCTTCAATGGGGTCAAACCGTTTACGGCTGCCATCTTTAGCGGTGCCGCCCATGGAGCCCCAGCCCACATTGGCAATGTGCGCATCCATAAAGGTGCTGATGAATGTCGACTTGCCTACCGCAAAGGGATTCGCGTACCGGCCGTCAGCAAAGGTGGTCGTAGGATGCCAGGGGCGTCCCAGTGGCACCGAGTTATCCGGTACGTCCAGCTCACGCAGCAGCCTGCAGTTAATAAAGGTAAATCCGTAGTCATTGTCCAGCAGGGTACTTGGCGCTGTGAGATAACCGGTAAAGGTCATCGGGTGGGCTCTGGGTCGCGAAACAATGTCCACTGCTTCAAACAAAGCGTTACCGTTGCCAAAAATGAAATCCACATGACCGCGAATCTCACTATCGGTAACGTAAGTCCGGCCACCCTGAACGTACAGGGTATCCTGATAGCCGAGCAGCGCAACACGTTGCAAAACAGTGCGATCGGCGCTTTCGGCAATTTTAAGTGCTACAGCCTGAGTGCCCCGAATTTTATCCGGATGCCCTTTGGGTAACTTGTCGTCGGCCGGGTAGTCGTAAGTGTTCTCAATGGTTAAATCAAATAAGCCAACATCCGTTGCCAGCACTTCTACCACTGCGGTACGAAAAGTCCCCCAGGTCTCATCACTGCCGGGCTCAACCGGTTGTCCTGCATAGCGGTTATAAGTGATCCGGGTGTTGTCCTGCCCGCTGCCCACCAGCTTTAGCCCGGCTCGCTCAATCACCACTCTTTCGTGGTAGTGACCCGGGGCAATAAAAATTGTCCAGTCAGCCTCGCTCTGTGGCGCAGCATCCACTGCCGCCTGAATGGTGGAATAAGTCACCACTTCAGGACCATCTGCCACCATGTTGCCGGGATTGGTGTTACTGACCCGGGCATTCACGGTAAAGTCAGCCTGCTCACGGGTGCTGGCGCAGCCCGCAGCTACCAATATAACCAGGCTAATGAACGCACCTTTAACTAACTCAAATCTCATAAGGCTTTCCGTTTACCGTGACATTGTGCTGGGTAACGTCAGCCACATTTTCTATCACCGAGGGTTTTTCCACGGACTCAAAGGTAATGTTCTTTAAGGTTACGCCGGTAATCGGTGTGTGCGGATAACCGCGCATCATAAAGGCCCGCTTCGCTTCCACCACATGCAGGTTATCAATAGTGATGGCTTCCAGCTTGGGCATAAACTGGCCCACATCACCTTCTTCGTAGTAGAAATTAATCACAATGGCATCCTTTACTTTGCCAATGCGCAGATAGCGGTAGTTAAGGTTTTGCAGGTGACCACCGCGAATGGAGTTAGTTTTAATCCGGATACCGCGATCCAGTTCCGGGCTGCTCATTTCACAGTGCTGGGCATACAGATTGCGCACGCCGCCGGAAATTTCGCTGCCAATCACCACGCCACCATGACCGGCAGCCATTTTGCACTCATTAATGAGGATGTTTTCGCAGGGTGTTGCTACCCGGCGGCCATCGCCGTTACGACCGGATTTGATAGCAATACAGTCATCACCGGTATCAAACAGGCAATCTTCTATCAGTACATCCTTACAGCTTTCCGGATCGCACCCGTCAGAGTTCGGGCCATGACTGTCGCAATGCACTGCCCGTACCGTGACGTTTTCACATAACACCGGATTAACCAGCCAGAAGGGCGAATTTTTAATGGTCACGCCTTCAATCAGTACATTCTTACAGCGATACGGCTGAATAAACGGTGGGCGCAGGTAATTTTCGTCAAATACCCGATCGCTCACCGGCACGTTGTCTTCACCCATCTGGCGCAACACGTCGCGAGTAAACTTTTGGTTTTCTACCGGGTCGTCACCCCATTGCGCTTCTTTCCATTTGCCTTTCCAGGGCCACCAATGGGTAGGGCTGCCGCCACCTTCCAGCGTTCCTTTGCCGGTAACGGCCACATTCGTTTGCTCAAAAGCATAAATCAGCGGCGAATAGCCCATGAGCTCAGTCCCTTCCCAACGGGTAAACACATAAGGCTTGTACAGTTCAGGTTCGGGAATAAAGTGCAGGGTAGCACCTTCTTCAATATGCAAATTGATGTTCGACAACAGGTGGACAGGCCCGGTGTAAAACTCACCAGGTGGTACCACAACCTTGCCGCCGCCGGCAGCGGCAACCTGCTCAATGGCTTGTTTGATTTGCGGGCCAACATTCTGCCCCTTACCCGGTTTAGCGCCCAGCTCGGTAATACTCAACGTATTATCCGCAAAAGTGGGGGCACGATACGCGCGCGAATGGCTGTTGCCTCATCACTCCAGGCAAATGCACTGTCGGCCTGCATAGCGCCGGAACAACCACTTAAACTCACAACGCCAGCGGCTGCAGAGCCCTGACCAACCAGTTTTAACAGATTTCTGCGGGTTAAAGACAATGTCACTGCTGTTCTCCTTGTTTTTGAACTCGCTGTAAAAAGGTATCAATCCATTGGGCGGTTTGGCTTAAATAGGGCTCAAATAACCAAAAGGTATGAATGGTTTGGTTAAGCTCAATGTACTGATGAATTATATGATGCTTTTTCAGATAGCCGGTTATTTCGGTATGGCCAGCAGTAAAACGTGGCTGGCCGCTACTGATGATAAGTGTTGGAGGTGACTGCGGATGCAAATGATGCGTTGCTGATGCCTCAGCCCATAGCTCTGGCAGCTCTTCATAGGTACCGCCCAACCATAATGCAGCAGCCGAATTATGCTGCTTTTTATTCTCAAACTGCAGTGCCAACGGAGTGGTAAAGTCGAGCACTCCATCCAGATCTATCACTGCGTTAACGGTAGTATTTTGTTCTGGCTGTGAATGGTATTTTCCGCTTTGCGCTGCATGCCCGGCCAGAGCAGCCATCTGGCCACCAGAAGAACCGCCGCCAATAGCAATTTTGTTCGGGTCAATCGAAAAGTCCTCAGCCCGATCCCTTAGCCAGCCGATAGCATCACTGATATCCGTCATCCCCGCGGGATAATGGGCTTCAACCGACAGCCTGTACTCAGGCGTCATCACTACATAGCCGCGCTGAGCCAACAGATTAGCCAACGGATAAAAGTGTGACTTATTCCCGGAGCGCCATCCACCGCCGTGAACCAGCACCACAGCCTGGCCGTTTTGATTTTCAACCGACGGGTAGAAGATATCGGCATGCAGGTCGCGTCCGTCAACACGTTTGTAAGGTCTTTCAAAGGCAATACTCTGGCCTGCTCTGAATGTCTGAGCCGGCCATTGCAACTCAGGATGTTTTGCTTTGTAGCGGGCAAAGCGCTCACCCGGAGAATAACTGTCATCCACGGTGATGTCTTTAGCCAATGATGATGCCGACACCAGCAAGCCTGCTACTACCGCCAGCATATGCAGGAATTTTCTACTCTGATAACTCACTGGACAACCTCTCTGTGCATCGGCAGGAACCGCACATAATCGTAGCGCGCATCAGCACCCGATTCCCCCACAGCGAACACACCGGTTTTAGCGCCAACCCAGCGGCCTCGGCGGGCCTTAAACTGCTCACCTACGACGGTAAAAGCGTCATTCTCATTAAAGCGGTAAGCAAATACAGCCGTGGCATCAGAGGCCAGAATGTACCTGAGCTCTATACTCCTATGCTCCACTTCACCATAGTCGTGAACGCTCTCGTTACACCCTTTACGGGCACCACGACATTGCACATAAACCAGATGGGGGGCGTTATTAATGGTTTTGATGCCAATCCAGGCGTAATCTTCGCCAAACAACAGTAAGCCGGTTTCAATATCCGCTTGTTCTGTTGGTACCATCAGTTTGCTGCGAACCTGAAATGTCTGTGCCGGCAGTTTTTGCAGCATCAGATTAGGTGTCATCCACAAATTATTGCCGGTGTCGGGTACTTTCGGCATGGCCTGCAGAATAAGCTGGCCTTCATTAACTTCCAGCCAGTGTGGTTTAAAGTTGCCATTCCATTGCCACTGCATACCCACGGTTTTATCGGTAAATTCATCGGTGGTTGGCTGCGGCATGATGCGGCCAGGCGCTGTGCTAACCGGTTTACGATGGGTATAAACCGGCTCTCCGGTACCATCTTTGTTATCGTCACGGCCGATTACCGGCCAGTCATTTAACCATACCACCGGCTGTAAATGAACGATGCGCCCATAGGCTTTGCGGGACTGAAAGTGAATAAACCAGTCTTCACCACTAGTGGTAGTTACCCAACTGCCCTGATGCGGGCCGTTTATTAACGTATTGCCCTGGGCCATCACCGTTTTATGTTCATAGGGGCCGAAAATATTCCGCGAGCGGAATACTGCCTGCCAACCGGTTTCTACACCACCGGCAGGAGCAAAAATGTAGTAATAGCCATTACGCTGGTAAAACTTTGGTCCCTCAAGGGTTCGGTATCCCGGCAGCTGATGGCCGTCGACAATAGTGGTGTACTCCGGCTTTACCCATGACGTGTCTGGTGCCATTTCATGCAGGCTCAGTACATTGTTAAATCCTGCCCGACTTTTCGCCCAGGCGTGTAACAGATAAGCCTTACCGTTTTCGTCCCACAGCGGGGTGGGGTCGATTATGCCTTTGCCGGGCAGAATAAGTCGTGGCTCACTCCAGGTGCCGGCCGGGTCTTCGGCGGTCACTACATAAATACCAAAGTCAGGATCAGGATAGAAAATCCAGTATTTACCGTCGTGATAGCGAAAGTTAGGCGCCCATACGCCATTACCGTGTTGCGGTTTATCGTAATGGGCCTGAGGGACCTGCTGAGGCAAGGCATAGTTGATCAGCGTCCAGTTGACTAAATCCGTTGAATGCAGCACCGGTAGACCCGGCGAAGCATTAAAACTCGACGCCGTCATATAATAGTTACCATCCACTGCCACCACATCCGGATCGGAATAATCAATATGCAGTATGGGGTTTTTATAAAAGCCATCGCCCAGGTCGCTGATGTGCAAACGGTTATCCGCACTTTGCAGCGACGTATCTTTGTGCTGAGCGTCGGGCTTACCGCTGCACCCTGCAAGAATGCACAGGGGCAGCGTTAGCGCGCAGAGCCGGGCGATACCGTGCATGGGTTATTTACCCAGTTCCAGCGCTGCCAGAATGAAAGGGCCAACGCCTTTGGCATCATTCGGGCGAATTGGCTCGCTCATGTAATACTCGAAACTGCCGTCGCGATAAGGGTTACCACCCAGTCCGGCAACCGCACACACCTGATTAAGGCTAATCACATTAGTTGCCGGATCCACAGAGATCATTTGATCCACCAGCCCGGCAAAGCCTTTTTCAGCATGAGCACGGTAAGACTCTGGCAATACGCCCAAATTAACACCTCGGGCTATGGCATACGTCAACATGGCCGTACCGGAAGCTTCCAGATAGTTTTCTTCACGATCGCCTAAATCGGTTACCTGATACCAGGCTCCGGTGGGATCCTGATACTTTACAACCTGCGACATAAATTTCTCAAAACGGGCCGCCAGCCAGGCGCGTTTGGAGTTTTGCGCCGGCACAATATCCATTACGTCCACCATCGCCATGGCATACCAGCCAAGAGCTCGTGACCAGTGGTGCGGTGATAATCCGGTAACTTTATCTGACCATTTCTGATCCCGTGATTCATCCCAGCCATGACGCGGCAAGCCGGTTTTCGGGTCGTAAAGATGCTTTTCAATTAATTCAAACTGTAAAAACACATCGTCAAGCTGCTCTGGGTTTCTGGCGCGCATGATGTATTCAGCATAGAAAGGAGCGCCCATGTACAGGCCGTCAAGCCACATCTGACTTGGATAACGCTTTTTATGCCAGAATCCGCCTTCGCTGGTGCGCGGATGTTCATTTAACTGGGCACGCAGCTTGTCTGCAGCAAGCATATACTTCTCGTCACCGGTTTGGTCATATAAGAAGAACAGCACTTTACCGGCATTAAGCATGTCGATATTAAACTTCTCAGTTTTGTAGGTGGCAATATTGCCCTGCTCATCGATGAGCTCGTCGTAGTAGCCCTTGAGGTAATCGAAATAACGCTTGTCACCGGTTTTTTCGTAAACCCGGGCAAAACCCAGCAGGTTTAAACCGTGAACATAGTCCCAGGTAGGCTCTTTATCCCAGTCCATCATCCAGGCTTGTGGGAAGCGCACCATCTCTGATTCCACCATGCGTTGATACCAAGGCTTGGTGTTATCCAGTGTGTCAGTTTGCGCCACTGCTGCTGTGGTTGTAAACAGCAAAGCAACCAGCGTTGTCCTTATCACCTGTCCAATCATTTTCGACCCCTGTTTAAAAAATGTAAATGAATTGTGCTACCGGTAGCATTTTAGTAATTTTAGCAATGTTGTCAACATGTAAACATTACACCAAACATGGTTAATATTGCAGGACATTCACCACAAAAGTAACATAAACTGTTAATCTTTAGTATAAAAGCGCAGTGATACAGGCCATACAGGGTAAGGATTGTATGTTTCTAATGTGAAACAGTGGTGGCGAAAAAGAGGAATTCTTAAAAATTTTGTGAATGAGGGTTGCCACCGGTAGCATTTATATCTATATTGTTAAGCGCTTGTTAACCGAAACTCATAATAACAACAGGTTTAACAGAAAATACGTACCCATGCACACAACATGTTCAGCAGACACTGACCGAATGAATACTCTGCAGAACAGGTTAATAAAAAACGTGAGGAAGCCACGAATGAAATTTGCCAAGAGTTTTAATAAAGCCCCGTTAAGTCTGGCGGTAGCCTGTGCTTTACTGACACCAGCACTGGTGCAGGCCCAGGATGTACCCAATAATGATGTTGAAATTATAGAGGTTCGCGCCTCAAGCTTTGCAGACAGCCTGCAAAAAGCCCTGATCACCAAGCGCGCCTCAGCCGGTGCAGTCGATACTATTCTCGCCGAAGATATTGCAGACTTTCCTGATCAAAACCTTGCCGAGTCGTTACAACGTATCCCGGGTATCGCTATCAGTCGTGATGCCGGTCAGGGACGTGAAATTACCGTTCGTGGTCTTAACTCCAGCTTCACCCGCGTGCAGTTGAATGGCATGCAGGCGCAATCACTGTCGGCAGGCCCAGGTGGCGTACGTAAAAGCCGTGCATTCGATTTCAACGTGTTTGCTTCTGAACTGTTCAGCCAGCTAACCGTACATAAAACCTCTTCTGCCGAAATTGAAGAAGGTACTTTAGGTGCCACGGTGGACTTAACCACTGGTCGCCCGTTCGATTTTAAAGACAACGTAACAGCCCTCAATGTGCAGGGCACTTATAACGACCAGTCTGAAGAAGCCGATCCAAGACTGTCGGCACTGACCAGTTACACCAACGAAGACCGCACCTTTGGTTTTTTGGTTTCAGCGTCGTTTTCGTCTCAGTTAATTAGCAACGTCGGTGCTGACACCGGTCGTTGGGAAGATGACAGCTTCTGTACCGACGATTCCTGCTTAGGCACCCAGAGCGAAGATTTAAGCAGTTACTGGCACCCGCGCTTCCCACGTTTTGCTGATAAGAGCCACGATCTGGACCGCACCGGCATTACCGCGTCAATGCAGTTTGCACCAACCGACGATACCACGGTCACAGTAGATGCCTTATACGCTAAAATTGAAGCTCAGCGCCTTGAACCATTTATGCAGGCTATCTCTCTGGCGCGGACTAACTCTCTGGGTGTTGGCCAGACCTACCTGACCGACTACACCATTGATGGTAACGACAGTATTGTGGCGGCGACGGCTCACGATGTAGATGTGCGCTCAGAAAACTTTGAGTCTAACTGGGAATCAGAATTTACCCAGTTCAGTGTGGATGTGGTTCACCATATCAACGACGACCTGAAACTCCACCTGTTAGCAGGTACCTCTGAGTCGGTACTGGATAACCGTGAAACCACTATTATTTATGAGCACTTCAGTGAAAATGATTCGCGCCGCATGCTCGACTACGCCGAAAGCAGCTCTGCGGTAACGTTCGATTACAGCAGCCCGATGAGTCCAACCATTGGTTACAGCTTTGATACCGCAAATCCGGCCAACTGGGAATTATCAGAGTACCGCGACCGCTTATATGATGCAGAATCCAGTTACGACAACGCGCGTCTTGATTTTGCTTATATCCTGAATGATTCAGTCACCCTGAAAGGCGGTGTTACCTACAAAGACTACATGTATGAAATCGCCGGTTCGCGGGCAGACGGCACCTTTGCCAATGCCGATGCAGCCGACGGCACTGTAGATAATGTTGCCTTTGGTATCAGCAATGTGATCACCGCTGCCGACGGTAACGTGGTAAGTGCTGGTGGTCAGTCGTTCTTTATGGCAGACAACGCTCAACTGCCGCAATTCCTGGCCAGTGGTGGCTGGAGCTATGCGCCTCGTGGTGGTGACACCTACGCGGTGGGCGAAGAAAACATGAGTTACTTTATTCAGGCTGACTTTTTCTTCCCGGTAGGTGACATGGACCTGCGCGGTAACGCTGGTGTGCGTTACGCGACAACTGATGTTGAATCTACCGGCCTGGTAAATGGCGACCCAACCACGGTTAAAAACGATTACAGCGACACACTGCCATCGGTTAACCTGGCACTCGACCTCACCGAAGACGTGGTACTCCGTGCCTCTTATGCCGACGTGATGTCTCGTCCTGGCCTGAGCACATTGTCGCCAGGCGGTAGTGTAGACCCGTTCAACCTGGGGGTTAGCTATGGAAACCCGTTCATCGAACCGTTCCGGGCTACCAACTACGACCTGTCTGCTGAGTACTACTTTGACGAAGGTGCGTTACTGTCTTTCGCCTACTTTATTAAGGACATTGAGTCATTCCCGACCAACGAGACCAGTACCCTTAACTGGCAGCAAATTGGCTTACCAGACAGCGTACTGGGCGGTCAGGCAGATATCGTGAATAATGCCGACTTTGAAGTGCGTCGCCCGGTTAACGGCGGTGGCGGCAAGCTCGACGGCTACGAAGTTCAGTACCAACAAAAACTGGATTTCCTGCCTGGACCTGAGTGGGTGAAAAACTTCGGTGTGTTGGCTAACATGACTTTTGTTGATGCCGACGTAAACCTCACCGGTCAGTCAGACCGTTCGTCTAACTTCACTGTTTACTGGGAAAATGACCTGTTTAGCGCTCGGGTATCTATGGCGAAGCGTAGTGAATTTACCACGTCATTCCAGAGTGATCCGAACAAAGAACGCTATGTGGATGGCACCACCCACATTGACTTCTCGGCCAGCTACAATGTGTCAGAGAACCTCAAAGTGTCGATTGAAGGTATTAACCTGACCGATGAGCCAATTGTCGAGTTGGTATCACCAAATATTGGTGGGCGTTTGTGGAATGTGACCCAAACCGGTCGTCAGTTCTTCATCGGTGCCAGCTACAGAATGTAACAATTTTACAGTGTGCCCAAGGATCATTTGATCCGCTGTTGGACCCGGTCGGGAAACAAGAGTTACGAACCATTTTAATTCCTGCTCCAATGCCCGGTCCCCAGGCCATTTTTTTACAAATGGCCTTTTTTTTATTTGTTAAGGAGAAAAGATGAAACGCGTTTTATTTGCGCTGATACTCTCGGCTTTTTGCTCTCATTCTCTTGCCTGGGATCCTACCCGTGTGGCGCTGCATCTGGTGGGCGACTCCACTATGTCTGACAAACCTAACCTGGCATATCCTGAACGTGGCTGGGGCCAGCTATTGCCACAGTACATGAATGAAGAACTGGAAATTGTAAATCACGCTGCCAATGGCCGCAGCACACGTCGCTTTATCAATGAAGGACGCTGGGCTCTGGTGTTATCTGAGCTAAAAGAAGGCGATTACGTGTTAATTCAGTTCGGTCATAACGACCAGAAAAAAGACGATCCAGCCCGCTATGCTTCAGTAGATGAAGACTATCCGGCGTTTTTACGTCAGTACATTAAGGACGTGCGTGAGCACAAGGCCATTCCGATGATAGCCAGCTCAATTTGCCGACGCCATTTTGATGAAGAAGGTAACCTGCAACGTAAACTTATCGATTACGCTAACGCTGCCAGACAAGTAGCCAAATCAGAAGGGGTTGAGTTTTTTGACCTTAACGAACAAACCTGTGGGTTCTTAAAATCCATCGGTGAGCCTGAAAGCCGCCAGTATTTTATTCAGGTACCACCGGATTTATACACCCGCTATCCGGATGGTAAGACCGACAATACCCATTTGAATGTGGTGGGCGCATCCAAGATAGCACAGTTTTTTATTCGCGATTTGCGTGCCCGTAATCACCCGTTAGCGAAATACGTTTACCGCGACTCACTGTAAGTTAATTTACTATGGCAAAACAGGCCGGCGGTTTTGCAACGCTGGCCTGTCATTTACGGATTCAGCTCAAACTCATTAGCCCGGATAAACAACACATCTCCCGGTGTAAATTCACCGTTTATAACCTGCATCACGTAGCCGGTGAGTTGCTCGCAAGTCATCATATTATTGTTGGGTAAATCAAAGTAATCGCGGAATTTGGTATCAATAGCGCCGGGGCATAAACAAATAGAGTTGTAGCCATCGGCAGCGAGGCTTTTCGATAAGGTGATCACGCCGGCTTTTGACGCGCAATAAGACGACCAGTCCTTATAAGCGTTAAACCCAGCCGTTGAGGAAATCTGAATTAACTGGGTAGATTCAGAAGCAGTTAGCGCATACTTACATACGTAATAAGTACCCACCAGATTAACCTGAATATCATTAACCCACAACGCACTGTCAGACTCCAGAATACGCTTAGGATGGATAGAGCCGGCATTGTTAATCACAATATCGTAGGCAGTCGGCAGACCGGCAAAATACCCTTTAACAGAGTCTTCGCTGGTGACGTCAAGGTCACTGCGCCCTGGCGTATCAATATGGAATTGCTTGCCATATTGCTGTTTAAAACTCTGCGCCCAGTCCCCGCTGCCACCGGTGATCAAAACTCGCTTCATGATTTTTTAATCTCCGGGTTTTCATGTTTATCGGCGGTGCTTTTCAGTTTGTTGTATTGTTCAGTGATTTGTTTTTTCAACTTGGTGGAGCTAACACCTTCACCATAGGGGAAATAGTACACCTCCACGCCCAAGTCACGCAGATAATCATATTTACCGCGCCAGTCATCACCTACCACAAACACGTCGATATTAAGATCTTTTACCCGGTCGGTGTGATCCAGCGAGCGCTGCGGTATAACCATATTGGGATATTTTAGGGCAGAAATAATCGCCGCACGCTCTTCATAAGGTACCGCTGGGGGATTTTTATAAGTACAGACAAGTTCATCAGTACTCACGCCTACGATTAACGTACCACCAAACCCTGCGCCATATTCGATCATTTTGAGGTGGTTACTGTGAAATAAATCAAAGGTGCCGGAAACATATACTATTGGTTTCATTTTTATTCTTCCTGCGTAGCTATGCACTCAGGATAACATTGTTTAACCGGGCTTACAGCGATAACCGTTGTCTGAATGCCTGAGCCTGGCGGCGTGAGGGCACCAGAATACGCCCGTTTTGCATGCGTACCTGCCATTGGCCGTTAAGCGGTACTTCAATGTCGTCAATAAACGCCAGGTTGATAATTTCTGAACGGTTGATGCGAAAAAATTCGGCCTCGGGTAAGCGCGCCTCGATATGTGAAATGGCCTTATTTAACATCGGCTTATGCTGATCAAAATAGACCCTTGTGTAATTACCAACCGATTCAAACAGCTGTACCTGTTTAAGCCTGATCAGCCAGCATTGTCCGCCGTCTTTTAAAAACAGCTGGCTGTCGCCGTGCAGTTTCGACTCGGTGGTAACCGCCTCTTGCGCGGCAAGTTGCGCCTCCGCTTTGGCCAGAGCCTTGGTTAAACGTGGTAACGTGATAGGTTTAAGTAAATAATCCAGCGCATCCACTTCAAAAGAGCGCACGGCAAATTCGTCAAAAGCGGTGGTAAACACCACTTTTGGCAATACCTCTAGTTGCTCAAGTAAGTCGAAGCCAGTGCCTCCGGGTAAATCGATATCCAACAGAATCAGGTCAGGCTGCACCTCGTTGATAAGGGCTCTGGCACTTTCCACTGTATCGGCCTGCCCCACCAGAGTGACGTCTGGCAATTGCGACAACTGCTCACACAACTCCAGTCTCGCCAGTCGGCTGTCTTCCACTATGACTACCCGCATGGTTTGTCCTTATACGGTATTTGTACCCTTGCCACGACCCTGTTTTGCTGTTGGCTCAGCGTAAATGCTTGCTGCTCTGCATAAAGTATTGCGAGCCGCTGACGAATATTATCAACACCGATGCCACCCTCTCCGGTATTCAGTGAACCAGGATTGGCCACTTCAATCTGCAGGCAATGCTCGGCAAGCCGGATAGATACGCTAACCACACCGCCTTCTACCTGCCTGGCGATACCATGCTTGATGGCATTCTCCACCAGCAATTGCAGCATTAATCGCGGCACGAGGCAATCCTGGCTAACTTTATCGTCCACCGTCACCTGATAGGCCAGGCGGGATTCGTACTGCATCTTCATCAGGCTCACGTAAGTCTCAACAATAGCCAGTTCCGCAGACAGCGATGAGGTTTCTCCGGCGTCACTTTGCAGATTATACCTTAGCATATCAGCCAGATTGGCCAGCATCTCTCTGGCCTTCGCCGCATCTTCTAAAATCAGTGCACGAATATTATTAATGCAGTTAAACATAAAGTGCGGATTCAACTGGCTCAGCAAGGCGTTTAACTGCGCCTGTTGCAGGTTTTGCTGTAGATCTTCCTGAGACGTCTCAAGCTCATCTACTTTGCGTTGCCGGGTAATAAAAAAGTACAGACCACTCCAGATAAGCAGAACGGCCCAAACCACCAAAAGATTGTTAATAAACAGCAAATCCAATGCGCCACTGGCTTGATGGATAATCGGGTTTTTGATGACCACCAGAGTACCGAGCATAAGACTCGTTGCACCGGCAGCACCAAGCAGGGATGCGGTTATGACTCCTGCGACGACTTTTAACAAGGGCAAACGTTGCCAGCGGCGATACCAGATACGCAAACAATGTGAAGCCGCCATCGCAAAGCCATAGAGGATAAAGACAGCGATAAATAACGGATAGCTGACTATGCCTGCAGCCACTTTTAACATTGAGTCGATGGCGTAGAATAATCCCCAACCGGTAACCTGGAGCAGCCAGTATTGTTTCACGCTATTCCTCCACCCGGCGGCTAATCCAGTCACTGATAATCAATAGCGCCTGCGGGGCAAACGTCTGATTAATCCTGCCATATTCGTCCGGCAGGCCGGATTCAGCCTGCTGAAAAAGGTGGTTGAGATCTGGCAGTACCTTCAGCGTTACATCCTCGTTGTCCGTGCTGGCAAAAATAGCCTCCAACCCACCGATATTTGTGGCAGCAGCCACCTGCAAATCCTTATCGCCATTTAATGCCAGTACCGGCATAGTCAGCTTTGGCAGTACCTCTTCAGGCTGGTAGGTTAAAAAGCTTCGCCCCCACTCGTTAGCCATCACTTTAAGATACTGTTGGGCGGTGGCCTTGTCGTACCCTTTGCTCAGTAAATCCTGCTCTATGGCCTGGGGGCTTTCTCCGGCAATCACCTGTTCAGCAAAAACTCGCATCGCCTGATAGATAGCCTCGCCATTGGGCACTCCGTAGGCCACCGCCATATCCCGTTGTTGCTCGGCCCACAATGTTATGCCATCCACACCTAAACCTGCCAGCAACACGACAAATGCAACCTGAGGCTGACGAGCAGCAAACAGTGGGGCTGTCATTCCCCCCTCACTATGGCCGACCAGGCCAATCTTCTGTGGCGCTATTTCATTCCGGGTGAGTAAATACTTGAAAGCGGATTCTACGTCGGTGCTGAAATCATCAATAGTTGACCCGGCAAAAGTACCGCTGCTTTTAGCGGTGCCGCGATCATCAAACCGCAATACCGCGATGCCTGCCCTGGTCAGGTGATCAGCAATCACCAGAAAAGGCTTATGACCCATCAGGGTTTCATCACGATCCTGAGGGCCCGAGCCGGACACCAGTATGGCAGCCGGAAAAGGGCCTTTGCCGTCAGGCAGAGTAAGCGTTGCGGCAAACTCAAAAGCCCCGGAAGTATGTGGGTAACTGACTTCTTCAACGGTGTAGGGAAAAGGCGCTTCAGGGTGCTGAGGTCGTGCCGCTGTCTGTTTGGCTTTCTCTTTTCCTTCCTCGCTCTGACGGGCCAGGGTCAGCGCAAAAGATTTGTCGTTTTGAGTAAATGTCCCTGCCAGCTTGCCGTCTTCCAGCGCCGCCTTATAAGACGCGCCGATGGCAGCAAACTTTAATTCTACCTGAGTATTAGTGATTTTCTCGGCACTGCCCGGGATACCAAACGCCCCCTGATTCGGGCTATCCAGACTAACCTGCCAGTCGGGCTCACTGCCCGCAATATGCAACACCAAAGGCAATGATACGCCAGGCTGAATATTGAGTTCGCCATACCAATCACCAGCGGTATCCATGGCCGCGCTGCTATTTGCCAGAAGTAATCCGGCAACCAAACCTGTAATCCATTTAAGCATAAAATGTCTCCTTAACGGTTGAGTTTAACATACCAATCCGTATGGAGGATTACCCTCTCAGAGTGAGACAAAACGGCTTAAATCACGACGCGTTCTCTGTGGCATAGCCATTCTATGTCCAGAGGGCGCAACACAGATATAAGTCGTTTTGGCCACTCCCTTTGGGCAGGACTGGCAGGCTCTATGGCGTTGTTACACTTGTTTGGTTTTGAAGTAAACCCTGCGCAATCAAACCTAACCAGAAAGCCTGCCAGTCATGCTGAGTGGGTAATCCTCCATATGCATTGGTATCGGACACAGAATGCCCGATTAAATCAAGTCTGGTGGAATAAATGACTAACGGAGATAACGGCAGATAAAGGGTAAATGGAGAGGATGAGCGGTTAGCCAGCAGGGCAAAGTTACCCTGCTGAGTTATTCATTAAAGGGGGGTTACAGCCTTTCTTAAGGTATCGGCCGGAATAATAGCGCCGGGATGCTGAATAACCGTACCGGCCACCATGGCACCAAAGCTGGCGGACTCAGTCACGTTTTTACCAGACAAACGCGCAGCAAGGTAGCCACCGTTAAACGCATCGCCAGCGGCGGTGGTATCCACTACGTTAGTTACCGTTTGCACCGGAACGATGAACTGGCCTTCGTGATTGACAATATGCACGCCTACTGCGCCGTTTTTCATTACCACTTCGCCAATACCAAAGGGGGCGAGGTGGGCGAGTACGTCATCGGCGTTGGTATGGCCATATAACGCCAGGTGATCATCACCACCAGGGAACGCGATGTCAGCAACCTGATAACTTTTATCCATCCACTCCCGGGCTTCCTGCTGATCTCGCCACAGGCGCGGGCGGTAGTTAGGATCAAAGACAATTCGGCATCCGCTGCTGCGTAGGGTGTTGATCAGGTCAAACAGCTTCTCGCGCTGCTCAACATCTAAAATAGCCACCGAAATACCCGAGAAATAAAACATCTCAATATTGTCCGGGGCCTGAGTCATCACATTAAGGGTTTGTGTGGCTGCTGAACCATCCCGCCAGTAGGCAAAGGTACGCTCACCGTACTTGTCGGTTCGCACCATATACAAACCCAGGTTCCGCTTACTACAGCGATAAACATGGTCGGTATTTATTTGCTCATCACCCATGGCAAACAGCAGCTCATTACTTAAAAAGTCCTCGCCAATGGCGGTCAGATAACTTACCGACAAGCCCGGCGCATTGCGCTTTAAGTACACTGCGGTGTTATAGGTATCACCCGCAAAACTTTTCTTTAGTTCAGTGGCGCTGGTTGACACCAGTTCCACCATACACTCCCCAAAAATGACGACTCTTTTCACGCGGTATCCTTAGTAAATTGTTGTTGCGCCAGCGCACAGGCAGCGGTTACGCCCTGCCAGTTGCCACTTTCAACACAGCTCTTTGGAATCATCCAGGAGCCGCCTACAGCGAACACGTTGGGCAGGCTGCTGTAATCATGCAAATTAGAATTGGAAATACCACCGGTTGGGCAGAGTGATACTTCCGGAAAAATAGCGCTGAAATTATTCAGCATGGCGGGGCCACCACTTAAACTGGCCGGAAAGAATTTAACTTCCGACAAGCCGGCCTCAACGGCCAGTAAAATGTCTGAGGGAGAAGCAGTACCAGGCAGATAGGGAATAGTGATATCGCTCAGCGCCGACAGCAGTTTTTCACTGATAGTCGGGGTAATTATAAACTGACTTCCGGCGTCTACCGCTTCCTGCACATGCTCCTGATTTAACACTGTGCCCATGCCGACCAATAGTTCCGGAAAAGCTTCGCGGATGGCGGTCACCGCGGCCGCTGCTACTGGTGTACGGCGCACAACTTCAATACTACGTAAACCACTGGCATGCACGGCGCCGGCAATATTAACCGCCTGCTCTACACTTTGTGGCTGCAGAATCGGTAGTAATGGCGTGCCCTCTATCAGGCTTTTAAAGTCGTTCATTACAGTGCTCCTAATACTTCGGCAGCATTGTCGCCGTTGATGGACGACAGCACCTCAACGTATTCCAGCACGGTGTCTTTAAACCATTTGTTAGCCGTCAATTCGGCGAACACCTGAGGCAGATTCAGCACAGCTGCACCGAGCGCTGCCAGGTCACCCTGGTGCTGATTGGCTAAACCAGTTAAGGTCTCAGCCAACGGATCCACCAGTTCTTCCTGGTCGCTAGCACGTTTAGCAATAAATAAAATCCATGCTGCAATCGGTACGCACAGCAGCTTTGCCTGCTGACCAAGTTTTAAGTTGTCGCGCACGGTATTGAGCACTCGGAAAGGCAGCTTCTGCGAACCATCCCAGGCAATTTGTGCCAACAAGTGGCGAATGTGGCGGTTCTTGTAGCGATTTAAAATATCTTCCGCGTAGGCCAGTAAATCCATTACGCCTTCGGCGTTAATAGACGGAATAATTTCATCACTCAGTAAACGGCGAATAAACGCTTCCAGCGCAGTATCGCTTATCGCTTCATAAACGGTTTCTTTACCGAGCAGGATACCGGTGTACGCCAGCGTTGAGTGGGTGCCATTTAAAATACGCAGTTTGGCATTTTCAAAGGCGGCGACATCATCGGTAAAGGTAACGCCAACCTTCTCCCAGGCCGGACGCGGCCCGCTGAATTTGTCCTCAACCACCCATTGGGTAAAGCCTTCGCGCTGAATAGGCCAGGCATCTTCAACACCCAGCTTATCGGCCGCCAGGCTAATCAGTGCTTCATCGGTGGCCGGCGTAATGCTATCAACCATAGTGCAGGGAAAAGCAATGTTTTGCTCAATCCACTGCGCCAGTTCTGGCTGGATTTTCTCGGCAAATTGCAATACGGCTTTGGCCAGTTTTTTGCCATTATCGGCCAGGTTGTCGCAGCTGATTACGGTAATATCGGCCTGTTGCTGCTCAAAGCGGTGCTTGAGTGCGCTCACAATAAGCCCTACCGCCGACACCGGCTCATCAGGATTGGATAAATCGTGCATGATATCGGCATGGGACGTATCGAGCTCACCATTACTGGCCAGGCAATACCCTTTTTCTGTAATCGTTAACGAAATAATATGGGTATTGGCGTCGGTTAGTGCAGCCATAATGGCTTCACGGTCTTCATTTAATACCAGTACGCTGTCGAAAGCGCCGATTACCTGCACATAGGGCTCGTTGTCCAGTACTACCAGTGAATACAGATTGTCCTGCTCGGCCAGCTTTTGTTTCAGTGTAGCGCTGCGCATCGATACACCGGTAATACGCCAGTTACCGCCATAGGCCATCGCCATGTCGGTATACACGGCCTGGTGGGCACGGTGAAATGCGCCCGGCCCGATGTGCACAATACCGCGGCTGCGTTCAGCGCGATCGTATTCAGGTTTTTTAACCTCGGCTGGCAACGTTGCCAGCGTAGTATTGTTTAACGACGCCGCCATGATTATGCCTGCCCCAGTTTGTAAGCTTTCTTCGCCAGATCGTAAGACAGCTGTTTAATCAGGCTGCCTGCTTCTTCTTCACTGATTCGGTGTTCCACCACCATATTAGCCAGGAACCGGCAATCAATTCGGCGGGCTACGTCGTGGCGAGCCGGAATCGACAGGAAGGCACGGGTGTCATCGTTAAAGCCAACGGTATTAAATAAACCTGCGGTTTCGGTTACCTGATGGCGATAACGCAGCATGCCTTCCGGGCTATCGTGGAACCACCAGGCCGGGCCCAGTTTGAGGCACGGATAATGACCAGCCAGCGGTGCCAGTTCACGGGAATACACGGTTTCATCAAGCGTAAACAAAATGATATTCAGGCGCGGGTCGTTGCCGTATTTATCCAGCAGCGGTTTCAGAGCGTTAACATATTCGGTTTGCAGCGGAATGTCTGCGCCTTTGTCGCGGCCGAATTTAGTAAACACATCGTTATTGTGATTACGGAATGCGCCCGGATGGATTTGCATAACCATCCCATCTTCAATACTCATACCCGCTAATTCGGTAAGCATCTGAGCGCGGAACAACTCCTGATCAGCCTCGCTGGCTTTGCCACTCAGGCATTTGCTGAACAACGTCTGACAGTCGGCTTTTGACAGATCTGCAGTACGGGCAGTTGGGTGGCCGTGATCGGTGGCTGTGGCACCGTGCTCGCGGAATACCGCGCGGCGCTGACGAATAGCGGCCAGGTAACCTTCCCAGTCGGTGGTATTCTCACCAGTTATTTCACCAAGCAGTTCAATATTTTGGGCAAAGTCTTCACGGGAAGCATCTACCACATCATCCGGACGGAAAGATGTGATAACGCGCTTATCCCAAGCGGTACCTTTTAATACCCGGTGGTGCTCAAGGTTGTCCAGAGCACCTTCGGTGGTAGCAATCAGCTCTATGTTAAAGCGGTCCATCAGAGCGCGCGGCTTATAAGCGTCTTTGGCAAGCTCTGCGGTGATGAAGTGGTAATACTCCATGGCGTTTTCGCTACACAGCATGTCGGTTAAACCAAACACATTTTTAAATACCGTATCGAGCCACATTCTCGATGGCGTGCCGGCAAACAGGTAATAATGGTCAGCAAAAATCTGCCAGATTTTTTGCGGGTCGCTTTCGGTCGGACCACCATCCCAACGACGAATACCCAGATTCTCCAGAGAAACCCCCTGACTGTAGAGCATTCTGAACACATAGTGATCGGGTAAAATAAACAGCTCGGTGGCATTGCCAAAATTTTCATCATAGGCAAACCAGCGCGGATCGGTGTGACCGTGGGGGCTGATAATAGGCAAGTCTTTGACTGTTTGATACAGCGAGCGAGCGACAGAGCGTGTTGCTTCGTCTGCCGGAAACAGTCTGTCTTCGTGTAATAGTATTGGTGTCATATCAGTCTCTTTGTTACAGGGTTACGCCACGTTTCCAGATCGCTATCTCGTGACTGCCATTTTTCTCGTTGCAGGTTTTCTCGCCCGAAGCAATATTCAGGCATTGCTGATAAAGCTGAGCTGCACAGTCATCAATACTGGTGCCCTGCAATATCTGACCTGCATTAAAATCTATCCAGTGTGGCTTCTTGTGAGCAATTTCACTGTTAGATGAGATTTTCACTGTGGGTACAGGAAAGCCGAGCGGGGTACCCCGTCCGGTGGTGAATAAAATGATGTGCGCGCCGCTGGCGGCAAGCGCAGTGGAGCTTACTGCGTCGTTACCCGGTGCCTGAAGCAAATTGAGGCCTTTCTTAGACAAAGGCTCGCCGTACTGCAAAACCCCGTTAACCGGTGCCTGACCGCCTTTTTGCACCGCGCCAAGCGACTTTTCTTCCAGCGTGGTGAGCCCACCGGCTTTGTTACCCGGCGACGGGTTCTCATAAATAGGTTGATTATTATCGATAAAATACTGTTTAAATTCGTTAACCAGTTCAACAATTTCAGAGAATACAGCCTGGCTGGTCGCCCGGTTCATCAGTAACTGCTCGGCACCGAACATTTCCGGGGTTTCAGTTTGCAGCACACTGCCGTTCTGCTTAACCATTAAATCGGTCATGCGACCCACCAGGGGGTTGGCGGTAATGCCACTAAACGCATCACTCCCGCCACACTTCACACCCAGTATCAACTCGCTGCCATCAATGGGCTCGCGGGTACACTTGCCAACATCAGCCAGCATTTCATGAATGAGGCGGATCCCTTCCTCAATTTCGTCTCCCACCTGCTGGGAGTTAAAGTACCGGATCTGCGAAGCCGGGCGGTCAACTTTTTCCAGCAAATTAGCCAGCTGATTGTTTTCACAGCCGAGCCCTACAATTAGCACTGCGCCCGCATTGGGATGCGATGCCAGTGAAGCGAGTATGGTTTGTGTGTCGTGCAGGTCATCGCCTAATTGTGAGCAGCCAAACGGATGGGTGAAAGAACGAAAACCATCGCACTCCCCAAAGAAACGACGATCGCACTCCGCGGCAATGCGCTCAGCAGTGCGATTTACACAGCCAACCGTATTGATGATCCAAACCTCGTTGCGGATCCCAACTTTACCATTCTCCCGGCGATAGCCCATAAAGCTGGCCTGGGATGGCTTGGTAACCGGTTTGCGCACAGTAACCGGCTCATACTGATAGTTTTCCTGGCCACTCAATGCCGTTTTTAAATTATGGCTGTGAACATGGTCACCACGTTTGATATCAGCCTGTGCAATACCGATGGCAAAACCATATTTCACCACTTTTTCGCCGGCGGCAATGTCACTCAGGGCAACTTTATGGCCAGCAGGAGTATCACTGGCAAGGGTCACTGATAAAGCGTCTACAATCGTGCCGGCAGACAGCGCCATGGTCGACACAGCAACGTTATCGTTTGGATGCACCTGTATTAGCTTGGTTTGATCGGCCATAAAATCTCTAAACTTTTTTCCAGTTGTTGATTAAATTACCACACTTTTAACATTAATGCCACCGGTGGCAAATTACGTTAAAGCAAATTTTCTTTATTTTTTCTCTGCTATGGTTTGGTTGCTTTGCGTGTTGATTCCCGAATAATCAGATGTGGCTTGATAGTGTATTCCTCCACACTCTCAGCAGGTCTATTCTCAATTAGCGCGACAATCTTTTTCGCGGCAATACCCGCCATGGCAACTACCGGGCGTTGCACTGTTGTGAGTGACGGAATCACTCGTGACGCCAGTAAGTTATCATCAAAGCCAGCAACCGATAACTCGCCAGGCACGTCGATGCCCAGTTCATGCGCCACTTTGAGTACACCGGCGGCCATCTCATCGTTATTAGCCACAATTACCTGCGGCCGAGGCGTTTGAATCAGCAATGCCCGGGCACACTCAATACCGCTCTCGTAACTGTTTTTGCCTTCAATAATCCGTTCTGCAGGAATGGTTATACCCAGCTCCTGAAGTGTGTTAGTAATCCCTTCCAAACGCTCTACGGTAGAGTAATAATGGTTTGGACCACTAATGATCGCGATGTCTTTGTGCCCCAACGAAACCAGGTAACGAGCCATATCACTTAACGCCGCTCGGTCGTCTGACACCACAATATTGGCTTTATCGTCGATATCCACCGACGTCAGCCTGACATAGTTTATACCGTGATTCTCCAGCGCCGAGGCCAGCTCGTTAGATTCCGACACCGGCGGCAGCACTATCACGCCATCAATGTTGGAGCGCCGCACAAAGCCAACGCAATTACTGATAAAATCATCGCTGCGATAACTGCAGGGATGAACAACCAGCTCGTAACCTTTCTTCGAACAAACATCGAGCACACCACGTTGCACCTGATCGATATAAAGAGCATCTGGGTTATCGTAAATCAAACCAATCAGATAAGAACGGCTGGCAGCCAGCCCCCGGGCCTGTTTATCCGGGGAAAAGCCCAACTCATCCACCACCCGTTGAATTTTTTCCCGGGTAGCAGCGCCAACGTTTGAGGCACCATTGATAACCCGGGAGACGGTGCGTTTGGAAACCCCGGCTATACGTGCCACATCATTAATGGTTGGCTTCTTATCCATGCAGAATACTCTTTATTTTTGTTTTTTATTAATCGGCCTGAGTTTACCGTTAACCGCCTTGTTAAGCTACTCTCAGCATTATCACCCTGTTTGTCGATATCCCGCACCGGGCGGAGTGTTAGACCCCGAACAGCGCCGGTAATGCTTCACTAAACCAGGCCACGTAGGTTACCAGCATCAGCACCACAAACATCGCAACATAAAGTGGCAGTAACGGCCGGATAATTTTATCCAGGCGTGTTTTGGCAATGGCACAGGTGATAAACAGCACAGCCCCAACAGGCGGTGAGCACAAGCCAATCGACAGGTTTAATACAATCATAATACCAAACTGCAGTGGTGACATGCCCAACTCCGCCGCCACCGGCAGGAATATCGGCGTAAAGATCAGCACTGCAGGCGTCATATCCAGAAACGCCCCCACAACAATTAACAGCAGGTTTATCAGCAGCAGAATAACAATCGGGTTATCGCTAACATCGAGCATAAAGGCACTGATATTTTGTGGAATGTTGGCGTATGACAGCATCCACGACATAGCCGTAGAAGCACCAATAAGCAGCATAACAATAGCGGTAGTTTCGGCCGATTTCAGCAATATATCCGGCAATTGTTTGGGCTTCACTTCGCGGTAAACCCCCACTGCCAGGATCAGCGAATAAACCACCGCAATAGCGCCAGCTTCAGTGGCAGTAAAGATACCACCAACAATTCCGCCAATAACCAGAAAGATTAAAAACAAGCTGGGTATTGCGGCGGCGACCTGCTGCACTACCAGTTTCATTGGCAGGCGATCAGCCGTGGCGTAACCTTTGCGTTTGGCATGAACAAAGCACACCATCATCAGCGCCAGCCCTACCATTACACCGGGTAAGTAACCTGCCATAAACAGCGCAGCGATAGACACACCGCCACTGGCAATGGCATACACAATCAGAATGTTACTTGGCGGGATCAGCATGCCGGTGGTAGAGGCAGCAGCGGTAACTGCCGCGCTGAAGTTTTCATCGTAGCCCTGCTTTTTCATTTCTGGCAGCATAAAGCTACCAATGGCAGACGTAGTGGCCACGGCTGAGCCTGAAATAGCTCCAAACAGCATGCAAGACACAACATTAACCAGCGCCAGGCCACCAGGCAGCGATCCTATCAGCGCCAGCGCGCAATTGATTAAACGCTTGGCGATCCCACCGCGCCCCATAATCATCCCGGATAACACGAAGAACGGGATGGCCAGCAAGGCAAAGCTGTCCAGTCCACCAGCCATTCGTTGGGCAATGGTGGTGACTGCTGGCGTAAAATCTATGCTCATCAACATAGCAGCCATGGTGGCAATGCCAATGCTGAATGAAATCGGAACATTGAGGACCAACAGTAGAAAGAAAGTGACTACCAGCACCAGTGCAGTGTAATCCATTATAGCGCTCCTTCTTCGTCGGCCAGCCACAGGTTATGGATATTAATTAGCCCGTAGCAAATAAGCAGTCCCCCGGAGAGCGGTAACACCACATACACATACCCCATCCGAATCCCAAGAGCGGCGGAGATTTGCTCCAGTTCCAGCGTCAGTGATACCAACTGGCTGCCACCAAATAACAGGGTAGCGGCACAAAAAACAATTACCAGCAATTCAACCAGAGTGAGTATGTACTTACGAACATGCTCAGACTGCTTCTCCACAATCAGGTTGAAACCCAAATGGACTTTTTGTCGGTAGGCAAATGCCGCGCCGAGCAGGCCAATCCAAATCAGTAAAAAGCGAGACAATTCTTCGGTTACTGATGCTGGATCCTGCAGGATGTAACGGGAGATAACCTGCCACACCACGGTCAGTAAAATGAGCGCCATTGCCAGCATGAGAGTGCCGGCCACGAGTTGATCAATGAGTCGTATAACCTTACGCATACTACATGGCCTTAATTTGAGAGATGAGATCGCCAACGGCGGTGCCGCGCAAACTGTCGTGGAATGGTTTTACTGCTTCAACGAAAGGCTTTTTATCAGGATAAATCACTTCCACACCGTCAGCTTTGACCTTTGCCAGTGAATCAAGCGTAGACTCCTGCCAGGCTTTGCGCTGAAAAATCACCGAGTCCTGCATAGCTTCATCAACCCAGGCCTGTTGCTGGTCGGTCAGGTTTTCCCACACGCGCAAGGACATCAGCATCACATCAGGCACGGATGTGTGCTCGTCCAGCGAGTAATAACGGGCAATTTCATAGTGACGCGACAGGTAGTAACTGGGCGGATTGTTTTCCGCACCATCCACCACGCCTTGTTGCAACGCCGTGTAAAGCTCACCCCAGGCTACGGGTGTAGCAGCACCGCCCAGCTCACGAACAGTACGCACTGCGGTAGGGCTGTTCAGTACCCGAATTTTCATACCGGCTAAATCAGCCGGCGTTCTGACCGGCTTATTATTGGTGTAAAAGCTGCGACTGCCGGCGTCATAATAAGCCAGGCCTTTAAGCCTGAAAGGCTCAACACCAGCCAGTAACCCTTGCCCGACCTCACTGTTAAGCGCTTTCCAGAAATGGTCGTTGTCGCGAAAAATGTAAGGAATACTGAAGATCTTCATGGCTGGCACAAAGCCTTCCAGCGGGCTGGCCGAGACTTTGGTCATGGATAATGAACCAATTTGCAGCAACTCGATCATTTCGCGCTCGGTGCCCAGCTGACTGCTGGGGTAAATTTTGACGTCCATGGCGCCATTGGATAACTCGCTGAGGCGTTCACCAAAATGAACCATGGCTTTGTGTACAGAATGCTGAGTATCCAGGGTATGACCAAGACGCAAGGTAGTTACCTCACTGTCGGTGTCAGACCCACAGCTGATTAACCCAAGACTGATAACAATAACACTGGTTAATCTGACTATTTTATTAAACATCAAATGCTCCTAGCGCAGCTCGCTGGCAGGGAATTTATCCATATCATCATAATCCAGGTTTTCCCCAGCCATCCCCCAGATGAAGGCATAGTTGGCGGTACCACAACCACAGTGAATTGACCACGGCGGCGATAATATGGCCTGATGGTTGTGGACAAAGATATGGCGGGTTTCATGGGGCTCACCCATAAAATGACTAACCGCCTGACCTTCAGGCACATCCAGGTAAAAGTACACTTCGTTGCGTCGATCATGCTGATGGGCCGGCATAGTATTCCATACACTGCCCGGATAAAGCCTGGTCAGGCCCATTTGCAACTGGCAGGTTTCCACCACACCGTTGATAATCAACTGGTGAATGTCGCGCTGATTAGCCGTTTCTGGCGAACCTAAATGCAGTACATTGGCATCATCCTTGCCCACTTTTTTGCAGGGATAACTGGCATGGGCAGGCGCCGAGTTCAGATAGAAGCACGCCGGTGTCTCGCTGTTATCAGAATAAAATGTCACCTTGTGTTCACCGGCGCCAATGTAAAGGGCTTCACCTTTTGCCAATGCATAGGTGGTTTCGTCGACCTGCACCGTGCCGGCGCCGCCAACGTTAATCACACCTACTTCACGGCGCGCCGTGAAGCAAGCCGATTTCAAAGCGTCCAGGGTATCCAGCGTCAGGCCGGTTTCTACCGGTACAGCGCCCCCTACCATAAACCGTTCGTAATGGCTGTAAACCCAGTAAATCTTACCTGGCTGCATCAATTTATCCGCCAGAAATGCATCCCGTAATGCCTGGGTATCGTAACCTTTGGCTTCCTGCTGACCAATGGCATAACGGGTTTCGTATTCAGTCGTCATGATTCTGTGTCCTGTTGTTTAACGGGCCAAAAAGCCCCCATCAACGGCAAGTATGTGACCGTTGATATACTGGCTGGCCGAACTGGCTAAAAACACCACGGCCCCTTTTAAATCATCCGTTTCCCCCCAGCGACCGGCCGGGATACGCGCACAGATTTCGTTACTGCGCGAGGTGTCGTCCTGTAAAGCCTGCGTGTTATCGGTGCGAATGTAACCCGGTGCTATGGCATTCACCTGCACACCTGACGCTCCCCATTCATTGGCCAACGCCTTGGTTAAGCCCGCCACTGCATGCTTACTGGCGGTGTAAGCGGGCACGGTAATTCCGCCGCTATAGCTGAGCATAGAAGCGATATTTATAATCTTGCCACTGCCCTGTTCAACCATTTTTTTGCCCAACTGCTGGCACAGCAAAAAGCTGGCGTCGAGGTTTACTCTGAGTACATTCTGCCATTCAGCTAACGGGTACTCAGTAGCCGGACTGCGGAAAATGGTGCCGCCATTATTAACCAGAATATCAATGCCTCCCCACAACGCGAGCGCTTCATCGGCGAGCGCCTGAACAGCGTGCATGTCGCTGAGGTCGGCATGTAGCTGGGCTACTCTTACCGTGCCCATGCTGGCAATAATGGCCACAGTTTCATCGCAACCACCGGGCGCGGAACTCGCACAAATCACATCGGCACCGACCTCGGCTAAAGCCACCGCCAGGGCTTGCCCTATGCCTCGGCTGGCACCGGTAACCAAAGCGCGACGATGGGTTAAACTAAAATCTGGCATGTCACCTCTTGCATCATTTTGCGATTGTTATTTCAAAAGATGTTAACAGGTTCACCCGCGGAACAAACTTTGTTAACAATATTTAAAATAATTGCCACCGGTGGCAATTGTCAATATGATTAACTAAATTTTTACTATTGATTATCTAATGCTAACCACGGAGAAAGCCATGAAACGGCACATCGTAAAATCGCTAATCGCCGCATCCATACTGCTCTCGGCCTGTTCTGATAATAGCCAGTCGACGACTCAGTCATCGGGAACACCATCCGTCACAGCAGCACAACCGGTAGTTAAAACCCATGCAGAGTTATCGGTCCGACAGGGTGGCCAGTGGCAGGATACTGAATATGTTGCCGACGATTTTCAGTTTACTTCGGTAGAAAGCTTTACGTCACCGGAGCAACTCACCGATCATTCTTACTATCTGCGTTATGAAGGCCCGGGTTGGGAGAACGACTTGGTTGGCTACCGCCTGTACCTGGACTGGCGCAATGGTATCGACGTGTTTGTAAAAACCACTACAGACATGGTGTTACCTCAGGTCGGCCAGGATGGCTACGACAGTTATCACCAACTCAGTGACTGGGGCGGTGATGCCCTGAAGGTAGGTAAATCAGTTGGCCTGGGTGCGCTGGGACGCTGGGTTGACGACGGTGTACAGCACTTTAAGGAGGTCGACGCAACGCACTGGCGCTTGCTGGAAAATGGCCCGCAACAAAGTCAGTTTGAAGTAAGGTATGACGGCTGGACTGTTGACGGAATCAGCGCAGATGTCAGTACGGTGTACTCCATTAAAGCCGGTGATCCAAGCACCCTGGTTGAGGTTGAGTCATCGGTTGCCATGGACAACCTGGTTACTGGACTGGTGAAGCACGAGGACGTGGAATATATCGAGAAAGAGAGCCCGAATTGGAAAATGATCGCCACCTACGGTAAGCAGAACCTGCTGGGGGATGATTTAGATTTAGGTATGGCGCTGTTCGTGCGTAAAAGTGACGTAGCCGAACAATTTGTCGGGCCTCACGACTATCTGTTTAAATTTAAGCCCGCTACCTCTTATGAGTATGGCTTCTTTGCCAGCTGGCCGGGCCATCCCGACCAGGCACAAAATCAGCATCAGTTTGAAGCCTTTATGGAAGCGAAACTGGCGGCTTTGGAAGCCTCACTTTAAAGCCCGCAAAGTGATGACCGGGAAGCTCAGCGCCTGAGGTTATTTCAGGCGCTTATCCGGGTCGTTTTCAGACTTATCGGTATACTCACCCTCGATGGTATCGCCATCATCGTGAGCCGAAGGACGGCTGGTGTACTGATAGGCTGACTGTTGCGTCGCATTAAACGTACGCACCGTAAGATGGCTGGCCGCTCTGCTGGCAATGAACTTACGGGAAAAAGGCAACGCAAAGGCGAAACCGACGATATCGGTAATAAAACCCGGAGTAACTAACAACACGCCGGCAATTACCAGCAACATGCCTTCCATCATTTCTTTACCCGGCACCTGATTCTGCGCCAGTTTTGCTTGTGCGGTTTGTAGTGTTGAGATGCCTTCCTGACGAACCAGATAAGCCCCCACAAAAGCGGTTACCACAATCAACCCAACCGTATTCCAGCCACCAATTAAGTCACCCACCTGCAGCAACAGCGAAATTTCAGCAATTGGCATGACAATAAAAAGTAATAATAAAAAGCGCAATGTACGTTTCCTGTTGCAGTCTTAAGTTTCAGTTAATGAAGTTGGGGCACAATTATGCAAACCCAAGTCATCGTATAGTAAGTTTATCCCGTACTAACGATGATTGACTTGTCACAGACCCGATTTGCTCGGTAAAGTGCCGGCAAGTCGGACAAGTTGAATAATAATTGGGATAAACCCGGTCCTATGAAAACTATGACAGACCTTTGCATTGTATATTGCACCACGGATTCGCGGCAAAATGCAGAAACCATTGCCAATAAGTTGCTCACGCAACACCTTGCAGCCTGTGTTCAGATTGTACCGGGGATGACGTCGGTTTATCGCTGGGATAATCAGGTGATGCAGGATCAGGAATTCCAGATCCTCATTAAAACTCACCAGCACAAGCTTGCAGAAGCAGAGCAACTGGTAACAGCGCTGCACAGCTACGACGTGCCGCAGTGGCTTGCCGTTCCGGCTTGTGCAGCGAGCGAAGCTTACAACTCCTGGGTAGAACAGGAATTAAACATTGATAAGAGGAAGTAATTCGGTGAATCAGTCCCGGCTAGCAGTAATCACCCTGACATTTTTTGCCCTGTTATTCACAACGGCGGCTTCGGCCCAGTTAAGTGACAATAACATGGACGATCTGTTCAGTGACGAACCGTCATTTCTCCCGGTAGAAGAAGCCTTTGTTTTTGATTTTTCACAAAAGGGCGACACCCTGGTAGTACGCTTTGACATTGCAGACGGCTATTACCTGTACAAAAAGCAATTTAAGGTTTCGACCAAAAATGCAACGCTGGGCGAACCGGCATTCCCCCCGGCTGAGCAGATTGAAGATGAGTTCTTTGGTATCTCTGACGTGTTTTATAACTCGTTGTCGTTCAGTTATCCCATTACTGAAACTGTACAGGATGGCGTGGTAAAACTTCGCTATCAAGGCTGTGCCAGCGCCGGTTTATGCTATCCACCCACCACTAAAGTGATTTACCTCAACGAAATTCAGGGGGCGAGTGTCACCGGTGAGTTAAGCGGTGGCGAAGCGCAAACCTCCCAGGCCCCTGCGCAAACGGTCAGCGAGCAATACGATTTGGCCAACCTGCTGCAATCCGATGAGAATCTGCCTCTCACTCTGCTGCTGTTCTTAGCGCTGGGGATAGGACTGGCATTTACGCCCTGCGTATTCCCCATGTATCCCATTGTTTCCGGTATTGTTATTGGCCAGGGCAAAGACATTAAAATGTCCCGCGCGTTTACACTCGCCTTTGTGTATGTGCAAGGCATGGCCATCATGTACTCATTACTGGGCCTGGTGGTTGCCTCTGCCGGTGTGCAGTTTCAGGCATCACTTCAGAGTCCCTACATTCTCGGCACCTTTATTGTGGTTTTTGTAGCGCTGGCCGCCGCCATGTTTGGCGCCTACGAGATTCAGTTACCCGGTAAGTGGCAGGAAAAAGTCAGTGGCATGAGCAACGCTCAGCAACGGGGCAGCCTGATAGGCGTATTTGTTATGGGTATACTGTCTGGCTTAATCGCCTCGCCCTGCACAACCGCGCCACTCACCGGTGTACTGATATTTATCGCCCAGAGCGGCGACATGACACTCGGCTTTCTTGCCCTGTACGCCCTGAGTCTGGGTATGGGTATCCCGCTGATTATCTTTGCCATGACCGGTGGTAAGTTACTGCCTAAAGCCGGTAACTGGATGAATATTATTAAAACCACCTTTGGCTTTATGCTGCTGGCCGTAGCGATTGTGTTTGTTGAAAGACTGTGGAACTCAGATTACAGCATGCTGCTTTGGTCAGCACTCGGTCTGGGGGCGTTCAGCTATTACCAGGTTGTTAATCAGCCAAGCGCTGCCACCTTTGCCAAAGGCGTACGTACTCTGTTGATTTTCCTGGGTCTTTTTGTCTCCGCGATGCTGGGCTATAACGCTTTGTTCGGCCAGAACGATGGGCGTTATGAAGATTACGGAACATCCGCTGAAGCCACCTCGCAAGCCACTTCTCATCCAACCTTTATGGTTGTCAAAAACCTTGAGGACTTTGAACAAAAACTTGCCGCTGCCAACGCAGAGGGCAAGTCGGTTATGGTTGATCTCTACGCGGACTGGTGTGTGGCCTGTAAAGAGTTTGAAAAATACACCTTTGTGGATCCGGCGGTGATCGATGCACTGAGTAACACGGTGTGGATGCAGATAGACTTAACCGACAATACACCAACCAATCTGGCATTTCAGGACGCCTTCGACGTACTCGGATTACCTACCATTTTGCTGTTCGACGAAGCTGGCAATGAGCTTACCAAAGCCCGGGTAACGGGTTTTATGAGGGCGGAGCCTTTTGCGCAACATGTAACTAATGCATTAAATAAAAATCAATAACTTAACATTCATATTTATGTTTAAATAAATTTAAAAAAATGTGTTTTACTCTTGTCTATATTAGAAAAATCTTCTAATCATCAATTAGTTGCAACTACTCACAAAGGTAGTTGCAAGACTTTCAATACTTCCCTACAGTAGCTCCATATATGTACTACAATTCATAGCGTTAGCCTGTGGATTAGGAAAGTCATGAATAGATATCTTGTTGTAGGGATAGCAACAGTCGTTGCTCTGCTTCTCGCTCACTTTGTCTCCGGCATAGTTGGCGTAGTGGTTCTCGCCGCGGCGGTAGTCGCATTCGAGTACCTGACACCAGCTTCACCTGCAAGCCGCAACGATGCGTCGCAAGCGGCGTCATCATCGAATACCAGCACTGCAACTCCGGTTGCGGCAGAGCCTGCGCTAAACAGTGTTGCACAAACATCAACAGAAGTGCTGGCCGACTGTGAGTCAAGTCTGGCCAATATTATTTCCACCCACAACGATGCAGTGGATACACTTAGCACAAGCTTTATTGGCCTGCGAGGCCTGGTGGATCAGCAGAGTAATACTATTTTGCAGTTGATCAAAGCCGATGAAGAAAGCGATGAATTGTACAGCGATCGCATGCGCAGCTTTGCTGAGCGAACCGGCATAACGCTGGACCGCTTTATTCAAAGCACTGTCGATATGTCGGCCGGGATCATGGAAATCCTTGAGCAAATTACCGCGATTAACGACACCGTACCGTCGGTTATTCAGGCGCTGAAAGACATTGACAGTATTGCCGCGCAAACCAACTTGCTGGCACTGAATGCCGCCATTGAGGCTGCCCGCGCTGGAGAACATGGCCGCGGTTTTGCGGTAGTGGCAGATGAAGTTCGCAGCTTATCAAATCGTTCCGCCCAGTTCAGCGAATCGATTCAGACTCAAATTAATAGTATCAATGACAAGATCTCCTCGCTGAGCGATCGCATCGCCGTGCTGGCTGCTTATGACGTGAGCTATGTAATTGAGGCTAAGAAAGATATTAACCAGGCGCTGGAACGGATTATTGTTAAGGCAGAACATGATCAAAATATCACGTCAGGCCTTCATGACCTGTCGATTCAGTTAAATTCGGCGCTCGATAATGCCACCCGCAGTCTGCAATTCGGCGACATTAATCGCCAGTATATTGAATATACCATTGGCACTGTTACTTTGCTTAACATGAACCTTGCCGATCTGATGGACGATGCTAACCGCCAGGCGTTTTTAAACGACCCGGAACAATTCCAGCAAAAAGTAAAATCAGAGTGGGCAGCACTGCATAACCCCGTATCATCTTCTTCTGTGGAAGCAGGTGAGATTGAATTGTTTTAACGGAGCATTAATGAATTCAACAATCTCAGTTCCGGAACGTTTTGACTTTAGTTTTCATAAGTCTTTTACTGAGCAGTACAACCAGATTCTGGAAAATTACAAAGGCGGTCTGATTACCCTGGACTTTTCAAAAGTGCTATATCTGGATAGTGCGGCGCTAGGCATGGTGGTGCTGCTTAAGAAACGCGCTAAAGCCAATGGCTGCGATGTCGAAATCACCAGCGCTAAGGGCACCGCACTTGAAATTCTTGAAATTGCCAACTTTGATAAAATGGTTACGATCCGCAAAGGGTAAGCGCCGTCATGAACTCACAAGAAACACGCAAACCAACAGAATCGGTACTGGTTGTCGATGATGATCCGATATTTTGTGAGTTGTTAGTTTCCGATTTGATGCTTAGAGGCGTAAAGGTTATCTCGGCGTTTTCTCTTGAGGACACCCGGGAGGTGCTTAAGAAGCACCACTTTGACGTGGTAATTCTTGATAACCATCTGCCAGATGGGCAGGGCACTGATTTATTACCCGCTTTGCAACAAATGGAACCGCTACCCTATGTAATCATGGTATCCATAGATGACCAGCTTAATAGTATCAGTGACAGCTTTAGTCAGGGCGTGCACGACTACATTGTTAAGCCTGTCAGCATTGAATTGTTATGGGAAAAAATCCGTAACCTGCTGACATTTAAACGTACTAGTCTGGATCTGGCCAACAAGTATCAACTGTTACAGCAGTTACTTAGTGAAAAGGCACAGGAAGAAAGCCTGGCTCAGCACGTTTATCAGAACATGGCCAACAGCCAGTGTGACTTACCGGATTTTGCGGCAGTGCGCAGCCGGCCAATGACGAACTTCAGTGGTGACACCATCTTTTCGCCGCCCAACCCTTCGGGCAAAATTCAGCTTATTCTGGCTGATGCTATGGGCCATGGGCTGGCCGCAGCGATTTGTATTATTCCTATTGTCACTACCGCCAAAGCCATGGCGATAAAAGGTAAGAGTATCAGTGAAATTTTTCATGAAATAAATCGCAAGCTCTATTCAGAAATACCGGACGACCGCTTCGTCGCATTATTGGGTATTGAAATTTGCCCATACTCCTCCACAGTAACCATTGTAAATGCCGGACTGCCCGACGTTTTGTGCTGTTGTAAGCAGGGTGAGGTAAAGCGATTCCGCTCGAAAGCCATGCCTTTAGGTATCATGGAACCCAGCGATTTTAGTATTCAACCCGAGCAAATCCCACTGGCGGAAATTCAACAACTGGCGCTTTATACTGATGGCGTCATAGAACAAACCAACCCAGCCGGTGAGGCCTATTCATCAGCCAGATTAATCTCACAAGCCGAACAACTGGCAGCGAATGACGAAAGCCTGATCCACATTATGGATGATTGTCTGCAGTTTGCCGACGGTAATGCCATTGAGGATGATATTACGCTTTGTGTAATCGATGGCGAGGCAATGCGTACACAGGTTCAGGCGAAGTCTGATGAAGAGCCCGATGAATTTGGTGAGTTGGATTACAGATTCTGCATTCGCGGCAAGGTCATCAATGGGCTCGATGTGCTAAATCAGGCCATGCGAATTATGGAATATTCCGGCCTGCCAAAAGATTTATGCCAAAAAGCGTTTACCGTGATGGCAGAGCTGGTAAATAACGCCCTCGATCACGGCATTCTACATTTGGATTCAGATCTCAAAAATGACTTCGAAGGCTTCGCTACCTACCTGGCACTGCGCGAGGAGCGTTTGAAAAGTCTTACCAATAGCGATGAATTAATTATAGAACTTTACACAAATTCGACTACGTTTATAAAGATATCAGTGGAAGACTCCGGTTCGGGTTTTGCGCTGTCTGACAGTTCCGCCGACCAGCAGGGCCTTAGTGGGCGGGGCCTCGGGCTTGTTAAAGCCATGAGTCAGTCAGTTGAGCGAAATGCCAAAGGCAATCGAACTACCATTTCCATAGCAAGGAATTAATACAGATATGAGCAAGAAAATACTAATCGTTGACGACTCTATGTCAATCCGTCAAATGGTAGAGGTTACCCTGCGAGGGGCCGGCTACAATGTGGATTCAGCCGAAGACGGTCAGGCCGCACTGGATAAGTGTCAAACTACCCGTTACGACTTTGTCCTTACCGATCAGAATATGCCGCGTATGGATGGTATTACCCTGATTAAGTCCCTGCGAGGCATGATGAGCTATCGCACTGTGCCTATCGTGGTGCTGACTACCGAAGCCGGCGATACACTGAAAAGCCAGGGCAAAGCGGCCGGCGCCACAGGATGGATGGTTAAACCCTTTGACCCGTCCAAGTTACTGGCCATTGCTAAAAAACTGCTTGGGTAGTCGCACATGTCTGTCGATATGAACCAATTCCACACCGTGTTTTTTGAAGAGAGCCAGGAGCACCTTCAGACCATGGAGGAATTGTTGTTAAACATTTCTACAGACGACCCCGATGCGGAAGAGCTCAACAGCATATTTCGCGCCGCACATTCTATTAAAGGTGGCAGCGGTATTTTTGGCTTCGACGCCTTAACCGGCCTCACCCATGTGATGGAAACCATCCTGGATAAGGCCCGTAACCATGAGTTGGATTTAACCACCGACATTGTTGATGTGTTGCTGGCCACCACCGATACCCTCGGCGAGATACTACAGGCATATCAGAACGAAAGTGAGATTAACTGGCAGCAGATTGAAGAGGGTAAGGCAGCACTGGAAAGCATTTTGTCGGAAAAAGGCGATGCAAGCGAAAGTGAAGAACCTGTCCCTGCAGCCGAGACGTCAGAAGAAGATGACGGCTTCGGTTTCTTTGATGACGCCCCCGGACAGCCTGAAGCGGAAATCGCTGCAGAAGACGATGACGGCTTTGGCTTCTTTGACGACGCGCCCGGCCAGCCTCAGCAAAGTGATGCCAGCGATGAAGCAGACGACGGTTTCGGCTTTTTCGACGATGCGCCTGGCCAGCCAGCTAAAGAAGTTACAGCAGCAGAAACAGAACATGATGACCATGACGGCAGCTTTGGATTTTTTACTGAGCCCAAACCCGCCCAACCGATCAGAGACGAAGATGCCTATGGTTTCTTCGAGCGGGAAAAATCCCCCGCAACGCCTGCGGGTAAAGCGCCTGCCAAAGCAACTAAACCGGCTACCAAACCGCCTGCTAAAGCGGCTGCAAAAAACGATGCCGGCTCCATAAGAGTTGAGACCACGAAAATAGATACGGTGGTAAACCTGGTCGGCGAAATGGTCATCACCCAGTCAATTTTGTCGATGATCGGCGAAGATGTCGAAGGCAATACCGGCGAGAAACTGAGTGGCGCCATTGACGAATTGTCGCGCAACATCCGCGAAATTCAGGAAGCGGTGATGTCGATGCGAATGATCCCGGTATCATTTGTGTTTAACCGTTTCCCGAGACTGGTTCGGGATTTAGCCAAAACCCTGGATAAAAAAATTGATCTGATTATTGAAGGCGGTGAGACCGAGGTCGATAAGAGTATGATCGAGAAGCTCGCAGATCCGCTTACCCATTTGGTTCGCAATAGTCTGGATCACGGTATCGAGCCGCTGGAGAAACGTCTGGCAGCAGGTAAGCCGGAAACCGGTACCGTTGTTCTTAAAGCAGAGCAACGAGGCGGGAATATCCTCATCAGTATTCAGGATGATGGTGGTGGCCTGAACCGGGATAAAATACTGGAAAAAGCCCTGTCTAACGGTCTGGATGTAGATCCTAAGATGCCAGATGAAGATGTCTGGCAGTTGATTTTTGCGCCGGGCTTTTCCACCGCTGATGCAGTTACCGACGTATCGGGCCGCGGCGTGGGTATGGACGTAGTGCGTAAAAATATTGAGGCTATTCAGGGCGGTATCGACATTGTTTCGGTTGCCGGCCAAGGTTCCACCTTTACCATTAAGCTCCCGCTGACACTAGCGATTATTGATGGTATGTGTGTATCGGTGGGCAGTGAGACTTACATTATCCCGCTGCTGAATATCATCGAGTCCCTGCAACCGAAGCCAGAGCAAATTAAAACCCTGGCTAACGACACCATGTTATGGAGCCGTGATCAGTACTGGCCGCTAATATCATTACGCGAGCAAATGCAAATTGACGAGCCTGGCAACCCTGTTGAGAACTCAATTATTGTGCTGGTCGAAATTGGCAAAAAACGTTATGGCATCATCGTCGATCAGTTACTGGGCAAGCAACAGGTGGTGATTAAGAGTCTGGAACGCCATTACAAGAAAGTAGACGGCATATCCGGTGCTACTATTATGGGCGACGGTAAAGTGGCCATGATTATCGATGTTGATAACCTGATGAAAAATGAACAAATCAATCAAGTGGGGTTAGCCTGATGAATACCGTGTCATCTCAGGACGCTGCCATCGCAGCAACTGGTGGTGCAAGCAAGGAATATCTGACATTCATGTTAGGTGAGGAGCAGTATGGCCTGGCCATAATCCAGGTGAAGGAAATTCGTGGCTACGAACCGGTCACGAAAATAGCCAATGCCCCTGACTTCATTAAAGGCGTTATCAACCTGCGTGGCGACATTGTGCCAATTGTCGATCTGCGGGTGAAATTTAATGTCAGCGAAGCCACTTATAACGAATTTACTATTGTCATTATGCTTAACGTGCAGGACCGCATCGTAGGCATTGTAGTCGACAGCGTGTCAGACGTTATCAATGTCACCGAAGACGAAACTCACCCGCCTCCGGAATTCGGTGTCGCTTTCGACAGCCGTTATCTGGACGGCCTGGCCAGCGTGGATGACGGACTAGTCATTCTGGTCAATATAGAACGACTGATTACCAGCAGGGAAATCGGCATTTTTGACACCATGAATCAGCAAAACGAGGGCTCAGTATGAACTTGCGTAACCTTTTTGGGGGCCAGCCAGAACCACAAACGCCGGCATATTATGAAATTTCACTCAATGCCATTTCATCAGGTGTCATGGTGGCCGATAAAAATCGAAATATCATTTATGCGAACCCGGCGGTTTATAACCTGCTCAAAAAGTATGAAGCTGACATCCGCACCGTGCTGCCGCACTTTTCTGCTGACAACTTAGTGGGTCAAAACATTGACCAGTTCCATAAGGATCCAGGCCACCAGCGACGCATTCTGGCCGACTTACGAACACCGATGTCATCATCGATTGTGGTTGGCGATGTCAACTTTGACCTAAAACTAACGCCTCTTCTTGATGCTCAGGGGAATCCCGATGGCGCTATGGTGGAGTGGGTCGACAAGACTGAATACAACCTGACATCCAATAAGCTCGGCGCGCTCAACCGCAGTCAGGGCGTCGTTGAATATCGCCCCTCAGGCGAAATTCTTACCGCCAACCAGAACTTCCTAACGCTGATGGGTTATGACGAGCGGGATATTGAAGGTAAACAGCATCGCATGTTTGTTGCCAGTGAAACGGCGAATAGTGCTGAATATAAAGAAATGTGGGCTAAATTGAACCGTGGCGAATATGTTGCCGGGGAGTTTTTACGCTTTAACAGTCGTGGAGAGGAAGTCTGGATCCAGGCTTCCTACAATCCGGTGGTTACCAGCAACGGCAAAGTCACCCGGGTGGTTGAATACGCGAACGATATTACCGAGGAGAGGCTAAAAAATGCCTATTTCTCCGGGCAGATCAATGCGATAAAACAATCACAGGCGGTCATTGAATTTGACCCGACCGGCAAAATTCTTGACGCCAACGACAATTTTCTGAATGCCGTGGGCTACACGCTGAGTGAAATAAAAGGCAAACATCACAGCATGTTTATAAGTCCGGAAGAACGCTCAAGCAGTGAATATCGCTTATTTTGGGAACAATTAGGCGACGGTCAGTTCCAGACCGGCGAGTTTAATCGTGTCGGCAAGGGTGGCAAGAGTATATGGATTCAGGCCACCTACAGTCCTATCGTGGATGACAATGGCAAAGTATTCAGAGTTGTCAAATATGCTACCGACATTACCAGCAGAAAGATGGCAGTTAACGATATCTGCCAGATAATGCTGTCCATGTCTAAAGGCAGTCTTGTAGAGCGCCTTGAGCGTGAATATGAAGGCGAGTTTGAGACTCTGGCAGAATCGGTTAATGACTTCGTGTCGAATCTGTCGAGCATCATCCTCGAAATTCGCAGCGGCTCTGAGACCATTAACAATGCGTCAAACGAAATCGCCAAAGGGAATGCCGACTTGTCTTCTCGCACAGAACAACAAGCCTCCAGCCTGGAAGAAACCGCTTCCAGTATGGAAGAGCTTACCAGTACAGTTCAGCTTAACGCTGACAACGCTAAACAGGCAAATGGCCTGGCCTCAGAGGCATCGCGAGTGGCGAGCTCTGGCGGCAAATTGATAGAGCAGGTAGTTGGCACCATGGCAGACATCAACCAGTCAGCCAAGAAAATAGAGGATATTATCGGCGTTATCGATGGCATTGCCTTCCAGACCAATATTCTGGCACTTAACGCAGCGGTCGAAGCCGCACGTGCTGGCGAACAGGGCCGTGGGTTTGCGGTAGTGGCTTCAGAGGTGCGCACACTTGCTCAACGGTCTGCCAATGCCGCAAAAGATATCAAAGGCCTGATATCAGACTCAGTATCCAAAGTGGAAAGCGGTAATGAACTGGTTAATAAATCTGGTGATACCATGCGGGATATTGTGACAGCGATTCAACGCGTTAATGACATCATGTCTGAAATTGCGTCAGCGTCTGCCGAGCAGGCCAGTGGTATCGATGAAATTAACAAAGCCGTGGTGCAGATGGACGAAATGACTCAGCAAAATGCAGCCCTGGTAGAACAAGCTGCAGCGGCCGCCGAAAGTATGAGTTCTCAGGCGTCACAACTGATATCACGGGTTAATTTCTTTGATATTGGCGACAGCACCGAGCATGCACCAGCGCCTGTAGCTGCCCAGATACCGACTGCAAAGTCTAAACCCAGAGTACCTGCTAAGTCTATCGCCCCTCGCAATCAACAATTTAGTGCCGCAGCACCAAATGATGATGATGAATGGGAAAGCTTTTAGTAAGGCGAAATGAATGGAAAAGCCATTCGCTTTTACCACCAAAGAGTTTAATGCAGTTCGTCAGAAAATTCGTTCGCTTACCGGTATAAACCTGGCGGACAGTAAGGACAACATGGTTTACAGCCGCCTTTCCAGGCGGCTGAGAGCGTTAAATTTGACTACTTTTCAGGCTTACCTGAATTATCTGGATAATCATCAGGACGAAACGGAACACTTTATTAATTCGCTGACCACGAATTTGACGTCGTTTTTTCGTGAAGCTCATCATTTTGAACAACTTGCCGAGTACTTACACAGCCATCCGGGACCGTTGCGAATATGGTGTACAGCAAGCAGCAGTGGCGAGGAACCCTACTCCATCGCCATGACCTGTGCAGAAGCGAGAGGATCGCTGGCTACTAACGTGAAAATTTATGCATCTGATATCGATAGCCGAATGCTGGAACGCGCCAAAGCAGGCATTTACCCCATTGACCAGGTCGAGAAACTCAGCCTGGCAAGGCGTAAGCGCTTTTTCCATCGGGGCACAGGCAGTAATGCTGGCAAAGCCAGGGTCGTTGCCGAATTGCGCAATTCGATTCATTTTTTTCAGCAAAACCTGTTGGCTCCGCAATATAGCGTAGACCCTGGTCTTGATATCGTCTTCTGTCGCAATGTGATGATTTATTTTGATAAACCTACTCAGGAAATCATCGTTAATAGAATCGTGAAATTACTCAAGCCGAACGGTTGGTACGTAGCCGGACATTCTGAAAACTTTAATCATTTAACTGCCATTATGAGGGCCCGGGGCAAAACCATCTACCAGGTAAACGAGAAGCCGATATGAGTGCCGTATTGGATAACAGTGCACCCAACCGCTATTTTGACCGCCATTTTGACCGGGATGCGGTTAAAATTTTGCCCGGTGAATACTACGCAACACGAGACAACACGATGATTGTCACCGTGCTGGGGTCTTGTGTTTCGGTTTGTCTACGTGATCCGATTACCAAAATCGGTGGAATGAACCACTTTTTACTGCCCAATGACGAATTCGTGACGACCGGAGAAATGAACAGTTCGGCACGCTATGGCACATACGCTATGGAACTTCTGATCAATGAGCTATTAAAAATGGGCGCCGCCAGAAACCGACTGGAAGCAAAAGTGTTTGGCGGTGGTAACGTTCTGCAGGGGCTGACTGTACACAATGTGGGTGAACGAAACTCAGAGTTTGTGCTGGATTATCTTCAACTTGAACGCATCCCGGTGCTCGCCCGTGACTTGCTTGGCCCTTACCCTCGAAAGGTTTACTTTTTTGTTGAAACCGGTGAAGTAAAAGTACGCAAAATTAAAACCATGCATAATACCACCATCCTTGATCGTGAAAGCGAGTACCGTATGCGGATTAAAGAAGCCCCCGTATCCGGTGATATCGATTTATTTGATTAGAGTTTATTAATGTCTATTTCTGTATTAGTTGTCGATGATTCGGCCTTGATCCGATCATTGATGACGCAAATTATTGCCAATCACCCCGACCTCAACCTGGTGGGTACGGCACCGGATGCATATGTCGCTAAAGACATGGTTAAGCGGTTCAGCCCCGACGTTATTACGCTGGATATCGAAATGCCCAAGGTCGACGGCCTGACCTTTCTGGACCGCCTGATGAAAGCCAAGCCGACCCCGGTAGTCATGATTTCAACCCTGACCGAAAAAGGCGCAGATGCCACCATGCTGGCGCTGGAACTGGGTGCAGTAGATTTTATTCCTAAGCCAAAAATCGATGTTCAGGCCAAGTTCCTGGCTTTTCAGCAACTGGTAACCGACAAAATAATTGCAGCCGCCGGGGCCCGGGTCAAAAAACGGGTAGCTAATGAATCGGTAACCAAAACCCAGTTAACTTATTCAGGCACAGAACTGATCGTGGGTATTGGTGCCAGCACCGGCGGCACCGAAGCCATAAAGGATCTGCTGATACGCCTGCCGGCTTCTTTTCCTGCGGTGGTGATGACCCAACATATGCCGCCAGGCTTTACCACATCATTCGCCAAACGCCTTAACAGCCAGTGTGCACTGACCGTTAAAGAGGCACAGCATAATGAACGCCTGTTGCCCGGTCATGTTTACCTGGCTCCGGGGGATCAGCATTTAAGCGTCATTAAATACGGCGCAGATTACCGCACCCAACTGAGTGACGAGGGCCGGGTTAGCGGCCATAAACCCTCGGTAGATGTCTTGTTTGATAGCCTTGCAGAACACGTTGGCCACAATGCCTTTGGCGTGATCCTCACGGGTATGGGCCGGGATGGAGCCCAGGGGATGCGCACAATGCATGATAAAGGCGCTACAACCTTTGCGCAGGATGAAGCCACCTGCGTTGTATATGGTATGCCCAAAGAAGCGGTTAAACGCGGGGGCGTAGACAAATCGCTGCCAATCCCGGAGATTGCCAAACAGCTAACGGAAGCCATTCGCAGTAAAGCCCGGGGCAACCGCCTGTAACCTTACCCTCCTGCAGCCACAATATTTATTCGAGCCTATCTCAGTATCGAGAAGTTGCGGCTAAATCCCCTGATAAGACCAGTATTTTGCTGCGATATCTTAATTATTAACTATAATTGTCGATTAAGCTTATTTTAGTATTAATTCAACGTGGTTTTTGTGTTAAATATTCACCAATTTATGTATAACTGGTGTTTATGCCGAACTTAGCCGCAAGATAGCTACAAGATTAATGAAAATACTTCTACTGAACGGCCCTAACCTGAATATGTTAGGCAAACGCGAGCCAGAAAAATATGGTCACGCTACACTCAAGGACATCGTCGAAAGTCTGTCAAAGCAGGCCGAAGGCATGGGTATAGAGTTAGAACACTTGCAGTCCAACTCGGAAGCGGTGCTTATCGACCGTATCCATGCTGCCATGGGTAACGTTGATGGCATTATCATCAACCCCGCCGCCTTTACGCATACCAGCGTAGCGTTGCGAGATGCGCTGTTGAGTGTATCCATCCCGTTTATTGAAGTGCATTTGTCGAATGTTCACGCCCGTGAAGCGTTTCGACATCATTCCTATTTTTCCGATATCGCTGCTGGCGTGATAGTAGGCTTTGGCGCTAAAGGCTACTCGCTCGCCCTGGACGCAGCAGCAGATATTTTTACCCACTAATTGATAAGACAAACAGAGACAGATTATGGATATTAGAAAGATAAAAAAACTGATTGAGCTGGTCGAAGAATCAGGCATTGCCGAGTTAGAAATCACCGAAGGTGAAGAATCTGTACGTATTCACCGTGGCAGTTCGCAAGCTGCTGCACCTGTTCATTATGCCGCTCCGGCGCCAATGGCTGCACCGGCCGCGCCAGCACCTGCTGCCGCGCCGGCAGAGCCAGAAGCACCTGCAGGCCATACGGTGAAATCTCCAATGGTAGGGACTTTCTACCGCGCCTCTTCGCCTACTGCCAAAGAGTTCGTTGAAGTAGGTCAGAGCGTTAATGTTGGCGATACTCTGTGTATCGTAGAAGCCATGAAGATGATGAATCAAATCGAGTCTGATAAAGCCGGTGTTGTTAAAGCTATTCTGGTAGAAAACCAGGAAGCGGTAGAATTCGACCAGCCTCTGTTCATCATCGAATAAACGGTAATCTCATGGATAAAGTACTCATAGCTAACCGCGGTGAAATTGCCCTGCGGATCCTGCGAGCGTGCAAAGAGCTTGGGATTAAAACGGTAGCGGTGCACTCCACTGCCGACCGTAATCTTAAACATGTATTGCTTGCTGATGAATCAATTTGTATCGGTAATGCATCCGCTACTGAAAGTTATCTGAACATTCCGCGCATTATTGCGGCGGCAGAAGTCACTAACTCAATCGCCATTCACCCCGGTTACGGCTTCTTAGCCGAAAACGCCGATTTTGCGGATGCGGTAGAGAAAAGTGGCTTTATTTTCATCGGTCCAAAAGCAGATACCATCAACCTGATGGGCGACAAAGTGTCTGCGATTAATGCCATGAAAAAGGCCGGTGTACCCTGCGTACCGGGTTCTGACGGCCCGTTAACCGATGACGTAGAGCGCAATAAAGCCATTGCCAAGCGCATTGGCTATCCGATCATTGTTAAAGCCGCCGGTGGCGGGGGTGGTCGTGGTATGCGAGTAGTGCGCAGCGAAGCCGAACTGATTAAATCCATTGAAACTACGCAGGCAGAAGCGGGCGCCGCTTTTGGTAATAGCGTTGTTTATATGGAAAAATTCCTCGAAAACCCACGCCACGTCGAAATTCAGGTACTGGCTGATGGCCAGGGCAATGCGATCCACCTGGGTGAACGTGACTGCTCGATGCAGCGTCGTCACCAGAAAGTGGTAGAAGAAGCACCGGCACCGGGTATTTCTGAGCAAATGCGCAATAAAATCGGCGATCGTTGCCGCAAAGCCTGTATCGAAATTGGCTATCGCGGTGCCGGTACCTTTGAGTTCCTGTACGAAAACGGTGAGTTCTATTTCATTGAAATGAACACCCGTATTCAGGTAGAACACCCGGTATCAGAGATGATCACTGGCGTAGACTTGGTGAAAGAGCAGCTGCGCATTGCAGCCGGCCAACCGCTGTCTATCGACCAGTCGCAAATCCAAATCCGTGGCCATGCCATTGAATGTCGGATTAACGCCGAAGATCCTAACTCATTTATCCCAAGTCCGGGCAAAATCGAAATGTTCCACCCTCCAGGTGGCTTAGGCGTTCGTTGGGACTCGCATATTTATGCCGGTTATACCGTGCCGCCTTACTACGACTCGATGATCGGCAAGCTTATCACTTACGGTGAAAGCCGGGATGAAGCGATTGCACGTATGCGTCACGCGCTGGACGAACTGGTGGTTGACGGTATTAAAACCAACATTCCGTTGCAGCAACGCATTATGGCCGACGAAAACTTCTACGCAGGTGGTACTAACATCCACTACCTCGAGAAAAAATTAGGCCTGAACTAATCAGAGCGCTATCAGACAAAAGGCATTCTTCGGAATGCCTTTTTATTGGTTCTATTTTGTCGATTAACTAAATCGTTTTTTTTGATTACTAAAATTCACCGACTCCATTTATATTTATTTCTGGATTAGACTTTAGTTTAATTTACGCCAACTGTTATGGTATTGACCCATCGTAGTTGTTGGTGACCTTTGTTAAAGGTACTTCTCCACTTGTTAGCCGGCCCCTTGCCGGCTTTTTTCTTTCTTATCGCTGGTCATGAGCACTAATATTTACTGGTTGTAAAAGCTATACTTGCGCTACACTGCGTTTTTTAGCTGTGAGTTTATATCTTTCCAATGGCATATCTGAGCACCGGGCTGGCCTGCTTTATCGGATGTCTCATCCTCTTTTTTGCACCGCCTGTTAATGCAGCCGAGTCAGTTGGCAAACCCGCAGGCTTCTACCAACAAAAACTCGACGTACAGGTTCGCTACGACAATCGTTCAGACCGAAGTAATCGCTCACAATTTCGACTGCGTTTTTATCCTCAGCTTAATTTCAGTGAGCAATGGAGCCTGCACAGTTTTGTGGTAACGGGCGATGATTTCAGTTCCAGTCACAACACCTTTGGCGATGAAGACAGCGACCAGATTGCGGTCAGACGTATTTACCTGCGTCGCACGCATACACTGGGCAAAACCGAGTTTGGCGTCATTCCTACCTACAAAGGCCGCATCTCGGCCACCGGGATGTCAAAAGATGGCTGGTTTCAGGGGATTCGCCATGTCTACGAGGCAAAGCCGGGCCATAAGCTGGAGTTAGTAGCAGGCGCTATTAACAGTACCGATCCGAACAAGGCCCTATCTCTTGCCGATGATTTTAACCTCTTTGAGTTTGAGTACAGCGCAACCATCAATGAACAATTCAGTATGGAATTTGGTGTAGAGCGCATTATTGAAGGTAATTACCTGCGCAGTGAAGTACGTTTTCACCAGTCTGATCGAGTATGGTTTGCCGAGTTTGTCCGACGTGTTGACGACGCAGAGAACAAACTGGTGCTCGGCCTCGACAGTGAGTTGACCCTTGGGAACTACCCTGTAGAGATGTACGCGTATTATGCATACGTTAGTGCTGACTTCGGCAAGCGGGCAGAGCTAACCGAAGACTATTTGGGTACCGGCCACGGTGGTTCGGTAGAACTATCAGGCGCCCTTGCCGTTTTTGACCTTGACTGGTTTAGCCGTATGGACATGGTCGACAGCACCCGACGCATTCTGATTGGTATTAAACGTTCCTTCTGATGACTCAGGAGTGTTGCCTGCCAAACAGCCAGAAAGCAAAACGTTTAGTCATAAACGGCATCAGTACATATGACATCAGAATCATTAGCACCGCCGTAACCAGCAGGGTGCGCAGCAGCAGCGGTATTGCCGCAAGCCATGGCCCGAACAGCCAAAAAATCAGGGTAGCGGCCGGGTAGAGCGCCAGCCAGCTAACTATAGTCATCTTATATCTCGGTGGCGGCTTAACCGGATTTTGTGAGGGTAAGCTAAACCAGGTCACCAGGCCGGAAACCTTTTCCCGCTCGGTCGGCGAAATAAGCAGTGTTTCAAGCTTTTCCAGCATCTCGGCCCGCTCGGCTGAATTTTCCCATACTGCCAGGCAGGCCTCATCGGCAAATTTAAAAATCATCCGGTATTCCGGATCTTCAGGGCTCACGGGACGAAACAGAGTGGCGCCCATATAACCGTCGAACTCACTCGCCCGGCGCGACATCTCATCACTTAAGGATTCAAACGCCGCAACGGCTTCGGGTTTTACCCGTCTGGACACAATTACGGTAACGGGCTGCTGGGATGGGGTATTCAAGAGGCACCTCTGATGACATAAAACGACTCGTAGTAGTATCAGCGCAGCATAAATAATACCGACTCTCTGAAATCCACTAAATATTATGGTTTACCTAATATTTTCAGCATCTTAAAAAAATAGTTTCGGCACTAACTGCGAACCGCCATAAAGCAGGTTAACTGCCAGAATTGGCAGGTTTGATCATTTGATCACTTCAGATTTGTCGAGCCATTCTCACTGAGCTTTTTAAGCCGATAGGCAAGGGCCGGGCGAGTAAGGTTAAGCAGCCGCGCAGCCGCCGAGACATTGTCCTTGGTCATTGCCATGGCCCGGTTTATCAGTTGCTCTTCAATAGAATCCAGTCCGATTTGCTGATTAATCAGGGTATCTACCCAGCCTTGTGTGGTTTTTATATTGCAGGGCTTTACCACCTGGCCGTCTGAATACACATGGGTATCGTCGGCATTGCCCGCTTCAGGGGTTACACTGGCAAACAATGATTCCAACGAGATGGTTTCGTGATTATCCGTAAGGATAACACCGCGCTCAATCACGTTCTCGAGCTCGCGGATATTACCCGGCCACGAATAATTTTTAATAAACCGCCAGGCCTTATCCGATAGACCCAGCGTGCGTTTTGAGTAATCGTTATGAAACTTGGCCAGGAAGTGTTCCACCAGCAACGGCAGGTCATCCAGTCGATCTCGCAGCGGCGGGATCTGTACCGGAAACACGTTTAACCGGTAAAACAAATCGGCCCGGAATTTACCGTCTTTCACCGCCTGCTCCAGACTCTCATTGGTCGCGGCAATCACCCGTACATTCACTTTAAGGGTATTCACACCGCCTACCCGCTCAACCTCACTTTCCTGCAATACGCGAAGCAGCGAAGCCTGTGCCCGTGGTGTTAACTCCACAACTTCATCGAGGAAAATCGTGCCGCCGTCAGCCCGCTCAAAACGTCCGGCACGAGACTGATTAGCGCCAGTAAATGCGCCCTTTTCCACCCCAAATAGCTCGGCTTCAATTAACTCCTGAGGAATAGCCGCACAGTTAACGGCAACAAACGCTTTTTCGGCGCGGTCGCTGCGTAAATGCACGCTACGGGCGATCACTTCCTTGCCAACGCCGGTTTCCCCCAACAGCAGCACCGACACTTTACTCTGTGCGGCTTTATCGATTTTCTTGCAGGCATTTTTATAATCCGGCGAATCGCCAATACCGTAATACTGCCCCTGATGACGAGCCAGGCTGGTGCGTAGCGACTTCACCTGTGATTGCAGGCTATAAAGCTCTTCAATAATGGGTTCGGCGGTAAAATACCTGGAAAATTCGCCGGCATCGTCCCACTCTCTGGCCGGTTTGCCCACTATCAGGCAGCGTTCATCACCACAGCCACGACAGCTCACCTCTCGGAAGATAATTTCCTGACCCATAATGGCCGACGTATAAGCGCAGGCGTAACCTAGTAATGACCAGCACGCCGGTTCATCGATTTGGCCAAGCTCGGTTTGCACAATCTCCACTTCCCAGGAATCCACCCATTCCAGCTCGCCATAAAAATGGCCTTTTTCCTTATCGATTTCTATTTTAATCGGGCGGTTTTTTACCATTCCCCGCAGTGAGTGTAGCTGCGGACCAGTCCAGAACAGCGCCATATCGTCGCTATCCGGGCGTAAACGCCTGGCCAGCTCAGCATCTCTTAAACCGCCCTGATAACCGAGGCGCATAAAAAACCCCTTGGCTCTTTCAACGCCAATACTATTGACCAATTCACGCCGAAAGGCTGCCAGAGCAGGGAGCAGCATAAACAAAATCCGCTGTTCACCAAACCAGATCTTGCCTTCAGTGCTCTCAAACTGAATCAGTGATGTGAGATCCTGAATATCCAGATGATTAAGCTTTGGTTCGAATTCAATGGTCACGGTTTTCCCCTGCAAACAGCTGTCGAACACCAACAGCCTGGTCAGATGTAAACCATATGTAAAACCTTAAATGGCAAGAAATCAACTAAATGATCATTTTTTCATATGCAGCAATAATTCCAAATTTAATCAAATGATTAAAAATCAGGAGTTATTTTATCATTTGAGTAAATTTTCATGGTAGTCAGATGTGTCTGGGAGTAGTAGTGCACGTTTTCCGCGCCTGAATGCTTTATATAAATTACTCCTCTATCAACAAGTTAACAACAAATTTAAACATTTTATTAACCAATGGCACAGCCGTTGCTCTGGTCACTGCACTGCATCAAAAAATTTTTTCTTTGGTGCCGGAGACTTAAGCATTTACCGCGGAGCAACAGTGCATGTCTGACTTTGTGATCACCGAGCAACACAGCCAGCAACGCTTTACCTGTCAGCAGGATGAGTTTGTGCTCAAAGCCATGGAGAACCACGGACTTCGTGCCATTGCAATAGGCTGTCGGGGCGGCGGCTGTGGCGTCTGCCGGGTCAGAGTGATTGCAGGCAGCTACGAATGCGGACGCATGAGTAAAGCACAGGTCTCTACAAAACAACAACAACAGGGGTACGCATTGGCCTGTCGGCTTAAACCCACCAGCGATTTGCTCATTGAATGCAGCCCCTCACCACTGGCTATCAACGGTATTACCGGGGTAGCCAAGGCAAAACAAAAACACACCGAGGTAATAAAATGAGAAAAGGCGTATTACGTCCAGGGCACATTCAGTTGCGCGTACTGGATCTTGAGGCATCAATCGAACATTACGTTGAGTTGTTAGGCTTACACGAAACCGACCGTGACGAACAAGGCCGGGTATATTTAAAAGCCTGGAGCGAAGTCGATAAGTTCTCACTGGTTTTGCGTGAAGCGGATGAACCCGGCATGGATTTTATGGCTTTTAAGGTTGTCGACGATGCCACCCTTGAAAGCCTGACTGCAGATATTGAAGCCTTTGGTCTGGCAGTCACTCACAAAGCCACCGGTGATTTAAAGGATTGCGGCCGCCGCATTCAGTTTACCGCGCCTTCCGGCCACGTATTTGAGTTGTACGCAGATAAAACCTATACCGGCAAATGGGGGGTTGAAGAAACCAACCCGGAAGCCTGGCCCAGAGCACTTCGCGGTATGAAAGCCGTGCGTTTTGATCACTGCCTGTTGTATGGCGATGAACTGACCAAAACTTATGATCTGTTTGTGGACGTACTGGGTTTTTATCTGGCCGAACAGGTGCTCGATCCTGACGGCAACCGGATTGCGCAGTTTCTGACGCTGTCGATGAAGGCTCATGACATTGCTTTTATTCAGCATGAAGAAAAAGCCAAGTTTCACCATGCGTCATTCTATCTTGAAACCTGGGAAGACATCCTCCGCGCCGCAGACCTTATCAGCATGACCAATACCTCTCTGGATATTGGGCCTACACGGCACGGCATTACCCACGGTAAAACCATCTATTTCTTCGATCCATCTGGTAACCGTAACGAAGTCTTTGCCGGCGGCGATTATATGTACCCCGACCATAACCCCATCACCTGGAAAGCCGAGGATTTGGGCAAAGCTATTTTCTACCACGACCGTGTGCTCAACGAGCGTTTTCTGACGGTTTTAACTTAACTCATTAATACAGGACTCGCTGTGAAAGAAGTTAAACATTATATCAACGGCCAGTATATTGGCTCTGCCAGTGGCAGCATGTTTGATAACATCAACCCGGCAACGGGTGAAGTGATAAGCCGGGTGCATGAAGCCGGGGAAGCCGAGGTAGACGCGGCGGTGCAAGCCGCCCGCGCCGCCTTAAAAGGCCCCTGGAGCAAAATGACTATCGACGAGCGCAGTAAAATTCTGCACGCCGTGGCCGATGGCATAAATGCCCGTTTCGATGAGTTTTTAGAAGCGGAGTGTGCCGATACCGGCAAACCTAAATCGCTGGCCAGTCATATTGATATTCCCCGTGGCGCAGCCAACTTTAAGGTGTTTGCCGACATGGTGAAAAATGTCGCTACCGAAGCCTTTGAAATGGCCACACCCGACGGCACCGGCGCGCTCAATTATGCTGTGCGTCGCCCCAAAGGCGTGATTGGTGTTATCAGCCCCTGGAACCTGCCGCTGCTGCTGATGACCTGGAAAGTTGGCCCGGCCCTGGCCTGCGGCAACACCGTGGTGGTGAAGCCATCCGAAGAAACGCCTACCACCACCGCACTGCTTGGCGAAGTCATGAAAGAGGCGGGCGTACCCGATGGCGTTTATAACGTGGTGCAGGGTTTTGGCGGCGACTCCGCCGGCGCTTTCCTTACCGCTCACCCGGATGTGGATGGCTACACCTTTACCGGCGAAACTCGCACCGGCGAACTCATCATGCAAAACGCCGCCAAAGGCGTGCGCGACATTTCACTGGAATTAGGCGGCAAGAATGCCGGTATCGTCTTTGCCGACTGCGACATGGACAAAGCTATTGAAGGCACCATGCGCTCTGCATTTGCTAACTGTGGTCAGGTCTGTCTGGGCACCGAGCGGGTGTATGTCGAACGCCCAATTTTCGATGAGTTTGTTAGCAGGTTAAAAGCCGAGGCTGAAAAACTGGTTATTGGCCCGCCGGACGACGCTGCTGCTAACCTGGGCCCGCTGATCAGCCAGAAACAGCGCGACAAAGTGCTTTCTTACTATCAGCAAGCGGTTAACGATGGCGCAACGGTGGTTACCGGCGGTGGCATTCCCCATATGCCCGACGCGCTGAAAAATGGCAGTTGGATCCAGCCGACCATCTGGACAGGTTTACGTGACGACTCCGCCGTGGTCAACGAAGAAATTTTTGGCCCCTGCTGCCATATTCAGCCCTTCGATAGCGAACAGGAAGCCATTGAACAGGCCAACCGACTGCCCTATGGCCTGGCCAGTGCCATCTGGACTGAAAACCTGAGCCGTGCGGCACGGGTGGCCGGACGGGTAGAAGCTGGCATCGTCTGGGTTAATAGTTGGTTCCTGCGTGACTTACGCACCGCGTTTGGCGGCAGTAAGCAATCAGGCATCGGCCGTGAGGGTGGTGAGCACTCACTTGAGTTTTACACCGAACTCAAAAACATTTGTCTGAAGTTGTAGGCACAGAAATGACAGCACCCGGCAGTAATACCAGAGCAGAAATAGGCCAGACCATTCAGGCCGCTGGCTGGCAAACCAACCTTCACGATGTAGGCGAGGGGTTTCCGGTCATGCTGATCCATGGCTCCGGCCCCGGCGTAACCGCCTGGGCCAACTGGCGCCTGACCATCCCCGAGCTTGCCAAACAGCGCCGGGTCATCGCCCCGGATATGCTCGGCTTTGGTTACAGTGAGCGCCCGGCAGATGGCCAGTACCACAAAAGCCGTTGGGTCGAGCATGCCATTGGTGTGCTCGACGCGCTGGACATTGAGCAGGCCGACATCATTGGCAACTCGTTTGGTGGCGGGCTGGCTTTAGCACTGGCTATTGCGCACCCCAGGCGGGTGCGCCGCATCGTACTGATGGGCAGTGCCGGCGCAAGTTTCCCGCTAACACCTGGCTTAGATGCCGTGTGGGGCTACGAGCCCTCGCTGGACAACATGCGCAAACTGCTCAACATCTTTGCTTTTGATCGCTCAAGGGTCACTGATGAGCTGGCGCAACTGCGCTATGAAGCGAGTATCCAGCCCGGCTTTCAGGAGGCCTTTGCCGCAATGTTTCCGGCCCCGCGCCAACGCTGGATAGAAATGCTGGCAAGCCCACTGGGCGCGCTGGCCAGTTTGCCTCACCAAACGCTGCTGATACATGGCCGCGACGACCAGGTGATCCCTCTTGCTGCCTCACAAACTTTACTGGAACTGCTACCTGACGCCCAGTTGCACGTGTTCAACAAATGCGGTCACTGGACCCAGATTGAACAGGCCGACCGCTTTGTGCAACTGGTTACTAATTTTCTTAATGAGGCGAATATCGCCTCCCAAACCGGAACCTGATTTATGGACGCAAAGTTAATCAAACAGTATGGCGATGAACTTTACCACGCCATGCAAAGCAAACAGGCCGTCGCACCGCTGACCGCCCGGGAAAGTGATATCAGCATTGAAGATGCATATCACATTTCATTGCAAATGCTGAACCGGCGTGTCGACGCCGGCGCGAAAGTGATAGGCAAAAAAATTGGTGTAACCAGCAAAGCCGTGCAGAGCATGCTCAATGTCCACCAACCCGATTTTGGTTATCTCACCGACGATATGGTATTTAACCAGGGTGAAGTGATGCCCATCAGCGAACGGCTTATCGCGCCCAAAGCAGAAGGGGAAATTGCGTTTATTCTCAAAAAAGACCTGATGGGGCCAGGCATCTCCAATGCCGACGTGCTGGCGGCAACCGAGTGCGTGATCCCATGTTTTGAAGTGGTCGACTCCCGTATAGAAAACTGGCAAATCGCCATTGAAGACACCATTGCAGATAACGCCTCCTGCGGCCTGTTTGTACTCGGCGATAAAGCCGTTTCTCCGCACAAGGTTGATTTAGTGACCTGCGGCATGGTGGTAGAAAAGAACGGCAAGATCCTTTCAACCGGTGCCGGTGCTGCAGCGCTCGGTTCACCGGTAAATTGCGTTACCTGGCTTGCCAATACACTGGGTGAGTTCGGCATTGGGCTGAAAGCGGGTGAAGTGATTTTGTCGGGCTCACTGGTGCCGCTGGAACCGGTAAAAGCCGGAGATTTTATGCGCGTTGACATTGGCGGCATTGGCTCAGCCAGTGTCTATTTCACCTGACAGGAGCCCTCTCATGAGCAATAAACTGAATGTGGCAATTATCGGCTCCGGTAATATTGGTACCGATTTAATGATTAAGGTGTTACGTACCTCCAGCAATCTGAATATGAGCGTAATGGTGGGTATAGACCCGCAGTCTGATGGTCTGGCCCGCGCGCAGCGGATGGGTATTGCCACCACCCATGAAGGGGTCGATGGACTGATCAATATGCCGGAGTTTAAGGATATCGGCATTGTGTTTGATGCCACCTCTGCCGGTGCTCACCTTATCAACGACAAAAAGTTAAAAACCGCCAAACCGGGTATTCGCTTAGTGGATCTCACCCCGGCAGCCATTGGCCCCTATTGCGTGCCGGTGGTAAACCTCGAGGATCATATCGAGCAGCCCAACGTGAATATGGTGACCTGCGGTGGCCAGGCCACCATTCCTATGGTTGCCGCGGTGAAGCAGGTTGCCAGGGTGCATTACGCCGAAATTGTGGCCAGCGTATCGAGCAAATCCGCCGGCCCTGGCACCCGGGCTAATATTGATGAATTTACCCAAACTACCGCCCGCGCCATTGAGCAAGTGGGCGGTGCCGAAAAGGGCAAAGCCATCATTATTCTTAATCCGGCCGAGCCGCCGATGATCATGCGCGATACGGTGTATGTGCTTTCTGAACAGGTCGACAAAGCCAAAGTCGCCGCCTCGGTAGAAGAAATGGCTAAAGCAGTACAAAGTTATGTACTGGGGTACCGGCTTAAGCAAAAAGTACAGTTTGACGATATTCCTGCCGACGCGCCGATGCATATTCCGGGGTTGGGTAACTTCAGCGGCCTGAAAACCTCCATATTTCTAGAAGTGGAAGGGGCGGCTCATTACCTTCCGGCCTATGCCGGTAACCTCGACATTATGACTTCAGCGGCTATGGCGACAGCCGAACGCATGGCCAAATCAATGCTTACAGGAGGCGCATAATATGAGCTTTAATCCTGGTAAAAAACTGTATATCTCTGATGTGACTTTACGCGACGGCAGTCATGCCATTCGCCATCAGTATTCCATTCAAAACGTGCAGGACATCGCCCGCGCACTGGACGCAGCCAGGGTAGACAGTATTGAAGTCGCTCATGGCGATGGGTTGCAAGGTTCCAGCTTTAACTATGGTTTTGGTGCCCATACCGATCTGGCCTGGATAGAAGCGGCTGCCGATGTCCTTACCCATACCCAGATTGCCACGTTACTCCTGCCCGGCATTGGCACCATTGAGGATCTCGACGACGCCTATGCCGCTGGCGCACGGATTGTGCGGGTAGCCACTCACTGCACCGAAGCCGATGTGTCAAAACAGCATATTGAACATGCCCGCAAACTGGGTATGGATACCGTGGGCTTTCTGATGATGAGCCATATGCAAACGCCGGTTGGACTGGCTGAGCAGGCGAAGCTGATGGAGTCTTACGGAGCAACCTGTATTTATGTAGTGGATTCTGGCGGTGCCATGGGTATGCAGGATATTCGCGACCGTTTCCGCGCGGTAAAGGATGTGCTGGATCCGGCTACCGAAACTGGCATACATGCCCACCACAACCTCAGCTTAGGCGTAGCCAATTCTATAGTGGCCGTGGAAGAAGGTTGCGACCGCATAGATGCCAGCCTTGCCGGTATGGGAGCAGGTGCGGGCAATGCACCGCTTGAAGTGTTTATTGCTAACGCCAACAAGCTGGGCTGGGAACACGGAACCGACCTATACGCACTAATGGATGCCGCCGACGATATCGTTCGCCCCTTACAGGACCGCCCGGTGCGGGTAGACAGGGAAACCCTGGCGCTCGGTTATGCCGGTGTGTATTCAAGCTTCTTGCGCCACTCAGAAGTGGCAGCACAAAAGTACGGCCTCAAAACCGTGGATATTTTGGTTGAGCTTGGTCGCCGCCGGATGGTGGGTGGCCAGGAAGATATGATTGTAGACGTTGCCCTGGATTTACTGGCACAACAGGAAGGAGGTGCTAAGTGAGCACTCGCACATTAACAAAAGATCAGATGCTTTCTCTGGCAGAGCACATTGAAAATGCCGAATTAAACGTTCATGACATCACCAAGGTCACTAACGACTTTCCCGACATGACCTTCGACGACGCCTACGATATTCAGTGGGAAATTCGCCGTCGCAAAGAAGCCCGTGGTAATAAAGTAGTTGGCATGAAAATGGGCCTCACCTCCTGGGCTAAGATGGCGCAGATGGGCGTGGAAACGCCGGTTTATGGTTTTTTGGCCGACTATTTCTCGGTGCCTGATGGCGGTGACATTGATACCTCCAGGCTTATTCATCCTAAAATAGAGGCCGAAGTGGCCTTTGTCACCAAAGCACCGCTTAAAGGGCCGGGTTGTCACATTGGTGATGTGCTGGCGGCCACTGACTTTATTATTCCGGCAGTAGAGGTGATTGACTCGCGCTACGAGAATTTTAAATTTGATCTTATCAGCGTGGTTGCTGATAACGCCTCATCCACCCGCTTTATTACCGGTGGTCGCATGGCAAAGGTAGAGGATGTGGATCTTAAAACCCTCGGCGTTGTAATGGAAATTAACGGTGAGGTAGTTGAGCTCGGCGCCGGTGCAGCAGTGCTTGGCCATCCGGCCTCAAGCGTTGCCATGCTGGCTAATATGCTGGGCGAGCGCGGCGAAGAGATCCCTGCCGGTACCTTTATCATGACCGGTGGTATCACCGCAGCCGTGGCCGTTAAAAAAGGCGATAACATCACAGTGCGTTATCAGGATCTGGGTTCTGTATCAGCAAAGTTTGTTTAGGAGAGCGCTATGCCTATTGCACATCTGGAAATTCTGGAAGGCCGCACTGCAGAGCAGCGAGCAAAACTGATAAGCGAAGTGACGGATGCGATCTCACGTTCTATCGATGCCCCAAAAGAAAGGGTAAGAGTGATCATCACAGAAATTCCCAGGGCAAACTGGGGGATTGGCGGCGTGCCTGCCAGTGAGGTCAGATAAACCTGTCTGAGTAAAAAACAAAAGCCCCGCGAGTTATCGAGGGGCTTTTTTGCCAACAAACCATATTAGTTTGCGCGGCTAATCAGCGTACCAGTATAATCACCAGCGGTGATGTAACGGTTAATTTTCGCTACGTTGTCACCATATTGCTCAACAAAATCAACAATGGGCAGTTCGTTACAGGTAACATTGTCTTCTACGAAACCGCGGGTTAAGCCTGCTTCTTTAATCGCTTTGTGTAACTTCATCTTGTTACCTTTTGCAGCTACTACACAGATTTCAGAAGTAATCGCATCGTCTGCAGCAACAAATTGAGAATTTGCCTGGGCTGTAGCCATTGCACCGAAAGTTAAGCCTGCAACCATTACTATTTTAGTGAAAGTTTTCATCGTTATTTCCTTTTTACCATTTACGGGAGAGAGTTGCTTAAGGTAGAGCAACGACGATGCCAACTTTTTATTTCATTTATTATCAATAACTTAAATAAAAACCCTACGTTGAGTCATTTTTTAAACAAAAATCAAAAACCAAATATTGGTTAATTTGACCAAAATTTAGCATCAAAAATAAGAGAAGAATTGAAAGGTGGGATTTAGTGGTACAAGCATAAAAAAAGCCCACCTAAGGTGGGCTAAACAGCAAGAACGCATACACACTTAGAAAGTGTACATACTAGTATGGGCTTCGTTTAAAAATAGATCAAAAATTTTTACTAAAAGTTATATAAAACTTTAGTATATTTACCTGAATCTATTTACTGCTATTTAGCTTCTTCACTTTTACGCTGTATCAGACGTAAAAGCTCAGCGGCAGCCTGCGCATCATCCAATGCTCGGTGGTGGTTTTCCAGGCGGATATCGAAGTGGGCAGACAGTGCTCCCAGCCCATAGGACTTAAGCCCCGGAAAGGCTTTTCGCATTCGTGCACAGGTACAATATTTAGGCCGTTTAAAGTCCAGATCAAGACGCGCAAACTCTTGTTTGATAAAGCCATAGTCAAAATTGACGTTGTGAGCAACAAACACGCTGTCTTTAGTAAAAGCCTCAATGTCTTCGGCTACTTCGGCGAAGACCGGCGCCCCGGCCACCATGTCATCGCTGATACCGGTTAACTGGGTAATTCTTGAGGGAATATGGCGCTGCGGATTAATCAGACTCTGCCAACGAGCCACTTCTTCACCGCCAATCAGCTTGACCATGCCTACTTCGGTTATCCGGTGATAGGCAGATTGTCCGCCCGTCGTTTCGATATCCACCACAACGTAAGGTTGCATTGGGTCGTGATACCAGTTTACCTGGGTGATCCCCACTTCAAACCCGCACTGCCGTAAACGCTGTATGGTGATCAGCTGATTGCGTCGCAACTGATCGCCCGGCGCTTTTATTTCCTCAAACCTCAGGATGTTATTATCGACTACCAGAATATCCGGAAAGCCATCCCGCAGGCTGGCGTAGTCTTTACACATAAGCACCAGAAACTGGCGCAGGTTATCCATGCTCGTGCACTCAAGCAGTATTTTGAGGCTCTCCGGTAATCCCTGCCGCCACATAAAAATACTGTTTACTTTGCCATAGTGAGCACTGGCTTGTTTGAGCAGATAACGGTGCAGCGTATCGGCACTTGCGCAATACTTATTGAGCTGTTGTTCAATATCGCTGCCAAAGCGATCGTAAAAATCATTGTAGCGAAGTACCTGCGGGCGTCGGTCGAACTCACTCACCAACCCCCATTCACCATACAGCCAGTCCCAGAACAATAGCCCGAATAGCATCCGCCAGGGCTGATTTTCAGAGCGGTAAGCAGCTAGTCCCTGACGGCGGTAGTAGCTGATAACCCCCTGCTCAACCGATTGGTTATGGATGTCATCCAGTTGCACAACGTGAGTAGCATCGCGCAGCATGTCAGTAAGGGTAGAGGTTCTCTTGCGATCAAACTTACGCGCATAAAAGTCTTCCGCGAAGGCCAGTAGTGTATCTGAGGCGGGATCGTCAATAATAGCTTCGAGCGCTTGTTGCACCGCATCTTTATGACCGAGTTTATAACTCTCCCGCAACCACTTTTCCTGGGCCTGGTCGCTGCCGGCCTGTTGCAAATACGCCAGAGCTTTTGGCGCGTCTTTAGCCAGCCAGTAACTTCCCATCTGGAATAACACCCGATCGCGGTAATCCTGGCCGATTGGGCAATGCACGGTTACGTCAGTATCCAGACAAAAATGCACTTTCTCTTCTTCGTTCAGTTGCTTAAAAGTGGTTAACTGGCGCGCATAATAAAATGCTCCACGAGCAGCATCCGGCCCTTCAAATCTTGCCAGCTGTTGGCTGACATCCTGCCGCGTACGCATAACGCCAAGGTCACGCATAGAAAATTGATTAAGGCGGCCTCGGGTATGACCAAAATACAAAAACAATAAATAACTGAGCGGCGCATCATAAGCGCGCAGCAAATACTGCTCATTAAGCTCATCCATTACCGCCAGCGGCTGACGGGCCATGACACCTGCCAATTCATCAATTAACGCCTGTTTGGCTAAGGTTGAGCTTGCCTGGCAGCCATTGTCTTTGAGTAGTATCAGTAGATCGGATTTTGTCATTGCCTGGCCCAGCGAATAACTGTCGCCCTGGCTGATACTGGTAAACCAGCCCGTCTCACGCAACCGGGTTAGCCGCTCTAATGGCGCGTTAATTTCTGGGTAGTCAAAAGTTTTGCTAACCACTACCGGATACTTGCGGTTAGCAGCACGCACTATCAAACACTGATCATCTTTTTCCAGTGCATGAAAAGCCTCAATAAAAGCCGCGGTTTTGGTATCAACTAATGGTTGGTTAGCCCCCTCGAAAAATTGCAAAAATTCATAAAAGTGATCGAGGTAGTACCGTTCTGGGAGAGTTTTTCGCATTGCAGATCCTGAACCTATAACATGTATAAATATACAGCATTCAGTAAAAATTTCTACCGTTTCGACTAACCGCCAGGTTTAATTTTTTGCCGCGCCACCCAGGCAAAATATTCGCTTAGGCGCGGATCCGCTTTAAGACTCTCAAGCGATGAAAAGGCTTTGGCCAGGGTCATTTCGTCATAAAAGCGATGGATACCATTATGGCACTGGCGACACACCATAATGCCGTCGGCCAGTTCAGTTTTGCTGTAGCGCTTTTTAAAGTAATTACGCCGATGCATTTTACGCGGAATCAAATGATGAAAGGTCAGCCAGTGGGCTCGCCCGCAACAACAACAGCGCCCATTGTTTATTCGCTTGACCAACTATCTGCTCTCCTGTTCAATCCAGCTTTGCCGGTTATACGTATAGCCTAACAAGAAAGAACAACGACCAAGGCAAAGCACTATGAGTTTAACCAAGGCCAGCACTTTTGAGTGCCCCTACTGCATGACTATCAATGATATCGAAGTCGACGAAATTAACGATATCGGCCAGAGCCAGGTGGTGGATTGCCAGATTTGTTGTCAGCCCATCCTGGTGTCCATCTACGATAGCAATGGCGAACTCGATATCCGCGCCGAAATGGAGAACGAATAAGTATGGAAACCATTGATGCAGCCGGCATTGATGCCATGGCACAGCGTTACCGCGCTAATTTTATAAATAGCCTGTCAGGTTACAAAAGCGCCAACCTGATTGGCACCTGTAACGAGCAGCAGCAAACTAACCTGGCAATCATCAGCTCGGTGGTTCATATCGGTGCTAACCCGCCTCTGATGGGCATGGTCATGCGTCCGCACACGGTCACTCGCGACACCCTGGGCAACATTAAACAAACGGGTTTGTTCACTATCAATGCGTTGCCGGTTAGCCACTATGCTAATGGCCATCAAACCTCAGCCCGCTACAACCCGGAGATCAGCGAATTTAATGAAGCAGGCTTTACGCCGCTTTGGGAAAAAGGTTTTGCCGCCCCGTTTGTGGCGGAGAGTCCACTGCGTATTGCCCTGAGACTGGAAGACATCCTGCCCATTCAGGCTAACAATACCGAGCTGGTCATTGGCAGAATCGAGTTGGTGCAGGTTGACCCAGGCGTTATCACTGAAGATGGCACTGTGGAGATAGCTTCGCTCGATCTGGCAGCCATTACCGGACTGGATACTTATCATCGGGCCAGCCCGATAGCCAAAATGGCCTATGCCAAAGCGGAAAAGCCGCCAACGCCGTTGCAGCTTTTTAATGCAGATCAATAGAATGGGGAATTACAGTTGGTAGATCCATTTTTAACCTGTATAAGTAGAAACTAATAAATATGTGCGATTCCAAAAAACCTGCCTCGGCAGGTTTTTGCATTTTGGGACCAAGGTAAAAAAGAATCATTCTCGTTAACTTTTTTGGAGTAATATTATGAAATCAGTCAATCGTCGTGATTTTCTGAAACTTTCCGGAACCACGCTAATTGGCATGACATTAGGCGGTGTAGCCCTGCGTGCGCAGGCTCAGGAGCATCTGAGCGAAGAAGATGCCACCGCGAAGGCCCTGAAATACACCCATAAATCCACCGTTGAAGGTTCAAAATGTGCAAACTGCATGTACATTCAGGGTGATGCCGGCGCAGAATGGCGTCCATGTGCCATCTTCCCGGGCAAGCAAATCAATGCCAACGGCTGGTGTAGTGCGTGGGTGAAAAAGCCTGGCTAAACGCAGAACAAAAAGTTTTAAGAAGGCGACGTTACCCATGGTAACGTCGCCTTTTTCATTATTGAGCCGGTTTCTGGTAAGGAGACTGAATACCGTTAACCGATTCAGCCTGCAACCGGTTAGGTAAAAACGCCGGTGTCGCAATAAACTGATTGGCGCGTTCAAAAGCCAGACCAGTGTTAAGCACCCGTGCATCCTGCCACTGTCCGCCAATTACACTTAATCCCACCGGTAACTCCTTCACCGTCGTTAGCGGAACGGTAATATGCGGGTAACCGGCAATGGCTGCCAGATAGCCAACCCCCACATAACCTTCCGGTGCGTTATCGCCGTATACGGCGTCGATTAAGAAAGCCGGATTGTTAGATGGCCCAACCAGCACATCCACATCGTATTCGTTTAATAACTTGTCGATCCCCTGCTCGCGGGTAGCGCTGCGCACAAGTGCCAGTGCCTGCTGGTAGTCTTCACCGGCCATGCCTTCGGTGGCGGCGGATTTCTCAAAGATAGACTGATCAAATAACTGCATTTCCCGTTTTGACGTGCGGTTAAAACCAATCAGTTCATCCAGATTGGCCACCGGCAAATCAGCCGGCGATGACAACAGATAGTCATTCAGCGTGGTTTTAAACTCTGCAAGCAATACCAGATAAGATTTGGCCCAGAAATCCTCCGGCTGTTCAAGGCTGTCGATTTCAACTACCTGTGCACCGAGGGCAGTTAGCTTTTCCACGGCCGCGTCGACCGCCGCAATAATAGCCGGATTGTTGCCCTGCCGATAACGCATAACGCCAATCTTCAGCCCCTGAATATTACCGTTAACTGCGGCAAGCGCACTGGCTTCTGGTCGAGCTTCTGCCATAGTAGCATCGTCCTGTTCATCCTGCCCGGCCATGACTGAGGCCATCAGCGCGGCGTCTGCTACTGAGCGAGCCATAGGGCCGGCAGTATCCTGGGTCACGGAAATGGGCACAATATGCGTACGCGGGATCAGGCCCACCGTGGGTTTAAACCCTACAATACCGTTCATTGAAGACGGGCAAATAATTGAGCCGTTAGTTTCGGTACCGACTGCAAGGGATGCCAGTCCTGCCGCTACAGCCGCACCAGAGCCCGAAGAAGAACCACAAGCTGTGCGGGAAAGCACGTGAGGGTTGCGAGTAAGCCCGCCTACCGCACTCCAACCGCTGATGGAGTCTTCTGAGCGAAAATTAGCCCATTCTGATAAGTTAGTTTTGCCCAGAATAATCGCCCCGGCAGCACGCAAGCTGGCCACCAACGGCGAATCACGTCGGGTATTATTATTAAGTAAGGCCAGTGAACCTGCTGTGGTAGGCATATCCCGGGTTTCAATATTATCTTTAAGTAATACCGGGATACCGTGCAGCGGGCCCGTTGCCTCACCACTGGCGAGCGCCGCATCTTTTGCTCTGGCTTCAGCCAGCGCGTTCGGGTTTACCAGCAAAATACTGTTTATCGTCGGGCCGCTTTTATCGATCGACTCAATGCGAGCCAGATACCCAGCCACCAGCGCTTCGGCAGTTAACTCACCGCGCTTCATCGCTGCTACCTGCTGAGCTACCGGTGCATCCAACCATTTATTGTCGACCACGGGCTGAGTTTGCGTGGCACAGGATACAACGAAACAGACGAGCAGAATGCTAAGCAGTCTTTGTTTCATATTTTCTCTCCGGGCGGACTGTTCCGCTTTGTTATTATTAATACGACGTTTTTATTTACCATAAATGAAAAGAGCAACGATCGCTATGCTGTGCAATCGCCGATACCAATTATTGCCATCCCTGTTAAAATTGCGCTTTTCCGCACTACCGCTGAGGATCCCATGCCCTGGTTACAATTACGAATCGATACATCTGCCGAGTTAGCTGAACAAGTGGGCGGAATGATGAGTGCCAATGGCGCTCAGGCTGTTACTTTTGTGGATGCTAAAGACACCCCGATGTACGAGCCCAAACCAGGTGAAGTGATGTTATGGCCGGATACCCAGGTAGTCGGACTATTTGATGCCGCAGACGACATGCCGACCATTATTAAGCGTCTCGAAAAAGCCAGAGTACTTGGCAAGGATTTTAAATACCGCCTGGAACCGCTGGAAGACAAAGACTGGGAGCGCGAATGGATGGATAACTTCCACCCGATGAAATTTGGCGAGCGCTTGTGGATATGCCCGAGCTGGCGCGATGTGCCGGAGCCCGATGCGGTAAATGTTATGCTCGATCCGGGTCTGGCATTTGGTACCGGCACGCATCCCACCACTGCCCTGTGCCTACGCTGGCTGGACGGCATAGAGGTAGCAGGTAAAACGGTGGTCGACTTTGGTTGCGGTTCGGGGATCCTGGCTATCGCGGCCTTAAAACTCGGTGCTAAAGAAGTCATTGGTATCGATATTGATCCGCAGGCTTTACTGGCATCTATGGACAACGCCCAGCGCAACAAGGTAGCCGACCGCCTAAAGGTGTTTTTGCCGGCAGACCAACCCACACTTCAAGCCGATATCGTGATGGCTAATATTTTGTCTGGTCCGTTACTGGAACTGCAGGATGTGATCACCGGCTATTGTAAAACGGACGGCTTGCTGGTGCTGTCCGGTATTCTCGCCGAGCAGGTAGAACGAATCGAACAGGCTTACGCCCGTGATATCACCCTCGATACCAGCGCTATTGAGCAGGAATGGGCACGAGTTTCGGGCCGTCGGCACGGTTAATTATCGACGATACTGGTTGACCTGTCTTAAATGTCAATGTCACTACTTTGACATAAAAACGAAATCTCTTTGTCAAGAGTGAACACGCAAATTTTGTGTAATTTTTAGCCTTTTCAAGATTGCAGAAAACGCGTACACTTAGCGCCCCGTTTCAGACAGGTGGTTATTTTCTACGCAAAGTTAGGTTGTTTTTTATGCGAATTGGAACTTACACACTTGATAACAACCTAATGTTAGCACCTATGGCAGGTGTAACAGACAGGCCCTTCAGACAGCTCTGTCGTCGTCTGGGAGCAGGCTTGGTTGTGTCGGAAATGCTGAGCAGTAATCCAAGGGTATGGAATACAGCGAAGTCTATGCAACGCATGGATCACAGCGGGGAGTCAGGAATTCGTTCTGTGCAAATTGCCGGAGCCGACCCCGACTTAATGGCAGAAGCAGCAAAATTTAATGTTGCCAACGGCGCCCAGATTATTGATATCAATATGGGTTGCCCTGCCAAGAAAGTAAATAAAAAGCTGGCAGGTTCAGCACTACTGCAATATCCGGATTTAGTGGAATCCATTGTTCGGTCGGTAGTAGACGCTGTGTCAGTTCCCGTCACCCTGAAGATCCGTACAGGGTGGGACACGGACAACCGCAATGGGGTGGAGATTGCCCGCATTGCACAGGAAAATGGCATTCAGTCACTGGCCGTTCATGGTCGAACCCGTGCCTGTATGTACAAAGGTTTTGCCGAGTACGACACTATCCGCAACATTAAGCAGGCGGTGTCGATTCCGGTAGTTGCCAATGGTGATATAACCTCACCAGAAAAAGCCAGGGAAGTGCTTGAGTATACTGAAGCTGATGCATTAATGATTGGCCGCGGTGCCCAGGGCAATCCGTGGATATTCAGAGAAGTCTCCCACTTTCTGAATACCGGTGAACGACTGGCCCCACCATCATTAATGGAACAACATTCGGTGCTTAAAGAACACGTAACAGCGGTTCATGCCTTTTATGGCGAGGAAAACGGTGTTCGTATTGCCCGCAAACATGTGGGTTGGTATTTGATGGAGCATGATAAGGATCGTCAGTTCCGTAAAGTGTTTAATGCGCTGGAGTCTGCCGAAGAGCAACTGCAGGCCATTGACCACTACTTTAACAACGTGCTGCCTGATGGCGAGGCCCGACAGATCTCACCGGCAGCTTAAGACTGATTAACAAAAGAGCAAGAAAGTATTATGTTCGATCAAAATGTAACTTCTCCTTTTACAACTACTGTAACTACTCCGTCACAAACTCAGGCACAAAAACCACTGCGTGACTCTGTTAAGCAAGCAGTCAACAAGTACCTGAAGCAGTTAGACAACACCAACATCGACAACCTGTACGAAATGGTACTGGCCGAAGTTGAAGCGCCTTTACTGGAAGAAGTTATGACTTTCACTCGCGGCAACCAAACCCGCGCAGCAATCATGATGGGCATCAACCGTGGCACCCTGCGCAAAAAATTAAAGCAGTATGGCATGAACTAAGCCCTGCGGGCCTGGCCCACATAAGAGCACCTTTTGGTGCTCTTTTTGTTTTAATCGCCCTGTCTGGTTCCGGAGGCAAAGGCGGATAAAATAGAGACACTCCGGACACCCACACCATTGTTATTAACCTCATCGAAGCAAAATACCACTATGGAAACACCAAAACCTATCAAACGAGCCCTGTTAAGCGTTTCAGACAAAACCGGCATTGTTGAGTTCGCGACTGCACTACACGAAGCAGGCGTTGAGCTGCTGTCGACAGGTGGCACCGCCAAGCTACTCGCTGACAAGGGGCTGCCCGTTATTGAAGTGTCAAACTACACAGGACACCCAGAGATTATGGACGGCCGGGTGAAAACCTTACACCCTAAAATTCATGGTGGCATCTTAGCCCGTCGTGGTACCGACGAGGCGGTGATGGCAGAAAATAACATTGGCCCTATCGATTTAGTGGCGGTTAACCTGTATCCGTTTGCGGCCACTGTGGCAAAAGAAGACTGCACCTTAGAAGACGCTATCGAGAATATCGATATCGGCGGACCAACTATGGTGCGTGCGGCGGCGAAAAACCACAAAGATGTCACTATCGTGGTGAATGCGGCGGATTACCCACGCGTACTCAGCGAAATGCAGGGTAACGAAGGGTCCCTGACCTACAACACGCGCTTTGATTTAGCTATCAAGGCATTCGAGCACACGGCTGAATACGATGGCATGATTGCTAACTACTTCGGCGCACGACTGGATTCAACCGACTGTGCTGATGACTGCGAGCACGAGCACAGCGAATTCCCGCGGACCTACAATATTCAGGTCAGCAAGAAGCAGGATTTGCGCTACGGCGAAAACAGCCATCAGTCTGCTGCTTTTTACGTTGAAAATAACATTCAGGAAGCTTCGGTTGCTACCGCTACGCAATTAAATGGTAAAGAGCTGTCGTTTAACAACATCGCCGATACCGACGCCGCTTTAGAGTGTGTGAAAGAGTTCGACGAACCAGCCTGTGTTATCGTCAAGCACGCAAATCCTTGTGGTGTGGCACTGGGTGAAAATATCCTTGAAGCCTACGACCGCGCTTTTAAAACCGACCCGACGTCTGCCTTTGGCGGCATTATCGCATTTAACCGCGAGCTGGATGCCACTACCGCACAGGCCATTATCGACCGTCAGTTTGTTGAAGTGATCATCGCACCATCGGTATCGCAAGCCGCGACCGACATTGTAGCCACCAAGAAAAATGTACGTCTGCTGGTTTGCGGCGACTGGGCTGGCCAGTTAACGGAAGGTTACGACTTTAAACGGGTTAACGGCGGCCTGCTGATCCAGGAGCGTGACTTTGGCATGGTTGATATGGAAGACCTGAAAGTAGTGTCTAAAGTACAACCTACCGAAGCGCAACTGCGCGATCTGATGTTCTGCTGGAAAGTGGCCAAGTACGTTAAATCTAACGCCATTGTTTACTGCAAAGACAGCATGACCATTGGTGTGGGCGCAGGCCAGATGAGCCGTGTGTATTCAGCCAAAATTGCCGGCATTAAAGCGGCGGATGAAGATCTGGAAGTAGCAGGCTCAGTGATGGCTTCTGATGCATTCTTCCCATTCCGCGACGGCATTGATGCTGCCGCAGCGGCTGGCATTAAAGCCGTAATTCAACCGGGTGGCTCTATGCGTGACGATGAAGTTATCGCCGCGGCAGACGAGCACGGCATTGCCATGGTGTTTACCGGCATGCGTCACTTCCGTCACTAATTCAGCATACGCTGTGTAACGTGTTTTTGCGTTGGCCTGACATCACGAATGTAAAAATTTTGTGTTAGGCTAGCGCAAGAGTCATTGCTCATTAAACGATCTGATGAGTAATGCAGTATAAACAACACGTTGTTAATGACAGAAGGGAAATACCAAATGCGTAAATCTGCGGTTCTATTACTAGCCAGCTTACTGGCGACACCGGCTTTTACAGCCAATGCCGATGCCATTGCTGATGCAGTAGCCAGCGATACACGTTCGAGCCAGGAGCGTCTGCGTGACGAATACCGTCACCCTCAGCAAACCCTGCGCTTTTTTGATGTTCAGCCTGACATGACCGTGGTGGAAATTCTGCCAGGCGGTGGCTGGTACTCAAACATCCTCGCGCCATTACTGGAAGAAGACGGTAAACTGGTTGCCGCGCACTTCAATGTGAAAGCTGACTCACCCAGTTACTACAACCGCCTGTTAGCCAACTTTAAAGAGAAAATGGCCAGCGATGGGCCGTTTAACGCAGTAGAGCTAACCGCTTTTGATCCGCTTGAGCAACTTGATGTTGCGAAAGCCGGCAGTGCCGACCGCGTACTGACATTCCGCAATGTGCATAACTGGTATATGGCCGATAAGAAGGACGGCGTGGCAAATGCCATGAAAACCTTTTATAAAGCGCTGAAACCAGGCGGTATTCTGGGTGTTGTTGATCACCGTTTACCGGAGTCTGACGCCGACGATAAGATGGAATCTTCTGGCTACATGAAACAATCATACGTGATTGAGATGGCGGAAAAAGCCGGCTTTAAACTGGTCGCAACCAGCGAGATTAACGCCAACGCAATGGATACTGCAGATCATCCACGGGGTGTCTGGACACTGCCACCAAGCCTACGCCTGGGCGACGAAAAACGCGCTCACTATCTGGCTATTGGTGAAAGTGACCGAATGACCCTAAAATTTATGAAACCTGAATAACTTTACGGAACACTCTTAATGAAGGTACTTGTAATTGGCGGTGGTGGCCGCGAACACGCGCTGGCCTGGAAAGCGTCACAATCGATTGGCGTAACCGACGTATTTGTTGCACCGGGTAATGCCGGCACAGCCACCGAAGCGGGCTTAACTAATGTTGATATCTCAGCGACTGACGTAGAAGCATTGGTGGCATTTGCCAAGGAAAACGCTATCGGACTCACCATTGTTGGGCCGGAAGCGCCATTGGTAATAGGTGTGGTAGATGCGTTTGAGGCAGAAGGTCTTAAGATCTTCGGGCCGAGTAAAGGCGCTGCACAGCTGGAAGGTTCTAAAGCCTTTACCAAGGATTTTCTGGCCCGCCACCAGATCCCAACCGCCGATTACCAGAACTTCACCGAGATTGAGCCAGCGCTGGCTTACGTACGTGAAAAAGGCGCGCCTATCGTAGTGAAGGCCGACGGCCTTGCTGCGGGTAAAGGTGTTATTGTTGCCATGACGCTGGAAGAAGCTGAAGACGCCATTAAAGATATGCTGGCAGGTAACGCCTTTGGTGAAGCCGGTAGCCGTGTGGTTATCGAGGAATTCCTTGACGGTGAAGAAGCGTCTTTTATCGTCATGGTCGATGGCAAGAACGTTTCGGCGTTTGCCACCAGCCAGGATCACAAGCGTATGGGTGACGGTGATACCGGCCCTAACACTGGCGGCATGGGCGCTTACTCACCGGCACCGGTTGTAACGCCTGATATCCACCAGCGCATTATGGATGAAGTGATTTATCCCACCGTTAATGGCATGGCCGAAGAAGGGTATCCATACACCGGCTTTTTGTATGCCGGCCTGATGATTATGGCCGACAGCACGCCTAAGGTTATTGAATATAACTGCCGCTTCGGCGACCCCGAAACCCAGCCTATCATGCTGCGTTTACAGTCAGATCTGGTAGCGCTCTGCCTGAAAGCCTGTGACGGCGAATTGGAAGGTATTGAGATTGACTTCGACTCCCGCGCTGCCGTTGGTGTAGTGCTGGCGGCCGGTGGCTATCCTGCCGATTATGCCAAAGGCGATGTGATCTCGGGCTTAGATGAAGCGGCAAAACTGGACGGCAAAGTATTTCATGCAGGCACTGCGCTGAAAGACGGTGAAGTAGTTACCAGCGGTGGTCGCGTGCTTTGTGCCACGGCGCTGGGTAACAGTGTTACCGAAGCCCAACAACAGGCTTATCAGCTGGTCAAAGCCATTGACTGGAAAGACGTCTACTTCCGCAACGATATTGCCTATCGGGCAATGGCGCGAGAGCAGGCTGGTTTAGCCAAATAAAGTTAGAAAATAACAAGCCGCTCACCAGAGCGGCTTGTTTTTCTGAAACACCATCTGGCCCATTATCAAGGTCTTATTCCTGAGTCGCCGGTTTTTTATTAAACCGGTTAACCATGTTACCCGTGAATGCCCATACCATTACGCCACCCCAGGCGATCAGGGAAAAGCCGGCAGGTATACACGCCAGGGCAATCAGCTTTACCTGTTTACGGTTAAACATCATGGCCACCATGGCGGGTAAAAACCACACAAATAGCACCGATGCACCGACAACGGCAAACTGAGCCGGTGAGGTATTGTCGAAAAGCTGCGTTAAAAATTCCATATCATATATCCTGTAAGTGAAAGGGTTATACAGGTAGTCTGCTATGGCGCAGAAAAATTACACTGAATCGCTAAATACCCAAAAATTGTGATAGCTCAAGCCTGCCCGCCGGCCAGACTTGCTCAACATGATTGCTAACGGTTAGAGTAAAACAGGAGTACTGAGGAGTTTTAATGAGCTACCAGCCAATTCGCAACCGTATTTATCATATTCTTGAGCCCCATCGAAAGGGCGATCACCTTAGCCGGGTATTTGACCTGTTCCTGATTGTTCTTATCCTGCTCAATACAGTGGCGGTAATGGCATCAACGGTAGAGTCACTGCACCGGCAATGGCACCCTCAACTCTATGCATTTGAGATTTTTTCGGTGGTGGTGTTTACCCTGGAGTATGTAGCCCGCGTATGGAGCGCCACCAGTGCACCGCAAACCGCCAGCTACCGCCAGGCACCATACAGCAAATCCTGGCAGCAGCGTTTACGCTACATGTTTACGCCCATGGCATTGGTAGATCTAGCCGCGATACTGCCCTTTTATCTAAGCATGTTTATTGCCTTTGATTTGCGTATTTTACGGTTATTGCGGCTTACCCGATTGATAAAACTCGGTCGCTACTCCCGTTCAGTTAACCTGCTGTACACCGTTATTCGTAAAGAGCTACGTGTGCTCGCGGCCGCAGTATCGGTTTTGGTTATCGTAATGGTGCTCGCCGCCACCGGCATGTATTACATAGAACAACACGCCCAACCAAATGCCTTTGGCAGCATTCCGGCCGCACTCTGGTGGGCAATCAATACGCTGACCACTGTAGGTTACGGCGACGTCACGCCGATTACGCCGCTGGGCAAGATATTCAGCGGTGCAATAACTATTTTAGGGGTAGGGATCTTTGCTTTACCAGCAGGTATTCTGGCCTCCCGTTTATCCGAGCAATTACGCTTGCGGCGCGATACCTTTCGTAAGCATGTAATGGAAGTCATTGCCGATGGCAGCTTATCGCCCCATGAATTATCACGCCTGAATCAGCTACGGGAAACCCTCGGGCTCGACGATGATCAGGCCAATTTATTGATCGACATTGCACAGGAATATAATCAGCAAAATCAACACACGAGCACCTATCAGTACTGCCCTCACTGCGGTAAATCACTCCCAGCCGGACAGGCCACCGATTCGCATCAGGGTTGATTATTGCCGCCCACAAGCTTATAAATAGGGATTATCTTATTGAGTATCTGACACAGGCCAACTAAGAGTCTGGTATTTCGGATCATCATCAGCCCAAAAGAGTGCGCATGTCGGTAAAACATCCCATTATTGCTATTACCGGTTCATCTGGTTCTGGCACCACCACCACCACCAATGCAATTCGGCATATTTTTCGTAACCTGAAAATTGATGCGGCGTATGTTGGCGGCGATAGCTTTCATCGCTTTACCCGTCCGGAAATGGAAGTAGAAATACGTAAAGCACAAGAGCAGGGGCGTCACATCAGCTACTTCGGGCCGAAAGCCAATGATTTTTCGTTGCTCGAGACCTTATTCAGCCAGTATGCAGAAGATGGTACAGGCCGGTTTCGTCAGTACCTGCACACCTTTGACGATGCCGTGCCGTTTAATCAGATGCCTGGTACCTTTACGCCCTGGCAGGAATTACCTAATGATACGGACCTGTTGTTTTACGAAGGCTTACATGGCGGCGTTAAAACCGAAGACATCGATGTGTCTCAGTATGTGGATTTACTGGTTGGCATGGTGCCCATTGTTAATCTGGAATGGATCCAGAAGATTGTGCGCGATACCACCGACCGGGGTCATTCCCGGGAAGCGGTGATGAGCAGCATTGTGCGTGGCCTGGACGATTACTTCCATTACATCACACCGCAGTTTTCCCGCACCCACATAAACTTTCAGCGTGTGCCCACGGTAGATACCTCAAACCCGTTCAGCGCTCGTGAAATACCCACTCAGGATGAAAGCTTCGTGGTGGTGCGGTTCCGCCGAGAAATGAAAAACGTCGACTTTCCTTATCTGCTGCAAATGATCGACGGCTCTTTTATGTCGCGCATCAACACGCTGGTGGTGCCCGGCGGTAAGATGGGCCTGGCCATGGAGCTTATTCTAACACCACTGATTGAAGATCTGATGAAGCGCAAGAAAAGCCGCGGCTATCAGATGGACTGGGTGCAATAGCCAGCAACATTCACCGAGCGCCTGCTACGAAAGGCGCTCCGGTACACTTCTATTAAACCCCGTTTTTAAAACTCTGTTACCACTGTCACGCCAACTGAAGTCGACTTATCCTTATTCATCACAGCCGATAATCCAACGCCCCCGCAACCGCGTACTGCCAACCAATGACCCGGGCTAACCCGTACCTGATCCGATCAGCACCCGGAAATTCGAGAGCCTAATTCTTCATTCCAAAAATGTCCTTTCTTGTCATAACACTACAGGCGAAACCGATTTCATGCTGCAGGTGGTAGCGAAAGCTCTCGATGACTACAGCGAGTTTGTTGAGAACGTATTGCGTAAACTCCCCCGGCATTTCTGCCATTCGCTCAAATATTTCGCTGCGCGAGGTGAAGGCCTCTACCCGTCTGCCTATGGAATAGCCGACGGCCAGTTTACCTCGCGCTTTAGTTGTAAGACCAAAGTATTTTATAACCAAAATGAATACTAACTATTAACGCCTGATACCCCTCATTGACCGCTTAGCCCCTTTACTGGCGAGGGCTTCGCCGTAAAATACGGCCACTGAAATTGCGGAATCCCCCCTCATGATAGATACCATTCTTATTACCCTGGCCGCCCTGGCCCTCCTTGGCGTGATGTTCGAAGAAGTCCTGCATATCAACAAAGCTAAGATCACCCTGTTTTTTGGCACGCTGGCCTGGATGATCCTGTTTATCTCTGCCGACAACCCGGGCTCTACCGACGCGGTTAACGAAGGCTTACTGCATAACATTACCGAAATCTCCACCCTGTGGTTATTCCTGGTGGCAGCCATGACCTTTGTGGCTTATCTCAACCGCAAGGGGTTGATTGCCAATATGCTGAATCTGGTGATGCCAACCAACATTTCACTCAAAAAGCTGATGTTGATCACCGCATTGTTTAGTTTTTGCTTCTCCTCGCTGGCAGACAACATTACCGCTACGCTGGTGTCTATCGCCATGGTGTTATCACTGGGACTGCCCTTTAATCAAACTATGCGCTTTGCGGTACTGGTAGTTTTCGCGGTCAATTCCGGCGGCGTGTCGCTGATTACCGGGGATGTCACCACTTTGATGATCTTTATGCAGAAGAAAGTCACCATAACCCAGTTGTTCTGGCTGCTGGTGCCCTCGTTCCTGGCCGTAATGGTACTCACCGGATTACTGAGCATCGGCATGACCGGCAAAGTAAAAATTCGTAAAACGACCTATGCCACCAATACTATCGACTATGTGATCGCGGGTATTTTCTTAAGCACCATTATCTCAACGCTGATCCTTAACGTGTTGTATGCCATTCCGCCCATGCTGACCTTCCTCGCGGGTATGGCGATTATGTTTCTGGTGGCCAACCATATGGGCGAAGATGATGACCAGGACCCTATTATGGATTACATCCGCTATATAGAGTTCGATACCTTGCTGTTCTTCCTGGGTGTACTGCTGTTAGTGGGTATGCTGGAGCATATCGAAGCCTTGCACTCGTTGCTGTATCTATACCAGGTCTTCCCGCCACTGGTAGCTAATTATGTAATGGGTGCAACCTCGGCCTTAATCGACAACGTACCGCTAACGGCCGCATTGCTTAAAGCCAATATTGGCATGTCGGTGAGTGAATGGATGTTACTGACTTATGCCGTAGGCGTAGGTGGCTCTCTGCTCATCATCGGCTCGGCAGCTGGCATTGTGACCATGAGTAAGGTTAAGGGCCTGAGTTTCGCCCGTTACGGCAAGTACTTTTTGCTGTTACTTATTGCCTATTCCGTTGGCTACGCGCTGGTTTATGGAGTGGCCACTTATATCATGCCCGGCGTTGCCTGAATTACACGCCTGACACGCTTTGTAACAATCCGTGCCGGTTCGAAACATTTGAGCACTTTTGTCCGGTATCACTTAAGGTTATAGTGATACCGGAACGCGGTTGTCAGTGAGGCAGAAATGGGTCAGGAAACATCAAAAATATTAGTCGTCGATGACGATATGCGGTTACGTAGCTTGCTTGAGCGCTACCTTGTGGAGCAGGGCTTTCAGGTAAGAAGCGCGGCGAATGCCGAGCAGATGGACCGCCTGTTAGAACGTGAAAACTTTCATTTGATGGTCCTTGATCTGATGCTGCCCGGTGAGGACGGCTTGTCTATCTGCCGTCGTATGCGTCAGGCAGAAAGCAAGATGCCAATAATCATGTTAACCGCCAAGGGCGATGAGGTAGACCGCATTATCGGGCTGGAAATGGGTGCCGATGACTACCTGCCAAAGCCATTTAATCCGCGGGAGCTGCTGGCCCGGGCGAAAGCCGTGCTGCGTCGTCAGACACACGAGGCCCCCGGCGCGCCGTCCATGGAAGAACAAATTGTCGAGTTTGGCACCTACCGGTTAAACCTGGCCACCCGCGAGATGACCGACGACGGCAAATCCCTGTCACTCACCAGCGGCGAATTTGCGGTATTAAAATCACTGGTTACTCACCCCCGAGAGCCGTTGTCTCGCGACAAACTGATGAACCTGGCCAGAGGTCGGGACTATAGCGCCCTGGAACGCAGCATCGACGTTCAGGTATCACGCCTGCGCCGCATGCTGGAGGAAGATCCGGCCAATCCACGTTACATCCAGACGGTATGGGGTTTAGGTTATGTATTCGTGCCGGACGGCGCGGTTGCCCAGTAATTAATCAGTGCGATTACTCCCTAAAAGCGCCTTTGGCCAAACCGTACTGCTGATTGGCGTTTTATTGTTGATCAACCAGGTAGTATCATACCTGTCGGTCACCATGTATTTTATCCGACCCAGTTACGAGCAAATCAACAGCCTGATTGCCACCCAGGCTGCCACACTCAAAACCCAGCTGGACGAACTTGACGACCCGGAGTACCTGCGTACTCTAAAGGCACAAACCGGCATTCGTATTTTTACTGATACCGAGGCCAAGGCTGCCCGACTCGGCCAGGCTACCTTTTATCAGTTTATGTCTGCCCAGGTCACCGAGCAGCTGCAAGAAAAAGCCGAAGTACGCATTAGTGCGCCCCAGCTAGATCAGCAATCCACGCCCTATTATGTCTGGATAAAAATCGCCAGCCTGCCAGATAATTGGATCCGGGTTCCAGTTTACGGTTTGAGTGAAGCCAATATCTTTCCGTTAACCCTGTACCTGTTGCTAATTGGTATTTTAAGTGTGGGTGGTGGCTGGCTGTTTGTATTTCGTCTTAACCGGCCATTGAGCGCACTGCAACGCGCCGCTATCAAAGTGGGCAGGGGTCAGTTCCCGCCGCCACTGAAGGAAGATGGCACCAGCGAAATGATTGAGGTAACCAAAGCGTTTAACCGCATGAACCAGGGTATCAAGCAGTTAGAGCATGATCGCATGGTAATGACGGCGGGGATTTCCCACGATCTGCGCACCCCACTTACCCGCATTCGCCTGGCCACCGAAATGCTGCCCGAAGACCAGGACTGGGTGAAAGAGGGCATCGTCAGCGATATTGAAGATATGAATGCGATTATTGATCAGTTCATCGAATACGCCCGGCAGGAACAACAGGAACGCCAGACCATCGCCAACCTGAACCCGTTAATTACCGAATTAACCGACGCCCGCAATACCAATCAGCAGTTTAATCCTTCCGCGGCAGATCGTCAGTCCATTCATCTGGAGCTCAATCCGCTGCCGAATATTCCATTGCGTAAAGTCGCCCTCAAACGGGTGCTGGATAATCTGATTGAAAACGCCTTCCGCTACGGCAGTAACCATATAGAAATCACCACCTATTTTGACAAGAAGCAGAACCGGGTGGTCTGTAAAGTTCGGGACTTTGGTCAGGGCATTCCTGAGGATAGTCTGGAAAACGTCTTCCGCCCCTTCTCTCAGGGCGACTCAGCGCGCAACTCTGGCGGCTCAGGACTTGGACTGGCCATCACCAAGCGTATTATCGAGATGCATGGCGGGCAGATCAACCTGCGCAATCATCCCGAGGAAGGCCTGATTGCTGAATTCTGGCTGCCCAGCGAGGGGCTGTAAAATACGGCCTAGCCTTGCTTAATAATGCGGCTGTAAAACCAGGTTGCGCTCCACAGTAGCACCGCCGCCATCGGCACGGCCCAGTAAGCTACTTCAATAGAAGCCATCCCGGCCCAGGCGCCGGTGCCAAGCGACACCAACTGCACTCCCATGGCATTACCAAGAATAGTTATTCCTGATAGCAACGGGCCTTTTTCGCTGTCGATATTCATGGCGGCAGAGAGGATTAACGGGAAGAGCCCGCCAAGCCCCAGACCTAACAGGAAGTTACCCAGCATTATCGGCATAAAGGTATCGCCCAGCTTGGCAACAATGGCACCGGCCAGCAGCATAGTGACCAGCACCACCATTAAGCGGTGTACGCTAAACCAGCGAAGAAACCAGGCAAAGCACAACCGACTCAACGCCATCCCGCCGGTAAAGCCGGCTAATAACAAACGGGCGGCATCCCCGTCGAAACCCAGCCCCTGCTGCGCGTAACTCACAAACCAATTAACCGTACCAAATTCCACCGCACCATAGCCAAAACTGGCTACCGCCAACAATAAAAACACCGGCTGACGCACGATAGTTGCAAACGCCAGAGTTTGTTTAGGCGCCGATTCCTGCTGTTTCTCAACCGGTAATTTTGCATTGGCATTACGTACACTTAAGAAAGTAAACAGCGCCAGAATAACCCACAAACCGGCCAGAAAGTACAGCGGTAAGCGCCAGTTAGCCTGCCACAAAAAGATAAGCGACACGTAAAAAGACGCCACCAGCGTGCCCAGGCTAAACATAAAATCCATAATGCCCATCATGGCAAAGCGCTTTTCCACATAGAGCTGGGCGATAACCGTATGGCCAATGGTAATTTTACAGGAGCTCAGTACGCCAACAATAAACACAATAACCAGCAATCCGTGCCAGTTTGGCATTAAGCCGGCAATAACGATGAACAGGGCATTCACCAGCGATAAACTGGCAAACAACGGTAAGAACTCAAATCGCGACGCATATTTGCCACCAATAATCGCCCCCATCATCATGCCCAGTGAAAACAGCGTAAACAACGCGCCACTAACAAAACTGCTCATGGTCAGCTCTGCCGCCATACGAGGCAGCAGGATCCCCCACATTAGTAGCAAAATACCGAGCAGAAAAAAGCCGCTGAAAATAACGGTAGTGGCCAGGGTTCGATTCATTAGTTCTCCGTCAAACGCGTCGTTCCGGCTCCCAGATAAAAGCCGACTACGTTAGCAATAGCATCGAACCTGTGGGCACATCAATAAGAATTCGTATGCAGCGCGTGATTTCGTTAATGTACTTAACAAATCTGGTAATCACCGCCGCATACAAGTAAAAGTATGAGAAAAGGGTTAACTTCGCCCGGCTAGCCGTTGCCGCGCACCAGGCTCTCCAGGCGCGCCAACTCTTGTTCCAGTGAATTCGCCGGCATCGAAGTGCCAGCCCGGGTATACCAGTAACGGGCATTAAACTCATCACCTTCAACCCGGTGCAAATAGCCGTGGACCAGGCAGGAATATTCATCGTTATAGTCCTGAACCAGTTCGTGAGAGCCATCCCAGTCACCGGCTCTGGCCAGCTCAAGCGCTTTAATATGAAAGTCAGCCATCAATAAACCGCTTACTGTGAAGCTTCTGGTGCGCTGTTATAGCCACTTTTTAACGCTTCCACGTCAATTTCATCGAAGCGATATTCTGTGTGGCAGTACTGACAGTTCATATTGATAGAACCTTCTTCTTTAATGATGGCCAGCAGTTCGGCTTTGTCGATGTTGCGCAATGCTTCGGCGCTACGTTCCCGGGAACAGGTACAGGCAAACGTCACCGCTTCAGGGGCATACACTTCAACGGTTTGTTCATGATACAACCGGTACAATACATCCTGAGCAGGTAAGGCAAAAAGCTCCTCACTGGTCATGGTTTCAGTTAATGTACACAGGTGTTCAAATTCACTGTCGGCAGTCACGTTGGTGGCTTCACTGCTGGTCGGCACTACCTGCAAAAACATCCCGGCCACTTTAGGTGCGTTTTTGTCTGCTAAGTCAGTGTGAATAAACACGCGGGTTGCCAGTTGTTCTGAGCGTTCAAAGTAATCTTCAATACAGCCGGCCAACGAGCCTTTATCGAGCGCTACAACGCCCTGATACCGCTCCCCCTCGGTAGGCGTAATGGTAATAACCAGCACAGCGTTAGCCACCAGATCGGCAAAGCTCGCGGTTGATAAATCGGCTTCCTCGTCCCAGCGGGCAACGCCCCGCAGGGTTTGTTCGTGGGTGGCATTGACCACGGCGTAGCGCACTTTGCCCTGACTTTGAATTTGCAGCCCCACTTCCCCTTCAAATTTGAGGGTGGCGGTTAACAAACTGGTGGCTGCGGCCATCTCGGCCAGCAGTTGCTGAATGACCTGCGGATAATCGGTGCTGTGTACGATTGGCTTTAAAGTGTCCTGCAATCTAACCAATTCACCGCGCACGCTGGCATCAGTGAATAAATAACGATGTAACTGATCAAACTGATTCATGGTATTTCCTGTCTGTCACCAGTGTTATCACTGATGTTTAAATTTAATAAGTTCGCGACGCTGTTTTTTGTCGGGCCGGCTTTCCGGTCGCGGATTATGGAAACTTTGCGATTTTCGGGCGGCCTGATTCTCTTCCCTTTTAGCGATGCTTTCCGGCGTCTCTTCATATAATAGCTGAGCGTCTTTGGCTGGCAGGCGTTTTTCAGAAACGTCCTGAATTATGAGCTCTTTTACATCCCAGCCGGCAGGCACCCGAATGGCTGCACCGGGCTCAACAATTTTACCCGGCTTGCTTTTTTGCCCGTTGTAGTGAACTTTTCCGGCCTGAATCAGGTCTCTTGCCAGTGCGCGGGTTTTGGTTAACCTCGCTGCCCAGAGCCATTTGTCCAACCGGACCTTTAGTTCATTGGTTGCATCATTAGCCATCGGTTTTTCTCATGCGTTTAATTACTAAACTGTAATATAATTTTAACCTGATCGGATTAATGTTGTTGCCCCCGCGCAGACTAGGCTATGATGGGAACGTTTTTTCGCGGTTATTTGTTCACCAATTAGTTGTTTTCAGATGATATTAAATCAATCCAGCTTACAAAATTTACCGGCCTTATTTAGCGCCCACCAACCACGCCTTCGACTCGCGGTGGTGGTGTTATTGTGCCTGTATCTTATCGCTTTCGCTGCTGAAATCACCTGGAAACTCATTCCCGAGCCAGACAGCAATGCCAGCCTGTCCGGGCTCAACACCGCTGGTCGCGGCTCCGCCGGGGCGTCATCAAACTCCCAACGTGGGGTCGACATTACCCAAATACAACGCCTGAACTTATTTGGCGAGGTAAATAAAGCTGCACCACCGCCGGTACAGGAAACCATTACCGATGCACCGGAAACCCAGCTTAATCTGGTGCTCTCCGGCGTAGTATCTACCAGCGCTGAAGATCAGGGCACTGCTATCATTGAAAATCGCGGCAAACAGGCAACCTACGCCATTGGCGAGAAGATTGACGGCACCAATGCCACGCTTTATCAGGTCCATACCGACCGCGTGATTATTAAAAATGGCGGTCGCCACGAAACCCTGATGCTCGATGGTCTTGATTTTACCAAGCGCCGCGCGGCACAACAATCATCGGCTACCGGCAGAATTACCCGGGACAATAATAACAACAGTGCAACCATGGGCAGAATCGATAACAGCCCTCAGCCAGCTCGCGAGTTAAGTGACGAAGCCGTGGCAGCCACCGAGGCGCTGCGCGAGAGCCCGTCCAGCTTTATTGATTTTATTACCGTTACTCCGGCACTCGAAGGCGGCCAGATGGCCGGTTATAAAGTAAAGCCGGGTAAGAATCCCAGCTTGTTTGAGTCAGTGGGGTTACAAAACGGCGACATTGTTATTCAGATAAACGGGTTGGACTTAACCGATCCGGCGCAGGCCAGAGAGGCCATGGGCGAATTAAGAACAGCGCAGTCCATCGAGCTGACGGTGACCCGCGAAGGCGAGTACATTACACTGTATCTGGACATGCCAGAGCAATAATTTAAGCAAGTAAAATACTAAACAGGAATAAAACATGAGGCGAGTTGGTCGAACCTGGTTGACCCGAATGAGCGTAGCAATCTGCACCACACTGTTATGTGTGCAGGCAGCGGCAATCGATCGTATGCCCAAATTTCAGGATACGGATATCAACGAATTTATTACGATTGTTGGTAAAAACCTGCAAAGAACCATCATTGTAGACCCCAACGTAAGGGGCAAAATCAGCGTCATCAGCTACGATATGCTGAACGAGGAACAGTATTATCAGTTCTTCTTAAACGTGCTGCAGGTGTACGATTTTGCGGTGGTTGAAATGCCCAACGGCATTTTAAAGGTAGTCCGTTCTAAAGACGCCAAAACCTCCAATATTCCGGTGGTAGAAAACGCGAACCTCGACGGTGACGAAATGATCACTCGCGTTATTCCGGTGTATAACGTGCCGGTACGTGAACTGGCACCGATTTTACGCCAGCTTAACGATCAGGCTGGCGGTGGTAACGTAGTGAGCCACGACCCATCGAATGTCATGATGCTAACCGGCCGTGCCGCAGTAGTAAACCGACTGGTGGAGATCATCGAAAGGGTCGACCGTGCCGGTGACGAGGAAGTCGACATTGTTAAGCTGCGATACGCCTCTGCTTCTGAAATGGTACGCATAATAGAAAGCATCAACAAATCACAGGGTAAGCAAGCTGCGGGCGGTAAAAGTGAACCTCGCGTAGTAGCCGATGACCGCACCAACAGCGTTATCGTAAGCGGCGACTCCAAAGCCCGCAAACGTCTGATCAACCTGGTACAGCGCATGGATCAGGAGCTCGAAACCAACGGTAATACCCGGGTTATTTTCCTCAACTACGCCAAAGCCGAAGATCTGGTAAAGGTCCTCCAGGGTGTAAGCGACAGTATTCAGGCCGAAGAAACTGCCGGCGCTGGCAATGCTCGTCGTACTTCGTCTAACCGTAATGTCAGCATCGATTCACACGAAGACTCAAATGCATTGGTGATCACCGCTGAGCCGGACATGATGCGTTCGCTGGAAGAAGTCATCCGACAGCTCGATATCCGCCGCGCTCAGGTACAGGTTGAAGCCATCATTGTTGAAATGTATGAAGGTGACGGTACGTCACTGGGCATGCAGTTTGTATCAGAAGCCGGTGGCGGTACGCAGTTTAATAACGGTGTGGTACCGGTGGGCGCGCTGGGTGTAGCCTTACGTCAGGCAGAAGATCAGACAACCCAGTCAACCTATGTCACCGCAAACGGTGAGGTAGTAACAACCCAGGATACCACCCAGGGCGATTTCACCAGCCTGGCCAGTCTGCTCGGCAGCGCGAATGGGTTGATCGCCGGGATTGTTGAAAATGGCTGGGGAGCCGTAATTCAGGCTGTGAGTAACGACACCAATTCTAATGTACTGGCAACCCCGCATTTAACCACCATGGATAACGAAGAGGCATTCTTTATTGTGGGTCAGGAAGTACCGGTGATCACCGGCCAGACTACCGGCGCCAACAACTCTAACCCGTTCCAGACCGTCGACCGTCAGGAAGTGGGTATTAAGCTGCAGGTCACCCCGCAAATCAACGAAGGTAACGCCATTCAGCTGACCATCGAGCAAGAAGTGTCGAGTGTTTCCGGGGCGACGGCAGTGGATATCTCAATTAATAAACGCCAAATCAAAACCACGGTTATCGTAGATGACGGCGGCACCATTGTGCTGGGCGGCCTGATTGACGAAGATATTCAGGAGAGTGAGTCCAAGGTACCGTTACTGGGTGACATTCCGATTCTGGGCCACCTGTTTAAATCAACCAGCAGCAGCAAACGTAAGACTAACCTGATGGTATTTTTACGCCCTAAAATCATTCGTGATGGCGTCACCATGAATGAGATCAGCAAGCGTAAATACAATTATATCCGTGCTGAGCAGCTTGAGCGCCAGTCACGTGGCGTCGCGTTAATGCCTCGCACCGAAACGCCGGTATTACCTGAGTGGAATGAAAGCCTGGCGCTGCCGCCTACCTATGAGGATTACCTCAAGCGTCGGGAAGAGGAAGAAGCTCAGCAAAAAGCCCAGGATGGCAACGAATGAGCACCGAAGCCAAGCAGCCCGAACTTACCGAATCAGTAGCCAGTGTGGCTGCTGAATCGGCAGAAGAGCTGTTACCGGAAGAAGCGGTAGACGATCAACAGTTGCCCTTTGGTTTTGCCAAGCGGCACAAGGTATTGCTGGAGCTCAATCAGGAACCTGCGTTGCTTTATCACACCAGCGAAACACCGCTGGAAATCTTCAGCGAAGTCCGTCGTTATCATGCTGGATCACTGGTGCTAAAAGAACTCCCGCAAGACCAGTTTGAGCCCCTGCTGACTCAGGCGTATCAGCGGGATTCCTCGGCGGCCAAGCAGTTAATGGAAGATCTCGGTAACGAGAGTGACTTATTCTCTCTGGCTGAAGAACTGCCGGATACCGAAGATCTGCTCGACAGCGAAGACGACGCGCCCATCATCAAACTCATTAATGCCATGCTCGGCGAAGCCATCAAAGAAGGCGCGTCGGATATCCACATTGAGACCTTTGAAAATCAGTTAGTGGTGCGATTCCGGGTAGATGGCGTGCTGCGCGAAATTCTGCGGCCAAACCGCAAACTGTCATCGATGCTGGTCTCACGGATTAAGGTAATGGCGAAACTGGATATCGCTGAAAAACGCGTGCCTCAGGATGGCCGTATCACGCTGCGAATTGCCGGCCGTGCCGTTGACGTGCGGGTATCTACCCTGCCGTCCAGCCATGGCGAGCGAGTAGTACTGCGTTTACTCGACAAAAATAATGCGCGACTGAATTTAGCGGACCTGGGTATGACGCAGGTTAACCGCGACCACTTCTCTACCCTGATCCGTAAACCACACGGTATTATTCTGGTCACCGGGCCAACCGGCTCCGGTAAAAGTACCACGCTCTACGCTGGCCTGAGCGAAATTAACTCCAAAGATCGCAACATCATGACGGTGGAAGACCCCATCGAATTTGATTTGCAGGGCATTGGTCAGACCCAGGTTAATCCACGGGTAGAAATGACCTTTGCCCGCGGTTTGCGAGCCATTCTTCGTCAGGATCCGGATGTGGTCATGGTGGGGGAAATCCGTGATATCGAAACCGGCCAGATTGCGGTGCAAGCCAGTTTAACCGGTCACCTGGTACTATCGACCCTGCACACCAATACCGCAGCGGGTGCCATTACCCGTCTCGAAGACATGGGAATAGAACCCTTCCTGCTGTCATCCAGCTTACTGGCCGTGCTGTCACAGCGTCTGGTACGTACGCTGTGCCCGGAATGTAAAACACCTCACTCACCCGGCGAGCAGGAAGCGCAGATACTGGGCTTAAGCGATACCACTGATGTAGTGATCTATTCACCTAAAGGGTGTGCAGCCTGTAACCAAACCGGCTATCGCGGCCGTACCGGTATTCATGAACTGCTTATTGTTGATGAAGCGGTACGCACCATGATGCATGAAGGCAAGGGTGAACAGGCTATCGAAAAATATATTCGCCAGACCACGCCGAGTATTCGTGAAGACGGTTGCCATAAAGTACTCAGCGGACAAACGTCGCTGGAAGAAGTGCTGCGGGTTACCCGGGAGGATTAATGGCCGCTTTCGCATACAAAGCCATTGCCGCCAACGGGCGCAATAAAAGTGGTGTTCTGGAAGGCGATAACGCCCGGCAAATCCGCCAGCAACTGCGCGAAAAGGGCATGGTACCGCTGGAAGTGGAACAGGTCGCCGAAAAAAGCGCTAAACAGTCGTCTTCAGGATTTCAGCTGTTTCGTCCGCGTATCTCCGCCAGTGATTTATCGTTGCTTACCCGTCAGCTTGCCACTCTGGTTGAATCAGCGTTGCCCATTGAGGAAGCGCTACTGGCCGTTGCCGAGCAAAGTGAAAAGCCGCGCCATAAAAATATGATGATGGCGGTTCGCAGCCGCGTGGTTGAAGGTTACACCCTGGCCGATGCACTCAGCGAATTTCCCAGCGTATTCGATGATTTATACCGCGCCATGGTCGCCGCCGGTGAAAAATCAGGCCATTTGGATACCGTGTTAAATCGCCTGGCCGACTACACCGAAAGGCGCCAGCAAACCCGCAGTCAGGTGATTCAGGCGTTAATTTATCCTTCCATTATGATGTTTTTCGCCATGATGATAGTGGTGGTATTACTTACCGTAGTGGTGCCCAAAATCGTCGGCCAGTTTGATCACATGGGTCAGGATCTGCCCACTATTACCACGGTGCTCATCGCCATAAGTGAATGGATGCAAAACTACGGGTTATATCTGCTGGTTGCCATTATGTTGTTGGTTGTGGTGTTCCAGCGCCTGATCCAGCAGCCAGCGATTCGCCTGCGCTTTCACCAGGCACTGCTAAAGGTGCCCATGATCGGTAAGGTATCCAGAGGCCTTAATACCGCTCGCTTTGCGCGAACCCTGAGTATCCTTACCGCCAGTGCCGTGCCGCTGCTCGAGTCTATGCGGATCGCTACGGATGTGCTGCAAAACCTCTACATAAAAGAACGTATTGCTGAAGCGGCAGTACATGTAAAAGAAGGGTCCAGCCTGCGAGCCGCACTGGATAATACCCGGATATTTCCGCCGATGATGATGCATATGATTGCCTCGGGTGAGCGCTCGGGTGAGCTACAACAAATGCTTGGCAGGGCTGCCGATAATCAGGACAGGGAATTTGAGTCGCTAATCAGTGTCTCACTAAAGGTGTTTGAACCTTTGCTCATTGTAACAATGGCTGGCGTGGTTTTATTTATCGTCATGGCCATTATCCAACCAATTCTGGCACTAAATAATATGGTGAATGTGTAATGAAAATGCTTAAACGACAGTCGGGATTCAGCTTAATCGAAATCATGGTGGTGCTGCTGATCATTGGTATCCTCGCTTCAATGGTTGCACCGCAAATCCTCGGCAATCAGGAAGAAGCGCAGCTTAAAAAGGCCGCCGTGGATATTCAGCAACTGGAAAGTGCGCTGGAAATGTACAAGCTTAAAAGCAACCGTTTTCCTACTACCGAACAAGGGCTTGATGCCCTTGTGAGTGCGCCAACTCTGGATCCTATTCCGCGTAATTATCCTGCAGATGGTTACATCAAGCGTTTACCGGACGATCCATGGGGTAATCCTTATGTGCTTATCAGCCCGGGAGAAATGGGCACCATTGATATCTTCTCTAACGGCCCGGATGGTGAACCCGGTACCGATGACGATATTGGTAACTGGAACATTAACGACTACCTGAATTAAGGCATTACGCTGTTTATGCGTGCACCAGGCCGTCACCGGTACAGCTTCGCTCTAGCATCGTTGGCGGCCAGCCGCCAGCGCGGCTTTACGCTGCTCGAAGTGATGCTGGTGTTACTGCTAATGGGCCTGGCGGCCGGCTATGTCATCTTTAATGCCTTCTCCACCGACCCATCAGAGCAGTTCGAAAGAGAAGCCCGGCGCCTGCAGGTGGTCATCGACATGGCCAGTGATTATGCGGTACTCAATCAGCAGCAACTGGGTATCTATATTGATCAGGAAAATCGTACTTATAGCTTTATGCAACTCAGCGAAGAAGATGAGTGGCAATTCATAGAAGGTAATACGCTGTACGAGCCGGTGACGCTCACCGAACCGTTCTTTTTTACCCTCAATCTGGATGACCTGCCCTGGCAAACCGAAGACCGATTGTTCGACCGCGAGATGTTTGACAGCTCACTGAGTGTTAATGAACAGGATATTGAAATTGGTGAGGAAGAAGCGCCGCCGCCCCCGCCACAAATCCTGATAATGTCGAGCGGTGACATTACGCCTTTTAGTCTGGTGTTTCATTATGAGCCTGAATTTACTAACGATTTACCCGTTTACTACGTATTAAACTGCCAGGATATGCCACCGCTGGAGTTGCTCGGCCCATTGGAGCGTCCAGAATGGGACTAATACGCAGCCAACGAGGCATGACCCTGCTCGAGGTGATGGTAGCTCTGTTTATCTTTGCCATGACCGGCGGCGCCATTATGAAAGCCGCGTCAGAGCACCTCAACGGCGTGGGGCAGATTGAAGAAATCACCATTGCCACCTGGGTAGCTAACAACCAGCTAAATGAAATTCAGTTAGAGCGCCCCTGGCCGCTGAAAAACAACCTTAAGGGCCAGGCTGAGATGGCCGAACGTACCTGGTACTGGAAGCAGGTAGTGAAGGATACCGGCGACAGTGACTTTAAAGCGGTAGAAGTGAGCGTCAGCCTTGATGCAGACTTCAACGACACCATTACCACAGTGATCACCTACTTTGCCAAACCAGCGGAGAACGGCTAATGCGTACCCGCGGTTTTACCCTGATTGAAATTTTAATTGCCATGGCGATCTTTGCCATGCTGGGTCTGGCGTCCACAGCGCTGCTCTCTACGGTTATCGACAGCGACGAAATTTCCAGCGAGAAGTTTGCCCGATTACAACAGCTACAACGGTTTATGCTTATTCTTGAGCGGGATATACAGCAGGCAATGCCACGGGCAGTGCGCATAGAAGGCCAGCAAAACAGCATCGTTATGCGTGGAGGGCAAGAAACCGACGACAGCGACGCTGGCGGACTGGCCTTTGTGCGCGGCGGCTGGCACAACCCTAAGCTGGCGCTGCCGCGCAGCACCTTACAGGGCGTAGCATATCGCCTGCGGGAGAATAAACTCGAACGTCTGAATACCGTTTATGTAGATAGCGTATTGGGCACTGAGCCTAAAGTCAGGGAAATCCTCGACAACGTGACAAACTTTACCGTTGAGTTTAATACCGGCGGCAGTGAAACAGGCGAAGCGGCCTGGCATGACAACTACATTGGCGAAACCCTGCCGCGGGGGATTCGGATTACCATTACCCTTGCCGACATGGGCGAGATCCAGCGCGTTTTTGCGCTTACGGAGCAAGCGTCATGAGGTTTGGTAAACAACGCGGTGCAGCCCTGCTAATAGTACTGATGGTAGTAGCTCTGGTAGCGATACTGGCTTCAGAGATGGGGGCCAGACTGCAACTTCAGGTACAGCGGGCCAGCAATATCAAAAGCAGTAACCAGGCCTACTGGTATGCTAAAAGCGCCGAAGAATATGCCCGCATGTCACTGGTAACGCTGATGGAAGAAACCGGCGATAAAATTACCCTGAATCAGCCCTGGGCGCAGGAATTCGAATATCCCATGGAAGAAGGCGGCATCAGCGTAAACCTGGAAGACATGCAAAGTTGCTTCAATATTAACGCACTGCCCAACGCCAACCAGACCAATGTAAATGGCCAGCAACCTACCGAAGCCATGAATGCGTTTGCCCGCTTGTTGCAGATGACCAACGAAGAAATACCCAGCTTTACAGTAGATACGGTACGGGACTCTCTGGCAGACTGGCTCGACAGTGACGACCGCATGCGCATTTACGGCGCTGAAGACAGCGAATATGCCTCGCGCGCATACCCTTATCTTGCCGCCAACGGGCAGATGAGCAGCCAGTCGGAATTACGCCTGATTAATGGTGTGGAAGCCGAATGGCTGGAAGATTTGCTGCCGCAGGTTTGTGTTATTCCCGGTAGTGATCAGTTAGTAATCAATGTAAACACGCTAAGCGAGGAGCGCGCGCCGGTGCTGGCTGCCTTAACCGGATTGAGCCTGTCACAGGCTTCCTCGATTATCGCTGCTCGTCCAATGGACGGCTGGGATGACGTTAACACCTTTTTAGCCGAACCGGATATTGCAGCGTTGAATTTGCAAGCAGAACAAACTCAATGGTTCAGTGTGACCACAGAGTATTTTATTTTACATACCAAGAGCCGTTACAATGAAGCAACGTTTGCCATGACAACCGTGCTAAATGCCGCTTCATCAGGCAAAATAGCGGTGTTGCGCCGCGAATTTGGAGTCATAAAGTAATGGAACAGTTAGTTGTTAGGCTGGGTACTAACCTGCACGATCCCGTGCATTGGGTAGTCTGGTCTGCCCAAAGCCAGGACGTTATCGCCAGCGGCGAATTAGCCGGTGCCGATGCGCTGACAAGCCTCGGCGAGCGCACCAGTTTGCGCAGAGCAATCGTGCTGGTCCCCGGCGCAGATGTACGGCTATGCAACGTTACTCTGCCTGGCAAGGTCAATCGCAAACTACAAAACGCGATTCCGTTTATGCTGGAAGACGAACTGGCTGAAGATATCGGCGAACTGTTTTTTGCCATGGGCCCTTCCCGAGGCACGGAACAATCCGTGGCCATTGTCAGTCACCGCCAAATGGCAAAGTGGCAGGGCTGGCTGGAAGATGCCGGGTTTACTGCTGATGTGATCCTGCCTGATATCCTGGCGCTTCCTCAACAGGAAGATAACCAATGGGTAGCGCTGGCAATCGGTGAACAATTAATTGTTCGTCAGGGACCATGGCAGGGCATGCAGGGAGAACAGGCTTTTCTTACCGGGGTACTTGCCTTACAGGTCAAAGCCCAGCCAGAGCCGGTTAACTTAAGCGCCCTCACCGACATCGATCTTCACGCTGTACCTAATATTCATCAGGAAGCACATAACGACGACGTGCCAGCCATTGGCGTATTGGCCAAACACGCTGGCAAAGCATCGTTCAATTTACTCCAGGGGCAATACAAGCCTAAAAAGCAGCACAATCAGGTGTGGCAGGTCTGGCGCGTGCCGCTCATTTTGCTCGCTCTGGTGATCGTTTTAACCATTGGCGATAAAACGCTCAGGCTCAATCAACTGCAACAACAAAATGCCGAGCTGACCGCGCAAATCGACGCTCTGGTAAAACAAGGTTTTCCGGATATTGGTACCTATCGCAACGTCCGCCTGAAAGTACAACAGGAGATGCAACGGCTGGAGCAGTCCGGCGACGGCAGTTCGCTACTGGTGATGCTTTCGCAATTAAATACGGCATTCGCCGCGTCGAATATCACTCCACAAACATTGCGCTTTGATGCTAACCGCACTGAGATCCGCATGCAGGCACTGGGGAAGGATTTTAATGCACTGGATACGTTTAAGCGCAGTGCCGAAGCCGCCGGGTTTACCGTAGAGCAGGGCGCCATTAACAACCGCGATGACACGGTCATTGGCACAATGAATATCCGGGGAGCCTCATGATCGCTTTAAAGCAAAAGTTTACTGCTCTCACAGAACGGGAACAGCGCCTGGTACTGTTATCAGGCCTGGTGATTTTACTGGGTATTTTTTACTGGGGATTATGGGCACCGCTTAATCAGAGTATCAGTCAGCAAAGTCAGTTACTGGAAAGTAATAAAAAACTGGTCAGCTGGGTTGAAGAGCAGGGCCAAAAAGCCGCGCAGCTGCGTCGTACTCAGTCGTCGCCCAGACGGGTTACCGGTTCTTTGCCGCAGTTGGTTACCAGTACAAGTAGTAATCACTCACTATCTATATCGCGCATGCAACCGCAAGGTGATGAAATTCAGGTATGGATAGATGAAGCGCCTTTCAACAGCCTGGTGGGCTGGTTGAATGAATTAGAAACGCGAGGCATTGTGATTGATCAACTCGATGTTGCTGAAGCCAATGCGCCAGGAATGATAAAAGTCAGACGGTTGGTACTTACAAAATGATGGGCATTAACTGGCGCTGGCTGTTAGCCGGCCTTTTTCTTTATTTGTGTTTACTGGTTGCTTATCTGCCCGCGTCGCAGGTGGTTAGCCGAGTCAGCCTGCCAGACAACGTTAAGGTTGGCAATGTGCAGGGTACGCTGTGGCAGGGCGAGGTTGACAGGGTTATCGTTAATAATATCCCGGTTAATCAGTTAAGCTGGGACGTATCTCCCTGGGCCTTATTCACCGGCCAGCTGGCTGTGGAACTCGATGCCGGTAACATGCGTGATGCAGCGTCAATCGCCTTTAACGGGCCGGTTAGTGTGAGCTTGTTTGATTTTCAGGCGGTGTCTGCCGAAGACTTTTTGCTGTACTTACCGGTTGATCGGGTGCTGTCTGAAGTGCAATTACCGCTGCCGGTAAACGCCGGCGGGCGATTTCGGGTCAATATCGAAAACCTGGCGTATTCCGCTCGGGGGTGCGACCAGATGATGGCTTATGGCGACTGGCTGAATGCCCGGGTTGCCGGCACGCAGGGCCCCATCGAGCTGGGCACCTTTTCGGCGCAAATCCGTTGTCAGGACGAGCAAATTGTAATTAATGTAGAAGAGCCCAACGCCTTTGGACTGACTATGCAAGCTTCAGCCCGTCAGGACTTTTCCGGTTTATCGGTAAAAGGGCAGTTCAAACCCGACCCATCACTGCCGCAGGAAGTACACGAGGCCGCGTTATTTTTTGGCCGCCCGGATGCCAATGGCTATACCCAGTTTGAACTTTAACCCCAGTTAGAGCTTTAATCTGAGTACATCGACAAAAAGTTAAATTTGGCCATGGTCAGAATAATAGCCAGCTCATAAACACTCTGGCGGGTGGCCAGGTGATTGGTTAATAAACCAATAGCGCCACCTTTTTGTTTGATATTGTGAGTATCAAACAGTTTATCCATCACATCTCCAAGCTCCTCGCCGGCGGTAAGAGACGCGTAAACCGCCTCAGGCAGAGGCAGGTTAGCACTGCGGCCCACAGACCAGTGTTCACCATTACAAATGGCTACGTAAGCAAAGGTAGCGGGGCCGTCGGTAAACTTATCCACACCACCCTCAATGGCCACATACCAGTTGGCCTGATGTTCAGCCATACAGGCTTTTACCCGATTAACCGCGCCTAACCGCGTTTCTGCTTCCGTCATGGGCTGATCGGCCACCAGACTTGGCGCGTCGACGCCTATCACCTCAAAATCATCCCCCGCCGCTAAGACCTGTTGTAGGGCTACGCGGGTAGCATTTACCTTTACCGGATTTTTTGAGCCAACAACTACTTTCATTACACCATTTCCGTTTATGCGTTTTCAAAGGGGTGATTAGTAATATCATCAATGAGGGTGCGATAATCGCTGATCGCAGGGTAGCCCTCGATTTCCCGATGGGGTTGCTTGCTGTCGGGATTTTTCACCGCCAGTACATGCTTAATACCAAAGGTTTTTGCTGCCTCAAGGATATTGAGACTGTCATCAACAAATAACGTGGTGGCCGGGTCGAAACCCAAACGTGCCTGCAATGCACGCCACAAATCCTGCGACTCTTTGGTAACGCCAAATTCATGGGTGGAAATGAGGGTATCGATATGTGCGTCCAGTTTGGTGTGTTCCACCTTTAACGAAAGACTCCCCGGGTGGGCATTGGTTACCAATACCACCTCACGGCCGCTTTCATGCAGGGCATCCAGAAATGGCAGCGTATCGTCACGCATGGCAATGAGGTGTTCAATTTCACGTTTAGCAGCCACAATATCCATATCCAGATGCTTAGCCCAGTAGTCCAGGCAGTACCACTCAATGCGGCCACTAACCCGTGAATAGTGCTTATGCAATTCTTCGCGGCACTCGGCCAGCGAACGGCCACTTTTCTCGGCCAGTTTTTTAGGCAAGTGCTCCAACCAGAACTGATTATCGAAGTGCAGATCCAGTAAGGTGCCGTCCATATCCAGTAAGACGGTATTGATTTCGTTCCAGGGCAGAAATGGCAAGCGCTTTTCCTCTAAATACGTTAACCTTAAGTTTGATAATATGATAACGAAAGACTGACCCAAACAACATGAGCAATATCGATAAGGACAAAACGCTTCCGCAGATCCACCAGCGCGAAATTGTGGCCGAGAGTCGCTTTTTCAGGGTTGAGCGTGTGGACCTCGAATTTACTAATGGCGCCACCCGTCAGTTTGAGCGTATGGCAGGCTACAGCCGCGGAGCCGTAATGATCGTTGCGGTGCAGGATGGCGACTTTCTGTTGGTCAGAGAGTATGCAGCCGGTACCCATACTTACGAACTGGGGTTCCCTAAGGGCCTTATCGATCAGGGTGAAAGTATTTTAGAAGCGGCGAACCGTGAGCTAAAAGAAGAGGCCGGCTTTGGTGCCAGAGAGCTGGAGGCCATCCATAAAGTGAATATGGCGCCAACGTTCTTTAATGCCCAGATGAACATTGTTATCGCTCACGATCTCTATCCCGAAACGCTGCCTGGCGACGAACCGGAGCCGCTTGAGCTGGTGCGCTGGCCGATTGACCAGGCCGACGAGCTACTGGCTCGCGAAGACTTTATTGAAGCGCGCTGTATCGCCGCACTGTTTCTTGCTCAAAAGTGGTTAAAGGAGCATCCGGACTATGCCTGATAATACTGATCATGATTTGCTACAGATAGCCAAAGACGCCGCTCTGGCAGCTGGCGAAGCCATTATGCGGTTGTATGACGTTGGGGATTTCGAAAGCTACCAGAAAGCCGACGAATCACCGGTCACCAGTGCCGACTACAAAGCCAACGAAATTATCACCGACATACTCACCCGAATGTCACCGGACATTCCTATTCTGTCGGAAGAAACCAAACACGCCAGTCTCGAAGAACGCAAAACCTGGAAGCGTTACTGGTTAATTGATCCTATTGACGGCACACAGGAATTTATCGCACGCAGCGGCGACTTTGCCGTGAATATCGCGCTGATTGAAGACAACAAGCCTAAGATAGGGGTGATTTTCTGGCCGCCCGGACAAAGCCTGTATTACGCTCTGGCCGGACATGGCGCCTTTAAAGACTCGCCTGAAGCCAGTGGCCCGATTAGCGTACGAAAACTGGATGATCCACACAATAGCGTGGTGATCCTGGCGATTAGTCGTCGCCAGCCGCGGGAGCGGGTGATTTCTAAATTATGTGCCAAGCGGGTGTATCAAACCCTGCCATTAGGCAGTTGCTCGCTGAAGTCCTGCTTTATTGCTGAGGGCAAAGCCGACGTCTTTATGCGTTTGGGGGTTACCGGCGAATGGGACACCGGCGCTTCTCAGTGCATTGTTTCAGAAGCAGGCGGTGCCATCTATGCTGCTGATTTTGAGCCACTTAGCTACAATCAGCGTAATACGTTAGAGAACCCGGACTTTATTGTACTGGGCGATCAAAATGTGCCGTGGCGGGACATTATTCAATATTAGGGAGTAAGTGTTTTTATGCTAAAGCAATCATTAGTTCTTCTCAGCAGTTTACTGGTAGCACCGGCGTTTGCCGACTGGACAGTTGCACCAGAGCAATCAAGCCTGCACTTTATGTCAACCAAAAATGCCCAGGTAACCGAGGTACATGCCTTCGAGGAGCTTTCCGGCTCAGTGTCAGACACTGGTAAACTGATGATTGAGGTGCCACTTAGCTCAGTTAATACCAACATTCCTATCCGCAATACGCGCATGCAGGAAAAGCTGTTTAATGTAGCCAAGTTTCCGGCCGCTACTTTTACCGCCGACGTACCCGCTGACTTAATGAAACTAAAAGCAGGCAGCAGCACCACGGCGAAGGTCGATGGCACGCTGTCGCTGCACGGTGTGGAAGCGCCGGTCAGCTTTAACGTGAGCGTTAGCAAGGTGTCTGCCGATACCATGGTAGTAAGCACGGTATCGCCTACGCTGATTGGAGCAGAAACCTTTGGTTTAACGGCCGGACTGGACATGCTGCAAAACATTGCAGGCTTAAAAAGCATTACTCAAACGTCACCAGTGACCTTCTCTGTGACCTTTGAAATGGAATAAGCCTTTGGCCTACCCCCTTAAAAAGGAGCAGCTATCTGCTCCTTTTTCGCTTCTACAGTAACCCCTTAACCTCTCGCCCTAGCAGCAGTTGCTTTATTTCGTCGTGATACTGCGCGTCAGTTGAAGCCAGCAGCCGGGTAACAAAATCCATCGAGGTTGCGCTTTTTTGACCCGGAGCATTTTGCTCCAGTAATCGTTTCAATACACTAACAATAGGTTCGTCGCCCACCAGCTCTCGCAGCCTGGCAAACACCAGCGTTGCTCTGGCATACACATCCGGCGAACTGGTGGCATCAATAATGGCTCTGGTGGCAGTTAGCCTGCCCCGCAAAGCGTGCTGATAGCGCTGCCGCTCATAGTCCACCAGCGATTGCATTGCCTCTTTACCAAAGCGCTGCTCAATCAGCACCAGCTCGGCGTATTTCGCCAGCGATTCAATTAAAAAGGAGCCGTCTGCTTCGACGCCATAGCCAATCTGATGCCCAAACCACTGATGGGCAACCTCATGCGCCGTGCGCCGGTAGCGTTTATCGAAACCAGCATCGTCAGCAGGGCGCGCCCGAACCGCCAGGCGATGCGACATTAAAATCACCTGTGGCAGCGCATAACCGCTGGGACCGAATTCCGGCGTAAACAGCAAGGACAGCTGCTTGTAAGGATAAGGCGTAAGCTGAGCCGAAAACCATTCAAGGGTGTCGCTAACTGCCTGTAAATGCACTTGCTGAGCGCTGGCCTGTGAGCCACTCGTAAGACCGCGGGTCAAGCCGATCAGATTGATATCCACAGAGTGCTCACCCGCCGTCACACTATGGATGGTACTGGTTTGCATTGTAGCCAGCCAGACCGGGATATTTCGAACAGGTTCAGCGGTTGCAAATTCCGAGTAGCGACGACCAGCAGCCAGCCACTGGTTAACGATTTGTCCCTGAGAATGCACGGCATGCGAAACTGGCGACGAAACAACACTGTGAAAGGTAACCGGAGTCGATTGCAATGTTGTGGCCGGGGCCGCATCAGCAAAGGTACTGGGTAACGGCATATCCAGAGCCGCTAAGCCAAACTCTTCCCTGAGCACTTCATCACGTAGCGTGTACTGCCGGTTAAAACCAATATTAGGTAGCAATGGAATACCGCGTAAATAACTGAATTCAGGTAACAGAATTTGATGCCCTGAAGGTAACCATCTGCGCGCGCCGTTTACCACCATTTCTGCCTGTAAGGTCAGCATCTGGCCGGGCAGTAATGGCGAGTCCAGTTCATACACAAACTGCTGTAACCGCTCGTTCTGAGACGTTAGTTGCCCACCGCTGAGCGTTAGCACTTCGGGTTTAAAGCCGGGATAACTGCCCACTAACACGTCATTAATCGCCTCACCACTGAGGTTTTTTAGGTGCAGTGTAAGTTTAAGCGAGGCCTGGCGCTTCTCCGGAAAAAAATCCACCAGCGCATCAATGTGCGTAACAACCGGCTGAGCCCGCTCCTCCCATTGGCCATACTGCTTTTCGTAGTCGGCACGCAGGGCATATCGGGCGTCGGGCGTCATGTAAGGGCGTTCCTGCTGCAGAGCCAGATGAAAGCCCGCTAGCACCACTACTAACGCGCCAACAGCAAGCCAGCCGGAGTGAGACAAGGTTCGCCAGGACCGCAATTCAAACCCTGCCCCGCGGTGGGTTTTGTTTACTGTCAGCACCAGCGCAGAAACCACTACTACCGACCACAAAATAAGGTATGGCCAAAAGGTATGTTCACTGCGGGAGAAACCAATTAAATAGTCGGCAGGCTGTAAAGGTGTACCGGCGATATCCAGCAACGGGTGAGAAATACCGGCCAGGGAAAGTAACGGCGTGAACTTAACAATCAGCAACAGCAGACACAGCCCCCCCGCCATCAACGCACTACGCATCACATGATGAAGTGCCAGACAAAGCCAGCCAAACAGTAATACAGGCAGGCCGGTCATTGTAAGCATACGGGCATAGGTAGCCGCTTCTATCTGGCTGCCCGCAAGTAACTGGGCAACCACAACGGCAATAGCTGTTATACCCAACAGCACAAGACCGGCGAAGAACAACGCACCGGCCTGAGACATGACCAACTGAACGTTAGTTGCTGGCGTAGCGGCGATCATTTCTGCGGCACCGTCACGCTGATTTTGCCAGCCCAGTTGCCAGCTCCAGAGCGCCATGAGTACGCACCCGGCAAAGGGTAACATATCCCACACAACGCGATTCAGCGCATCAATACTCAGCGGCGTGAGAACTGAATGGGGTTCGGCATAATCAATAGCGGCCAATACTTCAGAGAAAATCGCGCCAGCGTATAGCGCCAGCACTAATAGCATTACCCGATTAAGCAGTAGCACTTTGATCGCGCTCACGAGCAAGGCGGCAAAGGGATGATGAGTAATGGCCGCAGGCATTTTAATCTGGCTATCAGGCAGCGGTGCAGCTTTTCTCAAACGCCACCATGATGCGCGTTTAGAGTTTTCATGTAACACACTTCGGGCGTTCAACGCTAACCACACCAGTACTACGCTAAGCGCCAACCAGGCCAGACGATTAAGAGCAATGCTTGGGTTTGCTGACCAGTCTGTCTGATCACCCGTGAGCTGGGCAAAAATCGCCGTAAAGCCCAAAGGGTCAGCCACCAGCATGGCCTCGTAAAGCGATGGGTGGATAATGCTGCTACCGGCCAGCACAGGCGAGCCGGTCACGGACGCCAGCATCACATAACCTATCCATACCAGCGCAAAAAAGGCATACACCGGCAGCGCACTATTGACCCGCTGAGCAATCAGTAACGCGGCTGCGCAATACAAAAAGCACGCCGGGGCTACTATAAACAAACCGTTTTTCAGCGCAGTGTGAATAATACCGGCATCGAATAGCGGATGCTGACTGAGCATCAATAGCTGCAGCACCGAGCCGCATAAACAGATCAGCGCCACCAGACTCAAAAAAGCCACAAACCGGTTGAGCCGTCGGGTAAACTGACTCGTTCTGGCCGCACCAACGAGCTCCTGCATATTGTGGAGCCTGTCACGCTGCAGTAATGGAGGCGTTAACGCAGCCACCACCACAGGCAGTGCCAGCATGACCACCGTAATATTTAGCATGGTAAGGCGTTTTGCCAACTGTAAATCGGCAACTGTCAGGCCCTGCACCAACAATACTGACAATCCGGGGAGACCCAGTGCGCATAACCACACCAGAGGCTGGCGCACATATAAACGCCATTCATTAGCGAGAAGCATCAGTTCGCCTCCCGCCTGGCCAGTTCAAGAAAGTAGCGGTCCTGCAAGGTTGCCCGGCAGGCTACGGCATCAGCGCCGGGCGGCTCGTGGTGGAACACCCGCCATACCGGCTGGCCGAAGTGATAACGCTCACCCAACAATATGCCTTCTGCGGGTTTTGCTGACGTTTCCCAGACGTTGTTTTGCATTGGCGCAATGAGCGCGGGAATAGCGCCACTGTCGACGATGGCGCCCTGCATCATAATGGCGGCATGAGGACACAGGTGCTCGATGTCTTCCACGATGTGAGTAGAAAGCAATACCAGCTTATTCTGACTCAGTCGAATGAGCACACTGTGCAATCGCTGACGTTCCTGCGGGTCAAGCCCAGCCGTGGGCTCATCCATGATCAATAACTTTGGGTCGCCCAGCAGCGCCTGAGCAATCCCAAATCGTTGTCGCATGCCGCCAGAAAAGGTGCTTACGCGCTTACTGGCAAATGCCGTCAGATTGGTTAGCGTTAGTAATTCCTCTATTTGCTGTTTAACCTGCTTACGCGGAATGTTTTTAAGTGCCGCAATGTGCTCAAGTAGCGCCACGCAACTAATGTGTGGATACACCCCGAAAGACTGGGGTAAGTAGCCAAGCTGTTCGCGCAAACGCTGCGGTGATTGCTGAATATCCGTATTGTTAAAGCTAATCTGCCCGCTGTCTGGTGACTGTAAACAAGCCAGAGTGCGCATTAAGCTTGATTTGCCCGCACCATTGGGGCCTAAAAGGCCTACCATGCCAGCCGGCAAGGTTAAGGAAATGTCACTCAGCGCTTTGGTGCCGTCTGAATAGGTTTTAGACACGTCGGTCATGGTAAGCATGTGGTCATCATCCTGAATGTGAAACGAGAATAGCCTTAACCTACCAAGCTGATTAACGGCTAAACAGCAAGGGATGACAAAGCATGAGTTTGCGATGACAAACGGCAATAGTGTGATTTTGTTAAGCGCCGGGCCGGATTGCAGCCGTTGAATTTACCACTGTGGTAAAGGCCAGTGCGTTATGCCGGCGGCAACAGGTTTTACTTTCATCATTAAATTGCGTAGGTTCATCATTCACAACGTGTACAGGCCGCGCCTTTCAGGCAGGCTTTGGCAGCATTATTTATTCAAGGGTTCAGCAACATGGTGGTTAATTTGCGCAAAAACAGTTTGGTACTGCTACCGATTTTTGCCGCCCTGTTGCTGGAAGCCGCGATTCGCTTTCTTTCTTACCAACAACCCGATGCCACCACTTATCTGGCGGTTCACGGCCAACTATTGCTTGAAATGCTGCCGTTTTTTGTGTGCCATTATCTGGCCTCAACACGCTGCGGCAGGCCGGCGCTGCTCATCTGGTTAGGCGGGTTTATCGGTTATCCGCTGTTAAGCAATATTCTGGCTCATACGATCCCCGCTTACGGTCAGTGGCTGTTGCTGGAAATACAAGGGATCCTGTTTGCCTTGATAGCCAGTGTGCTGTGGTTTATTCACCACTTCTACGGGCGGGTTAAGCAGGGCCCCCGAAGCTGGATTGCGCACCTGTTATCATTGGACTTCATGGTGGCGCTAAGCTTGTTTTTATGGACCTTTACCATGGCGGGCGTTTTTCTGTACACCGATAACCCCATGGTCAATCAGCCATTACAGATGATCATCGACTTTAACCTGATCGTAGAGCAGTTGCCGCTGTTTATGCACTATTTCTGGCAATTCAGTCTGATGGCGCTGGTGCTATTCGGCGTATACTGGTTTAACCGTTATGTGCTGATTCGCCGCTTGTTAGCGGTGCATGGTTTAATCCCCTTTCTGGCCGGTGGACTCATCTTTATTCTGCTGTTCAGCACGCCGATAAGCGCGCTGCTGTTATTGATGCCGCTGAATAATGTGACAGACTTCACCTTGATCCCGTCAGAAAACCATAACCCTTTTGACCCTTTTAACAGTCAAATGACCTTTTGGTTGTTAATGTTCAGCACCCCCATCATTCTGGCTTTTGAACGCAAGTCTCAGGATGCCAGAGTAGCGGATATTGCCCGCCGACAAACCCGCACCGAATTGCAAATGCTGCAACAACAGGTAAACCCTCACTTTTTGTTTAATACCCTGAATAACTTGTATGCGCTGTGTCTGGAACGTTCACCACAGGCTCCTGACATGGTGGAAAAACTGGCAGGTCTGTTACGCTACACGGTTTATCAGGGCCAGAAAGAACAGGTATCCCTGGCCGATGACGTGCGCTATTTACAGGACTATCTGGCACTGCAATCCATGCGCTATACCGATGACTGTCACTTTCAGTGTACCTGGCCAACCCGGGCTGAACGCTGGCAACTGCCACCGCTGTTACTGATCATTGTGCTGGAAAATGCCTTTAAACATGGCATCGAAAAAGCCGACAAGCCCTGCGAACTTAAGTTAGCACTCACACTGGATGAGAATCGTCTGGTATTTGAATGTGAAAATCCCATTGGCCAAAGCACACAAGCGCCGGTTGATGAAGACAACAGTGGCCTGGGACTAGAAAACCTGCATCGCCGCCTAAGCCTGCAATACGCTAATCGCCACGAGCTGATTAGCGAACAGCGCGGTACTCACTGGTACACCCGATTGCAGATGGAGCTTGCACCATGCTTAAAGCATTGATTGTGGATGATGAGCCGTTAGCCCATAAAGTCATTTTGCATCACCTGGCCAGTCACCGGGACGTAAAAGTGGTAAAGCAATGCTATAACGCCACCGAGGCGTTGGCCTGGTTAGCCTCTAACCGCGCCGATTTGATCTTCCTCGATATTAATATGCCACAGCTAAACGGCATGGATATGCTTAAGGTAATGGCTAATCGGCCCCAGGTGATTATCGTTAGCGCTTACGAGGAATTCGCCCTGCAGGGCTTCGAACTGGATGTGACCGATTACCTGTTGAAGCCCGTGAGTGAAGCCCGCCTTGCTTCAGCCTTAGATAAGGTTCGCCAGCGAAGCGCGGCTAACAAACCAGCACACACACCCAAAGAGATTGTGATTAAAGTAGACCGCGAATTACGAAAAGTAAGCCTGCGTGACATCACCTATCTGGAAGCCTATGGCAACTATGTGAAAGTGTGGCAGGGTGATACCATGCTACTGGCTAACAGCACTTTAAAGAAGCTACTGGCAGAACTGCCCGCACAGGCCTTTAGCCAAATCCATAAATCCTTTGTAGTACGCAACAACGCAGTAATAGGAAAAGACAGTGACTCCGTGTTACTGAACAATCAGATACGACTTAAAGTGGGCAAGTCATTCAAAAGCGTGTTAAATCGGCTATTACCCCTACCTCGCCAATAAGAGCTTTTCAGGCCAGCGGCAACACGCGATAATGCCCACACAATTATCGCGACAGAGCTCTCACCTTGAACCAACAGCCCAACAATCCGTTACACGGCCTGACGCTGGAAAAGATCCTTACCCGCCATGGTTGGGAAGGGCTGTATCAGCAAATCAGAGTCAATTGCTTTAATAACGATCCGTCGATTAAATCGTCGCTAAAGTTTTTGCGCAAAACACAGTGGGCCAGGGATAAAGTAGAAGCACTGTACCTGAATACTTTCAGTGACAGTTAGCTGCGAATCGAAGCTTAAAGTAAGCGTCCCAGCGGCTTAATGCTTTGCTTAACCTAATTCGCCACTGGCGTACCATCGTCATTAAACTTTGCGATGTCAGCGCCTGATGATTCCCATTCTTTGCGTTCCTCGTCTGTTGCTTTAGGTGAGAACCAACCCAGGTAAGCATAAAATATCCCGATTAAAGGCGCTGTCCAGCAGGCGAAGGCCAGAGGGATGTACAGTAAGTTCTCTAAACTATCGCCAGCAATGCCCAGACCAAGCGCTGAGATAACAAACGCGCCACCGGCATTCCAGGGGATCAGAGGCGACATTAAAGTTCCCCCTTCCTCAACGCCTCGCGATAGGTTTAACGTTGAATACCCCATGCCGCGATAAACAGGCGAAAACATCCGACCTGGTAATGCTACCGATAAATAGGGGTCGCCTGCCACCAGATTGGTCGCAAACGCCGTTCCTACCGACGCCACCTGAGTACCGGCAAAGGTTTTCACTTTGCTCTTAATGGAATTAATAATACTTCGCAGACAGCCCGTGGTTTCCAGTGCACCGCCAAAGCTTAAGGCAATCAGTACCAGCGATATGGTCCACATCATGGATTGAATACCACCGCGATTGAGCAGGTTGTCTATCTCGCTGATATTGGTTTGAATGCTGTAGCCGTTATTCGCGTAGTCAAAGACCGACTGCAGGCTTTGCCCCTGAGTCACCATGGCAAACGCGCCGCCCACAATTACCCCTGCAAATAGTGAAGGCAGTGGCGGGAATTTTTTCAGTGCCAGCAGCATGACCACTAAAGCAGGAAGTAAGGCCCAGGCAGAGATATAAAAGTTATCTTCTAACGCCGCTGTAATCCCTTCGATTTTTTCAAACGAAACACTTTGGGTATCAATAACAAAATACCCGACCCCAATATAAATAAGAAAGGCAATAACCATGGCAGGAATAGTGGTCGCCATCATATTTTGTATGTGAGAGAACACATCGGTGCCAGTGACGGCCGGTGCGAGGTTAGTAGTGTCTGAAAGGGGCGAGACCTTATCGCCGAAAAATGCACCAGACACTACCGCCCCAGCTGTCCAGTAAACCGGGATATCAAACCCATCGCCAATACCCATCAGTGCCAGGCCAACGGTTCCCACGCTTCCCCAACTGGTACCAAGGGACACGGCAACCACGGCACATATCACCATGCCCGCCGCCAGAAAGATCTCGGGTGACAGGGTTTTTAAGCCGTAATAAATGATGGTTGGCACGGTACCTCTGGCAATCCATATACCGATGATCATGCCCACCACAATCAGTACACTTACCGATGGCAGGGCCACATGGATAACTTTAAAAATACCAGCTCGAATTTCTTCCCACTTGAGCCCCTGGTAAATGCCCACAAAGCTCGCCAGCGCCACCCCAATAGCCAGGGGAATATGTGGCTCAAACACCCCGAAATAGAATATCTGTGTGCCCAGAATAATCAGCGTCAATATCACCGGCGTCAGTGCGAGCGATAGCGTTGGCGTAACAGGCTGCTTCTGTTCCATAATGCCTCCATTCATCTTGAAGCGGGTGAACTGAGTGAACCTCCGGGTAAACATCATGCTGGGAACACTGTTTATTTAAACTCGTAATTAGTGCTTAAGTATCAAGTTATTTACGCAGCGTCGCGCGGTATAGATCGGAAATGACTACGACCACCACCAATAAGAAACATAACGGCCTTAACCAAAAAAGCCGTCATGTGACGGCTTTTAATGGTAGTTATCAGGCTATTACGCTACTTCTGGCGCCAGTGGCGTTCGCGGTTCAGGGTAAGCACTGAAATCCTGAATCACCATAGGCTGCCAACTGCTTTCAGGCAATGCTGGTACCGGGGCTTTCATACTGTCAGCTTCACTGTGTTCAATGTTAGCCATACCAATACGAACCCGTTTTAACGCGCGGCATTCGTTGATTTCGTCCTGGATCACGAAGATACCACCGCGCATGGCCGCCCGGCCAAGGCCAAGGCTTGAGGTGATCCGAATCAGCGGCGCTGCCAGAATGAGCCCGATTAATACCGGTAACAGCCAGATAAACAGAGCCGGCGTGTAAATGAACGTGGCTGCGCCCCAGGCTAAAGCGACGATAGACGCAACCTTTGAGCGTTTAAGTGAATCCATCCAGGGTACCATACTACCTTCACGGGCCTGGGCTTCCCATTTCACCGAAATACCGGCAAATACGCTGATCACAAAGTAGCTGTGGTAAAACATCATCAGCGGTGCAATCAGAATCGCCATGGCCAGCTCCATCACGCCGCCTTTAATTAAGCGCCATGCACCGCCAAACTCGTCGCGACGCTGGATCAACGCCAGGATCAGGCCCAGCACTTTAGGCATAAATAATAGCGCTGCCGTTCCCCACATGGTGGCCACCATTAAGCCCTGTCGGGCAATCTGCCAGTCCGGAAATAACTGGTATTCGGCGGTAAAGAATTCTACTGGCGTAAGTGCGCGATACAGCGCATCGGCGGTGCCAAATGCCAGTACCAGCAACAACAGTAATGACGAAATATAAGCGAAAGCACCAAACACAAAATGCAGGCGGCTGGTGGCTTTTAAGCCCTTAACACCCAGTAAACCTAAATGCTGAATATTGCCCTGTACCCAACGGCGGTCGCGGGTAGCGTATTCAATCATGTTAGACGGTACTTCCTCATAACTGCCGGTAGTATCCGTTAGCAAGAAGCACTGCCAACCAGCGCGACGTAATAAAGCCGCTTCCACAAAGTCATGACTTAAAATGTCGCCACCAAAGGGTTCTTTACCTTCCAGCGTGGGTAATCCACAGTGTTGCATAAAAGGTTCCACGCGGATAATCGCATTGTGGCCCCAGTAGTTCGCGCTGTCGGTTTGCCAGAATGACAATCCGGTAGCCAGCATCGGGCTATACAGGTGCGCAGCAAACTGCACAAAGCGTGCAAAGAACGTGTGCTGACGCACCGGCATGGGAATGGTCTGAATAAGCGCCGTATCCGGGTTTTGCTCAATGCGATAAGCCAGATCGTTCATGCGTTCACCAGACATAATACTGTCGGCATCCAGCACAATCATGGCTTCGTAACGATTGCCCCAGCGCTGACAGAAGTCGGCCAGATTCCCCACCTTACGGCCGGTGTTTTTCTCACGACGACGATAAAATACCTGACTGCTTTTATCGCCTAAACGAGCGGTTAGCGCTTCCCAGGCGGCCAGTTCGGCCTCGGCCATTTCCGGCTTGGTGGTATCACTGAGCATATAAAAGTCGTATTGCTTGCCGTTGTCGGTATCCAGCAATTCCCGTACGCAGGCCTCAAAACCTACCATTATACGGCGGGTATCTTCGTTATACACCGGCATTACCACGGCGTGGCGCTTGGTGAGCGGTGCATCGGTGCGCGGTGCGGGTTGTGCTTTACGCATACTGAGCGGATCGATATTAAACAGCTTTAATACAAAGCCGATCACCGCTGTCCAGAACGACATCGCCAGCCACAAAAACAGCATCATACTTAATGCCAGCTGGGCAATTTCCATTTCGGTTAACACGTTAGGTTTAAAAATTTCGTACAGGCTCCACCCGGCTAATGCTGCGGTGGGAATGGCCAGAATCGCCATTATGGATAATCGTACGCCTGAACCCCACGCCCGCAATACAGGCGTTGCCTTTGGAGTACTTCCTTCAGAGTCCGAGTGAGTATTATTCTGCATGATAGACATAGTTCCATACCTCACTGACACGTTGGTTTTCCTGATGAATGTAAAGACGCATATCCGCTGGCTGACCGGCCTGCGGGGTTAGCAGAAAAGTGGCGCGCAATAATTTACCGCTGTTAACCGGGAACACGCGCGCCTGCTGAATCTGTCCCTGGTTGGTGGTAGCTGTAAGGTTAAGCATTTCTGGCGCAATGCTCATGCCTTCAGGCACCTTAAAATCGATGGAAAAACGGCGGGTTTGCGACTCCTGAGGCTCTTCGCCCGGTAATACCGTAGCGCCCTGACGCGTGCGTACAACCGTGGCTAAGTCGCTGTCGCGAGCCCCGGTTACCGTTTCAAGCTGGTAAGCAAAGTAGCGGCTTTCACCGGCAACAAAAGGCGCTTCGGGTACCCAGTACGCCACAATGTTGTCGTGGGTTTCAGATTTAGTGGGAATTTCCACCACTTCCAGACGGCCTTTTTCAAAACCCGCCTGTGGTGTTACCCATAAACCGGGGCGCTGATGATAATTCGCTTCGCCGTCAAGGTAGCTGGCGAAGTCGGTGTCGCGTTGCATTACTCCAAACCCTTTTGGCGCACTATCACTCATCGACGTGATTTGCAGTTGTGCAGGGTTGGTCAGTACCCGCCAGATTTGTTCGCCGCTCTCGGTGATCATGTTCACACCATCACTGTCGTGCACTTCAGGACGATAATCGTCGGGCACTACAGCCGTATTTTCGCCGTATAAAAACATACTGGTAAAAGGGGCAACGCCAAGCTTGGCAACGTCTTCGCGAGCGAACAACCAACTTTGTACTTTTACGTTGGTCTCGTCACCCGGAGTAATAATAAATTTATATGCGCCGCTTACCGAGGGGCTCTCCAGGCGGGCATAAATCATCATAGGCTCACCCTGACCCGGCTCAATTAGCCAGAACTTGGTGAAATGTGGAAACTCTTCCCCTTCAGGCAGGCCAGTATCGATAGCCAGGCCCCGGGCAGAGATGCCGTAGACATGCTCTTTACCAATCAGGCGGAAATAAGAAGCGCCCAGAAATACGGCAAATTCGTCTTTGTATTGTTGGTTTTTAATCGGGAAGTGAACACGAAAACCGGCATAGCCGTTATCGTCGGCGGTTTCTTTTGCCAGCGGTGCGGCATCGCCGTCATAGCGAAATGCCTCGCGCTCGAAGGGTAAACGTTTAGGCTGATTGTCTGCGCCGATAGTGTATACAGTGACCGGCTGCTGATACAAAAAGCCGGGGTGGAAAAACTGTACTTCGTAGGGGTTCTCACCGCGCCATAAGCTCTTGTCTGCTTTAAAACGGATTGCTCGGTAAGTCTGGTAGTTCATTTCTTTTAGCGCGTCAGACAGTTCATGATCGTCTGTTTTGTAGACCTGGGTAGCCGACTGACGAGCTTCTTCAATTACGCTGTTTAAAATAGGCGCTGATTCGGGTGGCAGGTTTTGCGCTGACACTTCTTCGGCCTGAGTCACTGCCGCGCCGCATAGCATAAGAATGACACATGCAAACGCGCGCACTGAATAAACGATTGTGCGGTCACTGAAAACCGGACCGCCGGCTGATAAAGCAGCCAGATAATGAGGTAAAAACCGTTTGGTTGGTGGCATTGCTATCTCCATTTGATTCAAAGCAGCCAGAAAAACTACATTGACTAGAGCAAATGCCGATCCAACCTTGTTACTTTGCACACAAATCAAAATAAAAACATTATTTATTAGTAAGTTAGAGGCTAAATTAATTCATGATTAGTATTTCTGTTCAAAAAACACACCGTGAAAATTATACTTTAGGCTAACCGGGTGTTGGTATTTAGCAACACTTTTCACAAAACACTTGTTTAAAAATCAACCTAAACATCACTCAAACCTTCTCGATAAATCGTCTTAAAAAGATGTAAACATCTGTTTAATAAGCATTAATTTGCTTTTATTTAACTTATTTTTACACCTTGGCCCAATGCTTGCGATAGTCCTGACAGCAAAACGCTTTATGTTTTTTCTTAAGGAGTACCACGATGAAAGCATCTTCAATTATCGCCATCACCGCGTTGTCGGCTTCCATGTTTTCGCTATCAGCTGCTGCTGATACGCCCGACTGGCGCTATGTAGAAGGCGGTTACCTCAGCTATGACGGCGATGGTGGCTTCGATCCGGACGGTTTACAGGTTAATGGGAAGTATTTACTCGATCCCAACTTTTACGTGAACGGCGAGTTTGGCTGGGCAGAGACCGGTAATATCGATTTTACCACTCTGACGCTCGGTGGTGGTTATCGCTTAGCTGTAAATAGCACTACCGATGCCTATGTAGGCGCGAATTTCGAACGCATTGATGCGGATTTTTACGATGATAATGGCTACAGCCTGAATGCAGGGGTACGCAGCATGTTAACACCTGAGCTGGAAGTAAACGGTGAGCTGGGCTACCTGGATCTGGATGACGGTGACATTACCCTTAAAGCCGGCGCCTATTACTACTTTAACCCGCAATTTGCGGTAGGTGCCAATTATGAATTTATGGACGACGCGGATGTATTTCAGCTTTCCGCCCGTTACGCGTTTTAATTAGCAGTTTACGCCCTGCATACAAGGACGAGGCGGGGCTTTTTATTCCTCAATCCCTCAGAAGTAAAATGCCGGATGTGGGTCCGGCATTTTTTTGTTTATTTCAGCGTTGTCTTACTCCTACTGATAGGCTTCCAGTGCTTTAACTTCTTTTAACTGTGGCGTGACCGTTGCCTTATCGCCCACAATGGTCAGGTGCATACTGGCACTGTCCAGGTATTTCCTCGCAATATTACTCACTTCCTCGGGTGTCACACCATGCACATTTTGCACATAGTCGGTAAGGTATGTTTTATCCAGACCATGCAGCTCTATAAACGCTAACTGCGAAATAATCGCGCTTCGCGAAGAATTGCGTAACACAAAGATACCCGCCATGTAGTTTTGCACGCCTTTAAGCTCCTCAGCCGTGGGGGCTTCGCTGGCCAGCAATTCAATCTCTTTAAAGATTTCGACCAGGGATGCACCGGTGGCTTCGGCGGTTACATCAGCCCCTTCATACCATACTGCACTGCCAACCCGGTCGACCACAGCAGAACGCGGCGAATAGGTGTAGCCTTTATCTTCACGAATGTTGGTAGTAATGCGGCTGGAGAATGCGCCACCCAGCAGGGTGTTCATTACGCTAAGTTTGGTGTAGTCCGGATGGGTAGCATCTACCGTAGCCAGCCCCAGGCGCAACGTTGACTGTGGTGCGCCTTCTCGCTCAATCAGCTCGAGGGTTGGACCGGGCTTGGTAAGCACCGTTTTTGCCGCTCGCGCCTCGCCTGCCTGCCAGTCGGCAAATGCCGCTTTAACGGCTTTACTAACGGCCGCCTGATCAAACACGCCAGACACATACAAATGACTGCGATTCGGCACAAGGTTAGACGAAATAAAAGTTTTCGTATCATCCACCGTTAACGCCGCCAGACTCTCGGCGGTAGGATATAATCGACCATAAGGGTGGTTACCATAAATTGACTGGTAAAAAGCCTCGGTAGCAATCCCGGAAGGGCTGGATTTCTGCACTGCGAGGTTACGCTGGCTATCGGTTTTAAGCCGCGCCAGGTCTGCTTCAGCAAAGCTGGCGTTCATCACCATGTCTGCCAGTACGTCCACCGCGTCCGGGGTAAATTCGCCAAGTACATCCATGCCAATAAAGCTGGAATCCATACCTACGCTGGTAGCAATTTCTCCGCCGATACTGGCAACCGCTTCAGCCAATGCTTTGGCGGACTGGGTGTCTGTTCCCTGGCGCAACATATCGAAGCTCAGATCGGCTAGCCAGACCTTTTCGCCGTCATCAATATTACCGGTGTTGGTAACCAGCCTGACAGTGGCTTTAGGGGTACTACCATAAGGTATAAAGGTCACTTTCAGGCCATTGTCCAAAGTCATTTCCTGTGTAGCAGGCACAGTAAAGTTGCCTGGAGTGCCCCCTGCCGGTGGCATTTCCTTAGCGTTCACCGACAATGTCAGCACCGTGATAAGCGAGGAAGCCAGTAGTGTTTTGACTATTTTCATGGTTATTCTCCCTCTGCCTGTGCTTCGTCAGCCGGTGCTTCTCCGGGCGTAACGGTAAGTATGGTGCGATTGGTGGGGCGCAGGTAGTCTTTCACCGTTTGCATAATAAGCTCTGGGGTTACCTGCTTAAAGTTGGCTTCCAGTTCATTGATCTTTTGCGGTTTATCATCAAACAACGCAAAACTGGCCAGCAGGTCGGCGCGGCCGAAACCGTAGAATCCATCGATGGAATCGAACAGACTGGAACGGATCTTCACGATCGCTCGTGACATCTCTTCTTCGCTGAGTGGTTTTTCAGCTAACTTATTAACCACAGAATCAATAGCAGAGGTAATGGTTTCCTGACTCACGGTGTCGTCGTGGGTGAACGAGCTCATCCACAGCATAGGGCCGTTGTAGTTAAACATATTGCCAAGCAGGTAGTTAATTCCTCCACCCACACTGCCGGTAATTTGTTTATTTTTTACCAGCTCCTGATACAACAGGCTGTCTTCACCCTGCACCAGGATCTGGTCGATGATGCCCATGGCATAGTATTCAGGGGTATCCCTTGGCGGCATTTTATAGGCAAAGGCATAGGCTGGTTTAGGCGCCAGCTTATCGTATTTATTAAAGACCTTTTCTTTTTCCTGACGTAGCTCAGATAAATCCGGCTGCGGCGCAATCTCGGCTGCCGGAATGCCACCAAAATACTTCTCGATCATGGCTTTTGCTTCGGCCACATCAATATCGCCTACCACAGCGAGCGCAGCATTATTCGGCGCATAGTACATGTCGAAAAAGCCCGCCACATCTTCAAGATTGGCTGCGTCCAGGTCGGCCAAATCACCGTAAAAGTTGTGCGCGTTATACCAGTTATTAAAGGCATACTGAGGCATGTCCAGCCAGGGGAATCCGCCATAAGGCTGGTTTAGCACATTTACCTTTACTTCGTTCTTCACCACGCCCTGCTGGTTAGTCAGGTTTTCCTGCGTGATGGCCAGCCCTTTCATGCGATCGGCCTCAGCCCATAAAAAGGTTTCCAGTTTGTGCGCCGGGACAATCTCAAAATAATTGGTGAAGTCAAAACGGGTCGAGCCATTCAGCACGCCGCCGTTGTCATTTACCAATTTAATGAACTCCATCTTGCCAAGGTTTTCAGAGCCCTGAAACATCATATGCTCAAACAAATGCGCAAAGCCGGTGCGGTCTTTTGGCTCATTTCGAAACCCGATGTTGTAGTACACGGCAACGGTCACTGTGGGGGCGGTTTCATCTTTTGATAAAACCACCTTCAGGCCGTTATCAAGTTTGAAATATTCTACCGGTACGCTGTATCCCACGTTCATGTCTACGCCACTGGCGGCATCGGCGATGGTTTTGGCATCCGGCATGTCTGCCGCGCTGCTTTTTTGTGCATCGGTCTGCGCTGGTTGACCGCAGCCGACCAGCCAGACAGACATTACGCCTGCGGCAATAACAGAGAGTGTTCTCATAATGTTCTCTTGTGTCGTTAGAGTAAGGGTTGTTAGATAAACCCGGCGCCGATACGCGGCGCAGAGTTTGTGTTATGTTAATCCCAGCATGCGCGCTGTTTAAAGATTGGTCAACACTCTGAAATACTTTGAAAAGATTTTTGGCTTCTCAGGCCCGTTTACATTAATGGCCTATTCTTCGCTATCAGCCTGGTAGCTATCGACAGGGCGGATATCTACGGTATCGTGCAGTTCCGAATACACTAAAATCGCTTCACCGCTTTTAAGTTTAGCAATCACCTGCTCAACTTTATCTGCAAATGCCGCCTCAATTTCGCCGTAATCGGTGCCCTCACGCAGCACGAATTCCCGGGCAATATTGTGAAGCGTATCCGGCGCTAGTTCGTCGATAGGAATAATCATGCAGACTCCGTGGTTATGGGTAAATAGTCGCGGAAATATCGCAACACGCGTTGGTGCATCCACACATCTGGCGCGGTGGGTGTACCCTGCATAAAACCAACATGACCGCCGGTTTCACTCAGCTCTACGGTTACGCTGTGCGCCAGTTCCTGCTCCTGCGGGATGACCAGATGATTCATGAAAGGGTCGTCCAGCGCATGCAAAATAAGTGTTGGGCAATGAATAGCTTTTAAAAAGTAATAAGCGCTGCACTTCTCGTAGTAGTCTTTAGCATCAGCATAACCATGCAGCGGGGCGGTGACCAGGTTATCAAACTGCCAGAACGTTTGTATGCCTTCTACATCAGCTTGGCTGATTTGCAAAATGTCGCGGTAATCAATGCGCTGCATTTTCTTTAACAGGTTCTTCTTCATGCTGCCTAGAAGGTACTTCTGATACACCTTGGAAAAGCCCTGATTCACACTGGTGGCACACTCATCGAGTTTTAACGGCGCCGACACCGCTACCGCCGCCTTTAACCCCAGACTGTCCGGGTGTTCACCGAGCAATTTGAGCAGCATATTACCGCCCAGTGAAAAGCCGATTGCGGCTTTAGGTGTGTCAGGATAACGCTGCTGCAAAAGGTTTATTATAAATGCCGGATCGCCGGTTTCACCGGAATGGTAAGCTCTGGCGGTCAAGTTGGCTTCACCACTGCAACCACGAAAGTGCATCATCACCACCTGCCAGCCACCCTGGCTCAGCGTGGCCATCATATCGTTGGCATAATGGGAATGCATGGAGCCTTCCAGGCCATGGAACATCACCACCAGCCCGGTCAGCTTTTGCGGCGCTGGCCCCCAGGCCAAATCCAGAAAGTCACCGTCATCAAGCTTAATGCGCTCCATAGTGAATTTCAGTGGTAAACGGCGTTGAATAAACCGCGGCCAGATAGTTTGAATATGCCGGTTACGCGCCCAGCGCGGCGCAACAAAACTGCTTTTAACAATGCTTCCGTGTGATTGATTGGTCCGTATGGTCATGCCTGTAATACTGTTGTGATTAATGAGCTGGTCGCCTCGTTGTAAGGCAGCCCAAGCACCGTAATAATGAAAATCAAGGGGTCAGAGTCGTTGAATGCCCCAATCAAGGGGTCAGTATTCAACGACTCTGACCCCTTGATTTTTTGGTAGGTGGCTACCAGCTCTTCTTGCTGCGTTGCTTCCAGCTCAAGCTCCTGCTGCTTGAGCGCCTCGTAGTCGCTGCTGCCTTTCGCCGCTCGGCGCCTGACACGGTGTTGCTGTATTGCCGAATCGGTTGTGGCGACTGCTTCTTCCAGGGCTTCACGTAAAGCCGGGGTTACCGGTTGGTTTACCGTATAGCACCAATGATAAAACAGCAGCAGATTAACGTTTACCTGATAGTTATCCTGCAACGCCAGGCAGGCATCCGCCACACCAGGTTGTGCATAATGCTGCAGGCTGTGTTGCCAGAACAGTTCAGGTGATAGCTCAGGCGCTGATGTCATAGGCGTCTTTGGCAGCTTCCAGTTGTTCCTGTGCATCCAGCCACTGCATCTCCTCATCCTCTATTTGAGATTTAAGAGTTGCCTGCTGATCCAAAAACCTCATTAGCTCAGGTTTGTTGTCTGCTTCGTAGAGTTCACTGCGACCCAGCTCCTCCTCTACTTTGGCCAGCGAGGCATTAAGCTTTTCCATTGCCTTTTCAGATTGTTGAATTTGCTTACGCAGATGCGCGGTGGACTGGCGAAACTCCGCTTCGCGGCGTTTTTCAGCTTTGCGATCCACTTTGGGTTTATCATCCACCGGTTCGGCATTTGCCGCTTTATCGACATTTTGCTGCGCAAGGATCCAGTCGCGATAATCATCCAGGTCGCCACTGAATGGCGCCACTTCGCCACTGTCGACCAGATAAAACTCCTCGCACACCGCGGTTAATAAGAAACGGTCGTGCGAGACCAGCACCATGGCCCCTTCAAAGCCCTGCAAAGCCATGTTCAGTGCATGACGCATTTCTAAATCGAGGTGGTTAGTTGGTTCATCGAGCAGCAACAGGTTCGGCTTCTGATACACAATAAGCGCCAGTACTAAACGCGCTTTCTCACCGCCGGACATGGGCGCTACCGGACCAGTGGCTTCATCGCCGTGAAAGCCAAAGCCGCCAAGGAAGTCGCGGTGCTGCTGTTCTGTAGCTTTGCTGTCGAGACGCTGTAAATGCAGCAAGGCCGAGGCCTGAGGATCCAGGTACTCCAGCTGATGCTGGGCAAAATACCCCACGTTTAACCCTTTCGCCGTGGTAAATACACCGGTTTTCGGCTCGTGCACTCCGGCGAGAAGTTTAATTAACGTAGATTTACCCTGACCGTTACGCCCCAGCAAGCCAATGCGGCTGCCCGGCACCAGATTGAGTTTTACCTGCTCAAGTACAATGTGCTCGCCATACCCGAGCATGACCTTTTCCATCTGAATAAGCGGGTTAGGCAATGCCGTGGGGGCTTTAAATTCAAAACTAAACTGACTGGCGTGATGGGCCGGCAGCAGCGTTTCCATGCGCTCCAATTGCTTAATGCGGCTCTGTGCCTGCTTGGCCTTACTGGCCTTGGCTTTAAAGCGGGTAATAAAGGATTCTAAATGAGCGATTTTGTCCTGCTGCTTGCGGTATTCAATGTCCTGTAAGCGCAGTCTTTCGGCACGCTGGGTTTCGTAGCTGGAGTAGTTACCGGTGTAGGCAATCAGTTGCTGCTGTTCAACGCTGATGATCTGCGCCACGGTGTTATCGATAAACGCCTTATCGTGGGAAATCAGCAGCAGTGTGCCCTGATAACGCTGTAACCAGCGCTCAAGCCAGATCACGGCATCCAAATCCAGGTGGTTGGTGGGTTCATCGAGCAACAGTAAGTCTGAAGGGCACAGCAGCGCCTGGGCCAGATTCAATCGCATACGCCAGCCCCCCGAGAAATCCGTAACCGGCGCGGTAAGCTGACTCTGGGCAAATCCTAAACCGGCCAGAATGGTGGCGGCTCTGGCTTCCACATCATAAGCGCCCGCCTGTGCGAGTAAATCATGGTACTTACCCATCTCTTCGCCGTTGCTCGCCGCTTCTGCCTCGCTGAGTTTTTGCTGCAGGCCGCGTAAATAATTGTCGCCGTCAATTACATAATCAATGGCACTTCGCTCCACCGCGGGCGTTTCCTGCGCCACGCTGACTATGCGCCAGTCGGCAGGCACTGCGCAGTCTCCGGCATCCACGCTAAGCTCACCACGTAATAAAGCAAACAAGCTCGACTTACCGCAGCCGTTGCTGCCAATCAGGGCAACCTTATGGCCGGGAAAAACCTGTGCCGATGCGCCATCCAGCAGTACTTTACTGCCGCGCAACAAGGTGACGTCGGATAACTGGATCATAAAACTGCGAATACCTGTGATAACATAGTCTGGCTGCGTAGTTTACCAGAAGCGCTGCAAGCGATCTGCATTTGCGCGCAGTGCGTAACAACCTTAATTATTCACAACGGTTTACCCCATGAGTCAACGCCAACGAAAACGCTTTATTGCCGGTGCCACCTGCCCTAAGTGCAAGGCCACCGACACCATTATGTTATTTTTCGAAAACAACATCGAAAAGCTTACCTGCGTGGAGTGCGGCTATGCCGAATCACAACCCCAGGAAGAGGTTAAAACCGCCAGCAAAAACGCCAACGTGATTGGCGTGTTTAAACCTGAATAATCACCAAACCATTTATTTTGCTAGCCGACTTACCCGAATTTAATCTCGCCCAGGCGTTTGGCATGCTGAGCTTTGTGCTCGGCATTTTGTGCTTCTATCAGAAAGACGATCAGCATCTGCGCATTATGATGGTAGTGATGAATTTAAATCACGCCCTGCATTTTGCGCTACTTGGCGCCACTACTGCTTGTTTAAGCGCGTTGTTATCGGTGGTAAGAACCGGCTTATCGATTAAAACCCGCTCGCGCATCGTGGCGTACCTGTTTATTGCAATTACCCTGGCACTGGGAATTTATCTGGCCGATGTGTGGTACGACTTATTTCCCATTCTGGGCACCTGTATTGGTACTTATGCGCTGTATTGTCTATCGGGTATAAAAATGCGCCTGGCGTTTTTATGTGGTGCTATTTGCTGGCTTACCAACAACATTATTGTTGGCTCTATTGGCGGTACGCTACTGGAAATGACGCTGTTAATGGTAAACAGCTTTACGATTTGGCGCTTGTACGTGGCAGGCAAACTGAAGATCTCAGAAAAAGATACCTCCTGACACTTTTCATTTACCCCGCCCATTATTCTCTACTTGGCCCAGCACCCTGATGCTAATGCCTAAATGTTTTGCCAACCTAATACTTTGGGATTAAACTGATTTTCTTGCTTATGGATTCACCATCAGGGACGGTGGCATGTTGTCATTCTTATTAGATGATGCCAATTTCTGGTTTAGCTGTGCGCTGGGCATTGTTATAGCGCTTTTCATTCTGGAAATGGCAGGGATGTTTTTTGGGGTTAGTCTGCTAGGACTAGTCGACGATCAGGCGGCACTGGATGCCGACGCTGATACTTCTTCAGGTTTTACTGAGTTTGGTAGCTGGCTGGCGCTCGACAAAGTGCCCCTGCTGGTTTGGCTGGTATTACTGCTTACCACTTTCGGCTCAGCCGGTCTGACATTTAATTTTCTTTCTCTCACGCTGCTGGACACCTATTTTGCCCGTTGGCTGATAACACTCCTGGCGGTTGTAGCCGGCCTGTTTTTCACGGCCCGGTTCGGCACCTTTATTGCCCGCCTGCTCCCCAAACAGGAATCGTCGGCCACCACAGCCGATGAACTGGTTGGCACGGTAGGCCACATCACCGTTGGTGTAGCCCGTCAGAACAGTCCGGCGGAAGGTAAATTTATTGATGCCCATGGCCAGCCTCACTACCTGTTAGTAGAGCCTCTCGAGCCTGATGAGCAATTCAGCCAGGGCGAAAAAATATTATTAATACAAAAGCGGGATTACCGCTGGTTAGCAAGTCGTTATTCCGACCTTTAACCCTTTACGATGGAAGTAGTCAATATGGAAAATTCAGGATTAGGTAACCTACCTTTCATGCTGATAATGATCGGCGCAGCAGTCATTGGCCTGCTCGTTATTGGTTTTATCTTTGCCCGTTTATATACCCGGGCGACGAAAGAAACCGCTTTTGTACGTACCGGCCTGGGCGGTGAAAAAGTCATCAAGGATGGCGGCGCGCTGGTGCTGCCTGTGGTTCACGAGGTGATCCCGGTTAATATGAACACTCTGCGCATTGAGGTAGAAAAAACCTCCAAGGATGCGCTGATCACCAAAGACCGCATGCGTGTGGATGTAAAAGCCGACTTCTATCTGCGGGTCGCGCCTAACGCAGCCGGTATCTCCATGGCGGCGCAAACCTTAGGCACCCGAACCACCCGTGCCGAAGAAGTGAAAAAGCTCATGGAATCGAAGTTCGTCGACGTACTTCGTGCGGTGGCAGCCGAAATGACCATGACCGAAATGCATGAACAACGCGCCGACTTTGTACAAAAAGTGCAGCAAAGTGTGGCAAACGATCTGGAAAAGAACGGCTTGGAGCTGGAATCGGTGAGCTTAACCGGCTTCGACCAGACCGACCTGCAGTACTTTAACGAAAACAACGCGTTCGACGCCGAAGGCCGCGCCCGCTTAGCCAAAATCATTGAAGAGAAGCGCAAAGAAACCAACGATATTCAACAGGAAAACCGCATCCAGATTGAACAACGTAACCTGGAAGCAGAAAAACTGTCGTTAAACATTAAGCGTGACGAAGAAGAAGCCCGCATTCAGCAGGAACAATCACTGGCCTTCAAACGGCAGGAACAAAAAGCCGAAATCGCCAAGCAGCGCGAACAAAAAGAGCAGGAAGAGCGCCAGGCTGAAATTGCTAAAGAAAAAGCCATTTCTGCAGCAGAAATCGAAAAAGCGCAAACCATTGAAGCCCGCGAGATAGAAAAACGTAAAGCTATCGACGAAGCGCGGATCCTGCAACTGCAGCAAATTGAAGTGGCCGAACAGAATAAGCAAATTGCCATTGCTAATAAATCTGAAGAAGAATCCGCCGCCCGCGCCAAAGCGGCCGAAGCCGAAAAACTCAAGGTAGAAAAAGAAGAAGCGGTGACCACTACCCGACAGGTGGCCGAAGCAAATCGTCGCATGGAAATTGAAGTTATCGACGCCCGTAAAGAAGCAGAGCGTGAAGCGGTGAACATTACCGTAGAAGCCGAAGCGAAGCGTGAAGCGGCAATCAATACTTCAGAAGCTATCCTTACCGAAGCCCGGGCCAGCGCTGATGCCAAGAAGCTGCAGGCTGAAGCCGACGAGAAAGTATTTGCTGTGGAAGCGGCCGGTAAGAAAGCCATGTACGAAGCCGAAAACACCCTTAAAGATGAGCAAATCGATCTGCAACGCTCACTGGCCATCCTTAAAATTCTGCCAGACATTATTGCCAATGCGGTTAAACCGCTGGAAAACATCGACGGCATTAAGATTTTACAAGGCTATGGCAACAGCCTCGGTGGTGCTGGCGGTAGTGGTGAGAGCGGCGGCGCAGGCCTGGCCGATCAGGTTACCAGCGCGGCACTTAACTACCGCGCCAATGCGCCTTTAGTTGACTCATTACTGCGTGAAGTGGGTTTAGTGGATGCTGAAGATGGCACACTGGAAGATCTTATCCAGGGCAGTGCTGTGATTGACGGCGACCTGGTAGCTACCAAAGCGAAAAAGCCGCAAGCCGGGTCTGCTAAATCCGCTCAAGGTGAAACGCCGGCAGAAGATGACAAGCCCAACAGTTAATCCTTTTTACCTGCCTTGCTACCGCGCCCCAGGCGCCGGTAGCAGCTTGCCTGGCCTGAACCCATGAAGCTACAGGGCAAGCTGCTCAACTGGGACGACAACCGGGGCTTCGGCTTTGTCGAGCCCAGAGGTGGCGGCCAGCGAGCCTTTGTTCACATTAAGGCGTTTAGTTTTTATTCCCGCCGCCCTCAGAGCGGCGATATGATCCAGTACCAAACCAGTCAGGACCGCAAAGGTAAACTTCGGGCCATTGAGATAAACCTGGTTAACGACCATCCAACGGGCAATAAAGCCAGGCCGACAAAAACATCGAAACCACCATCCAGGCCATCCACAAGGCGCGTTCCGCTGGTGCTGCCCTTTTTAGCCTTGCTCAGTGGTCTCATCTGGTTTCAACGCATTCCCCTTGAAGTGCTTTACGTTTATGGCGTTGCCAGCCTGATTGCGTTTGTCATGTATGCCATAGACAAATCCGCCGCGCGCGCTAACCGCTGGCGCACTCCGGAAAGCCATTTACACCTGGTAGCACTGGTTGGCGGCTGGCCCGGCGCTTATTTAGCTCAGCAGTGGCTACGGCATAAATCAGCAAAGCGAGACTTTAAAGCCATGTTCTGGTTTACTGTGGTACTCAACCTTACCGCACTGGGTTACCTGTTAACCCCCAGCGGTCAGGCATTGTTAACGGGGATTGGGGGCGTGCGTTGATGAAGTCATTGCTTAATCGACTTAGCGAGGGGCTCGACAGTCTGAAGTCAGAGCTCGATAACACTGCCACGCTTATCAGGGAACAGGTAGGAAAGCTGCCAGTACTGGCCTCGCTTGAGCGTGGCGAAAAAACAGCATGTCAGTTTGATGAGAAGCACTATTTTGTGATCCCCAATTTTACCAGCGACGCCGGCTTTTCCCTTCATACCATGCGTTATCTACCCAATGGCGTACCCGAGGTTAATGATCTGCCTAAGCGGCGGATATTTCATTTCCCTAATGAACATTATGAGGGCACGTTACGCCACTACATGATTGAAGCAGCGCGAGACCTTTCCTACTCCTCACATCAGCATGAAATAAGTACACTGGAAAAACTGGCTGACGATATTGACGCACTGGAGACCAAACTCACTTACGGTATGCTGGTTATCGGAGCAGTAGCCGCGATATTTAACCCGCTGATAGGCGCAGGCATTGCCATTAAAGCGGTTTTGCCCGGTATATCGTCTTTACTGGCCAGGCATGGCCTTAAACCGCTGGGCGAAAAAGCAACCCGGGCACAACTGGAAAAGCGGGCTCACGAAGCAGAGCAACATGTGCTTGGGCAGTTTTCTGAGTCCACCACACTTAAGGTAGTTAATCCTATCCTGCACGAACTGGAGTTTGCCTTGCGCACCAGTGAAGCAGAACACGACCCACTGCACGATCCTAATCTGGCTAACGCCAGTATGCCAGAGCTTAACAGCGAGCATTGGCGCAATTTAACCGAAACCGCGGTTTGTCATGTGTATAAGGATATTCTGGCCACCCCGGCGCTACATGCTAAAGCGCGTCTGGGGCCGGAGGACATTCGTTGGCTCCAGGTATTGCTGGCCGGTAAGCTCCAGCGCAACACTTAATAATGGGGCGGCGGGGTCTCTTCCGACATTTTGGCAATATTGGAAGGCTCCATGCCTTTGACCTTGTCGATAACATGACGTAACTGAAACTGCATCTTATCGATTTGTATTTGCTGATGGGCCAAAGCTTCATTGAGTGCATCAATGGTGTGCTCCTGAAAAGCCACCTTGGTTTCCAGCTCGGCAATAGCGTCTTCTGCTTTAGCTAACTCACTAGCCAGCTTGTCGTTGTTCGTTGTCATTCAGGGCATACTCCACAGCTCAGCTAATCCGCTACTACTTACCGATAACACATGCTCGTCATCGAGAAAACCCACACCGTAAACTACGGCAGAGGGCGGTGACATGTTTTCGCGTGGGGCAACTTTCCATTCTCCCACCTGTTCACCCGTTGCAACTTCCCACAAGTACAACCGCCGGGAAGGGGCTCCGGTAAGCAAGTACTTACCATCTTTAGAAAACACGGCATCGGTAAATATCTTCTGGCGCGCAATATACTGCAATTGGCTGATTGGTTCACCTGTTTGTACATTCCAGATCTGCGATTTTTGCTGACTGTCGGCGGTAAAGGCATAGCGTCCCTCATCATCCAGCGCCACCAGAGTAACGCGGCTGGGATGTGTAAACGTATGGATCACTTGCCCGCTATCGGTACTCCAGAGGTAAGCCACATAGTCGTTTCCGCCGGTCAGGGCGTAACGGCCATTCGGCGTAATATCCACACTGTTAATGCGCTCCTGATGACCAAGAAACTCAATGCGCCGGCCACTTTCCGGTTCAAAAAACATCACCTTGCCACTGGACCGTCCCACCAACACGCCGCGTCCGCCGTTAGCCAGCGCCACATCGCGGATGGTTGACTCGTCAATGCGCCAGAAGCCCACCGGTTCACCGGAAGATAAACTCCAGATAGCAAAAGCCTCACGGTCTGATGTCACTGCAAACTGACTGTCGGCACTGATATGCACATTGGCCACCAGATTATTGCTCTGATCGCCGTCTTCACTTTGGTGGCTCCACTGAAACAACGGCTGAGCTTCACCAAAGCGCCACACATGAATCCCATTATTGATACCAGACACCACGCTTAACTGGCCATCCACCGATATGTCTGCCGCGTAAGCACCATCTTCAACAATACGCCACTGATTGTCCGGCGTCGTATCCGGAACAATACACCCGGCTAAACCAAATCCGGCCAGTAGCGTAACAATCAGACGAGAAGTGAACGTTTTCAGTGATGGTGTTGTCATAGGCCTTTCTTATTGCGAATGCTCGCATTAACATAGCACGAAATCGTAATATGCGTCGCTTATCCTTGGGATTGGGCGCAATGTGAAGCCGATATTCGTGATTATCGTATCAGGCGTGTTACAGTAAAGCGTTAATAACCTGGTTTACATTTATAGAATTTGATTTGTCGCAGCACAATTAACGCAGCGACAAGAGACCAACTAACGGAGAAGTTTATGCAAAAGTCGCTCGTTGCCCTAACTATCATGGCTACACTGGGTCTGGCAGCATGTCAGCCTCAACAGGGCACCACTACCGAACCTGCTCAGGACCCAAAGCTGACTAAAGAAGAAATGACTGACGCGCAAAAGCAAGCGTATGCCATGGGTGCCAGCATGGGCATGTTCGTGTTTACCCGCGACAAGCAAATGCAACAGTTTGGTGAAAGCATCGATAAAGACGCCCTGATGCAGGGTATTAAAGACGGCATGGGTAACACCCTGATGTTTGAAACGGCTGAAATTCAGCAACTGGCGCAAGCTGGCGAGCAGGCAATGCAAGCTAAGCAACAGGAACTGGCCAGCAAAATGGCGGAAGAAAATATCGCTAAAGGCGAAGCTTTCCTGGCTGAAAACGGTCAGAAAGAAGGTGTAATTACTACTGAGTCAGGTCTGCAGTACGAAGTAATGGCAGAAGGTGAAGGCGCCAGCCCGGTTGCCACCGACACAGTTAAAGTTCATTATAAAGGAACCTTACTGGATGGCACCGAGTTTGACTCTTCTTACTCCCGCGGGGAACCAGCGGTATTCCCACTGAACCGCGTTATCCCAGGCTGGACTGAAGGCGTTCAAACCATGAAAGAAGGCGGTAAAACCCGCTTCTTCATTCCTTCTGAGTTAGCCTATGGCGAACGCGCTACAGGTAATATCACACCTAACTCAACGCTGATCTTTGAAGTTGAGTTACTGGAAGTGGTTAAACCGGCAGAAGAAGAAGCCGCAGAATAATTTCTGGCGCGGTGACTCATCCACCGCACTGAAATTCCATCGAACTAAAAAGAAAAAGCCGACATTTATTGTCGGCTTTTTATTCAGCACCTGTCCTTGCTCATCAGTAAGTCCGTACTGTCTGCATACTCATGCCAATCAAAACGATAGCAACGCATGCGCCCAAATACTCATTCGGGTAAAGTTTTGTTTGCTTCTTAAGCTTAGTTTAGATTCACCGGTTTGCACGGCGAACAGCTACTTTTTAAACAATATTTCGAGCTAGAAGGCGTGAGTTTTATTCCAATCTGAACTTAACAGATCAGAGGGCACACTTGTCGCTGTGTGCCCGTGTTGATTTGGATAACTGTTGCTTAGCAAATTAAGAGATAACGCCGCGGCGGCGATTAGGTGGCATTTTGAATTTGCTAACCTGTTGCAGCAAAAACTTTCCGGCCCGGTACATAGCAAGGCAGATCAGCACTGACACCATGGTTTTAGTGCCTTCATTACTACTAAACGCATTCACAGTGGTGAGGATGAACATTAAAACGCCGCTTAACAACAGCAGGAAGCCCATTAAACATAAGCCGAGGGCGCTGGCGGTTGCCGGCTTGTCAGCTCGCTCTTGGTGTTGCTCAGTTCGTTCTGTTGATGAGTATCGATTCATAATCTCAGTTCATTTAATGTAAACGATGTCATTTAAAAAAGTGACTGCAAAGTTTAGTCACTTGTATGACGAATTCGTTCAATATATTTACATTTCGATTACAATACCTGAGAACCGAGGCTACGAATAGGGATCTTTAGTATAGATTACAATCATTAATCGCATAGATTATAGACATAAACACAAAGTTTGTCGCTAATCTGCTACGCAGTTTAGCGTTTATTGTATAAATAATATGATTTTTTAAATCAGCTGAGAATAAGCGCTAACTGCGCAGCGTAAGCAACTGCACTCATTATGGATAATCGGATATCAAAGCCAGTAACATCCTGCAGATCGAAAGGCATTCATAAGGTCGGGCAAGTTGCCACCAATCCCCCATACTGCGATTGGAGTAACTTACTGAACCTCGTAACTAATCCGGTTGATATACCACACCTTGATACCTTCGGGCGTTTTTACCTCTACCTGCTCATCTTCTTCTTTTTTCAGCAGCGCTCGTGCCATGGGCGAATCGATGGAAATATAGTCTTTACGGTCGTAAATTTCATCCGGCCCGACAATGCGGAAGGTCTTGGTGTCACCGTCGTCATTTTCAATTTCTACCCAGGCACCAAAAAACACCCGGCCAGCCTGCTCCGGCGCAAAATCCACCACTTTAAGCGTTTCCAGGCGCTTTCTTAAAAACCGTATCCGGGAATCGATTTTACGCAACAAACGTTTATTTTCTTTGTAGTCCGCATTTTCTGACCGATCGCCCAGGCTGGCAGCCCAGGTAACCTTGGCAGTAATTTCCGGCCGGTACTCACGCCATAAGTAATTTAGTTCGTTTCGCAGTTTGTCATACCCTTCCCGGGTCACCAGGTTTGTACGCAAGTTGGCAGATCCTTCAGTAAATGATTGCTTAACGCTGAATTGTATAGGCAATTTGCAACCCCAGCCAAGCCTAATCTTATGCGCCTGTCGGAGCCTGAAAAAGAGGTCAGCAAACCCATATGACACGGCGGGTAGAGGTGCTATACTCTGGACCCATTAAAAGCATGGGTAACGCTTACCGCTTGCAAATCAATAGTAGGTAGGAAGGGACACTTCCAATCATTAAATTCACTACCGCCTGAATCTCATACATGATGATAATTAATACCATTGCCAACGAACTCGCCGTTAAACCTGCTCAGGTCGAAGCGGCTGTAAAACTGCTCGACGAAGGTTCAACCGTACCTTTTATTGCTCGTTACCGTAAAGAAGTGACCCAGGGACTGGATGATACCCAGTTACGTAACCTGGAGCAGCGGTTAGGTTATTTACGTGAATTAGAAGACCGCCGCCAGGTGATTTTAAAGTCTATCGGTGAGCAGGAAAAACTTACGCCTGAACTGCAGCAACAAATTCTCGCGGCCGACAATAAAACCACGCTGGAAGACTTATATCTGCCCTATAAACCGCGTCGCCGCACCAAGGGGCAAATTGCGATTGAAGCTGGCCTCGAGCCGCTGGCTGATGCGCTGTTTGCAGACCCAACGCTGACCCCGGAAACCGTGGCTGCTGACTATGTCAGTGCTGAAAGCGGCGTGGCGGATACCAAGGCAGCGCTGGAAGGCGCGCGCTATATCCTGATGGAACGGTTTGCCGAAGACGCGGGCTTACTGGCGAAGATTCGTCGTTATCTTAACGAAAACGCCCACATTCGCAGTCGGGTTGTGGAAGGCCAGGAAAAAGCAGCAGTGAAGTACAGCGATTACTTCGACCACTCAGAAAAACTGGCCTCAGTACCTTCCCACCGGGCCCTGGCAATGTTCCGTGGCCGTAACGAAAATATGCTGCACATTCAGATGGTCGCCGATCCTGGCCAGGAAGACTCGCCGGCCCAGGCCTCCTATTGCGAGCAAATTATTGCCGGGCATTTTGACTTGCGTAATCAGGGTAGACCTGCCGATGCATGGCTGGCTCAGGTAGTCACCTGGACCTGGAAAATCAAAATTGCCCTGCACATGGAAACCGAACTGTTTGGCCAACTGCGTGAAAAAGCCGAAGAAGAAGCCATTAATGTGTTCGCTAAAAACCTTAACGACCTGCTAATGGCAGCGCCTGCTGGTGCAAAGGTCACTATGGGTCTGGATCCGGGCCTGCGTACCGGGGTAAAAGTCGCCATTGTAGATAAAACCGGTAAGGTGGTGGGCACCACTACCATCTTCCCTCACGCGCCACAAAATCAGTGGGATAAATCCCAGCGCACTCTGGCTAACCTGTGCAAACAGCACAAGGTAGAACTGATCAGTATCGGCAACGGTACCGGCTCACGGGAAACCGACAAGCTGGTAGGTGAAATGCTCAAAGCCAACAGCGAACTGCAGGCCCAGAAAATTATGGTCAGCGAGGCCGGTGCATCGGTTTATTCTGCTTCAGAGCTTGCCTCAAAAGAGCTGCCGGGGCTGGATGTATCATTACGCGGCGCAGTGTCTATTGCCCGTCGTTTGCAGGATCCGCTGGCGGAGCTGGTAAAAATTGAGCCCAAAGCCATAGGTGTGGGTCAGTATCAGCATGATGTCAGCCAGAGTTTACTGGGCAAGTCGCTGGATCAGGTTATCGAAGACTGTGTTAACGCCGTTGGCGTTGATCTAAATACCGCTTCACCGGCACTGCTCAGTTATGTATCCGGATTAAACAAAACCCTCGCGCACAACATTGTTAGCTACCGTGACACCCATGGTGCCTTTGCCCGTCGTCAGGATTTAAAATCTGTGGAGCGTTTAGGGCCAAAAGCCTTTGAACAGGCCGCCGGATTCCTGCGCATTGTGAACGGTACTAACCCGCTGGATAGCTCGGCGGTGCACCCGGAAGCTTATCCGGTAATAGATAGCATTGTCAGTCGCACCGATGTGGCGGTAAATGACCTGATTGGCAATACCGACTTACTGCGTAAGCTTAATCCGGAAGATTTTGTCAGTGACAACTTTGGTATTCCAACCGTTAAAGACATTCTTAAAGAGCTGGATAAGCCCGGCCGGGATCCGCGTCCGGAGTTCAAAACCGCCGCCTTTAAAGAGGGCGTGGAAACCATGGCAGATCTGAAGCCAGGTATGATCCTCGAAGGCGTGGTCAGTAACGTAGCCAACTTTGGTGCCTTTGTGGATGTAGGCGTGCATCAGGACGGCCTGGTGCACATTTCAGCACTCACCAATAAGTTTATCTCCGATCCACGCGAGGTGGTGAAAGCCGGTGATATCGTTAAGGTAAAAGTGCTGGAAGTCGATGCAGATCGCAAACGTATTTCGTTTACCATGCGCCTGGATGACACCCCGGCTCCGCAAAGTAAAGGGCCTAAGGGTAGTGGTAAGCCGCAAAACAAAGGCGGCAGTAACCGTAATCAGAAAGGCCAGCAAAGCCGCCAGAGTGCACCTGCAAATGCAGCAATGGGTAATGCCTTCGCCGATGCCTTCGCCAAGGCAAAGAAAAACTGATAAAAAATAAGCTGAACTAAAAAAGCCCCGCTCGCAAGAGACGGGGCTTTTTTGTAATTCTGCTCGTTTAAGCCGAGGCGCTGAAACCACCTTCAAAAGGCACCGCGACATTTTTATAAAATGACGCAATCACGGTATTGCGTTGCTGCATTTGCTCACTGTCTATTTGCAGCGAGCGCCGGCCACTGCTTTGCTGGCTATAAGGGTCTTCGTCAACAGCCAGTTCGTCGAGTTTCCGGGTTGGAATTTGAGGCTGGTTATTCGCCACAATTTCTTCCAGCGTAGGGACGTCTGATGCCACTCGCGAGGCAGAATCGCTTTCTTCCGGGCTTACTGCCGTCGCTTCTTTACGCTCTTCAGCCAATTTGCTGCGCGCTTCGAATGCTATGCGGGACGCTTCGGCGGCAACCTGTAAATCCTGGGGTGATGGCTCAGCAGGCGCCAGCGCAGCGGCACGAACCTGCTGCATTTTGCGGATAGTTTGTTGTGGTGTATTTTCGGTAGAGACATCAATAGACACCTCTCCATCAATAGCGTAGCGCTGACCGTCCGGACCCCGTTGAAAATCATACTGAGGCGAACCGGCGTACTGGCCACCAATAGTGGCGTGGGCCTGTTCGTGGGTACGCACTTCCTGATCGCGCTCTTTCATTGATTCAACCTGACGCTGTTCGGCCTGCTCTTGCTGGCGCTCCCGAGCGTCTTCTTTGCCGGCACTTTCTTCGCTGGCATCGTTGAACTGTTGTTGACTGTCGCCGGTTATCTGCGCCGCGCTACCCTGATTAGACTGTGGTCGTTCGTAGGTGAGCGGCTGATTGCCTTTAACCGAGGATTTTAATTTGTCCGACTCGGAGCCCAGGCCCTGCTCAGCACTACCTTGTTTGGCATCTGATGGCTGGGGAATGGACTCACGGGCAAGATTATCACGCCGGGCCGCTTCCACGCTGAGATTAGCGGTTGGAATGGCAAAGGAAGTCGGGATGGGCGTGACAATGTTCATAACGGGTTACCTGCGTTCAGGCAATCGTGTCGATGATGCGGCCAACGGTTTCGTTAGCAACATCTATGACCTTGGCCGACGCCAGGGCGTTATTGGTATACATCTGCATCGACAGTAAATCAGATGTCATGCTGTCACCGCCAGATGGCAGTAAATTAGATGTGGTGGACAAACTGCGCAACGAGGCATCGGCCAGAAAATTGCCGGTACCATTTTGCGCCACGTCCTGCTGGGCCGTCCGCTGTGCAATATTCATCGCTGACTGGGTCATGCCCTCAAACGATTGTTGCAAACCGAACTGACCAGCAACTATCGCAGAATTTACGTTGTTGCTTATCACCATACACTACCTCTACACTCTCATGTTCAATTATTAACCAAAACGGTTAAAAAATAAAGTCTGAGGTAGTCGCAGGCGTGGTATTAAATCGTTACACAAGCCAGTCACGGCGGGCGATTATGCGTAATGGGCATCGAAAATTTACCTACCGCAAAGTAGCCCAACTCAGGTGGAGTACCTTGCGGTGCGACATCACAGGCTAGCTGTAATAACGGTCAATGCGGGTCAGGTTATTGATGAAATTCAACAGGATATCAGCGGTCTGCTGCGGATGAGAAATAAACGGTGCATGGGCAGCATGGGGCATTACCACGGTGTCAGCGTTCGGATGCAGTTCATGAATACGGTCGATGCTACTGGTTGGTACCAGGCTATCCAGACGACCATACAGGCGCAGCGTGGGTTGATTTATCCGCCCAATCATACTCCTCAAGTCCACTGTTTCGAGCAAGGAAAGGCCGGCAGCAAGCGCAACTTCGGCAGGTGAGGGCAACGCACCCAGTTGCTGGCGGATGGTTTTTACGTCCTGCCTGGCTGATGCACTACCCATAGCCTGAATAGCTAAAAAACGATCCAGAGTTTTCTCGTAATCTCGTGCCAACTGGCGCTGAAAACCGCTCAGCACTTCAGGCTCAATGCCTTTCCAACATCCGTTGGAGACAAAGCAGGGACTGGAGGCCAGGGTAATTAAGCCGGCAATCTTATCCGGGTAAGACAGCGCCAGCTGTTGCGCTACCAAACCACCTAGTGACCACCCGGCTACCACGGCTCCCTCGGGAATAGATTCGTTTACCAATGAAGTAAGGTTGTCCAGTGAGTAGTCTTCCGGCAGCTTGTCGCTATTCAGGCCAAAGCCTGGCAGACAAATGCGAATCACTTCAAGGTCGTCAGTCAGAAACGGTAAAAACTCACTAAAAACGGCGCTGTTCATGCCCCAGCCATGGAGCAAAACCAACGTCCTTCCCGATCCCTGAGACAGGCTTTTTAATGCTGTATTAGTGTTATTGTCACCCACGTAATCACTTCCTGACAGAACGTAGCAAAAGTTTACATGAGCATTTTAAAAACCCCAATAGTGAAATGCGTGGAACGTCTCAAAGGCGCGACGAAATTCCGTCCTGCAGGATTATGTTATTTGTGTCAGCAATACTGCAAGGCCTCTGTGTGCGAGGTTTGCGAACAAGACTGCTTGTTCTTTAATAACCAGAAGGTGGCCGGCAACCTGTTAAACTGGCCCAACATTAAGCAGGGTTTGACGCCCGGCCCCTACCAGCAAATGTGTGCGCTAAGTTACTTTCAGTGGCCGCTGGATCATTTGATTCGCCGCTTTAAGTACGGCCATCCGCTGTTAGCGGAGCCATTGGCACAATGGTTCTTGCGATATTCTGCGGCCTCATCCGGCCCGTTACCCGAATGCCTGCTACCCGTACCGGTTAGTCCCTGGCGTTTTGCTAAACGGCAGTACCATCAGACCCTGCTGTTAGCCGACTATCTGGGTAAGCACCTTGGCATACCGGTGATGCCACGATGGGCACACAGGCGAGGCTGGCAACGCAGTCAGCAATCCCTTGGCAGGCGCGAACGACTGCGCAACCTTAAGCAGGCTTATCAGTTGGAAAGCTACGACTTTCCCGCCCGGGTAGCCCTGATTGACGACGTGGTAACGACCGGTGCCACCATCGCCACCCTGAGCAGGCTCATCCATCAGGTAGCACCGCACACAGAAATCACAGTCTGGGCGTTGGCTGTAACCCCAGTTAAGACCGACCAGGCGTTACTGCTGCCTGGTCATCAAATCCTTAGCCACCACCAGGCTTAATTAATCGCCTCAGCCATAAACAGTGCATTGCTCATCAGCTTATTGGTGCCATACCAGAAGCCGCGGAATTGCGGATCGTCGGTAAAGCCAATCACCCGGCCGCGCCCCAAGTTCTCGGCTATTACCGCAACCGACCCGGCGATTTCGTTTGCCACCGGGTCAGCGCTAAAACCAGCGACCAGCGGCGAGTCGGTGTAACGGGCCGGAACCACTGTTGGCGAGGCATTGCTAAACACCATCATATTACTGGTTTTAAACAGGTTTAACTGCGACGCGTCATAGCCATAAAACAGCGGATGGGAGATATCGATGTTGGCCTGATAAACCGCCCCGGCCACCAGTTGCTGCGCATTGTGTGCGGAACGATCGGCAAAGGTCAGGTTCTTATCGCTGAATAGATCGGCGACGTCCTGCTGCGAACTCAGTTTGATATCCAGCCAGTTATGGCGGGCAAATAATCGCAGTGCCGAGGTCTGGCCTACCAGAGTGCCGCCGTCACGAACCCAGTCGGTTAGCGTTTCATCAATTCCTTCAGGCAATTCGTAACGACCACCAACAAATACAACGTGAGTGTAATTATGCAGAGAAACATTATCGAGATGACGGTGTTCCACCAGGGTTACCGGCATGCCCACCTGGGTATCCAGGTAATGCCACACTTCACCGGCCTGATACGGACTGACTCCCTCGCCACCTACCAGCAGCACTTTGGGTGCTTTTACCGGCACCATACTGCGACTGCCAATGTCGATACCGGTGCGGGTAAAGCCGCTGCTGAGGGATAATACCGGCACCCCGTTATCAACCGCCGCTGTATTCACTAACTCAATGAGCGACTGTGGCTGAGGCACGCCCCGAGGGATCACGATAGTACCCGCCGCCAGCAACTGGTTGCCCTGTGTGGTTGCTGCAGTAAAAGGCTGGGTGGCAATACGCGCTGCCACGCCTTTATCAAGCAGTTGTTGTAACAACGCCGGGGCTTTATAGTGATGCCACTCAAAAGCGTAAGCATAGGCACCGCTGTCGACCGGCACTACCGGAGCAGGTAAAGGGCTGTTGTCGGTGAATTTGGCGCGGCGCAGTTCACGGCTGCTCATGGGGGCAAAAGTTAAATCAAACGCCAGTGGCAGGTTAAAGTTAGATACGTCGTAAAAGGTGTTATCCACAAAATCCTGCTGAGTAGAGAATAACGACTTGATTAAGCGGTACTGCGGCTGCGCCAGTGGCACCACCAGCGTGCTGTTTGCTTTATACACGGTGTCGTTGACTTCAATATCCTCGCGCGGTTGCTGATAACGGATATTGTGCTGGGTGAGCACCCAACGCGCCTTTTCCAGGCGCCAGCTGTCCTGCGGCTCATAAATTAAATAGGCGGCATTGTCGTCCTGACTGGCAAGCTCTGCGGTTTCTTTATAAAAATTATGCTGATAGTCCAGCAGCGCTGCTTTGTTTGCCATGGCACCATCAAACACCGCCACTGACATGGTGAACTGATTCTGGATAGTTTGCGGGAACGCCAGCGGGCCATTAATGGAATCCTGCAGGTGGCCACGACTACTGGCCTGCTCGAACAACACACCAATGCTGCCCTGGGCATCCGGATAGGACGATCCTTTACCATAGTAAAAGTCATCAAAGCCTTCCTGACTGAAATACAGTTGTTTCTGACTATCGAAGGCACTGACATAGTATTCTGCCAGCGCGTTGGTCAGGCGTACATTACCTTCCGGCGTAAACGGGTTTTTGCGACTTGGTACACCCGGCTGGAAAAAGTAAGTACTGTTAGTACCCATTTCGTGGAAATCGGTTAACACGTGAGGGCGCCAGTGCTGAAACTTGCTGATGCGCGCCTGCGACTCAGGGTGCACCATCATTAACCAGTCGCGGTTAAGGTCGAACCAGTAGTGATTGGTGCGCCCGTTGGGCCAGCCTTCCTGATGTTCACGATGCGCCGGGTCGGCATTGAGGACCTTACCCTTGTGCATATTGGCCCAGTGCGCAAACCGCGATAGCCCATCCGGGTTGTAGGAAGGGTCCAGCAGCACCACATTTTCCTGCAATAAACGGGTTACCCGCTCGTCCCGGGCCGCCGCAAGATAATAAGCCACTAACAGCGATGCATTAGCACCGGAAGGCTCATTACCGTGCACGCTGTAGCCCATGTAAAAGAACAGAGGCGCATCCGCAGGTGTTTTCTTACCTTGCTGAACCTGAGCTATGTGCGCGGTACGCCAGTCTTCCAGCTTACTGCGATTCTGAGGTGCCGTGATGGTTAACAGCAGCAGCGGGCGTTGCTCGTGGGTATAGCCGGTGACTTCCAGAGTTATCCGCTCAGAAGCTGCCGCGAGGCTGCGCATATAAGAGACCAGTAAATCATGGCGTACGTGCCAGTCGCCAACATTATATCCAAGCACCGATTCGGGTGTGGGTATAGCGGGATCAAGTTCAACATTGTCAGGTAAATAGGCTTTGGCTGGTTTGCCCCCGGCAGCAGCCATAGCGCTGAAGCAAAGCGAAAACGCAACAATCAGAACAGTGTAGAGCCTGGCAAGACATGAGCGTAAAGGGGTGGAATTTGTCGTTATTGGCGCTGATAGCATTTTACGGACACCATAATTAGTTTTATTTAATGGTCTTGAAACCTGTGACTTCGGCATAATATATTTTCAATACCTGACTGTTTTACTCAGGTTAATTTGTTATCATATGCGATAGTTATTGATTATGCAGGACTCTACAATGATCTCAATATCAAAAGAGGCCCAGGGACACTTTGTTAAGTTACTGGCTAAACAGGAAGAAGGCACAAATATTCGTGTTTTCGTAGTGAATCCGGGAACCTCAAGTGCTGAATGCGGTGTTTCTTATTGTCCACCCGATGCGGTGGAGCCTTCCGACACCCGTTTACCCTTCGACGGCTTTGATGCCGTGGTTGACGAAGAGAGTGCGCCATATCTCGAAGAAGCCGAAATCGATTATGTCACCGATCAGATGGGCTCACAGCTAACGCTGAAAGCGCCCAATGCCAAGGCTCGTAAAGTGGCAGACGATGCGCCAATTGTCGAACGTCTGAACTATATGATTGAGTCTGAAATTAACCCGCAACTGGCCAACCACGGCGGTCAGGTTGTGCTGCTTGAAATTACTGATGACGGTTACGCCGTGCTGCAGTTTGGCGGCGGTTGTAACGGGTGCTCAATGGTCGATGTTACGCTTAAAGAAGGTATCGAAAAGCAGATGCTTGAAGAATTCGCCGGCGAAATCAAAGGCGTTCGCGATGCCACAGAACATCAGTCGGGTGAGCACTCTTACTACTAAGCCAACAGCCGGACCACGGCGCTATGCTGCCTTTTAGCCACTGGCAACGCTTTATTCAGGGCCTCAGCGTTTTTGCCGTAGGCCTTTGCGTTATGGTGGCGGGTGCCTGGTGGTCAGAACCGCTTTATTATGTGGGGTTAGCAGTGTTGCTCAGCGGCTTTGGCTGGGCAATGTCGGGCTATCTTGGCCTGCTCTGGCAGCGCCTTACAAAGTCGATAAACCCTAACCGGCACAAATAAACTCAGCTGCTAACAACGAGTTTATCCCTGCGCCAGTAAAATACCGCACCCAGCGTTACTCCCCGGGCGAGTAAAAAGGCCAGCAAGGCCCACCACAAGGCCGGGTTCCCCTCGGACTGGGTAACATACCACACAGGAAAATACACCAGCAGCGCGCTGACTATCATGGTATCGCGCATGGCTTTAGCCTCTGTCAGGCCTACAAATACCCCATCGTATAAAAAGCACCAGTGAGCCACTAATGGCAATACGGTCATCATGCCGAGATAAGCGTATGCTGCCTGCTGCAAAGATTCGATGTCCGTGAGCAAACGAATAATTTGCGGCCCGAAAAACCAGAATATCACCGCATAACCAACGGCAAATAGCCCGGACCAAAACAATCCCCGCTGCGTCTGACGCATAACCCCTTTGCTACTCTTTGCGCCGGCGGCCTCACCTACGGTGGCCTCTACAGCATAGGCAATGCCATCGAGTCCCAGCGCAATCAACACAAAAAACTGCATCAGGATGGCATTTACGGCGGTGGCAGTCTGGCCATAACGGGCACCCTGAATGGTTAAAAACGCCAGACAAGCCTGCAACGCCAGATTACGCAGCAGCATGTCACCGTTGAGCTTCATTAAAAATTTACGCGCCGTTTTATTAAACCACTCCAGCGCCGGCGGCTGCCACTGAATATGTTTTAAGGCAATCAGCATCGCCATGATCATCATGGTGTATTCGGCGACCACACTGGCCAGCGCCACACCGCTTACGCCCCAGTCCCACCACCACACCAGCAGGATATCGAGGCCGGCATTAAGCAGGTTACCGACAATTTGCACCAGTAAAACACTGGTGGTTTTTTGCTGCCCCACCAGCCAGCCAATCAAAGCCAGATTAAGCAACGCTGCGGGTGCTCCCCACACCCGAATGTTAAAGTACTCACGGCTGTAAACCGCCACATCAGCCGCCGGGGCCGCCAGCCATAAACCGCCTTGCAGAATAGCCTGTTGGGTGAGCCAGATAAGCAGGCCAATGGTGATGGCAATTACCGCAGTTTGATAAAATGACTTTGCCATCACGGTGAGGTCGCCCTCACCCCGGGCCTGTGCACTCATGCCGGTGGCCGACATACGAATAAAACCACACACCCAGTAAATTTGGGTAAGAATTAACGCGCCAATAGATGCACCGGCCAGTTGTGCCGATGAATCCATATGCCCCATTACCGCCGTATCAACCAGTCCAAGTAATGGCGTGGTGATATTCGCCAGGATCATCGGCAGGGCCAGCTTTAATAACTGAATGTGGGCAGCATTGCCGCGTAACTGATAGGATAGGGTTGTCACCGGAACCTTTGCGAGTTTTGTAATAATTTTCAAGGAGAATGCATGCAGTTTATCATGACGCGCCGATTTATCCCGCTGTTACTGAGCCTGTTATTTTTGCACAGCACGGCAAGTCAGGCCCAGGCAGAGCCAGCCCATTCCAGCGGCGTGATCTTACTGTATCACCACGTGGCTGAAGATACCCCGCGCAGCACCTCAGTAACCCCCGAAGAGTTTGCCCAACACCTCGACCACATTGCAGAAAACTATACGGTGGTGCCCTTAAGGCAACTGGTTGAAGCCGCGAAAGGCAACGGCAGCGTGCCGGATAACGCGCTGGCCATTACCTTTGATGATGGCTACGAAAATATACTCATCAATGGGCATCCGTTACTGCGCAAACATGACTTCCCGTACACCATTTTTATTAACCCGGAAGTCATTGGCAAGCAGGGCAATCAGCTAAGCTGGAAACAGGTAAAGCAAATGCAAAAACAGGGAGTAACCTTCGCCAATCACACTATGGACCATTTGCACCTGCTGGAAAAACAGGCCGGAGAAAGTGACCAGGCCTGGCTTAAGCGGGTTTGGCAGAATATTACCAGTGCCGAAAAAATCATTCAGCAACATACCGGTGAATCACTTAAGTACCTCGCCTACCCCTTCGGCGAATACAATCACACGCTGGCTAAGCGTCTGGCCGAGCATGGTTATACCGGGTTTGGCCAGCACTCCGGCGCCTTCGGTAAATTTACTGATATGACAGCCATTCCGCGCTTTCCCGCTGCCGGGCCTTATGCCAAGCTGAGCACTCTGAAGACCAAAATGGCGAGCCTGGCGATGCCGGTGGTAAACGCTTCGCTGGCCGACCCGCAAATAGCCAGCCGTCAGCTTGATGACACGGTTACCATTACTCTCGACGAGAGCGCCGCTAAAGACGTGAGATTATCCCAGCTGGCCTGTTACTATCAGGGCGGTACACTTGACGTAGCAAACACGGCCAGTGAGTTTAATTTTAGCCTGGATGCAAAGTTACCAATTGGACGTTCACGGGTGAATTGTACTGCGCCATCAGAGTCGGCTGGCGGTCGTTTTTACTGGTATTCGATGCCGTTTTTTGTGGCCAACGAGAAGGGCCAGTATCCTGATTAAGCGAAACAGCGGCTATTGCTGACGCGAGTATATCGCGGCTGGCAATAGCTCACTGGTTATTGCGTTTCGATATGCAGCGCTTTGATCATTTGGACAAACTGGTCGTTGGTCCGGTGTTTACCAAACCCTAATCGCTGATAAAAAGCAATCGCGCCTTCATTAGCAATTTCACAGTTTAAAACGAGCGCATTTTTCTTCATCGCACGGGCTTTTACTTCCATAAACTCGATAAGGGCAGAGCCCGTACCCTGACGGCGAGCGTCTGGCGATACGGCCAGGTGGCCAATACCGAGTTCGGTAAACAAAGGCGCCTCTAACACAGCCAGGTATTGCTGAGAGCGCATGACGATCTCAAGCGCGTCATCGATACCATAGTGCTCGACGATAGAAGACAGGGTTTCTCTGTCGAAGTTTTCAGGCAAGCGATCATGCCAGCAACTAACCAGGCCGGTCACTTCGCCGTTATACTCGGCAACCCAATGATTTTCAAAACCGTACTGTCCACCACCTTTACTCCAGGCTGATAACAGGTAATCCAGGGCGACTTGTTGGTCACCATGGCCAAAGACCTCGGTAAGCAAGTGCTTACCAGCGTTAAACAGCAGGGGAACAGCTATACTACCATCATCCTTGTTGGCATTTCGGATAATACTACAACATGGCATTTATTGTTCTTTGGTAATAACAGGCATATCAGTAAGTATTTGAACACTGTCACTTACTGCAAGTTCACCAGGATTATACTCAGGCTTAAACCTTCCGATGGCTAAACCATTCGGATCGACCACAACCACAGATGCACTGTGATCAACAAGATAATTGGGGTTATCTGTACTTTCAGCAATGGCATACATCAGCCCCAGCGATCTGGCAAACGGGAACAACATTTTATGCTCACCCGTTAAGGCAACAAACTCCGGGTTGAAGTACTCAACGTAAGAGGCGAGCCTTTCAGGTGTATCCCGCTTTGGATCCACGGAGACAAACACTACCTGAATCGGCGAGTCGGTGGAAATATTTTTTAGTTCTGGATAAATTTTTCCTAATGCCGCCATAGTGGTAGGGCACACATCCGGGCAAAAGGTATAGCCTAAAAATAACAGGCTCCAATGCCCTTTAAACAATTCGTTAGTTACCGTTTCGCCGTGTTGATTAACCAGTGTAACCTCGGCCAGCTGGCGAGGCTCAGGAAAGGTTTGCAGATACTGAGGCGTGTCGTTTTCGGCGCTTTGCGTGGTGAACCACCACGCCATACCCACGCCGGCCACCAGGGCCAGCGTTGCCACCAGGGTTAACAACAATTTTTGATTCATAAAGCCATCGGTACATAGTGATCAACCAACAATACAACAAATAATACCATCAGATGGACAATAGAGTATTTAAAGGTGGTCATGGCGGTTTGCTCATCGGCCGCATATTTAAGTTTTAACGCATAGTATAAAAAGCCGGCATTGAGCAGTGACGAACCCACCAGATAAATAAGATGCGCTTTACCTATCAGGTAAGGCAGCAGGCACACCAGGCACAGTAAAATGGTGTATAGCAGTACGCAGGTTTTGGTAAAAGCAATACCGTGAGTCACCGGCAGCATGGGTACCTTGGCTTTGGCGTAGTCTTTCTCACGATGGATGGCCAGCGCCCAGAAATGCGGAGGTGTCCAGGTAAATACAATCAGCACCAACAGCAATGCGTAAGCGTGAACTTCTCCGGTGACTGCCGTCCAGCCCAGTAAAGGTGGTGCGGCGCCGGCTAAACCGCCAATCACAATATTTTGAGGTGTGGCACGTTTTAGAAACATGGTGTAAACCACGGCATAGCCCACCAGGCTGGCTAACGTAAGCAGGGCAGTTAAGCGGTTAACCCAGATTTCAAGCATGGCGTAGCCCACTACCGCCAGCACAAACGAGAATATCAGCGCCTGTTGAATACTCACCTTGCCTTTCACCACCGGGCGATTAAAGGTACGCGCCATCTGGCTGTCTATTTTGTGATCTACTATATGGTTTAGCACCGCAGCCGCACTTGCCAGCAGACCGATGCCCAGTAACCCGGCAATTAAGCGATCGGCGGGTACCCAGCCCGGTGTGGCCAGACACATACCTACCAGGGCTGTGAGCAGTAATAGCATCACCACCCGGGGCTTGGTCATTTCGTAGTAGTAGCGCCAGTTTGCCCGCCAGCCGCTTAACGGGCGGCTTTTAGAGGCTGACAGCGGTGCATTAATCGGTTGCGATTTTGCCATGAGGATCTCCTACACTTTTCGATACAGTGTGTAAGTAATAAGAACGAGCACCAGTAATAAACATGCCGCTACGGCATTGTGTAAAACGGCAACCTGCAGGGGTAAGCTGAACACCACATTGCTGATGCCCAGACCAACCTGAGCCAGCAATACCAGGCCTAATACCACCGACGCGTTGCGCAGATGCTGAGAAGCGGAGCGACGATACAGGCTGATAGCCAGCCACCCCAGATACAGAAAAGTAATCACCGCACCAAAACGATGGGCGATATGCATAGTCATACGTTCGGCGTAATCGTGGGCGCCGTATTCGTAATTATCGGCCTCGGGGACACTGTATGCCCCTGCCATATCAATGCGATTAAGCCAGTCGCCTTCGCAGACCGGAAATTCAGTGCAGGCCAGCGCAGCATAATTTGCTGAGGTCCAGCCGCCCAGGGCGATTTGCCCCACCAGTACCACGATGCCCAACGCAGCAAACGTGGCATAGCGTTTAATCCGCATATCCACAAAACCAATCCGGTAACGGGATAAGCGTAAATACAGTAAGAACAGGCAGGTTAATACACTAAAACCACCCAGCAGGTGGCCCATCACCACCACCGGAAGCAGGTTCAAAGTGACTGTCCACATACCGAGCAGGGCCTGAAAGGACACCAGCGCCAGCAAAATCAGCGGCAGTTTTATGGGGACCTCAGCCGATCGCTTGCTCACCGCCCATACGGCGATAGCTAAAATACACAAGCCCAGGGTGCCGGCAAAATAGCGGTGGATCATCTCATTCCAGGCTTTGTGGGTTTCTACCGGCCGTTCAGGATAAGCGGCATTAGCCGCCTCAATATGCATGTCAGATTCCGGCACCGTAAGGTGTCCGTAGCAACCAGGCCAGTCCGGACAGCCCAGCCCGGCATCGGTTAAACGGGTGTAAGCACCCAGCACAATTACTACAACGGCCAGGAGAATACTAAAACCAACCAACTTCCGCATAGTGTCGCCTCAACCAATACGTGACAGTTTAAGTAATTTACGCAGATCTGACAGCACGTCGCGGCTGCCCATTACGGCATCCTGACGAAGCTGATAAAGGGGGTAACGCAACATCGCATTGCCCTGGGTATCGACCAGAAAAATATGCTCGTTAACCTGGCTGGCTTCCAACTGCTGCATTTGCGACTGATTGAGCGTAACCGCATTGATATGTTCATAATCATGCAGGATATTCATAGCTTTACTGTCGCTGGTTGCGGTTAAAAATACCGCCGGCTGGGCCCGGTCAGACTCTTTACCCAGCGCCAGCCAGACTTGCTGAATGGCGTAAATCGCATTTTCACATTCGTTACCGCACTGCGCCGGAACGATATACATAACCCGCCACTTCGGCGACTGTTCACTTAGTAATGGCTGCAAGCTCTCTACCGGTTGCAGCAGCTCACCCTTATTGGTTGCACCTTGCTCAAACCAGTTAAAGTCGAGTGCCAGCTTGGCCAGCACCACCGGGATAATAAATGCCGCCATTAAAATCAGCAGCGAGCGTTTGGGTTTTGCCTGAGGATTAATTGCGGTCGCCATATTATTTGGTTCTCCTGATGAGCACGATAATGAAAATAACTACTGCAGCAATGGCCAGGCCAAACCACTGAATGGCATAGCCAAGGTGTTTTTGCGGTGACATCACAACCGGTTGCCAGTTAGTAACAAACCGGCTCATCTGAGGTTGCGACGACAGCCGCTCAACTACCATGTCTGGCAGTCGCGATGCCCATTGCTGATTAAACAGAGGAATATCTATTTGCTGCACCCGCAGCGGAAAATCATTGAACTGTTGCTGGGTTTCTTTGATCAGTGGATTGAGCCCGGGCTGGGTTAGTACCCCCTCGATTTCCACCAGCCCGGTGGGAAGCTCAATGGTTGGTAGCTCAGCCCGGGATGCGGTGGCCGCCACCCAGCCAAGGTTAACCAATACCGGACGCCCGCGGGTAATCACCGGCACCAGCACATCGTAGCCACTGGTACCATTAGTGGTCTGGTTATCCAGGAAAATAAGCTGTGTTGCCTGCAACTCACCACGAAACTGCACCGGTACATCACGCACATCCTGCCACTGATCGGCGACGTCGAAGGGATGCATTGGCGCAGTGGTGTATTTTTGCGCTATGCTGTCGAGACGCTGTTGTTTTTGCTCCATGCGATCAAGCTGCCAGACACCCAAAAACACCATAATGACAACCGCCATCAGCGTTAAGCAGCTTGCCAGTACCGGCCATCTCTTAGGGCCGGAACCATTCGCCACGGAGTACTGAGGAGTTTTACTCATGGTCATCAAAGTGATTATTGTTGGTTTACTGATTTTTATGATCATTAACCTGTTTTTAGCGATGAAAGCGATGCTGGGTAACAACTCAGGTAAAGCCCCGATGAGTAAATATATTGGCCGGCGGGTCATGACGTCGGCCCTGATTGTGGTGATCATCCTGGTAGCCATGGCCACCGGGCTGATCACGCCCAACCCGAGTCCTTACTAGAGCCTTACAACACGTAAACAAACACAAACAGCATTACCCACACTACGTCTACAAAGTGCCAGTACCAGCTGCCTGCCTGAAAGGCAAAGTGATTGTCGGGGGTGAAATGCCCTTTGATTACGCGCAGGAATAACACCATTAATATGATGGTACCCAGCGTAACGTGCATGCCGTGAAAACCGGTTAACAGGAAGAAAGTATTACCATACACGCCGGATTGCAGGGTAAGGCCCAGCTCCTGATAGGCATGAATGTATTCTTCCACCTGCAAAAACAGGAACACACAGCCAAGTAAAATGGTGGCGCCCAGCATGGTAGTGAGTTGTTTACGTTTACCCTGTTCCAGGCCTACGTGAGCAAAGTGCAGGGTCACCGACGATATCAAAAGAATAATGGTGTTGATGGTGGGCAGGCCCGCCCAGCTCATTGGCGTGGTATTAATGCCTCCCGGTGTTTCTACCAGCGGCCACATCGCCTGGAAACCCGGCCACAACACTTCGTTAGTCATGGCGTTATTTGACGAACCACCCAACCATGGCACTGCAATCATGCGGGCATAAAACAGGGCGCCAAAGAAGGCAGCAAAAAACATCACTTCAGAGAAAATAAACCAGCTCATTCCCTGTCGGTAAGAACGGCCCAACTGGTCGCTGTACAAGCCGCTCATGGACTCGTTAATCTGATCCTTAAACCAGCCAAACAGCATCACCAGTAACATGAATATGCCAACGCCCAGTACGTTATCGCCCCAGCCGCTCTCGCCGCGAGTGGCTTCGATAACAAAATTACCGGCGCCTACGGCAATTAAAAACAGTGCAATGGCACCCACAATGGGCCAGTAGCTCTGCGCCGGTACATAGTATTTCTGATACTCTTGTTGCATTACTTTCTCCTTAGACTCAGTTATCGCTAAATGAAGTCAGGAAAGGGTTATTAAGTGGTTTGTCATCGGTACCATTACCAGTGACGTCAAAAAGGGTGTATTGCACGGTAAAAAAGTGAATGTCTTCGGGCAGTTGCGGATCCACATAAAACCGCATGGGCATAAGCGACTCACCGCCCGCTGCCAGTGGCTGGCTGTTAAAACAAAAGCATTCGGTTTTGTTTAAATACAATGCCGCCTGACCCGGTGTAACCGATGGAATGGCCTGCGCAACCATCGACTTGTTGGCCGGGTTGCGCACATAAAATTCCACCATATTCATTTCACCGGGATGCACTTTTACCTTTTTAGTTTGTGCTCTGAATTCCCAGGGCATGCCGGTATGAGTGCGGGTAATAAACTCCACCGTAATGGTGCGTGACTCATCCACCTGCCCATCGTAGTAAACGGCGGCCGTTTCGTTGGTTTTGCCGTTGATACCGGTGATGTCGCAAAACACGTCATACAACGGGACCAAAGCAAAACCAAAGCCGAACATACCCACTACAATCAGCAGTAATTTGGTTACCAGTGCCGAATTGGAATTGGCCATGGTTGTGCCCTTACTTCACAACCGGAGGCGTTTCAAAAGTGTGATAAGGCGCCGGTGAAGGGATTTCCCACTCCAGACCTTCTGCACCGTCCCACACCTGATCAGACACCGGCTCACCCTGTTTACGACAGGCTTTAATCATCACCGCCAGGAAAATGAGCTGCGAGAGACCAAAGGCAAAACCGCCAAGACTGATCCACTTGTTGAAGTCAGCAAACTGCAAGGCATAATCCGGGATCCGTCGCGGCATACCCGCCAGCCCGACAAAGTGCATAGGGAAAAACAGCACGTTAACGGAAATCAGTGAGCACCAGAAATGCCATTTAGCCAGGGTGATATCGAACATGCGGCCGGTCCATTTCGGGATCCAGTAATACACCGCCGCCATAATCGAGAACACCGCGCCGGTTACCAGCACATAGTGGAAGTGCGCCACCACAAAGTAGGTATCATGGTATTGGAAATCCACCGGCGTAATCGCCAGCATCAGGCCGGATAAGCCGCCAATCGTGAACAACACAATAAAGGCAATGGCAAACATCATAGGAATTTCGAAGGTCATCGACCCGCGCCACATGGTGGCAACCCAGTTAAATACTTTCACCCCGGTTGGCACCGATATCAGCATAGTGGCAAACATAAAGAACATCTCTGCCGCCACCGGCATCCCCGTGGTAAACATATGGTGAGCCCACACAATAAAGCTCAACAGCGCAATAGAGGCCGTGGCATAAACCATGGAGGCATAACCGAACAAACGCTTACGGGCAAAGGTAGGAATAATCTGCGAGATAATACCGAAGGCCGGTAAAATCATGATGTACACTTCGGGGTGACCGAAGAACCAGAAGATATGCTGGAACATCACCGGATCGCCACCACCGGCAGCATCAAAGAAGCTGGTGCCAAAGAACTTATCGGTAAGCACCATGGTCACCGCACCTGCCAGTACCGGCATAACGGCAATCAGCAGGAACGCAGTAATCAGCCAGGTCCACACAAACAGCGGCATTTTCATCCAGGTCATGCCTGGCGCCCGCATGTTAAAGATGGTCACGATCACGTTTATCGCGCCCATAATGGATGAGATACCCATGATGTGCACCGAGAACACGAACAATGCCGTACTGTCGCCACTATAGGTAGTAGACAGCGGTGCATAGAACGTCCAGCCGAAGGCCGGGCCACCGCCCTCAACAAACAGTGAGGCCAGCAAAATGGTAAAGGCGAACGGCAGGATCCAGAAGCTCCAGTTGTTCATCCGTGGCAGCGCCATATCCGGCGCACCGATCATCATGGGTATCAGCCAGTTAGCCAAACCAGTAAAGGCCGGCATAACCGCTCCGAACACCATGATAAGACCATGCACGGTGGTCATCTGGTTAAAGAAATTAGGTTCCACAATTTGTAAACCGGGCTGAAACAGTTCGGCCCGGATCACCATAGCCATGGCGCCACCCACTAAAAACATAATAAAGGCAAACCACAGGTACAGCGTACCGATGTCTTTATGGTTAGTAGTGAGTACCCAGCGCATTAAGCCTTTGGGAATATGATGCTCATGATGGTCGTCGTGGGCATCTGCCTCCCCGTGGGCGGGGCTGATAATCTCAGTTGCTTTGCTCATATTCTGCTCCTATTCCCCGCTGGCCACAGCGTTAACGTCTTTGGCCTGCACCATATCACCGGTGTTATTGCCCCAGGCGTTACGCTCGTAGGTAATCACCGCTGCCAGTTCTTTAAGGCTCAACATTTTGCCAAACGCCTGCATGGCGGTGCCGGTTTTACCGTTTAATACAATGTCGATATGCCCTTGCATGTCGTTAAGTGCCATGGGGCTGCCTTTGAGGGCCGGGAACACGCCCGGTAAGCCTTCGCCGTTTGGCATGTGGCAGGCTGCGCAGGTAGCGTTATATACACGCTCGCCCTCGGTCATCAGCTCTTCCATCGACATATTCATCGCCAGTAAGCGCTGTTCTTCTTCACGAGCTTGCTGACGAATGGACTCCTGCTCACTGGCCCAGGCTTCATAGGCAGCCGGCTCTTTGGCAATCACCACTACCGGCATAAACCCATGGTCTTTACCGCACAGTTCAGCGCACTGCCCACGATAAATCCCTGGCTCGTCTACCCGTGTCCAGGCTTCATTAATAAAGCCCGGGTTAGCATCTTTTTTCACCGCGAAATCCGGCACCCACCATGAGTGGATCACGTCGTCAGAGGTGATCAGAAAGCGTACTTTCTGGCCGGTTGGGATCACCAGCGGACGGTCAACTTCCAGCAGGTAGTTTTCGCCCTTGGCATAGCGGTTATCGATTTGTTCACGCTGAGTCGCAAGCAGTGAATAAAACTCCACGTCGCGATCCATATACTTGTAATGCCATTTCCACTGTGAACCGGTTACCAGCACGGTCATATCCGGTTCGGTAGTATCTTCCATTGCAAGCAGTGTTTTGGCGGCTGGTACAGCCATAAAGATAAGAATTAAGAAGGGTAAAACGGTCCAGGCTATTTCGACTTTGACACTCTCGTGAAAGTTAGCTGGTTTTGCACCCCGTGATTTGCGATGCAAATACATAGAAACAAACATGATCCCAAACACTACTACTGCGATCCCCACACATATGGAGAACATCAGCATGTGCAGATCGTAAACCTGCCCACTAATCTCTGTTGCGCCACGCCGCAGATTCAGTGCCGACACTTCGCCGCTTCCTGCTGCTACCGCTGTCGCGCCAGCTACCAACAAAACGAGTGCTGTCCAGGCTTTCAGTACACATATCCCGAGTTGTTTCACTCGACACCTCCGTTAGACCGGTAGCCACTCGCGAAACGCCCCAATGCGAAAAAGCCTGACTGGTCTGTATTGGTTGTTATTTGAACTGCCTTTTTAATATTTTGTGCCTACTTTGTTATTTTATTGTTAAGCACTGTATAAGAATTACTCATTGTGACTATAACGTCCAGCTATTTTTGTCTAAAATTCGGATAAATGGTTATTTTTTGTGCGAGGAGGGTAATCGGCGTGAATTTTGTTAGTGAGCTTTTACTAACTTAATAAGTAGACCTGAACAGGCAAAAAGCACTGGGAAAGCGTGGCTTAAGGGAAATAAAACCCTAAAAGCAAGAAAACCGGCGAATGCCGGTTTTCAAATTCATAGATTTAAAAAATAATGCCTGATGTGCTTACATCCAGTCGGCATTACGGATAACGCCTACAGCGATACCTTCGATATTAAACGGCTGATTAGCCAGATCGACCTTAATGGGTGAGAATTCTTCATTTTCTGCATGCAGCAGTACTTCACGGCCGCGCTTTTCCAAACGCTTTACGGTAACGTCTTCATCTACACGGGCCACCACTACCTGCCCATTGTGGACATCGCTGGTGCGGTGCACGGCTAATAAATCGCCATCCAGTATGCCTATGTCTTTCATACTCATACCGTTTACACGCAGCAGGAAATCGGCTTTGGGATGGAATAACGCCGGATCCACTTTATAGTGCATTTCCACATGTTCCTGAGCCAGAATCGGTTCGCCAGCCGCAACCCGGCCAATCAGCGGTAAGCCTTCCTCTTCCGCTTCGTCATCCAGCGGAATATTCAGCTTAATTCCCCGTGAGGTACCCGGCAGTATTTCAATCACACCTTTTTTCGCCAACGCCTTTAAATGCTCTTCGGCGGCATTAGCAGAGCGAAAGCCTAGCTGACGGGCAATCTCTGCACGCGTGGGCGGCATACCAGTATCCAGCATAGTGGATTTGATCAGGTCGAGTACTTCTTGTTGTCGGGGAGTTAGTGGACGCATAAACAGCCTGTTATTCCATACAGTTGTTAGCAGTATAACGACTAAAACTCAAAACACAACGATTTTTGCTGGATCCAATTTAAGGCTCAACTAATCCATAGTACGATTTACTCAGCCGATAACAGGATGAAATAATCACAAAGGATATTGCGATTGTGTCCAGCCATAGTGAATGTATTTATAAGAGAAATAATGTTTTTGCTCGAATTTATATTGTCATATTCATTTTAGCGCTCTGGTTATACCAATATGTTGTTAGGGATCCAGCAAGCATCGACCCAGAAACGCTAGCTAAGTATGATCTTGGCCTTTATGGCACGCCGATAATTGTCATGTATTGTATTTTCGAGATTTGGCGCACGTTTAATTATCCGTATAAGTTAATTATCAATGACGAAAAGAAAACGCTGACTGAAATCTACCTGATGAGCCAAAATACGCTTGCCTATCAGAGTATAGAAAAGGCACAAGTACGTGCTGGATTAGTTTTCCTGGTTGCCCTTAGTGAGAATAGAAAAATCAGGGTCAAAGGAGAATATAAAGAGATATCTGAAGCCCATAAATCTGATGCTAAGAACACCAGCAGATAAATCGCAAAGGATGATGACGCGCGGCCTCTTTATGAAGCGCGCTTCAATGCCCAAAAGAAAACGTAGTGACTGCCTGTCACAAATCAACCGATAGCCGAAGGCTGCACTCATTAGAGATAGGTGCCTGTCCATGTAAAAAGAGATACCTCAAGTCGATATGGACTTGAGGTGTGTGATGCTTAGAGCGATAAACTAGGAAAGTTGCTATAACTAATAACAACTAACTTGTGCTGTCATTCTTTCTTGATCGCCGGTAAATACTATAGTGCACTCCATTTCTCTCTCCAGCATAGGAAGGACAAAGTCTATGAAATCATCAGAGCCCGCCGAGGAGGGAAACTGGGCACGGAAAGATACACCATTTCCATCTGTGGGATTGCCGTCTTCATCTATGAGGTTTTCTCCATCATCATCCTTAAGTTCAGCGACGACATAATATTTTCCATCTTCGTCAACCCATATGATAAGTTCAGGGACGCCATCAGGGCCATAGAGCTCGACAAATCCTCCGTCTCTGCTATTTTCAGAGAATAATTCATTTACCAGGTTCCAAATATCCACTATAGAGTCCGTCGAATTTTTCAGTCGCTCTGACCAGTCAACACCGTTGTTAGATCTTGTCGGATTGTTGGTTCTGCTGCCATTATTCCTTGTTAGCTTAGAAAAAAAAGTATGTCCGTAGTGTGCATTGCTAACTCCGGCGCTGAAATCTGCAGCGAGGTTGGGCACCTCTGCACCGACACTAGACTTAACTGTAGAACAGCCAGTACAAAATGCTTTAATGCCGTAGTGTTCAACTTTTAGTGTTGCCGCTCCACTTTCTATAATGTCTGACTTGAACTGTATATTGTAGCCGTTAGGTGTATCAAAAGACGTTTCTACAGTTTGATAATTAAACCCGAAAGAAACGCAGAAGCTTAAATCAGTCCCAGAATAATTTGTGACACAACGGTCAAATACTTCTTCGAAAGTAGGTGCTTGTGGTGTGCCAGGAAAATTCTGAGCGTAAGCTGTTGAGAAAGAAAAAAAGAATAAAGCAAAAATGAATAACCGTTTCATCAAAAATAAGATCCTTCTAATTTAATTGAAGTTGAAGTTTATTTTTTTTGGGGGGGGGGGGTCAATGCACTGGGAATACAATTATTAAATATTTCGTTGCGACTTCCTGATCGCAGTTTCTTGTGTTGAGTATCAGTTAAACAGCAAATACATACGATGCGCTATCTAAGAAAGATGTACGGCCTGTGACTGAAACAGCTCATCGTCTTTACAATATTGACGGTCAGCGCCAAACACTTTTTTAGCAACGGTAGCCTTGTACCGTACCGTGAGCACAGACTGATCAGTCTTCAGTAGTACGTGGAGTAACTTTCGGTCTAATCTGACAGCTTTACCTCCATTCAATCGCAGTATTGAATATCACTAATTTCTTCTATGCAGTAAGGATTAACGTGCCACTTTATTATCTGAAATTCGTCAAAGTGAATTCTGTGCGAACTTGTAAGAGACAAATAAATCTCGAAATAATCCATGACAGAAAGCAAAAAAGTGACTGTCCTACTTACTCAACAATACAGTAATGCTAAATAGTTGATGCATTCATAAGATTTTCTTAAGAAATCGGATTACTCCGCTTTCTCCGTTTCTTTAATCTTGTTCTCTAAGCGGGCAACGTTTTCTACAAAATAATCGTAGTAAGGATGATCTTTAGCCGCGACAGCCAGTGCCTTCCTGGCAAAATTAAGCGCCTGGTCGAGGTTGCCTTGCCCTTCATAACCATAAACGACACCTGAAATTGCATCAGGGTTTAGTGGATGATGAGACATATTATGTTTAAACAATGTCATCGCCAGCTCTGGCTGTTGCTGCCAGTCAAAATAGTAGCCCAACTGGCGAACAGTGGCTTCCGGTGGGGTATGCTCTATGCCCCACTGCTCGCCTAACTGCCTGTAATAGCTATCGATTACCTGCATATCTGCGGTGACATTTTCACGCGCAAATTCTTTGCTCAGAAAAAATGACTGATAGGCGTTAAAAATACCCGCCGCAGAGGTTAAGCCATGCGACACTCCCGGATGTTGCTCCACCACTAACTTTATATGGCGGTTCTTATGCGCAGAAAATGCAGTGAGAAGTTCATCATAGTAAGGGCGCATTGGCAGTCCTTCGTTACCCATGTTCATATAGACATAGGTGGATTTTGCCGGTTGCGTTGAAAGCCATTGTTTAGTTCGCTCGACCATGGCCCCCGCATTCCACCAAACTGCCGGGCTGTAGGCGATATGCGCATCAAAAAGGCCTGGGCTTTGCTGCAAAGCATACAAACTGAAAACCCCACCCGCCGAAGCACCAGCTATGATTCGGGTTGAGTGCGTACGATAGCGTTTTTCCACATCGGGAATGAGTTCCTGTTCGATGAAGGCCAGAAATTTCTCAGCGCCGCCGCCCACTCCAACCGGGCCATTTCGGTCCTGATTAACGGTGGGGTACATATCACGAAGTCTGTCGGTGTTTTCAATGGCTACGATGATGACATCAGGTGCTGCATTGCCTTCACGCAACCGGCCCAGAACCTCTTTCATCAGCGGGATATTTCCCGCACCATCGAGCCGATAAATCACCGGATAGTGTTGTGAAGTTGCAGAATAATCTTCTGGCAACAAAACCTGATATTGCCTTTGCTCGTTCAGTACCTCCGAATCGAGGGTTACTGAGTCGTACTCCTTTGCCTGGCTGGCGAACGATGCAATGAGACAAACCGCAACCGTCATCAGGTATCTTAAATATTCCATAGCTATCCTTGTCGTTTTTCTTCCACTCTAGCAACTTTTCCGTTTTACGTATGCAGTTTTTTTGAGTTGCATTGATTGTGTAAAAGCGCCTTTTAACAAATAGTTAGAGCCTCTTCTTTATTCGTAATATACTGGCCACAGGCATTTAATCGGTCGCACTGCAGCTGTTTTTCTGACATAAAGTGCGTGCAACAAAAAAGCCTGATTTAATAAGTCAGGTAAGTGGCTTATGCCAAATTTAGGGAGAATGAAAAAAATATGAAATGGTTAATAAGTACTTTGTTGATAGTCGTTTTAACTGGCTGCGAAACCTTTGGTGACAGGATTACAGAAGAGCAGTTAGCGGCTATTGATAAAGTGGGCGTTGTATCGCTTATCGATGATCAGATTGCCTACAGCTATGTAGGGGTAACCATCTTTAACAACGAAAATAACTTGTATCCATTTCCTGGCCTCGGCATTGATAAGTATATTACAACAACCATGACCGAAGCCCTCAGCAGGGTGAATCCGCGAGTGAAAGTGCTGCCGGTTGATGCGGATTTCGCAACGTACAGAGCGGCTTATAAAAACGAAGAGCTCATTGCCTCGTTAGATAACAAAAAGTTCATCTCATTATTTGCCACTCAGGCATCCCAAATGGAATTGCGATATGTGGTGGTGGCGTCAAGAGACAGTATCCAGTTCGACCAAACTCCGGTGAACGTAAATGGTTTCGGTTTAAGAAAGCACGTGGCAAGTGACGACGTGGGCGCCTTTGTACTGATTAAATTTGAGCTGATAGATTTGGCAACCCAAAAGGTGTTAGCCAAGGCCCGGGGTTTCGAGCGCGATTACGCGAGCGAATTTGCCTGGCTTGAACCGTTTGCAAACAATGACGAAGCGTTCAAAACTTCGATGAGAGACTATATCTACCAAGCCATAGATGGCTGGACGAAAAGCATTTCTTCAACATTACTGATGTCGCAAAAAGATCAGCAGGTCTGCGCTAAACAGGTTTATGCCCGGGGCTTTGAAATTGACGGAGTGAATTACACCACTCAGGAAGCCGTGTTGCAGCAACGCTATGAGTATATTCGTAATAAAATCATGAATGAGGAGGCAAAGGGTGATGACGCACTGCCTCCTTATGAAGAGCGCTTCAAGGCCACTGAAGACAAAGTAATTGACTGCCTTTCGCAACTAAACCGATAACCGCAAACCCCACTCATAAGAAAACCGGCTATTCCTGTATCGTAAAACGCCATCGGGAATAGCTTACAAACCACTTATCTGCCCCCCTGCGTTAACGCAATTTCATCTTTTCCAAAAAATCACTTGCCAGAAAAGATTACACATGTAATCTTAAAAACAGATCGACTACAAATGTAATCATCATGTTGAAGTTAAAAGGAGGTGATCAATGAGTAACGACAATCCAAAAGCGGATATCTCCAACGCCGAATTCGAAGTGCTAGATGTGCTGTGGGATGACTATCCCGCCACATCCAGCGATATTGTGGAGCGCTTAAATCAAAAAAAGCCGTGGCACGATAAAACCGTAAAAACCCTGCTCAGCCGATTGGTTAAGAAGGGTGTGGTGGACTTTGACAAGGCCCAGCGTCAGTACCTCTACCGGCCGTTAATTGCCAGGGAAGACTACACCAAAAAAGAAGCCACCAGCTTTGTGAGCCGATTATTTAAAGGCAAGGTAGCGCCTCTGGTAGCCGGGTTTGCCAATCAGAATTCGCTGTCCCAGCAGGATGTGGATGAGCTTAAAGCGCTGATCAAACAATGGGAGCAAAACAATGACTGAGTGGCTCATTCAGCAGCAAGGCCCATTATGTTTAGTGCTTGTCACCCTGATGGTGATGGAACACTTTTTCACCGTCAGAATTGGCATCCGGCTGATGTACAAACTGTGGTGGATGGTGCCGCTTGTGTTGTTGATGGCTAATCTGCCCATCCCAGCCATTTCACTGCCTGCCAATAGCTTTACCCGCTATATGGTGAGCGGCTCGTTACCGGTGAACGTTTCACAAAACACAGTATGGCTGGGCTTATGGGCAGCGGGTGCCTCTTGCATAGCGCTTTACCTGATAACGCAGTATTCACAGCTTGCCCGCTCCATAGGTAAACCTGTGGCTGGCAGTAATAATACCTGGTTTGCCCGGCGGGCCACCACACCTATGCTGTTTGGCCTGATTGCGCCCAGAATATTGCTTCCGGCGAGCTTTACGAGGCTGTTTTGCCCGGTGCAGCAGCAATTAGTGCTCGAACACGAGAACACCCACCGTCGGCACGGTGATCACGTATGGAATGCGCTGGCGCTGATAATAGTAACCGTGTTCTGGTTTAACCCTCTGGTCTGGCTGGCCCTGCGCTCATTCAGAATCAATCAGGAACTGGCCTGCGATAACCGGGTTCTGAGCCAGAAAAGCCCAGAGGAAAAATTACTTTACGCAAAAGCCCTGGTGGCCTGCGCGGAACAAAACTCTTCGTACCTTACAACCTACCCTACCTTCGGAGAAAAAAGCACCATGTTAAAACGACTCAATCTGATCAATAAGCCAAATTCGGCAAGTAAAGTTGCTGGCGTCGTGGCACTGGCTGTCGCCGCTATTCTTACCACTCACACAGCTCTGGCTAACCTGCCTGCCGATGATATTCAGGCCGATAAAGTCAATCTGGCTACGCCGGTAAAACGGGTTCCGCCGATTTACCCGGCCAGCGCTGCGCTGGCAAATCAGGAAGGTTTTGTCACGCTCCAGTTTGATATCACTGAAACCGGCGCTACCGACAACATTAAAGTAGTGAAGTCGTCACCGGCTGGGGTATTTGATACCAGTGCGGTGAAAGCGATGAAACAATGGCAGTATAAGCCTCGGGTTCAGGGCGGTAAGGCACAACGACAAACCGGCATTTTAGTGCAACTGGACTTTAAACTGGCGACCGACGACGATGAAAATGCGGCAAACAATCCAGATATTGAAAAAATCAATGTAGCCAAAACCAAATAAAGCGCAGCTCCCTGGTACTCCCGTTAGCGTCAGTACATGCCGCGCTTGCGGGGGTACTATCACCCTCTCAGTCTGCCGTATATTGTTGCCGACGCCGGGCCGCCGCATTGCTCACATTCACCCAACGGAATAAATACATAATTATCAACTTTGTTACCGCACTGGTTATCGCCAAAGTAAGCAGTGGCCAGCCTTCCCTTACCCCCATGCTTAGGGCAAAGGCAATAGTGGAAATATCCATCAGCAAAATAAACTGACTCATTTTAAGATCCACCGCACCGGTTTGCCCTGCTTTCAGGATCAAGCGGATTTGATGATAGTAGCCCTGAGCAATAAACACCGATACCAGCACAATCAACAGGGTCGCAATGTGCCTACTCTGGTCGGCAATAGTTTCGCCTGACAACAACCCCGCCCCCGCTAATACAAGGCTCGCACCCGCCAATACAACACTCACCCGGGCCGCCCGGGATTTGCGGTCCAGCCAGATTTCGAACAAAATCCCCATCACCAGCATTGCCGCGAGTAACCGCGGCCACACAATATAGTGATTAAACGGCTCAATGGAGTAGCCATAAATAAAAAATGACAGATAAGCAAAAAAGCTTACGGTAAACTGATTCAGAGAAAGTAAGGCAGTCGGGCGCGCTGCCTCACTCGCCATTTGTTTACGGCGCCAGATGGTGCCCAGTTGAGAGTAAACACCCAGTACGCTTATCATAATAAATAGGGTATTAATGGCGCCGAGCAAATTATATAAAGTCAAAATCGCATTCCTTTTCACACTAACATTGTCGACAATATTAATATTAAAAATCAGAAATATACATTTATTACGGTTTTTATGAACATCAATGTCGACAATAATAAAGAAATGCATTACTTTCGTTCGTCACTAACCGCAGTATCGCTCAACGCTTTCGTAAACTGAACAATAAGAGGCACACCCCATGCTAAATCAGGTCGCTGTCATTACCGGCAGCAGCAGAGGAATAGGCGCCGCAACAGCGCGGCTGATGGCAGCAAAAGGCTATTCGATAGTGCTTAATTATCAGTACTCTGCCGGGCCGACTGAGGCATTAAAGCAAGAAATTAGCGCTATGGGTGTGTCGTGCATTTCGGTGCAGGCCGATGTGTCTGAGGAAGATCAGGTTGAAGCCTTGTTTGCCCAGGCCGACGCGCTGGGCCCCCTAGCTGTACTGGTTAATAACGCTGGCATCCTGGCGCAACAAACCGGCCTGCACGGCATTTCGGCAGAGCGGTTTCGTCATATTCTCAATGTAAACGTGCTGTCCTGTTTCTTGTGTACCAAGGCAGCGGCAACAAGAATGTCGACAAAAGAGGGCGGCAACGGCGGTACTATTGTGAATGTCTCCTCCACGGCAGCCAAATCAGGGGCCCCCAATGAATACACTGATTATGCCGCATCCAAGGGTGCCATAGACAGCTTTACCCGCGGCGCCGCACTGGAACTGGCTGACGAAGGGATTCGGGTGAATGCGGTGCGACCAGCCCTGATAGATACCGAGATGCATGCCTCGGGTGGTGAGCCAGACAGAGTCAAACGCTTACAAGCTAAGATCCCACTGCAGCGACCGGGCACTGTACAAGAGGTAGCTGAAGCCATTGTCTGGCTGGCAACGGATAAATCGTCCTTTGTAACAGGTAGCTTTATCGACGCATCCGGTGGATTATAATCACACTGTATTAGCTATTTTGAAGGGCTACACATGGAAGTCAAAATTTTTACCAAAACCCTCGCTTACAAGCCGAGATTATTTACGGCAACTCAGGAAGTCACCGATGGCGGTCTGGAAGACGAAGTCAACCTATGGTTAAAAGCCAATCCGGATTATCGCGTGGCGCAAATCCATCAAACGCAGAGTGGCGGCTCCTGGCGCCCGGCAGTAGTTACTATCAGCGTTTGGTACACATCCAATGACTAATTTAACCCGCTTAGCTTTCCTCGCTTTTTTGTTATTTATTGTCTGGGTTATATATATGGCCAATGCAGGGCATAGCAGTGTATTTTTTGACTTTGTTGCGGCCATTCCCTACGGCGACAAACTAGGCCATGTGGGCTTATTCGGCACCTTAACCTTGTTAACCGTGCTGGCATCAAAGTTTGCCGGCTGGACACTAAACAACACCAGGCTGTATTTTGGTGCCATCGCGGTTACGCTGTTTGTAATTGGCGAGGAAATAAGCCAGGCCTTTATCCCTTCCCGTACCTTTGACTTTGCCGATCTCAGCGCCGACGCAGTAGGTATTCTGCTGGCTGTACTGGTGTTACGAAAGCTGGAGAAATCGACGGGTGTGCGAACCTACCTTCAGCGCTGACGCCATACAAAACGGTGGTAAGCCAGCGCCATTAATAAGCAAACAGCAGCTGGCAGCACCAGCGCCAGCTGGTCATTGTGGCTGAATGCCAGCGCACCACCCGTGCCGCCGGCAATAAAGCCGCCAATGATCAACAGGAACAACTGTAATTTGCGCCCATCAATGGGCTCTCCGCGGCACTTAGCACCCAGCATGATCCCCAGGTCGGTAACAATGCCGGTGAGATGAGTGGTTCTGACCACCGCACCACTGTAACGAGTGGCTAGGGCGTTTTGTAAGCCACAGGCAGCGGAAGCAAGAAAATGGGCATAAAACAGCCCTTCATTAAGCAACAGCTGGGCGCCAATTAACAAAGCGGCTTCTATCGCCAGTGCCGTATCATAATGCCGGCCAAGCTTCAGGGTAGATGCATTTAGTAGCAAGCCGGCAAGCGCGGCACCAATTAAAAACGAGACTAACACGCCCAGCAAATGAACAGCGCTTAACCAGCCTCGGTCCAACAAACCGGCCCCCAGCAATGTGGCCGTGCCGGATAAGTGCGAAACCGACTGATGCTCAAAACTCAGCAGTCCAATGGCATTAACGTAACCCGCCACCAGGGCAAGAAATAAAGCGCCAATTTCGACCCAATGGGGTAACCTGGCTGGCACCGTGATATTCCTCCTTAACAATACAAAAGGCCGGAGTGTCGGCAAGACAATCCGGCCTTCAAGGCTTTCTACCATACCATCAGGGCGGTACGAATAAACCTCTACAATATTTAATGGATCTTTTTCTCTACCTTGACACGTAAGGCCTCGATATCTTTGTGACGGCCTTCATCAGCCAAAGGGCGTGCCGGTCGTGGAGCGGCATTTAACGCTTTATCCAGATAAGCCAGCGCCTGTTCATATTCGCCATCATCGTACAGGTATTCAGCGTAAAAATAGTTGCTGTCTATACCATCCGGATTTACCTGCAGGGCACTTTTTAACAGCTGCTCAGCTTTTTTGTCGCTGCCAAAGCCAATCGGCCAGCCGGGGACTTTATGGTACAACACGCCAAGGCTGGTCATTGCCGATCCCTGCAGCGCATGGGAATCAATAGACAACGCATCCTCAAAGCTCTTCTTGGCGGACTTGGCGTATTTCAGTGCGCCGATGCCACCTTCTGCACCGGCAATACTCGACTGCACAATCCCCAGCCAGATTAAATATTCCGGCTGTTTAGGCTGGGTTTCCACCAGCGCTTCGGCTTGCTTGATCAGTGATTTAAACTCATCGGCTTTTTTATCACTGTCGATGTCAGCGTAGTTAATTCTGGCCCAGGCAGACTGAATATCAACCAGTCCCGGGGTACTCTCAGCGGCAGTCAGGGGCAGGCACACAGCCGCCAGCAAAGTTAGCAGATAGCGAACAGTTTTCATGACAGTTTCTCCTTTGTGACAGATGTCAAAAAGCGTTGGATAACGGGTAGTTTCTTAATTAGCGCGCGGTCAACAATAGCGGGAAACACCCCATTGATGCGGGCAAAAAGTCGTTCCGGAAAACCAATAAACCAGCGGGATTTATTGCCTTCAAGTTGTGCAACCAAGGCATCAGCGACGCGTTCTGGCGGGTCCATCTGATTGCCCAGCGCCTGATTCATCGATACCACGGCGTCGGAGTTAATCGCAGTCTGAGTGGCCCTGGGAGCCAGGTAATAAAAGTTAACCGAACTGTGCGCATACTCACGAATAAGGGATTCAGTAAATCCACGCAAGCCGAATTTAGCGGCGCAGTAGGCCGCATGACAGGGAAATCCAATACTGCCAAAGGTAGAGCCAACATTAACCACGTAACTTTTGCCTGCACGTTGCAATACAGGCAACAAGCGCTGGATCAGGGCGATGGGCGCCGTTAAGTTAGTGGCTAACAGCGCTTCAATCCGGGCCATTGGAATAGCACTGAAATTGCCAATTTCATTAATACCGGCACTGTTTATCAGCATCGTGGGCGGGTGCTCATGACACACCGCCACAACCTTATCCAGACCTTCGGCTGTGGTGATATCAGCGCAGGCGACCATGTGACGACCGGGCAATGACTCAAGCAGTTCGCTAAGTTTAGCCCCATTACGGCCTGTCAGGATCAGCGAGGCACCAAGGCCAGCCAGCTTGCGGGCAATGGCCTCCCCTATACCGCCTGAAGCGCCGGTAATCAGGCAAACCTGCTGTTGCCATTCAATAGTCATCAGGCTGCCTCCCCAAGCGCATCCTTGCATGCCAGCGTGCGAAAGATATTGGCGTACAGCTGAAAGAACATTCTGGCTGAATGGATAATCAGATCCTGCTCAGCTTTATCGTCAATTTTATTCATCAGGTCGCGAAAGAACACGATATGCTCCTGATCCAGCGAACCATGGGAGCGCAGATAACTGAACGCGCCACCGGGTAAATCCAGGGTTTTTCTGATCATGGCGGCCGCGTTATCCGCCAGCGCAATGCTGGTACCTTCCAGCACGAACACCATACCAAAGAAGCACAGTGGATTTTTACGACGCACTGCATCATAGGCATAGGCCACCATGAGTTCGGTGGCCGCTGATGGCTGACCGTGTCGAACGGTTTCCTTATCCACCCCGCAGGTCGCTAAATCGTTGAGGATCCATTCCTGGTGGCCCATTTCTTCCTCAATGTATTCACCTACCGCTTCTCGCAACCATTCTTTGCTTTCTGGTAACGCTGCACCGGTAGCCATAAGTAAGGGTACGGTATGTTTTACGTGGTGGTAGGCCTCACGCAGAAAAGCGGTGTAATCATCCAGGGAAATATCGCCTCTAAACACCTGTTGGATAATCGGCGAACTGGTTAAGTATGCTCGCTCTGCCTGGGTTTCATGCTCTAAACGGGTATATAAATTCATGCTAATTACTCCTCGCCTAAGCCACTGCCGGCGCGTACATATTGTCGATAACAGTCTGAAAATGCGTAACGGCTTGTTGCCGTTTTAATTTGCCATTGGCGGTAAATAAACCGGCATCGGCTGCAATTTCAGGCAGGGTTTGCCACGCCTGTAAGCGGGCATAGTCGGGCAGTTGTTGATTAACTGCCGTAAGGTATTGTTCAATCATCTGTGCGGTGACGCCTTTATGACGCGGCACCAATAGCGCAGCGCAATGCGGGCGTGCTTCACCCACCACCAGTACCTGGCTGAATAAGCCGCCAGCCAGTAGCAGACTCTCAACCCATTCAGGCGAAATATTGCGTCCTAATGAGGTGATAATGAGGTTTTTCCTGCGCCCGGCCACACAGTAGTAGCCGTTTTCTTCGCTAACCAAATCGCCGGTTTTTACTGCTGTGGGATAAAAAGATTGCGGCTGATTCAGATAACCGAGGAAAATGGTGCCACTGGCCACCAACTCGCCGTTTTCTATGGTAAGGGTGTTGTGACCAAGAGAACGTCCCACACTGTCAGGATTGTCTGCGTCGGGCAGGTTCAGGGTATTAACCGAGACACATTCAGACAGGCCATAGCCCTGATAAACCGGCAAACCGGCTTCACGTGCTTTGGCTATCAAACCAGCCGGCACATGAGCGCCGCCCACCGCGATAAACCTTAATGATTGCGGTGGTTGCCAGCCATTACTGCAGGCGGTAACCAGCATGAATAACAGCTCAGGCACCAAAATCAACGACTCAGGCTGCGCTTTACTGATGGCGCTTAACATGGCCGCCGGGTCGGTTAGCCGGGCGCCGGAAAACCCCAGCTCGTCACTGCCACAAACGACTACAGTGCCACCACAGGTCAGAGGCGCGTAGACACCGGCGATATTCTCAAGCAGGGTTGCGAGCGGCAATAAACACTGATGACGCACATACGGCATATTCAGCGCAGCATCCAGGCTCGCAGCAACCCTGGCTTGCGATACATTGCTCAGACAAACCCCTTTAGGATTACCGGTGGAGCCAGAGGTAAAGGTGACTTTCCCCGTGCCGGTGGGGATCTCCGGTATTTCTGAGTTATCGCGTAATAATGCATACAGCAGATTAAACGGCGAAGAGCTTATATGGCTATCATCAAACAGTGCAGGCTGATCGGTGATGATGAGTTCGATACCGGCTTCGGCCAGCAGGTGCTGCCGCTGCGATGTCGAAAAATAGGGCGGTACCGGCACCAGTAATTTGTTTGCGCGCTGACACGCCAGATCGCAAATAATCCATTCGGCACTGTTTTCGGCTAGCAGGGCTAGCCGCTGGGCTGGTTGCGTTGTTAGCCAATCAGCCACTTGGTTAACCCTTTCATTCAGCTCAGCGTAAGTCAGGTTACCGCTGCGAGATTCCAGAGCAACTCGATGCGGCCATTGCTGCCAGTGTTGTAACATCATAATTGCGCTCCTAACTCAGCAGAAAATGCAGGAACCAGGGGGGCAAACTGCTCATAACCAGCTCGCAGTTTCGGGTTATCCAGGGTTAACTGAATAATATCCGCCACTCTGGCAGCCACCACTTTCGGCGCGGTCTGATAATAAGCGCCCCAGTTTTGCTTAGGCTCACCCAAGCGGGCTTCATCGGCGTCTGTCAGATGATGCAGGCTAAGGCCGCCGTGCTCCATCATCCGCTGCAGCTGACTGGTGGCGGTAAATACCAGCACCGATATATGCTGCTGAAACAAGCCCATAGCGGTAAGCAGTAATAAGGGCATGGTGAAGCGGGAAGAACGGCTATATAGGTTGCCAATTTCGGCCAGGCGATGACGAGGGCAGTAAATGCCTTTTTCTGCCAAAGCCTGCTCCAGTGGCTGGTCAAAATAGGTTTCAACAAACAGCTTATGCTTGCCGGATCGAACACCAAGAGCCGCTTCTATTTTATTGCGGCCAAGAGCCACCAGCAGTGGCATAAACTCGTTGATCTGTGCCTGATAGGCCTGGTTAAAGCCTCTGGCAATATGGTTCTCAATGGTTTTTCTCTTTGTGCTCTGCTGGGTTGCCACAAGAATTGAAGAGTGACTTGTCAACTGACCGACAGCAGGCACTACAGTCGAGCCTGTACGCGGGACACGCAGGGCTGATAATTGTTCTGAAACAGGTTGGATAGAACTCAACATAACTTCGTCTCATTGGTGACTGTTGAGCGTAAGTATGAAGTGTCAACATTAAGGAAAACTTAAGTGCCAAAAAATCTAAAGATTTTTTGGCATCCCGGTTTTACAACGTAAAGACCGGGACCTCCTTAACAAACTGACTACCCGATAAAAACCTTAGAATTATCCCTTCCCACTTTTTTTGGCATCCCGGAAACGTTTACGTTATCCGGAGCCTCCTAACAAAGCTGCCTTAGCAAAAAAACAACCTGTCAGTCACAAGTGAGTTTAGGGAATTTATGGTCGCCAGAATGGCGCTTAATGGAGCGGGAAAGGTGGCCGTTACGGATAAAGCCAGCCATATACTCATTAATGATTGGTAGCAGATCCTGCCGACCCGCGCGGATAACCAGTACCAGCGAAATACTGCTGATAATATTCGGTGACTGATAAAACTCGTTTGCGCAGAATTGGCGTTTATTCATCACCGACAACGCGTTTTGCTCACTCATAATGGCATAGTCACAGCGGCCTTTGGTGAGCATAAGCGCCATCAGTGTCTGACTGGCTGAATTTACCCGGATCAGCGATTGTGCTTCACTGTCGAAGGCCTTCTGCAATACCGGATATTTATACCCGAAGCGGGTACACACCAATTCCCCGTCACTTTTATTGATGTCAAACGGCCCGTCAAACGCGGTAGTGGCATACAGGTAACTATTATGCTGTATAAGGGGTTTACTGAATAAAAAACCACTGGGGTCGTCCAGCCATGCTTCACCCGAGAGGAACATATCGGCTTTGCCCTGACGCAGCAGCAGCTCGTTGCGGGCGCGGCTGGAGTCGAGGTAAGTCACGTTCAGATTTGCTTTTTTAGCAAAGCTGGCAAAGAAATCCACCACTACGCCCTGATAGGACTGGCTCTGCGCATCAAAATACAGATAGGGCGGTGAGCCGGGCGAATTGATGGCAAAGATAATCTCTTGCGCCGGCGGTAAAGCCAGCGCACGACTGGCAGAGAATACACTGCCTAGAAGTAAGAGTATGCAATAGGAAATTAACCGCATTGTGCTCAACTTTTGCGCCCGCTCTACAAAACAGCTGATGCTGCATAAAAACAACGCCGTAGTATAACTCAAGGGCTTCTCACACGCTAACCCGTATTACCTGGTGTTGGCGAGTCACTGCCGCACTTCACCGCGGCGAGAAAGTTTTGGCTGGCTCCGATGTATAGGTTCATGCATAAACTGAGTCAGGATGCATATAAGGTTACTGCCGGAATCAATAATCAGTACAACACACCTGAACAAATGACCGCTACGCTGTGCAAACTTACCGACTGTGGAGAAAACCTGCACTTTGCCGAGAATACTTTGCTTAACCCAGACTGTTAGTTTCAGGATCAGGCCGGTATCCATATCGGCTCGGGCACGCTGGTTGGTCATAATGTGGTATTCGCATCACTCAACCATGAGCAGGATCCGCAGGCTCGCGGTAACCTGTTACCGGGTAAAATTACGGTTGGGGAAAATGTCTGGATAGGCGCCAACGCAACCGTTCTGGCGGGCGTCACCATTGGTGATGGCGCCATCATTGCGGCTGGCGCGGTGGTCACCAAAGACGTTCAGCCGAACACCATTGTGGGCGGTTTCCCGGCTAAATATCTCAAAGATGTTGAGGTCGCTTAAAACTCATACTCCATGGCCATACGCAGTGTATGGTCTTTGCTGTCACCGTTGAGTCCGGCAATAAAAGCCAGCTCCCATTTGAGTTGCTTTTGTTTATCAAAGCGTTTGATACCCATAAATGCCGGGCCCACGCCAATAAAATCCTCGGCTGCGTAAAACTCTACCGCAGGCTGAATTTCCGGGATCCAGCGGTAGCGAAATTTCATTTTAAACTCGCTTTCAAACTCTGAAGGAACGGTATCGCCCCATTCGTACACCAACATTACGTTAGTGGTTAAGCTGAAGCGGCCCAGTTCCTTTTCAGTGAGCACGCCGCCTTTGAACTCCCAGTCATTGCTAGCGTTTTGCTTTTCCAGTTCGAATAACAGACCCCAGTCGGCCCAGTACTGACCCTGCTCGGTAAGCATAGAGCGCAGTTCCAGCTCGTAACCGGCCACGCCAAAATCCCCTGACTCATCGCGGGAGCCAACAATGTAGGCTTCCAGGATGGTGTACTCCGATAAAGCATGCCCAAAAGAAATCCGTTGCATGAGGATATTGCCATCTTCCTCACTTTGCCTTGAGGTGAGACGCCATTCCACTTCCCGTTCGAAGGGCAAAACGTAAGGGTGATACACCCGATCCACGGTAAAATTGTCGGCCAGTACTTTGCCCGGCAAAAGCAGTAAGAGGCCGATAGCCAGATATAATCTCATTTCAACTCCCCGGTTAGCTGACGCTTGCCAACAAGCAACGAATACAGATAGCAATACATCACAGGAAACAGCACTGCAGCCAGATAAACCAGCATGTAAGCACCGGTAGGCGTGGCTTCGTAGCCAATTAATACATTTAAAAAGTGGCCATACTCGCTGTCATCCGCCACCCAGCCAGACGTATCCCACAGGCGATTTTGATTTGGCAGCAAATTAATTTGCTCCAGTAACATGGCGATACCCGCTATCTGACCGGCAAAAAATACCGTCAGGACAGTCAGCTTAATTAACCGAATGCGTACGGCAGCCACTGCCACATACACCAATACGCCCACGCTGAGGCTAATGCCCAGGCCAATCACGTTACCCAGAAAAAGCGACGTATCGGCATCCGGGGCAGACCAGTAGGCAAGCAAGTAAATAATAAAGTGAATCACGTTAATAAACGTGATGCCCACCATCAGCAAGGCACTTAAGCGCTGGCTGGCATGAGCCTCGCCCTGATACTGGCGGCGGATATACTCGCCCAGCCCCAATAACATCACCATCAGCACCAGGGTTTTAATCAGCTCCAGGCCGCCGCCCTCAAACCACTCTGAGACCACCGACAGGTTAAAATACAGTCCCACAGCAAACAGAAATCCCGCCAGCGTGCCGCCGAATAGATAGCGAACACTGCCGCCCTGCTGAGCCAGTAAAAAGCTAAATAATAAGAATACCGGCAGGGTGTCGCGAATAAACAGGATCACGGTATTAATCAGCATCCGTTGCCTCCTCGTCGGTCACAATAACGTAACCTACAGCCGAGTTAGGGTGCAGCTCACCAAAGAATTTATAGCTGCCACTGGGTAGCGGTCCCACAAAAATGGAGCCTTTACTGTTGCCAAAAATGACTTTTTCACGGTTCAGGTCGAAACTGTCTATTTCCTCTGGTGACGGGTCGTGATTGATAAACACCAGGCGCACTTTTCGGTCTTCCGGGATCCGCACAGTCTGGGGTATAAACAGGTGGTCACGAATTTCGATAACCACCTCCGGCAGCGCCGCCAAAGCGCGTAAGGGCGCTATGGTTAACAGGGCCAGCACCGCGGCTTGCTTCACCAGCCTCATGACCCGGTTGCCTCAAGAGGTAAACTCACCGTCACACTCAGGCCGCCCAGCGAAGCATCACCCAGTGCAATGCTGCCATGATGCAACGTGACAATCTGACCAACAATGGCCAGGCCCAGGCCGCTGCCGGTAGATTTGTATTTTTCATCTTTCTGATCGCGGTAAAAGCGTTTAAGCACCTGCGAACGCTCATGCGGTGCAATACCGGGCCCGGAGTCTTCTACTATCAGGCAAACCTGCTGGTCTTTCACCAGCACCGTTACCTGAATAGCTGCACCCTCCGGCGAATAGGCACTGGCATTGGCGATCAGGTTTTGCAGCAGAGTGTAAAGGGTAAATTCGGTACTCATCAGTAAGGCACTATCACCTTCAAGGCTGATCTCCTGCCGTTTACTTTCTATTTTGCTGTAGAGGTCGGCAATTACATTTTGCGCCACCACAAAGGCATCCACCTGACTGAGCTGGGTATGGAACATTTCCGGGCTGGTACGACTCAGTAGTAAAATCTGATTTACCACGTGGATCATTCGGTCTGTATCCTGCTGGATGGCCTGCAGTTTACCCGCCTCATCCTGACGTTCTTTAGTCAGGTTATGCAGGTTAATTTTCATCACACTCAGCGGCGTGCGCAGCTCGTGGGCGGCATTGGATGCAAACTGCTGTTCGCGCTCAAAGGCTTCATTGAGGCGCAGGAACATGGTGTTAAGGGTGTCCATCACCGGCTGCATTTCAGTTGGTACCTGGGGCAAAGACACCGGCGACAAATCCTTGCCCTGGCGGTTAGATAGCTTGGATGACAGTAATTTAAGGGGCTTTAAACCCAGGCTCACCGACATAAAGACGATCAGCGCCAGAATCGGCACGGCATATATAAACGGCATTATTACCGATACCGTTAACGCATCGGTGAGTCCTACCCGGCTTTGTAGCGGCTGGCCGACTATCACTGTGGTACCGTCAGTCAGGGTTTGTTTATACACTCGCCAGCGCCGGCCATCAAAGTTTTGCTCAGAGAAGCCATCGGCACCGAGAGTGAGGGGTTTATCCGGTTGATTGGGCGAGTCAGTGATCAATTTGTCGTCGCGCCATATCTGGTACACCAACTCACTGCTGCCCAAATCCTCAACCTGCTGACCATTGCTCAGGGCTACCGAGTAAAGCAGGGTGGTTAACTCCTGATCCATAAACCGCGACGACATCGACAGCGCTGCGCGATAACCGTGGATCGCAGCACTGAAAATCACCAGGATCAGAGAGCTGATAAGCACCAGCGTGATAGTGCGCCGAATTGAATGCAATCGTCAGGCTCCGCTTACCGGAATACTGTAGCCAACACCACGGATAGTTTTAATAAAGTTCTCCGGCAGCTTTTTGCGCAAATGATGGATGTGCACTTCAATAGTATTACTCGACACCTCATCGCCCCATTCGTATAGCCTTGATTCCAGCTTTTGTTTGGGCTGAATACGGCCGCCGTTTTCCATCAGCACCTTTAACAGCATAAGCTCCCGGCGCGGCAGGGAAACCGCTTCACCGGCTACCGTGAGTTCCAGCGTTTGCGTATTTAAGGCCACCTCGCCAATTTTTACCATAGCCGTGCTGGCCGTGCCCAGGCGGCGTTCGAGCACTCGTAGCCGGGCAAACAATTCGTCCATATCAAATGGCTTGGGCAGGTAATCATCGGCACCGGCGTCGAGGCCAAGGATTTTATCGGTCACCTTATCCCGGGCCGTCAGGATGATCACCGGCATGTCTTTTACCTTGTTGCGAATTTGGCGTAGTACCTCAAGACCGTCCATGTCCGGTAGGCCGAGGTCGAGGATCACTATATCGGTTTGCTCAGCCGCCAGCATGGCCAGCGCTTCCTTACCACGGTAAACACAGTCCACAACATAGTTTGCCCCCCGCAACGAACTGCTCAGGGCTGCCGACAACGGCTCATCGTCCTCAACTAAAAGAATACGCATGTGATTGATAACGGGATAATTAACGTACTGGCAGTATAGCAGCTAAAGCTTAAGCAAACCTTAAGCGAAGTTGAAGCAGATCACGATTTCTGCCGATTCCACAGCCAGCTGTTAAAGCGGATAAGAAAGAATAAAACAGGCCCCGCCCAGCGAACGGCTTGACGTTACCGAGGCCGAACCTTGGTGCCAGAGCTGAATACGTTGCACAATTGCTAACCCTAAACCAGCGCCACCAGCGTAGCGCACCCGGCTGTTATCAGGCCGGAAAAAGGGGTCGAATATACGTGATGCCAGCGCGGGCTCAACGCCACTACCGTCATCGTTAACCGCAATATTAACCGCTTTATCGGTTTGATAAATCTCAATTATTACCTGTGACTTAGCATGCCGGATGGCATTGTTAAGCAGGTTAATCACGGCACGCTCGATAAAATGCCCATCGCCGCGCACGGTCAGTTCATCACCGCTGACCAGCAGGGTTTTGCTGGTGGTAGGCGCTAATCTCGCCACCACTTCACTGCATAGGGTATTTAGCGGAATATCGGCTATGTTGAGCTCCGGGGTCATTGCATCGTACTGGGTATAATCGAGCATTTCCTGTACCAGCCCCTCGAGCTCGTCCAGGTCTGCCTGAATGCCGCGCCAGGCCTGACTTTCTGGCTCGGGTTTCATTTCCAGGGCAAATTTTAATCTGGCAATAGGGGTTCTGAACTCATGGGCCACAGCGCCGGTCAGTTCGCGTTGGTCACGTAGTAAACCGTGAACCCGCTCGCTGAGCATATTGAGCTTGTTAGCGATAGGCTGGATAACAGAGCGCTTTTTAAGCGCGATGGCGACATTTTCACTTTCCTGACCAAGATGATTGACCTTGCGGGTAAGATAAGCCAGATCCCGCCACAGGGGCCACAACCAGATTGCCAGCATCACGCCTAACAACAGCAGGAACGCCGAAAGGTAGATCAGTAAATAGGGCCTGGACACTTCGGTAAACGGCAGCGTAAGCACAATCAGGCGATTTTCACTGGCGGGCATATAAACGAATCTTGCGGTGTCGGTATAAAGGGTTACGGGCACCCCGGCTGCGAGGTCGGCTTTCTCGGCGGCAGACCAGTTAATTGCCGCGCTATTTTTCAGTTCGTAATCGATACCCGCCTGGCGGAGTTTTACCAGCAGTTGGTTTTGGTCCGCCAGTGCCAGCGGCAACAAGGCTTTTGCCAGCACCATATCGGCCGACTCGCGGTAATCCTCACCCGGCCAAATCAGTTCCAGCGTGCTACTGATAAGCACCAGAGAAACCGCCATAAACAGGTAAAAACTCACGAACAGGCGGGTCATTCGTCACTCCACGCGTCTGCCACAAAAAAGAAGCCCTTGCCCCAGATAGTTTTGATCCGGTAAGGGTTTTGCGGATTGTCTTTGAGCTTTTTACGCAAGCGGGACACCCTGACGTCGGCCGAACGGTCGAGGCCGTCATATTCACGGCCAATCAGTTCCTTATACAGGGTAGTTCGCTCAACCAGTTGTGAGGCGTTATCGGCCAGTAAACACAGCAGGTCGAATTCGTGACTGGTTAAGGTAATGTCCTCGCCGCCCAGATTCACCCGGCGCGATAGCTTATCAATACTCAGCTTGCCAAAGGTCACCACCGAGCCACTATGCACCGGCGCTTCAACTGAGGTGGCGCGACGCATAAGGGCATTTACCCTGGCCAACAGCACCCGCGGCTCCACCGGCTTAACCACATAATCATCAGCCCCTATTTCCAGGCCCAGCACCTGATCAAAGCTTTCGCTTTTGGCTGTCATAAACAGCAGCGGCCCGGTATAAAACTGGCGTAATCGATTGCACAGGGTAAAGCCATCATCGCCGGGTAGCATGACATCCAGAATAATGGCATCCGGTGGTGTGGTTTTCACCCGTTCTATAAGCCCTTCACCATCGGCAAACCGGAGCACACTAAAACCGTTAGCCGTCAGGTACTGACTAACCAGTTCAGCCAGTCTTTCGTCGTCTTCAACCAGGATAAGCGACTTCATCAGAATAAACTCCAGGGATTTTTAACGCGGCGTCTGAGCATCGAGGCGCTGCGATAACGAAGTGTAAGTATTACCGAAGCCTGGTACGTATTGCTTTGTCTCACCAGACTAAGTTCTGATTCCTCTTTTAACGTAACCTTCACCACACCTGGCATGGCACTATAAGGCCAGCACCCCAGCGGCTCGCTGTTCAGCGTCAGGCAATATCGGTCGTTAGGAAGCGGTGGATAGTGCAGCGTTACTGACATAACACATTCATCGCCTTTTTCTGCTGCAATACACTCACTGGGCGTGGCTGAAAAGACGTCGTCCTCAGCTTCTGCCGGCATTAACAATGCCCCCGAAAGCAGCAGAAGTAAGCAGAATAAACGCACCGAAGCCCCTTAAAACTGATAACCGAAGCCAATGAAACCGCTGGCAACGTAGTCTTCAGACACCAGCGGGCTGTCTGTCATACCGCTGCCGAGGGTGGATAACTGCACCCGGCCCACCCAGCGCCAGTGCTTGTTTAAAGGTTTATTGAGTAGTAGCCCGACACTGGTTTGCAGGGCATGGTCGGCGGTGTACCACAAACTGCTATTAGCCGTATCCTCACTATCGATACCATAATAATAATCTATCAGCTTTGCACTCTTGTAGGTTACTGAAGCATTAGCGGCAAACCGCCAGTCGTCCCATTGCCAGCGGTACTGATATTTTAGTTGCGCGTAATACCCCTGATGTACGCCCAGCAGGTCGCCTGCGACCGTTGCGGAAAAAAGGCTGTCGGAGCCGTTCCAGTTGACTCTTAAACCGGCATCAGCCGTCCACTTTCGGCTGCTGATATCGTTGATAGAAATGGAATCCCGTGGGGCGGGTGATTCACCGTTAGTGTCGCCGGGTTGTAACGGGCCGCCAATCACATCTGCTGAGCTGCTGTTAACAGACAAAACAATATTGGCGGGGTGCCAGAACGCAAAGTAGGCGCGTTCACGGTTTGCCATCACAAACAATTCGGTGGTTACATCATTGCGCAACTGCCACTGATAACCAGCCTCACCGTTGTCGAAATAAGCATTCTCGCCATACCAGGCCACATCGGGTAAAACCACCAGCGGGATTGGATCACCATCGACCAGTGGATTGGTTCTGGCGCCAATGCCCACCGCGATGCCTAATTTCCAGGAGTTAGGTGCTATACAGGCATCGTCACTCTCACAGGCCCACGCAATGCCGTGGCCTGACAGCCACAGCAATAAACAGCACAGCAAAGGGATCCGCACACCATAGCTCCGGCAGGTTATTCAGATTTTTTAAGATTATCAAACCCTGAGAGCCTGCACAGCACCCGATTACAAATTGTCACATTTATAAATAGTTTGGATCGGATTATTGCTGAAACAAGCACTAGGGTAATAGGCAACCTCACCGCTTAAAAGGACATGGATATGAACCTGAAGCAAAAAACCGACCTGATGTGGAAGTGCCTGGCCGTAGCGATATTTTCAACCTGTACAATTACCGCCTGCAGCAACGACGGTAATGAGAGTCCGCCGACGCTCAGCTACATGACAGCGACGGATTCTGCCTTATCCACCGCACAACAGGTCAGTGCCGAACGGTATGTTAAAAACGGTCTGTATCTGATGAAAAAAGCGCAGGCAACGGCGGTGGAAGGCACCGCCGATGATGCTCCGGCGCCGGCCAGCTTCTCGACCACCAACACCCAGATTGCCGGTGTCGACGAGGCGGACCGCATTGAATACAACGGTGACTATCTGTTTGTGGCCGATTTACCGGTATGGACAGCGAGCCAGGGAGAGGTCAAAAAAGTGCGCATTCTGGCGCGCCAGAACGATTATTCTTTAACTGAAGTCGCGACCATCTCATTGCAGGACAACCTTAACGTAGCGGGCATGTACCTGTATGAAGATATCCTTGGCGTGGTCAGTCACTCTTTCCAGTATAACGCCATGGCCGATATTCTGCTCGACTCAAGCCCCTGGCAACAACCAGAAAACGATACTTATATTGATATTTACGGCGTTGCCGAACCGGCCAGCCCCAATACGGTGAGTAATATTCGTATTGATGGCGGTCTGATTAACTCACGACGCATCGACAACCATTTGTTTATCGCCACACAGTTTGTGCCCAACCTGGAAGACTTGCCGGATGCCGGCACCAGCAACCGCAGCCTGGTTGATCTGTACAACGCAATCCTGGCAAAAGACAGTAGTGAACTGGTTCCCAAAATCACCATTAACGGCCAAACCAGTGATCTTTACCAGTTAACTGATTGCCTGCTACCCCAGCGTGCCACTGAACAAAATGGTCATACTCAAATGGTTAGTGTGGTTAAAATTGATTTGGATAACCCTATGGATTTTTCCTCGCTGTGTTTGCTGACCGAAGCCCATGGCCTGTTCGCCTCGGCCGACCACATGTACTTACATGCCCGTGGCGAAGAAAGCACGATTGTTCATAAAATCTCGCTGGGCAATGAAATCCGCTATCAGGCAACAGCCAGTGTGGTAGGAACTCTGGGCTGGGAAAATTCAGCGCAGTTCAGACTGGCTGAGCGTGACGGCAAATTACTGGCTGTCACCACTGTGGGTGCCTGGTCCCAGGATCCCGAGCATATGCTGCATATCCTCGAGCAACAGGGCAGTGAACTGGTGGAAATTGCCACCTTACCCAACGAATCCCAACCCGCGCCCATCGGTAAGCCGGGTGAACACATTTATGCGGTGCGCTTTTTTGAAGACAAGGCCTATATCGTGACCTTTGAACAGATTGACCCCTTGTACGTGATTGACTTAACGGACCTTTACGCCCCTATGGTTGCCGGCGAACTGGAGATACCCGGTTTTTCCAGCTACCTGCATCCCATGGAAAACGGGCTGTTACTGGGCGTTGGCCAACAGGTTAGGAACGATGCGATCCCTGCCAGCGGCAGTACGCCGCTGGAGACCCCTATTGAAGAGGGCATGAAGGTCAGTTTATTTGACGTACTCGACCCGGCCAATCCGGTGGTACTGGGTGAATTAGTCTGGCCGGAAGCCTATACCCCGGTGGAATATGACCACCGTTCGCTGTCGGTACTGAAAACCGAGTCCGGCTATCAGTTTGCGCTACCCTCACAAACCTGGGGATTCGACGACTCCGGTTACTGGTTTACCCATAACGCCTTGCAGACGCTGGAGGTTAATGAAGCAGACCGAACACTGAGCCTTATTGAATCAATATCTCCGGTAACCGAGGACGACTATTACATTGGCAGCTATGAGGATCGCAGCGTGTTGCACAACGGCCATATTTATTATCTGCGCGGTAATAAAGTTTATCACGCGCTATGGCAACCAGGCGCCGCGGTTGACGGGCCTTACTGATTGCTATCAAAGTTCACTGGTGCAAGGTCGGTAAGGTGCAAATTGCTGGCACTTTGCCGACCCTTTTTGACGGTAAACCGTTAGCTTTTACTGGTAAGGGACCAGAGATTTTCAACGGCAGGGACTTTACCTTTTAAGCCACCTTCCAGCGCTTCACTGTGCAGTAGCGTTATTGCGCAGTACTTACCATAGTTTTGCTGGATTTCTTCACTGGGAATAGCAAAGGGCGGGCCGCCGATTAATGTCTGGTCGTACTCGAAAGTCACCAACAGCTGTTTTGCGCCGGGAGTGAGCGTACACAAGCGTTGACTGTATTGCTTACGCATATCCTGAGGCAGGGCCACCAGCGCGGCGCGGTCATAAACTACGTCAATAGTGCCCAGTTGCTCGGGAGTGAGCGCGAAAAAGTCGCCACAGTACAGCGTTATATCCGGCGCCGTATAACGCATTAATTTGCCGCATTCTTCAATCACTGGCGTAACGCCGAGGCTCTCGAAGTACTGGCTAACCGCCAGCTGGCTTAGCTCCACGCCAACCACTTCGCAACCACGCTCAAGCATGAACGTCATATCGTTGGATTTACCACAAAGCGGCACAAACACCCGGCATCCATCGCCTATGCCAAATTCATCAGCAAAACCTGACAACATCGGATGGATATCGCTCTGGTGAAAACCTATCTCACCTTTTTCCCACTTGTCATGCCAGAACGTATGCTCCATGACCACTCCTCATTAACCACAACCAGACTGCTTAGTGCACAAGACAGCTAACAGCTGTCAGCTATCCACCGCAAAAGGGCGGCGCTGCAAGTAATCGCAGGCAACGTCCATTTTATACAGAATACGAGTGGCCTCAAGATTTAGCGCATCATGCATCTGCATACGCTGCTGTTCGTAGGCTTCGCTCATGCGGTTCGCTGCGGCCTGTTCCCAGGTTGCCCGGTCGGGCCACTGGGCATAAGCAATCCAGCGCCCCTCTTCATCTTTGTGCAAGCGTGAGCCAAGGCTGCCATGAAACAGGTAAATGCCCTGAGTTACTTTTGGCCAGGCGCGCAAAAAATTTGCTTCTTTACCTGTTTTGGGAACAAACTCAAACATAACGATAAACATGGCTTCTCCTATGCGGATTGGTATTATCCTGCGCTTAGTGCTGCGACCTGCATCATCTTTCGCTTGTTGCGGCGTGCAGACCACATAGCCCACACAGCAACGGCCAGTAACGGTACATTAATTTGTAATGCTGCCACAGAAAATGCGGCTGTGCCAAAGCGCACCATATACACCAGCCAGAATAAGGCAATCCCTACCGCCAGTAGCTGCTTATACAAAGGCACAATTCGCGCTTCGTCATTAAGGCGCAAGGCCAAACCGGCAAGCACCGCCAGCGCCACCCAGAATACCAGGGTAGGTGAGAGTGCCACCGCAAAATAACTCAGCGCACTAGCCACCAGTGCCACTGGCGTGCCCCACACAAATGCCGGCCAAAGCAGATTAAGTGCATCGCGGGTCTGGCGCTTCTTGAGCCAGATATTCATGCCGGTGGCAGACACCACAGTCAGCATCATGCCGAGCACAATGTAGAGGATCTTTACCGGCGTGCCGATAAAGTCACCAAAATGGATGCGAAACACGGAATACAGGGTTTGCATGCCGCCGTCACCATCAGAATACCCCGCTTTACCCAGATACTTGCCGGCCGAATCATAGCGGTAGTTTTCTGAGTAAATCAGGCGCTCAGGGGTTTTCACAAAAAACTCCAGAAACTGCTGCGGTGTATGTGGCTCGTGTACCGTAAAGAACAGCAAGTTGCCTTCGGTATTTACCCGACCTTGCAGATCGCGCATGGCGGTACCGATATCGGGCGGGGCAATCTCCTGCACCAGCTCGGGCTCCGGCGTAAAAGCACGATCGTAAACGGCCTGGGTATCGCCATCGTAGAACGCCTGGGCAATTAAGGTTACAAACACCCCGGCCAGGCCAAAATAGGCACCGGTGATTGCAATCATCAGATGAAAAGGCGTGCCCCACACACTCAGGCGATTATGCAGATCGATGTTTTCCTTCAGCCCGTCGCCACCATAGCGAAACTTAAAAGCGTCTTTGATGATTCTGGGATGCGCCATTAAGCCCGATACAATCAGCGCGCACAATAAGGCGCCGCAGGCACTCACCAGGATCATGCCAAACGAGTGGGGCAGGTGCAGATACAAATGCAAATCCACCAACATTCGCGACCAGGTAACATCCTCCAGCTCAATTAGCGTGCCCTGCTCATCCACAAAATGGGCCCGGTGATCATCTTCCATCACCAACCGCGGGATGCCTGTACCTGGGAACACAAAATAGTAATGATGGGTGTCATCACTGTATTGCTCAGTAAAGCTGGTATAGGCACGCTCCACCTGTTCGATAGTGTATTCGGTTGTCTCCGGGATATTGGGTTGCTCCCAGCGCTCAAACTCTTTATGCAATACGGCAATGGTGCCGGATAAACAAATCAGAAACATCACCGCGCTAACAACCAGGCCCAGCCAGGTGTGAGACTGCAGCGAACGTTTTGCCAGACTGCCTGCAGAAACCGATTTAGCCATGCGCCCCTCCAAATAACCATAAGCCCGCCACAGCAGCCGCGCCTGAAGATAAAACAATGTGCAGCCATTTACGCGATGACAGCACGTACCAGTAGGCCAGCAGGCCCCACAACACTGGCATCACCAGCACGCCGATGGCCATTTGCTTGGGCTCTGAAACCGGCAACTGATACACCAGAGCGATCATAATGAGTGCACAGATAAACATCTGCCCGGGTAAGACATACAAAATATGCCCGGTTTGACGGGCAATCTGGTACGGGGCAAATCGCCATTGATGTGCCGGTTTTACGCGCTCAGGTGTTTGCCGTTGCGGGTTGGCCTCAATCGCAATAGCCGCCCACACCGTCAGCGCAGGCAAACAAAGACCAATAGTCAGGCCATATTCCACGCCCAGGGTTAAAGACCAACAATAAACACTGCCGGCCGCGGCTAACCAGCCCAACCAGGCATACACTGCTGAATTGTTTCGCCAGCCAGTGTAAATACCACCGGCTACCACGGTTGATCCAACCAAAGCCAGAAAACTTCCTAAAATCATAAACTTTACTTATTATTTTGAGCTGGTGCAGCGGTCAGCACGATAGCGCCTGATTAACCGCCATTACGCAGTTTGATTTTGTCAGGCAGGGGCCCGACCCTAAAACGCAAATAAGAATAATTTACATTTACAAAAAGATCAATCTGCACAAACCGATCTGTTTCTGGCTTACTGTCATATCAATCTGTAACGGAACACCACCATACAAGGAAATACCATGACATCCCCTTACGCTTCTAAAACCAGTTTTACTCAGCTGTTACTGGCTTATGTCACTATGCTACTGGTGTTTGGCGTGCTCGATGGTGTGTGGCTGGGCGTGGTGGCCAATCAATGGTATTTCGGCAGTCTCTCCGGCTTGTTGCGCGACCCTTTTATCACCTGGCCCTGGCTGGTGTTTTATATTGGTTACTGCGCGACGGGTTTATATCTGGCGGTGCTCCCGGCCAGACAAAGCCTGACCAAAGCGTTTCTCAACGGTGCTGTGGTGGGTGCCACGGCTTATGGTGCCTATAACCTCACCAATTATTCCATTGTCGCCGACTGGCCGTTACCCATCACCCTGATAGACTGGACCTGGGGCACTGTCGCTACCGCTTTAGTCAGCACCAGCGGAGCACTGGCAATAAAACTTAAGGATTAGCCGCAAGCAGGGTCTGCCACGCTATAACTGCCTGAAATCGTGATACACTATGCAGTGTATTTCATTAAACAGGACACCCTATTCATGACTTGGATGCGTCAGGCTTTGCTTAACGTGTTTCGTCTACCGGTTAAGTGGCTGGTGAAAACCAACAGTATTCCTTCTGATGTTGAGAGTGAACTCGGCATCGATAAATCGCGCCCCATTATTTATTTGCTGCCATCCGACTCGGTCACCGATCAGCTGGTGTTGCAAATGTCCGCGCAGAAGATGGGTCTGCCTGACCCCACGGAGCCGGTGACGCTGGCAAATAAAAGCTACCCGGGCAGCCTGTTCCTGCGGCGCACTGAAGCACTGCTTCGCAAACGCAATCAAAACACGGATATCGAGCCGGTTTTTACCGATCTTTTTCATTTGCATCGCGATCACAGCGACCTCGATGTTCAGGTAGTGCCGGTTTTTATCACCTGGGGCAGGGCACCAGGCAAAGGCAAACCGGGCCTGGCGGATTTACTCACCCTGTCAGCCGCGCCAAGTTGGTTACGTAAATTCTTTATCGTGTTGTTTTTGGGTCGCGATACCTTTATCAGTTACAGCCAGGCGGTGTCATCACGGGCAATGGCCGATCAGCACAGCACCGATGAAAAGCTTGCTCACAAGCTCTCCCGCGTAGCAAGTACTCACTTTTATCGTAAACGTCAGGCCATGACCGGCCCAACCCTGCTGGAACGTCAGGAACTGAATAATGCGGTACTCGGCTCCGAAATGGTGCGCAATGCCATTAGTGAGGAAATGCGTGCCAAAAAACTCAGTGCCGATGAAGCACGCCAGGTTGCGGCAGGCTACCTGACTGAAATTGCTGCAGATTATCGGGAAGGGCTAATCCGCTTTGGTGATCGCCTGTTAACCCGTATCTGGAACAAAATTTATAACGGCATCAGCGTTGGTCACGCCAACCGTATTCGTGAACTGGCCAATAATGGCCACGAAATCATCTACGTACCCTGCCATCGTAGTCATATGGACTACCTGTTGCTGACCTATGTGATCTACCATGAAGGCCTGGTCACACCGCATATCGCGGCAGGTATTAATCTTAACTTCTGGCCGGTAGGCGGTATTTTCCGGCGCGGCGGGGCGTTCTTCCTGCGCCGCAGCTTTGCTGGTAATAAGCTCTACACCGCCGTATTCCGCGAGTATCTGGAATTACTGTTTAAAAAAGGCTACGCGGTTAAGTATTACCCGGAAGGCGGCCGCAGCCGCACCGGGCGCCTTATCCCGCCGAAAACCGGCATGCTGGCCATGACTATTCAGGCCGCGGTTAAAGGCGTCAACCGTCCAATCAGTCTGGTGCCGGTGTACATTGGCTACGAAAACGTCATGGAAGTGAAGAGCTACCTGAGCGAGCTGAAGGGCGGCGCGAAAAAGAAGGAGTCCAACTGGCAGGTGTTTTCAGCCATTAAAAAACTCAAGAATTACGGTCATGGCTTTGTGAATTTTGGCGAGCCACTGCCGCTTAATCAATTTCTCGACAATAAAGCCCCTGACTGGCGTGAGAGTCAGGCCTTAAACCCCGAGAAAAAGCCCGCTTGGTTAACACCTACGGTTAACGGCCTGGCCAATGAGTTAATGACCCGGGTAAATAGCGCAGCCGCCATTAATGGTATGGCGCTCACCGCGCTGTGCCTGCTGGCGTCAAAAACCCAGACCATGAGCAAAACAGAGCTGGCCCAGGCGATGCGCGATTATCTCGCCCTGTTTGAGCTGGCCCCGTACAGTGCTAATGCCACTCTGCCCAAAGAGGATGCCGACGCACTGCTCGAACACACCTTATCGTTAAAGCGGTTGCAGGTAAGCGAAGACAACTACGGCACGCTGATTAGCCCGATGCCGGATAACGCGGTGTTTTTAACCTACTACCGCAATAATATTATTCACCTGTTCGCCCTGCCGGGCATTGTTATGACAGCCATTTTTGCCCATGGCAAACTGGAGAAAAACACCATTCTGCAGCTAATTGCGGCGCTCTACCCGCTGCTGCAGCGTGAACTATTCCTGCACCTGTCGCAGGATGAAGCGCTGGCCTACACCGCGCAGCTGATTGATGCGTTCAAACAAACCGGCATGTTGCAGCAAAAAGGGCGTTATCTGGCGTTGCCGGAAGCCGACAGCGAACAATTCCATTCAAGCTGGCTGCTGAGTCGCTGTATGCAGGAAACCCTGCAGCGTTACGCAGTAGTGCTGACCATTCTTAAACGCGACAAATCGATTAGCCGCAATGCCCTGGAGCGGGAAAGTAAAACCGTGGCCGAGCGTTTATCCAAACTGTATGGCATGCACTCGCCGGAGTTTTACGATAAAAATGTGCTGTCGAGCTTTATCAGCGCGTTACGGGATAATCACTGGCTGGATGCAGACGAAGACGGCAGCCTGAAGTATTCCGAGGAAGCCTCGGCCTTGCGTAAAGACATCATGGCGTTAGTCTGGCCGGAGATAGTGCAGCATTTACAGCAGGATATTCTTCAGGCCGACAGAGAAGCAGACGCCGATGAAAAAGTTTGATATTGAGCTACTCAGTGAACTAAGAGCCCGGGCGGAAGCCAGCCCGCGCCGCCGCGCTCACCATAATGTGCATGACGACTATCAGCAGCCGGTACAGCGGCTGTTTGTCTGTATGCTGCCCGACTCTTATGTCAGGCCCCATCGCCACAGCCAACCATATAAATGGGAATTCTTTATGGTGGTGGACGGCTGCCTGGAGCTGTTATTTTTTGACGATCACGGCGTGCTCACAGAGCGCCTTGCGCTGGGCCCTGGCAGTGATTGCCTGGGGGTGGAAATCCCTCCCAACACCTGGCATGCCACCGTTTGTCATGCGCCGGTTACTTTTGTTGAGGTAAAGCAGGGCCCATACGAAGTCACCGACGACAAAGACTTTGCCGCCTGGGCACCAAAGGAAGGTGAAACCCAGGTCCCCGCGTTTTTAAGCCAGCTAAAAACGTTAAAAACCGGGGAAGCCGCACGTCTGTAGTCAGGCCTGTGGTTTTCACTGGTATGCATATCTATTTTTTGCGTTGCACTCTCTTCTGCGCGCGACACCTCTGCCATATCCCCCAATACTATGCTGGTTCAAATGTGCTTATCATGCCTATACTAGTTAAACGGCAACATCGTTGCAGACTGGACACTCATCACCAGTATGGCGGCCTATGTGTATTCTGGCAGCGCTGCCGGTGATGTTCAGGTTGAGTATGATAACGATGTGTCAGGTGCCGATGTGATTCTCGACAGCGTCTATGTTAACGGCGAAACCCGCGAAGCTGAGTCCATGGAGTATAATACTGCTACCTACGGCAACGGCGAATGCGGCGGTGGCAGCTACTCTGAAACCATGCATTGTAACGGCGTCATTGGTTTTGGTGATACCGGTGCATGCTTTAGTGGTGACTGTGCTGCGCCACCACCGACTAACGACCCAATCACCGTGCGTGCTGAGGGTGTAAGCGGCAGCGAGCACATTAATTTATTAGTGGGTGGTAACGTGGTAGCCGACTGGACGCTGGCAACCGGAATGAACGATTACACGTATACCGGCGGCGCCAGTGGTGATGTACAGGTAGAGTACGATAATGACGCAACCGGCCGCGATGTAATTTTAGATTACGTGCTGGTAAACGGCGAGATCCGCGAAGCCGAGGACATGGAATACAACACTGCGACCTACGGCAATGGCTCATGCGGCGGCGGCAGTTACTCTGAAACCATGCATTGCAGCGGCGTTATCGGCTTTGGTGATAGCGAGGCCTGCTTTAGCAATAGTTGCAATTAAGCACGCACGGCAGTGAATTGCTGCCATGACTAAGTAAGGGAATACGCAACAGCTAAAAAGCGTAAAGCAAGCGGGGCAATTAGTGAGTACTTACTGATTGCCCTTTTTGTGTCTCAGTGGTTAATCTAACCGCTGAAAAAAATAATCGCGCTCAACAATAGCGCCTTTGGCACCAATCACGATGCCTGCAACCCGGGCACCGAATCCGGCAGCCACGCAGCACTCCTCGCCGGCAAGGGTTTTGGCCAGGTAGCCGCCAATAAAGGCATCACCTGCCGAGGTGGTATCGACCACCTCGGCAACGGGTTTAACCGCAACACTAAAATGCTGGTTGTGCTGAGTAATTTCGACACTCTCGGCGCCGCGCTTTAACACGATTTCACGCACGCCCAGGCCCTGCAAAAACGTAAACACCTCATGCTCACTTTGATGACCATAAAGCTCGCGATGATCATCGCCGCCCGGAAAGGCGATATCGCACAAAGCATAAAGCCGCTTTGTCCATTCTCTGGCCTGCTCAATGCCCGCCCATAACTGCGGGCGATAATTGGGGTCGAACACTATTTTTGCGCCCGCTGCCTGATAACGCTTTAAACCACTAATGAGGATTTCGCGCTGGGGTTCATCGAGGATGGCAAGCGTAATGCCCGACACATAGACAATGTCAAAATACGCGTCAGGCAGTGCCGCCGTTGTGAGCATTTGGCGGGCCGCGGAGTCGTTGCGCCAATAGCTAAAACTGCGCTCGCCACTGGCATCGGTATTTACCAGGTACATGCCAACGGTTTTGCTCTGGCTGCGGGCCACATATTGCGTACTGATCCCTTCTGCGGCGAAGCGTTTTGTCATCTCGCGGCTCAGCATATCGGTGCCTACAGCGGTGAAGTAATTCACCTCGCAAGCGGGCAGGCAACGTTTAAGGTAAACCGAGGTATTAAAGGTATCCCCGGCAAACTGCTTACGCAGCGAATCTTGGGTAAGCGGGGCAAGCTCCACCATACACTCACCAATAATCAGGCAGGTCGGCATAGCATTCTCCTTTTCAGCAAATCACTGGCGTCAGGCGCCGAGCCGGTTTTCTTTTAACTGGTAGGTGTCGCGGTAAATTCCACGGGCTGCTTCCTTAGCAAACTCCGCTACTGCCGGGATTTGTGATTTGGGGAAGGTCACCGCAGGCGCGGTAACGCCTACAGAAGCTACCACTACGCCACGGTTGTCTCTAACCGGTACTGCCAGACAACGCACATCTTTATTGTATTCGCGCTCGTCTACTGCGTAGCCTAAGGCTTCTACCCGTTTAAGCTCTTCTCGCAGTTCATCGATGTCGGTAATAGTGTATTCGGTGTGTTTCTCCATGGGATGTTCCTGCAGGATCAACTCGAGGTTGTCGTAATACAGAAACGCCAGAAACACTTTGCCGCCGGCCGAACAATGCAGTTGGGCCTGCACTCCGGGACGTTTAGAAACCATCAGCGGGTTGGGGCTGTCCACCACCTCAACAATCAGAATACTGCCGTTATTGGGCACTGCCAGGTGGGCCGTGTGACCGCTTTTCAGGGCAAGGCGCTGAATGTGCGGGATCGCCAACTGGTGCATTCTATCTGAGTTGATAATGTGTAACCCGAGCTTCATCAAATCGGTGCCGCAAAAGTAACGTTTGCCCCGTTTTTCCAGCATCTGCTCATTGCACAGGGTGCGCAGCAACCTGAACAGCGTGGTGCGAGGTAACCCCAGCGCCACCTCCATCTCGTGCATGGTCATCCCCTCCGGCGCATTGGCCAGGGTTCTGAAAATCTGACAGGCATGGTTAACACTGGGGATCAGATAACGTTCCATAATCACTTCCGGGTTACATCATTAATCATAGTATAAGACTCAGGCGAAATAGCTACTAACGGAGTTGATCCGGCGGATAGCTGTCCATGTCGCCGTAGTCGAGGTTTTCACCCGCCATACCCCATATAAAGGCATAGTTAGACGTGCCCACACCGCAGTGAATAGACCAGGGTGGTGACAACACGGCCTGCTCATTCTGCACAAAGATATGCCGTGTTTCATGGGGTTCACCCATGATGTGGCAAACCGCCTGACCTTCGTCGAGATCGAGATAAAAGTACACTTCGTTTCGACGATCGTGCTGATGGGCAGGCATGGTATTCCACACGCTGCCGGGTAGCAGGCGGGTAAGCCCCATTTGTAACTGACAGGTTTCCACCACGGTGTTAATCATTAGCTGATTAATGTTCCGCTCATTGGAAGTTTCCTGACCACCAAGGTGCAACACCTTGGCATCGCTCTTACCAATTTTTTTGTTGCTGTAAGCATGATGGGCCGGCGCGGAGTTTAAATAAAACTTGGCCGGTTTCTCAGGATCGTTGGAATAAAAAGTGACCAATTTATTCCCTTTAGCGATATACAGCGCTTCCTCCCGGGCCAGGCTGAACTCTTCGCCATCGGCTACTACGGTGCCATCACCGCCAATGTTAATAATGCCCAGCTCACGGCGATCAAGAAAATGCTCAGCCTTCAGAACATCCAGCGTTTCCAGCGCCAGCGGTGAGTCGGTAGGTACTGCGCTGCCCAGCATAAATCGCTCGTAATGGCTGTATACCCAGTAAACCTTGCCGGGTGTCATCAGCTTGTCGACCAGAAATGTGTCGCGCAGCTCGGTAGTGTCGTAACCTTTTACCTCGCGCTGCCCTACTGCATATCTGACTTCATATTCAGTTTTGTTAGACATAGTAGGTCCTTAAATCAATTCGTTGCTATCGGGCCAGGAATCCGCCATCGACGGCGAGTACGTGCCCATTAATGTAGTTACTTGCAGCGCTGGCTAAAAATACGGCCGCCCCCTGTAAGTCTGAGGTCTCGCCCCAACGCGCGGCCGGGATACGTTTGAGTATCTCGCTGCTACGTTCAGGGTCGTCCTGTAAAGCCTGGGTGTTGTCGGTGCGAATATAACCCGGTGCAATGGCATTGACCTGCACGTTGTGCTGGCCCCATTCGTTTGCCAGCGCTTTTGTCAGCCCTGCAACAGCGTGCTTACTGGCAGTGTAGGCGGGTACTGTAATACCGCCGCTGTAGCTCAGCATCGACGCAATATTGATGATTTTGCCATGTTTACGTTCGACCATTTTTTTACCAATTTGCTGGCATAACAAAAACGTCGCATCCAGATTTACCTGTAATACGTGCTGCCACTGGTCTAAGGGAAACTCCACCGCCGGACTGCGGTAAATGGTGCCACCGTTGTTAACCAGTATATCTATTTCACCGAACACGCCTTGCGCTTTTTCGGCCAGCGCCATCACCGCGTCGGTATCAGACAGGTCGGCTGCCAGTTCCACTGCTTCACCGCCGGCGCTGTTAATTTGGTTAACGGTGTCTTGGCTGCCACCAATACGGCTGCTAGCACACACCACTTTGGCACCAGCCTGGGCGAGCCCCATCGCCAATGCCTGGCCAATACCGCGGCTGGCGCCGGTTACCAGTGCAACTTTATCAGTTAAACCAAAATCTGGCTGACTCATAGGTGCTGTCTCCTGTTAATTTATGACGTTGCCTCACGCGTGCTGCGAGGCTAATGTTTAAGTTAGTGTGGTCGTTGTCCCATATATGAACAAGCATTCCCCATAACCCTGACTGAATACCTGCCATTTGTTTCATATGTGAAACCAAGTCGATCCCGGAGGTACTCTTAGTACTTAATCTGGCGGCTTATTCCACCTCAGGGGATACAGCAACCGCGTAAACGTGCACCGGACCATGCATATTTGAGCGGAACACCACCCACTTTCCGTCTGGCGTAAAGGTCACATTAGGCTCAAGCCGGTAATCGTGGTTTTGCATATTCACCAGACGAGTCGCCTTTAATACGCCGGGCTTAATCAGATCTGCCGCATTGGGGGCGCTGATCCCAGCAACATCGTTAATCGGTTGCGATTCAAATAAATAAATCCATTTGCCATCCTCGGCCCGGGCCACCATTTCCGCATCGCCGCCGTCGCCGGCAAATAAGCTGCCATCGGGGGAGATGTTAAAATGCACAGACCAGTAATCCCGCGGCATGTGCCGCCAGACCCGCTCTTTGGTCTTCATGTTGTAGCTTGCCAGCCAAAACACTTCGCCGCGCGGGGTTTGTAAGTCGTAAAAAATACGCTCGCCACTGGCGTCAAAAAACTCATGACCGGCAATTTCCATATTCATGGTGCGGTGATGCACTTTTTGATTCTCACTGCCGTCTATGCGCATGGTCCAGATACGGTCTACCTTATGCCAGGGGCCTTCATGGCAGTACATCAGCTGACCCGGGTCGTCAGGCGAAAACTGAATATGGTTTAACCAGTCTGTTGCCTCATGCACTACCTTTTGCTCGCCGGTGGCAATGTTAAAGGTAAACATTTGCATGGGAATACGCGCTTCCAGGCGCTCATTAATGCGCACCTCTTTGGCATCGGCGAAACTAAGCGGTTTACCATCCGGACCAAGGGCTTCGTAGCGCGCTTCAAAACGGCTGTTGCGCGGGCCGGATTCGAGGTTATGTTCGCGCTCGGCCACCGCGCCCGCCAGCAGGGTTTCATTACTGTTGATCGTATGTATTTTACCGGCCGGGATGGCGCCCAGCTCTTCAACGGCACCGGTATCAATATTTACCCGCAGTAGTTCGGTAGGTTGCTGCAACTCGTTTTGCGGATGCACTTTTTGACCGTTCTCAGCCGCAATCCGGGTGAGGTACACACTGCGGGTTTGTTTACCAACAAACAAAATCCCCACATCAGGATGCTCATAAAGTCGTTTCACTGACCAGTCGCTTAAGTCCACCACGGCGACACCGTTCGGGTTGGTCACCGAAATGACCATTTTATCTCCCTCTGCGGTGTAGGCATTCTGATGAAAATATAACGACCGTGAGCCAGGCTCCTCTGACACCCTTACGATGCGGTGGCCAGTGTCTTCGTCGATCCAGGTTTTGGCGAGACCCGGTCCGCTTTTGCTGGCCAGGGTTGTCGAGCAGGCCGCTAACACTATGGTTGCACCTGCCAGTATTGCGTGTAATGCCTTCATTTAACGGCCCACCGTATTATTGCCCCACAGCTTGTCATAGGACCAGCCGGATAAGTCTTCTACGATGGCGCGGTTTTCGTTACTCGGCAGCACGTCCTGACCATTCTTAAAGCGCTCAATTTCGGCCATGAGCACCTCATGCGTTTCTTTATTGAGCTTAAACTTGGTAGACACCCAAAAGCCAAACACCAACACCACCAAGGGACCAGCGGCCAACATAATCACAATGGTTGAAATGGCCTCGCTGCTTTGCAGCTTTTCACCCGAAGCAAAGCCGCCCGCCTCGAGAATGACCCCCACCGACATCACGGCGATAGCCTGGGTTGCCTTGCGAATGAATGTCATGACGCCGGCAAAGCTGCCCTCGCGTCGGCGAGCGGTAACAATCTGATCCACGTCGGCCATGTAGTTGTAAGTGTTCCACGGAATGTAATTTAACGCGCCACGGCCAAACCCGGCCACAACGACCCCGGCACCCAACCATAACAAGCTGAATTCGTTGGTCATAAAGAACATTGCCAGTAGCAGTAAGATCCCCACAAAGTAGAACACAATGGCGACCCGGTAGCTGGGCGCCGGGCCAAAGCGCATCACCAGCGGAATGGCCAGTGCCACTGCCAGTAATTGTGCGATATAGGTCACCGCCATCATTTCTGACGCGATCACCACCGTACCGCCAATCGCAAATACTACAAAATAGGTAAACACGGCATTGAACACATCCTGACTAATATAACCGCCCAGGTACATGCCCAGATGCAAACGAAAGGCACGGATACGCAACGTGGATGACAGGTTTTTAAACAGAGTTTTGAGGGTACCGGTAACAGTCCAGTTTTCGTCCTTGGTGAGCTCTTCTTCGCTCAACTCGCTGACGTCGCGCTCCCAGGTAAAGAACCACACGCCAAAAACCACCAGCATGAACACCAAGGAGAAAATCGCCCCCATGATTAAAAACGTCGATGCAGACTCTTTGCCGCCTGCAATGCTGACAATCCAGCTGGGCAAAATACCGGCAAAAATAGCCGATACCTGACCGGTAAGAATACGCGCACCTGCCAGCTTGGCTTTTTTCTTGTAATCATCGGTCATTTCAGCGGCCAGTGTCTCATAAGGAATGAGCACCGAGGCATAGACCAGTTCAAAAAACACATAGGTGATTAAGTAATACCAGTACTCCTGGCCACTTACCCACATCAGGGCAAAACTGGGGAGCAGCGGAATGGCACCAATTAGAAACACCCGGCGGCGACCAAACTTGCGACCAATTCTGGTCCGCCCGAGGCCATCTGAAATATGCCCAATCAGGGGGCTCGCCACGGCATCGAGAATGCGCGCAATGGCAAAAATAGACGCGGCCTGAACGGCTGATAAGCCACAAAATGTGGTATAGAAAAACAGGATCCAGCCGCTGATCACGGCCATCGAGCCTGCACCTAAAATATCGTTAAGCCCGTAAGCAATATAATTGACCGGCTTGAGTTCACGACGGGTCATAACACACCCTCCCAGTTAACAGATTAAATACTGATTAGATGTAGCTATTCATAAATTCAACGAGGGCAAAAATAGCCATCGATTGCCCGTAGGGCATTGAGGTCAATGGAATATCACGATAGCCCTGCAAGTCGTCAAAGACCGGCGTGCCAAAGGACACCTGTTGCAATTCACCGCTGTCGTCAATGTTTGCCAGTACCGCTTTGATAGCCTTAATAGCACAGGGCTGGTACTCGGCGCTGATGTAGCCTTTGCGCACCGCTTTTAAGATGCCATAGGCAAATCCGGCGGCAGCCGAGGCTTCCAGATAAGAATCAGGATCATCCAGCAAAGTGTGCCACAGGCCATCCTCGTGCTGCGTTTTCACCAACGCTTTTACCTGAGCTTCGAGCGTTTCAATCAGGAACATACGCAGGCCGTCGGTTTCCGGCAGGTCGAGCAATTCAATGAATTCAGGAATGGCAATAGTTACCCAGCAGTTACCGCGAGCCCACAGAGCATCGGCAAAATTATGACGACCATCGAAGGTCCAGCCATGAAACCATAAACCGGTCTTACGGTCAGCCAGGTATTTAATGTGCAGCATAAACTGGCGCTTGGCTTCTTCTACGTAGTGTGGGCGGTTGAGCAGCAAACCTATTTTAGCCAGCGGCATTACCGACATCATCAGCGTGTCGTCCCACAACTGCTGGTAGTTTTCTGAATTAAACACAATATGCTGAATGCCGTTTTCTTCGGTACGAGGAATACCATCCATGATCCACTCAGCCCATACATCGAGATAAGGCAGGTAGCTGCGGTTGCCACTGCGTTCCTGCATATAAGCCAGGGTTAAGAACGGCGACATGGTGTTAACGTTTTTGGTGGGTGTGCCTTCGGCGAAGCGATTGGCAAACCACTCTTCAATAATCACCCGGGCTTTTTCGTCACCGGTGATATCCCAGTATTTCAGCAATCCGTAAAGGCCAATGCCGTGTGTCCATTCCCAGTCGTTCCAGCCCTTGGTGTCGATAACCCGGCCATCCTCTAACTTAAGCAGAAACTCGCCGGTCTCGTCAGTAATGTTGACCAGATTATCGATGAGCTTATCAATGCTTTTTGTGACGGTGGCATATTCAATGTCATGAGCAATTGCAGGCATGTTAAATCCTTCTACTTTTATTGGTTTCAAAATAAACCGGGCGAGGGTCTGAGCACATGAAAAAAGCGACTGTCGCCAACGGTTTTAAGTAAAACTGCGTTATATGAATGACGTCACTGTACATCAATTTACATAACATTAACCTGAATTAACGTTTTTGTTTCAAATACGAAATGCAATTTTAAATAAGAAGTTTTTGGCATGAAAAACTCATAAATTCAAAATGTTATGAGTACATGATACGAACCACCTCGCGGCGGTTCAGATCATCTTAGCGGACTAGTCGAGGGCGTCAGATACCAGCGCCAGGTTTTGAATCGCGGCGAGTCCCCACTGCGAGGCATCGTTTGTCGACACCCAGGGAGCTTCATCAATCGGGTTCAGTACATCCGGTCCGGTGACGTGGGTGGTACTGAGACGGTCCTGCTGGCCAATTTTGCTAGCGAACTCCTGGGTACGGCCAAACTCCTTCCAGGCCCTTCTGGCCAGTGCCGGATCACCCGTTTCTTTGGCGGTATACGCGGTTAGTCGAGAGTGCGCGGCCGACAGGTTGGGCCGCTGTGACATCCCCAACGCCGCCTCCTGAGTAGCTTTGTCTGCATTGTATAAGCGACCATATTCAAGCCAGGCCGCCTTGTACGCAGGCACATCCAGCAGTTGGTTCAGTTCGGTATTGACTTCAATTAGGCCAAATACCGCGCTCAAGTGCGAGATCCCGGGCTTAACGTTGTCGTAGGGCAACAGTTTTTGCTTGTCGACGTCATAACCAAAAGCGCCTGCGAAAAAGCCCAGCGGATGCTCGCCAATCACTCGCATGGCATCGAGCAGACGATCGCGGTATTTGTCATCGCCGGTGCGCTCCCAGGCAGTCAGCCAGTTAGCTGCCGTGGCACTCCAGTCGGTTCCGGCACCAATTTTAGCCATGCCGGGCATGGGATTCTGGCGCGCCACTTTGCGGGTCGGATTAAGCACACCCAGCGCCTTGTCGGCATTCACCACCTCGTTAAGTACATCGCCGGTTCGATCGTCACCGGTAATGTAGTAATGGAATCGACGGTAGGCAGCAGTACTGATCCGTAATTGCTTGGCACTACAGCCCCAGTGTTGCACGTTGTGGCGGGTACCGAGGCCTTTAAAGCGACCGGCATGGTAAATATCCACATCGCGATTATGTCGGGTCATGTTTTCTGCCAGATGAAATGTGGTGGGATCGCCGCTGCGTAAAAATGAATACCACAGCCATAAATCCGGCGATAACTCTGAGTTATCCCAGGCGTAGCCACCAATATCGTAGCGCCACACATGGCGGTCGACATCGTAGGTGTGCATGACATCACCGAAATTCCAGAACCCGTACCAATGGCGCTGCTCTACCTGGCTGCAATAATACTTCACCTGAAAATCAAGCCGGTCCTCAATCCCCGCTTTAGCGGGCGTTGAGCGGTCGGGCAGCGTCCATAAACCACCAAATACATTGGTTGCCAGATAATCTGCCGGTGCCGCTACAACTTGTGGCGGATGCGCAATGCTACTGGCCATCTCCACGGTTTTCTGGCGACTGGGCGTTGCATCCATAATGCCTAAGGTAAAATCGGTGGTACGCGCGACACCATAGGCAGAACCGAATCCAGGCTCGTAGTCTTCGTAGATAATATTCAGCGCATCGAGTTGTTCATCGTAGGTGTCCTGCCCCATGCCATCGTGGTAAAAGCGAACATCCATGGCGGGGGCTTCAGGAGAATAAAACCAAAGGGTTGCTTCTGCCAGTTCGGCGCCAGCATTACGGATGTCAACCTGAACCGGGTGTAACTGCCAGAAATCCCGCATGCCAAACACAATGCCACCCGATGTCCCACCAAGATAACTCACACCTGACGCGCGCTGGCCCTGATCAGAATCAATCCAGGCATGGCCAGGTTTGGTGCGCTTTTTAATGGCAAAGCCATTGGCTGACAACTGCGACATAGTAAAATCGTTCCACACTGGTATCCAGTGCATGCGACTGCTTACCCGCTCATCCCATTCACTTAATGGTGGAGTTGCCACACCGGCAATTTGGGCATCGCGTACGGCCTGGCCCGGATCACGTCGCAGGCCGGTTATGCCTTTCACACCCTCACCCCACAGACCATCATCCTGCCCCACAAAGCGAATATGACGGTTATACAACTCATCACGCTGAACTACGTTAAAGCGCAAGCCTAAACCGCGAATAAAATCGCTTTGATCATCGCCGTCGTAAATAAACGTATGACTCAATCTGATTGATTCACCGCCTGCATATCCATAAACACGCAGTGTGAAGGGTAACCAGCTGCGTCCATTGGGCAGTTTGTGTTTTCCTGTTATTTTCACCACACTGCGTACCGGACCACTTTGCTCAACCGTAACGCTCTCAACATTTGACTCGAAGGCAGTTACCGCCGCCGGTTGCTCTGGTTCATTAACCGGCGCATCCTGCACCAGCCCAACCAGGCGCGCCGACTGACCTATGGTTTTTCCATTGCGACGCATTAACCGGATGATATCGCGGCCCTGCTTACCTATATGCAGCTCTACAACACCGGTATCCAGCACAAAGTGATCCGACTTTTCAGTCACAAACGTGGCGGCAGCTGGCTGCGGGCCATTGCCTGGCAGTATCTTAAAATGGTTGCCCGGCTGAGCTCGGGCGGGGATTGCGTGAGCTGTCCACTTTACGCTGCCGTCGGGCCAGTAGGCCGTTGGCCAGCTTTGCAGTGGAATAGCCGTGCCGTCTTCAGCGATGAGCCTGAGTGCATCGGAAGGTTTACGCTCGCCTTGTTTCCATGGGTAGCCCCAGGTAGCGCCGCTTTGATAATCGGGTGCATTACCATCAACCCAACTTAGTGTGCCCGGAACGCGTTTTACGTGGGGTGTTTCTGCCACCTTACTGGCAGTGGTACTGCACCCGCTTGCTGATAATGCCAACGGCAATGACGCCGCCATGCTGCCCTGTTTTAAAAAAGTGCGTCTGTCCATTGTGTACTCCAGCGCTGTATTACATCCACTCAAATTATGATTGACATTGAGCGATTTGTTTAACATTTTGTTAATTTATGATTAATTAGTATCACAAAATAATCAAACTGCGATAAATAAGCCGAAGATTATTGGTTTAATTGATTCACATATGAAACACGCGCAGTAGTTTGGATTTTCAACCCAGAGGAACTCATCGTGATGAACACTATTTACCTTCGTTGGCTTGTTTGTCTGTTATTGGTGACTGCCGCTGCAGGTTGTTCAAAGCAGCCAGCAACAAGCAGCAACAACACACCCACCGATTCAGCATTAACCGGTACGGTGGAAAAAGGTGCTCTGATATACAGCAATCCTTTGTCCAGTCCTGCCAGCATTGCCGATTGGGTGATGGAAGGCCCTGGTGAGCTGACCTTTAAGGATGGTTGGATGCAGATGTATTCACCCAATGAAGTCATGCACCATGTGTTTTGGTGCCCTGAAGAGTTTCCGGATAGCTTTATTGCGGAATGGCAGGCACAACCAATAACAACCGATGCCGGCCTGACCATTGTATTTTTCGCCGCCAAAGGGGTCGATGGCGAAAGCATTTTTGACCCGTCGTTACCCGCCCGTGACGGTACCTTTAGCCAGTACACTGAAGGCCAGATCAACAGTTATCACATTTCTTATTATGCTAATGCCGCACATAACCCGGACCGCGGCCATGCCAATTTACGCAAAAACAACACGTTCACCTTGTTACAAGAGGGCAAGGTAGGGATCCCGACCTACTCAGATAAAGTGCATCAGGTTAGATTGGTTAAGCACCATAACCATATTCAGCTGTTTGTTGATAACAATAAAGTGATTGATTACACCGACAACCAACCGGTCATAAACGGGGTCGATACCGGCGCCCCCTATACCAGTGGTCGCATAGGTTTCAGACAAATGAAATGGACCCACTTTCAGTATCGTGATTTCAACGTCTGGGCAATTGATTAACCGTTACAGGCAGCGGTATTTTAGTGCGCAGCGGGCGTCAACGCGCCCGCTGTAAAGGTTTATGCAACAAGACTTTTAACGTACTGATTTAATGCATCATCCTGACTGTTATCAAACAGGCAGCGCTGAAAACGTTCACCGGTGAAGGCAACCTTAACCAGCTCCTGGTCTATTTTACGCAAGGTATCAACATAGCTGTCTGCCGCTAATGCAGTCTTTAACTCGGCAAGAATGCCTGCATTCTTAACTTGCGGTTCACGTCTTTCCACAGGATAACCCTCACCGCGGCCACCGGTCAGTGACTTTTCAAAAATGTACCGCGCGTTGAGTTCGGCGCCCCAGCCAAAACCCTTAGCAAAGGGCAGGGCTAAAGCATTGCCGTTATTCACCTGATTAAACAAAAATGCATCAGACGGATCGATACAATAACCGCAATACACGCCAGGCTGAGCATTAAGCGACATCAGCGCTCCCTGACCCGTGCCGCAACCAGCAAAAACAAAATCGACAGCATTAGCGTTCAGCAACGCGCCGGCCATAATGCCTAAATGAACATAGGTAAGATGATGATCATCTTCGCTGTTCATTCCTACGTTGTAGACTTCATGACCCAACTCATTTGCAACACTTTGCAGCTCGTTTAGCACTATTGAATTTTTTGACGCCTGGCTATTTTCCATCATCAACGCTACTTTCATGGCAACCCTCAAGCTTGTAGAACTTTAAAGCACGGACGCTATCATCATTGTTCAGCAAATAATACGCGAACAGGGCTTTAACGCTTTTAATTTTCATATCTGAAATACCGGCAGTGTAAAACGCAAACTTCACTACTCCCGGCGTTATTGGTACCCGCTTCACCCGCCATGGTGGCGGGCAAACCCAGGAAGGGCGAAAGAGTTAAACATGCTGTACTCCTTATGAACATTGAGTGTTAAAAAGAGCGCTGTTCCAGTCACCCATTTTTCAAACCGCTCTGTCAGGGTAAATGAAATACCTGGGTGAGCGGTTGCGTTACCGGGCTGTTATCACTGTTATGAGCCATAATATCGCCCATATACGCCCACCATTTCTGCATTATCCCGGTAGCGGGTAAATCATCCATACCATGATCATCGCTACGCCACAGAACACCAAACAGCTGTAGTGTTTCGGGGTGCAAAAAAATGGAGTAATCCTCTATACCCGCGGCTTTGAGTTCGGTTACCAGTTCCGGCCAAATCTCATCGTGGCGACGCTCGTACTCCTTTTCACAGCCAGGGTTAAGCTGCATTACAAAAGCAATTTTCTCCATCAGGCCTCCTGATTGGTGTTAACAATTAATCGGGCGTAAGGGCCCAGTAACGTGGAGGGGCCCAATGTTTTACCACTGAGCATATCGGTAGCCCCACCGGGTAGCGAAACGGTTTTACTTTCATTAACCATATTAAGCACTATCCACAGCCGTTTACCCTGAGTGTTCTTACGCGGCACGACTACCACACCTTCAGGTACATCAAAGCGCATTGATACACCGGCCTGTTGGGCATAATGCCCAATGAGCTGGTTAAGCATTGCGGCGCTGTTATCACCGTGGGGATGCGCGCCTAACAAGACCAGTTTACCCTTGCCTATGGGGCGCTCCGTGGCAAAGGCCAACCCTTTGGCCCGGCCTTTGGTGATGGTACCCACAATACTCGTGCCTGCTTTCGCTTTTACCGCGGCGCACCAACCACTCAGCTCACTTTCCACACCCAGTAACTCACCTTTAGCATCAGTGCCGGTAAGCGGTAATACATACTGCGTACTCACACCAGCCATTTTCTCCAGTAAGCCAAGGCCTGCTTCTACCGGTACGGTTTGTTCTTTACCGCGCGTACCGGTAACCGGCCCGGCAATCCAAATTCCGCCGCGCAGCATAAAGGCCTCAGCACGGAATAAGAATGCCTCACTCACATAGGGCATGGCTGGCGTAATCAACAGCTTTAAACCGTCTAAAGATGCCCCCTCAAAGCGGGCCTCGCGATGCAAGCCTGAATCCAGTAGCTGTTTATGCCACATTTCAATGATGCCACGATAGCGAGAAGGAAAACCCGAACGTTTATCCAGTGACTCGGTTTCTAACATGGCTCTGGCATGGTCGGAATAGGTCACGGCCACTTCTGGTGTTATCAGCGTTGAATTGAGTAATGTCGGTTCAAGTTGCTGTTTCGCTTCACTGACTTTTTTAACTTCGCTATAGCCAATTGATGGGGCGTTCCAGGCACTTTTTACAGCGCTGTGGGGTAACTCTGCACCAGTGCGTTGCTGACGCCATAACCAGTAACAAAACCCTTCTCCGCCCAGGGCATAAATCAAACTGGCCTCGGCCGCTAAAAAGCCTTCCGGGTGGATTGGCTGATGATTGCCCAACCAGCCATTGTGGGCCACGCTGGTTTCCATAAGCCAGAAAGGACGGCCGGGGATGGCAGCGCGATATAAATCAGAACGAAACACCAGCGTCGACCATTGCTCAGCGGTGGGGTAGGCATCGTAGGAAGCAAAATCCAGTGCCTGCATAGAGCGTTCGTGATGAATATTAAATGCCGGATTATCGTTATGCGTAATCGGCAAATCCGAAAACTCACGGATGACGTTACGCTGCGCCAGCATAAAATCCGCCACACTCTCCCGGCAAAAGAGTTTATATGCGGTGATGAGAGAGGCGTTATGTAAAAACGGCGTTGTCACCGGCGCGGGCACTTGCTCAAAATTATTGTAGTACTGGCTCCAGATATGCGTACCCCAGGCCTCATTGAGCTTGTCGATACTGCCAAAGCGCTGTTTCAGCCACTTACGCCAGTTGGCGATGGCGGCATCACTAAAATCTTCTGCCACATGGGCTTTCATTTCATTATCTAACTGCCAGCCAATCAATGCCGGGTGGCGGCCGAGCTCATGGGACATCCGGCGGATAATATTAAAACAAGCCTCGCGCACGGCCGGATGCTCATAACTGGCATGCTGGCGCGCACCATTACTCATAACGGTTCCATCGGCGTTTTTATGACAACGCTCCGGATGATTGTGAGTAAGCCAGGCTGGCGGCGTTGCAGTAGGTGTACATAACACCACCGCTATGCCGGCCGCGAGCATTTTGTCCATCACGTTTTTAAACAGCGAAAAGTCATAGTTGCCCGGCGTGGTTTCCATGGTCGACCAGGCAAACTCGGCCATGCGTACCAGATTTATCCCTAACGATTGCATTTCGGCGATGTCGGCATCCACATCGGCATCCGGCCACAGCTCCGGGTAGTACGCCACACCATGAATGAGCTTGTTAATTTTATAAGGCGACTTCACATCAGATGAAACGGCCAGCGCGCTTGTTGAAACCGGCACCATCAAGGCGCCGAGCGCCGCGCCTTTACCGGCCAGACTAAATATATCGCGTCGTGAAAATGAAGGCATAGTTAATCCCTTTAGAAGAAAAAAAGGGGCATCAATGATGCCCCCGACAGGTGTTAACGTATTTTAGAACTGATAAATCACACCTACCGAGTACTCGCGGCCAGACCATTGCAGGTCAGACAGACGGCGCGGGCCAGCGTTGTATGACTTCACTTCACCGGTGAGGTTACGGCCATCTATATAGGCGCGCAAATCATCGGTAATGTTGTAGATAAATTTGGCATCCATGTAACCTGCGTCGTCAACAAAAACCGGGTTACCAGAGCGGTCAGCCGGATTAATCAGGTATTCATCACGGTAGTTATAGGCAACCCGGAAACTCCAGGTATCCGTTTCATAAAACGCGGTGACGTTGTAGCTATTTTCTGACTGTGACGGGAAGGGCAGTTCCTTACCGGTTAACTGGTTAAATAAACCCACATCATCGGCGGTCATATGGGTGAAGTTTACCGCCCCCCCGAAGCCATCGAATGGCTCTGGTAACCAACTAAAGATGGTTGAGGCCTGCAGCTCAAAACCTTTGGTGGTTACACCACTGCCATTGATTTTTTGGCGCACATCAAAAGAGCGTCCGTCATTAAAGAAGTCCACATCAAAGCGGGTAGTCGGATCAATAACCCAGCTGTTGATATCTTTAACAAAGTAGGCACCCGAGATAATAGTATCTTCATTTGGATACCAGTTCAGGGCGATATCAAACTGTTTGGCACGGTATGGTTTTAATGCCGGGTTACCTGCAGTACAGTAGTCTCGCAGGTCATCCAGCTCGTTACGCGAGGTGCGATAAATGGTACAGCTGGCGTTAACGTTCAGGTCGGTAATTTTAGGTCGCGACATCACTTTGGCGGTGCCAAAGTACAGTACCAATTCGTCTTCAATGAGCGCTAAGTTTACGTTTAAGCTTGGCAGAAAGTCGTTGTACTCTTCTTCAACCGTTTTACGGCCGTTAAAGGTATCCGGGTGATCGGTGTCCTCGATGCCTGGTAAAGGCTCGCCGGTAACAGGATCGGTCAGGACATTGCCGTCGTCATCGACCTGGTCTACGATAATCCGCTCAAACACGTCTCCGTTAGCCGCCGTTTGGGTTTCAACATAACGGGCACCCACGTTACCCCACAGGCGCATACCGCCAATGTAGGTTTCGAAGTTAGTTTGCAGGTAAATCGCCTGGGTATCGACCTCTACATTATAGTTACCAGTGCGCACATCCAGGTCCTCACGGGTAGTAAAGTCGTTCGCGACCGCCTGAATATCTTCAATAAAAGGGTAGGTGTCTACCGCCTGATAGTTACCAATGGTGTCTACCCCAAGGCTGTAACCATCAAACAGAGTCGGCGACTGAAACGTATTGCCGGTGATCAGGGCTATTTGGTCTTCCATGGTCCATTCCATGGATTCGCCGGTTTCCGGGTTTTCGTAAGTTCTGCCCACATCACGAATAATATTGTACTCAAAGTTAGCATTTTCATAACCCTGATTACGCACCTGAACACCGGCTCTGATGAGCGTAAGGAAGTCTGAATCCGGGATATAGGTCAGATCCAGCTTGGCCATGGCTTCGTCAGACTCGTCCTGGCTGGGCGCATATTTATAACGGGAGCGAGACACATAGCTGGCCGGATCGTTAACATCGAAGCTATTTGACGTATCGGTAGGATCATCAGGATTAACAATATAACCGGTGTTGAAATCCCATTCCGGCGCGCCGCGGCTATCCAGGTCAACCTGGACCCCGGCAACACCATTAGCGGTAATATGGGTATCCCGTGAGTCAATATCCTGCTCGGCCAGCGAGTAAGCCACCTGGCCTTCTACTCGCCAGGCATCCTTGCTGTACTCAAAGCCGGTCTCGTACATTTCGGTGGTTTGATCCCAGCCGAACTCCAGCGTCCGGTTGGTCACTGTGGCAGCCGCCGTTTCAAAGTAGGTCACATTGTGCTGATCATCCACTATCACCGAATCCGGGTTGATACGCGCCGCAGATTGCGATTCTAAGTGCAGGTTTAAGTCCAGCGCTTGTTTATCGCGGGTATTGTGAGTGTAGCTTGCGTGAGTTTGCAGATTGTCAGTCAGACGATACTGCACAACCACGTTAGCACTAAGACGGTCTTCCTCACGGCCCCAGATGCCATAGCGAGGCAGACGCGGCGAAAAGTCAAACCACTGCTGCTCACAAGCGGCCTGGTCAGCGGTGTCTGCACAGGCCGCTTTATCGGTTACGTCGGCAAAATTGGCATCTTCAAAGGTCTTTTCCGGTGAGTTGTCGTAGTCGGCAAAACGGGCCCATTCGGTATTACGCAAAGCATGGATCATGGTGTTTTTGGTTGATCCGGTTACATTGACCAGCACACCCAGATCGTCGTTAAACTTATATACGCCGGTGGCATTCCATTTATTACTTGGATCGTCGATCAGGTCGTTATACTGGCCTTCAGCATTGACCGACAGAAAGTTTTCATCAAACTCATTCGGTTTACGGGTATTAACCTGTACGGTACCGCCGATACCGCCTTCAGTGAGGCGCGCTTCAGAACCCTTTATGACATCAACAGATTTAACCAGCTCAGCCGCCATGTCACGAAAATCTACCGCCCGGCTGCCACCAAAGCCCTGTGCCGAAACATTGTTTACCTCAACGCGCAGCAGGCCCGGCTCAACACCACGAATACTGATCCCCTGACCTTCACCAAAATCACGGTCGAGCTGAACACCCGGAATACGTTGTAAGGCTTCACCGACGTTTTTGTCCGGGAACATGCCGATATCTTCGGCCACCAGTGAATCGGTAATGGTGCCAGCCATTTTTTTACGATCTAACGCGCTGCGCTGACTAAAACGGATACCTTTCACTTCGATAATCTCGGTATCTTCGCCCTCGGCGTCTTTATCTTTTAACTCGTCAGCCTGTTGCTGCGTGGCAGTCTGATCTGATTCCTGTGCCCATACCGGCGCACTGGCAAAGCAGGCACCGGTTAATAAAATGGTAGAAATACTGGTGGCAATCAGTTTGCGCGATGTACTTAACGTAGCTTGAGTGGCTGTTGTGATGTTGCGTTCCATGACGTTTTCCATAGTAACCTCGTTCGCTTTTCAAAGGCTGGCTTTGATGCCAGTCAAAGTAAACATTATTTTAATATTTTGTTTACAACTGCATGTATCCTAGTGACCAACAGAGGCCTTCGTCAACACAAAACCATCAAAACCACTCAGCAATATGCATAAACAATCATTTAATTTCATATATGGATAAATCGCCCTGAACTGACCTTATATTTTGGGTGATTCATCTGTTTATGCAGCGCGCTTCTACGCCTTAAAATCAGCAAAAATGAGGGCCACCTAACACCTATCCAACCTGTCATTAAGACCAACAGAATAAGCCTTGCAGCCTTAATTCAGCAAGACAACATACCGCTTCAACTCGTGTTGACGCGGATGTTCAATAAACAGGGGGTAACAAAACAATCAGCAGTGGTTTGCGACTGCACGCTGATTGAGAAAATTAAGTATCCGAGTCACATTATTTTGGTTGGTACTTTCCAAAATAATGTGCACATAAGGTTTATTTTGCTTGATTAGACGAAACAGATGAGCGTGATCCATCTCACCGGTACCCGAAGGTAAATCTCCCGTTTTGCGGCCATTATTGTTAACAAAATCCTTACAATGCACAGCAACAATATGTTCGCCGAACCGCCTGAACGCGTCATCCATCAACTGCTGTTGCTGTTCGCATTGGTCTGGCGGAAAGAAATTCACGGGATCGTAGATCACTTTTACATTCGGTGAGTTAACCCTAATCAATAGCTGCTCCATTCGCTCGTAGGTATTCACTGTATGGTGATGTGCCACACCTTCGATGCCCACAAAGACTCCGTGTCGCTCCGCCACATCGGCGAGCCGCCTGACACTGACTACCAGCTCATCAAAGGCTTGCTCCGAGTGGTTATCCGGGTGATAGGTACAATCGGCATTGCGGGAACCGGTTTCGGTGCCCACGATGGCACAACCAAAGTCCCGGGCAAAGGTCAGGTGTTCTTCGAAGCGTTGCAGAGATAGCTCACGCAACAGCGGGTCAGGGTGAATCGGGTTGATATAACAGCCTAACACGGCAATGTTGATATTTTGCCGGGCAAATTCATCACGCACGTGATTAGCAAACCCCGGGGTTAGTTGCCCCGGGTTTTCACTAATAAACGGGAAAGACTTAGCGGGCGCCAACTGCACACAACTTACCGGATACTGGCCGATGATACCGGCGATTTCTGCCGGTGTACCTTCACCATAATCGTGGGCACGAACCCCTAAATTAAGTGCATTCATTATTTCACTCCCTGAATATCTTCTGCCAGACTGTCTACAACGGCTACTCCCAACATCGGTGCAAGCTGTTGGGCAACAATCTCAGCCGTGAGTTTAGCCCCTGCCAGGCTGGTATGGGTACGTGCGTCAGCAAACAAGGCATCCACCTGTTCCTGACCCAGACTGTCATAAACACTGGCAACATATTGATGCAGGTCGATCAAGGGCACCTGCGCCTGACGGGCAACCTGGGTAGCCCACTGCGGATAACTCCCGGTGGCACGGGCGATGCGTAAGCCATTGTCTTCCCACACTTTACGCGGCACAGGCGTGCAAATTACCGGGATGACGCCACGTGCACGTGCCTCACCGATCATCTTGCGTAAATACCAGCCATAGCTGTGTACGGTTTCGGTTTTACCCGTGAGCAGGTTGTCGATGACCACCTGCTCATAGCCAATACCCTTGATAGTGCCACGGGCCCGGCTGTCATCATTCAGCGCACCGGCATCATTGTGACCAAACTGAATCAATACGATATCGCCAGGATTCATCATGTTCAGGGCCCGCGACCAATGCCCTTGCGTAACAAAGGTTCTAGAGCTCAGGCCACCAACCGCTCGGTTAACAATATTCAGCGGCGGGTTACCTAACCAATCGGCAATAAAGTCCCCCCATCCCCACTGACCATCACGGCCGTCACCCCAGCCGTTACGTACGGTTGAATCACCCACCATAAACACACTTTTGCGTGCTTTTACCACTTTCACCGGTAAGCGCACAAAGCTCCAGTCATAGGCTTCAACGGCTTTTCCTTGCGCAGAAAAATAAGATTCGTCAAGACCGGGACGTACACCTTTTAGGGCAGCAACAACGTGCCTGGCATGCAGTTCTGCACCGGCATCGTTGTAATGGGTATGATCTTTCGGATACAACGAAGCGGTTGCGTCTTTGCCCAACAATTCAAGTTCATCGGCCACGGCGTTGGTTAAATCAATGTATGGCGTATCAAGCTCCCAGGCTAACTGATACATCCAATATCCATACTGACCCGACCCCCGCTCAATGCGATGCCCCTGCCAGATATTACGTACGGTCAGTGACATCAACACCGGCTTAGCACCTCTGGCCTTAACGTCGCTAACCATTTTGCGTATGTAATAACCAAACGAGAATACACGTTCTTGCTTTCCGGTAAGCTGGTTATCGATATCAACAAAGTCGTCACTGATACCACCGATGGTTCCGCGGGCACGACGCTCATCGTTAATAGGGCTGGCGTCGTTATGACCAAACTGAATAATCACAATATCATTTTCTTGTACATCCGCCATCAGTTCATCCCAAAGCCCCTCACTGATAAAGGTGCGCGTACTGCGGCCACCGCGAGCACGGTTATCGATGTTCACTTTGTCGCTAAAAAACTGACCAAACATCGCCCCCCAACCCTGATGCTCCGCATTATTGTAGGTGGCCGCGGTGGAGTCCCCGGCAATAAAGATAGTGGCGGGCGCCAGTGCATCGCCGTCTTTGGCCTGAGCCGCAACCGAACTAATCAGCACGAATACACATACACAATGAACAAATGTCCGCAGGGCATAACAGAATTTATGAGATAACCATTTCATGGCAACAGAGTCCTATCCTTCCGGGTATAGCAAATTTCAACGAGAGATAACGTATTCGGCCAGCGGCAAATGCCGGCGAGTAATGTCTTCTACCAGCATGCTGGCAAAGATATGTGCCCCGGCCTCATTGGAATGAGTACGATCCTTTGGCACAAAATACTGTTGAGCGGCCGTCTGGCCTAGCTCAGTCACCCACGCGTCTGAGATCGCCATAAGGTCGATCAACGGGATGTCCTGTAACTGACTGACCTTTTGTAGCGACCGTCGCACGTCGAGCTGCGGCCACTGATGCTGCTGAGCCAGATTGATCCCGTGATTGCGGATCATCGGCGACACCAGTATGGGTAACGCGCCACGGGCTTTAATAAATACCAACAAGTCACTAAGGCGCTGCTCGTACACGGCTGCTGAGGTGGTTTTATCGTTGTGACCAAGCTGGATCAGCACGATGTCCTGGTCTCTTAGCTGTGCAGCAATGGGCGCGAATAACTCGCCGTCTTCGATATTAAAGGCCTGGGTACCTTCGCCGGAATCAGCATAATTGACCACTGATATCTGCTGGCTCAGATAAGCCGGTAATACCTGACCCCAGCCGCTGTATCGGGCAATAGCAGGCTTATCCCACTGCGGATTTTGATCGCAAACCGTGGAGTCACCAAGAATAAATAGTCTTTTATCAGGCGTTGTCGCTGTAATAGCGATCTGTTGGATTTCTTGTAATTCACTGGGTAACCACAAAGTTAGCCCGGGTGAACCCTGGTAGGTATCCTGCTGCAATGGCTGACCATCAGGCTGACGGGTATTGACCAAAAATGACAGACTTTGTTGTTCAATTGCTATGGCAGATGAATGCATTAACCGACGGGACTCTGCATACACCCAGGGCGTACTTCCTGGTTTAATGGTCATTTCCACCCGATAATGGCGGGCATCACCGATGAGTGCCGGCGCAAAATCACAACGCGTCGGTGTAGTGCCATTAGCGGGCTGGCACTGCCTTAACAGAGCAGCCTCGTCGAAGACCCGGACATCGTGCTGAGCAACCTGACTCGCACACCCCGCCAATACAATGGCGGTTGTGCAAAACACAATCGAGCGGATAAACCAATTAAGCCACATATTGTAAAACCTGAATTAAACTAATGTAAAAAACATTAACACTCAGATTCAATCACGAAAACAATCGATGACTACGCCGTATCAGATATCAATAAAATATCCCGTATATGAAACAAATAATATCTATCGACTTACATTAATACCGACAGTTCCTCGCGGGTAATCTTCACTATCGAACCATGACGACTCCCCTGGGGCATATTTAATTGCCTGGTCAGGTTTTCCCATTCCTTAAAGTCGCGGGTGCGCATTACCCCAAAACTATGCTCTGTATACTGATCAAAATACACGTAATACCAGCCATCCAGTTCAATAATGGCGGGGCCTTCAACCCATACATCGGTTGGCGAAAAAGGCGCTTGCTGTAACTGCCAGGGGCCGTAAATAGTGTTGGCGGTTGCGACCAGCAAGTGTTTGGCTGGCGGGTAGCGTGTTTCATCTTTCACCAACATGGTGTAGTTCTTCCCGGTATTCACAATCGCCGCATCAATGACATTAAAACCGGGCTGGTAGAATAATTCAGTAGGTGAGAAGGTAGTGAAATCTTTGGTAGTGGTGGCAAAGATACGGTGATCCCAGCCTTTGTCGGCTTGCTTTTCGGTGTCCGGGTAGGTGCCCGGGATCGTCGATGCCCAATAGATCCAGTATTGCTGTGTAGCATCATCCCAGTAAATTTCTGGAGCCCAGGCATTCTTTGCAGCCGGAAAGCCTTTCATAACCGGAACTAATACCTGCTCGCTCCAGTCACGCAGATTATCAGAGTGGGCAAGGCCAATTGCGGCGTCTTCCCAGCCAGAAGTCCATACCATGTGAAAACGATTATCCGGCCCGCGGATAATCACCGGGTCACGCATTAATTTTGTGCCAACCTGTGGAGCCAAAACGCTTTCGTCATTATTCAGGGCTGTCCAGTTGAGGCCATCTTCGCTGTACGATAAATGCAGTCCGTCTTCACCATTACCCCGAAACGAAGCAAACAATAAAATCTCGCTTCTTTCCCTATTGCCAGGTTGCTGGGCCGTGATTTCTTCGCTGGCGGCTTGTTCAGCTCTGTTTTGTGGCTGGCAGCCGGTTAACAGCAGGCTGAAGATGAAACTAATAAACAGTATTCTGACCATAAAGAAGATGTCCTTGGTGCCGGTTATCCGGCAAATTCTTACTGAAATCGGCGGATTGTCAAAACCTAACCCCGGATTGTTTCACATAAGAACATTCCTATCAGCTTTTCAACGGCTTAATTCGGGATTGTTGTAAAGCCGACTGCAAACAGCGACCAATCAAACATTGACAATGTCGACATGAGAACGCCGTAACGTTTAACCAGTCGGCAAGCTACCGGCGACTTCGTTGTTATGCTGTGTTATCGGTGGGCTTGTGTTGAAGCTTGTTATGTTAAGCGGTTTGTTTCGCCAGTTGCTGTTTATAGTCTTTGCGATACTGACTGGGTGTCTTATTAAAACGCTTTTTAAACAAAGTGTTGTACACCGATTTACTATTAAAGCCGGCATCATAAAACACGTCAGTAATACTTTTATCAAACTGCTCCGGATCCTCCAGCAGGCGCTTTGCCTCGAGGATCCGGTAGTTATTAATAAACTCGTAGAAATTGACTTCGTAATAACGGTTGATGGTGTTGGAAAGCTCTTTGACCGGAATATCCAGCTTTTCGGCCAGCCGTTCAAAGGATAAATTTTGATTGAGATAGGGCTGTTCCGCTTTCATGGTTGCCTCCAGCTTTTCCACAATCGCCATGTTTACCGGTTCCTTTTCTGCCGGTTTAGGCTTGATGGTCCCGGCACTTAAAAAGTGCGAAGCCGCCATAAACAATACCGCATTGATCAGGGCAAACTGCATGTAGTAGGAAGCAAGGCCTACATACTCAACAATGTCGTAATTAGGTAAAACGTAGAGCGAGTGATACACCTTCAGCATACTTAACAGCATTTCCCAAATCAGAATACCGGTAAAGGCCATCAATACTTTGGGCAGCCATTGGGGCACGTTAAATTTCTGGGTTACCTGCGGATCGGCCTTGTGTAGATAGTAAATTGACAGACCAGCAAAAGCGACCCGGGTCATTTTGGCGATAAAGTCGACCAGCACATAATTGAAATCAGCGAAGGTGTAGTCTTTTATCAGGGCGTATTTTTGCTCAAAAGACAACGCGTAGAAATGAAAATAAATAAACACGGCAAACATAAGCACCGGCGCGGCCAGGGCCGCATACCAGCGCCGCCACCGGAAATGATTGCGGGAAATCGCGCCAATAAACAAGAACAACAGCGGGCCGTCCAGCCAGTAAGTAAAATCGAGTATGAAGAAAAAATTAGGGGATGCTTCCAGCACCCAGTAACGGAACGTACTGCCCCATAACACCAGCTCATTCAGTGCGATCCCGGCATGCAAAGCAAAAAACGCAATCAACAGGGTAGTGGGTATACTTTGTTTAGGACGATTAAAACCAATATAAACAGACACAGCCAGGCATTCAAAAGCGATTAGCAGCAACACTAAGTCATGTAGATTGAACAGGGTTTTATCCATTCTGTGCAGCGCCCGAAGCTTGTTATTATTGTGTTAAGAGATCGGAATATTATCGACTCTCCCTGCTGAAATCAAACACATAAAACAGCCGGAATCGCCGAGACGAACGTTCGCCTAAGCGCTAGCTGCGCTATTGTGGCATAACCGGCTCTAACCAAAGGCACTTTCATCGCCCGCACCCAACACTAAAAACTTATAATATTCATAGTGTTACCAGTTCTTCCCAAAAAAGAACGTTCGAGTTACGCCAACCACTCCCCTGTAAACGACTTCCCGTGCGCGACCCCCTACACTGCTTAGCCTCTTTTAACGCTGTGAGCGCAGCATTCACATTTCAATGATAAAATTTAAGGAGCATATTTTGGCAACAGCATCGCTTACACAAGGTGTTATCGCCGCGAGCCTGTTACTGGCAATATCGGCTTGTTCGCCGTCTTCCTCACCTCCGGAGAATCCCTCTGTAGGGCAGCTTCATCCGCACAAGTGGCCAAAAGTTACCAGCCCGGTTAGCCAGGATCCGCACACCGAAGCGCAAATCAATACCTTGCTCACTACCATGACCATTGAGCAAAAAGTGGCGCAGATGATACAACCAGAGATCCGCGACTTTACCGTAGCTGAGATGCGCGAGTATGGGTTTGGCTCCTACCTGAATGGCGGCGGCGCATTTCCTAATAATGACAAGTACGCCAGCATGGAAGACTGGGTGACGTTAGCCGATAAGATGTACGCGGCTTCGGTAGATGATACGCTCGATGGCAGTACTATTCCCACCATGTGGGGAACAGACGCGGTTCACGGCCACAATAACGTAATTGGCGCGACCATTTTTCCGCACAATATTGGCCTTGGCGCCATGCATGATGCTGAACTGATGGAACAAATCGGTGCTGCTACCGCAACCGCAGTGCGCGTAACCGGTATTGACTGGCTGTTTGCGCCTACCGTGGCGGTTGTTCGCGATGACCGCTGGGGGCGTACCTATGAGGGCTACTCAGAGGATCCTGCCTTAGTACGTGACTATGCCTCTGCTATGGTCCGAGGTATTCAGGGCGTGCCCGGCGAGAGCTTTTTGAATGATCACAAGGCAATTGCTACCGCAAAGCATTTTCTGGGTGACGGTGGCACTCAGCACGGCATTGATCAGGGCAACAACCTTGCGTCGGAGCAGGAACTCATCAACATCCACGCTCAGGGATATATAGCCGCCATTGAAGCGGGCGTACAAACCATTATGGCGTCGTTCAACAGCTGGCACGGTACTAAGATGCATGGCAATCAGACCATGCTCACTGATATATTGAAAAACCAGATGGGATTCGATGGCTTAGTGGTTGGCGACTGGGATGGCCACGGCCAGGTTCCCGGTTGCAGTAACAGTAGCTGTGCACAGGTAATTAACGCCGGGGTTGACATCATTATGGTCCCCACCAACTGGCAAGCCATGTTTCACAATACCGTGGCCCAGGTGAACAGTGGTGAAATTGGCATGAGCCGTCTCGACGATGCAGTTCGGCGTATATTACGGGTCAAGTTTCGCGCGGGTTTATTTGCTGGTGTTACACCGAAAGCGCGCGGTATTGCCGGTGAACAAGCACTGATCGGCGGTGATACACATCGTAAAATTGCCCGTGAGGCAGTGCGCAAATCACTGGTATTACTCAAAAACCATCAACAATTACTGCCTCTGGCTCCGACTCAGAACGTGCTGGTTGCCGGGTCAGGCGCCGACAACATTGGTAAGCAGTCCGGTGGCTGGACGATTTCATGGCAAGGCACCGGCAATCAAAACGCCGATTTTCCGGGTGGCAGTTCAATATTCGACGGTATTCAGGCTCAGGTTGAGAAGGCCGGCGGCCGCGCCGAATTGGCACCTGACGGTACCTTTCAGCAAGTCCCCGATGTGGCGATTGTAGTTTTTGGCGAAAACCCCTACGCAGAAGGGGCAGGTGACATTGAAAGTATTGAATACCAGCGCGGCAATAAGCGCGACCTGGCATTACTCAAACGCCTTAAAGCGCAGGGGATCCCGGTAGTTTCTGTATTTTTAACCGGCCGCCCATTATGGGTTAATGCCGAATTAAATGCTTCTGATGCCTTTGTAGTGGCCTGGCTACCCGGCTCAGAAGGCAGCGGAGTTGCCGACGTGTTATTTACTGATAGCAACGGCAATGTACAGCACGACTTTACCGGCAAACTTTCCTACTCGTGGCCGGCACTGGACGATCAGGTGGTGTTAAATAAAGGCGATAAGCCCTACGCTCCCTTATTTGAATACGGTTTTGGCCTGTCTTACGGTGATAAAAGTACGCTCAGTCTGGCTCTTAACGAAGTGCCCGCCCACCCTCTGGTGAAAGACTACAGCCAACCGATGGCGCTTTTTCGTACGGTAGCACAAGCTGACCTGGCCTTCTTTTTAGGCGATAGGGCGAGCTGGGCAGTACCGGTTGCCACCAGCGTGGTTACCACCCAGGGCTCTGATAACCTGACGCTCAGAACCGAGAATATGGCGGTTCAGGAAGATGCCCGCGAACTTACCTGGCAGGGTAATAGTCTTGCCCGGGCTTATCTGGGATGGAGTGAACCCAAAACCATTGCAGAGTACCTTGCAAGTCACAGTGCGCTGACTCTTGATATTAAGGTATCACAGGCTCCCGATAGTTCTGTGGCCCTGGGCATGCTCTGCGGTGATGACTGTCGCGGCAGCGTGGATATTCAATCGACGCTGACAGGCCTTCCTCGCAATGAATGGCATGAAGTTTCGGTTGATTTACAGTGTTTAGTGAATGCTGGCGCCGAGTTAAACAGTATCACCGCACCGTTTATGCTGGAGTCTGCAGGTGCAGTTACACTGTCGGTAGCCAATGTCAGGCTACAACCAGACGCTGCAACGTCTGCCACTATTGACTGTCAGTAAGCCTCTGTTCACAGGTTGCCGGGTTACCGGTAACCTGACATGCAAACTGCCCACGATTATTCCCCTTTCTTTAACATTGTTATCTCAACCGCGCCACTCGCTGTCAATGAACCACTGATCCATGCCCCTGTTTGCCCGGATAATACACTTTCAGGCCACTTTATCCTGCCACTCAAAAATAAATATAAACCATTTAATATCATAAGCTTGAGAAGTTCAGAACGTTCGTGTCGAGAATCAGAACGTTCGTATTTACGGATCCAGAGTGATTAAAACGACATCCGCTCAGCCCGGCGTTAGGCTTCGCCATACTTTTCAAAGATGTTAATGAAAAGTTGAGCAGTTGCATACAACACGAGCACAACAACCAAGCTAGCGCAAGGGAGAAAATAATGAAAACTCGCCCCTTTACCAAAAGCCAGGTCGCCTTATCGGTGTCGCTGGTATTAAGTTCGGCGATGATCTCTACCACTCAGGCACAACAACAAACCACTGACGATACCGTTGAAATAATCGAGGTTAGTGGTATCCGCGGCAGTATGATCCGCGCTATGGATATTAAACGGTCTGGTGATGGGGTTATCGAAGCTATTTCGGCTGAAGATATTGGTAAGTTTCCGGATACTAACTTAGCAGAATCCTTACAACGGATCACCGGTGTATCCATCGACCGTTCAGACGGCGAGGGTAGTCGCGTGACCATCCGCGGCTTTGGCGCCGACAGAAACCTGGTACTGTTAAATGGCCGTCAGATGCCAACACCTACCCGCTCCTTTGACTTTGCCGATCTCGCCTCGGAAGGCGTCAGTGCAGTTGAAGTCTATAAAACCGGGCGTGCCTCCATCGCTACCGGCGGTCTGGGCGGCACCATTAATATTATTACACCGCGCCCGTTGGCTACTCCTGGTCGCCAGGCCAGTATTGGTTTTAAGGCCGTCAACGATGACTCAACCCAACGCGGCGATACCTGGACACCAGAACTCTCTGGCCTTTATTCAGAGACTTTTCTGGACGATAAATTTGGCGTGTCTTTAACCGGCAGTTACCAAAAACGCGACAGCGGCAACAGCAATGCTTCGGTAGGCGCTGGCTGGCGCTCGTTTATTTCCGGTCAGGATGAAGGCGGCTGGGGAAATCTGCCCGCCGAAGACCCGGATAATTCCTATTTAAACAAGCCCGCCGACGGGGTGACGTATGCGGTCCCACAAAACCTGGTCTATCAGTTTAACGAAGCTTACCGAACCCGTATCAATGGCCAGCTTACCCTGGAATATCAGGCTACCGACAAGCTTAAAGCCCGGCTGGACTACACCTACTCAGAGCGCAGTATCGATCGTGAATTAACCGATATGTCGACCTGGTTCTCGTTCAATTATAACAACGCCACCATGGTGTGGTCGGAGCCTAATAGCGAAGGGGTGGCTTATCCTATCCAGTATCAGGATACCGATAATTATAGCGATGACGTGCAGCGCGGTGAGGGCATCGGTATTAACTCTGGTCGTGGCTTCTCGGCCACCAAAAATACCAATAACTCCCTTGGTCTGAACCTGGAATATCAGCTCAGCGACAACCTGTTCCTGGAATTCGACTACCATACAGCCTCAGCCAGGCACGAACCTAACAGCCCGTATGGCAGCTGGGGCTCACTGGCGATGATCTCCAACAACCGTATTCGTACTACCGTTGATTTCTCGCAAGTTCTTCCTGTTCTTAGTATTGAATATCCGGAAGGGGTAGACGGTTTTGAGCCGGCCGATATGATAGGTGCCGGCAGTAATTTTGGTAACAACCATGAACGCACCGATCTGGAACAGTTCCAGGCCAGTGGTACCTACACGTTTGACACCGGCTTTATTGAAAGTATCGATTTCGGTATTGCCCGTACAGAAACCAATAACCACTCCAAATATGCCAGCGCCACACGGGGTACCTGGAGCGGTGTTGGTGAGCCGGAAGACTGGGAAGACAGCTGGTTTACCCAGCGTTCATTGTCCGCCATGTTCGATAATATTCCCGGTCATAGTGATCCGGATCTTGAACCGTATTTTATCGATTGGGATTTCGTCCAGATAGCCAACTTCACGGCGGCGAATTTCTACAATGAAAACGACGTAGAATGGCCTTGTGGACCGCGTTTCTGTGGTGGCACCAACTATACGACAGACCGCTACACCGACGAAGAAATGACCTCGGCCTATGTTCAGGCAAACCTGGTATTTGATATTGGCGACATGCCGGCCAACATTGTTACCGGTTTACGCTATGAGAAAACCGACACCCATGCCTCAGCACTGGTGCCCAGTTACGATGGCATTTCCTGGAGTAGTACCAATGAACTGGTCTTACAGCCTACTGGTGACTCAGTATTTACCGACGAATACGGCGACTACGACAATTTGTTGCCAAGCATCGACTTTAAGGTTGAGCTGACCGACGATATTGTTGCCCGCGCGTCCTACAGCAAAACCATTTCACGGCCAAGCTACGGTGATATGCAGGGCGGTAAGACCCTGGGCGGTCAGATCACGACCATTCAGGGTTCCGGCTCACGGGGTAACCCGGCCTTGCTGCCACTGGAGTCAACCAATTACGACCTGTCGCTTGAGTGGTACTACGAAGAAGCAAGTTATGCGGCCATTGGCTGGTTTAACAAAGACGTAGAAAATTTTGTGGGTCGCCGCACCATTACCGAAACGGCCTTTGGCCTGCGTAACCCGGCTCAGGGCCCAAGAGCAGATGCTGCGCGCGCTGCCGGCTTTACCGGTAACGGCGAAATTCGTCAGTACATTCTGGATAACTACCTGGACAGCGACCCCAACGTCTATCCTAACGAGCATGGCGATGTGGTAATTGACGCCAGCCCGGAAGACGAACTGGCCCAGTTTGAGATCACCATCCCTTACAACCAGCGAGATAACAACGTGCATGGCTGGGAAGTGGCAGTACAGCATATGTTCTGGGATTCCGGTTTTGGTGTAAACGTTAATGGCACCCTGGTAGATGGCGATCTGTATTACGACAATGCCTCCCTGGAGCCGCAGTACGCGTTAACCGGTTTATCTGACTCCGCCAACTTTATCGCCTTCTATGAGAACGATGAGTTATCGGTACGGATTGCCTACAACTGGCGCGACAAGTTTCTGGCCTGGATTGGTGATGGCTCCGGCGACAACCCGGTCTACACCGAAGCCTATGGTCAGTGGGATGTTAACGTCAGTTACAACGTAACCGAAAACCTGGCGGTGTTCGCCGAAGGCATCAACCTGACCAACGAGTATCAGCGCCAGCACGGTCGACACGAGCAAATGCTGATTAACTTAAGGCAGTCTTCGCCGCGGTATAACCTGGGTATGCGTTATACATTTTAAGCCGTAATCATTACCCGTGACTGCACCTTGAGTAACTCGCGTTTTATGCTTTTTACGCGTCTTACTCCTGGTGTGGTTTTTTCGGTATAGTGTCTTATCAATAACAACAAGGAGCAGATATGGCTAACCCGGTCGCTCTGAATAATATTGCCCACAAAGATTTACGCATTGTCCGCCAGCACACGCCGGCGCTTAATGAATCGTTAATGATCACCCTGGCGTTGCCTTTTGAGTTTCGTCGTTTGCAGCACGAATACCCCATCGTGTTTTACAAGGATGAACAAAAACAATCCTTTCATGCCGTGGCACTGCTCGGCCTGCAACAAAACGAAAACCTGTATCTCACCGAGGCCGGTTGGGATGCCAGCTACGTGCCATTGATGATCGAACGCCAGCCTTTTTTAATTGGCATGCGCGGCCCGAATGAACAGGGCGAATCGCAACCAGTACTGCTGGTTGATCTGGACAGCCCCAAGGTCAGCGAGGTTGAAGGAGAACCACTGTTCTTACCTCACGGTGGACACAGCGAGTATTTACAACAAGTTACCAATATATTAAACGCCATTCGAGAGCGGGAAGCAGAAACCGCGGCTTTCCACCAGGCTCTGATTGAGCATGACTTGTTGGAGAGCTTCTTTTTAGATATCAGCCTGGATGGCACCGAAAAACACCGTCTTGCCGGTTACTACACCATCAACGAAGATAAATTGCGCGAATTAGACGATAACGCGGTACTGCGTTTGCATCATAGCGGCATGTTACAGCTGATCCATTTTGTACTTGCCAGCCAGGCTAACTTTACAGATTTAATTGAACGCAAGAGGGCACAAGTCGGTGCCGGCAGTTGATTCAGGCCGTCACTGCCAAAGCATTACCTTAACGCCCGGCAGTAAACTCCCCGACTGGCTGCTAACCAGCCAGCAACCAGTAAAACTCAGTGGCTATATCAACCACTGGCAGGCGGTGCAGTGCGGTAAACAAAGTGCAGACGACCTGTGTCAGCATTTACTCAAATTCTACACCGGTGAGCCGCTGGGCTTCTTCTTCGGCGCCCCCGACATTAACGGGCGCTTTTTTTACAATAACGATATGAGTGGCTTTAATTTTGAGAAAGTTGCCGCCGATCTGGGCTTAATACTGCGTAAGTTACTTGATACGCTATTGATGTCTTCGCCGCCGTCTATTTTTATCGGTGGCACTCATTTACAGCAGTACCTGCCTGGCTTTGAAACTCAAAACCCCAAGGTACCTGTACCCCACGCGCAACCGCGAAACGGCTTATGGGTAGGTAATAAGACCCGCGTAGCCATCCATCAGGACCTGCCCCTGAACATCGCGTGCTGCGTAGCAGGTCGGCGTCGCTTTACGCTGTTTCCGCCGGATCAGACGCCTAATCTTTATATCGGCCCCCTCGATAATACACCCTCCGGCCAGCCGGTCAGTCTGGTAGATTTGCACGATATTGATGAACAACGTTTTCCGCGCTTTCGTCTGGCAATGGCCCACATGCAGATTGCTGAGTTGGAGGCGGGCGATGCATTGTTTATCCCCAGCATGTGGTGGCACGAGGTTGAAGCGCTTGCGCCGTTTAATCTGCTGATCAACTACTGGTGGCGCACCACGCCGGATTACATGGATGCGCCCATCAATGCCCTGCAACATGCCCTGCTAAGCATTGGCGGACTGCCGCCAGCGGAAAAGCAAATCTGGCAGCATATGTTCAACCATTACATTTTTAATCAGCATGGCACGCAACACGACCATATTCCCGTAGAGGCCAGAGGCATACTCGGCCAGCCCGGCGAAGAAAATGCCCGGCGTCTGCGCAGTCTGCTACTTCAGGCGTTAAACCGATGACAAACATTCCCGATAAAGTACAACGCATTGTCATTGCCGGTGGCGGCACTGCTGGCTGGATGACCGCCGCGGCGCTAAGCCATACGCTGGGCAAACAACTAAACATTACGCTGGTAGAATCCGACACTATTGGTACGGTGGGTGTAGGCGAAGCGACTATTCCCACGCTGCAATATTTCCACCGTCTGCTTGGTATTGATGAACGCGAATTTATGGCCGCTACCCAGGCTACTTTTAAGCTCGGTATCGAATTTGTCAACTGGCGTCACGCTGAACATAAGTACCTCCATGCCTTTGGCCATACCGGGCAGGATTGCTGGGCCTGCGGATTTCAGCATTTCTGGCTGCGGGGCAGGCAATTAGGTATCCATTATGATTACGGTGATTATTGCCCTGAACACCAGGCTGCTAAGGCTGAGCGTTTTGCCCATACCCAACCCAAAAACCTGAATTATGCCTACCACCTGGATGCAGGCAACTATGCACGCTACCTGCGCCGTTTCAGTGAACAGCGTGGCGTAAAACGTATCGAAGGCATTATTAGCGATGTGGCGCTCAACCCGGCCACCGGCAACATAGACTCTCTCACACTCAGCCAGGGTGAAATCGTGCACGGTGACCTGTTTATCGATTGCACCGGGTTTCGCGGACGCCTGATTGAGCAGGCGCTGCATACCGGTTATGAGGACTGGTCGCACTGGCTACCCTGTGATCGCGCTATTGCCGTGCAATCTGAACATAGTCATCCGCCGCTTCCATTTACCCGTTCAACCGCACAACCCTATGGCTGGCAATGGCGAATTCCACTGACTGGCCGGCAAGGTAATGGGGTCGTATTTGCCAGCAATGCCATTAGCCATGCTGACGCCGAAGAGCAATTACTAGCCAGCCTGCAAACCGAGCCGCTCACTGAGCCGAAAATGATTTCATTCAGAACCGGCAAGCGGCGCAAACAATGGCATAAAAACTGTGTTGCCATTGGGCTGTCGTCGGGTTTCCTGGAGCCGCTGGAGTCCACCAGCATTCACCTGATTTCATCAGCGATTTTACGCTTGCTGGATTTTTTCCCGCATAACGGTATTCAACCCAGCGATATCCATGAATATAACAAGCAGGCCGAACTGGAACTGATTGGTATCCGCGACTTCGTGATCCTCCACTACAAGGTCACCCAACGTCGTGACAGCCCGCTATGGCAGTACTGTCAGCAGATGACAGTACCCGACACGCTGCAGGAAAAACTCGATCTGTTTGCGCAGACTGGCCGGGTACTCAAAGAACGTAACGAGCTGTTTGAAGACTCCTGGCAGCAGGTCATGCTGGGGCAAGGTTTACAGCCGGGGGGGTACCATCCCATTGTGAACAATATGAGTGATGACGAACTCACCCGATTTTTGTCGCAGATCCGCCAGCAGATTGCCAATCGGGTTGCACAATTACCTCACCATCTGGACTATTTAGGTCAATATGTAAATCAGTAGTCGCCGCATCAGTGATATTAAGCCGCCCGGTCCCATGGCCGGGCTTTTTTATGTCCAGGTCAGTGAAAATACACGTTCTGACGCTTATTCGAACGTTCTAATTGGCGTTTTCGCGCTGACTCGGAATCGTCTGCAGCCAAAATTTGGTTAACTGATTGTTGCAAACTTGTTGGTTCACGCGCACCGACAAACCCTTGGAGCAACTCGGAGAAAACCGGTGAAAATAACAGATAACAAAAATAAGTTTACGCTGACAAAACTGGCTCAACTTATTGCCTTGAGTGGTCTGGCACTCAATATGGCCGGCTGCGGCCTCGATGAAGCAAGCGACGCCAATAGTAATAATGGCGAAACGGTTTATGACTTTGCCCCGCCAGAGCCTATAGCTGGTGACGAGCAATACAGCATGTTGAAGCAGGATCGCGAGCGCTGGATGAACGAACAAGGCGAGATCGTTTCGTTGCGCGGCGTTAACCTGGGCAACTGGCTGATGCTGGAAATGTGGATGCTCAACAATGGCGACAACCCGGTTGGCGAGGGCATTGTTGATCAGTGTACCTTTGAAGGTACCCTGGAAGAGCGTTTTGGCGCCGACGAGCGGGCGCGCCTGATGGACGTTTATCGCGACAATTTTATTACCGAACGGGACTGGGATATTCTGCAGGACGCTGGCTTCAATCTTATTCGCCTGCCGTTCCCGTATCAGCTGATTGAAGACGACACCAACCCGATGACCCTGCGTGACGATGCCTGGCAATATCTCGACTACGCGGTTGATGAGGCCAAAGCCCGCAATATGTGGGTGGTACTCGACTTACACGGCGCTGCCGGCGCGCAAGGCTGGGAACATCACAGCGGTTGCGAAGGTAAAAACGAATACTGGGAAGGCGATAACGTTGCCGAAAACCAGGAGCGTACCCGCTGGTTATGGCAGCAGATTGCCGAGCGCTATAAAGATGAACCCGCCGTAGCAGGCTATGGGGTGCTCAATGAACCCTGGGGCACTGATGCCGAAACCCTGGCCGAGAACGTCACCGGCCTGTATCACGCCATCCGCGAAGTCGATCAGGAACACATTGTTATCCTGCCAGGGCATAACAGTGGCATTGATGCTTATGGCGATCCACAAGCAGCAGGCATGACCAATGTGGCTTTTGAAATGCATTTTTATCCGGGCATCTTTGGCTGGGGCGAAATTGGCTATGATGTTCATCGAGAGTGGCTGACTTGTGGCCAGAATGGTACCACCGGCGTATGTGAATGGGACGAACGAATCCGCGAACTGGACACGCCGTTTCTGATTGGTGAAATGCAACCCTGGACAGGCCTTGGCGAACAAGGTGGGCCGATCACCCGTGCCACATTTGACCGTTACAACGAACTTAGCTGGGCTGCTACCGCGTGGTCGTACAAAGTACTGACCACTAACGGCGGGCAGGGCAATGGCACCTGGGGTTATGTGACCAACAAAGGAGAGCGCCTGTTGGCCAAAGCCAGTACCTGGAGCTGTGCCGGCTGGGACAGCCCGCTAGCCGAAGCCTGTGAAAACCCCACTAAGGTGGTTACGCCTACCGAAGATGACCAGACGTTCTATCTGATTGTGAAGTCCGGCTCATTGGGAGGCGTACAGGATATCCGCATTGACGACCTGCAGTTTACGGCCCAGTCGAGTGGCGAAAATGTTCTGCAAAACAGTACTTTTGATACCGCCAGCAACTGGATTGAATGGAGCGCCACCAACAGCTCTGCCGCCGATGACAATCTGATCGCCAATGTCGGTTACGCCGATGGCGACGAGCATATCCTGCGTATCAGCGCCCAGAATGGCTTTGCCAATGGCGGTGTCTATCAGGAAATTCAGCTCACCGGCGGTGAGTCTTACCTACTGTCAGGCACCTTCCGGGACGCAGGTTCTGCAGACACCTGGGCGGAGTTTTACCTGTTGCCGGCCCCCCCTGAGAACGGACAGGATGTTAGCGGCGCAGCCATGGCTGGCATCGATCTGAATACAGCCTCGATAGAAGAGATTGAAGCCTATTTCGCCAACATGTCGGCCATCGAGTATGAGATCAACGAAAGTGTGTATGAGGCGCTGAACGCCGATCAACCCGCCGATATATTCAACTTTCCTGACGCACCGCAAAACCTGACACTGGAAAACACCGAAGAAGGTATGAGCCTGATCTGGATGGGCGTGGCCGATGCTACCTATAACGTGTACCGCACCACATCATCGGGCAGTAACTATCAGCTGTTAGCCGAAGGAGTGGAAAGTGAAATGTACCTCGATACCACGACCGCAGATGGCGTTACCTACTTTTATATCGTCACTGCCGACAACGGCGAGGAAAGCTATGCCTCAAATGAGGTGGCAACAGAGATTTTCTACGCCACCATTCCGGGCCGTATTGAGGCTGAGCATTTCAGCGGACAGTCGGGCTTCCAGGTGGAAGATACACAGGATGAGGGCGGCGGCCAGAACCTCGGTTACACCGATCCGGGCGACACGCTGACTTACAACGTAGAAGTGGCCGAAGCCGGTGACTATACCCTGACCCTGCGAATTGCCAGCTCTGGCGGCTCAGAAGGGATCAGTTTCGCTATGAATGGCGCCAGTGTTGGCAGTATTACGGTACCGGATACCGGAGATTGGCAGAACTGGCAAACCATCACGACTACGGTGACCTTGCAAGCCGGTGAGCAGGAACTCCTCCTGACCGCACTGGGCGGTGCCTGGAACCTGAACTGGATGGAGTTTACTAAGAACTAAAAGAACGTGTGTTGACCCAACCATTGCCAGCAAACCCTTGTTTGCTGGCTTTTTTATTCGTCTGGTGGCCGTAATGCCACCTACACCGCTGTTTGATTATCAGAGATACCATCACCATGACATTACGTCTGCTTACTTTTATGACTTTTTCTTTTGTACTGTTTAACGCCACGGCGAAGGTGAATGAGCAACCACAGGCTTGGACTTCCACAGAACTTCACCCCAACGATCAACGCTGGTATTCAGCTCCCTGGCCGGAATCTGATATCAGTTACCGTTTAAGCCCACTAACAGTTGCGGCATCAGCGGCGACCACTGAAGATGCTATCGAGATAAACCCGACCCGGCGTTTTCAGAAAATTATTGGGTTGGGCGCTTCACTGGAACATTCTACGGTGTATGCCATCCGCAAAAATAAAGACCGCCATCAACAGCGGGCCTTACTGGACGCCCTTATCGATCCGGTTGACGGTATTGGTATGAATTTGTTTCGCATCAGTATTGGCACCTCTGACTTTTCTGACGGCACTCACGCCCGCACGCCTACCGATAATGACATGGGCTGGTACAGCTTTCAGGATACACCTGACAGTGCGTTCAGTATTCAGCGCAACATTGAGCTGGGTATTGTAGAGACCTTACAAATGGCGCTGGAAGCCGGTCGGCAAAGTAATAACCCGGTGCGCTTTGTGGCCAGCCCCTGGAGCCCGCCGCGCTGGATGCGAGAGCACAACAACATGGTACAGGGCGGCACGCTAAAGCGACAATTTTACGCAGCCTACGCCACTTACCTGCGCAACTTTATTGAAGCCTATGCCAGCCAGGGTATACCGGTTTACGCCATCACCCTACAAAACGAACGGCAGTTTGAACCACCGGCGTACCCGGGCATGGTAATGAGCTGGCAACAGGAGCGCGATTTACTGATTGCGGTGTATGAGAACTTTCATAACGTTGGCGATCATTATGGTAAAGAGCTTAATGTAAAACTGTGGACGCTGGATCATAACTTTAACTACTGGCAACAAGCCATTGCGCAAATTGACTCCCTCAAGCAAATGGATAAAGCCCATTATCTGGATGGCACCGCTTTTCATCATTATGCCGGCGATTCCTCAGCCATGGCAAAAGTACACCAGGCACACCCGGACAAAGACGTTATATTTACCGAAGGCAGTGTATGGGGCGCAGGAGACAAAGACCTTAACCGTGGCTTTCAGGCCGTTATTCGTCACCTCAGGCACTGGTCTACGGCGTACCTTTCGTGGGTGACCATGCTGCCTCAGCAAGTGGATGAAGCCAATCAAGGGCCTTACAACAAGCTTGGCGTTGTCGGGCCCACCATGCTAATTCAGGAAAAGGGGAACAGCGATAACTGGTACAAAACGCCGGAATACTGGTTAATGGGGCAGTTTTCCCGCTTTATTCAGCAAGGCGCCGTTCGCATTGCCACAACGCCCGTGAGCCTGGGCAACATTGAAAACGTCGCATTTGAAAACCCCGACGGTTCGGTAATATGCCTACTCTCCAATGCCAGCGAAACCACTCAGCAAATTACCCTTTCGCTGGGTACCAGGCAGTGGCAGGTAGCCGTACCGGCTAAATCGGTCACAACGGTGAAATGGCCGTAATGCAAGTTTCAAACGACCCGCCCCTGGCCTTAAACCCGGATGCCCGCTGGCATGTACTGAAAATTGGTCACGAGCAAACACGGGTATTACTGGTAGATGATGTATTTACTCACCTGCGCGCCGTGCAGCAACTCGCCGCGCAGCAAACCTTTACGCCAGAAGCAGCCACTTATTATCCCGGCGTTCGGGCGCGCTGCCCGGATGTGCTGCGCGACGCTATGCTCAGCGCTGCCGCCGGCATGATCACCCAGGCATATGGTTTGCCGCAGAACACCCACTTCAGCGATCAGGGCAGCTGGTTGAGTCTGGCTGCCACCCCGGCGAAGGCATTGCACCCGCTGCAGTGCCTGCCTCATTTTGACTCGCAGCTACCCACAGACTTTGCCGTAATGCTGTACGCCAGCAATCACTCTTTTAGCGGAACAGGGTTTTACCGTCATCTGCCCACCGGGTTCGAAAATATCACTCAATCGCGCTGGCCTGCCTTTGAAAAAGCCAGAAAGGACTGGGCACAGCGGATGACCAAACGCCCACAAGGTTATTTCAATCAAAGTACCGAAGAGTACCAGCGCCTCGGCACCATCGACTACAAACCGAATAGAATGGTGGTGTACCCAGGCACTTTGCTACATTCGGGGTTGATTGACCCAAATAAAGACCTTAGTGAGTCACCTGAGACTGGCCGCTTGACGGTGAATGTTTTTGTGAGCGCAGAGGCAGAAGTCGACTAAACGAAAAAGACAGTCCCTTAAGCTGAATCAACCATATGCCACTCTTAAGCAAAATCAGAATGTAGATAAGTTTAATCACCTTGCCCGCATAACTTGTCGCGAATATCCATCCACGCTTTACCAATATGATTCAGGCCTCGCTGATCACGGCCAATCCCCCAAAAATAATCGTATTGGGAGGTTTCAACAATAAGCCGATCCTCGGTGGCAAGCAGTGCTTCACGTACCTCTTCATACATTTGCACTTTAGTGTAGAGGGCGCGCTTCATCAGAATCGGTGCTGTCGATTTGTAATCCGCTATTTTTGACCGGTACCAGGCTTTACCATAACTATGGGCTTTTTCGCCACTGGGCAGCGACCCTACCTTCATAGCCTGTTTAGCGTTGCGTAAGGTTTTTGCCTGCACATAGTGCTCACAGGTCAGCCAGTTCTGATCATCCAGAAAAATGGGATGATCAGAGCAGGTGGAAAGCGGGCTTGCACGATCAAAGCGGGAAAACTGATAGGCTTTCTCCATAACGAGGTTGGCAGTAAACAAAATAAGTCCGTCAGAAAAAGTGAATTCTGGCCAGTATAAAGAAATATCCCGGCATTGTAATTTCCTCGTACCCATTGCCTGATGGTCGCACTGGAATAGCGGTACAGCCTGCTTGCTATACCGCATTCAGCTTGCCTTACTGAACCGGTGAGAACCACCAGGCCTGGGCATCAGTCCCGTTCGCAGCGGCGGTGCGCACATTGGTCCCATTTGCCGTGGCGCCATACTGTGCTTCAAGTATATCGCCGGATCCCTGCGAACTTACCCGGTAGGCACCATTGGGCAGACCTTCGATTAACCAGCGTTGATTATTGCTGCCAAAACAGCTCCACTGATGCACATTATCGGAGCCGTTGTCAGCGTCCAGACAGGCATTACTGTGCTGACTGACCAGCTCGAATTCATTTTCTCCTACCGCCGTGGCATGCCAGCGTTGGTTAGGGGCATCAAAGTTATCCCATAGATGAACATTCGCCCCATCGGCGGCCGATACAGCATCCACGTCTATCACCCGGCCACTCGCCACATTGCTGATAATATAGGTACCTGCCTGCAGACTCTGTGGCGCATTAGCCAGGTAAAACCAGTTTAAGTTAAACCCGCCATAAGGATAGACAAGGCGCAAAGCATGATTACCTGCTGGCAGATAAACCGATGTCTCAATTGTGGTAAAGCTTTGCCAACCGCCCGTTACCGGCGTCGCGAGCGAAGCCACTGAGCTGCCGTTAAGCTGAATATTTATTTGCCCGGCGGTGTCCAGCGAAGCCACCCGTGCCTGAAAGGTATATTGACCTGCCGTCGCTACGCTGATGTTGTACTGCGTGTAGTCACCGGCATCAATATAGCCAATATTCTGCCCGCCATTAACATCGGAGGTGGTTTCCAGCTCTACACCTTCAGCCTCACAAAATTGCTCAGCTTCTATTTGACCGGGTAACCAGAAGCGTGCGGCATTCTGGCATGAAGTAGATTGCGGATCGGGCTTTACGCCCTCGTAAAACCCCTGATGCCAGGTGTGACTGCTATGTCCGTTACGCACATTGTTCTGCGCAAAACTGAGCATGGCATCATACAAATGTGTAGGCGGCGTGCCCCCATGATTAATATATGCTTTTACCTGCTCGTAATCACTGTTAGCAGGAACGGTCCAGAGCGTTCTGTCGTGCGACATTTTCTTAAAAGACCAGGGAAAATAGCCGGCCAGTTCCTGCTTTGCCCAGTTAGTAATGGCCAGCAAGTTGGCCTCGTCCGTTTCGCCGTACTCACCAATGATTAGCGGAATATTCAGATTATTGGTAATGTCCTCACGGCCCATAGTATCTGCCACCGGGCCATAATGGTGGATTTGATACACCAGTTTGCTGTCCCACTGATAATTAATGCCGGTTTGTGCCTGGGTTTGTCCATTGGTCCAGTCTATCTTCGATAAGTCAGAGCCCCACCAACTGCCCTCAGCGACGATAATGTGGTTATTGTCCACTTCCCGAATAGCATTGCGCAGCGTAATAAGGGAGGGTAACAGCTCGTATTCTCTGCCGTCCTGGGGTACGGGCTCATTGATCAGATCGTAGCCCCACACTACCGGCTCATCTTTATATCGGTTGGCAATATGTTGCCAGATGGTAGCCGCTATCTGTACATTGTTACCATCCCAGAAAGTCACACTGTCGCGGGGCTGGCTGGCATTGGAATTTACATTATCGGCGTGATCGCCCGGGTTTTGATAACCGGGTGCGCCGTGCATATCTAACAGTACGTACATATCATATTTGCGGCACCACTCAATGACGCGATCAAAATACTCAAAACCATTGTCGCGTAGTTGATTGTTCCACCAGAACAAATTGTAATTAAAGGGTACCCTGACAGAATTAAACCCGAGTGCCTTAAGGTCGGCAATGGCCTGCTCGTCCACATAGTTGAGTCGCCATTGATATTCAAATTCAGCGGCCCGATCAGAACTGCCCAGCGCCGAGGATAACTCATTAAAAAACTGCGTATGGGTGCGATAGTTAAAGTCACCCATCATCAGATAGCCCTCCCACACCAGCCAGTTACCAAGGTTGATGCCACTAAGGAACAATTCATTACCCTGTTCATCAATGATTTTGGTTCCATCGGTGCTAACAAAGTCTGCAAAAGCAGATTGCGCTATGGTGATAGACAGTAGCGTTGAGCAAGCGACAACCTGAGTAAGTTTTGTCAGTGTCCGCAGGGAAGTAAATTTAGCTTTGGTTATTTTCATAGGAAGGCCCTGTTGATTGTTTGTTTTTATCTATTGCCAGACCAGCATTCGCTGGCTCACAGCAACCCCAAATTAACAAAGCAGTAACAAAAATGAGTTCTACTGCGATCCCGCTCCGCTAATTAAAACGTTCGGATTCAGGCCTGCGAGCAATCAAACCAGAATGAATCCACAACAGCTTGAAACCCAACAAAGTAAATATATATCAGATATTTAATTAAGTTTAAGAGGTGGCAAAACGTTCGTTTGCGCAAAAGAACTTGTCAATGGCACGGGTTAACGGTTTTATTGATAACGGTATAAAAAGCAGCGTATTGAGCAACCTTTAACACCTTCTTTAAAACCTTGCTTACACGTGCACTGATGTCGTGAAAAAGGCCTTCAAGCCATTATTATGAAAACACCAAATTCTGCTGTAAAAAGGGTAGTCATTGTTGGCGGAGGCGCCGCCGGCTGGTTAACGGCGGCTATTTTGGCCAGCACCCGTCCCGAGCTGGTCATTACTCTGATTGAATCACCGGACGTACGAATTCTGGGAGTGGGAGAAGGTACCTGGCCGACCATGCGCAACACGCTGCAGCAAATCGGTATTAGTGAACAGCAATTTTTAACCGCTTGTGATGCCAGCTTTAAGCAGGGTACCAGTTTTCACAACTGGCTCGACGACAAGGAACCGCACCAGTATTACCATCCATTCAGTTTACCGCTGGACTATCCTAATCCGGCGCTGGGTAGCTGGTGGCAACACTTTCAGGGTCAGCAAAGCTTTGCCCACTGCAGCACTTCCCAGGCAACGCTGTGTGATCATTTTCGCGCCCCGAAACAACCACAAACACCGCCTTTTGCGGGCGTGGTGAACTATGGGTACCACCTGGATGCCAATAAATTCGCAATGCTCCTGCAAACCCATGCCACGCAACAGCTGGGCGTTACCCATATTAGTGATCATATCCAAACCGTGAATGGCAGCTACGACGGCCCGATTACCAGCGTGACCGGACGCTCACAGGGTGACATACATGGCGACCTGTTCATTGATTGCTCAGGCTTTGCCGCCCGCCTGATTGGCCAGCATTACGGCATCGAATTGCTTTGCTGTGAGCAAACGCTGGCCAACAATAGTGCTGTAGCGATGCCGGTAAATTACCAAAGGGAAAACACCGACATAGCTTCTGTCACTCGCTCTTTCGCCCAGAATCATGGCTGGATTTGGGATATTGCCCTGCCCACTCGTAAGGGCATCGGCTATGTATACAGTGATGCACATTGCAGTCGGGAAGAAGCGCTCACCACTTTGGCTGATTATATCCGCCACGACGACACAACCCAGAATGAACCGGATCTCAGTCAGGCACGCACTTTCAGCTTTAAACCAGGTTACCGGGAAACTCTATGGCACCATAATTGTGTGGCCATTGGTACCTCTGCTGGCTTTTTGGAGCCGCTGGAAGCTTCGGCATTGGTTATGATTGAAATGTCGGCTAATCACCTGGCGGAACAAATGCCTGCTGAGGCTGAGCAACTCACGCCGGCCGGCCGTCAATTTAATCAGCTGTTTAGTCAACGCTGGCAACGGGCGGTGGATTTTCTAAAGCTGCACTATGTGCTGAGCAAGCGGCGACAAAATGCCTACTGGCAGCAGATGACGGCTATGGAAACCGCTTCTCAGCAGCTGCGCGACTGGCTAACGTTATGGCAATCCCGAATGCCACTTGGCGCAGACTTCCCGCTCCGGGAAGAGCTATTCCCGGCCGCCAGTTTTCAGTATGTTCTGTATGGCATGAGGCAATCAATGCAAACATCAACCAATAACAATCCACAACACCTGCACCGCGCGTATGAACAACTTCGCCATCTTACCCACCAGCAACTTAACGGCCTGCCTACAAACCGTGAACTGCTGAGCACGTTGTCAAATTAGGGTGCGATGATGCAATCAAAGCAGCGGGTGGTGATAGCCGGGGGTGGTACTGCAGGGTGGATGGCGGCGGCAGCTTTTACCCGATTATTGCCTGGTCAGGTTGATGTAACCCTTATTGAGAGCAGCGAAATAGGCACGGTGGGGGTTGGAGAGGCGACTATTCCCACTCTGGCTTATTTTCATAAACTGCTCGGCATTGATGAACGCCAGTTTATGGCTGCAACCCAGGCAACCTTTAAACTGGGTATCCAGTTTGAACATTGGCGAGAGCAGCAGCATCAGTACCTGCATGCTTTCGGACAAACCGGGCAAACAAGCTTTGCCTGTGACTTTCAGCATTTCTGGTTACGCGGGCGTCAGTTGGGCATCGCCGCTGAATTTGGTGATTACTGCCTGGAAAGTGTGGCCGCCAGAGCCGGCAAGTTTGCCCATTTACCGAACAATGGCCTTAACTACGCCTACCATCTGGATGCTTCCCGCTATGCACTGTTTTTACGGGACATCGCAGAACAGGCAGGTATCACACGCATCGATGGAACCATCAGCGCTATTACTACTGATGCTGATAACGGCTTTATCGATAATATCACCCTGGCCGATGGTCAGAGGATATCAGGTGATTTATTTATCGACTGCACTGGCTTTCGGGCCTTACTGATAGAACAAACACTGCGCGTTGGTTTTGAAGACTGGTCGCACTGGCTGCTCTGCGACCGCGCAGTGGCGATGCAATCTGAGCGCATTGGTGAGTTAGCGCCTTTCACCCGCAGCATCGCTCACCCTGCTGGCTGGCAGTGGCGCATTCCGCTTAGGGAGCGAATGGGTAACGGCTTGATTTATAGCAGTCGGTACATGAGTGATGATGCAGCCAGCACCACATTAACAGGCTCGGTAAGTGGTGAGGCCTTGCATGCTCCACGCTTCATTCGTTTTACGCCCGGCAGACGGCGCAAACAATGGCATAAAAACTGTGTAGCACTGGGACTGGCAAGTGGCTTTTTAGAGCCGCTGGAATCTACCAGCATTCACCTTATTCAACAGGGCATAATTAAACTCATCCGCCTGTTCCCTCACAAGCAGATCCTGCCCAGCGCAGTGGATGAATATAATCAACAATGCACAACTGAACTTGCGCACATTCGCGATTTTCTGATCCTGCATTATTGCGTAACCCAGCGTAACGACAGCGCATTCTGGCGCCACTGCCAAAGCATGCCGATACCGGATTCACTGCAGCAAAAAATCGACCTGTTTAAGCAAACAGGCAGTGTGTTTCACCCGGGTAAGGCCTTGTTTGAAGATTCCTGGCAACAGGTTATGCTCGGGCAGGGGCTTATGCCCGAGCGCTATCACCCGTTTGCAGATACCATGGAGCAAGCAGAGCTGGCGGATTTTCTCAGCCATGTTAGCGGCACAATTCAACGAACGGTGGCCACTATGCCTGACCATCAACGTTATATTGCCACCATGAAATAGTGCTGACAGTCTTTATTTACCAGCGCTTTTTGGACCCAGTAAATCTGCAAACATTAACGCCGACCCCGCCATAAACAGCCAGACACCAACGGTGGCATAATCGCCGAAAACGGGCAGAAACAAGGTACTACCAAAGAAAAAACATAAGCTGGCCGTCACGCCCAGAGTATTTTGTCGGGCACGTTTAATCATATTCAATGGCATTATGCCTCCCCCTCTTTGACGTCAGGTTGAAACTGCAGACTCACCGATAGCCGGTTCCAGCTATTGATTTGCAGGATCACCGTAGTCAGTTCGATGAGGTCTGCTGCGCCAAACTCATCTGCTGCAGATTGATACACAGCATCACTAACGCCATCGTTACTGATAAGGGTTAATGCCTCTGTCCAGGCCAGTGCGGCCCGTTCCCTGGTCGTAAAACAATTAAGCTCACGCCAGGCAGATAGTACATCCAGCCGCCCCTGAGATTCACCATCATGGCGGGCTTCATCAGCATGCATTTTCTGACAAAAGCCACAGCGGTTTAACTGTGAAGCGCGCAATTTAACCAGGTGCAGCAATGAGGGTGATAATGACGAGCTTACGGGAAGCTCGGCAAGCCCCATCAGGTGAGTTACCAGTCGCGGGCATTGTTGATAGACCGTGGATTGTGTAATTCGATGTTGCATAACATTCTCCTCAAGTTACGAATGAAGAATGTATGCCGTTGTCAGATGAATTAATTGGAGATTTGCGACAACTTCCGTGTGCGATATTGCCCGGGGGTTTCCAGTGCCCGTTCATGAAAACTATTGGTAAAGTGCGCCTGATCGTAAAAACCACAGCGCAACGCAATGTCACTCAGTTCGGCCTGGGTTGTAATGAGTTGCGTGCGGGCATGTCTTATTTGCGCAAAACCATACAACTGATTAGGTGAAAACCCAAAACGATTGCGCAACTGGCGCTCCAGTGTCCGCCGGCTCAACCCCTGCTGTGCTGCCAGTTGTTGTGGTGGGGTTAAGCTGGTAAATGCGATTGTTAACAGTTTTGACCATTTATCAAGGGCGTTACCTGCCAGTTTGCAGAGCCCCTCCAACCAGCCTTCAATTAACCTTAGCTGCACGGCAGCCGATGCCTCTGGCAGTTGACTGAGTAACCGCGCCAGTGCGCTGGTCATGGGTATAGAAAGCTTTTGATTACCGGTTGATTCCACCCTGATACCAAACAGTGCAGCGCCTGCACCTGCCCGGAGCCTGACACTGATAAAGCGTTTATGTAAATCCCATCGTTGGGTACAAACCGAAGCATGGTAAAAAAACGCAGCTTGTGCGCCGCGAGGGCTAATTTCGAAAGTCAGGCTGCTACCGGCATCCGGATACAGCTTTTCATGATGAAACGTTTCATTGCGGTTTGTTTCAAACGCCACCCATAAACATTGCACCCAACGCCGCAGGTTGGGCCTGACAGGCGCTATCTGTACGCCCGTTCCAGCAAAGGATGCGGCCGGGATAATGTGGTCATACTGTGGGGTTTGCATACTTAAACGCCATGCCAATCAGAACGCTCAAATAGTAACCTACCTGCGTATAATGAACCAGTTTTAGCCTGCTTCATTAACCGGCTGGGCCGCAACCGGGGTGACCGGCGCAAAGTGATACCAGCCAGCATAACTGTATAACAGCGCGATGCCGAGTACGAGCCAGTGGTACCACAAAAACGGCAGGTAATTCAGTGTACTTACCCCTAGCGTAGTGGCCATAAAAATACCGCCGTCGGTCCAGGGGATCATAGGGGTAGTTACCGTTCCGCCAGATTCTACGTTGCGTGACAGTACTCTTTTGTCAATGCCCATCTGTTCGTAATTACGCGATGTAATGGTACTGGCGGTCATTATCGATACATAAGCTGCACCGCCTAGCGCATTGCCTAATACGCCGCTTAGCATAGTGGAAAGCCCCAACCTGCCCGTAGTGGTAGCCCAGTGTTGCAGGGCATTACATACCGCTGTGAGCACACCTATAGATTCCATCAGCCCACCCAACCCCAGGGCCAGAATAACCAGCAGGATCACCGATAGCATCGAGGTGATACCGCCCCGGTTCAGCAGGATTTGCAAAAACTCTACGTCAGTGTCAATAAAATTGCCGTTATACAGACTGTCGAAAGCGCTGACTAAAGAAGCCTGTTCAAACATCATGGCCCAGACCACCCCCAATATGGCGCCAAAGCAAATCACCGGAAACGAGGGCAGGCGCATCATCAGCAAGCCAATCACAATCAGAGCAGGCAATAACATAAACCAGCCAATGGTGTAATGCATGGCGATGGCATCCATGACCTGTTGAGCGGTACCCGTACCACCCTCATGATCAAACCCAAGGCCGACCAGCAAAAATGCAATACAGGCAATGATGCAGGCAGGCACACTGACATACAGCATGGATTTAATGTGCGCAATAAGGTTTACCTGACACATGGAAGCTGTCATCACCGTGGTATCAGATAGCGGCGAGAGCTTATCGCCTACATAAGCCCCGGATATAGCAGCTCCCGCCACCAGCGCCGGCGGTAAATCAAAGCCGGCACCAATGCCCATCATGGCTATGCCAGCAGTGCCAGCCGTACCGAACGAGGTACCGGTTGCCAGTGAGGTAATGGCACAAATAATAAACGCAGCCGGCAGAAACAGCGCTGGATCCATAACCGAAAGACCCAGGTAGATAATATTGGGAACAATTCCGCCCGCCATCCAGCTACCGATAAGGGCACCCACAGCGATCAAAATCATAATCGCATCCATGCCCTGAGTAACGCCTGAAATCACCCCTTTTTGCAAATGATGATAGTGATAGCCGAGGTACTTACCAAAGCCCATTACTACAAACCAGCAGCCAATAAAGGCCAGTTGAATAGGCAGGCCAAGTTGATGTACCGCCACAAAGATAATGGCCAGCAGCAGAAGGGTGAGAATGAGAATCTCAGTCAGAGAAGGCAATCGCGTTTTGTGCATGAAGATCCCGTGGCTGTGCTGCCGTAACACCGCCATAGCGGTAGTTACCACGCCTTAAATATTATTCTGTATACTTTTTATCCCATATAAGATTATGAATGTAAAGGAGTTCGTCGGGTGACTAGAAAAAGTGGCGGGGGAAACTTCCCGCCATAGCTTAAAGGGCAAGCAAGGGTTGGGATAACACAATTAAATCGTTAACAACTATCAGTCAGACTGATTAAGAAACTCCAGCACCTGTTGATGGTTGTGCTGTCTGGCGGTCGATATCGCCGCCTTTCTTTCATGCGCCTGCAGCGCTATATCATTACCGGTGTAGCGAAAGTATCTGAGCATAGCAACGTCACCCTGCCGGGCCGCATCCTGATAGAGTTGCGACCGGGTTTTACTGGTTAACGACACCGATAAGCACAGTGGAATGCAGCACAGCGTGGCAGTAAGTAATAACAGTAACATAATCGCCTCCTGTTAAGCCTTAGGCGCCTGTTCTGTTACAAACTCTCTGCATAGCTGATCACCGTAATAGTTATCGCGAAAATTACAGTCGCGTTGAGATTGCTCAGCATTGGTGGTGGGTTTGCGATTTAGCAGGTGATTAATAATTCGCTGCATCAGATTTTCCTCTCCGTTTCATCGATAAACAGAGTATGGCCGCCCATACAAAAATATAAAAATAATTAAAACTGATTAGTTTGATTTGTTTTTATGATTATTAAACGGTATGACTTGCAATGAGTCTGTTTATAGCTCGGTTAACAGGAATATCAGCTCGGGCAGTAAAACCATCCGGAGCCATTTACTGCTTTGCAATACCCTGTAATGTAGGATAACGTTGAGATTGGATGCTTTTTAACCACAACAGGATGTCCATGTCTTTTATCACGGAGTTGAAACGCCGCAATGTTGTAAAAGTCGCCAGCGTATATTTGGTCACCGCGTGGTTAATTCTTCAGGTAGTTGCTGTGGTCTCTCCCTACCTTAATCTGCCAAAAGTATTCGGCACCTACGTCACTGTTGCAATGATCATCGGTTTCCCCATCGTATGTATTTTTGCCTGGGCCTTTGAGCTCACTCCCGAAGGTATTAAAGCAACCAGTGAAGTCAGTAAGGATGATTCCATCGCCAAACAAACCGGCCATAAGATTAACCATATACTGGTGGCGCTGATTGTTGTGCTGGTGGTGTATGTGGCAGTAGACAAACTTTGGCTCTCCTCGGCACCCACAGTTATAGAAACAGCAGCAGCCGTCGATGTTGAAGAAGCAAAATCGGTAAAAACCCTCGCAGTTTTACCCTTTTTAAATTTAAGCACCGAGCCGGATCAGGAAATCTTTGTGGATGGCTTAACTGAGGAACTCCTCAATACTTTGGTGCGTATTCCTGAACTCAATGTGCTTGGCCGTACCTCCAGCTTTGCCTACAAAGGCGTACAAAAAGATCTTAAAGTCATCGCTGAAGAATTAGGCGCGGATTACATCATCGAAGGCAGTGTGCGTAAAAGCCAGAATAACCTGCGCATTACCGTACAACTGATTGATGCCGCCACCGGCGCGCATCTATTTTCCGACAATTTCGATCGCCAGTTAGAAAATGTATTTGCTCTACAGGAAGAGGTTAGCGATCAGGTAGCGGCAGCGTTAAAACTGAATGTGGTACACCAAAATGACCGTTATACGGCGGCATTGAACCAATTAACCTATGTAGAAGTGGAGCAGCTCGTCAGAGCGAGGGCACTAACACATAAGCTCACCACAGATTCTATTAATCAGGCCAAGCGTATATTGAATCCTTTGCTAGCAAAGTATCCCGATATCTCTGCAATTCTGGGCCTAAGCGCCTATGTTGCCACGGCGGAAATATCAATAACTGAAAATGTAAGTCTGAATGAAGCAGAAACTATTGCGTTAGCTGAGGCTGCATTGGAACTGGACCCGCTCAACCGTGACGCTTTATACACACTTGCTGTAATTTACGATGACTATTCACAATTGACTGATAAGGCAATAAAAATTTATCAAAAAGCGATCCGCGCTTACCCTTATGATTTCAATTTTATTCATGCATATTTTATTAACCTGATAGTGAAAAAAACGCCTTGCGAAGAGCTTGATAGCTTTTATAACAGTCTGGAACTTGAAGGCCTGGAAGACAAAGACAAAAACGCCTTACGCTATTTTATACAGGCCTGTCACTCGCCTGAGGAGGCTGAGCGTTATAAGTCCACTGTTACCACGGACAATGTTGAGCGATATATAGAGTTCGTTGATCTTCTACAATATTATATAAGAGTAGAGAAAAGTTACCGTGAAAATCCAAATCAGCGAAATGCGTTTTGGTACTATTATTACCTTCAGTTACTCGGCGCAACTAATGACAGCAAGGCGGTGCTTGACGATATTGATTTATCCAGCCGGGGATTTTGGGCAGCCTATACATACACCACCAGCTACTTTACTGACATTGCACTACCTGAAAAAAGCTGGGATGAACTGTGGCAAGCATTGGTGCATAATACTCATTTTTCTATTTATGCAGACGATGCACTTGTGCTTTTTGATATGGCGCAAAAACAGGAACAACTGGCTCAATTTCGCCAACGCATCGCAGGGCTTACACCGCCTGACGTTTCAATTGAACAATTAAATAATTTATCCAGTTATGTAGCGATCTTAGATAAGTTGGGTGAACACCAAAAAGCAACCTCAATCGCCAACAAGGCTTTGCGACGACTGGAAGAATATAAAAACCTGTATCCGCGAGAGTATGTATTTTATCGGCTATCAGTTTACGAACTTTTGCTGAATCTGACATCCAGGCAGTTTGCTATCGCAGAGCGAATACTGAATAACTACCCGGACAGATCCGAATTAGCCTGGTGGTATCTTGAACCAACACGCTACCTGTATAAAGACATCGCAGACCAACCTGTAGTGCAGCAACTACTAAGCTCTATAGAGCAGGAACAAACCAAACTACGTGAAGAACTGGGTTTGCACTAGCTTTAAGAACACCGATGCTAGAGACGTTTTATCAATGCTTCGTAGGCCGCTTTATCCTGAACCTTTAATTTAGCTAAGTCCGCTTCAATGCTTTCAACCAAGGTTTTGTTCTTTAATTCTTCGATTTCCTTAGCCATTGCTCTGAGTGATTCTACCGCTTCTCCGGGTTCGCCATCGGCGATTTCCAGTACGGCATTGGTAAGTTTACCCAATTGCTTACCGTAGCTGGCCACTTTCGTGATCACCTGCTTCTCAAGGGCCGCATTACCGGCGATATTGAATTCGTACTGGGGGGAGAACCAACTTGTCACCGGTGAAATATCCTTTACATCACCGCTTAACGGCATCTTCCAGGCAAAGGGTGGAAAAGAAAAAGGATTAAACATGTCACACTCCCTATGAACATAATGTCTGATAAGTATAGTGCGCGTTGTGTTTTCAGGCTATTTTTTAATCACCCCGAATGTGCAAAACAAAAAAATACCCGGCTGGTGCCGGGTACTTAAGTTTGTATCGGAGTTACTTTGGTTCTGATAAAAAGAACCGGTAAGCCGGATTATCGGTAACATCCTGACAGGAATAGTTGAGCGCAGTAACGTGCTCATCAAAGGCTTCGCGGCTTTCTGGCGGAATATCAAACCCTGCCAGCACCAGACCTTCTGCCGCCCCGTGGTTACGATAATGAAACAAGGTAATGTTCCAGCGTTCACCCAGGGTGTTCAGGAAGTTAAGCAAAGCGCCCGGGTACTCAGGAAATTCAAAGCTGAATACCACTTCGTTAAGAATAGTTGGCGGACGACCACCCACCATATGGCGCACGTGCAGTTTGGCTAATTCGTTATCAGACAGATCAAAACATTCGTAGCCTTTGTCACCTAACTCTGCGGTTAGGGCTTCAAATTCGGCTTTGCCACCGCGCAGTTTAATGCCCACAAAGATGTGCGCTTCGGTCTGCGAGGCATAGCGGTAATTAAACTCGGTGATCGTGCGGCCACCCAGGCATTCGCAAAACTGTTTAAAAGCACCCTGACGCTCAGGGATCTTAACCGCAAAGACCGCTTCCTTTTGCTCACCCAGCTCACAACGTTCAGACACATAACGCAGGGTATGGAAATTGGTGTTTGAGCCACACAATATACCGCCCAGCTTTTTGCCCTGAATGTTGTTTTGTTTTACGTATTTGCGGATCGCTGCTACCGACATCGCACCGGCAGGCTCGGCGATCACACGGGTATCGTCGAAAATGTCTTTAATGGCACCACAGATTTCGTCGTTAGTGACCGTCATGATCTCATCGACATACTGATTACACAGGCGGAAGGTCTCACTGCCCATCAGTTTAACCGCCACACCGTCGGCAAAAATGCCCACTGAGCTTAAGCTGGTGGGTTCTCCCGCTTGTTTAGCCGCCGCAAAACAGGCGGACTCTTCCGACTCCACCGCAATAATCTTTATCTCAGGCTTTAACTGCTTGAGGTATACCGAGATACCCGCCGCTAAACCACCGCCGCCCACAGCAATAAACAGCATATCCAGGTTAGGATTCTGCTCTAATAATTCGCGGGCAATGGTGCCCTGACCGGCAATCACATCCGGATCATCAAAAGGCGGGATCAGCGTGTAACCATACTCCGCACTCAGCGCCCGCGCATGGGCACTGGCGGTGTCGAAGTTGGTGCCGTGCAGCACAACGTTAGCATGCTGGCCGCCAAACCGGCGCACCGCTTCTATTTTAATGTCCGGTGTGGTTTCCGGCATCACGATAGTGGCGTTAATGCCTTTCATATTGGCGCTGTAAGCCACGCCCTGGGCGTGGTTACCGGCAGAGGCGGCGATAACGCCAGCCTCTAACTGCTGTGGCGACAGACTGGCGATGCGATTATAGGCACCGCGCAGTTTAAAAGACTTAACCGGTTGCTGGTCTTCACGCTTTAAGAATACGTCGTTGCCAAGCTCGGCGGTTAAGCGCGATAACAATACCAAATCACTGTTAACCGCCACATCATAAACCGGCGCCAGCAGGATTTTTTTCAGGTATTCGTGATCGGTAACAGTCATAGATCTTCCAGTTTGGATGGGTCTCTTACTGCGCCTTTATCGGCACTGGTCGCCAGCATGGCAAAGGTTTTCAGCGACAGCGATACTTCACGCTGACGGCTAACCGGACGCCATGGACGTTCGCTGGCCTCCATCGCGGCGCGACGGGCCTGTAACTCGGCATCGGTAATGGCAATATTAATGGTACGATTTGGAATATCGATCTCAATGGTATCGCCTTCCTGCACCAGACCAATACCACCGCCGCTGGCGGCTTCCGGCGAACAGTGACCAATCGACAGACCAGAGGTACCACCTGAGAAACGGCCATCAGTGATTAGTGCACAATCTTTGCCTAGGCCTTTAGACTTCAGATAGGAAGTTGGATACAACATTTCCTGCATGCCCGGACCGCCTTTCGGGCCTTCGTAGCGAATAATCACCGCATCACCGGCAACCACCTGATCGTTGAGGATAGCGGCTACGGCTTCGTCCTGACTCTCATAGATACGCGCACGGCCGGTAAATTTCAGGATAGATTCATCCACCCCGGCGGTTTTCACAATACAACCGTTCTCTGCCAGGTTACCAAACAGCACGGCCAGACCACCTTCCTGACTGTAGGCGTGTTCCAGATCGCGTATACACCCCTTACTGCGGTCAGCGTCGGCCTCATCCCAGCGACAGTCCTGGCTAAACGCTTTAGTGGTGCGAATACCAGCAGGGCCTGCTCGGTAGAAGGTGTTAGCATCGGCATTGTCAGGATTAGTTATATCCCACTGGGCAATCACATCTTCAATGGGTTTACCCAGCACGTGGGCGCAATCACCATGCAGCAAGCCACCTTTGTTTAATTCGTTGAGGATGCCTAATACGCCGCCGGCGCGATGGACATCTTCCATATGATATTGCGGCGTAGAGGGTGCCACCTTGCACAGGTGCGGCACTTTACGCGACAGGCGGTCGATATCGGCCATGGTAAAGGGCACTTCGCCTTCCATTGCCGCTGCCAGTAAATGCAGAATGGTATTGGTAGAACCGCCCATGGCGATATCCAGACTCATTGCGTTTTCAAAGGCATTAAAATTGGCAATGTTACGCGGCAGCGCCGTGGCATCATCGTTTTTATACCAACGCTCACATAGCTCAACCACTAATTCGCCAGCTTTCTTAAACAGGTTTTCGCGGTCGGCGTGAGTAGCCAGCATTGAGCCGTTACCCGGCAGTGATAAACCCAGCGCTTCGGTTAAGCAGTTCATGGAGTTGGCGGTAAACATACCGGAGCAGGAACCGCAGGTCGGGCAGGCAGAGCGCTCAATTTCGTTGGTGTCATCGTCCGACACTTTATCGTCTGCCGCAGCGACCATGGCATCGACCAAATCCAGCTTAATGATTTGGTCGGATAATTTGGTTTTACCCGCTTCCATCGGGCCACCGGACACAAACACCACCGGAATGTTAAGACGCATAGACGCCATTAGCATTCCCGGAGTGATCTTGTCACAGTTAGAGATACACACAATGGCGTCGGCGCAGTGCGCGTTAACCATGTACTCAACGGAGTCGGCGATAATCTCACGGGACGGCAGGCTGTACAGCATGCCGCTGTGGCCCATAGCAATACCGTCGTCTACGGCGATGGTATTGAATTCTTTTGCCACACCACCTGCAGCCTCAACACTTCGGGCCACCAGCTGGCCCATGTCTTTTAAGTGAACGTGGCCTGGCACGAACTGGGTAAAGGAGTTGGCAATGGCAATAATAGGCTTACCAAAATCGCCGTCTTTCATACCGGTGGCCCGCCATAAAGCGCGCGCTCCGGCCATGTTGCGTCCCTGTGTTGTGGTTGCAGATCTTAACTTTGGCATAAAAAACTCTCGTCCCGTCAGGGTATATCTTATTTATAAACCGGGGTTAACCAGTTCCATTTATCTTCGGTTTTGCCATTAAACAAGCCGAAGAACATGTCTTGAATTTCTTTGGTGATCGGGCCGCGACCGCCTTTACCTACGGTAATACCGTCAACGCTGTTTACCGGCGTTACTTCGGCAGCGGTGCCGCACATCAGGATTTCGTCGGCCAGGTACATGGCTTCACGCGGAATGTTTTCTTCGCGGATTTCATAGCCCAGCTCTTTGGCCAGCGTCATGACCGTGTCACGGGTAATACCCGGCAGGATAGCTGCCGTTTTGGGTGTGGTGCTGATAACGCCATCGCGGATCACGAAGATGTTTTCGCCAGCGCCTTCACTGATATAACCGTTACGGTCCAGCGCAATACCTTCGCCGTAGCCGTGGCGACGCGCTTCCATTGAGATAAGCTGTGAAGACAGGTAGTTACCACCGGCTTTCGCGCCAGTCGGCATCGTGTTAGCCGCCAGACGGTTCCATGAGGAAATACCCGCGTTCACGCCGTTTTGCAGCGCTTCTTCACCTAAATAAGCGCCCCATTCAAAGGCCGCAATCGATACTTCTGCTTCCGCATCCAGAGGTACTTTAATGCCCATACCAATATCACCAAAGAAAGCAATCGGACGGATGTAAGCAGATTTCAGATCGTTTTTAACAATGGTATCTATCAGCGCCTGATTCAATTCATCCATAGTGTAAGGGATGTTCATGCGATAGATTTTGGCCGAGTCGAACAAGCGACGGGTGTGTTCCTGTAAACGGAATACACAGGTACCCTGATCCGGTGTGTTGTAAGCACGCACACCTTCAAAGACCGATGAACCGTAGTGAATAGCGTGAGTCATTACATGAACGGTAGCCTCTTTCCAGGGGATAATTTTACCGTTAAACCAGATATAATCAGCAAGTTGCTTAGCCATGACGTTTCCTTAAGAACAAGCGGGTTTCAGATAACCCGTAAAGAGTAGTCAGTTGCTAACTGACCACCATAATTAATACCGCGTCAAATGATACATGACGCGGGCTTGCGACCCAATGCACAGCGGCATTTTTCGCAGATAAACAGTGTAAACTCGTGCAATAAGGTGCGCATAAAGCGCTGCGGCACTCGCGGTGCAATTTGCACGGAATAATTAATACCGTTATCGCCAATAGTTTATTGGCTGACAATAACGAGATACAGACACAGATTCGGAAGTTTTTGGCTGGCTTTTGAAAGGATAATTAACGCCTGGCTGTAACGTTGTCCTTTCAGGGGCGTAGAAATACCACGGATCCCGGGGCCTGATCAAGGGCAGGGCATAAAAATTAACCTTTTGGCCGACCAAACCCGCCTTTCTTTCGACGAATCTGCACCAAGGCTCAGTATTCTTAAGTCCCCATCCTCACTACACTGCTCTGTAAAACGCCGGAACAGTGCAGAACATCATGGGAATGGGAATTGTTTATACCCGCGGTGCCGCCGGGATCAGCGCACCAAAAGTAAAGGTGGAAGTGCACTTATCCAATGGTCTGCCTTCCTTTAAGTTAGTCGGTCTGGCCGAAACCGCCGTGCAGGAAGCCAAAGAGCGGGTTCGCAGCGCCCTGATAAACAGCGGATTTGAATATCCGGCCCGGCGCATAACGGTTAACCTGGCCCCGGCTGATATTCCCAAAAGCGGTGGACGCTATGACTTAGCCATCGCGCTGGGGATCCTGATTGCTATGGGGCTAATCGAACAGTCACCGGTTAATCATACCGAAGTTGCCGGAGAGCTAAGTTTAAACGGCGATATCCGCCCGGTACCCGGCTTGCTGCCGGTGGCTATGCGCTGTGCAGAAGATAACCATACCCTGGTGCTTCCGGCAGGTAACGAAGCGGAAATTCAATTGGTGGATAACCTGGAATATCTGCTGCCAGCCACACTGCTGAATACTTTTCTGCACTTCACGCGCCAACAACCTCTTCAACTTAAGCACACCAGCAACGAGGTATCTCTGGCGCCGCCGAGCCCGCGTTGGGATGACATCATCGGTCAGCAGCAGGCTAAACGCGCCCTGTGTATTGCGGCAGCGGGGTCGCATAATCTCTTAATGGTAGGGCCGGCCGGCACCGGAAAAAGCCTGCTCGCCAGCCGCCTGGTGAGTTTGTTACCGCAACTTGATCATCAACAGGCGCTGGCTACTGCTGCGCTTTATTCGGTTAAGGGTGAACAGCGTGACACCGAAGAGTGGTTAACGCCGCCGTTTCGTTCTCCTCATCATACCTCCTCAGCCATTGCCCTGACTGGCGGTGGTGCACACCCGCAGCCGGGCGAAGTGTCGCTGGCCCATAATGGGGTATTATTTTTAGATGAGCTGCCGGAGTTTGGTCGCCAGGCGCTCGATGTACTGCGCGAGCCGCTGGAGACCGGGGATATTTGCCTGTCCCGCGCTTCCGGTCAGGCCAGGTATCCGGCCCGATTTCAATTATTGGCTGCAATGAACCCGAGCCCGACCGGCGATATAGACGACGGCCGCAGCACCACACAACAGATCCAGCGCTATTTAAGTAAGCTTTCCGGGCCTTTACTCGACCGTATTGATATTCAAATTGAAGTGCGCCGGCCAGGCTCTTACGCGTTTGCACCGCCGGTGTCGGGTGAGGATTCTGCGGTTATCGCCAGGCAACAAGTTATGGCGGCCCACCAAATTCAGCTGCAGCGTCAGGGCAAGAGCAATGCTGCGCTAAGTGTGGCAGAGCTTAGTACCTATTGCGCCATGCCAGCGGAAACTGAGGATTTTCTGCAGCGCGCTGCCACCAAACTAAAGCTGTCGATGCGAGTATTTCATCGCACCATAAAGGTTGCCCGAACTATCGCAGACCTTGAGAACCAGGCGCAGATTAACACCGACCATATTGGCGAAGCATTAGGTTACCGGGCACTGGATAATTTAATTCGTCAGTTTAACTCAAGCTGAAACAGCGCGTTGATTAACGGCTCGTGACGGCGTTCCTGTAAGCAGGCCAGGCCTAACTCGTAGGAGCCGATATCGTCTACCTGGATGCGGGTAACGCTGGATGACATACTGGAGTGGTCGAGCACTACCTGCGGCACAAAGCCAATCCCACAGCCTAACGCCACCATAGACACAATGGCTTCGTTTCCTCCTACCGAGGCATACACATTAGGCCTGATGCCGTGTTCGGCAAACCAATGATAAACAATACGGCGGCTTGGCCCCTGTTCGGGCAGTATTACCTGATTGACCCGCCAGTCAACCTGCGCCAACTGAGTTAATCGCCGTTCACGGGGAGCAATTAATACTAAGGGTACGAAGTCTAATCCGGAAAAACACAGGTCGGTTGGAAACTCCGGGGAGTGAATAGCAATAGCGACATCCGATTTTTTATGCTTTACATGTTCAATTGCCAACCCCGGATCGCCTGTAACCAAACGGATATCTACGCCGGGGTAACGCTGGCGAAAACGAGAGAGTACAGACGGTAGGTGGCTCTGGCTGGCTGTTACGGAACAATACAGACTGAGCTCCCCCTGTAAGGCCTTACCATCGTCGCGTAGCTCTTGCCTGACCTGCTGCCATTCACCAAGCACTTGTTCACTAAAATTCAACAGCTTATGGCCACCATGGGTGAGCGCCACTGAGCGATTATCCCGTTTAAACAGCACGCAACCGCACTCTTCCTCGAGGCGCTGGATCACGCGGCTCAAGGTGGACGGCGACACAAACATAGCATCGGCTGTGTCACCAAAATGTAAGCTTTTTGCGAGATGATTAAATAGCTGTAGACTGCGAAAATCCATGGTGATTTCACTTTTTGCAACACTGTTTTGCAAATATATCATTTTTCAAAACGAAAGGGGTAGCGTATCTTTGCTACAAGTCGTCAATGACGAGGTCATCCCAGCTGAGTGAAGCAAAGGGATAACGACAAAAGAAGTTCGGAATTATTTTTTTTATGGCTAATTATTTCAACACTCTGTCTCTACGCCAGCAACTGGACCAGTTAGGTCGTTGTCGCTTTATGAATCGCGACGAATTTGCTGATGGTTGTGAGTTTCTTAAAGGTAAAAAGATTGTCATCGTTGGCTGCGGTGCACAAGGCCTGAACCAGGGACTCAACATGCGTGATTCAGGGCTGGACGTTGCCTATGCGCTGCGTCAGGCTGCGATTGATGAGAAACGTGACTCATTCCAACGCGCCTCTAACAACGGTTTTAAAGTAGGTACCTATCAGGATCTGATCCCAACTGCAGATGTAGTTTATAACCTGACGCCTGATAAGCAGCACGCCAGTGTAGTAGAAGCGGTTATGCCTTTAATGAAAGAAGGCGCAACCTTAGGTTACTCACACGGTTTCAACATTGTTGAAGAAGGCCAGCAAATCCGTAGCGACATCACTGTTGTTATGTGTGCGCCTAAGTGCCCGGGTACAGAAGTACGTGAAGAATATAAGCGTGGCTTTGGTGTTCCAACACTGATTGCGGTTCACCCGGAGAACGATCCGAAAGGTGAAGGCTGGCCAATCGCTAAAGCACTGGCAAGCGCCACTGGTGGTGACCGTGCTGGTGTGCTGGAATCGTCTTTTGTTGCAGAAGTTAAGTCTGACCTGATGGGTGAACAAACTATCCTGTGTGGTATGCAACAAACTGCTGCGATTCTGGCATACGAAAAAATGACTGCTGACGGCATCGATGCCGGCTATGCAGCAGCCTTAATCCAGTATGGCTTAGAAGCTATCACTGAAGCGCTGAAAATTGGCGGCGTAACCAACATGATGGATCGTCTGTCTAACCCAGCGAAGTTAAAAGCTTTTGAATTGTCAGAAGAACTGACGACTCTGATGCGCCCACTGTTTGAAAAACACCAGGACGACATCATCAGCGGCGAATTCTCCCGCACCATGATGGCTGACTGGGCAAACAATGACGCAAACCTGTTAGGATGGCGTGAAGAAACCGGCCAGTCTGGTTTTGAAAATGCCCCGGTTTACGATGGCGAAATCTCAGAGCAGGAATTCTTCGATAACGGTATTTTGCTGGTAGCAATGATTAAAGCCGGTGTAGAGATGGCCTTCGACGTAATGGTTGAAGCAGGCATCCTGCCAGAGTCGGCTTACTACGAATCACTGCACGAAACACCACTGATTTCGAACACCATTTCGCGTAAGCGTCTGTACGAAATGAACGTGGTTATTTCTGACACAGCAGAATACGGTAACTATTTATTTGCGAACGCAGCAGTACCATTACTGCGCGAAAAGTTCATGCCTAACATCGACACTTCGGTTATCGGTAAAGGTCTGAACGTAGCGTCTAACCAGGTAGACAACAAACGTCTTACTGAGGTTAACGAAGCGATTCGCAACACTGGCGTTGAAGCCATTGGTAAAGAATTACGCGGTTACATGACGGACATGAAAGCCATCATCGAAGCGTAGACAGTTTCTGTCGTTAGGTGCTTAACCAAGCCCTTTTGCCCGACCAATTTGGTCGGGCTTTTTTATGCCCGTAAGAAAGCATGATCCAACGTGTCACTAGCTTCCCAATACTATCGTTTTACCGTTCAATGCTGAGTGTTGCTCACAGTGCGACAAAGCCAGTTCGATTAGCGCTTTAACCGCGGGCAAAGCCTCGCTGGAGTTGGGCCAAAGTGCGTAGATTGGGCGTGAGAACAGTGGCTCTGAATAATACCTCACCGTATTTTTCGTTTTTCTATCGAGCACGGCAATCTCGGTCATTGGTAAAAGCGCAGCACCACGGCCTTGCTCAACCAGTTTTCTGGCCAGTGTAATATCTCCAACCTGAGAAACATGCGCAAACTGCGATTTAATGAGTTCAATTTCACGCACGTTTGGGGCGAGTTGTGCAGGCGAATATGCCAAAAATAAATGCATGTCCGGCGTTATCACCGGCGGCCCAATCACGCTCACGGCTATTTCACCCAGTCGCCGCTGATAACATGCAGAATCCTCCTGCTTACCCACCCTGAATGCTACGTCAAACGGCTTCTGACTCAACAGCGCATTTTGATTACTGGGCTCAATATTAAGCACCATTTCCGGATACCGCTGGCTATATTGCGAAATAACCTCAAACAGAGGGCCGACTATCAGGTTTTGCGGACACAGGATGCTTAAACTGGAAACATCCTCCTGGCATAACCTGGCAACTGTGTTTTGTAACGCATTCATTGGTGAGGTTATTTCTTCATAAAGCTCTTTACCAAAAGTGGTCAGAATAACCCCGCGGGAGGTGCGTGTAAGTAAGGCCCGATCAAGCTTTCGTTCCAGTGCGCTTAACCTTTTTGACAGGGTGGATGGCGTTACCTTTAAGTCCTCAGCGGTTTTAGCAAAACTGCCTCGTTTTACTATTTCGACAAACAATTGCAGATCATCCAGCACAGCAAATCCTTCACATTTACCTTTCCTTAATCGCCATTCTAACGCGCCAGCCGCCCCATACAATATGGGTACATCAAAAGGAGGAAAGAATGCACAAATTGCTTTTTACCGCACTGTTTTCAATGTGTCTGTCGGGACTGGTATCAGGTTGGGTAACCTATATCAACTTAGGTTTGGGCCCAGGCTTCATAAAACACTGGGGGCTCGCCTATCTGAATGCCTGGCCAATGGCTTTTCTGACTGCTTATGTTCTTGCTGCCCCTATCATTACTTTAACCAAAAAACTATTAAAGGAATCGTCATCATGATAAATCCAGATAACTCAATACATATTGTGGCTAAAATTACTCCTAAGCCTGAATTCTTCGAGCAGGGCCTTGCAGCCCTAAGCGCTTTAATTCAGCCAACCAGAGCTGAGTCGGGTTGTTTTAGGTTCGAGGTGTTTGCAGATAAGCATTGCTCTCAGTATGTACTGGTAGAGCATTTTCGTAACCAGTCAGCACTCGATAGCCATTATGCGCAACCTTATACCAAGCGTGTGTTTGCCCTGTATGACGAAATCCTCGCTAAAGCACCAGAGATCACCATCCTGACTCCCGTTGATGAAACGCCGCAATCAGGTGGGCTTAGCTCTCGTTATGAGCGCGGAGTGGTAAACCTCAAACGTATCGATGGTCGCGCTGGTGAAGAGGTAGTCGAAGATCTCAGGCAAGTGTCGGAGTCGCTGGCCAATTATGTAGTCGAATTTCCGTTTGGTGATATTTACAACCGTCGACAAATCGATTTAAGAGCCAGGGAAATCGCAACCATTGCAATGCTGGCAGCCATTGGCGATACAGAGGAACAGTTAACGGTACACATTCACGCGGGGCTAAATGTCGGGCTTAGCCTGGCAGAAATCGAGGAAATCCTCATTCAGACTGCGGTTTATGCCGGGTTTCCCAGAGCTATCAATGCCATGAAGGTTTTTGCCGGAATTAAATCGGTCATAACACAAGAGACTTAATCAAGGCTAACGGTTAGCCTGTCACCTAACGCCAATCCCTCTCCTTTACCTATTGTGTTACCAACTGCATACAGATCGCTTTGCACCAATTGGCTTCGCGTTCGCTAAACTATTGATAATCCATTACATAATAGTTGGCACAATGCTTGTAGTAACTACTGGTTATCTGAAAAAAGCAATCATAATAATTAATGTCATCCTGAGGGGAGAATTACATGCAGTCAGGCATTTCCAGGTTTACGCAAATTGGCGACTGGATCTTTGAAGTCAAAATGGTCAGAGCTCTACGCGTCGAAAATTACGGTGAGCCCTATGATGCAGTGGCAACACTGACCGCTAACGGGGAAAGCATGTATATCGATACGCAGCTCACCCGCCAGCACAATGAATTAAGTCGGGAAGACTGTATGGCGTTTTACGAATTTGCCAAACAGCTGGAAATGAAACAGCTGCAATACGACAAATTACGTAATGGTGAACGCCATTCACGGAATGTAGAAATCGTTGAAAACCAGCGCCCACGGGCAGTGGTTCAGTTGGTTAACGGCAATCGCTTTCGCTAAGAAAGCGATTCTGCCGGTTTATCCGGCCTTTGCAGGCTCATTCGGATAATAATAAAGGCCAGCGTGAAGAACACCAGAAAACCTGCACCAATGGGGAACAGGTCTTCTGTGAGATAAGAATCCACCGTGGTAGCAACCAGCACCGCGATAATACTCGATAGTGAGCCAATAATGGCTGCGCCCAGCCCTGCCATATCGCCTAACGGGTGCATAGCCATGGCATTGAGATTACCAAACAACAAACCCACAAAGAAAAAGCCGATAAACAACGAGCCAATGGTCACCACCAGTGGCGGCAGGCCATCAAACATTTCGATGATGCCCAGAAAGATAACCGCAAACACCACTGACCCAATCAGCGCCACCTGAGTAACCCGGTACATCCCTAACCGCATCACAATTTTACTGTTGATAAAAGACGCCAGGCCAATGGAGAACGCCAGGGTAGCGAAGATATAGGAGAACATTTCGCCCACGCCATAGAAGCCCTGAAAAATAGTCTGCGACGCGCTCAAATAGGCCAGGAAGCCACCAAACACACAGCCCATGGCGAGCGTCGGGCCAATCACGGGCTTATGGGTAACGATAAACAGCGACGAGCGGAAAAACTGCGCCCATGAAAACGGTTTGCGACGACTGGCCGGTAAGGTTTCCGGCTGCCGGATCCAGAACCAGGTACCGGTAAACACGGCCACCAGCAGAAACAGGGTAAAAATATGAAACCAGGAAGCAATATTCAGTACCCACTGACCCACCATGGGAGCCAGCATTGGGACCAGAATAAACACCATCATAATAAACGACATAACCCGGGCCATAGCCTCACCGGCAAACTGGTCGCGGATCACGGCGGTGGAGGCTATGCGCGGGCCGGATACCCCAAAGGCCTGAATGACACGGCCAATAAGCATAGTTTGCATATCATCGGCCAGCATACACACCACCGTACCTACGGCAAAGATAACCAGCCCCAGAATAATGGCCTCGCGGCGACCGCGGGTGTCGCAATAGGGGCCAAAAAATAACTGGCCAACGGCCATGCCACCAAAAAACAAAGACACAATCAGGTGACTTTCATGAATATCCTTCGCGCCCATCGCCGTGCCGATAGCATCCAGCGCAGGCAGCATGGCATCAATACTCAGTGCCACCAACGACGTCATTAACGCCATCAGAGCTATAAACTCCGGCAAGCCGAGAGCGGGTTTCACATGAGTAGTTTTCTGCGTCATAACAAAAGGATATTCCGGTTAAAAGGTAGTATAGGCGGGATAGACCGGCCACAGAGAAGAAAATAAATTTAGCCGGTGATTATACCGGAAGATTATGACAACTGCGCTCGAATAAGGGCGAATTAACGGTAAAACGCCGTGGAAAATTTAGCCGGGTCGCCGGCATGGGCAGTAAAGCGCCCGGGGGTTCATTGATTTGCACACCGGATAGCGCACAAACGGCTATCCGGCATAACGCAATAATCTGGTAGCAGATAAACCAGATTCAACGACAGGAAAAGTCTGCCTAGCAGTCTTTGTCTTCCAAATCCATTTTCTCTTTTGCGTCTTCGCAGGCATCTTCGATTGCGTTACCAGCGTCGTCGGCCATTTCTTCAGCCTTATCGGCGGCATCTTCTGCCATGTCCTTGGCTTTGTCAGCAGCATCAGAGGCGGCATCTTTAGCATCGTCCATGGCCTGGCTGGCAGCATTTTTAAAGTCACTTAAAGAGTCTTCAGCCTGTTCTTTCTTTTCTTCGCTACAAGCGGTTAAGACCAGCGAAAATAAGCCAATAAAAACCAGAGTCAGAATATGTTTAGTTGTTTTCATGTTGAGCGCCTTTTTTTAATGATGTCTGAACAATAATGCTTTAACGACTTTGCTTAAAAATACCACATAAATACCGGCAATCATGATGAATTTACCCAAGCGATTCATCAGGCGCGATGCGCCCTGAAATTTGATAACTGTTGCCAGTAAGGTGAGTCCCAGTAAGATGACAATAATCATTAGCCATTCCTTTTTAAATACTGCACCGCTTTCGCGGCATAATAATATGGTATAGCGAATACCTTGCCAGTTTTTAAATAGCTATATTTAACAATAAATTAGAATTGAAGGGATAAGAGCAGAGAGGGATAGCCTGGTAAAAGTGTCTGCTCAAACAGACACTTTTACACAGTTTACAGAGCCTGAAGATTCAGGCTTTTTGTTGGTCGGGGTGCAGGGATTTACCCAGAATATGGTTGTCCCTGTCGATAACAGTTGAGGCCCTGCCCACTATCAGTGGATCCGGCGCTTTGGCAATACGGCGGTCTTTGTTCGGGTAAGGCATGGCATGCAGAAAATACTGCATACAATTAAGTCTGGCGCGCTTTTTATCGTCCGACTTAATCACCATCCAGGGCGCATCGTTGGTATCAGTGTAGAAGAACATCGCTTCTTTTGCCTCGGTGTAGTCATCCCACTTTTCCTGCGCCAGCTTATCAATGGGGCTTAACTTCCATTGCTTGAGCGGATCGGTTTCCCGTTTCTGGAAGCGGCGGGTTTGCTCTTCCTGGGTAACCGAAAACCAGAATTTGAAAACCCGAATTCCACTGTTCACCAGCATGCGCTCCAGCTCCGGGGTCTGGCGCATAAACTCCAGGTACTCATTTGGCTCACAAAAACCCATCACCCGCTCTACGCCGGCCCGGTTGTACCAGGAGCGGTCGAATAAGACTATTTCGCCCGCGGTGGGCAGGTGCTTGATGTAGCGCTGAAAATACCATTGACCTTTTTCTTCTTCCGACGGTTTTTCCAGTGCCACCACTCTGGCACCACGAGGATTCAGGTGCTCCATAAAGCGCTTGATGGTGCCCCCTTTACCTGCCGCATCGCGTCCTTCAAACAACATGACCACCCGCTCGCCGCTCTCTTTAACCCATTTCTGGACCTTGAGCAGTTCCACTTGCAGCTGATGCTTATGCTGTTCGTAAAACTGACGCGTTACTTTGCGCTTGTAAGGATATTCGCCGGAACGGAAAGACTCAGCAATATACTGCTCGTCGTGGCGCATTTCAGACAGTGAATGCGGGTGCTCGTGGGCGTTTTCAGGGGTAGGTACAGCAGTCAGTTTTTGGCTATCGGTCACGTTCAATTCTCCTTCGTTACGGAGTTATTGTACGCCGATTAGCCACAACAAGGTGGCTAATCCCCGCTTATTCCAGGCTCGGCTGATCTGGATCAACCGGTTAATTCAGCACCTGTCCGGGCGCGTTTAGAGCAGCTCACCCGGACAGGGTATTACAAACTGTTGGTTAAAGGTATTCGGCAAGGAATTTATCCATTTCTTTAAAGAGCTTAATCCTGTTCGACTGGATTTCCAGGTGATGATTACCCAAAGGCAGCTCAACATAGCGGTACTCCTTGTCTTCATCATCAAGCTCATCGGCCATCAGGCGACTCTGCTCTACGTGAACCACCCGGTCTTCTTCACCGTGGACCAGCAAAATAGGCGTTTTGATATTTTCCACATAGTTAATGGGTGAGCGTCTGTCACGATCATCACCATCTTCACCGATCTGCTTTTTAACTAACTTCGAGCCTAAAAAGCCTCGTGCGCGCCGAACGATGCGATCCAAATCACTTACTCCGGCAAAGCTCACTGCACACTTATACACTTCAGGGCTTTTTACGGTTGCAGCTAACGCGGCAAATCCGCCGTAGCTGGCGCCTACAATACAAATTTTGTTTTTATCAGCATACCCCTGATCAATCATCCATTGGGTACCGTCCACCACATCATCCTGCATGGCCATGCCCCAGTTTTGCATTTGTGACTCACTAAACGAGTAACCATAGCCGGAAGAACCTCGGAAATTAGGTCGAAGCACCGCATAACCACGGCTGGTAAAGTAAGCCGTCCAGTAGTCAAAACCGCTGTATTCACGAACACCCGGCCCACCGTGGGGAAAGATTACCGTTGGATAGGGCGCTTCGCCGATTTTTGGTAACGTAAGGTAGCCTTCAATCTCTGTTTTATCACGAGCTGTGAACGTAATCCGCTCGTGGTCACTCAGCGCTGCGGTATCGATATCCGGGTATTGAGCAAACAGAAGGTCAATCGTCACGTCTTTCCGGTTACCAATATAGTAGCGACCAGGTTGCGTATCGCTCTCGGAATAAAGCAGGTAGATTTCTTCGTCCTGGCTAAACGCCCTTAACGAGTTGTGACTATCCTTGAATAATTTATCCAGTCCTTTCTGCAGTGGGGCATAACGATCGTTCCAATAGAAGCGGCCGCCTGGTGCCTGTGGGTGATAAACACCAATGGCATCATTTGTAGCAGGGGAGTAAATAAGGCCGCCATCCACATCATAATTTTCATCAGAGAATACCAGCGTTTCTTCACGTGTTGTTAAATCGAGTTTATATAGCGCCTTGTATTCACCCAGGTATTTTTTGATATACAGAATATTCGGATCGGCAGCAAAGCCCGAAATGTATACCGGTTTATCACTTGATACATTGTAGGCATACAGCTCTTCGTAATTATCATCTGCATCGCGAAGGAAAATCTCACGATCGCCGGTTTCATAATTCAGAGAAATACCAATTCGCACATTCCCCTGACGGTCGGTTATCCAGTCGCGAATACGTTTCTTGCCTTTAATTAATCGATTGATCTTACGGTTCTTTAGATTGACTTTGAAAACTGATTTTTCGAAAGGTCGGGAGATATCGATAGCCATCAGAATATGGTCCGGGTCGTCTGGCAGATAATCGATGACATCATCCTGAAACTGCGGCACATAACCCACATCGTTCTGATAACGTTGAATGTGCCGCCAGTCGATAACCATTTCAGGGTCGCCTCCTTGCTGATTGTATTTCATCAGATACAAACGGGTGCGGAAAAACTTCTGCCCTGCGCGGCTTACTTCGTAGCGGGCGCTGACTAACAGATCTTCATTATTTGCCCAGCGATACCAGTTAATTTTAACTTTCTTGTTATCAGCTTTAAGCAGGTAGAACGCATCTCCGGTTGAGAGGTCGAGCGTCATCAGTACAGCCAGATCGCCATCGGCAGAGTTTCGCTCCATAGCAAAACGTTGTCCATCTGGTGACATCGATACGCTGTAAAACTGCGGCAGACGGCTAAAAACTTCGACAGGTTGCGGCTTTGCCGCCTGAGCAGCAGGCAGCAGTACGACCCAACTGAACAGCAGCACTGCCAGTGGTTTTATCAGGCAAGACATCCAACGTTCCTTGTTTTTTTATAATAAAATTTTGCGCTTAATATAAACGAAAGACGATACCTGTCGCAACAAACAGGAAATTAGCTGAAAATGCTGTAGCCAAACCGCTTAAGACGTTACACTTTTGGCGTAAATTCTGCTTTATGAATTGACCTTTATGTTTGTATGCAGTGCAAGGAGCACACAGTCCGTTAATGTCCGCTGGTATGTTTTTCTCTTTTCGTCGCGCTTTGCTGGCGCTGACCTCGCTGTTGCTCTTAACCTGCTATCCCGCATGGGCTCTGGACTACGAGCTAAAAGGGGTAGACCGGGATGATCTGGAAGACAACATAGAGCTGCATCTGGCACAGGTCAAACTGCCCAACAACACACTTGATGAACCCACCGAAGAACGCATCATCCGCTCTGTAAATACTGCCCTGCAGCCTTTCGGTTTTTACAATGCTGAAGTCACTCTCTATTTCGAGGAAGAAGAGCTTGTTATCCACGTTACTCCTGGCACGCCGCTAGAAGTGAGAAACGTTACCCGTGAAATTATCGGCGACGGGCGCACCGATGATGCTTTTCGGCAACGGTATAACGCCTTCCCGCTCAAACAGGGTGACGTATTGCATCAGCCGACTTACGAAAAGTTTAAGTCAGAGATGTTCAATTATGCGCTGTCTCATGGCTATTTTGATTTCTACTGGCAGGCAACCCGGCTCGACCTGGTGCGGGAAGAAAATGAAGCCAATATTCTGCTTATCGCACAAAGTGGTCGTCAGTACGAATTTGGCGAAGTGGAACTGGTGGGTGACGACCGGGCTGAAGCCATTATTGGCAGGCTTAGGAATTTCACTGCCGGCGAGAAGTACAGCTCCGCCAAACTGACTGAATTTAACCGCCGCCTGAATGAAACCGGCTATTTTGCCCGCGCGATTGCCCGCCCCATTGTAAGTCGGGCCGAGGGAGCACGGGTTCCCATCGAAGTCACATTGACCCACCTGCCACGGGATATTTTTAATGTGGGTGGTGGCGCCAACTCTGATAAAGGCCCCCGGGTGCGGGCCCGTTGGGAGCGGCCATGGGTAAATACCCGCGGACACTCGGTTACCGGCCAGGTGTTTTTCTCCAAGCTGGAACAGGCGGCGAGCCTTGACTACCGCATTCCGCTGGAAGACGTTAATAACGACTACGCCAGTATTCAAACCAGCTATGAATTTGAAGACAACTCAATCAGCGATACGAAAAGTGAAACCCTGACTATCTCGGGCCATCGCTTCTGGAAAGAGGCTAATTCGCCCTGGCAGCGCAGCGTGTCGTTAACCTTTGAACGGGAGATGTTTACTCAGGGGATAAGCGATCCGCAAACCATTAATCTGCTGATGCCCGGTTATTCCGTGGGTTACACCAAATCCGATCAGGAGCTGACCATCAGCCAGGGGCAGCAATATATTGTGGCAGTGCAGGGCGGGCACGAAAGCGCCGGCAGTGATATCTCCCTGTTTAAAATTACTGCCAACGCCAAGGTAATTACCACCATCAATGATACCCACCGAATTTATCTGCGCGCCGATGCCGGCGCCATTCGTACCGAAGACTTTGACCGGGTCCCATCGTCGCTGCGTTTCTTTACCGGTGGCGATCAGAGTATCCGGGGTTTCCGCTATCAGGAAATCTCGCCACAGGTTCTCGATGAAGAGGGCAATTCGGTACTTACCGGCGGACGCTATCTGGCAACGGCCAGTGTTGAGTATGCTTATCCGGTAGCCGATAACTGGCGAGCGGCCGTGTTTGCCGATGTGGGTACTGCCACCAATGACTTCTCTGACGGCTTGTCCCGGGGCCTGGGTATTGGTGCCCATTGGTTAACGCTGATTGGCCCGGTACGGTTTTACATTGCCCAGGGCAAAAATGACTTTGAAACACAATGGCGCTTCCACTTCTCGCTGGGGCCTGAGCTATGAGTATTAATCGCCTGGCAAAAGGCTTCTTAATACTGTTGCTCACTCTGCTGCTTATTATAGCGGTTGTGCTGTCGCCACTGGGCGCACCGCTGATTAATTACGCGGCTAACAAATATGTGCCCGGTCTGGCGGTTGATTCGGTATCGGGGAGCCCGTTAAGTGAGCTGACACTGGAAAAAGTCAGCTGGCAAAACGAACAGTGGCAGGTGAACGTTAGCAAAGTCACTCTGACCCACGAGTGGACCTGCCTGCTAAACAGCAAAGCCTGTATTACTTCACTACAGGTTAGCTCACCACATGTAAAACAACTGGCCACCGCGGAAAGCAGCGATCAGGAGCCATCTGAACCAAGCGGCGAAATTAACCTGCCGCTGGCGATAGCGCTGGATGAGCTAAAAATCAGTGACGCGCGCTTTGAGAGCCCGGCCATAACCGTACAAGCCGACCAGTTAACCAGCTCCGCTCAGTGGATAGACTCGCTACAAATCAGCCATCTGGCGCTCAATGGCCTAACGCTGATGTTGCCTGAGAGCGAGCCACAGCCGCCGTCGCCAGTGACAATCAGTTATCAGGCGCCGGCCTTGCCCGAAGTGCACATTCCGCTCACGCTGCAGGCCAATGACGTGCAGATTTCAAATATCCGGGTAGTACAGGGTGAACAGGAAGTTGCAGCACTGGATATAGCCTTGCAACAAACCCAAATACAAAATAGCCGGATAGCCTTACAGGCACTCAGTGTGAACATGGAGCAGGTTAATGCGAGTCTCGACGGTGAAGTCACTCTGAGCGGTCAGTATCCTCTCAACTTAACACTCATTGCAGATCTTCCTGTTGAGCAAACTACCCAGCATGCAGAGCTCTCAGCCGAAGGCGATTTAAGCGACCTTGCGCTTAATATCAATAGCAGCGGACTGGTCAACGCCGAAATCACCGGCAAAGCCAATCTGCTCAGTGACAGCCTGCCGGTATCATTACATAGCCGATGGCCTGCTCAGGCGCTAAACCCGCTGGCTGATATTGAACTTGATAGCGGTATTTTGTCGGTGCAAGGCCAGATGGGGGAATACGCCATACAACTGGACGGCGGTGCTACCATCCCGGATGTTTCACCGGTAAAAGTAAGCCTGGCAGCCCTTTTAAGCGAACGCTCGCTGGCCGTTTCAGCCCTTAACAGCGAGTTACTTGAAGGCGAAGTAACTAACAGTGGCGTGCTTTATTTTAGCGATTCGCTGAGCTGGGAAGGAATATCGCGCTTAACCCGGGTTGATTTGCAAGGTTTCTCTGAGCTCGCCCCGACCAACGTTCACGGGGTGGTAAAAGCTCAGGTGAGCCTGAGTGATAAAGGTCCTAACGTTCTGGTATCGGATATTCGCTTAAGCGGTGATCACCTGCAGGAAAGGTTTACCCTTACCGGCGATGCGGTGTATTCGGCGAACAGTGACATTATGGTAGCTAACCTCAACGGCGATCTGGCCGAGAACCATTTTTCGGCCGTCGGGCAGGTGTTTAACCAACAATACCTGGATGCTCTGGTAGCTATAGATCTGCAGCGGCTGGCGGCTCTGTATCCCGAAATATCCGGTCAGCTGGCTGGATCGGTGGCTATAAAAGGGCCCTGGGACGCGCCGGTGATCGATTCAAAACTGTTACTGACTGATATCCTTGCCAGTCCCCGTCTGAGTCAGGCGGCCGCCAATCAGGGACCGCTGAATGGCAAAATCACCATTACCGGCTCACTGGCCGACCATGCCCTCAATGCCGATCTGCAGTTGCCTGAACACACCACCACCCTGAACCTGGACGGTCAATGGCAAAACCAGCAGTGGCAGGGGAAATTATCAGACACGCAGTTAGCGTTGCTCAATACAGTCTGGGAATTACAGTCGGATGTGGCTTTACGTTATGAAGCCAGCCCACAGCATTTCTCGGTGAGTCAGCATTGCTGGGAAGCCAGAGAGAAGGGCAATCTGTGTATTAATGCGGTGGATTATACACCGACGCAGGTCAACTGGGATGTTCAGGCCAATGCGTTGCCCATCGGGCTATGGATTGATGAGCTGGTGCCTGAATTACTGGTAGAGCGCAACAATGCAACGCTTAACATCACAACCCAGGGTAACTTCGACCCAGCGAGTGAAAAAGTCGCCGGCCAGTTACAGATTTCCGTAAGCCCCGATAAGTGGCAGCTGGCAGGTAATGAGCCGGTCACCATTGACCTCGATGAGGTAAGCTTTAACGGCCAGTTCGACGAACAACAGGTGGCCCTGAGCGGCAATATAACCAGCCCGCAGATTGGTACCATTACTTCACAGGCCACGGTATTTCCGTTTACCGAACAACCTTCCATCGAAGCCCAAATTACCATTGCCGACTGGCAGCTCGCGCCGTTTAAGCCACTGATTGCACGCATGAATGAACTCAACGGTAATATTAACGGTGAGCTTAAACTGGACGGCCCGCTAAGCCTTCCACAAGTGAATGGCCAGTTAACCCTTAATCGGGGTGAGATAAACAGTGAAGACTTACCGGTAGCGGTAAGTCAGTGGCAGCAAACTATTAACCTCAACGGAACCAGTGCCGACTTTGAAGGGGAGTATCTGCTTGGTGACGGCCCGGGTACGCTCAACGGCTCAGTAGACTGGCAGGACGCTCTGCTGGTGGATCTGGCAGTAAAAGGCGATGCCTTTACCGTGAATTATGATGACAGCCGGGTAAAAGTCTCGCCAGACCTGTCGATTAACCTGAGTCCACAAAGCGTGGATATTTCAGGTGACATTGATATTCCCTATGCCCGGGTGAAAATCAACGAACTCCCACCCAGTGCGGTATCTCCGTCGCGGGATGTTCACTTGCGTGGTGAGCCGCCGAGCGAAGCACTGGTAGATAATATTAACGCCAACATCATGGTCACCATCGATGAAAACGAGCGCGAGGAAGTGCGCCTCGATGCCTTTGGCTTAAAGGCGACCCTGAGTGGCGGCGTGAATGTGCAAACCCAGCCAGCGCTTACCGGTTTTGGCGACCTGCGTATTATTAACGGGCGCTACGCGGCCTATGGTCAAAACCTGATCATCCGCACCGGAGAGGTTCAGTTTAACGGCCCGTTAGACCAGCCCATTCTGCTGGTAGAAGCCATTCGCGATCCCGATCTGACCGAAGACGATGTGATCGCAGGTGTCCGCGTTGAAGGCCCGGCCAATCAACCCAGTGTGTCGTTATTTTCTGAGCCCGGCATGGATCAGGCCCGAAACCTGGCCTATCTGCTAAATGGCAGCGGCGGGCTTGGCGGCGGTCAGATGGATGAAAACTCCTATGCTGCCATGCTAATTGGTTTTGGTTTATCCAGCTCTGAATCACTCACCAGTAATGTAGGTAATGCGCTGGGCATTGAGGATTTGTCGCTCAGTACCACCGGTCAGGGCAGCGATACCAAGGTCGCTATTTCAGGTAAAATCGCCTCAAACCTGACCGTTCGCTATGGCGTAGGCATGTTTTCTAACGAAAACAGCGGCGGCCAGGAGGTCGCATTACGCTATCAAATCCTGTCTAACCTGTACCTGGAGATTGTGCGCAGCCTCTATACCACTGTTGATCTTTACTACCAGTTCACGCTGGGGGATAACAAGCCCAAAGACAGCACAGAAAAAGACGACAAGGACTAATCGATGGATGGCACATTAAGGCCAAGGTCGGTGATACGGCCATTGTTAAGACTGTAAATCCAGCTATGGATAGTTAAGGCCTGATTGCGGGCCAGGGCATCTTTTACGATGGTAGTGCGTTTCACATTCTCGGTCTGAGCCAGCACATTGAGCTCACATAAGCGCGCAGAACGCTCATTCTCTGGCAACGCCCGCACTTCGTTGTAGTGCTGTTGATAGATATCCTTGATATGGCCCAGCCAGTTATCAATCAGGCCAAACTGCTTGTCACTCATGGCCGCTTCCACACCACCACAACCATAGTGCCCGCAGACAATAATGTGCTTTACCTTTAACACGTCCACCGCGTACTGCAGAACCGATAAGCAGTTAAAGTCGGTGTGGATGACCATATTAGCCACATTACGGTGCACAAATATATCGCCGGGCAGTAAATCAACAATCTGATTAGCCGGTACCCGGCTGTCTGAGCACCCTATCCATAAATAATTGGGCGTTTGTTGCTTAGACAGCGTATCGAAGAAAGTGGGGTCGGCCTGATGAGTCCGGGCAGCCCAGTGGGCGTTGTTATCGAGTAACTTTTTAATATCATCCATGTAACCATTGGCCTGTTTAAACGGTATAAGAGCGGGCAGTTTAGGCCTGCACGCCTAAGGGAACAAGTCGTTTTGCTCCTGACTGACCAGCCGCGCATATTCCTGTTTAAATTTCTGCTCACGCTTATAAGCCCAGAATCCAAAGCCTGCCATCAGCGCACTGATGATAATAAAGGTCGTCACACCGCCCTTATCCACAAACGACTCCCAGGTGAGATCGCCGAGCACCGCAGCAATTCCCCAGATAATTAATAAAATTAATTCACTACTCCAGGCCGAATGCATGGTGATCCTCGCGATTTTCTGATTACTGAGATACTGATTTTTTAACGTCTCGCGGTAATGACTGGTATCTTCAAACGAGGCCAGTACCGCATGCCGACGCAACCAGATAACAAAGCCGGTAAATACGCCGCCACATACCATAACGCCGCACAATACCAGGGCCAGATATAAAGGCAGTTTTTCCCAGCTGTAAATGAGCATCCCCAGGCCAATCAGAAAGCCCGTGAAATCAGAAACAATGTACCAGCGCTGCAGACGTTGCTGATGCCTGAGGCGCCGGGTTACATCGCTCAGATCGATTTCACTCACCGGCTGCTGTTGCCAGAGTGCGGTTAAGTCCTGCTCTGGTTTTTCATTATTCATGGTTCATCCTCTGCTGCAGCGCGGTTTTCGCCCGCTGCAGTAATACACCTACGTGATTCTTGGTTAAGCCACACACTTCGGCAATTTCCTGATAGCTAAGACCTTCCAGGGTGAGTGTCATTACCTGACGCATGGTTACCGGCAGGGTACGAATCGCTTCCAGCAGAGAGGTTACCTGCCGGCTTCGCGCCGCCACATATTCAGGTTCTTCATCAATTGCTCCTGCCGTACCAATAATATCGTCGTCATCCGGCTGACTCACCTCGCGATTCTTGACCTCTTTACTGACGTGGGTCACCGCCCGGTTATGGGCAATTTTCAGAATGTAGGTTTTCAGACTGGCATCGCCGTTAAAGCGCTCTAACCCTTGCCATACCGCCAGCGCTATCTCCTGCAACAGCTCCTGACGCACGGATTCATTGGCCTCGTAGCTCGACGCTACGCGACTCAGCAGGGCCTGATGTTCAGCGAGTATTTGCTTAAAGTCCTTGTGCACAAAAATCCTGGTATGAAAGGTTAAATGACTTTGCTTACTTTCCTTAGTCTGCCTTAAGCAAAAAAAATAACACCGTTGTGTAATTTTTTTTAATGGCTGATGACTATACCCATAACAACACCAGTTGGTTAGTCCCTACGGAGGAAATTACAATGACACATACAGAGATAGTTTTATTGGTAACAGCCATGCTTGGTCTGGGTTTATTTTGTCACTACCTGGATGCCAAATATCAATGGCAGCTAAGCGCCTGGTTTTACGGCAAGCCGGTAAATCCGTTTAAAAAAGCGCAGCAGGCAAACACGCAAACTTCCGCCCGGAAAGACGCTGAAATTGCCGCCTTAAAAGAGCGTATCGCCGTGCTGGAGAAAATCGTTACTGAACCTTCGTATGAGCTTAATCAGGAATTGAGTAAGTTGTGCCGGTAGAAAAAATAGCTTTCATTTGTCATCACGGCCGACTCTAATTTGGTCATCCCGGCCTCCGAGCCGGGATTGCCCTCAGGGATCTCCTTAACAGCCTGACTACCTGAAACAATCTTATTGAGTGAGTAAAACTTTTTGGGGAGATACCGGATAGATGCATTCGCATCTTCCGGTATGACGGGGTAAAGATACCAGATAGTCTCATTCGAAACTTCCGATGTATGACGGTATTTATTTAATACTTTGCCAAGGTTTGATGAGCGTTTAGCAACCCTCGATAAACCCTTGCAGACGCTCAGCAGCGATTTGCACCAAACGCTGGCGTGCCTCTTGGGCAGACCAGGCCGAATGCGGCGTAATCAGCAGGTTAGGTAAATCAAGCTGTAACAGGGGGTGATCTGCCGGAGGTGGCTCCACTGATAAAGTATCAAGTGCGGCGCCGGCAATCTGCCCCCCATTGAGCGCTGTTACCAGTGCCACTTCATCAATAAGACCGCCTCGAGCTGTATTAATAAGCAAAGCCGACGATTTCATTAAGGCCAGCCGTTCAGCGTTGATCAGCTTGTTGGTTTGCGGACTCAACTGGCAATGTAAACTCACTACGTCCGCTTCAGGGAGTAAATCATCCAGCGCTCTGCGTTCAGCAGAGGCCGTTCCTGGCCGGGCTGCTACCGAGACCTTCATCCCAAACGCCCGGGCCAGCTCTGCAAAGCGTTGCCCCAACGTACCGTAACCCACGATGACCAGATGTTTACCAGCCAGTTCCATTACCGGGTTATCCAGCAAACAAAAATAGGGCGAGCGTGACCAGTCGCCTTGTTTTACCTGTTGGGTGGTAGGCGCAAACGAGGTGGCCAGATTCAGCAACAGCATCATGGCGTGCTGCGCAACAGAATCGGTGCCATAGCCGTCAACATTGTTAACCGTAATACCGTGTTGCTGGCAGTAGTCGGTATCAACATTATTGGTACCTGTCGCCAGGACGCCCACGTAACGCAGTTTTTCGGCCTGACCTAAAGCGTCGGCATTGAGTACCACTTTATTCACCAGCACAATTTCGGCATCGCGAATACGTTCGTTGACCTGTTCGGGTGTGGTGGTCGGATAACGGGTAAGTGTTACAGGTAATGATTCAAATTCGCTGAGGGTAAGATCGGTTCCCAGCGAATCGCTATCGAGCACAACCGCCCGCATTATAACGACTCAATAATGCGTTCAAGGGCCGTTCTGGTGCGGGCCGGAACAGGCACAACACGGCCGGTAGAGCGGTCGACAAAAACATGTACAAACTGGCCATGGGCCACCCGACGCTCATTGGTACCGGCGTAAATGGACACACCGTAGGTTACGGAACTACGACCGATTTTAGCAACCCGAACGCCCACATCCACGTCTTCCGGGTAGGCAACATGGGAGATAAACTGACACTGTGAACTCACCACGTGAGCCACTACCGGACTGGTGCGAAAATCCATACCCGCCTCATCACATAAAAAGCGGTTTACCGCGGTATCAAAAAAGCTGTAAAACACCACGTTATTCACATTGCCGTAGATATCATTATCCTGCCAACGGGTTGGCAATGTAACCTGGTAAGGGTAATCGCTGAGGGACGGGGTAATATCCGTCATAATACTCTTTCATCCTTTATTGACTGACTGGCAACGAAGACACAACGTCTGCCGCGAAAAATATAACACTACGCCATTTATGGTTGAGATTAAACCACGTTTACGCGCGGGTTTGCCCTTGTCCGAGTACCACAAACTTTTCGGTGGTCAGGGATTCAGCCCCCATAGGGCCATAGGCATGCAGTTTACTGGTCGAGATACCAATTTCAGCACCCAGCCCCAGTTCACCGCCATCAGAAAAACGTGAGGACGCGTTGACCATCACCACGGCAGAATTAATATCCCGGATAAACGCGTTGGCCGTGGTGTAGTTTTGCGTGGCAATTACTTCGGTATGACCGGAGCCATACTCAGTAATATGAGCAACGGCATCATCGTAACTATCCACCACCCGCACGGCAATTTCCATCGCCAGGTATTCGGCCTGCCAGTCGGCGTGAGTAGCCGAAATCGCCTCGGCAAAATGGCCAATCGACGAGTCGCAGGCGTGGATCATGGTGTTATGTTGCTTGAGCATGGCTGCCGCCCGGGGCAAAAACGTATCGGCCACCGCGCGATGCACTAAGCAGGTTTCCAGCGCGTTACACACGCCGGTACGCTGGGTTTTACCGTTTTCCAGCAGCCCCAGGGCCTGGTCAAGGTCGGCGTCTTTATCGACGTACAAATGGCAAACCCCTTTATAATGCTGAATCACCGGGATCTGGCTACGCTCGCTTACGTATTCAATTAAACCTTCTCCACCACGGGGAATGATTAGATCGACATACTCTTTTAAGGTCATGAGTTTATTCATGATCTCGCGATTCGGGTCGGGGATCACCGTGACTGCCGCCGTATCGATATCAAATTCGCGCAGCACATGGTGAATACAGGCGGCCAGCGCCAGATTAGAGTGCAGCGCTTCCTTTCCGCCGCGCAGGATCACGGCATTGCCCGCTTTGAAGCACAGCGCCGCGGCATCGATAGTGACATTGGGACGAGACTCATAAATCATCGCAATCACGCCCAGCGGAATGCGCATTTTGCCGACCTGAATACCACTGGCCATGGTTTTAAGCGCTTTGATTTCGCCCACCGGATCGGTTTGATTCGCAATAGAGGCTACCGCACTGGCAATGCCCATAACCCGCTCTTCGGTAAGGGTCAGGCGGTCAACCATGGCAGCATCCAGCCCAACCGTTTTAGCATGTTCCAGGTCGAGTTGGTTAGCGCTTAAGATGTTACTCACCTGGCTCACCAGATGTTTGCTGATAGCCATTAAAACAGCGCGCTTTTGCTCGCCACTTAAACGGGCAACCTGTCTGGCGGCCACTTTCGCCTCACTGGCGGCTTTGCGAATTGAAAAACTCATACCGACTCCCTTTGATTAACGGATCAGTTAATTGTAGCAGTGCTACGGCTCAGTCATTACAGGTAGGCCGTACAATGTCTCAGGGCTTAAATAGCACCAAATCATCCCGATGGACAATCACTTCGCCACTGTCATACCCCAGGATAGTATTGATCTGTGCGCTCTTGGCCCCTTTGATTTGTCGCAACTCCTGCGCGCCGTACAGCGCAATACCTTTAGCAAGCACCTGTTTACCGCAGTGAATTTCGATCGCGTCGCCAGGACTAAAGTGACCACTTACTTCCACCACACCTGAGGGTAACAATGAAGCACCCTTATTAATCAGGGCCTTTTTAGCGCCATCATCTACCTCAATACGTCCACGGGTTTTTAACGTGTGTTCGAGCCACAAACGGCGAGCGGTTTTCTGCGACTGTTGTGCTTTAAACAGCGTGCCCGGTAGTTGTCCTTCGTGCAAGGCATCAAAAACCGTTCCATTACGGCCATTAACAATCAGTGTCTGAATACCACTGCGGGTGCATTTATCCGCGGCTTCGATTTTAGTTCGCATCCCGCCGGTTCCTACTGATGTGCCAGCGCCGCCGGCAATGGCATATATATCCGGGGTAATGTGTGCCACTTCGGGAATAAGCGTCGCATCGGGGTTTTTACGCGGGTCTGCGCTGTACAGGCCATCGATGTCGGAGCATATGATCAGCGTATCGGCGCCCGCCACCAGAGCGGTGTAGGCAGCCAGGTTGTCGTTATCACCTACTTTCAGTTCATTGACCGCCACGGTGTCGTTTTCATTAACGATGGGCAGGGCCTGATGGTTGAGTAATTCGCGAATGGTATTTTTGATGTTTACATAGCGCGTGCGGTCGTGCAGATCGTCATAGGTCAGCAGCACCTGAGCACAGGGAAAATCAAAAAAACGCTGCCAGTTCGCCATCATATCAATCTGGCCAATGGCCGCCATGGCCTGCTTTTCAGCGATGGATGCCACGTGATTGACCGGGATTTTGGCTCTTCCGGCGGCAACACTGCCTGAAGACACCAAAATCACTTCTTTACCCGCCTCACGGCTGGCATTGATAAATTGCGCTATGGGAAGTAAGTACCGGCCACTGCATCGCTGTCCGTCTGGCGCAATCAGAGCGCTTCCTATCTTGATAACAGCGCGTTGCCAGGAAAATGTACTCATCTGGAGAAATCGATAGATAAACGGGGTGTTAAGAATATTACAACGCGCCCACAAAACAAACAAAAAACCACGAATATCTTGCCCTGTGAAGCTCTGTTTGCGTTCAGTTTTTGGCTATTTACGGTCAATCGCTGGCAAATTTCACCGTATTAGAATTAAACTATGTGTCTTCTAATAAATATAGGTGACGATGCGTTAAGGAATTCCTTCTCGTCAATCTGAGCCATTTTCCACTTAACGACGAAGGAATACCTATGAGTAAGCGTATGCCGAAGTTAGTTTGGTTGATGCCAGTGCTGTCGATTATGTCAGCCACGCCAGCTTTTGCTGATGGTGCAATCAAGCAAACCAAAGGTGATTTTGAGGATAAGTTTCGCCAGCTGGAAGAAGTATTACCCACGCCAAACGTTTATCGTAACGCAGCGGGTGAGCCAGGCCACCAGTACTGGCAACAAAAAGTTGATTACGACATTGATGTTACGCTGGATGAAGAGAAGCGTCGCATTGATGCCAGCGAAGAAATTGTTTATCACAACAATGCGCCGGATACGCTGAAATACCTGTGGATCCAACTGGACCAGAACAAATTCCGTGACGACTCCATGTCGGCACTGACCACTACCTTTGGTGGTATTGGTAATCGTGGTCCAGCAACTTCTGCCGCTTCTGGCAGCTCACCAGCCAAATTATCCATGGGCGCCATTCGTCGCCAGCAGTTTGTTGACGACAACGAACTGGGTTACCAAATCAAGAAAGTCACCGATGGTCGTGGTAAGCCACTGCACTACGTGATTGTTGGCACCCTGATGCGTGTTGATCTGGCTGAGCCGTTAAAGCCGGGCAAGAAAACCGAACTGAACATCGACTTTGGCTACAACATTGTTGAAGAAGATGCAGTATCAGCGCGTTCTGGTTACGAGCACTTCCCGGATGACGAACGTGAAGGCGGCAACGATATTTTCCTGCTGGCTCAATGGTTCCCGCGTCTGGCGGCTTACACCGATTATGAAGCCTGGACCAACAAAGAATTTATCGGTCGCGGTGAATTCACCCTGGAATTTGGTGATTACGAAGTATCCATGACCGTACCGGCTGACCATATTGTCTCTTCTACCGGTGTGCTGCAAAACCCCAGAGATGTGCTGACCAGTGAACAGCGCGAACGTCTGGAAGAAGCCGAAGATGCTGACCGTCCGGTCTTCATCGTTACGCCGGAAGAAGCGTTGGAAAACGAAAAGGAAGGCACCAGCGATACCAAAACCTGGCACTTCAAAGCCGACAACGTACGTGACTTTGCCTGGGCCTCTTCACGTAAATTTATGTGGGATGCCAAAGGCGTTAAGCAGGGCGGTCCACAGAAGCACGTAATGGCGATGTCTTTCTGGCCCAAAGAAGGCGGCGACCTGTGGAAGAAATATTCTACTGAGTCCATCGTACATACGCTGGAAGTATACAACCGCTTTACCTTTAACTACCCGTACCCAACCGCACAGTCGGTAAATGGTCCGGTAGGCGGCATGGAATACCCCATGATCACCTTCAACGGCCCGCGTACTGAATTACAGGACGACGGCTCACGCACTTACTCACTGGCTGAGAAGCGCTTCCTGATTGGCGTGGTTATTCACGAGGTGGGGCATACTTACTTCCCGATGATCGTTAACTCTGACGAACGTCAGTGGACCTGGATGGACGAAGGCTTAAACAGCTTCCTCGACGGCGTTGCCGGTCGCGAATGGGATCCGGACATTCCATGGGGTGTTGAACCACGCGACGTAACAGGTTACATGAAGTCACAAACTCAGGTACCGATCATGACACAGTCTGATTCTGTACTGCGTTTAGGCCCGAATGCTTATACCAAGCCAGCAGTTGCCCTGAACATTCTGCGCGAAACTATCCTGGGCCGTGAGCTGTTTGACTTTGCCTTTAAAGAATACGCCCAGCGCTGGATGTTTAAGCGTCCTACGCCATCTGATTTCTTCCGCACCATGGAAGAGGCGTCAGGCGTTGATCTGGACTGGTTCTGGCGTGGCTGGTTCTACACCACCGATCACGTGGATATCTCACTGGACAAAGTGTACAAGCTGCGTCTGGATACTGAAGATCCGGATATCGATTATGCCCGTGAGCGTCAGTTCGAAAAAGACAAGCCTATGTCGCTAACCGTTGAACGTAATAAAGAAGAAGGCCGTAAACTGTGGGTAGAACGCTTTCCCGACATCACCGATTTCTACGACGAAAACGATCAGTTTACGGTTACAAACAAAGAGCGTAATAAGTACCAAAGCTGGCTGAAGAAGCTTGAGCCGTGGGAACGTAAAGCCTTTGAACGTGCTATCGAAGAAGACAAAAACTACTACGTGATGGAATTTTCTAACGTGGGCGGTCTGGTTATGCCAATTATCCTGGAAATGACCTTTGCCGACGGTACCAAGGAAATGATGCGTATTCCGGCTGAAATCTGGCGTCGTACCCCTAAGGCTGTTAGCAAGCTGGTGGTTACCGACAAAGATAAAGAGCTGGTAAGCGTAACCGTTGACCCGCGCTGGGAAACGGCTGACGTTGATGTGGAAAACAACCACTACCCACGTCAAATCATTCCTTCACGGATCGAAGCGTACAAGTCTAAGCGCTCAACAACTGGTGCTCGTCGCGATATCATGCAGGATATCAAAACTGAGCTGAAAACCGACGAAGACGAAGACGGCGAGAAGAAAGAAGGTGATGACAACTAAACTCAATCGAGTAAAAAGTGTCATGCAGGCAGGGCTTTATGCCCTGCTGTTCTTTGTGGCCTGTGGTCAGGCTGTGGCACATCAGCAGAAAATCGCTATCACAACGGTGTTGTTTAATCCGCGCACCGAGAATATCGAAATCATGCACCGGTTTAATCTGCATGATGCAGAGCACGCGGTGAAAGCCATGTTTAAGAAAACCGCCGATATTCTGGATGACAAAGACACCCAGGCCCGGTTTGCCAGTTACGTAGCCAATCGCTTTGTGCTGTTTAATGCACAAAATGACTCGCTGCCGCTCAACCTGGTGGGTTTTGAGGTAGAAGGTAAGCACTTCTGGGTTTATCAGGAAACTGCCCAGCCACCTGCACTGGAGGGTCTGCAAATTCGCCACGACGCGCTGCGGGACTTATGGCCGGAGCAGGTGAATACCATCAATGTGGAAGGCAATGGCGATTTAAAAACACTGACCTTTACCGACAGTGTTGAATTACTGGAAGTCCACTTTTAATAATTCTTTGTACCGCAAGAACCCTTGCGGTACTGCTTATTCAGACCAAGGTCGCATTTGACCTGACCTTCGTAAATGGTCATGATGCTCAAAACAATGACAGGGCAATCTGAATGACCGACACCAACCACGCCGACACCCCCGAAGCAAAAAAGAAAAACGTTATCTGGGTAATCTTATCCGGTGCCATGGCGCTCACCATTATTGTGATGATGTTTTTACCTGACAGCGGTATGGGCACAGGCTTAATGGCCATTTACGGCAGCATGCTGTGGTGCGGTATCTTCGGCGCCTCACTGGCCCGTTATCTGGGCAAAAATGGCTGGTTCGGTTTTGGTTTTGGCAGTGCCGCCGGCATGCTGATCCAGTTTATATCGCAATTCGTTTAAGGGTATATGAGCCAGCCCCCAAAAAATAGACCCGTTCCCAGCTCACGCATAGCCAGGCTTTCGCGGATCGGTTCTCTGGCTACCAAAATTGCCGGTAGTGTTATTTCTAACGGCACCACAAAGCTGCTCTCAGGCCAACGGCCGGTTTTATCAGATCTGGTTCTCACCCCGAAGAATATTCAGCGCATTACCGACCAGCTGGCGTCTCTGCGGGGTGCTGCGATGAAACTAGGCCAGCTCATTTCCATGGACAGCGGCGAACTGCTACCACCGGAACTCAGTGCCATTTTAGCCCGCCTGCGGGAAGACGCGGACCCGATGCCCAAAGAGCAATTGCAACAAGTGCTCGACGACGCCTGGGGCAAAGGCTGGTTCGACACCTTGCTGTATTTTTCCTATGCGCCCATTGCCGCGGCTTCCATTGGCCAGGTTCACAAGGTGATTACCATGCAGGGTGAAACGCTGGCGGTAAAAGTGCAGTATCCGGGCATTGGTAACAGCATCGACAGCGACGTAGATAACGTAGCCAGCATAATAAAGTTTTCCGGATTGCTGCCCGGCTCCTTTGACATAAAGCCACTGCTGGGCGAAGCCAAACTGCAACTGCATGACGAAGCCAATTATGTTCGCGAAGCCGATATGATGACCCGCTACCAACAGGCAGCAGCAGATTTTGACAGTTTTGTGGTACCCGAGGTGTATGCAGCGCTCAGCACGCCAACTGTACTGGCGATGACGCATATTATCAGTAGCCCTGTCGAAGCACTAAGCGAACAACCACAGACAGTGCGCAATCACCTGATGACGGAGCTGTTCAGGCTGTTCTTTGATGAGGTGTTTACCTTCCGGCTTATCCAGAGCGACCCGAACATGGCAAACTACCGCTACATGCCCGACTCGCAGCAGATCGCCTTATTGGATTTCGGTGCCTGCCGGGAAATCCCAGCGGCTATTTCTGACGGCTACTTACAGCTACTTCGCTGTATGGCCGAAGAGAATATGCCTGGTGTGGCCGAAGCCGCTTTAGCTATTGGCTTAATGCAGGAGTCTCACTCAGAAGAACAACAAGCCAGCGTGCTGGCGATGGGGCGTCTGGCCTGTGAGGCATTATACTGTGACGGAGCCTATGACTTTGGCAACAGCGACCTGTTGGGGCGTTTACAATCGGCAGGCATGGCGCTTAGCTTCGAGCAGGACTTCTGGCATGTACCACCCATAGACGCGGTATTTATCCATCGCAAACTTGGCGGCCTGTATTTACTGGCTAAACGCCTTAACACGCAGGTGAATTTGCGCGAGGCCGCCGCGAAGTGGCTTTAATAAGGTAAATCCATGCTGAAAGGCAGCGCCATGGAGTGTTTGGCCTTGGGCGGATTACCGATCATTTCATCGTAAGGCGTATCGTGGGTCATAAATGAATTGGCCACCTCACAATGGGCGAAAAACTCACGAATATGGCCGGCACTGTAAAACCGCATGGGCTGGTCCTTATCACTAAACACCAGGCCGGTATTACCATCAATGGTCAGCTGGACCAGATAGACATTCATTTCGTACGACTGAACTTCCAGGTTCTCAATTTCCAGCGGGCCTTTCTCAATATCGCTGCTCATAAACTTGTGCATAAACACTCCGAAATCAGTAATTCGTCTTTTAGTACGCAGGAAAGTAAAGAAAGGATGAAGTGAACCAAATTACCCCCAAAGCATCTATAAATACCAAGCCCCATAGGAGTTTGCCCACTCAGCAAGACTGTCAGGTTTTCTGGCTAGGCTTGGTTGCACAGGTTTGGTGGTTCCAAATCAAGCAAGCGTAACAACGCCAGAAAGCCTGGTAGCTCGCCCTCAGGGAATTGCCCGAAGGGAGTGGCCAAAACGACTTACATCTGTGTTGCGCCCTCTGGACATAGAATGACTATGCCACAGAGAACGCGTCGTGATCTAAGTCGTTTTGACTCACTCTGAGAGAGTAAACTCCTATGGGGATTGGTATAAATCGTACCTGTTAACGGTTTACTCTTGCTGCCAAGTCCTGTATTCAATAAATATGAGCGCAGCAAGTGAGTTTTCATAATCGAAAAGATTTGCAAAAGTGCATTGATTTTCAGCGGATTGTCATTAACTCTGATAGTATGGAATTCCGCAGCCAATGATCAAGGTAGACAAATATGAGCGAAAATACTGAACAACGATCCTGGTTACCTTATGCCATCGTAATTGGCGTAGTCGTTGTTGTGTTGCTGGTGGTACTGATGTGGCCATCGAGCGAACCAGAGCCGCAACCAGTTGTTGAACCAGAAACGCCAGCAGTTGCCCAACCTGAACCAATTGAGCCTGAGCCAGCAGATACCTTTGAAGCTACGCCACCGCCAGAGCCGGTAGAAATCGATCCGGATCAGGAAGTTGAGCCCATGCCGGAGCCGGTTCCCGAGCCAGAGCCACTGGACGTAAGCGATACGGCCATTAAAGCTGCGCTGGAAACTATTGCCACCTCACCAGCACTGAGCCGCTTGCTGGTTAACGATGGTCTGTTACAACGCTTTGTAGTGGCCGCAACCAATCTGGCCGATGACGAAATGGCGCCAAATCACCGCTTACTAACGCCACCGGACCAGGACTTCCGGGTGTATACCCAGGCCGACCGCGAGTGGATAGACTCCGCCAGTTACAAGCGTTACACACCGTATGTGGATGTGCTTGAGTCAATGAGCAACGAAGATTTGATTGCCCTGTATGAAACTTATCAGGACGAGATTCAGACTAAATATGCCGAAATTGGCGACCCGGATCAGCCTTTCACCGAGGTACTGATTGAAGCCATTGATACACTGCTGGATACACCAGAAGTTAAAATGCCGGTAGAAGTTTATACGGATTCGGTTATGTACAAGTACGCCGATGAGCGCCTGGAAGGTTTATCTGACCCGCAGAAACAACTACTGCGCACCGGCCCGGATAACATGCGCCGCATTAAAGCGAAATTACGCGAGCTGAAAGACAGCCTGATGGCCCAGTAAGCCCTAAGCGCAAAACGTTATTCAAGAAAGCCACCTCTCGGTGGCTTTTTTATAGGCGCTTGTTGCTTAGCCCTTATTCGTTAACTCTTAGTCATTTGCTTCCAGCGTAACCTTTACGCCGCCGGTCAGTTTAGCCAGCAGGTTATAGATAAACGCCATAATCAGCGTGAAGATATAAGTGAAAACAAAATAGAAAAACGGCATTACGAAGGTCATCGCGCCAGTGAACATAAACGGTATTCCATTTTGCTCAGGCATATTCGGTACCATTGAGGTCATCAAAAACGTAAACGGCAGCATAAAAATCAGTGACAGAATGGCAAACACCAATGCCAGGTGGATAGCCAGTGAATGCGCCGATATTTTCTTTAATCTTTGTTGCATGGAGAGAGTTCCTTTTTTTATTAGTAATTTCCTGTTGCTCTTCAGGGAGCATCGTAAGTTGCTGTTAGTTTGCAGGGTATTTTGTAAAAGCGCCAGTCATGACATAAAGTGAAGTGACTTCACAACAACAAGAGCAAAGAGTAATGAAGAATACGATCAAATCCATCCTGCTGGCGGCAATCATGCTCCCTGTGAGTTATGTACAGGCCGCCACGGTGATCCATGCGGGCAACGCCTTTACCGGCACCGACGACAAGCTTACCGGCCCGGTATCACTGATTATAGAGAACGACACCATCAGCGAGATCCGCAAAGGCCATATTAAAGTGGCCAAAGACGATACGCTTATCGACCTTTCTGAGTCGGTAATTCTGCCAGGCTTAATGGACATGCATGTTCATTTGAGCTCCCAGCAAAGCGGCACCTCTTCGTACCTTAAGCGCTTTACCCTCAACGAAGCCGATTACGCCCTGGCCGCGGCCCATTATGCTAATAAAACCCTGATGGCGGGCTTTACCACCGTGCGCAACTTAGGCGACAGCTATAACGAGACGGTATCACTGCGTAATGCAATTAATCAGGGCATGGCAACCGGCCCGCGTATATACACTGCGGCTAAATCGCTGGCTACCACCGGCGGCCACGCCGATCCCAGCAATGGCATGGCTAAACGAATTCGTCCGGATACCGGCCCGGCTGCGGGCGTTATTAACGGTGTGCCCGAAGCCCGCCAGGCTGTTCGTCAGCGCTACCAGGATGGTGCCGACGCAATTAAAATTACCGCCACAGGTGGCGTGTTAAGTGTCGCTAAAAGTGGTCAGAACCCCCAGTTTATGGACGATGAACTCGATGCTGTGGTCGCTACCGCAAAAGACTACGGTATGACGGTTGCGGTACATGCCCATGGTAAAGAGGGCATGATCCGCGCTATCAAAGCCGGTGTTACCTCTATTGAACATGGCACCTACATGGACGAAGAGGTGATGGCGCTGATGAAAGAGCACGGCACCTATTATGTGCCAACCATTCTGGCCGGTGAGTTTGTAGCCGAAAAAGCGAAAATTGACGGCTACTTTCCAGACATCGTTCGCCCTAAAGCCGCGGCGATCGGCCCCCTGATCCAGGCCACATTTGGTAAGGCTTATAAGAATGGCGTAAACATCGCCTTTGGTACCGACAGTGGCGTTTCAGCCCATGGTGATAATGGTCAGGAATTTGGTTTGATGGTGGAAGCTGGCATGCCCCCTGCAAAAGCTATACAAGCCGCTACGATAAACGCAGCCACCATGCTTGGCATTGAAGATAAGCTCGGCACTCTGGAGGCCGGTAAATTCGCTGATATCGTTGCGGTTAAGGGCAATCCGCTGGAGGATATTACGACACTGGAAAACGTGCAGTTTGTAATGAAGGGCGGAAAAATTTACAAACAATAGGGGCGTTTTCCCTTGGTGAAAGAGAAACTAAAACGTAAGACCAAGGCACTCGTGGACTCTCAGCATATGCTGCGCGGGATCACGATTGCCTCCTTTCTGGAATCCACCATTGTACCTATCCCACTGGAAGCGGTACTTATTCCGTTAATGCAGGCCAAACGGGAAAAACTCTGGCTCATTGCCTTAATGGCCACGGTGGGTTGTATTATCGGCGCGCTGTTTGGCTATGCCATTGGCTATTTTCTTTTTGATGCCGTGGGTCAGGACCTGATTAGCTGGTTTGGCTCCGAACAACAGTTTGAGCGCGTTACGCAAAAAATGGAGGCTCAGGGCTTCTGGTTTGTGCTAACGCTGGGCATTGTGCCAGTGCCATTTCAGATAGCAATGCTCGCCGCTGGCGCCACCAAATACTCAATCTGGCTATTTTTACTGGCGACTGTTATCGCCCGCTCGCTAAGGTACTTTGGCCTGGCGCTGATAGTTAAAGTATTCGGTAACAAAGCTGAACGCTTTATTCGTCGCTACAAAACCAAAGCCATGATTGGTATTACCATTGTAGCCGCCGGACTGTGGCTGATCCTCAGCTAAAAAAGCCCAAAAAACCACTATTGATAATAATTCTCATTTAGATTAACTTAGTAATGACTCTTATGCATTGCTGGATTTAAGGAGATAGTGGTTATGCGCAGCTCATTACTTTGCCCGGTTTATCGGAAATGGTTACAACTGCATCCGGAGCAGGCCCGGTTCGAACGACAAAAGCTTAAACTTGAGGCACTGCAGCTCAGGCGTGATGGCGAGCTATCCCGGGCCAGAAAGCTCTACACTCAGGTATGGGAAATTGCGCAGTCCATATTATTTGCTCTGCGCCGGCCTGACAGCACATCGCAAATTTACCATCAGGATCTGGTGAGTTTCGTGGCAGCCGCTATGGCGGTAAATCACTGTAGTAAAGCGCAGTCTGAATTCAGCCAGGGTGTGCTCAAAGACACCCAGCAACAGCTCTCAGCGCTGATGCCGCTGTATGCATCGGAGCCACAGCTACTGTCGACCATTCATCAGTTAAAAGAATGGTTACGTCACGATGATGTGATGCAGTTTTCAACCCATCTGCATTGATCGAGAAGGAGGATCCAATGAAATCATTTCAGCCACAACCGGAATTCGTTAATGTGCAGTTAAGAGTATCGGTATTAAAGCAGTTACTGCAGGGTCAGAAGATTCATTTGAGTGACATTCACAGCACGTCGCTGGAGCATAAGCACTGCCTGCAACAGCTGGTGTTACAGGCAGCGTCAGAAGGCTAGAGGCCTTTTTTCAGTAAGTAGCGATAGGGAAGTTGTTCGGTATCAGCAGCCACCAGGGTGTGCTGCATAAAGCGGCAAAAACTGGGGATGTCTCTGACCGTTGCCGGATCATCAGCGGTAATGCACAGCGTCTGGCCATCTTCGAGCTTACGCATTTGCAACCGCACCATCATTACCGGCTCCGGGCACCGCAGGCCCAGCGCATCCAGTTGGTGATCGGCGTCCTGCCAGTTATCCGTAGGCTCAGATGCCATAGTTTTCCCGATAGGTTTCGATAGCGCTGATCGCCTCATCGTATCCACCGGCAGACTTGAGGTAAGTCACCACATCATTCAGTGAAACAATAGACACCACTTTGGTGTTGTAGTCACGCTCGACTTCCTGGATTGCCGAAAGCTCACCAGTACCACGCTCCTGACGGTCCAGTGCAATCAGCACACCGGCAAGCGAAGCATTATTGGCTTCAATCAGGGTCATGGATTCACGGATCGCGGTGCCAGCAGTAATCACGTCATCCACCAGCATCACTTTACCTTCCAGCGGACTGCCTACCAGGTTGCCGCCTTCGCCATGGGCTTTAGCTTCTTTACGGTTAAAGCAATACGGGACATCCATATCGTGATGGTCAGCCAGTGCCACCGCGGTAGTAGTAGCAATTGGGATCCCTTTGTAGGCAGGACCAAACAACACATCAAAGTCGATGCCCGCATCGGTTAATGCATCAGCATAATAACGACCCAGTTTGGCTAAATCGCCACCGCGATTAAACAACCCCGCGTTAAAAAAATACGGGCTTTTACGGCCAGACTTTAAGGTAAATTCACCAAATTTCAGAACGCCACGGGCAATCGCGAACTCAATAAACGCCTGTTGGAATGCTTTCATGGGATCTCCGGACCTTAATTTAATGCTGCTTTCTGAATATCAAACAATTCACGTAAACCATGCTTGGCAATGTCCAGCAGCTCGTGCATTTCTTCAAAAGAGAACGGTTCGCCTTCAGCCGTGCCCTGCACTTCAATTAATTTACCGGTTTCGGTCATTACCACGTTCATATCGGTTTCAGCAGCAGAATCTTCGATATACTCCAGATCGGCGATAGGTGTACCTTCGTAAATGCCTACCGACAGCGCAGCGATCATGTGCTTAAGCGGGTTGGCTTTAATAATGCCTTTGTTACGCATGTAAGTAAGCGCATCGATTAACGCCACGCAAGCACCGGTGATAGAAGCAGTGCGGGTACCGCCATCGGCCTGGATCACGTCGCAATCAAAGGTAATGGTATTTTCACCGAGTAATTTAAGATCCACCGCGGCACGTAACGAACGGGCAATCAGACGCTGAATTTCAAGAGTACGACCGCCTTGCTTGCCACGCGCAGCTTCCCGTTGCGAGCGGGTATGCGTAGAACGGGGCAACATGCTGTACTCAGCAGTGATCCAGCCTTTTCCCTGACCTTTCATAAAACGTGGTACGCCCTCTTCAACCGTGGCATTACACAAGACTTTGGTGTTACCAAATTCCACCAGTACAGAACCTTCTGCATGGCAGGTAAAGTTACGGGTAATGGTGACGGGGCGGATTTGGCTGGCAGTTCGGCCACTTGGGCGCATGGTAATCTCCTGAAATTGGGTACTCGGCTAATTTAACGGCGCTAGTATACCGTAATTCATGGCATAAGTTGAACGTTGAATCATTCCGGGCAGAGCGATGTTCCATGTGAAACCCAAAGCTGTGGCAACAAAGCAAAGGCATAGGGTTCAGATGCGGACTGTAGTACAATAGGCTACAACACAAGCAATATGCCGACGGACAATACAATGATTTACAGCATGACGGCTTTCGCACGCAGCGAAGTAAAAAAAGATTGGGGAACCGCAGTATGGGAAATTCGCTCAGTTAACCAACGCTACCTGGAAACCTATTTTCGTTTACCGGAACAGTTTCGTAGCTTAGAGCCGCTGCTACGCGACCGCTTCAGAAAGCGTTTGCAACGAGGCAAGGTAGAGTGCGCCTTACGCTTCACGGCCAACGACGCAGCCGTCACTAAGTTAACCCTAAACGAACAACTGGCCAAACAAGTATTACATGCTGCCGACTGGGTACAATCCCACGGACAGTCTACCGGCGTAAATCCGCTCGACGTACTGCGCTGGCCGGGCGTCATTGCTGCCGAAGAAGCCGATACAGACACCATTCAGGCCGACTTACTGGCTGGCCTTGATAAAGCCATGGATGACTTCATTATTGCCAGGGGCGATGAAGGTGAAAACCTTAAATCGCTGATTGAGCAACGCCTTGATGCCATCGAAGTAGAAGCCAAGAAAGTTGCCGAGCGTATGCCGGAAATCCTTAACTGGCAGCGTGAACGCATTCTGACACGCTTTGAAGAAGCCAAGCTGGAACTGGACGCCGCGCGAATTGAGCAGGAGATGATCCTGTTAGCGCAAAAAGTGGATGTGGCTGAAGAGCTCGATCGCCTCAACTCTCACGTAGGTGAAACCCGCAAGATCCTGAACAAAGGCGGTGCTTGTGGGCGTCGGCTGGATTTCATGATGCAGGAATTTAACCGCGAATCGAACACGCTGGGCTCAAAATCCATTAACACCGAGATCACCCAATCTGCGGTAGAGCTTAAAGTGCTTATCGAACAGATGCGCGAGCAGATCCAGAATATTGAATAACAGTTAACTTATTTCGATAGTTTCATCCTGGCCGCTTAATTTAGCGGCTTTGTATTATTACCCCTTCAATAAATCACCGCTATCAGTGAATATAAATACTTTTACATAACAACACATATAAGTTCACCGTTATTGGTGATTATATTTGAAATTTCTTGTAACCACTCTATAATCACCAGTTATGGTGAATTATAATCCGTAGTCTTAAGCTCATGGCCAAGAAAGTAACCGCTTCAGACATGCCAAGTACCGACTTTATAGATAGCGCAGAGATACTTGGGCAACTAATCAAAGCCAAGCGCACAGAGCTTGGCATTAAACTGGCCGACTGCGCAGCACTATGCGGGATCGGCATTAATACCTTGTCACGTATTGAAAACGGTAATGCGAACTGTACCTTAGCTGCGGTTTTTTCTGTTCTGAATGGACTGGGTATTAAACTGACATCGAAAGCGCTAACGCCGGCAGCGCACTCCTCATCAAACGAGGAATGGATTTAACCAATGGCGAATCCCCATGCATATCAACTGAATGTAAATTATGGTGATGATGTTATCGGCACATTGGCTCTGGATAGCACCACAAATCTGTTAAGATTAAGCTATTCGCCGCAATGGCAACAACATGGATTTGCCATTTCACCACATTTGCCGCTTAACAAGCGGCATACGCCAGAGGTTGCCTACAACTACCTTGATAACGCCTTACCTGAGGGAGATGCTCGCAAACTGCTGGCTGAAAATTTGGGTGTTTCAGACAAAAACGTGTATTCGCAAGTCCGTGCAATTGGCAACGATTTAGCCGGAGCAGTGACCTTTAAAACGGCACAAGAAAATCCGGTAGGTGGGCCACAGCCCGTCTTTAGAACGCTTGAAGATACAGAACTCATTGAAAGGCTAGATAATAAGGAAGAATTCGGCCTGCTGACATGGGATGGCAAGCCACGGCTCAGCGTGGCGGGTGTGCAAGACAAGCTGAATGTCTTTATTGATGCAGCCGGGCAAATTGGTTTTGGCGACGGCTCTCTGTGTTCCACCCATATTCTGAAGTTTGAAAAGAAAAGCTGCCCCAATCTGGTATTAAATGAATACTTCTGTATGAAGCTTTCCGATGCTATTGGCTTACCCACTGCCGATGTGACATTTAGACGTTTTGGCCCTCATCCGGCACTTATCGTCAAACGATTTGACCGCAAATATATGAGTGACAATAACAAAGTGTTGAGGCGTCACGTAATAGATGGTTGCCAGGCCCTCAACCTATCAAGAGATCACAAGTACGAGCGCAACCTTGGTGATGGGCGAGATGTTCAGCATATTCGGGATGGGGCCAGTTTAGAGAAACTGTTTGAATTTTGTCAGGGAATGTCTTCACCGGTTGAAAGCACACAATGGCTGATCCAGTGGCAATTATTCAATCTCATGATCAGCAATTACGACAGTCATGGCAAAAATGTCTCGTTGTATTTCGATAAACATAATGCACGATTTACGCCTGCTTATGATTTGGTAAATATAGCCCTTTTCCCACAGTTTAAGCATGTCTTAGCAATGGCCATAGGCGATGAATTTGAGCCAAAGGATATTCACGCCTATCAACTAGCTGACTTTGCTGAAACCTGTAATATCGACAAAAGGCTATTGTCGAGACAATTGGTTGGACTCGCAGATAGAGTACTGGGCCAGCTTTCTGGTCGTGTTTTTATCAATGAGCTAAAAGAACAACCGTATGTCACGGTCGAGGATATTCCGTATTTTGAGGCATTACGTGACAACATTTTCGCGAGAACAGAATATTTAAAAGCACAGGCGGAAGACATACCCTCTATAACGGTATAAACCTGAAATAAACGCTTTAGCCTGTTAACGTTTATCAATAGAAGGGAGCCAAATCAAAGTGTTTACGCAAATAGTTGCACACCACTTTGCTGTTTTATTTTTCGTACTAAAATGACTTTCGAGTGAATGAAGAAACAGGTGATCACACCGTAGAAAGTGGTTACCACTTATTTATTTTAGCTACCATAAAACAAGCTAATTTAGGCCCCAGGTGGTTAGTGTGGTCCAGCATCCATCCCGTAGCATTCGTAATTTCTATTCCGAATGCTACGGGAAAGCTGATGAATTTCTCGCAAACTGCAAATCTTATTAAAGCGCAGGTAAAATCCGGCCCCCACATTCCACAAAAAAACCCTTCGTCGGGGCTTCGTTATTAACAATAACGGTATGCTCTGAGATGGACTAGAAATGATAACGCGCTGTCAACGTCACTACTGAATAATCAGCTCCGCCAGTGTAACCGAGGTTAACCGAAGCAGCTTCGGTAACAAAATAACCCGCCTCCACGCGATAAACAAAGTCCGTATCAACGCCATCAGTGTCAAATCGCTCAGCACCGACAGAACCTTTGAGGACAAAGTCGTTGACGTTAAGAATATATCTTGCGGCCGCACTGAAATAGTTTTCATCAGCAGACTCAGAGTAGCTATCGCTAACGGTTTCAAGAATTGGATTTCCGTCGATATCCGTATAACGGATTTCTGCAGTAAAATCGACATCCGCAGTTGCATCAAGGTTACCGTAAGCAACCATTAGGTCGATAGTAGCGCCGTCGCTGACATCCCAGATATAACCAGCGCCAAGCTCATAACGGTTAGTGGAAAGTTCCATATTCGTCAGCTCATCAACCTCGAAACCGGGATCTGATATGCCGTAGTTTTGATTGGTATCGTCCGCAGCTCTCATGTACTGCCCCGCGACAAAAAATTGATCGAATCGTTTCGCAACACTTATCGTAATACCGGCTGGCTTCACTTCATCAATATCGTCGATTTCAAACTTATCAACCAACTATTAACCGTCGGCCGGTAAAGTTGCGCCGAGCTTAAATGAAAAAGGTGATATTTTAACGTTTAATTTTTGCCTGGATAAAAACGGCTTAAACACTCAATACTGACCATCAAGACTCACCCGGTTTGGCAAACAGCGCTGATGTGCCATACTCCCGGTGTTTACCAAGGAGTACTTCATGAGCCAATACAAAGAAATATTACTGGCCGCACGCCCGGATGGAAGTCCTGTCGGCCCGCAGTTGTTCGAGGTCGTGTCGAAAGACATTCCACAACCTGGCCCGGGCGAGCTGCTGGTTAAGCAAACCCATATGTCGATGGACCCGGCCATGCTGGGCTGGATGATGCCCGATGAAGACAGCTATATCCCGCCAGTAGCCCTTAATAACCGAATGCGCTCGAGCGGATACGGCGAGGTGATTACCTCAAACCACCCGGATTTTTCACCAGGCGATAAAGTAATGGGCATGATGGGCTGGACCGAATATACCCTGAGTGACGGTAAAGGCCTCAATAAACTGCCCGCTGGCGTTGATGGTGAAACCGCGCTGGCGGTATTTGGTTTACCCGGCCTGACAGCCACCCAGGGTTTGTTTAGTATTGGCAAACCACAAGCCGGTGAGACTCTGGTAGTCACCGGCGCGGCAGGCTCGGTCGGCTCAATGGTTGGCCAACTGGCAAAAGCCGAAGGGTTGCGGGTCATCGGCGTGGTCGGCAGTGACGAAAAGGCAGACTGGATAGTCAACGAGCTTGGCTTTGACGGCGCGGTCAACTATAAAACCGATGACCTGGCCAGTAAGCTTAAGGCGCTGACTCCACAAGGCGTTGATGTTTTCTTTGAAAATACCGGCGGCCCTGTGCAACAGCACATTTTTGATCGCATGAATGTACACGGGCGGATAGTGGTTTGCGGTATGATTGCCGATTACACCGCTGCATCGCCAGCGCCGGGGCCTAACTGGATCCCGCTGATTAAGAAACGAATTTTAATTCAGGGTTTTGCTATGCCCGACCATCTGCATGAAGCGCCCAGACTGCTTAGCAAGCTCACTCCCTACGTAAACGCAGGAAAGATAAAATACCGGACTCATGTATTAGACGGACTGGAAAGCGCCATGAGCGCGCTTAACCTGTTTTTTACCGGCGCCAATAAGGGCAAGCTGCTTATCCGGCTGTAGCCACGCAACAGGGTGCTGGCCAATGTTGTCTGCTCAGCGCCCTTTGCTCAACACCATATCTACATGAGGAATGCCATCTTCCAGATAGTCCTCAGAGTTTCTGACAAAGCCAAACTGCTGATAAACCTTTTCAAGATAGACCTGTGCACCGATCTGAATGTCCATATCCGGCCATAGCCGCTGACATTCTTCTAATGCTTTACTGATGAGTTGCTGCCCGTACTTTTTACCTCTGGAGTGACCCGCCACAGCGACCCGGCCAATACTCACCTGTGGAAAGCTGACACCGGGCGGCAATAATCTGGCGTAGGCCACCAGCTCACTATTACTGGTACCCAACAGGTGATAAACCCCTTTGATACGGTCTTTGTCGTCGAGTTCCGGGTAGGGGCAGGTTTGTTCCACTACAAATACGTCGGTGCGTAATTTGAGTAATTCGTAGAGCTGGTCGGTAGTGAGTTGAGAGAAGGGTAACGAGCACCAGTTAAGCATAAAGACCTCCGCGATAATGCTGGCAGAGATGATTGCCGATCTCCCGAATCATTGCAATGCGTTGCGACGAACAAAGCGATTAATCCGCACTGTTTCAACAGGAAAAACCACACAAATATTTAACATTTAAACGGTAGGACAACTGCACTTATTAATAATTCGTAATTTATTAATTAAAATCAATAATTAGCCATAAAAACACAAGGCTCTGTTTTATATTGATTTATATTGTTCACCACCACTTAAAGCCAACATACCCCGGGAATAATTCGTTAATAGTATGTTGACTGTAGTATTATCATACAATAGTATCACCAACCCAAGAATAACAACAATAAAGCATTGGGATTTCGACCTGATTGAAGTCGACACCTTACAACGCGCCAGGATTTTCACAATTGGACGACATACCTGTGAACTGCGCATTCACATATATTTGGAGATAATACATGTTTAAACGTGCTCAACTTGCCAGCGCCGTTTTATTCGCACTTTCCGCACAGCCTCTGTATGCCCAGGACACCGAAAGCATGCCCAGCGAGGACGAGGTTGAAGTTATTGATGTACGTGGGGTAAAGGCCAGCCTTAATTCCGCGCAAAACATGAAAATGAACGCATCAAACATTTCCGATCTTATCGTAGCTCAGGATATCGGTAAGTTACCTGATAACAGCGTTGCCGCAGCCCTGCAACGAGTAACAGGCATTCAGGTAGCTCGTACGAACGGCGAAGTTGCCCAGGTATTGATTCGTGGTTTACCTGATGTAGTCACCACTATGAGTGGTCGTAATATCTTCACCACAACCGGTCGCTCCATCTCACTGGCCGACATTCCGGCCGATTTGGTCTATTCCGTTGACGTAAAAAAATCGATCAGCGCCGCTGATATTGAAGGTGGTATCGCAGGTAGTATCGATATTCAGTTACGTCGCCCGTTTGATTTCGACGACGGCTTTTCAGCTGCCGGTAACCTGCGCTACGAATACAGCGATGAAGCTGAGTCATGGAATCCGGTAGGCAGTATTACCATTAATAATAACTGGGAAAACAGCAACGGCCGCTTTGGTGCCATGCTCAGTGTTTCTCACCAGGACCGCGATTTTCAGGATCAGGTAAACTTTGTTACCGCACCATTTATCCTGCCAGACAGCGTGGTAAACAACCCGAATTCTGCGCCTCTTAATGTAGCCGGCGCGCCGGCAATGGCACCGAACGTTATTGGTGGTTACTTCCGCTACGGCGACCGTACCCGTGATTCATTCAATGCCAGCTTCCAGTGGGAACCAAATAGCAACAGTTCATATTACCTCGACGTGTTCGGTGTTAATTACGAGCAAAACAGCCAGCTGAACTTTTGGGTACCATTACCAAGCTGGGGTGGCTGGGGCCAGGGCTATGTTGAGTCATATAAAGAAGGCTCTAACGTTGCGCAGTCTGTAGTTCGTCCTGATGCACCAGGCACTATCACCAGTAACCAGGCCTTCTTCAACGAATCTGACACCTACCAGTTTGCCCTGGGCGGTAAATGGTACTTCGACAACGTAACCGTTGAATCAGACCTGGCTTACACCGATACCGAAGCGAATAGCCGTGGATTTATTCTGGATTTAGCGTTCTTTGCTGACACCATTATCTATGACTTCGACAAAAACGGCGCCGGTATCTCCGACGTTCAGATCCTTAACGGCGACGGTCAGCCTTATGACATGACCGACCTGAGCCAGTACTACCTGTGGACCAACTTCGATTCACGTGGTCACCAGGAAGGTGATGCTATCGACTGGACACTGGATGCCAACATTGCACTGGACTCCTGGATTCATTCTGTTGACGTAGGTGTGCGGGTTAATAACCGCTCTGCGTTCAACCAGGAAGCTGATACCGCGGGTCGCGGTAATATTTCTGGCCGCGATATTCCATTAACCGAATTCCCGGGCCTGGAAGACTACTCGCCAAGCGGTTACATGAGTGACGTGACTAACCTCAACAATACCCAGTGGTTAACGCCGAACGCGGGCTACCTGTTAAGTAACCGTGCCGACATCCGTGAAGCCATGGGTTATTCGCGTGCCGAGCCGGATTTCCTGCCAGCACGTTATTACGATAACACCGAGAAAAACTACGCCATCTACGCGCAGGCTAACTTCAGCAATGAGTTTGGTGATATGCTGCTTGATGGTCAGGCGGGTTTCCGTGTAGTACGCCTTGAATCCGAGTTGAACGGTAACAGTATTACCGACGGTGTAGTTGAGCCGATTACGGTTGATACCAGCGCCACAGAAGTGCTGCCAGCGCTTAACCTGCGTTTACAGGTTACTGATGAAGTCTTCCTGCGTGCTGCCTATGGTAAAACCATTAAGCGTCCTAACTTTGCCGATCTTAACCCAAGCGCCTCTTACTTCCTGCCTACCGAAACCGGTTCAATTGGATACGGTAACGGTGGTAACCCTGAGTTGAGCGCGGTTGAGTCACAAAACTACGATCTGGCAGCAGAATGGTACTTTGGTGAAGCCAGCTCGTTAACAGGTACCTTGTTCTACCGTGATATCGATGGTTATGTGAAGTACGTAGCTAACGAAGAAATCGTAGATGGCCGTGACTTCTCAATTACCCGCCCGGTTAACTCCGGTGCCGGTTCACTGGAAGGTGTTGAACTTGCTTATACTCAGTTCTTTGAAAACCTGCCAGCAGTACTGGACGGTTTGGGAGTGCAGTTAAACGCAACCTTCATGGATCATGAAGCAGAGAATGCTGAAGGTGTAATGGAGCCACTGCCAAACGTGTCTGACGAGTCTTACAACGCTATTTTAATGTACGAGCGTGAAGGCCTTAATATTCGTTTAGCCTACAACTGGCGTAGTGAATGGTATGGTAGCTTCAACGAAGTAGGCGACCAGCCAGGCAGCTCTGTGGTTCACAAACCAATTAGCACCCTGGATTTCTCGGTTAACTACGATGTGACTGAGAACCTGACCGTGAGCTTCGACGGTACTAACCTAACCGATGATGTGGCAAACGACTACTTTGGTGGTGACTCATCTGAAGATGCCCGTTTGTACCCGCGTGATACCTATATCCGCGACCGTACCTTTGCCCTGGGTATCCGCTACAGAATGTAGTCTGATATTGCCCTGTAATTTTTGATAAAACCCCGCTTCTGCGGGGTTTTCTTTTTTTCGCTGTCCCGCCTCTTATAGCACTTGTTTTTTCACAAAGAACAGCCGTCTATTCTCCCATAGTACGAAAGTACTGTAGCCCACCGCGCGTAATTCAGGTTGACTGTCACAAAATGGCGTCTGTATAAGACCATTGATAAAACTAATAAAAAGTAGTTGCTATGCAGTTAACAATAAAAAACAAACTTCGTGCGCTGGCAATTCTTCCGGTTCTGTTTCTAAGTGTTTTTCTACTGTTTTTAAACAACTATGAGGCGGAATCACTGGTCGAATCGCAACTGAAGGAAACCCGCGAGCAATTACTGGATGTTAAACACCAGGAACTCAGGCACTACATCGACCTGGCCCTCTCATCGGTAAGCGACCTAACGACAGATCCCGCCAACCTTGCAGAGGGGCTGGCTCGTTTACGCCAACAGCAGTTTGGCGATAACGGCTACTTTTTTGGCTACGACAGTCAAGGTATACGACACCTGTTGGGTAGCAGTGACACCGGCCTGGGAAAGAACTTCTGGGACCTTCAGGATAAAAAATCTCAGTACATTGTGCGCGACCTGGTTGCCACCGGAAAACAAACCAATGGTGGCTATTACGTATATTACTTCCCGCGTTTGGGCGAGAATACACCACTGCCCAAACTGTCCTATGTTCGCTACATTCCGGCCTGGGACCTTGTCATTGGTGCCGGCTTTTACATTGATGATATCGATAATTACATCAGTACTTTAAGACAAGAAGCCAGCGAGGCCCACCAGGACACTTTCATTCTGACCCTGATGATTACGGTAGCGGTATTACTGATTGCGGTTGGCACATCTTTTCTGATTTCCCGCGGGATCCTCCAGCGTCTGCTATCGTTGAGTAACTCATTTCACGAACTCACGCAGGGCGATGGCGATCTGACTCAGCGTGTTAACGACGGTGGTAACGACGAAGTCAGCGGACTGGCGCGCAACTTTAACGGCTTTGCCTCGCGCATCCATCAGTTAATCAGCCAGGTGGCGTCACAAAGCGAATCCGCGTATCAGTCTACTACGGCCATCAGCAGTGATACCAAACACGCCGGTGCGCAACTGCGTAAGGGCCAGCAAAGCAGCCATACGGTATCGGGCTTCGTTGGTGATTTGGTGACCTCAGCCAGAGAAATTGCGACCAATGCAACGCAAACTGCTAGTGCGGCAAGTCAGGTGAAAAGCCACTGCGATGAAGCCAATCGCTCTATCGATGAAACCGTGCAGGTAATGAATGGCCTTGAGTCTGAAATATCCGTATCTGCCGAGCAAATCGCCACGCTGCAAAAAGACGTAGTGGAAATAGGCAAAGTACTGGCGGTGATAAACGGTATAGCCGACCAGACCAATCTGTTGGCCTTAAATGCGGCGATTGAAGCGGCCCGCGCCGGCGAACAGGGCAGGGGCTTTGCGGTGGTAGCCGATGAAGTACGCGAACTGGCGCAACGAACCCAGGGCAGTACCGAAGTCATTAGTCAGACCATCACACGCCTTGAGCAATCGGCAGCTAATGCGGTAGAAACGATGACTGTAAGCAGCGCCAAAAGTGTTCAGGCCAGCCAGGTGACCCAACAATCTCAACAAGCGCTTAGCCAGGTTAATACCGCGCTGGCGACCATTAACGCTATGAGTGATTCAACTGCAGCAGAAACCGAAAGTCAGGTAGCGTTAGGCGATCAGTTACAGCACCATGTAAGCGATCTGGTCGCGACACTCCAGAATATTGTTGAGCGTGCTGAGGTGAGTCAGCAGACCGCTGATAAGCTGGCCGAACAGATGCAGTCGTTACGCCACCTCATGGCCCAATTTGTTATTTAACCTACTCTTTAAAACGCGGTGCAAAAATAATTTTGCCCGGCACGATGTCCAGTTTTAAAGGGACAGTACTGAGCCATGCCAGGCCGCCTTTGCCGTTATCCACCTCATAAACCGGATGGGTGGCCAGATAACGGTTAAACAACCCCATATAACGGTCTGCCAGCGGAGTCAGGTTGCCTTTAAAACCCGCCGCATCTATCTCACTGCGGGTCAGGGTAAGCGAGCGAACATACAGGGCTTTTTCCTGCTGGTTGTAATACGGCTCACCTTCCAATCCCAGTTTGACCTTAGCCGGGTAACGCAATCCAAACACTGACACACTGGCAATGGCGTCTGCCTGCAGCGCAACCACCGAACGATTGTCCGGTCCTACGATGACATCAAGCGATTCGACACTCAGTATTACCGGTATACCAGCCACCGATGTCTTGTCGCTTAGTTGGTCTATTTGCTTCAACAATCCTTGCTCAATGTCCTGCTCAGTGACAGAGTAGGAGGCAACGGAAGAGATGACACTGCATCCATTCAGGTAAAACAGTGTCAGCACCAGAAGAGCGTTTTTATACCAAATTGTGCTTCTCATTCAGAGTCAGAACCCTTTTAATCAGGAGTTTACTATGCGCTTAATTGTACTAGCCCTTTGTCTTGTTTGCTTTTATGGACAGGCCAGCGAGAAAAATAAAGTTTCAACAGTGCTTGATTCCTTGCATCGTTATGCGTCTGAAGCAAAATTCGACAGTTACTTTAACCTGTATTCGGACGAAGCGATATTTATTGGCACCGATGCGTCTGAAACCTGGACGCTGGAAGAATTCAAGAATTATACAAAACCGGTTTTTGATCGCGGTTCTGGCTGGACGTATAAATCCAGGGATCGTCACATATACTTTTCCCCCAACAAGGATGTCGCCTGGTTTGATGAGCTGCTGGATAATGCCTCACTAGGATTGACGCGGGGTACTGGCGTGCTGGTTAAAACAGACGCTGGCTGGAAAGTCACTCAGTATCACTTAACCATCCCAATTCCGAATGACATTGCCGACAGCGTAGCCGAGCAGATCAAAGCTTACAATGGGATGCACTGAGCAAGACCCGCCGGTTGAGGCGGGTCAAATGACTCACGATTAATTAGTAATAGGCTGAATAGACAGCTCAACACGACGATTCAGCTGACGATTCGCGGCAGAGGTGTTGGGCACCTTAGGCTGAAACTCCCCCATACCAACAGTAGTGATACGCTGGCTGTTTACATTGTACGATACCAGCAGGTTTTTAACGGCATTGGCGCGACGTTCCGATAACGCCTGATTGTAATCTTCAGCGCCTGTATCATCAGTGTGGCCCTCGATCATTAATACCGTTTTCTCGAACTTATTAATCACCAGCGCCACATCATTGAGTACCGGATTAAAATTAGGACTTATGGCCGATGAGTCAGTCGCAAAGGTGATATCGCCCGGCATGATAAGGCGCAGTGTGTCCCCCTCACGAACGATATCCACGCCGGTATCAGCCAGCTCTTCACGCAACGCTTCTTCCTGTTTATCCATGTAGTTACCAATGGCACCGCCGGCAATGGCACCGACCACTGCACCCCAGGCGTAACGTTTTTTATCATGGTCGCCTGTCGCCTTGCCAAGGATAGCACCTGCAACTGCACCGATGGCTGCCCCTCGCTGGGTGTTGTTACTGTTTGCACAACCGGTTAAAGAAATAGCAGCAGAAACGGCACACACTAATAATAGCTTTTTCATAATTTCCTCAGATAACTTACGTATACAATGTGACGGGAGCAAATCCTGTTCCAACAATAGCTTGAGATTCATGAACGTCAGATGAATTCGCCGCACAGGTATAGATAACAGGGAGTTGCGAAGGTTTAGGGGCGAGTGGAAGAGAGCTAATGCGGCAGTAATTTCAGCGACTACTCAATGCAAGAATTGCAATGTTTACACATTCAGCTGTTTCTAAATTGCAACACCGGCTTTTAAACCATGATTGACTCTTTAAAGAAGCGGTTAATATCAATATTGTATTGCGCCGGGGTGACGGCTTTTACAATATTGATTTGCAAATCCTTACTGAGATCGACGTCTTTAGGCGTTATGTAATGCCCGCCGCTAATGGAATAGAAAGTTTTAACCACGGGTCGCAGGGGCTGATGCTCATTTTGATGCATTACCATCGCCACCCGTTGATTGGATAACTCAACCAGAGAACCCAGAGGATAAATGCCCATGCATTTAATAAATTGCTGCAGTAAGGTGGCATCCAACTTGGTTTCGCTATCTTTCATCAGGATCTGCAAGGCTTTCTGGCTCGGCATACCGGCTTTGTAACAACGGTCGGCCGTTAGTGCATCGTACATGTCTGTAATGGCCAGTATTCGGCCGTTATACGATATTTCCTCGCCACTCAGGCGATAGGGGTATCCCAGGCCGTCGAGTCGCTCGTGGTGCTCACTGACAACTTTTATCAGGCCGGGATCTAACTTCATGGCAGACAAGAATTCAACCCCGTACTCAACGTGTTTTTTCATCACGTCCATTTCATCTTCTGTTAACCGGCCGGGTTTATGCAGAATTTCATCAGGGATTTTGATTTTGCCCAGATCGTGAAGCAGCCCACTGTAGGCAGCCGCTTCAATTTCGGGCTGAGACATTCCCAGGGAACGGGCAAAGTGCGCTGATAAAATGCCAACGTTCAGGGAGTGCTCGAGTAAATAAGTGTCTTTCTCGCAGATCCGGGAAAGCAATAACAACGCATCCGGGTTTCTATCCAGTGAGCCCACCAGTGCCCGGGCAAATTCTGCCGGCACAAAATCGTCAAAAGGTGTGCCTTCCTGAACGGCATCATACAGGCTTTTCTGCAGGACAATTCCCTGCTGGTACAAGCTTTCCGCTTTAACCAGTTCCGCGGCAAGCGGTACTCGGGTATCCAGCTCAGGTTGCCTTTGTTCGCTGGCTTTTGGTTTTGCGGCGTGGGAGGACAGGTCGGTATCAATAATTAACCGCTTGATGCCCTTGTGCTTTAACTGGTCAATAATTGCCTGACTGGTTACCCGGCCACGGGTTTTTATTTGCACCGTTCCGGCTTTTTGCTCAGCAATCTGCAGCACATACATGCCGACTTCCAGCTGGTCAATTGCTATTGTTAACGATGCCATAAGTTCCTTGCTCAGAGAGAAGACATTAAAATGCTAACTGATGCAGCATTACATCCAGCCCCGGCTCCCAGCCATACAGCTTGAGATTTACCCGGTTATTCTGCACCAGTACCTGTTCATCTGCCAGCAGCTCACATTGGGTAAGGGCTTGTGGCGTACCGGCCTCAAAGGCAATCTGCCCATTGCTGCGTAATACACGGTGCCAGGGTAGTGTAAGAGAGGCGGGTACATTGCGCAAACAATACCCGACATAGCGGGCACGTCCTGGTAGCCCTGCTAAATCGGCAATTTTTCCGTAAGACGCCACATTGCCCTCCGGAATGAGCCCTACGGTGTGCCAAATGCGCTCCGCTGGGGTAAGCTTATGGCCATCTGTACCAGTCGACTCCTGTTTAGTCATGCGCAAACAATGCCCTAATTGTGGTTACCCTGTTCAAACCTGCCTCTGCAATGCAGTTCAACCGATTACTAATAATACCGAAGTGATCATCCTGCAACATCCCAAAGAATCACTGCATGCTAAAAACACGGTACGGCTGCTTAGTCTGGCGCTGGCAAATATCACCGTTCTGAAAGGCAAAAAGGCTGGCGATTTTATCGAGCTTGAGCAATTCTTGGCGGCCGATCCGAAACCAACGGCGGTGTTTTATCCTGCTGAGCAAAGTACCGAGTTGTCCCTCGAAGCTGAAAATACTTCTGCTCGCATCAAGCGCGCGATTTTTATTGATGCCAGTTGGAAGCAGGCTTACGGTATCTGGCAGAACAATGCCTGGCTAAATCGGTATCCGTTTTATAAGTTGCCGCTACACCAGAGTGGTCAGTATACAATTCGCAGTTCAGATCTCGAATACAGCTTTTCAACGTTGGAGGCAGTGGCCTATACCCTGGAGTCTGTAGAACAGCTCGACCCCGCACCACTGCTAAGCTTGCTCAATACCTTTACCAGCCAATGGCAGCGTTTCCTCCCGCGGCGGGATTAATGCCGATCAATTAGTCTTTGTTCTGCATTGGCATGTAGCCGCGATGCTCTTCTACCATCGACAACCAACGGCGAATAGCCGGATACTCGTCAAGCATAATGCCGGCCTCATGAGACACGTGGGTATAGGCGTACAGCGATATATCAGCCAGAGTCATCTGATCGCCAATCAGGAAAACCGTTTGCATCAGCTGATGTTCCATCACAGCTAAGGCTTTATGACCGGCCTGTTGCTTTAGCTCATATTCTTGCTGGCGCTCAGCAGGAAGACCAAGATATATGTTAATAAAGCGCGCAACTGCAATGGCAGGCTCATGACTGTATTGTTCAAAGAACTGCCACTGCAGCATTTTAGCCAGTTCAAATTCGGTGGAGGGAATAAACGCGCTACCCGCGGCGAGATAATTCAGAATAGCATTTGACTCGCTCAGGCATCGGCCATCACTGAGTTCGAGCAACGGGATCTTGCCGACCGGATTAAGCTGTATAAACGCATCGGTATGCGTTTCTCCGTTTAAAATATCAACTTCTTTCCATTCGCACTGCTTGCCCAATAATCCTAACAGCAACTGAATTTTGTAACAGTTGCCCGAGCGGCTGTCACCATACACTTTCATTTTAACGACTTCCCTAAATTAACCACCAGATGAGCACTAAAAAGCAGCAAGGTAGACCGGTCGACATAATAAAAACTTTCGTATTTACAAGGCCATCTTTTGGCCAGCAACGATGTTGTCTTAAGTCTTCGAGCTGCTGATTAAGTTTGTACAACACCTCTCCCGAATTCGCTCCGGGGTTATCTCTGCCCTTCATAATCAGACTGGCAAGCTGCCCTTCTATTTGCTGAATACTCTGGTTGCGATGCTTACGCATCAGATAAACTGTTTTGAATACTGGCAGAAACAGCAGAACGATCATAAATGCCGTCGCCGCTGACAGGATTAAACCATCTATAACTGGCACTGATTTGCCGAGCCAGAACACAGGTATCAACAGCAACATAAACAGCGAAAATATCACATTGCTGACACCCAGGTCACAAATGGGCTTGCAGTAGCAAAAGTGCCGGTGGATATTCGGTAGCACCAAGCGATTATACAGATAACGTGTGAATGACGCTGATTGCATCAGGAACAAAAACAGGAAAAACCAGAAAGGCACGGCGATAACATTAAGTAACAGCACTGAAAATGGCTGATTAAAGGCCAGAAGGTCTTCGCTGATCAGATACACCAGGGTAATAGCAATAGACAGCGTCGCAGCCAGAATAATATGATGGATCAGCTTTTTTTCCAGCATTTTCATGTGCTGGCGGTATTGCGGCAGTTGGTTGGTCTGGACCAGGAAATCGGCTATCCGTTTTCCGGACCGACGATGTAATATCCGCAATGCCAGCCATAAATAACCGATGATCAGGGGCATACCCAGCGCCGCGTTAAAATCACGCTGGGAGCGTTCGTCTATGATGCTCCGGTAATCCAACGACCCGGCCAGGTAACAGGCGGTAAAACAGGCTAAGACAAACAGAAGCGGCAACATCCAGACATGCAGCACTGCGTTTTTGTTATTTTTCATCTGCTTTCTAAACTAAGTAATGTATTACGCTGCAAAGTAAATGCAACGCAATACATTACCCTATGCAGCACCGTGATGGTAGCTTTTACGAAAGCGTTTACTTATCGCTCCACACTGCAAACTCATTGCCGCTTGGTTCGGTAAAATGAAAGCGTCTGCCACCCGGAAAATCGAATACCGGCTTTATGATAACGCCGCCATTGGCCTCTATTCCCTGTTGAGTTGTGGTTAAGTCCGGGCTGTAAAATACCAACAATGCCGCACCATTATTAGTTACTGAGGCAAGTTCCGACTGATATAGTCCGCCGACTATGCCTTTATCATGAAACTCAACGTAAGCCGGGCCGTAATCGGTGAAGGTCCAGTTAAATACTGCTGCAAAAAATGCTTTAGTAGCGGGCAGGTCCCGGCAAGGCAGTTCCACGTAATTAATCAGTGTGTCTTTCGTCATGGTTGCTCTCCGGCTGCCGCTGCAAACACCTCTTCGCCGGTCATGTTAGTTGTTTGCTCAGCAAAATGATAATAGTGCGGTTTACTGTCGATAAAAATCTGATGAGACAACACCATATCCTGCTGTTCAGCAAACAGCCCAACGGGCACATAGCGGGCGTGACCGTCTTTTAGTTTGTAAAAGAGATGAGTGCCACACTGCTGACAGAAAACCCGCTCAGCCCACTCAGAAGAATCGTAATAGCCAACATCGTCGCCAGTCACAGTAACCTGTTCAGACTCAATAGCCAAAAACGGGCCGCCCGACCACTTTCGGCATGTATTACAATGACAAGCGCCTATTTCGAGGGACTTAGGTACAACGGTTAAGCTAGTGTCGCCGCACAGGCAACGGGTGGTTAATGTCTTGGGGTTACTCATAGAGTCATCTCCTTGCTGAATTAGTTTTACACCAGGCAAATTATTCAACACCCGGGACTAATACCATTTTGCCTTGAAGGGATGGTATGGCCTTGATGACAATCTTTGAATAATCCTTAAACATACCAGACAACTGTATACCTATACAGCTGTCATTTCAATTCAGATATTCCATATTGTTGCAGACATAAAAAACCCGGGCAGTGCCCGGGTTTTTAATTAATGCTTATAACGATTTACTTGCGCAGTTTTTGAATCAATCGTAACTGGGCAATTGCTTCGGCTAGCTCTAATGCAGCTTCGGCGTAATCAAAATCAGCACCTGGATTGGCGATGTGCTCTTCTGCACGTCGTTTAGCTTCTTCAGCAGCTTGTTCATCCAAGTCTTCTGCTCTTACTGCCGTATCGGCCAGAACAGTTACGCTACCAGGTTGTACTTCAAGCACCCCACCGGCAACATAAATAACTTCTTCTTCACCGTGCTGTTTAACCAAACGCACCATGCCAGGCTTAATTGCAGTGATCAGAGGCGCGTGGCCAGGGTAGATACCCAGTTCACCTTCGCTTCCTGTCACCTGCATTGTTTCAACGAGACCAGAAAAGATAGACTTCTCTGCGCTTACCACATCCAGATGAACTGTCATTGCCATAATAACCTCCTGATAGGTACGTAAAGCCTTGTCTGAAAAAGACCGGCCGCATATTAGCGCCGGTCAGCTCAAACAGGCTTATTTTTTGGCTTTTTCCAGCGCTTCGTCGATAGAACCAACCATGTAGAAGGCTTGCTCTGGCAGGTGGTCATACTCACCTTCCAGGATACCTTTAAAGCCACTGATGGTGTCTTTCAAAGAAACGTATTTACCTGGAGAACCAGTGAATACTTCGGCTACGAAGAACGGCTGAGACAGGAAACGCTGAATTTTACGAGCGCGTGTTACAACCAGTTTGTCTTCGTCAGACAGTTCGTCCATACCCAGAATCGCGATGATATCTTTCAGCTCTTTATAGCGCTGAAGCACGGTTTGAACTCCACGAGCGGTATCATAATGTTCCTGACCGATTACCAATGGATCCAGCTGACGTGACGTTGAATCCAGAGGGTCTACCGCAGGGTAGATACCTAAAGACGCGATATCACGAGACAGTACTACCGTTGCATCCAAGTGAGCAAAGGTGGTAGCTGGTGACGGGTCAGTCAAGTCATCGGCTGGTACATATACCGCCTGGATTGACGTGATTGAACCAGTCTTGGTAGAGGCGATACGCTCCTGCAGAACACCCATCTCTTCTGCCAGTGTAGGCTGATAACCTACCGCTGAAGGCATACGGCCTAACAGTGCTGATACCTCAGTACCGGCCAGAGTATAACGGTAGATGTTATCGACGAAGAACAGTACGTCGCGACCTTCGTCACGGAACTTTTCTGCCATCGTCAGACCCGTCAGAGCAACACGTAAACGGTTACCCGGCGGTTCATTCATCTGACCGTAAACCAGCGATACTTTATCCAGTACGTTTGAGTCGTTCATTTCGTGATAGAAGTCGTTACCCTCACGAGTACGCTCACCAACACCGGCGAATACTGAGTAGCCGCTGTGCTCGATAGCGATGTTACGGATAAGTTCCATCATGTTTACGGTTTTACCTACACCCGCACCACCGAACAGACCCACTTTACCACCCTTAGCGAATGGGCAAACCAGGTCGATTACCTTGATACCGGTTTCAAGCAGTTCTACCGCGCTTGATTGTTCTTCGTAGCTAGGCGCTGCCCGGTGAATAGACATGCGCTCTTCTTCACCAATTGGGCCCGCTTCGTCGATTGGGTTACCCAGTACGTCCATAATGCGACCCAGTGTTTTAACACCTACTGGTACCATGATTGGGTTACCAGAGTTTTCAACTACCAGACCACGACGCAAACCGTCAGTAGAACCCAGAGCGATACCACGAACGACACCGCCACCTAATTGTTGTTGCACTTCCAGGGTTAACCCAGACAAGTCACCTTCGGTAACTTTAAGCGCGTCATATACCTTTGGAACCGCGTCTTGTGGAAATTCAATGTCCACAACGGCGCCAATGACTTGGACGACCTTACCTTGACTCATAATTTGTCCTCATTAACTTTTATAAACCTTTGCCTACACCGCTGCGGCACCGCCAACAATCTCACTGATTTCTTGTGTGATTGCGGCCTGACGCGCTTTGTTGTATACCAATTGAAGATCATCAATCAGGTTGCCTGCGTTATCGGTTGCGGCTTTCATAGCAACCATTCGGGCAGCTTGCTCCGACGCGGCATTTTCAACTACGCCCTGATATACCTGAGATTCAATGTAACGAACCATTAATGCTTCCAAAATAGGTTTTGGATCCGGCTCGTAAATGTAATCCCAGCGATGTTTTAACGTTTCGTCTTCTGACTTTGGCAAAGGCAGTAACTGATTGCTCACAGGCTGCTGTGTCATTGTGTTCACGAAGTCATTGTAAACCAGGAATACTTTATCCAGCTTACCTTCGTCGAATGCTTTAAGCATTACGCGAACAACACCCACAATATCGCTTACCGATGGTGCATCCCCTAAACCAGACTCTGCCGCAAGTACGTTGCCGCCGAACCGGTTGAAGAATGCACAGGCTTTCGAACCCAGCGCAGCAAAATCGACTTCTACGTCCTTAGCACGCCACTCTTTTACCTGTTGCGATACTAATTTGAACTCGTTGGTGTTCAAGCCACCACACAAGCCACGATCCGTAGAAATAACGATATAACCAACGCGCTTGACTTCACGCTCTTCCAGATAAGGATGACGATATTCAAGGTTACCGTTAGCAATGTGACCAATCACTTTAAGCATGCTTTGTGCGTATGGACGTCCATGAGACATACGTTCCTGCGCCTTTTTCATTTTAGACGCAGCAACCATTTCCATCGCACTGGTAATCTTCTGAGTATTTTTGATACTCCCAATCTTACCTTTTATCTCTTTACCGCTGGCCATGACTATCTCTCCGATTACTCAACGTGGTGCTGGTGGTTTACACCACCAGCCATTGATTACCAAGTTTGTGTCGCTTTAAATTTCGTTAAAGCGTCATTCAACTGAGACTCAATGTCATCGTTGTAGTTACCTGTTTCATTGATAGTCTTCATCAGATCAGCGTAATCGCTGTTCATGAATGAATGTAAGGCCGCTTCGAAATCGAGGATCTTGTTCAGTTCCACATCTTTCAGATAACCTTTTTCTACCGCAAACAGGGAAACACCAGTATCCGCCACTGACAGTGGAGTGTACTGTTTCTGTTTCATGAGTTCGGTAACGCGCTCACCGTGCTCAAGCTGTGCACGAGTCGCTTCGTCAAGGTCAGATGCAAACTGCGAGAATGCCGCCAATTCGCGATACTGAGCCAGGGCTAAACGGATACCACCGCCCAGCTTCTTAACGATTTTAGTCTGCGCCGCACCACCAACACGAGATACCGAGATACCAGCGTTAACCGCTGGACGGATACCTGCGTTGAACAGGTCAGTTTCCAAGAAGATCTGACCGTCCGTAATTGAGATTACGTTAGTGGGTACGAATGCAGATACGTCACCCGCTTGCGTTTCGATAATAGGCAGTGCCGTTAATGAACCAGTCTGGCCTTTAACTTCGCCGTTAGTGAAACGCTCGACATACTGCTCGTTAACCCGTGCAGCACGCTCAAGTAAGCGTGAGTGAAGATAGAATACGTCACCAGGATATGCTTCACGACCAGGAGGACGTTTCAGCAGCAGTGAAATTTGACGGTAAGCAACAGCTTGCTTAGACAAATCATCATATACAATAAGGGCGTCTTCACCGCGGTCGCGGAAGTATTCACCCATAGTACAACCAGAGTATGGTGCCAGGTATTGCAGGGCAGCAGACTCAGAAGCAGAAGCAGCAACAATAATGGTGTGAGCCAGTGCGCCGTGCTCTTCCAGTTTACGTACCACGTTAGCGATAGTAGAGGCTTTTTGACCAACCGCTACGTATACACATTTAACGCCCGTACCTTTCTGGTTGATGATGGCATCAATTGCCATCGCCGTTTTACCAGTCTGACGGTCACCGATGATTAGCTCACGCTGACCACGACCGATTGGAATCATAGAGTCAACTGACTTGTAACCAGTTTGTACTGGTTGATCAACTGACTGACGCTCGATTACGCCCGGTGCGATTTTTTCAACTGGCTCGAAAGTATCAGTGTCGATAGCACCTTTTCCATCAATCGGCTCACCCAGGGTGTTAACAACACGACCCAACAGTGAACGACCAACCGGTACTTCCAAGATACGACCAGTAGACTGGACTTTTTGTCCTTCTTGCAGGTCCGCGTAAGGACCCATAACAACTGCACCAACTGAATCTCGTTCAAGGTTTAGTGCAATCGCGTAACGACCACCAGGAAGCTCAATCATTTCACCCTGCATAACATCGGCCAGGCCGTGAATGCGGATGATACCGTCGGTTACTGCGACGATAGTACCTTCATTGCGTGCTTCACTGGTTACATCGAACTGAGCAATTCTTTTCTTAATCAGTTCGGCAATTTCAGTGGAATTAAGTTGCATTACTCTTATCCCCGTTATGCTTGCAACGCGTCTGCGAGACGGTTCAATTTAGATTTCACGGAACCATCGATGACTGTATCGCCTGCTTTAATCACTAAGCCGGCTACCAGGGCAGGATCCACGTTACAAATAAGCTTCACTTTACGTGCCAAACGTTTTTCCAGCGACGCACTGAGTTCAGATTGCTGGGCTTCAGTCAGCTCAGCAGCAGAAGTAACAGATACTTCTACTTCTTTTTCATAATCTGCTTTGAGTAAATCAAACAAAGCGGAAATCTCAGGCAACGCAGTTAAACGTTTATTCTCAGCCAGTACTTTTACAAAGTTCTGACCATGTTCATCGAGCGAGTCGCCACAGACATTAATGTACAGGTCTGCCAGCTTGTCTGCTGCCATTGCACCTGTAGACAGGTCATGGATAGTTTCGTTTTTCGAAACTTCAGCGGCAAATCCCAGCATTTCCTGCCATTTGGCAATGGCATTTTGCTCAACTGCAAAATCGAAAGCGGCTTTCGCATAGGGACGAGCTACGGTTGTCAATTCAGACATGGCTCATCTCCTATCTCAAAGTTCTGCGACAAGTTTTTCAACAATGTCGCTTTGCGCGCTGGCGTCGATTTCACGTTCAAGGATCTGCTGTGCGCCGGCAATAGCTAATGCTGCTACCTGCTTACGCAGTTCCTCTCTGGCACGATTGCGTTCAGCTTCAATTTCGGCATAACCTTGCGTGATGATTTTTTCACGTTCAGCATGACCGCGTTGCGTTTCTTCATCAACAAGTTGATTTCCACGCTTCTTAGCCTGCTCGATAATTTCAGCTGCTTGTGCTTTCGCTTCTTTAAGTTGCTCAGAGACTTTCGCCTGAGCAAGCTCGAGGTCTTTCTCAGCGCGTTCAGAAGCCGCTAAGCCATCGGCTATCTTCTTCTGACGCTCTTCAATCGCAGCCATTAATGGTGGCCATACGTAGCTTTTGCAGAACCACACAAAAACGACGAATGCGATTAACTGACCAATTAGAGTGGCGTTAATATTCACAACCGCTCCTCCTCATAAATGTTCGCTAATAGACTTGAGTTAATAAAAATTAAGCACCAACAGCGAACAAGAGGTATAAAGCGATACCAACACCGATCATTGCGATCGCATCGATAAGGCCCGCTACAACAAACATCTTAACTTGCAGTTGAGGTGCCAGCTCTGGTTGGCGTGCAGCAGATTCAAGGAATTTACCACCCAGCAGACCAAAACCAATAGCAGTCCCAAGGGCACCCATACCGATCAGTAGTGCAACAGCGATGTATAACATGTACGTCTCCGATTATATTTAAAGTTAAAGTTAAAAGTTAAAGTTAAAACACGTTTCAATGTGGTTGCCGTGAACTTCCAGGTTACTCACGACAACCGCTTGTTTGTTTCTAGTGATCTTCGCTCGCCAGACTCAGGTAAACGATGGTCAGCATCATGAAAATGAAGGCTTGCAGAGGCAGAACCAGAATGTGGAACACCGCCCAGGCAAAGTGCAACGGTAGCTGGAAATAGCCAATAGTTGCGATCAGGATGAAGATAAGCTCACTGGCGTACAGGTTACCGAACAAACGAAGCGCAAGTGATAGCGGACGTGCCAGCAGGGTAACGGTTTCCAGAATGAAGTTAACTGGAATAAACGCCGGGTGATTAAATGGCTGCATGGTCAGTTCCTTGATAAAACCGCCTACACCTTTAATTTTAATCGAGTAGAAGATAATCAGTACAAACACACCCAGGGCTAACGCGAAGGTCAGATTAAGGTCTGTGGTAGGTACTGCTTTGTTGTATACGTGATGGGCATCCACACCGAAGAAGGTTTCGCCAATCAGGCCAGAAATCATTGGAATGACGTCAACCGGCACTAAATCCATCAGGTTCATCAGTAGCACCCATACAAAGATGGTCAGCGCTAGTGGTGCAATCAGGTCACTCTTACCATGGAAAGTACTCTTTACGTTGTCATCGACAAACTCGATAACCATTTCCACGAATGCCTGCCATTTGGTAGGAACGCCTGTGGTTGCTTTTTTAGCCGCCGAGCGGAATAAAAACAAAAACAGTAAACCTAAACCAATCGACCATGCCAGCGTGTCGATATGCCAGGTCCAAAATCCAGCATCGGCACATTGCGCGTTAAACGCGATGCCGTTTTCGGTGCTGCACATGGAGGCATTGGTCAAGTGGTGCTTGATATATTCTGAGGTAGTGTATTCAGATGCCATTGTTCAACCTAAAAAATTAAAGTTTAAAATGCTTTACTGGTTTCGTCTCTACGACCTTCGCCTTAGTTTATTTACGACTAAGGGCGATACGTTTATTTATTATTGTTAGTACTATCGTTGACGAAACAACGCCAGCCAGTAGCTGACCGTTGCTATTGCAAATCCGGCAAATACCGGCAGCGGTTCTAACTTTAAACCTGCAAACGCAATAGCAAACAAAATTACTGTTGCAGCCAGTTTTAACTTTGAGCCCTGGCTGAAACTTTTCGTGACCAGTCTTAACTGACTCGCCCCGGCATATCTGAACGCAAACAATGCGAAAATCTGATTGGGTAAGATACTGATGATAGTCCCCGCTGCAAAAGCTAAGGCTTTATCAACGGTACTCAACAACCCTGTTATGAGAATGAAAATCAGCGCACATATAATCTGAAAAAGCGCCGCATTATTGGCCACTGATTTTCCTTTGTCGGCCAAGTTTTTTGTCACATGTATTCTCTGGTTGTGAAACCCAACAAAAAGCGACAGAAGTATACTGTTTTAGCGGTAGAATTCAACCGTTATGGATTTTTTGTATGTTATTGTGAAAATTTTCTGAGTCTATAACAGAAGGTCAGACGAGTTAGCCACCAAAATAGCCCTGAAAAGGCTATTTTATGCGCGACAAAATACCGTCGAGCTGGTCTAAATCATTGAAATTGATCACCAGCTTACCTTTCCCTTTTGCGTTATGGTCAATCGACACTTTGGCGCCCAGGTTATCCGACAACTTATTCACCAGACTTTTCACATCCGGGTCGATTTCTTTTGGGGGTTTGGGTTCTGCAGGTTCAAGAATTTTACGCACCAGTTTTTCGGTATCACGAACGGTGAGTGCTTTGCCAGAAACAATTTGCGCAGCATCAGACTGAGACTCACCTTCCAGCGCCAGTAAAGCGCGGGCATGACCCATTTCTATATCACCGTGTTCAACCAATAACTTTACATCGTCGTTAAGATTGTTGAGGCGTAGCAGGTTGGTAATGGTCGTACGTGACTTACCTACCGCTTCGGCCACTTCCTGGTGAGTCAGGTCAAACTCATTCATTAAACGGTCCAGTGCCTGGGCTTCTTCCATGGCATTGAGATCTTCACGCTGGATATTTTCGATCAGCGCAATGGCTACGGCGGCTTCGTCGGGAACATCCTTAATCAGGCAAGGGACTACATCCAGCTGCGCCAACTGCGCGGCACGCCAACGGCGTTCACCGGCGATAATTTCATATTTGTCAGTGCTTACTGACCGTACAACAATTGGCTGTATTACGCCTTGCGAACGAATAGAGGAGGCCAGTTCTTCCAAAGCCTCCGGCGACATGTCTTTACGGGGCTGATATTTGCCAGGCTGCAAAAATTCGATAGGCAGTTTTCTAAGTTCACTGTTTTGTGAAGCGATAGCTTCGCCATCTTCGCTGCGTGAGGCTGACTGACTGGTCGCTAACAATGCATCCAGCCCGCGTCCTAATCCTCTTCTTTTTGCTGACATAATATCCTCAATGCCTGAATGTTCTTTTTATTAACTCGCCTTGGCAGGCATTTCTGACGTTTTATCCCGGCGTCGCAAAATTTCTCCGGCCAGCGCCAGGTAGGCTTTGGCGCCAGTCGATGATTTGTCGTAATACATGGCTGGCGCGCCAAAACTTGGGGCTTCAGCAAGACGTACATTGCGAGGGATCACGGTACGGTATACCTGCTCGCCAAAATGCCGTTTGAGTTGTTCAGACACATCATTGGCAAGGCGATTACGCGGATCATACATGGTCCGCAGCACACCTTCTATTTTTAATTCCGGATTCACCACCGAAGCCAGTTTCTGAATCGTGTCCATCAACGCCGTGAGCCCTTCCAGTGCGTAATATTCGCACTGCATGGGCACTAAAATCGAATCAGCGGCTGCCAGCGCGTTAACCGTAAGCAGGTTCAACGACGGCGGGCAATCGATAAAAATAAAATCGTAGTAATCGCGAACCGACTGCAGGGCATTGCGCAAACGCACTTCCCGCGCAAACTGTTCCATCAGTTTAATTTCGGCCGCTGTAACGTCGCCATTGGCGGCAATTAAATCGTATTTCCCCGAGGTATTTTTAACGATGACTTCGTCAACCGGCTTGTCTTCAATCAGCATTTCATAGCAGGTTGCATCGACCTCATACTTATCGACGCCGCTACCCATGGTAGCGTTCCCCTGTGGATCCAGATCTATCAGTAACACTTTGCGTTTTGTGGCAGCCATTGACGCAGATACGTTTACTGCCGTAGTGGTTTTACCCACACCGCCCTTTTGATTTGCGATTGCAATTACTTTAGCCACGTTTGATCCCAACTATGATTTTTGAACCGTCAGCAAGTGACGTTCGCCTTCCAGCCCCGGTACGAATAGCTCTACAGATGATTCCAGAGTACAGGTAGCCGGGATGGCAGCGATTTCGTCGGTCGGATACTGGCCCTTCAATGCCAGAAACTTCCCCTGAGTATCTACCAGATGCTCACACCAGTGCAACATATCTTTCAGCGAGGCAAAAGCCCGGCTGAGTACTGCATCATAGTACTGCGCGGGCACGTGTTCCTCAACCCGGCTTTGAATGGGCTCGATATTGACCAGTTTCATTTCGAACGCACATTGCTTCATAAAGCGCACCCGTTTACCCAGACTATCGAGTAACGTGAAGTGCTTATCCGGGCAGGCAATGGCCAGCGGAATGCCCGGTAAACCGGGGCCGGTACCCACATCAATGTAGCGCTGGCCGGTTAAAAACGGCGCCACGGCCAGGGAGTCCAGAATATGTTTTACCATCATCTGTTCGGGGTCCCGAACCGACGTCAGATTAAACGCCTTGTTCCACTTGTGGATGCGTTCAACATAGTCGAGCAACAAATTTTGCTGTTCTTCAGACAGCACCAATGACATTGCATCGATGCCGTCGCGTAGAATAATACTTAGTTTTTGTCGGTCAAAACTCATTTAGGCAGACTGCTTCTCGTGTTTACGTAACATGCCGTGCTTTTTCAGGTAAACCAGCAGTAATGAAATGGCTGCCGGCGTAATCCCCGAAATACGTGCTGCTTTACCAATGGTTTCCGGACGCGCATCAGAGAGCTTCGCCACCACCTCATTGGACAGCCCGGATATTTTACTGTAATCAAAGTCTGCTGGTAACAGGGTATTTTCATGACGCTGGGTTTTCGCGATCTCATCGAGCTGACGCGCGATGTAACCGGCGTACTTGATCTGGATCTCAACCTGCTCGGCGGCGATGGGATCAGGAAGGCCCGGACCCAATGACTCAATGCTCATCAATGATGAATAGGTCATTTCCGGGCGACGGATAAGCTCTTCCAGTGAGTGTTCACGGCTAACCGGATTTTTCAGCAACGTGTTTAGCTCAGCAACTGCGGCGTGTTCCGGATGGATCCACAGACCACGCAAACGTTGTTGTTCCTGTTCAACCGCTTCCATCTTGGCATTAAATGCCTGCCAGCGATCGTCATCCACCAGCCCGATTTCGCGGCCTGTGGCAGTAAGACGCATATCCGCGTTATCTTCGCGCAGTAGCAGGCGGTATTCAGCGCGGCTGGTAAACATCCGGTAAGGTTCTTTAGTGCCCATAGTCGCCAGATCGTCAATCAGTACACCCATGTAGGCCTGATCGCGACGCAGGATCAGCGGATCTTTTTGCTGTACCTGCAAGGCCGCATTCGCACCGGCTATGAGGCCCTGGGCACCAGCTTCTTCGTAGCCGGTAGTACCGTTAATCTGGCCGGCAAAGAACAGACCCTCAATGTACTTGGTTTCCAGCGTTTGCTTCAGGTCCCGGGGATCAAAAAAGTCATACTCAATGGCATAGCCCGGGCGAATAATGTGCGCGTTTTCAAAGCCTTTGATGGAATGGATCAGGGCCTGCTGAATATCAAAGGGCAGGCTCGTGGAAATCCCGTTGGGATACACTTCAACACTGTTGAGCCCTTCAGGTTCAACAAAGATCTGATGCGAATTCTTATCAGCAAAACGAGTGATTTTATCTTCAATGCTCGGACAGTAACGCGGCCCAACCCCTTCAATCACACCGGTAAACATGGGCGAGCGATCCAGTCCGCCGCGAATAATCTCGTGGGTTTGCTCGTTAGTATGGGTGATGTAGCACGGGATCTGCTGCGGATGCATTTCACGGTTACCCATAAACGAGAACACCGGTGCTGGCGTATCGCCCGGCTGTGCCTGCATCACATCAAAGTTAAGACTGCGAATATCCAGTCGTGCAGGGGTACCGGTTTTAAGACGATCGACTCTGAATGGCAGCGCTCGCAGACGTTCGGCCAGGGCAATCGACGGTGGATCGCCGGCGCGACCACCACGATAGTTCTCCAGACCAATGTGAATGGTGCCGCCCAGAAACGTACCAACGGTTAACACTACGGTTTTCGCCCGGAATTTAAGGCCCATCTGGGTTACCACACCACAGACGCGATCGTTTTCGACGATCAGATCATCACAGCTTTGCTGAAACAACGTAAGATTTGGCTGGTTTTCCACGATGTTGCGGATCGCCTGACGATATAAACTACGGTCAGCCTGGGCGCGGGTTGCACGCACAGCAGGACCTTTGCTGGAGTTAAGTGTCCTGAACTGGATCCCGCCCTGATCGATAGCCAGTGCCATGGCACCACCTAAAGCATCGATTTCTTTGACCAGATGGCCTTTACCGATACCACCGATCGCAGGGTTACACGACATCTGACCGATGGTTTCGACATTATGGGTAAGTAATAGGGTACGCACGCCCATACGGGCAGCAGCAAGTGCAGCTTCGGTACCGGCGTGACCGCCGCCAACTACGATGACATCGTAATCCTGCTGATAAAACATAGTAACCTCACTAATTACCTAACTGAAACGAAGTGTTTAGCCAGTGGAGAAAAAAGGGCGCGTATTTTAGCTGAGTTCTTGCCTAATGAAAATGGTTAAATTTTCTACATTTTGCCGGTAAAGCTGAAAAGCGGATCGTGTTATTAAAGTATAGGATCTATTTAGATCTTTTATATTTATTCTTATTAGGGATCGCAAGATCTGTGTGTAAGTCATTTTTCGCTATTTAAAACATGGTATTACGCGATCAACAAGATCTGGAAGACCCCGATCACAACTGTACTGGGATCCTGTGTATAAGGTACTGTTTTATCCACATGCGAATACCGAGCGGATCTTATCACAATTCAGATCAAAGCTTGTACACAGCTAGTTCTCAGAGGTTATACACAGCAGTGATCTACCTTTGATCTAGCTGGGGATAACTTGTTTAGTAGATCCAGGAGCCGATCGGTCTGTAACCCGTACCATGCGGTTTACAGGGATGTTTTACTGTGGAAAAGAGTTATTCAGATCTTAGTGGTTCTGGATCCGAGGATCTCGTTTTCGATCCGATCATGACGAGCCAGAATACTTATAAAAATGATTTAAGACGGTCTGATGAGGACTGATTTTTTTGTCAGCACGCCGTTTAAAGCTATCGAATGAATGCTTTTAAGCGTGATTCGTAGAAATAAAATATAGAAAACGCCGTATAAACGGCGTTTTTCAGTGGTTTGTTGGAAGGTTAGCGGACCTGATTCGGCTGATAGCGAGGCGCTGAAGTGACCTGATCTTCTTCGTCGAGGGTGAGGCCTTTACGCCTGCTCGGCCCGGAAAATCTGACCTTGTAGGTATCGTACTCTTTGATCGATTCAAAGCAGTAGCGGCCCAGTGCCTGTTCTAGATCGCCAAGGTTGTGGTTGGTGATAAGAATACAGTTTTTCTTGTTTACCAGGCGCTGACGCAGCAGATTACCCAGCCAGCTTTGTGAGTTTTTCTTTAATACGGTCTCGTTAACACAGACTTCATCAAGGATCAGCATGTCTACATCCAGCAGTTCCTGGTGGGCGGCACGGAATTTTTGCCCGGCATTATCCTGAGACCCAAAGTCATAGGCAGAATGACGCATCTCCAGCAGCGTGGATAGCTGGCGGTATAACACGGTAACTTCATACTGATCGATAAGCTGATGTGCAATGGCACCGGCTATGTGTGACTTTCCGCGGCCATAGTCACCGTAGAATATCATCATGTGAGAGCCTGCCTCACGCCATGCTCTGTCTTCGTGCGCGGCAATAAAAGACTGGGCAATGCTGACCGCTTCAACCACGTCATCACTGTCTTCAATTAAATTGGCAAAGGTCCAGCGAGGATTAAGGTCTGAGCGACCATGCAGCATTTCGATGCGCTGCTTTTTGGATTGTTGCTGGAGCTGGGCGATTTCCTGATTGGCCTGGGTTTCGTATTGCTTTCGCAGCGTCTTGTAATCGATATATTCAGATTCATTTGGCACCGCTTTACCCAGCGTTCTGGCCAGTGAGTTAAGTTTATCTTTAAATGAATCCATGATTAATTTTTACCTGATTTATTGGCGTATTTAGCAACAAGCTGTCTGGCATTATCATCTGCTTCGATGCCCGGTTCAACGGTGACAACCTGATTACCCACTTTTTTTGTAGCCTGATAGCCTTTGGCAGTGCGCCGGTTCTTCAGTGCGTAGGTGAATTTCTGGGTCCATTGATAATTGCTGAAAACCGCTTCCGGACGGCCCAGCCAGTAGGCCACAAACTCACCAATGTCCTGTTCATCAAAGCTTTTATCAATTAAACCAATCAGTGCTGCAATATCATCAAATACTTGTTGCTCCGGTTGCCAGTCACGATGCATGGCGTAGTGCTGCTGATGGAAAGGCTGATAATCCTGAGTATTGCTGATAAGGGGTAACAGAACGTGTTTGCCGTTAAGTGACATGTCGAGGCTGAGCGTTTCAGGTAGTGACACCAGTCCGGCCTGAATGAGTTCTTCCAGCAAAGTATTGATCTCACGGCCGCGAGTCACCGGTTCACTTTGCGGGTCGCTGTTCATTAGCGCCAGCAGTTCTTTGTACTGCAGTGGGGTAGATAACAAGGTATCCTGATTGGCTTTTGGGCGCAGCGCCAGACAATACAATACCCTTGCCGCATTGCTCAGCGGCGAGGTAAGGGCATTTAATTCGGCCTGGGTAAACATTTAGTCCAGCGTGTCGAGAATGGGTTCCAGCCACTCTACGGCGCGATCTTCCGGAATGGGGTGATGCAACACGTCGATATGTAATGGATCGGCCATAAGCTTGGCACCGCCTTTATCCATCAGCGTTTCCATGGCAATTGCGCCGTGGCAATAGGTATCGTAGCTGCTGTCACCCAGACCCACCACAAAGTACTCAATATCGCTGAGATCTTCGTCTTCTAACTGCGCTGCAAAAGGCTGAATGTTGTCGGGTAAATCACCAGCGCCATGGGTAGAAGTGCAGATAAACCAGGTGGAATCTGCATCGATATCGTCCATATCGGGCTGAGTGAGTATAGTAACTTTATATCCACGGGCACGAAGGGCCTCAGCAATGGCATCAGCAACATATTCGCTGGCCCCCAGTACAGAACCTACTAGCAGTGTAAAGTGACGATCCATATTACTCCGGATAAACCATGTGGCAGTTATGCTTAAAGTGGCGGCATTATAACAATAATAACCGTCAGGGAATATGTTTAGTCGGGGCAGGTTGAAAGCCGCCGGTTACTTGCCGATACAGAACGAGGAAAAGATACGACCGAGCAGATCGTCGGAGGTAAATTCGCCGGTGATTTCGGTGAGTGCCTGATGGGCGAGGCGTAATTCTTCCGCCAGTAATTCGCCGGCCAGGTTGTCGTTCAGTTGCTGTTCGCCGGTTTCCAGGTGCGCCAGCGCGGTATCAATGGCATCCATGTGTCGGCGGCGGGCGATAAACTGACCTTCAGTGGTGGTGTCCAGGCCAATACTGGCTGCCAGATGATCTTTTAACACCTCCACACCGGCACCGGTACAGGCCGATAGGGCAATGGTGGTAAATGCACCGTGGGCCGACTCAACCTGATGCAGACGGATTTCATCGCCGGTTTTATCAACTTTATTGCGAATAACCGTTACCGGCATGCCAGCGGGCAGCTGTTGCATAAACTCGGGCCAGATAAGGTACGGGTCGATACTGTCTGATTCGGTGCTGTCAACCACAAACAATACCCGATCGGCCTGATTAATCGCGTCCCAGGCGCGGGCAATACCAATTTGTTCTACTTTATCCGGGCTCTCTCGCAAACCGGCAGTATCGATAATATGCAGCGGCATACCGTTAATGTGAATGTGTTCTTTCAGTACATCCCTGGTAGTCCCTGCGATATCGGTTACGATGGCGCTCTCTCGGCCGGCCAGTGCGTTAAGCAGGCTAGATTTACCGGCATTGGGTTTACCGGCAATAACCACCTGCATGCCTTCCCGTAACAGCGTACCTTGTTTTGCCTGGCTGCGAACCTTACCAACTTGCTCCAGAATGGCGGTGAGGTCATTACTCACTTTGCCATCGGATAAAAAGTCGATCTCTTCATCCGGGAAGTCGATAGCGGCTTCCACATACATCCGTAAATGAATAATCGCTTCGCTAAGGGTATTGATTTGTTCTGAAAACTCGCCCTGTAATGAGCGTAATGCACTTTTCGCGGCTTGTTGGGAGCTGGCATCTATCAGGTCGGCAATGGCTTCAGCCTGGGCTAAATCCAGTTTGTCGTTTAAAAAAGCCTGTTCGCTAAATTCCCCTGGCCGCGCCAGTCTGACATTGGGGACTGCTAAAATGGCTTCCAGCAGCATATCAATAATGACCGGCCCGCCATGACCCTGAAACTCCACCACATCTTCACCGGTAAAGGAGTGTGGGTTTTTGAAATAAATAGCAATGCCCTGATCGATGATTTCACCCAAGGCATTGTAAAAATCGGTGTAAGTTGCCTGACGGGGCGATAGCGGGATGCGTAATATGTTTTCAGCCACTTTTAACGCCTGGGGGCCGGATACCCGCACTATGCCAACACCACCTCGCCCGGGCGGGGTAGCTTGTGCAACGATGGTGTCGGTGTGGCTGATAGTCATAACTTTGCTCTAGTCGCGGAAATTATTAAATTGAAATGGCTGACCTAACTCTGCCTGTTTAACCAGTTGCATCACTTGTTGCAGGTCGTCACGCTTTTTTCCGGTAACCCGTAACTGGTCGCCCTGGATAGCCGTTTGTACTTTAATTTTGGCATCTTTGACCAGTTTAACAATCTTCTTGGCGACAGCCTGTTCAATGCCTTCTTTAAACGCAATTATCTGACGATAGTTTTTGCCGGTGACAGTATGCGGTTTACAGTCGATGGCTGAGGTATCCAGATTACGTTTGGCACAGGCATTACGGAACATCGATTCCATTTGTTGAAGCTGGAATTCGGCCTGGGCGGCCATTACCACGGTTTTGTCTTTGTATTCGAAGCTGGCTTCTACGCCACGAAAATCAAAGCGAGTCGACAATTCACGGTTAGCATTTTCCGTGGCATTGCGGACTTCTTCCATGTTTATTTCTGACACAATATCAAATGAAGGCATGCTGACTGCTCTCCTGTTAACAAAAGCCCGCATGAATGCGGGCTTTAAGTAGTTTATTGGGATTCTTTATTTACTTAATGCCACGCTTTTCCATGGAGGCGTAAATCATTTTCGCCTGGACCAGGGTAATCACGTTACTGATAAACCAGTAAAGTACCAGACCGGCCGGGAACCAAATGAAGAATACACTCATGGCAACCGGCATCCACTGCATGATTTTTTGTTGCATCGGATCGGTCATGGTAGTGGGTTGCAGTTTCTGTAGCATCCACATGCTGGCACCGGTTAATACAGGCAGTACAAAATAAGGGTCCATCACCGACAAATCGGTAATCCACAGAATAAAGTCAGCATGGCGTAATTCCACACTCTCCAGCAGTACCCAGTACAGTGCCAGGAAGATAGGCATTTGCAGTAACAGTGGGAAGCAGCCACCCATAGGGTTAACTTTTTCCTTCTTGTACAGCTCCATCATGGCTTGAGACATCTTTTGACGGTCGTCGCCGTAACGGTCTTTCAGTTGCTGCATCTTCGGCGCCAGATTACGCATCTTAGCCATGGATTCGTATTGCTTCTTAGTCAGCCAGTACATGGCACCTTTAACAATAATTGTAATCAGGATGATGGCCACACCCCAGTTACCTACCAGGCTATGCAGGAATTTAAGCAGGGCGAACAGTGGCTGCGAAATCCACCATAAAATGCCGTAGTCCACGGTCAGGTCTAAGCCTTTTGCCAGCGTAGCCAGTTTATCCTGATCCTTGGGTCCCAGATAAAGGGTGCTGTTTAACTCGATGGCCTGGCCGGTTTCTACTGAGGTTGGTTCGCCGGTGTAGCCAACAATCGCGTACTGATTAGCAACCATACGGCTGTACAGCGAATTGGTTTCGGTTTGAGACGGCACCCAGGCTGAAATGAAGTAGTGCTCCAGCATACTTACCCAACCACCTGTGGTGGTGATACGCAGTGGGTCATCCTCGATATCACCAAAGGTGTATTTGTTGTAACGATCGTCTGCTGTACCGTAAGCCGCGCCACGGTAGGTCGGCATAAACATATTACCGCCTTCCTGTTCAGCAGTGGTTTGCTTAAGCTGGGCATATTGTTGGAACTGCGCAGTCTGACCGGAATTATTGGTAATCGCATAGCTTACATCCACATCGTTGTGTCCACGGGTGAATGTGAAGGTTTTGGTAATGCTGATTCCGTCATTGCTCGACCAGGTTAATGGCACACTGAGCGTGTCACCGTTTAATTCGTATGAATCTGCCTGGGCCTGATATAAGGGTCTGCCTTGTGAGCTGCCATCGGGACCATTCGCGCCTACCAGTCCGCTTTGGGCAACATATAATCCGTTACCAGCGCGCAGTAAGCTATAAGGTTCGTCTGAGCCCTGAGTAACCGGAAACTTAACCAGGTCGGCGTGAATAACGTCACCACCTACCAAACTAATCGTCAGATTCAGTGTATCGGTTACTACTGAAATCGTCTGCTGAGTATTGTTGCTGGCTGTTGCCTGCGGCAATGTTTCGCTTACTGCTACAGGCACATCTTCGTCAGTGCCATTGCTGGCGGGGACAGATGAAGCTGAGGGTACACCGGCCGGTACACTGTCTGCCGCTTCCTGGGTTACTGGTTGAACTGGCTGCGGTCCGTAGGCCTCATGCCACTTTTGCCAGAGTAAAAAGCTGATAAATGCGATGGCAATAATCAGAATACTTCGTTGCGATTCCATACTGGTCTCTTTTAATTTGAGTGTTTATTGTCTTGTTTGTTTTCGGGTACCGGATCGTATCCGCCAGAGTGCAAAGGGTGGCATTTTAATATGCGTTTGATAGATAACCAACCGCCAATTAACAATCCGTGCGATTTAAATGCATTTAACGCATAAACTGAGCAGCTTGGGTGAAAGCGACAACGCTGTCCAAGCACCGGCGAAATAAATAACCGGTAAAAGTATATGAGTCCCAGTGGCAGCGCGATTAGCCCGTAGTGCAGCGCTTTTCGAGCTTTTTCCATAACTTTTCCAACGTGACAAAGACTTCTTCATTCGACAATTCATCGGCGCCGGTTTTGCCTACCACAATAATATCGATACCGGGGAGTAGCTGTGCGCGATGACGAAAGCTCTCGCGAATTAAACGTTTTATGCGATTGCGCTGATTAGCTTTGCGAATACGTTTTTTGGCTAAGGTGATGCCAATACGGGGATGAGTTAACTGATTATGTCTGGCAAGAACCGTAAAATACGGTGATACTGCAGGAATTGCTTTATCGAAAACATAGGTAAAGTGGGAGGGAGTAAGAAGCCTTAACTCCCGGGAAAACTGGTTTTCGCCCACTTTTGGTAAATACCATTAAGCAGAAAGGCGAGCACGACCCTTTGCACGGCGAGCGGCTAGTACTTTACGACCGTTTTTAGTCGCCATACGAGCACGGAAACCGTGAGAGCGTTTACGCTTTAGGTTACTCGGTTGAAACGTTCTTTTCATGACCAAAGTCTCACTTTTACGTGGTTAAACATACTTATTGTAACTGCCCAAATAATAGGCGTGCTACAAAAGGACGCTGAATTCTAGAGATCTCTTGGGCCATTGTCAATCAAAAAGCCCGTTAACCCACTTAATAATCTTAATTTTGTTGCTGTATCACGAATAAAAATTTCACCGACTGTGAATAATTATTTTTGTCAATACAATTTATCCACAGATTTGTCGTCGATCCACCAAATTGAGGTCTTGTCAAGCACACGATCGGCTACTGATCGCCTATACAGGATCCTCGATCATAACTGTACGATCTGAACTTTATTTGAAATTTTTTCTTTTATAAACATAAAATTAAAGGTTTTGTGTTGCGGTTTTTTGCTGATCCGGATTTACTTTGGATCGAATAAGTAAGATAATCCACAAGCTAGTTAATCGATCAGCGTGACATCACCAGTTTACTCACATTTCACCTGTTCTTTAGTCGATGCGACCCGCAGTATTTAAACAAAACTGAAAATAACGATAATAACAATAAAAATAAGGCCTAGAGCCAGAACGGAGCATAATAATAATATGTCTTTATGGAATCAGTGCCTGGAGCGTTTGCGTCAGGAACTCCCTACACAGCAGTTTGTTATGTGGATAAGACCACTAACATCAGAACAAAATCAGGATGCTGTAACGCTTTATGCTCCGAATCGGTTTATTTTGGACTGGGTTCGTGAAAAATACCGTGACAAGATCAATCAGTTATTTGTAGAGTTCAGCGGCGGCCAACAGGCGCCACAGCTGCGCTTTGAGGTGGTTCAACGTCGTGCTGCGCCGGCTGCGACAAATCCGGCGTCAGGTGTTGTCGACAGCGATCCGATCCGCGGATCGGCGCGAGGATCGTCGTTTCCTGCATCCGGCAGTAACTATAGTCAGCCTCCTCAACAAACAAACTCATTTAACAGTGACAACAGTGCTGCGATGCAAAAACCGCCGGCGCCGACACCACTTAGTGCCAGAGTGAATTCATCGGCACCTGCCGGGCAGACGGTCAATAAGGTTATTCCTATTCCGGAAGGCGTGAGTCACAAGAGTAATATCAATCCTACTTATCAGTTTGATAACTTTGTCGAGGGTAAATCTAATCAGTTGGCCCGAGCGGCGGCGAGTCAGGTGGCTAACAATCCCGGTGGGTCTTATAACCCCTTGTTTATCTATGGCGGCACGGGTTTAGGTAAAACTCACTTACTTCACGCAGTAGGTAACGGCATCCTCAATACCAAGCAGGATGCCAGGATCATTTATATGCACTCCGAACGTTTTGTGCAGGACATGGTTAAAGCGCTGCAAAATAATGCCATCGAAGACTTCAAGCGTTTTTATCGTTCGGTGGATGCGTTACTCATCGATGATATTCAGTTCTTTGCCAATAAAGAGCGTTCTCAGGAAGAATTTTTCCATACCTTTAATGCGTTACTGGAAGGTAATCAGCAAATCATTCTTACTTCCGACCGTTATCCCAAAGAGATTGATGGGGTAGAGGATCGGCTTAAGTCGAGATTTGGTTGGGGATTAACCATAGCAATTGAACCACCGGAACTTGAAACCCGGGTGGCGATCCTGATGCGTAAAGCTGCTGAGAATAGTATCCAACTGCCCAACGAGGTTGCGTTTTTCATTGCTAAGCGTCTGCGCTCAAATGTTCGTGAACTGGAAGGCGCATTAAACCGCGTTATTGCTAATGCAAACTTTACCGGCAGACCAATCACCATTGATTTTGTGCGTGAAGCATTGAGAGACTTACTCGCGTTACAGGAAAAGCTGGTGACGGTGGATAATATTCAAAAAACGGTCGCAGATTATTATAAAATAAAGGTATCTGATATTCTGTCTAAACGTCGCAGCCGCAGTGTTGCCAGGCCAAGACAAGTCGCCATGGCGTTATCTAAGGAATTGACGAATCATAGCTTGCCCGAGTTGGGTAATCTGTTTGGCGGCAGAGACCACACTACGGTGTTACATGCCTGCCGCAAAATAGAGCAGCTAAAAGAAGAAAGTCATGATATAAAAGAAGACTATAAGAACTTGATAAGAACACTGTCTTCTTAACAGAAACCAACACAGGTGAGAAAAGAATTCGATGAACTTTACCATCAGCCGGGAAAACTTTTTACAACCATTACAACTAGTATCCGGGGCAGTAGAGAGACGCCACACCCTGCCGATTCTATCTAACGTTTTAATAAAAGTTAGTGAAGGCGCACTTTGGTTAACGGGTACAGATTTAGAAGTGGAGTTAATTTCCAGTACACAACTGGAAGGGGACTTTGCCGAAGGTGAGATCACCGTACCTGCTAAGAAGCTTTTTGATATTTGTCGTGGTTTGTCTGATGGTACAGAAATCAACTTTTCACTCGATGGCAATAAAGCCATTATTCGTGCTGGTCGCGGTCGTTATACACTTTCAACGTTATCAGCAAGCGATTACCCAAATCTCGAAGACTGGGAAGGCGAAGTTGAGTTTGAAGTATCTGGTGCCAATCTTAAACGCTTAATCGACAGCGTTCATTTTTCCATGGCACAGCAGGACGTACGCTATTATCTCAATGGTATGTCCCTTGAAACCGAAGAAAACCTGGTAAGAACCGTTGCTACCGATGGTCACCGTTTAGCACTTTGTCGACTTGATTATACGTCGGCGACCTTGCCAGCTCGTCAGGTTATTATTCCACGTAAAGGTGTGCTGGAAATTTCCCGTCTGATTGAAGACGATGACAAGTTGTTAAAAATTCAGATTGGCGCGAATCATATTCGCATGTTCTCCACTGAATTCATTTTTACCAGTAAGTTGGTTGATGGTCGCTTCCCTGATTATCGTCGTGTACTTCCTAAGGACGGCGACAAGATTATTCTGGCCAGTAAAGATGTACTAAAAGATGCTTTCTCTCGTGCTGCTATTTTATCGAATGAAAAGTTCCGCGGTGTACGTTTAAACATTTCTTCCGGTGAATTAAAGATCACGGCTAATAACCCGGAGCAGGAAGAAGCCGAAGAAATTGTTGATATCGACTATCAGGGTGATTCCCTTGAGATAGGGTTTAACGTTGCTTACTTAATTGATGTACTGAACTCAATTAATTCTAATAACGTTAAGATTAATCTCATGGATGCTAATTCCAGTGCGCTTATCGAAGACGCCGATGATGGTGCCGCCCTGTACGTTATTATGCCCATGCGCCTGTAGGTGTAGTGAGCACATCATTTTTGTAAACCTTGAACACATTGCCGAATCTCGATATTCGGCTTTGTTGTATTTAATCCCCGGTCTTTACTTCACTCAGAGCGTAAGTATTGTTTTATGATTTTGGATAAGGTGCAGCTCACTAAGTTTAGAAACTTCGAGTCTGTGCAATTCAGTCCGTCGCCATCGCTGAGTATCATTACAGGTAAAAATGGTAGTGGTAAATCCTCGCTTCTGGAGGCGCTTCATTACCTGGGATATGGCCGTTCATTCAGAACCTCCAAACACCAATCTGTTATTAAGCATGATAACGATGCATTCACGATTTTCGCTTGTTGCCAGAATGACGACGGTAAACAATTCAAAATTGGTTTGTCTCGGGGAAATTCAGAGCAGTTCAAGTGCAGTGTAAATGGGGAGCATTTTAAGCGACTCAGTGATCTGGTGAGTTTGCTGCCAATCCAATTGTTTACGCCGCAAAGTACCGATTTGGTGATTGGTTCGCCTTCAGAAAGAAGACGTTTTTGCGATTGGGGATTGTTCCACGTGGAACAATCCTATTCAGAGTTGATAAAAAACTACGGAAAGGTACTAAAGCATCGCAATGCGCTGTTAAAGGACTATAATGGACAATCCGCCCAAAATGATACCGGATATTGGGATCAGCAGATTATCGTGCTAGGGGAGCGTATAGATACATTACGCGGCGAATACGTCAATAGGTTAATTCCTGTTTTCGAAAGCACATGTATGCAATTTCTACCTGAGTTTTCCGTTGAAATTTCGTATTATAGGGGCTGGGAAAAAGACAGCGATTTATCGCAGGCTTTAAATAAGAAGCTGCCTTACGATAGAAAGGTGGGATACACCTCTGTTGGTCCACACAAAGCGGATTTACGCTTTAGGGTGAATAAAACCCAGGCCCAGGAAGTGTTGTCACGCGGACAGTTAAGAATGGCAGTTGCTGCATTACAGTTAGCTCAGACGAAGCTATTTACGCTGGAAACCGGCAGGCACAGCATATTTTTGCTTGATGATATTGGTGCCGAACTGGATGCAGAAAAAAGAGAACGGTTCATCGATGGGTTATTGGAAACACAGACCCAGGTTTTTGTTACTGCTATAGAACAAGAACAACTTGAATTTGTGAATAAATATAAAGACAAAAAATTGTTTCACGTGGAACATTGCAACGTGAACGAGGAGTAAAACTGAATGTCAGAACAGAATAATTATGATTCTTCCAGTATTAAAGTTCTGAAAGGATTGGACGCAGTACGGAAGCGTCCCGGCATGTACATCGGTGATACCGATGATGGGACTGGCTTGCACCATATGGTATTTGAGGTTGTCGATAACTCTATAGATGAAGCGCTCGCTGGTCACTGTTCCGAAATAAATGTACAAATTCACACTGACGGTTCTGTTTCAGTATCCGATAATGGTCGGGGTATTCCTACTGAGATCCACGAGGAAGAAGGCGTATCAGCAGCTGAAGTCATTATGACCGTGCTGCATGCAGGCGGTAAATTCGATGACAACTCATACAAGGTGTCTGGTGGTCTGCACGGCGTTGGCGTGTCAGTGGTAAATGCCTTATCACGTAAGTTAAAATTAACCATACGTCGAGCCGGTAAAACCTATGAGCAAGAGTATCAACATGGTGTGCCACAACAACCATTAGGGCCGATTGGTGATACCGACAAAACAGGTACCGCATTACGTTTTTGGCCGAGCACCGATACCTTCACCGACGTAGAATTTCATTATGAGATTCTGGCGAAACGTTTACGTGAACTATCGTTTCTTAACTCTGGCGTTTCTATTAAGTTAAAAGATGAGCGAGACGGTAAGGAAGATCATTTCCATTACGAGGGTGGGATTCAGGCATTCGTTGAATATCTCAACCGTAATAAAACACCAATCCACCAAAAGGTATTCCATTTTTCAAGCGAACGAGAAGATGGTATTTCTGTTGAAGTCTCGATGCAGTGGAATGATGGGTTCCAGGAAAACATCTACTGCTTTACCAACAACATTCCGCAGCGTGACGGTGGTACTCACTTAGCTGGTTTCCGTGGGGCACTAACTCGTACCCTGAATAACTATATGGAAAAGGAAGGGCTGAACAAGAAAGCAAAAACCTCTACCAGTGGTGATGATGCGCGCGAGGGCTTAACTGCAGTTGTGTCGGTAAAAGTGCCTGATCCAAAATTTTCATCGCAAACCAAAGACAAACTGGTTTCTTCTGAAGTGCGTCCGGCCGTAGAGTCTGCCATGAACGAAAAACTAGCAGACTACTTACTGGAAAACCCAACAGAAAGTAAAATCATTGCCAGCAAAATTATTGATGCAGCACGTGCCCGTGAAGCGGCGCGTAAAGCCCGCGAAATGACCCGTCGTAAAGGTGCATTAGACCTCGCTGGCTTACCAGGTAAACTGGCAGACTGTCAGGAAAAAGATCCTGCTCTCAGCGAGCTATATATAGTGGAGGGTGACTCTGCAGGTGGTTCAGCCAAGCAGGGTCGTAACCGTAAAAATCAGGCTATCCTGCCATTGAAAGGTAAGATCCTTAACGTTGAGAAAGCTCGCTTCGACAAAATGCTGTCTTCTCAGGAAGTCGCTACCTTAATTACCGCCTTGGGCTGTGGTATTGGTCGTGATGAATATGACCCGGAAAAGCTGCGTTATCACAGCATCATCATCATGACCGATGCGGACGTGGATGGCTCGCACATCCGTACCTTGCTGCTGACGTTCTTCTACCGTCAAATGCCGGAGATTATCGAGCGCGGCTATGTATATATTGCACAGCCACCATTGTATAAAGTGAAAAAAGGTAAGCAGGAACAATATCTGAAAGACGATGATTCACTGACTAAACACCTCACTTCTATCGCCATAGACGGCGCAGAGTTGTATACCAGTGAAGATGCGCTGCCTATTAAAGGTGTAGCGCTGGAAAATCTGGTACAGCAATACCAGGGCGTAGAAAAGATGATTGCGCGCATGTATCGGGTAATGCCGGTGAGCCTGTGGTATAAACTTATCTATACCAAAACACTGTCTACCGACGACCTGACCAATGAAGATGCGTTAGCCGCCTTTGCTTCTGAGTTTACCAGCGCGCTAGAAACACAGGAAACGGACGGGGCGTTATACAAGTACGAAATTAAACATGACGCTGAGCGTAGCGAATACTACATTGCTATTATCATGCGTATGCATGGTATCGACTACGAGTATAACCTTGGCAGAGACTTTATCGAGTCTGCTGAATATCAGCGCATTAAAGGCCTCAACGAAGCCATTAATGGCATGATGGAAGAGGGTGCATATGTTAAGCGTAATGAGCGTAAAGAGCCGGTAACCTACTTTGTAGATGCACTGGAATGGCTGATGGCTGAAGCGAAGCGTGGTCAGTATATCCAGCGCTATAAAGGACTGGGTGAGATGAACCCCGAGCAGCTTTGGGAAACCACCATGGATCCGGAAAGCCGTCGTATGCTGCAAGTCACTATCGAAGATGCTATTGCCTGTGACCAGTTGTTCACAACGCTAATGGGCGATCAGGTTGAACCGCGACGCGCCTTTATTGAAGCCAATGCACTGAACGTAGAAAACCTCGATGTATAGGTTGTTGTTGCTAAGTCTATAAAACAAAAGCCCGGCTAAACATGTCTAATGCCGATCAGTTAAGAAATTTATACTGATCGGTTGACCGATCTTTCTACGGG
>JAAFAI010000017.1 GCA_018222405.1 Gammaproteobacteria bacterium | reverse complement strand
GACACCCCATGACAGTGCGCTACCAGGCTGCGCTACACACCGACCGAAAGAGCCGCTAAGTGTACTCATATTTTGTCTGATTGCAACGGTTAAGCCATACAATTATCAGGCTTTTGCTCTGGTTGTCGAAATTTCCATCAGAGTACAGACTTCACTTTCAATAAAGCGTTAATCATTATCCGCTATTCAGTGTTAGTAATGGAATTAAACACAGCTTCGCGAACCTCGTTAAACGCCTCGAAGACTTGGTCATTAGAAACATCGTTGCACATCATGGCAAAAGATAGCGCCAACTCGGGATATCTCGCGAAGTAGGTAGCGGTGCCTAACCACCCTCCGGAATGTGAGTATGTCTGATAACCTTTAAACGTATGGATAAACTGCCCATTACCGTAAAAGACCCCTTTTCCGGCTTGCTGCTGACTGTTCGGCGTATTCATGGCGTCGATCAATGCCTGGGGGGATTGACCAATTTTCGGCTGCAGAAAGTTTTCGCTCCATCGCAATAAATCATCTAAATTAGTGTGTAAGCCACCATCACCAACCCAAAATAAATTTGTCATATCAGTAACATAGCTTCCATCATCTAGTTGCTTGTAGCCATAGGCACGGTTTTTAACAATTTCCACGGGATTATCGCTAAAGAAGGTGTGTTTCATGTTGAGTGGTTTGAAGACATATTGATGGCTAAACTCTCGAAGTGTCTGTCCTGAAACCTCTTCAACAAGCATAGACAGTAAGAAATAGGCAATATTGCTATACTGGTATTGCTGGTCTGGTGGCATGGCTAGTGGTACCCGCTTCACCACATCATAAAATTCACTGATGGTTAGGTAGTCTTCATTACCTAAACGAAAATCGCCGCCTGCGGCAGACTTTAACCCAGTGTTATTCTCTGATTTGCTCCCTTCGTACGAATCGGCGATAAGATCATAGTCGCCCATACCAGAGGTATGACCTAACATTTGCCGTACGGTTACGGTATGGCCATAGTCTCGCAACGCTGGTAAATAGGTATGAATGTCCTGGTCAAGATCAATTTTGCCCTGTTCCACCAGCATCAATACGGCCATGGCAGTAAATTGCTTGGAAACCGACGCCATTCGATGCACCTGATTTCCATCTAGCGGCACGTTTAGTTCAAGGTTAGCCAGTCCGTAGCCCGCTTTATATAAAAACTCTCCCTTGTGCATTATTCCCAAATTACAGCCTGGTGCCTCGGCCTCTATCGCGGACTGCATGAGTGCATCAATTTCTTTGTTTAAATCCTTTGCATTAGACCAGCCAGAAAACAATAGAAAACTCAATGCAAATAGCGTAGTTGGTCTGCTCACGAAATCTTTCCCTGTTGTTTTGGTTAGTTCAACTGTATAGGGAATACCGTGCCAGTACAATATTTGTTCGATTCAGCTACGCTCCACGATGGAAGTTACTAAAGGTATTGTTATACAGGTAATTGTATAATGACAAAAAAAGGCGCCTGGAGTTGGGTAACCAGGCGCCTTTGGTCTCACTGGATTATGTTACTGTATTACAGCTGTTTAAACCTTATGGCCGCGCCACCTGCCGCAGCAAGGTGCAAGGTTAATGAGTCTTTACTGGTGACCTTTCTTTTACTGATATCCACGTCATAGGGATTGGTTCGCCAATCTGCTTTTTGGCCGTCTTTATAAATTTGCGCTTCGTAGGTCTTACCCGGTTTAAGAAAGCTCAATGGCACAGTAATATCCCGCGCCTCTTCATTGGTAATTGCGCCTAAATACCAATCGTTACCAGTGTATTCACGTGCTTTACGTTCCTGCCGTGCTATTACCACATAGTCGCCTACTTCGCCCTGCAGCGCCTGAGTTTGCTCCCAGTCGGTAGGAACATCTTTAATGAACTGGAAAGGCGCCATTTGCGCTTCGTAGTTCTCCGGCAAATCAGCGGCCATCTGGATCGGGCTGTAAAGCACAACATACTCGGCTAATTGTTTAGCGATGGTGCTTTGAGGGCGCATGTATTTCACACGGCCGTGTTCTTCGGTTCCGCCTTTAATTGGCGGGTAATCAAGGTCGAAAATCCCTGGCGTAAAGTCCATCGGGCCGGAAAGCATGCGGGTAAAGGCCAGCATAGGTACATGCTCTGGTGGATTTGGTGCTGCCCAGCCTGAGTTGTATTCCTGTCCGCGAGCACTTTCCCGGGCAATCCAGTTTGGATAAGTGCGGCGAAGCCCAGTATCCTTTACCGACTCGTGAGTGTTAATCGAAATACCGTATTTCGCAGCGGTGGTGATGTTTTTAATAAAGTGATTTACCAGCGGCTGACTGTCGGTATATTCCAGGCGTTTAATGCCTTGCTCGTCGGTGACTTTCAGACTCTGGCCATGCGCTACATAACCGGGTTTAATCTGCTCGACGCCCATCTTCTGATACAGGGCAAAACCGTCTTCCATCTGAGCTTCGTAGTTGGTGATACCGCCAGATGTTTCGTGGTGGCCAATAAGCTTAACGCCCACTTTTTTGCCGTGATCGCTGACTTTTTGAATATCAAAATCCGGATAGCTCTCGGTAAACGAGAATAGCTCTGAGTTTTGGATCCAGTCGCCATCCCAGCCAATATTCCAGCCTTCTACCAATACGCCGTCAAAGCCATGCTGCGCAGCAAAGTCCATATAGCGCAGGGTATTTTCTGTGGTAGCACCGTGTTTATCACCGGAGCCCCATGTGTATTTCTGGATATGCATTCCCCACCAGATACCGATGTACTTACCCGGATTAATCCAGTCAACCTCACCCAGCTTATTGGGTTCGTTGAGGTTAAGGGTGATATAGGAGTTGATTAACTCTGCCGCATTTGGCGCTATCTGCACGGTACGCCATGGCGTGGTGAAACTGCCTTGTTTACGCACTTTTATGCCATCGGCACGAGGCGCTAAATCGGCTTCAAAGCGGCCCAGTGACTGCCAATCGAGGCTCATGCCAGCGTAATCCACCAGCGCGGCTTCATGGATAGCCAGGTGCGTGCCGTCATCCAGTTTAATGGTCATGGGTGTGCTGGCTTTGCCAACATCCTGCAACCGGGTTTCGCGATACAGATACTCCTGACGGTCATAACCCTGCCCCGGGATCCAGTAAGCAGTAGCCGTGTGCGAATCAATGATCGAAAACTCGGTCAGTTCGCGGGTGATATCACGTTGCCCGTCGGCGCTTACGTGGTAACGAAAACCAATGCCATCATCAAATACTCGTACCTGCACGTTAAAGGCATTATCTGCGTCATTCTTATCGGCAAATTTAACCACCAGCTCATTGTAGTGGTTGCGGATAACACGTTGCTCCCCCCAGGGTTGCTCCCAGGTGTTATCTTCGCTGGTGCGGCTTACTTCACTGACTTCAAGATGACGATAAATCGATTTTGCCTTGGCAAAAGCAAAACCAAGGCGCGCCGGGCGCATGATCTGCTTACCGTTGTAGTCCACTGTATACTGGGCATAATCGTTTTTATCGGTGAAGATAAATTTAATATCACCATCTGGGGACGTTACCGAAACGTCAGTTGCCTGTGAGCCAAAACTCAGCAGTGAGAGAGCAGACAAATATAAAGCGGTAGCCAGGCGCATAGTTGCTTCCTTATCAGGTTTTAATAGCCAATAAGATAGCAACTTAATCGATTAAGTAAAGTTTTAGATGTAAATTTTAAACAATAAATTTACAAGTGATTGGAGGACTTTAAAAAATAGGCGACAGGAGTACCTTACTCGCTGTCGTCTTTACCGTCGGCACTAATGCGACTGGCCACAGCACCCGCCTGCCCTTTGTACTTAGCGTCAATCCGGGCATTGTAAGGTTTTTCTGCCGGTTGGCTGAGCACCTCAAAACTCAAGGCACCAATTTTCATCAGTGGCCGTAATGCCAGTGGTAACTTACCGCTGTTATAAAATTCCAGCACAATATTGCCCGACCAGCCGGGATCAATCCGGTGGGCGGTAACATGCACCATCAGGCCAAGGCGAGCCAGCGAGGAACGGCCGTCCAGCCAGCCTACGATGTTGTCTGGTAAGGTCACCGATTCATGAGTAATGGCCAGCGCCAGCTCTTTAGGGTGGAGGAAGAAAGCTTTGTCTTCCGGCAATTCAATTTCGTCGCTCATAACCGATTCAAGGGCAGCCTGAACCTGTGATTTCGGCCCGCTTAAATCAATGTAAGGTGCGGCATGATCTTCAAATACACGAAATTTATTGCCCAGACGAATGTCCACCGTAAGGCCGCTGATCTGATCGTAATCTGGTTGTGGATCGATTTTAATTTTGCCGTCTTGAAGGTACTGATAAATATCGCGATCACATAAACGCATTGCGGGGGATTCCTAAGGCTAAACCGGGGCGCTATTATGCGACTGCAACGCCCCTCAGGCAACGTGTTTTAAGCGGATATAGCCGCTTATCTCGTACATTTTGCCAATTAGCCATCGGTTAACGGATTAAACGCTATCGGGTCGCCCTTAATATTCTTGTCCTGCTGTTCGGCAATCGGCACTGTGGTAGCCAATTCGAACGATACGGCCCGAGCCATCTCCCGGTATGCGTCTGACAATGGGCTATCCGGTTCGCTGATTAATAACGGCCGGCCGGAGCCGGCATGTTCACGGATACAAATATCAAGCGGCAATGCGCCCAATAGCGGTAAATTGTAGCGTTCTGCTAACAAATTGCCGCCATCTTTAGCAAAAACGTATTCTTTGTGCCCACAGGCAGTGCACTGGTAAAAGCTCATATTCTCTACCAGCCCCAGCACCGGGATGTTGACCTTATTAAACATGGCAATGCCTTTTTGGGCATCGGCAATCGCTAAGTCCTGCGGTGTAGTAACCACCACCGCCGCGGTTAATGGTACCTGTTGCGCCATGGTAAGCTGAATATCCCCCGTACCCGGAGGCATATCCACAATAAGGTAATCCAGCACAGGCCACAGGGTCTCATTAATGATTTGCGACAGCGCTTTACTTGCCATGGGGCCACGCCAGACGGCCGCGTCTTCTGCCGGCACCAAATAGCCAATGGAGTTGGCTACCAAGCCGTGGGCCTGCAACGGCTGCATATGCTTATTATCAGCCGTTGCGGGACGTTCACCGGTATTTCCCAGCATGATAGGCACCGAAGGACCATAGATGTCGGCATCTAAAATACCTACTCTGGCCCCTTCCTGCATGAGCGCAAAGGCCAGGTTAATACTGGTGGTCGACTTACCTACACCACCCTTGCCCGAGGCAACCGCAATGATATTACGAATATTGGTTACCGGTGGTTTGGCGGTTTGCCCGCTGTGAATTTTGGTTTTAAATTTCAATCCGGCGCTGAGCTTTTTACTCTTAAATGCTTCTGTGAGGCCTGCTTCAATGAACGGCCACTGGCTTTGATTAGCAAAGGGAAAGGTAATGGTAAGCGCGCCCTCTTCTTCGGCACACCACGGCAATACTTCGTCTTTATCCACAACAAAATAGTTGCGCAAATAATCAGCAGCGCACTGTAACAACGCCGAGGGTTTGGAAGACTTTCGCGAAAAAAACATACAATACCTGCAATTTTATCGGTTAGATAAGATTAACTCATACAAAAACAATGCAAAAAAAGCGCTTTTCCGCTAGTATTTGCGCCATTTCCAATAGCAATTAGCCGAACGAATTATTCTATGTCTGAACAGAGTCATCTGACTAACGGCAAGCGCCGAATTCTGGTAACCAGCGCGTTACCCTATGCCAACGGATCTATTCACTTAGGTCACTTGCTTGAACATATTCAAACCGATATCTGGACCCGTTTCCAGCGTTTACGCGGTCATGAATGTTACAGCGTTTGTGCCGATGATGCACACGGTACGCCGGTGATGCTCAAAGCTCAGGAGCTTGGCATTACCCCGGAAGAAATGGTGGCGAAGACCCGCGCTGAGCACCATCAGGATCTCACAGACTTTTTTGTTGATTACAACAATTACTATGTGACCCATTCACCGGAAAACCAAGCGTTCTGTGAAGAAATTTACAATCGTCTGGATAAAGCCGGTTACATTTCCAAGCGCACTATCAACCAGTTGTTCGACCCGGAAAAGAATATGTTCCTGCCGGATCGCTTTGTGAAGGGTACCTGCCCAAGCTGTGGTGCCGAAGACCAAAACGGCGACAGCTGTGACGTGTGCGGTGCGACCTACAGCCCTACCGAGGTGAAGAACCCGCGTAGCGTTGTGTCTGGTGCCACGCCGGTACTCAAAGAGTCTGAACACTTCTTCTTCGACCTGCCGCAATTTGAAGGCATGTTGAAAGAGTGGATCCGCTCTGGTGCGATTCAGGAAGAAATGGCCAACAAACTACAAGAGTGGTTTGAAGACGGTTTACAGCAGTGGGATATCAGCCGCGATGCGCCGTATTTTGGTTTCGAAATTCCTGGGGCGCCGAATAAATTCTTCTATGTTTGGGTTGATGCACCAGTGGGCTACATGGCCAGCTTTAAGAATTTCTGTGACAGCAACAACGTAGACTTCGACAGTTACTGGAAAGCAGACTCCGATGCCGAGTTGTACCACTTTATTGGTAAAGACATTACTTACTTTCACTGCCTGTTCTGGCCGGCGATGCTGGAAGGTGCGGGATACCGTAAACCAACCGGCGTAAACATTCACGGTTTCGTTACGGTTAACGGCGCTAAAATGTCTAAGTCCCGCGGCACCTTTATTAAAGGCCGCACTTATCTGGACCACCTGAACCCGGAATACCTGCGTTATTACTTTGCTTCCAAGCTCGGTGATGGCGTAACCGATATCGACCTTAACTTTGAAGATTTCGCGCAGAAAGTAAATTCTGACTTAGTTGGTAAGGTGGTTAATATTGCCAGCCGTTGTGCCAGCTTTATTACCAAACGTTTCGACGGCAAGTTATCAGAAACCGTGCTGGAGCCAGAACTGGTTAAGCAGTTCCAGGATGCTTCTGAAACCATCGCTAACCTGTTCGAAAAACGTAAATACCACCAGGCGGTGCGCGAAATCATGATGCTGGCAGACAAAGCCAACCAGTTCATCGATACCAATGCGCCGTGGGTAACCATTAAGCAGGAAGACAAGCAGCAGTTTACCCATGATGTTTGCTCACTGGGAATTAACCTGTTCCGTATTCTGGTGACTTACCTGAAACCCGTACTGCCGGTACTGGCTGAAAAAGCCGAAGAATTCTTAAACGACAAATTAACCTGGGACAGTGCGCAGACCGTGCTCACTAACCACGAAATTAATAAGTTTAAGCCAATGATGCAGCGCGTAGAGATGGATAAAATTAACGCTATGGTTGAAGACTCAAAAGAAAGCCTGGCCGCCGAGCCGAAGCTAGATCCAAACAGCCCGCTGGCGAAAGATCCCATTAGCGAAGAAATCACCTTTGATGACTTTGCTAAAGTGGACTTCCGTATTGCTCGCATTGCCAATGCTGAGCATGTGGAAAAAGCCGACAAACTGTTACGTTTGGAACTGGATCTGGGCGGCGAAACCCGTCAGGTATTTGCCGGCATTAAGTCTGCCTACGCACCGGAAGATTTAATTGGTAAGCACACGGTAATGGTAGCCAACCTGGCTCCTCGTAAAATGCGTTTCGGCATGTCAGAGGGCATGGTATTAGCCGCCGGCCCGGGTGGTAAAGACCTGTACATCCTGGAGCCACACGAAGGCGCCCAACCCGGCATGCGGGTGAAATAAGAAAAAACCGACGTAGTCGCCCCGGCCTCCGAGCCGGGGTCTCCTGATAGCTCTGACTCAGCATAAATAACCTTTTATGGAGATCCCCGCCCAGGAGCATGCGGGGATGACGTAAGTGGAGTACGCGGGGATGACGGAAGAGGTGCATGCAGGGTGACGGAAGAGGTGCATGTGTGGACGACGGTGGTGGTATATGCAGGAATGATAGGGTAATTTAGGCCCCTCGATTATACCCTGTCATCCCGGCCCACGAGCCGGGATCTCCCAATAACCCTGACTCAGCTGAAATAACCTTTTGCGGAGGTCCCCGCCCAGAAGCACGCGGGGATGACGGAAGGGGTGCACGCGGAGGTGACGGAAGGGGTGCAAGCGGGGACGACGGTGGTGGTATATGCAGGAATGATAGGGTAATTTAGGCCCCTCGATTATACCCTGTCATCCCGGCCCACGAGCCGGGATCTCCCAATAACCCTGACTCAGCTGAAATAACCTTTTGCGGAGGTCCCCGCCCAGAAGCACGCGGGGATGACGGAAGGGGTGCACGCGGAGGTGACGGAAGGGGTGCAAGCGGGGACGACGGTGGTGGTATATGCAGGAATGATAGGGTAATTTAGGCCCCTCGATTATACCCTGTCATCCCGGCCCACGAGCCGGGATCTCCCAATAACCCTGACTCAGCCTAAATAGCCTTTTATTGAGATCCCCGCCCAGAAGCACGCGGGGATGACGGAAGGGGTGCACGCGGGGATGACGGAGTTGTTTTTCTGGTAATCGTCGGCCAATCAGCGATTCGAGGAATGGGTAACTCTGGAAGCCGCATCGCGCATACTTGCTCCAACTGCCGAGAAACGAGGCTTTACCTTCCACTTCGGTTTTACCGTGGTCATTGGGTAAGTGCGTTTACGGGCCATTAGTATGTAAACCGATGAGCACCACGGGCAGTAGCGGCTGCACCATTGTTGCCAGGCGGCAGGCTGGCCTTTGTGGTGACTGGCGAATAGCATGGAAAACAAAATATGCCGGTGCTCGACGATTTCAAAACCAAGCAGTTGTAGCCAGTCTTTAATCCGCCCGGCAGAGAAAAAGCGGGCCTGATGCAAAATATTGCCGTTTTTGATAGGCAGGAAACGCGCAAGCCCGGTAAGACTGTATGGATTAAACCCGCTGATAATCACATAGCCGTTAGCGGTAATGGTGCGATCGACCTCTCGCAGTATTTCATGAGGATCCTGAGCAAAATCGAGCTCGTTGGTCAGTAAAAAGCCATCAATACTGTTCTCGATGTAGGGCAAATTATCTGAATAGGAAATCAGGCTGCTGCTTTCAATGGCCGTTTGAGTTTGTCCAACCTGGTTGCGAATAGCACAGGCTGGCAACTGTATTTCGCTGCTTAGATTGCCCAGCTTGACCAGGTTATAACCAAACACCCTCTGGCTAAGATCATCACAAACACCCTCGATAGCCTGTTTAAGCTCATCGCCCCCAGGCAATTCAGACCAGCTCTGCGGGTATCGTAACGGTTTGGGGTGAAACGCTGATTTCATAAACGCCTGATGTTATAAACTGCTTGCACGTATTGCATGCGACCACACAACTTTATAGTATCTGAACAACCATGTACAACTTACGGACTGGACTATGCCAACCGACAGTTTTCCGGCGGATCTTTCTGTTACGCCGATCCCCGCCTTTAACGACAACTATATTTGGTGTTTGCACAACGAGCAATATGCCGTCGTTGTGGATCCGGGGGATGCTGACCCGGTACTGGCATTTTGTAAAGACAATGAGCTGGCTCTGGCAGCCATCCTGATTACCCACCATCACCACGACCATACCGGTGGTATTACTAAATTAAGTAGCACAGTAAAAGATCTACCGGTAATCGGCCCTCGCGGCGGCCACATTAGTGGCATTACTAAATCCGTTGCTCAGGGCGATATGGTTAAGCTGCCGCTGATTGGTTGTGAGTTTAATGTACTGGAATTGCCCGGCCATACACTGGATCATATAGCGTTTGTGGGGCATAACGCGCTGTTTTGTGGCGATACGCTGTTTTCTGCCGGTTGCGGCCGTTTGTTTGAGGGGACGCCCGGCCAGATGCATCGTTCACTGAATAAAATTAAGCGCCTGCCCGCGTCTACCGTGATTTATTGCACTCACGAATATACCCAGGCGAATGTGAATTTTGCGCTAGCGGCCGAACCAGATAATCAAGCGCTCAAAGCTTATGATAGCTGGGTAAAAGAGACCCGTGCACAAAACACACCTACCCTGCCCACTCTGCTGAGCACGCAACTGGATATAAACCCTTTCCTGCGATGCGATTCGTCTGCCATAAAAAAATCGGTTGCCAATCAATCTGACGCGGAACTAATTGACGAAATTGCCGTTTTTACTCATCTGAGACAATGGAAAGATAATTTCTGACTGTTGATAAAGTGGTTGGGCGCAGGTGTCGCCTATAGTATTAGCTTCAACAGGATGCATTGGGGCGCGAATTTGCGTACACTGGTATGCTGTTGAATTATCTAAGGGTTCGTTTCTCAATGAAATTAAAGTTGTCTGCGCTTCATCTTTTTGTTGTTGCTTCGCTCAGTGGTTGCCAGTTAACTGAGACAACCGAGCAAGCCGAAACTGAATTGCAGGACAACCGTTCAACCTGCGAAATTGCCCATACCGATATTAACGACCAGGCCGACTGCGAACTGGCCAACGAAGGCGTTATTGAGGTAATGCACCCTACCGAAGAGGTAGAGGTAGATATTTCTCCGGTTGAGGAAGCCGTTGAACCGGTAGTCATTGAAAACCTGTGGTTACGAGCCAGTAACCAGTTTGCCTTTGAAATCCCGGATAACAAGCGCGTAGCGGTACAACGCGACTGGTACCTTAAGCACCCGGCGTACATGGAGCGGGTATCTAAACGCGCCAGACCTTTCCTGTACTACATTATTCAACAAATTGAAGCCCGTGAGATGCCGCTGGAACTGGTGTTGCTGCCAATTGTGGAAAGCGCCTTTGACCCCTTTGCTTATTCTCATGGCCGTGCAGCGGGCATGTGGCAATTTATTCCCGGTACAGCAAAGCGCTTTGGTATAGAACAGACCTGGTGGTACGACGGCCGTCGTGATGTGATTGCCTCTACCGACGCAGCCCTGGATTATCTGACATACCTGAATAAGATGTTTGACGGTAACTGGCTGCATGCGCTGGCTGCTTATAACAGCGGTGAGGGCCGTGTAGGCAAAGCCATCAAGCGAAATAAGCAGGCCGGTAAACCTACCGACTTCTGGTCGCTTGATTTGCCTCGTGAAACCCGCGCTTACGTACCAAAATTACTGGCGCTGGCCGATATTTTAAAAAATCATGACTCTTATGCCTTCAGTTGGCCTGAAATCGACAATGCGCCGGTTATCGCAACAGTGGATACCGGTTCACAGCTGGATCTCGCGTTTGCCGCCGAACTGGCGGGCATGGAGCTAAAATCGCTGCATGCGCTTAACCCTGGTTATAACCGCTGGGCCACCGACCCTGAAGGCCCTCATCGGTTGGTATTGCCGCTGGATAAAGCCGAGGGCTTTACTACTCAACTGGCACAAATTGATCGCAAAGAACGCCTCAACTGGGTTCGCCATAAAGTGAAGTCTGGTGACAGCCTGCTTAAGTTGGCCAAGGAATACCACACCACCGTTGATGTGATTAAAAGTATCAACGATATGCAGGATAATATGATCCGAATAGGCGATCATCTGATGGTGCCGGTTGCACTTAAAAAGCTGGATGCTTACACGTTGTCGCAGGATCAGCGCCTGGCGTCTACGCAAAATCAGAAACGTGGCAGTTATCAGCTTACGCATAAAGTAGCCGCCGGTGATACACTTTGGGATATTGGCCGTAAATATAAAATAAGTACGCGTTCGCTCGCGAAGTGGAACGGCATGGCGCCGACAGATCCGCTGATGCCGGGGAAAACCCTGGTGATTTGGGTGGATGAAGCCAGTGACGAACAAAAGCGCGACGCCATTATGCGCACACTCACTTACACGGTCAAACGCGGTGATTCACTGGCGCGGATAGCGCAAAAATTTAATTTACGCACCAGCGATATCACCAAGTGGAACAACCTGAATCCCAAGAAATACTTACAACCAGGGCAAAAACTCACCCTGCATGTGGATGTAACACGGTTACGCAATTTAGGATAATCGCCAACTATACAGAGGGCCCATGTTTAGGATAAACCGGGAAAACCTGCGCAACAGCCACGAGGGCCCCTGGCTACTGCTCGACATTATTATGTTGGGTCTGTTACTACTGAACCTGCTGTTTTTACTGTTTGACGGCCTTTATAACACCGCCTTTATTCGCGATACGTTGAGTGCCTGGTCTCCGGCGTTTGTTAACGTCTACGACCCGATTCACCGAAACTTTATTCTGGTCGACCTGGTTTTTATCACCATCTTTCTAACCGAGTTTTTTGTTCGCTGGATTGTTGCCATTAAAACCGAAGAGTACCTGCGCTGGTACTTTTTCCCGTTTTTACGCTGGTACGATTTAGTTGGCTGTATTCCCTTAGGCGGCACCCGGATATTCCGCTTTCTGCGGATATTTTCCATTCTGTACCGGTTGCACAAGAATAAAATCATCGACCTCAACGACACCGGCATCTATCGCTTCTTTTCGTTTTATTACGATGTGTTTGTGGAAGAGCTAAGTGACCGGATTGTTGTTAAGGTGCTCACCGATGCGCAGCAGGACATTGCCGCCGGCTCACCCCTCATCGACGATATCACCCAAAACGTACTGGCCCCGAGACGACCTGTTATAAGCTCCTGGATGTCAAACATCGTTAATCACCTTGGGCAGTCTATTAACGACAGCAAGCATGGCGATGTCATTCGGCGCCACGTAAAAGAAAGTGTCGGCAAAGCCGTGCGTGAAAACGCCCAGGTGTCTACGCTGTCTTATGTGCCGGTGGTTGGCCGCACCATTGAAAATACCCTGGAAAGCGCGGTAACAGACATTGTAACAGCCTCTGTTGTTAACCTGCTTACCGACCTTGAAGCCAGAGACATTGAGGAGTTTGTCAGCTCAGGTCTGAAAGACTTTACGCCGGAAGAGCAAAACCTGGATAAAGAATTTTTACTGGTGGTGAATGAATGTATTGAAGCTATTAAAGGGCATGTTTCGCAGCAGCGCTGGAAATCGCAGCTGATTGAGAAACAGCAACAAAAGAAAGCGGCAAAAATGAAACCCGTGGTGGACGATAGCGATGTTAAACAACCTTGAACTTAAAGTACCGCCGGTTATTGTGTTTATTGCTGCACTGGCCCTCACATGGTATTGCGCTACCCTGAATGTAATGCCACTGCCTCACCCACTGCGCCCCTTTGGTTTTGTATTGTTTGTAGCCGGTGGGTTAATTGGAGTAGCAGGCGTTGTGGCCTTCAGGCAGCAGCGAACCACCGTAAATCCCCATCGACCGCAAAATGCCAGTCGCCTGGTGGATGGCGGTATCTTTGCTTATACCCGAAATCCTATGTACCTGGGCTTAGTGGTTGGCGTGGTAGGGGCAGCATTTATTGTTCGTGATGCCAGCGGGTTGGTGTTTGCGCTGATCACGATGGCCTATTTACAGCGGTTTCAGATCATTCCCGAAGAGCGCTTTATGCTTGAACTGTTTGGTGACGAATTCAACCAGTACTGCCAGCGCACCAAACGCTGGTATGGGCGTTATTAAGCCATCGTTGTACTGGCTGGCGCTATAGTCATCAGGATTTCCCCCAATATAGCAACACTACGCTCACGGGTAGCCTGGTCGCGATCAATATAATTAAACCGCAAGCAATTGCGATACTTACCGGTGGCGGAAAACATCTGGCCTGGCGCCAGGATTATCCCGCGTTCTTTAGCCAGCTCTGCCAACCGGGCAGCATCATAGCCCTCGGGCAATTCCACCCACAAAATAAAACCGCCTTCGGGGAAACTCACCCGGGTATGCGCCGGAAAATGCGCCTCGATGCCTTTGAGCATCACATCCCTGGCTTTGCGGTAAGACTGTCGCATCGCCCGTAAATGCCTGTCGTAACCGCCCTGGCGGATAAAATTACCAATCGCCAGTTGCGGTAACGTGGGGCACATAGAACTACTCACATATTTAATGTGGGTCACTTTGTCCCGATAACGCCCCGGCGCAATCCAGCCAACCCGAAACCCCGGCGCCAGGGTTTTCGAAAAGGAAGAACACAGCAATACCCGGCCATCTTGGTCAAAAGATTTAATGGTTTTGGGACGCGGGTATTCAAAAGCAATATCACCGTAAATATCATCTTCGATTATCGCAATATCGTATTCCCGCGCCAGTTGATACAGTGCCTGCTTTTTAGCCAGAGGCATCACGTACCCCTGAGGATTATTCACCGTTGGTGTGACTAGAACGGCCTTAACCGGCCATTGATCCATGGCCAGCCTGAGCGCCTCTATACTCATACCATCACGAGAGTCAGTAGGGATTTCCAGCGCCTTTAAGTTAGCAGCTTTAATGGCCTGCATGGCACCGTAAAAGCCCGGTGATTCTACTGCTATCACATCCCCGCTTTGGGCAACCGCTCTTAAGCAAACCGACAGCGCTTCCTGACAACCAGAGGTCACGACAAAGTCTTCTGCATCGAGCTGGCATCCGGTGGTGGCGGTAAGCCGCGCCAGTTGCTCACGAAGTCCGAGTTCGCCCTGCACATGACCATAAGACATGCCATCCTGCGGACGGTGGCGATTAAGCTCGTAGATATTTTTCAGTAGCGGTTTCAGAGTGGATGAACTCATATCCGGCATGGCATGCTGAAACTCACATACCGCTTCTACACCATGACCCATCAGCATGGCCAGTACATCTTCCCACAGCGATACGTCCATGGGCCGCTGCGGCGGTTTAGACTCCCTTGGCCGCGCAATGCGTTCTTTGGCCTGTGCAACAAAATAGCCCGACTTTGCTTTGGCGGTAACCAGCCCTTCCTGCTCCAGCACCCGGTAGGCTTCCTGTACGGTGGAAATGCTAACGCCGTGCTCACTGGCCAGTTGACGAACAGACGGCAGTTTATCGCCTGGTGCAAAGTAGCCCATCTGAATGTGTTCTTTAAGCCGGGTGGCCAGGTGCAAATATCTGCTCATCTGTGTATCCGCTAAATATCGAAAACCATACACATTCCAATATATCAGCACTTCTCGGAGCATAACCATACAGTTTGAGGGAATTTACGCCATACAGCCGGTTTAATTGATTATCTGTATGGCTATTTACCTTATTTATTGCATCTAAATAAATACAGACAGATCCCGCATGCTACAACAACAGCCTGCGCTGTAACGCTACTTTAATCACTTACTTTTCAGGGCGCACTTTTATGGAAACCTCATTATTGCTGGGCATTGCCACCTTTGCTTTTATTACTTCTGTCACTCCGGGGCCAAATAACATGATGCTGCTGGCTTCAGGGGCCCAATTCGGTTTTACCCGCACCTTGCCGCACATGCTTGGGATCGTGTTTGGAGTGTCCATGTTGTTGCTGAGTGTTCTGCTTGGGCTGGGTGTGCTGTTTCAGCTTTATCCGGTGATGTATTCGGTGCTGAATATTGCCGGTGCGGCGTATTTACTCTGGCTGGCGTTCAAAATAGCTTCAGGTCCGGTTAATGGCATCAGTAGTGATAATAGGCGCTCAACTCAGCCGTTCACCTGGTGGCAGGCCGCGTTATTTCAGTTTGTTAATCCCAAAGCGTGGATGATGGCGCTTGGCAGTGTAAGCACGTTTAGCCTGCCCGGTAATGACTATGCGCAGTCCGGAGCAATGATTATGCTGGCCTTTGCATTGCTCGGGTTCCCTGCGATTTCATTGTGGGCCGGCACCGGTGCGAAATTGCGGCTGTGGCTGAATAACCCGCGGCGACAACGAGGATTTAATCTGGTGATGGGTGCGGCTACGGCCGCGACGTTATTGTTAATTGTGGAGGTATGAGCGGGATGTTATCAGAGGGGGCTGTTTATACTCTCCGATAACATAAATGGAGATCCCCGCTAATGACGATGGGGGTATGCGGTTGTTTATACTCCCCAATAACATGTTTGGAGATCCCCGCCCAAAAGCATGCGGGGATGACGAAGGAAGTGCATGCGGGGATGACGAAGGAAGTGCATGCGAGGATGACGAAGGAAGTGCATGCGGGGATGACGAAGGAAGTGCATGCGGGGATGACGGAGGAAGTGCTTGCGGGATGACGGAGGAAGTGCTTGCGGAATGACGGTGTTCTAACCACCCGTCTAAATTCTTCTGTCATCCCGGCCTAACTTTTCTGTCTTCCCGGCCTTGAGCCGGGATCTCCCGAGAAGCCTGCCTAAACTGAGAAGGGAAGCAAGTGGTTATTTATACTCCCCAATCACATGAACGTAGGTCCCGGAAATTTGCTGCGCAAATTCCGGGAAGGCAAATTATGACTCAGCCATTCGCTGTTTTACTGGCGGCGCCAGGTGGTGCCGCCAGCGCCGTCTTCCAAAACAATGCCCATAGCAGTAAGCTTGTCGCGCGCTGCATCGGCTGCGCCCCAGTCTTTCGCAGCACGGGCATCATTTCGCGCTTTGATAAGCGCTTCGATTTCCGCTACCTCATCGTCATTGCCTGACTGCATAAAGGCTTCAGGATCGCGTTGTAAGAAGCCCAGAATACCACCAATACCCTTTAACACGGCGGCCAGCTTGCCTGCTTCTTCTGCACCGGCATCGCCCTGTGATTTGTGCTTATTTAAATCACGGGCAAGGTCGAACAGCACCGAGTAAGCCTCTGGCACATTCAGATCATCATTCATGGCCTGCTCAAAACGCTCAAGATATCCGCCGTAACTCAGATCCGTTACACTGTCTACCTTTACTCCGCGCAGCGCAGTGTAGAGTCGCTCAAGGGCTGATTTAGCCTGGTCGATATTATCCTGGGAATAACTCAGCTGGCTGCGGTAATGGGCGGACATCAAAAAGAAACGCAGAATCTCGGCATCATGCTCGCCTAATACATCACGCAGGGTAAAGAAATTGCCCAATGATTTGGACATCTTTTCGTCATTCACCTGCACCATCCCGGTATGCATCCAGGTATTTACATAGGGGGTGTCGAAAGCACAGCAGGATTGGGCCACTTCATTTTCGTGGTGCGGGAAGATTAAGTCAGAGCCACCGCCGTGAATATCGAAGTGCTCGCCCAGATGCTTATGGTTCATGGCGCTACATTCAATGTGCCAGCCTGGTCGGCCATCGCCCCAGGGGGAAGCCCAGGCAGGTTCACCCGGCTTGGCGGTTTTCCATAGCACAAAGTCCAGCGGATCGTCTTTGCCCGCCGCCACTTCAACCCGCGCACCAGACTGTAACTGTTCCAGATTTTGTCGGCTCAGTTTGCCGTACTCATCAAACTTGCTCACATCAAACAGCACATCGCCGCTCTCGGCCTGATAGGCATAGCCTTTCGCCACGAGCTTTTCGATGACGTCGATAATCTCGTCCATATGCCCGGTTACCCGCGGCTCGATATCCGGCTCAACCAGGTTCAACGCAGCGAAATCTTCGTGCATCATGGCAATGGTACGCTCGGTAAGCGCGTCGGTTGTTTCGCCGTTTTCATTGGCCCGGGCGATAATTTTATCATCCACATCGGTGATGTTACGCACGTACTTCACGTCGTAGTCGAGGTGACGCAGGTACCGCACCAACACATCAAAACTAAGATAGGTACGGGCATGGCCCATGTGGCTGAGGTCATACACGGTTATGCCACAAACATAGAGTCCCACCTTCCCTTCTACCAGCGGCTGAAAACGCTCTTTCTGACGGGTTTTGGTGTTAAACAGTTGCAACATATCCTAATTTCCTCTTAAACCGGTTTGGGTGGCGAAGTTTAGCACTGTAATTCCCGTCTGACCACGCTCTGCCGCCAGTTATAAACGCATTTTCAGGTGAATAAACAAATAGGTACTTCAGAGGGGTTTTCGCATTCTGGCATTTGGGCTACCATTAGCGGTCTATATAGCCAAAAACTAAATTAAGGTAAGGTTTAACACTATGGTGACGTTTAAAACAAATCACGGCGACATTACCCTGGAACTGTATGCCGATAAAGCACCGAAAACGGTTGAGAACTTTCTGTCTTATGTACAAGACGGTTTTTATGACAACACCATTTTCCACCGCGTAATTGACGGTTTTATGATCCAGGGCGGCGGTATGACGCCGGATATGGAACAAAAAGAAACCAAAGCGCCTATTGAAAACGAAGCTAACAACGGCGTAGCCAACGAAGCTGGTACTATTGCAATGGCGCGGACTAACGATCCTCACTCAGCCACTGCGCAGTTTTTCATTAACGTTAAAGACAACGACTTCCTTAACTTCTCCAGCGAGAGCATGAATGGCTGGGGTTATTGTGCATTCGGTAAAGTAACCGAAGGTATGGATGTGGTTGAAAAAATTAAAAATGTAAAAACAGGCAATTACGGCTATCATCAGGATGTGCCGGTTGAAGCTGTGATTATCGAAAAAGCAGTGATTAGTGAATAATCTGCACATTGTTGCCTGATTACTAAACACGCTCCGGGGAGTCTGCAGGCTCCCTTTTTAATGCCTAAAAGCTAATAATTAATGCCGTTTACTTACTTTATTGCTGACATACATTTAAGCGCTGAGCGTGATGATATCACCGAGTGTTTACTCACCTTTCTTGAGCAGGATGCCCCACAGGCGGAAGCGCTGTACGTGCTTGGCGATCTGTTTGAATTCTGGTTAGGCGATGACGACGTTACGCCATTGTCTGAACTGGTAGCGAGTGCTTTTAAGGCGTTATCGGCAACGACACCGGTGTATTTTATTCATGGTAATCGTGACTTCGCGATCCGTGAAGGCTGGACCAAAAAGGCGGGCATGACACTGCTGCCGGAACAACAGGTGATTGACCTGTACGGCACGCCAACCTTATTACTGCATGGCGATGAACTGTGTACGCTGGATATCGAATATCAGAAATTCAGAAAGAAAGCCCGGGGATGGTGGTGGCCACGCCTGGTGGGAGCTCTGCCACTGTGGTTACGTCGTAAGCTGGCAAAGCGCGGGCGTAAAACCAGCCAGAAAAACCAGCAAAACCTTACCGCTGAAATTATGGATGTCACCCCCGATGAAGTGGTTTACGTGATGGTAAAACACAATGTTCAGCAGCTTATCCACGGCCACACTCACCGGCCCAACATTCACTCTTTAACCGTTAACGGCAAACCCGCCCACCGTATAGTAGTCGGCGATTGGTATACCCAGGGCAGCGTGCTACGAGTTAGCCCGGTAGATGTGCGGCTGGAGAAGCGGCAGTTTGCAAAACCGAAAGATTAATTTAGTTAATGGCTGACGGCTCGCTTTTCGGCAACCGGCAAGCCTGCTCCCATCCAGTTTTTAAAGCCGCCTTCTAAGTGACAAACGTTATCCATGCCCATTTGTTGAAGTGTTAGCGTAGCCAACGCAGAACGCCAGGCTGACTGACAATAAAGAATCAACGGGCCAGACTGTCCAAACACCTCACGATAATAAGGACTGTCCGGATCAACCCAAAATTCCAGCATACCCCGCGGTGCGTGAACTGCTTCCGGGATCATACCGTCGCGCTCTAACTCACGGATGTCTCTGATATCAATAAAACAGGCTTCACTTAACTCATACAGCTCCCTGGCATCTTCCAACGGGATTGTTTTTATTTGCTGCATCGCTTCATCAAGCAATGCTTTATAACCTTTACTGATCGCCATCTGCACTATTCCGGATTTCTAAAACTCAGAGTCTAACCAGCTGACAGATACGCCACAACAAGACCTTAGTGGTATAGCCGAACTGGCGGTTTACTACTGATGTGCTATAACCAGAAGGGTGTGGATTGATTATCTGGCCGCCCCCACTACTTTTTAGGACGACCGCGACATCAGGGAAGGAGACAATGTCGGTATTTCTGTTTACCCAGGCTTATTTTATCTACAGCGTGCCCATTCTCGTTGGATTAATGCTGTGTACCATTGAAAGCCTGTTTCTGCTGCGCGGAAAATCGTTTTTTGGTTTGCTGGATATGCCACCGCATTACAGCCAGGGGGTACTAACGCCTTATCACTGTGTACCGCGAACACTGCGGTTGTACGAAGTAACCATCGTATTCTGGTTTATGGTGTTTTTTATTACTTTTGGCATCAGCGGTATGCTGATTCAGCGCTTGTACTTTGCTTACTGGCAGGCTTATGCTCCCCAGACGTTATTGTTACCTGTTACCCTGGGAATAGCAGCCACGGCAACTGCCGTAGTTATTCACCATCTGGCGCCACATTTACGCAGTTATAACAGTTTGCGTGCAAGTGAGGAGTATGCCGGGCGCATTGCTACCATCGAGGGCTACAGCGAATTTTTGGGCGACAAAGTCCGAGCTTCGGTCTTTGATCATAATCACCAGTTGCAGAATATTACGGTTCAGGCAATGGAAGCCAACGAGCGATTGCTCAGTGGGGATAAAGTGGTACTGGTTAAGCGCACCAATGATAGCTGGCTGGCCACCCGGCATATTGGCCGCGAGCAGCACGGCCCTAAAACCCGTGCGAAAACAATCCGGTAATAATTAATGCCTTGATAGCTTGTCTACGGCACTGATGATTTGTTTGGAGCCGGAGGCAATTTCACTCATCGAGGTTTTAGTTTGTTCCACACTCTGAGCGACTTCATCCAACGTTTCCAGCCCTTGTTTAATGGTACTTACAGCGTGCTTGGTTGACTGGTCGTTGCGTGAGAACACGGCCATGATTTCTTTGGTAGATTCGGTGGTGCGTGACGCCAACTCCCTTACTTCATCTGCAACCACAGCGAATCCCCTGCCCTGGTCGCCGGCTCTCGCGGCTTCGATAGCAGCATTCAGAGCCAGTAAATTGGTTTGGTCGGCAATCGCGCTGATGGCACTCACCATTTTATTCAGCTCTGTGGATTGTTGCTCCAGTTCACTGATTTCAGAAGAGGCTTTGGTCATTTGTTCAGTGAGTGAAGCCAGCGAAGCCACGGTTTCGGTCATTAACTGTTGCCCTCTGTCCGCCTGCGCACCAGTTTCGGCAGACATAGAAGATGCCATCTCGGCCGCTTCTTTTACCCGGCGTTCATTGTCTACCTGTTGGGTAACATTACTGGCGAATTTAATCACTTTGTATACCTTGCCATCATTGTCTATTACAGGGTTGTACGACGCTTCAAGCCAAACCGGATTACCGTGTTTGTCGACCCGCTGAAAACGTCCGGAAATAAACTTACCCCGAGCCAGTGCATCCCACGTTTGCTGATAATCGGGAGCGTCAGTCACCGCCTTCGGGCAAAACATGCGGTGATGCTTACCGCGAATTTCATTAAGGGAATAGCCGGTAGTCTGCAAAAATAACGAATTGGCTTTGATGATCACACCTGTGGGTTCAAACTCAATAATAGCCATGGAACGGTCAAGTGCTTCCAGGATATCCTCGTTGCTTAAAGAAGACTGCGTGTCGACTTCCAGCGGGGTACCAAATATATCCAGATGATCGCACACGCCCTCGGCAGTGAAATGAGGCTGAACAATCAATTGCACACTAACATGAGAATCAGTAGCTTTTAAATTGATACTGCCAGACCAGTGGTGGTGTTTTTGGATGGCATCAGTCAGATTACTGAAGATTTTAGATTTAAGGTCGTTCTCGGCAACTATTGCCCTAAACGGCTGCCTGGTTATTCTGCCAGTACGGGAGCCGAGCATGTTTTCATTTTTACTGCCACATACCTGTATCTCGCCGGCCGGTGTTAACCGCCAGTACAGGAGATCATTTTTGAGGTTTTCTGAGGCACGCTTGTATTGAGCAAGCTCAGCCTGCAGGCTGGCAATTTCCGCTTTTAACTTCTGATTGAACATGAATAACAGGGCTTAGAATAAAACTACATTTCGACTGAGTATGGCACAAACCATAGCATGTGCCATTTTGCCTGCTTAAAAAATTTATATTGTGAAGTCTAAGGCGGATTGGAAAATTATACTGCCGGCGCACCACTGTGAAATTTAAAATCGTCATCAACCGATGAAATCAATTCGGCTTCCACGTCTGCAAAAAAAGCAACACGCTCAGAAATATCAGCGCCAGCAATTTCTTCTGCCAGCGTTAGATAATCCTGATAATGTCGGGCTTCAGACCGTAACAATGATACATAAAAATCACCGAGCCGTTTATCCACATGAGGGGCCAGAGCGGCAAACCGTTCGCAGGAACGTGCCTCAATATAAGCGCCGCAAATTAACTTATCAATAAGTGCCTGGGGCTCATAGGTACGCACATGACGCAGCATGCCCCGGGCATAACGACTGGAGCCAACCGATTCATAAGGAATGCCGTATTCTTCCATGATTTCCAGTACCTGATAAAAGTGATGTAACTCTTCTTTTATCAGCATGACCATTTTATCAATTAAATCCTGACTGTAAGGCGCACCGGATTTTGGCATCATAGATTTGGTGAGCTTTTCATGATTGGCAAGTTCACGCCATTCGCCCTGTTTACGATAGGTAAAATCCTCAAATGGCTTTAACCACGCCAGCAGCGCATCACCGCTTTCTTTATCCACGGCATATTTGCGGATAAGGTACATGGCAGACTGAGCGGCTTTTAATTCACACACCAGATGATCAAGCAGTACAACAGGCAGGTTATCCCGTTTTTTAGCCTCGTCTATCCAGCTCTGTGGCGTGGGGCATTTTAAAAATGCATTGATGGGTGATAGTAATTCATTCACCTGATAATCTCTGACCTTTTTATTCGTGGTTAACAGAAAACGCCATAAGTTTATCACATCGTTTACCACTGAAATTAGTCCCAGAAAGTATAATCTTTAGGTTATTAATAAATAATTCACGGCTTCAAGGGCTTTAAGGTATAGTGTTTTAATCGGGCCAGTTATCAGGCTAGTCGCCTATCTCGTTGAAATAATAAAACTAATGAAACGCACTATTAAAATCCTCTTGCCCTTAGCTCTGCTAATCCTAACGATTATTGCGGTTGAGAGATTTGTTGGCTGGCATACTATTGTGCGCGGTTTTAATGATTTACCAGGCGATTATTTGGCGGCTGCAATGGGGTTAATGGTAGTTTCCTATGTGCTTCGGACCTGGCGTATTCAGGTGAGCCTCACCATAAAGGGCCACTTTAGTGAACTGTTTAAACTATCACTAACCCATAATATCCTGAATATCATGATGCCCATGCGTACCGGTGAAGCCAGCTTTCCCATCTTTATGAAAGCGCAGTTTAATGTGCCGATGTTAACAGCCTCTATGCATCTGATTATGTTCAGGTTACTGGATTTACTTTGTCTGCTTTGCATAGGCGGCGTGCTGCTATTATGGCAGGACTTACCGCTATTCTCACTCGCCATCTGCGGAGTATTTGTCCTGGCAATCAGATATACTGAACTGCTTAAAACGTTTGCTCTGCGGTTGCTATACCCTGCTCATCAACCGCTATTGGTTAAAATCAGAGACACGCTCACGCCACTTCCCACATCAGGGAAAACCTATTTTACCATCGCGCTGCTGACCCTTTGTTCCTGGCTAAGTAAATTAACTGCATTTGTTTTAATTGTGCTGGGCATATCGGGATTGTCGTTCCACACCGCACTATTGGGCATTGTAGGAGCTGATCTGTCATCGGTATTACCCATTCACGGTGTAGCGGGCAGCGGCACGTTTGAAGGCGCCTTTATTCTGGCAGCAGAAATTGATGGTATCAGTAACTTACAGTCAAGTTTTCCCCAGTTACTGGAAGCCAGTGTTCAGTTGCATGTTTTCCTGCTCGGTAGCGCAGCATCAATCTATGTGATGAGCTTACTACTGGCTTCATTCATGCCATTGTTAAAACCCTCCGCGGTGGCTGAGAAAAAATAGCCATAAACATCGTCGCCATATCTGCATTGGGTTTCGGCCTGCCCTGTTTAATTTATCATCAAAATATATTGACTTAGTTTTCGCTTTGGATAAAACTGAAAATGTTGATTATTTGTTAAATAAATAACAAATTAAAAACATTCTCAGCACCGAGGGAAAAATTATGATCCTGAACCACCTGTGGGGTATTTACACCCACCCAAAAGAAGAATGGCAAGCTATTGATAAACGCCACGAAAACTATTTTTACGCGTTAAGTCACATAGCCATCATCGCACTGATCCCAGCCATTGTCGGATATTATTCGGCAGCACATTTAGGCTGGAGCGTTGGCGCAGGTGAGTTGATCAAACTCACTAATCAAAGTGCCATGGCCATGAGTGTAGCAATGTATTTTGGCCTGATTGCGGGGGTAATTGCTTTAGCAGCCCTGATGCATGAACTGGCAAAAGCATTTGATACTTCGCCTACCTACACCCAGTCTCTCGAACTGGCTGCGTATACGGCCACGCCGTTATTTATGGTTGGCTTTGCCGGCCTGTATCCTGAATTATGGTTTATTATGTCGGTGGGCCTGGTGGGTTTATCCTATTCGGTTTACCTGCTGTATTCTGGTGTGCCAATTATGATGCACATCCCGGAAGAAAAAGGCTTTATCTATTCAAGCTCGGTGGTGACTTGCGGTCTGGTGCTGCTAGTTATTCTGATGGCAAGCTCAGTGATTTTATGGAGCATGGGTCTGGGCCCGATTTATATGCACTAGCCCCCCCTTTTTTAACGCACTAAAAAAGCCGTTCATGTGAACGGCTTTTTGCTATCTGCGGTGCCAGTTACGCTTCGAAGTTATGCATATCCAGGTTGGATAACTCAGCCTGCACAACCGGCGCTTTTCTGGCCTGATCGTTACGGGCTGCATCGATGCGTTCCAGGTATGCCTGGTCTACGTCGCCAGTAATGTAGTTACCATCGAAAACTGACGTTTCAAATCGTGAAATCTGCGGATTCTCGTGCTGAACAGCGGCGACCAGATCGGAAATATCCTGGAAAATCAGACCGTCGGCCTGGATCAGATCGGAAATCTGATCAATCTCGCGGCCATAAGCAATCAGTTCGTTAGCCGATGGCATATCGATACCGTACACATTAGGGAAACGAATCTCAGGTGCTGCAGAAGCGAAATACACTTTCTTCGCACCCGACTCACGTGCCATCTCAATGATTTGGCCGGAGGTGGTGCCGCGAACAATAGAGTCATCCACCAGCAGTACATTTTTGCCTTTAAACTCAGAAGAAATAGCGTTCAGCTTACGGCGTACCGATTTCTTACGCTGCGTCTGACCAGGCATAATAAACGTACGGCCAATATAGCGGTTTTTAACGAAGCCCTGACGGTAAGGTAAATCAAGGGTAATGGCGATTTGTAACGCCACATCCATGGAAGTTTCCGGAATTGGGATCACCACGTCAATGTCGAGGTCGGCCCATTCGCGGGCAATTTTCTCACCGAGCTTCTTACCCATGTTAACGCGTGAAGCGTAAACAGAAATTCCGTCAATGAACGAGTCAGGACGGGCAAAGTAAACAAACTCAAAGATACACGGTGAAGTCAGTGGCGACTGGGCACACTGTTGGGTGAACAACTCGCCCGCTTCGGTGATAAATACGGCTTCGCCCGGTGCTACGTCACGAATAAACTGAAAGCCTACGGCATCCAGAGCGACACTCTCAGAGGCAACCATGTATTCTTCGCCCATTTCGGTAATACGCTTACCCAGTGCCAGCGGACGAATACCATTGGGATCGCGGAATGCCACAACACCCAAACCAATAATTGCCGCCACACAGGCGTATGCGCCACGGGCTTTGTTATGAACATTGGTCACCACTTCAAAGATATCTTTGGGTGACACTGTCAGCCCGGTGGTGCGCTGCGATAACTCGTGGGCAAAAATGTTCATCAGAATCTCTGAATCTGATGTGGTATTGATATGCCGGCGAGCGACTTTGGCAACTTCGATTTGTAAATCGAGGGCATTGGTGAGGTTACCGTTATGGGCAAACGCCATTCCAAAGGGAGAGTTTACATAAAACGGCTGGGCTTCTGCGGAACTGGAAGAACCGGCAGTGGGATAACGACAATGGCCAATCCCCATATTCCCTGTGAGGCGCTTCATATGACGGGTGTGAAACACATCCCGAACCAGTCCATTGTCTTTACGCAGATTAAACACACCGTTGTCAATCGTCATGATACCAGCCGCATCCTGACCGCGGTGCTGTAAAACGGTTAAACAGTCATAGAGTGACTGAGCAACAGGTGTTTTACCAACTATTCCGACAATACCACACATGTAGGTTACCTATTTAAGCGGGAGTTAAAAAACTGGAGCTGTCTTTTACGTAACTAAAAAACCACTCAATAATAATTGCAAATTCCGGCACTAGCACCGACTCATCCCACCACTGGGATGAGGCTGAAGGCGTAAATGTATCCAGGAAAAATAATAGCGCACTTACGATCAGAATGCCGCGCAATGCGCCAAAAACTGCACCGAGTGCTCTGTCGGTGCCAGACAGGCCAGTGGCCTGAACCAGCTGACTGATGGTGTAATTCAGCAAGGCACCAAGCAAAAGCGTTGCCACAAAGAGAGCGGCGATGGCTGCGCCGTTACGAACAAGTTCGTCACTGATACGCGTGAAGTAAACGGCAAGGTCGGCATAAAATTGGCTGGCAACAAACATGGCGGCAAACCAGACTGCCAGTGAAACAGCTTCTTTAACGAAGCCACGCACCAGACTGATTAGCGTGGAGAGCGCTATCACACCTAAAATCGTGTAATCCAGCCAATTCATTTGAAGATTCTTACCCGTCCTGTTAACGATGCGTTAGGCTGTTAAGCCAAACCTCATCGCGTCAAATTCGCGCGCATTCTACCAGAAGTCTGTCTTATTACCAGTGCCGAAATTTTATCCAGTCACCGGCTGTCAACAATTCTGTCCTGAGTGAGCCTGTTGATTTAGCTGTTCACACTGAAACGGGTTACTTTGCCTCGTAAGCCGGTTAACTCCTGAAGGTGAGATAAGGCACCATCCAGTTCGCGTTTGTTCAGATTGGGCCCGACAAATACTTTGGTTAGCGGCCCGGAACTGGTTTCGATAGGCCGGCTGAACGCACGGTAACCGGCGTTTTCCAACTTATCCAGTAATTGCTTCACGTTTTTCTGATGCCTGAAACTGCCCAATTGAATCACCCAGCTGTTATTTTGCTCTGATTCTTCCGGCGCTTCCACCACGGTTTGGCGCGCCAGGTCATCATTTGGCGAATTATTCACCTGAGTCGTGCTGTCGCTGCTTGCCTCCGGCGTGGACTCAGCCGGACTACCGGGCTCATCAACCGGCTTTTCGTTAACAATTTCAACCGGGCGCTGCGCTGAAGCCACCACCCTTTCATCAGGAAATGGCTCGGGATTTACAATAGGCTTCTTAGCGGGTGCCGCCGGAACATTAACAAACACGTCCCCATTGCTGGATTTTTTACCATCCAGCATGTCTGGTAATATGATTACCGCTACTGCTACCAAAATAACAGTGCCCACCAACCTGTTCTTTAACGCTGCCGCCACTACCTGTGATCCTGTTATGAGTTTTGTGTATTGTGCGGTAACGCCAGGATATCTGCAACTGTATGAAAAGAACCTACCACTAAAATCAGGTCTTCGCTGTGTGCATCCTCACGAGCAGCCTCATAAGCTTCGGTTACAGCCTGGAACAAACGCCGCTGGGTATTTTCCACCGCTGCCGCCAGTTTTTCAGCTGACAGTCCGCGAGGACCATGGGTTGAAGCCATGAACCACTGCGGCGCGAAACGCTTAAAAGGAGCCAGCGAAGCCGCTGGCGCTTTGTCGTTAAGCATCGCCACCACAATATGTAACTGCTTAAATGTTTTGCTATCGAGCCACTCAGCGAGAGATTCGGTGGCCTGAGGGTTATGACCAACATCCAGATAGGTTGCCGGTTGTGTGGCAATCAACTGACGACGACCGGGCAACTGTGTATTGGCAACCGCCTGTTGCATAATCGCATCGCTAACCGAGAAACCAGCATGTTTTAGTACAGCCAGTGCCGTAGCAACATTGTTCAGCGGAATAGCGGTATCTGGGAGTTTTAAAGTCTGCCCTGCAGCCGCAAAGGTAACAGCACCGTTAGTACTGCGGGTAATGCTAAAATCCTGATTTTGCCACCAGGCATCGGCATTCAGGGCCTTAACCGCTTGGCACAGTGTATGCGGGGGCTCAGGTTCGCCGATCACTACTTTACCGCCATGGCGAATAATACCGGCTTTTTCCACGGCAATCTTTTCCCGCGTATCACCCAGCCAGTCCTGGTGATCAAGACCAATACTGGTTATCACTGCACAATCAGGGGTAATAATATTAGTAGCATCCAGCCGCCCGCCAAGGCCAACCTCAAGCACCACCACGTCGAGCTCTGCAGCCTTCAACATCAACATAGCGGCCAGGGTACCAAACTCAAAGTAAGTTAAGCTGATTTCGCCACGGGCTTGTTCCACTTGTTCAAAAGCATCACAAAAGGCTGTGGTGTCTGGTAACGCGCCATTTATACGCACGCGTTCGCGGTAGTCGCGTAAGTGCGGTGAGCTGTATACGCCTACCGTCTGACCTTCAAGAAGCAAGGCATTTTCAATCAGCGCAGACGTGGTGCCCTTACCATTGGTACCACCAACGGTGATGACCCGGGAGTCGAAACTAAGGAGAAGCCGTTGCGCTACTTCGTTTACGCGGTCCAGCCCCATATCGATGGCGCTGGGATGAATGGACTCAAGATACTCGAGCCATTGCGGCAGTGTTTTACTCATAAGAGATAAAAAGCCCTGAATTAATCAGGGCGATGTAATTTGGCCAGAACGCCGTGCAGCTTATCGCGCATTTCGCGGCGATCCACAATCATATCGATTGCACCTTTCTCAAGCAGGAACTCACTTCGCTGGAAGCCTTCAGGCAGTTTTTCACGTACGGTCTGTTCGATAACCCGCGGGCCGGCAAAACCAATTAAGGCTTTGGGTTCTGCTACGTTGATATCGCCAAGCATCGCTAAGCTGGCCGATACGCCGCCCATGGTCGGGTCAGTCATCACAGAAATATACGGTAAGCCTTTCTCGCTCAGCTTGGCCAGCGCCGCTGAGGTTTTAGCCATTTGCATCAATGACAGCAACGCTTCCTGCATCCGCGCACCGCCACTGGCTGAGAAACATACCAGCGGGCAATTAGCGGCAATCGCCGCATTCACTGCAGCAACAAAACGAGCGCCAACCACCGACGCCATAGAGCCGCCCATAAAGGCAAACTCAAAGCTGGCAACCACAATCGGCATGCCTTTCAGTTTACCCTGCATTACGATTAATGCATCTTTCTCATTAGTCGACTTCTGAGCTGCAGTTATACGGTCTTTATAACGCTTGGAATCTTTAAACTTCAGTACATCCTGCGGCTCGAGGTCACCGGCCAGTTCCTGACGGTCACCGGCATCCAGGAAGGCATCCAGTCGCCGACGGGCACCAATACGCATGTGATTGTCACATTTCGGACAAACTTCCAGTTGCTTTTCCAGATCCTGCTTATACAGCACGGCCTGACAGCCATTACATTTCGTCCAGATACCTTCAGGAACGTTACCTTTGGTGGAAGTTTGTGTCTTTGGAAGAATTTTTTGTATCCAGCTCATGCCAGAGATGTCCTTTTAGCTAACCTGTTACGCCCGGCTTTTTATGCTTGTTCGTGCCCGGTACAGGATGATGAAATAATAAACGATGGATTATATCCGCATATGGCGACATATTAGAGCATATTCAACGCAATAGCGAAAAATAAAACTGGTCTAAGAAGTACGAATATTTATACGTATAAACGGCTTTATTGGCATGGCCTAATGAATTTTGCTGTTAATTTCGTCAAAGGGCCAGCAGACAACCTTACGGCGTTTAATTATTCGGCAAAAACAGTGGACCAAGCACTCCACGCGGTAAACCGTAGGAATCGGGATAATCCACATCCACCAGATATAAGCCATTGGGTTTAGCTGTAGCGGCGGCCTGCGTTCGGTCTTTACCAGCCAGCAATGTGGCAATCCAGTCTAGTGGCTGATGGCCACTGCCAATTTCTACCAGAGACCCCACAATATTGCGCACCATGTGATGTAAAAATGCATTGGCACTGATATCCACAATCACATAGCAACCCTGGCGGGTAACGGTTACTTTGGTGACATTTCGAAACGGTGTTTTAGACTGGCAAAGTGATGCTCTGAAAGCACTGAAGTCCTGCTCACCTAATAATGCCTGAGCCGCCTCATGCATGCGTTTTTCGTCTAAATCGCGGTGCACATGGGTGACCCCATGGTGCAAAATTGCCGGACGCATTTTGTGGTTATAAATGATGTAACGATAACGCCTGCCCGTAGCCGAAAAACGCGCATGAAATTCATCGCTGACCTCACAACACCACTTCACGGCAACGGAATCCGGCAGATTCGCATTTACGCCCATGGTCCAGGCTTTGAGCGGCCGCTCGACATCACAGTCGAAATGCACCACCTGACCAGTGGCGTGAACGCCGGCATCGGTTCGTCCGGCACACTGCACCTCAATAGTGGTGTTGGCTACTGTCGACAGCGCTTTTTCTAAATAGCCCTGTACACTGGGCACTTCCTGCTGTCGTTGCCAGCCAAAGTGCTGGGCACCATCATATTCAATACCAAGGGCTATTCGGGTCATGTCTTCTGTTGCTTTGCGTTGCTACGAGGCGCGTAAGTTTACGTAAAGCGAAGCCGTTGGGCAATCCGGATAATCAGGAAGATTAGTATTTTCCGGGAGGAACTTGGGGCAAAGCAGCAGCTCCGCCCCACAAACTCAGGATTACTGGCGGTAGTCTACGCCGCTGTTTGCAGCGTACCAGGCAAACAAGGTGTAAATGGTGGTATTTACTTTCAGGGCATCCTTATCCACCTTATCGAGGGTGTCGTTTTCGGTGTGATGATAGTCAAAATAATCGAGGCCATCCGGTGCAAAGTTAAACGCCGGCTGACCCGCTTCGCCCAGCAAGCTCATGTCCGATTGACCTTTGGCGGTATTGGTACTTGCCAAACCTACGCCCATTGGGGCCAGATAGTTAGCAAAGTCACGCACAGAGGCCAGGGCCTGAGGCCCTACTCCCGGCTCCAGCTCATAAATGCGTCCGTTGCCGAAGTCCCATTCGGCGCCAAGCATATGTCGCGACATTTCGTCTTTGTGTTGGGCCACGTAATCGCGCACACCTACCAGACCAATTTCTTCAGCTGCAAACAAAATAACCCGAATAGTACGCGCCGGACGCTGCTCCATTTCGGCAATGTAATGCCCGGCCGCCAACACGATGCCAATACCGATACCATCATCAATAGCACCAGTCCCCACGTCCCAACTGTCGATATGCGCGCCCAGGGTAATCAGCTCTTCAGGCTTTTCAGTGCCGGTCACCTCACCAATAACATTAGCGATAGTAACGGTGTCTCCTGTTGGGCCGCTGGCGCTGGTGTTTAATGAAAACGAGACTGGCTGTTCACGGCGTAACATGTTTTCAAGCAGATCCGCATCAGGGTTAGATAACGCCACCGCGGGTATTTTTTCCACCCCCTCTTCGTAGCGCATCATCCCGGTGTGACCGATGCGGTCGGTGTCTGTGCCTACTGAGCGCATAATAAACGCCAGCGCGCCTTTTTTAGCCGCAGCCGAGGCGCCTGCCACTCTGGCCCCAACCGCCTTACCGTAGCCATGACCATCAATATGGCGTTCCATACGGTAACCCACATAAGCAATCTTGCCCTTAAGGCTACCTTCCGGCGCGGCCTGTAGCGCTGTTAGATCGTCAAAGTATGCCACTTCGGCGTTTATAGCCTGGCCATTAGTACCGACACTGCCGCCCAGCGCGATAGCAACCACTTTGTGGGGATAAGGCGCGGTGATGCTGGCGGTGAGGTCGCCGCGCTGCCACAGTTGCGCCTGGCTTTCCTCAACCCACACTTTATCAAAACCCAGTGCCTTCATCTTTGCCACGGCCCAGTCAGTTGCCGCATCAGCTCCCGGCGTGCCAACCATTCTGGCCCCCACTTCGGTGGTTAGGGACTCTACAATGTCATAAGAAAGAGTGGATGAACTGACATCCTGTTTAATGGTGTCGAGTACTTCGGTTTGCACTGTTTGCCGTGCTTTAAGACCCGGTGATGCCAGCCCGATGGCAGTAAGACCAATTGCCGCGGCTAACAGGGTGACTAATTTATTTTTCATTATTATCAGCGTCCGTCGTTTGATGTGTTGTTTCCCGAATTTATTGTGCGCCAAATACAAAATGTAAAGAATGCCAATGCCATGACTGGCCGAAAAATTATGATGAAGGATAACACCGCCCTCACCGTTAACATTTAATTTTCGTAAGTGTGCGTCAGGGCATCCGGTAGAGGGTGGTAAGTTCACCGTCTGAACTTTTAAACGTAAACGTTTCAGCGCTTAGCTCAATGATTTCATCACACCAGAACTCGCCAACGAAGTCGGTAATGGGGCTGGATTCAGTAATAGTAAGACAGGAAAAGGTGCCGAACTTCACCTTTAACTCGAAGTCGGCCCGTACTTTATAGGTGAAATCAGTCTCAGGATAGGTGCCCCAGGATACCAACGTGCCATCCTCAAGGTACTTATCATAACCCCAGAAGGTTTTGCCGCCATCTTCAGAATTGCCCCAGGTGCCAATCAGCAGTGACGTGTCTATCTGTCTGGCAACGGTTGCGCAGGCAAAACATAGCAACATCACGCAGCACAACAACTTCATCGCTGGTTTTGCCATGACATTGCCTGCATTACAAGGTTTCGATGAGTTTTTTGGCTTCTTCCTGTTGCGCTTCAGAGCCCTTATTCATGACTTCTTCAAGCAACTCTTTAGCCGCTTCCGGATCATCCATTTCAATGTATACCCGGGCCAGGTCGAGGTTAGCGTTCTGTCCCGCGTCTTTATCAATATCAAATACGTCATCGTCGTCGCTGACGCCGCTGAACTCAGATAAACTGACATCGAGGTCCAGATCTCTCTCATCTTCAGCCTCCGGCACATCGTCGGCTTCCGCCATGAGGGTTTCCACGTCAACGTACTCCTCCTCAGGCGTTGCAGGTTCTCCTGTCTCCGCGCCTGACGATTCTTGCTGGGTACTTTCTGGTTGTTCACTGAACAGTGCATTTAAATCAAGGTCCGGATTATCCAGTGCCAGCTCTTCGATTTCTTCTTCTGGCTTAGCTTCGTCTTCGTTATCGATGGCACCGAGCAGCTCGTCAAATTCGCTGTTATCCAGCTCATCCAGAATAGCCGCCTCTTCACCAGAATCGTTGTCATTGAGCCACTCATCAAGGCCTGGGACATCCTCAAGCTCATCGAAATCACCCGGGCGGCTGGAACGCTCTTGCTGAGAGTCACTCTCTCCCGGTAATACGCCATCCTGCTCCTGTTCCAATTCGAAGCTATCGATTTCACTTTCAAAATCTTCCAGTGCCTGGTCGAGAATGTCGTCATCAATATCGTCTGACTGCTCAGGCTCAGCTGATTCTGCTTCACCGGATAACGACGGAATGTCATCCATCATCTGCCGATCAAATTCGGCCAGGGCTTGCTCTAACGCGTCGTCACTCAGGTCGTCACTGTTATCACTCTCTTCGCTTGGCTCTGGCTCTTCAGTGTCGGTGTCTGGTAATTCCGGTTCAGGCTCTTCTGATAATTCATCAGACGTTTCTTCGGTGGTATCTTCCACCGTGACGTCTTCATCCGGGCTGTAAGCTGGTTCCACGTTATCCAGCTCATCGAGTTCTTCAGTCAGTGCCTGGGTTTGTTCATCCTCATCGCCAGCATCATTTCCTTCGTCAACGCTCAGCTCCGCCAGCAGGTCGTCTGTTAACGGGTCGTCAATATCGTCACTGTCTTCAGCCTGCGCTTCATCGATGTCAGGCGCTTGTTCTTCCTCCGATGAAAGTGGCGGTTCATCAGCTTCCACTTCCACCACATCGTCATCATCTTCGCTTTGCTCAAGTTCACCGAGCAACTCACGTGTGAGATCATCCTCGAGGTCTGACTCATCGAAGTCATCTGCATCAGCATCCAGCGACGAATCTTCCCTTCCTTCATCGTTTTCTGGGTCACCTTCTGGGTCACCTTCTGGGTCACCTTCAAGCTCTTTGAGCAGCTCGTCGGTTAAATCGTCACTGACTTCCTGCTCAAACTGCGCTTCATCAAATTCTTCTTCGCCAGATTCGGCAGTCGTTTCTTCTGTAGCGTCATCCTCCGGTAACTCGGCTTCGAGTTCTGCAAGTAACTCATCGGATAACGGATCGTCAAAAGCATCGGCATTTTCGATGTTATCAAAGTCTATCTCGTCAAGATCGTCGGTAATTTCATCGAGGCTCTGCAGTTTTGACTCATCACTCTCGGTGCTTTCAGATGCGATGGCGGCGTCCAGCAGATCACCCTCTTCGTCATCTTCATCATCCAGATCGCCTGCCAAATCGCCCATCATTTCAATTTGGTCCATCTCACTGATAATGCTGTCAGTCAGACGGTCGAGAGCCTGTGCCTGCTGGGTGATTTCATCATCCAGCTTTTCAAGCATTTCATCGCCTACCGGACCATCGTCTACCGGCAGGTTGGCTTTTTCTTCTTCGCTGAGTTTATTTTCTTCCAGCAACTCATCAATGGAAATTTCCGGCGCGTCTTCCTCATCGGTTTCGCTGGATTCTGCAGTTGCTGGTGCGCCTTGCTGGGCCGCCAGAATGGCTTCGATATCGTCGTCATCAGCTATGTCACCGCCGTCATCTTCGGTATCGGTGCCAGCTTCCGGCGCGGTTTCAGACTGATAAACCTGCTCCGGGTTCTCAAGCAACGCGGCCAGTTCTTCGTCTGAGGTTTGCTCTGGTTCTCCTGGTTCTTCATCCAAAGCTTCTTCCGAGAAATCGGCCAGGTCGTCATTGCCCTCATCTTCATCAAAGTTATCGAGTAAGTCATCATCATCAGACAGATCGATAGCCTCATCAGACTCCTGATTACTGAACTCGTCATCAAACAGACTATCCAGATCATCCTGATCCAGCGCGGAGTCACCTTCCTCGAAGGATTCTTCTTTGGACTCATCCGGCACCAGCATGTCATCATTCAGATCGGCAAAACTGTCATCGTCATTGAGTGACTCTTCCAGCTCTGTCGATAACACGTCATCGAGCAAATCGTCATCGTTGAACAGCTCTTCATCCGACAGCTCATCACCACCAAGCTCAGACTCCAGGGCCGTAGACAGATCGGCAATACCCTCCTCTGGTTCAGGCGCAGACTCTTTTGGCGGCAGCGTAATTTCTTCTTCAGGCTTAGACTTGCGTTTCATTAACCAGACAATCAGTCCGGCAATGGCAGAAAAGGTTAATAAGCCAGTACCTGCAATCAGCGCCATAGGGCTGGTAAGGGCTTCCACAAACGAATTTGATTGCTCGGCTTCTTTAGCGGCCTTTTCACTTAAAATCAGTTCACGCAACTCGCGCTGCAAAGCAAGCTGCTCATCCACCTTCACCTCAACTTCATCATCAACGCGACCGCGCAAGGCACTCAGGTCTTCATTGATTTTCTCGATGCGGTCGTAAAGCTTACGGTTATCGTCCAGCAGCATCTGCACACTGTCGATGGAGGTAGCAAATTGATCACGCAGTTCTTCAAACTGGCGGGCCTGTGAGGCATCAATCTGGTTTAGCTGTTGTTCAAGCTGAGTTTTGGTTTGTGTCAGATCATCCTGATTAACCAGCGGTACCGGTGGTTTAAGGTTATTCAGGCTATCACCGGGTTGATTCGCCATGCGGGCAAAGGCCGCATCATCGGCTTCGGCTTTCTGACGGGCTTTCTCTTTATCGATACGGGCGATGTAGCGTTCGGAGGGCAATTTTAAGGTAGCGCCATCTACCATCAGATTCAGGTTGTTTTGTTCAAAGGCATCGGGGTTGAGTTCATAAATTGCCACCATCACCTGGTAAATAGACAGGTTAGGATTCTGCCGATAGCGGCTGGCTACCCGCCACAGAGTATCATTCGAGTCTATAGGGCCGAACACCACGCCAGAATACTGGTTAGTTGCGTCTTTTGGCCCTCTCAGAGGGGTATTTTGTGCGGCAACCGGATCGCTGACTAAGCTGATCAACATCATCAGTAGTATGCAGCCGGTTAAATGCAATTTCATAGCGTTCCTTTTTTGCCCTCAAGCGTCATGTGCCGGATGTCATCATCACGGTTCACATTCGCGGTGCCAGCCCTTTCATTAGCGCGCTAAGGCTGGCCTGTTTGTTGTTATGTTGGCAATTTTCCCCCGTAACTGCTGCGGGGACGGCTCTGGTGATTAACCTTGTCAGGTTTGTTTCACCTTGCTTCGTTGTAAGCCTTTATCAGCCAGTTTCTGGCTCTTTTCACTTAGTAAAATATAAACCAGTTACCCGGGTCGATCTAGAAAATGTTGCAGCCTGATGACCTTTAAGGCGTATTTATAGGCCTAAGTCTAAAAACATCCAACGCTAAAACCAACAAAAGCGGGAACCAGCCCGCTTTTGTGTTATCGACCAAACTGGTCAGAAGTTTAGAACGCTCAGCGCGTTAGCTTACAAATAATCGCGAATCAGTGTTTCGGCAATTTGTACGCTGTTGGTCGCCGCACCCTTACGGATGTTGTCAGACACGACCCACATGTTAATCCCATTCGGATGAGTGATATCGTTGCGAATACGCCCAACATGGACTTCGTCGTTACCACTGGCACTGCTCACCTGGGTCGGGAATTCTTCGCGGGCTTCGTAAACTTTTACACCCGGCGCGTTAGCCAGCAGTTGCTTCACTTCTTCAGCATCGATTGGCTGACGGGTTTCAATGTGGATAGCCTCACCATGACCAAAGAACACCGGTACACGTACCGCTGTAGGGTTAACCAAAATGGTATCATCACCCATAATTTTCTTGGTTTCCCAGGACATTTTCATTTCTTCTTTGGTGTAATCGTTGTCCATAAAGACATCAATTTGCGGGATCGCATTAAAGGCGATCTGGCGGCTGAAGGCTTCTGGCGTGATTTCACGCGAACTCAGCAGATCGGCTGTTTGCTTAGCCAGTTCTTCCATGGCAGATTTACCCGCACCTGAAACAGACTGGTAAGTACATACGTTAATGCGCTCAATGCCCACGGCATCCTGGATTGGCTTTAACGCCACCAGCATCTGAATGGTAGAACAGTTCGGGTTGGCAATGATATTGCGGTTACGGAAATCCGCCAGTGCATGGGCGTTTACTTCCGGCACTACCAGCGGGATGTCCGGCTCATAGCGGTAATGTGAGGTGTTATCGATAACGATACACCCGGCTTCTGCGGCGCGCGGGGCAAATTCTGCCGATACACTGCCACCAGCAGAGAAGAAACCAAACTGCACCTGAGTCCAGTCAAATTCTTCGGCATCCAGCACTTCTACTTCTTCGCCCTTAAACGTAATCGTACCGCCGGCAGAACGTTTACTGGCTAACGGATACAGTTTTGCAACCGGAAACTTCCGTTGTTCCAGAATTTCAATCATGGTCTGACCAACCAGACCGGTGGCACCAAGAACGGCAACGTTAAAGGCTTGTGACATAGTAGGTTAAGCTCCTAATACTCTAACTTGGCAGGTATCTGCCCTTTAAAAAAACTGACTTTTTCTGTTCTGTCGTTATTTTAGGTTAAAGCCTAATTTTGCAAGTTGCGTTGCAATCGCTGAGTCCGGTTGCTGCGAACATTCAACCTCGTGGCCGGCTAATTCGCGACGAACTCTGTACTGTTTTCGCATGGCAGTGAAACTCGTAGGCCCTGCCAGCCCCTGACGAAAATTATTATTGTCTTCTTTTACATCGTATACCGACAGCACGAGTGCTATGGCGGGGGCGAGATTGTCGCCTTGATCGCTACATATTTCAAGGTCTACGTGTAAATTTGGCCGTCCGGGTAAAAAATCATCCAGTGATTTCTCGGGTGTTTGTCCGGCCAACCCACAAATGGCTTCATAAACCATCTGGGTACCGGAATATTTACCTTCCAGAGTATGCCCGGCAATGTGCGGTGTCGCCAGCCACAGATACTGCAGCAAATCGGCATCAATATCCGGCTCATTGGCAAACACATCCAGCACTACCGTTGGGCCATCGCCCGCCTTTAAACGTTGTTTTAACGCCACCTCATCGATGACCTCACCACGACAGGCGTTGATGAGCAATTGCTTAGTACTCAAACCAGCCAGCACCTCTGCATCGATCATTTTATCGGTGGGGTGAGCACCATCCGGCACAAAAGGCACATGCAAGGTAATGACGTCGCAGTTCAGAATAGTCTGCCAGTCGGTAAAGGGGCGTTCATCGCCTAGCTCTGCCAGGGGGGGGTCATACAACACATAGTCGATACCCAGGGTGTCGAGTAAGCGCGATAATGCGCTGCCTACGTGCCCTGCACCCACAATGCCTACCCGGGCGCACTTAAGATCAGTAATGTCTTCGAGATGCGCATTACACAGCACACTTAACACATACTCAGCCACAGCTTGTGCATTACACCCGGCCGCCGACATCCAGTAAATCCCCCGCGCGTCCAGGTAGCGGGTATCCAAGTGATTAATCCCCGCCGTTGCCGTACCGACCAGAGTTAACCGATTCGCACAATCGAGCAATTCAGGCGTCACCCGGGTAGTCGAGCGCACAGCCAGCACGTCTACATCCACCAGTTGCTCCGGTGTCAGGGTGCCAACGTCATAACCTGAAGCTTCACCCAAAGTGCCAAAATATTCCGCTGCCAGCGGCAATGAGTTTTCGTAACGTATTTTCATGAGATAGGAGTTTATCGTAAGTTCGCGGGGAACCGAAAAACTATTCAGTGCGGTTTAACAACAAATGGGAATAACAGCCGGAGCGGTCGCTCCGGCTGAATAACTGCGCTTATTTTTCGAAGCGTTTCATTACCAGCGACGCATTGGTACCACCAAAGCCGAAGCTGTTAGACATAACGGTGTTTAGTGTGGCTTCACGGGTAGAGGTTACCACGTCCAGGCCTGCCGCCGCTTCGTCGAGGTTATCGATGTTAATCGACGGCGCAATAAAGCCGTGCTTCATCATTAACAGACTGTAAATGGCTTCGTTAACCCCTGCAGCACCTAAAGCATGGCCTGTCAGTGATTTGGTAGAGGCCAGCGGCACGCCGGATTGGCCGAAGACTTCCTGAATGGCAGCCAGCTCTTTTACATCACCAACAGGTGTGGAAGTACCATGGGTATTGAGGTAATCGATTGGCGCGTCGACGCCTTGCAGTGCCATTTGCATACAGCGCACTGCGCCTTCGCCGGATGGTGCAACCATGTCATAACCGTCAGAGGTCGCGCCATAACCGACGATTTCTGCATAGATAGTCGCGCCACGGGCCAGAGCGTGTTCAAGCTCTTCAACCACAACCATACCGCCGCCGCCAGAGCTGACGAAACCGTCACGGTCGGCGTCGTAGGTGCGTGATGCGGTTGCCGGGTCGTCATTGTACTTTTTAGATAATGCACCCATGGCATCAAACTGACCAGACAACGCCCAGCTCAGTTCTTCACCGCCACCGGCAAATACTACGTCCTGCTTACCCAGTTGAATAAGCTCCAGCGCGTGACCAATACAGTGAGCACTGGTGGCACAAGCCGATGATATTGAATAGTTAACGCCTAAAATTTTAAATGGCGTGGCCAGACAAGCTGAAACGGTTGAGCCCATGCAACGCGGCACCATATAAGGGCCTACACGCTTCACGCCTTTTTCGCGGATCACGTCTGCCGAGCCAACCTGGTTTTTGGACGAACCACCGCCAGAACCAGCCACAATACCGGTACGAATATTTGATACCTGTTCTTCGGTGAGGCCGCTATCTTCAATAGCTTGTTTCATGGCCACGTAAGCGTAAGCGGCTGCATCACCCATGAAGCGCATTACTTTACGGTCGATATGCTCGCTGAAATCGATATCGACGTTGCCCCATACCTGGCTACGCATGCCCATTTCTGCAAACTCTTCGGAAAAGGTAATACCAGATTTGCCTGCTTTGAGTGAGGCGGTAACTTGTTCTTGATTTATGCCGATACTGGATACAATACCCAGCCCTGTAATAACTGCTCTTCTCATAATTATCCTTTTGCGTTAGTGCCGCATATGGTAATGATTTTATGACACTAAGTGGTCTGCTCTTTTGCGACCCTGTTCTACGTGATTTGGTAGCAAATTTCCACCTCAATCCAAGAATTTTACCATTGTAGTGTATTTCGACCGCGATGTCGGCTTCAGGTTCGATTTCTATCATGCGCTTACTAATACTGCTATTATAGCGCGCTTTTAACGATTAACCCGAAACACCACGCCATGAGTAAACGCCTGCAATCTGCTAACGTCCATTTTAACGAGTCCGGAACGCCCGTGGCAGACAGCTTTGATGATGTCTATTTCTCTAACGACAACGGTTGTGATGAAACACTGCATGTGTTCATAAACGGTAACGATCTGGCTGAGCGTTGGTTAAACTGGCAGGCAGCGCATTTTATCATTGCCGAAACCGGTTTTGGTACCGGTCTTAACTGCATCATTGCCATGCAGCAGTTTAAACAGTTCAGAGCTGCCAATCCGGCTCATCCGCTTAAACGGTTATTTATTCTCAGTACCGAGAAATTTCCGCTGGCAGTGGCCGACTTACAAAATGCCCTGGCGGTATTCCCGTCGGTCAGCAAAGAAGTCCACGCCCTGATTGAACAATATCCCCCCGCGCTTGGCGGATGTCACCGCATGAATTTCGATGCCTGGCATACCAGTATCGATTTGTGGATGGGTGACGTGCACGAATTACTCCCGCAATGGCACTGCCCACAGGACGGTCTGGTAGATGCCTGGTTTTTAGATGGCTTTGCGCCCAGTAAGAACCCTGATATGTGGACAGACGCGCTGTTCACTCAGATGGCTCGTTTAAGTAAAACCGGCGCTAGCCTGGCTACCTTTACTGCCGCCGGGGTGGTTAAGCGCGGCTTAAAAGAAGCCGGCTTTGAGATAGCCAAACGCAATGGTTTCGGCCGCAAGCGCGATATGCTCACCGGTATACTGGCAAATCCCCCCGCTAACCGGGTTAGCACGCCCTGGCATTACCGGTATCCGCATACGCCTGCCAGCCCGGCGCAACATATCGCTATTATTGGTGCCGGCCTCGCCGGTTCCACCCTGGCGCTGGCGCTGTGTCAGCGTGGTATCAGAGTAAGTCTATTTGGCCAGGCCCCTGCCCCCGCGGACGGTGCCTCAGGCAATCGACAAGGCGGTTTTTATCCGCAACTTCAGGCCGACCAGAGTAACCCGGCGCTGATCCAGGCCCATGGCTTTTTATACGCCAGACGCTATTACGATGCCCTCATCGCAAATGGCCTGGACTTTACCTGGCAGCCTTGCGGTGTATTACTGCTGGGATTCAGTGAAGAAGTGCAAAAGCGCCAGCAAAACCTGCTGCAAAAGGACTTGTGGCCAGCGCAGCTCATTCAGCCGGTAAACGCCGCACAGGCTACGGAATTAAGCGGCATTGATATTCACGGCGAAGGGCTTTTTGTCCCACAAGGCGGCTGGCTATGCCCGGCCGAGGTAGTGGCAGCTCAGCTTGAGGCGGCTCGCAAAACCGGCTTACTTAAAGAGTTTTATAACCAGCGCGTGGCATTGTCCGAAGATGGCCGAAAAATAGAGCTTCCTGAGGATGACAAACATGTTAATGCAGACCGGGTGGTGATTGCCGCCGGTCATGAATGTGCCGAGATGGCCGAACTGGCGCATTTACCGCTACGACCGGTGCGCGGCCAGGTCGAGGCCGTTCCCGAGCAAGCACCTTTAAACGCTTTGAAGACTGTACTGTGCCATAAAGGGTACTTAACGCCCGGTTGGAATGGCCGCCATGCGCTTGGCTCCACCTATGTAAAAGGTGATACCAATACCGCCAGCAGAAAGGAAGAAAGCGAGCAGAACCTGGCCACCCACGCCAAAGCGCTGACAGGCTATGATTGGGCTCAGTCGATTGAACATGATGATACTGCCAGAGCGTCTATTCGCCTGGGCAGTGCCGATCACCAGCCTGTGGTGGGTGCAGTTATCCCGCCGCAGAAAACTACCGGGCGCTATCGGGAATTGTATAAGGGTAAGCATAACAGCCAGTACGAAGTGGCTACTGATGAACAGGCGCTATTGGTACTTACGGGGTTGGGTTCGCGAGGGTTAACCACAGCGCCGCTGATGGCAGAAATACTGGCCAGCCAGCTTTGTCATGAGCCGCTGCCGATGGGCGAACCATTGTTGCAGGCACTGGCGCCAGAAAGGTTTATGTTACGCACATTCCGACGCCCGCCAGAGGCGTAGGTTTATTCGGTATCCAGCACGGGTGCCATGGGCACCAGTGACGTTACCACAAAAGCAGGAATAAACACGTTGGCGCTAGCCACTACCCGCTGTTGGTCGATAGATATGATCCGCGCATTCACATTCACACCGCGCGGCTGCTCCACCAGCGTACCGGTGAGGATATGATCCATTTCCATCCGTTTCGCAATGCGCCGTCCTTCCCGACTTAGCGCCAGGTCACCATAGTCGGTGACATCCAGGCTATTGGCCAGTTTGAAATCCACCACGCCAAGTCCGTATTGTTGCAACTCAGCTATCAGGTATTCAGACAATTGATTGCCCAGCACGGTGGTTTCCCGCAAGGAGCGGTTGAGGCGTACAAAACTGGCAATACCAATCAGCTCGTCGGTATTCACCTGCACCGAGCCGTCCATTAGCGCCATAGCCAGGCTGGCTGCGTAGTCATTTAATGCTTTGTGGGTCATGCCCGGAGTGAAGCCGGTTTGCAGCGGATCCCGGTAGCCCCGCACATTTTGCTGAACCCGGTACATTTCTATGTCGCGGGAATCGGGCCGGTACTCAAGGCCGCTGTCTTCTGGCGGGCGCACCTGAGCTTGCCCGGCTGGCGGCGGCGCTTCATCATCGTTGCCAAACCAGAAATAACCACTTTTAGGCTGGCCGGCGCAACCGCTCAGCGCCACCGCGCATACCAAACAGGCCAAGAACTGACGCATGATTACCCCCGGCTTAATTTAACACCATCACGCATACCGCCGCGCTCACTGCTATCACTGGGGATCAGCGCGTCTGCTACGTAAAACGGTATAAGCATTTGTGCGCTGGCAACTACCGCCCGCGACTGAATGCCAATAATGCGGGCATTCACCATCACGCCGCCCTGATGCTTTGCCATGGTACCGGTGAGGACATATTCCATGGGTAAACTGGCGTCGAGCTCCAGGTAATCGCGGGTAAGCACAAAGTCGCCCTCTTCGGTAATACGAATAAAGTCGGTAGCTTTGTAATCGATTACCGGAATGCGGAATTTATGCAATTCATGCACAAAGGATTCGGCCATTTGCTGACCAAGCAAATTAGTTTGCTGCAGATCAGAGTCCAGCAACGCGAAATGGGTTACTCCCACCGGCGTTTTATTGGTAACGTACTCCATGTTGGCAATCAGGTCCTGTGTCAGGGCCTTCACGTAATCGCCCACATGCTTGGTTAAGGGACGGCCTTTATAAGCCCCCTGAACACTGGAGTATAACGGTGGCTGGCCCAGTGCCCCAAAGCTATCGACGTCTTCTGCCATCATAGGCTGATGATTTGAGCGATCGGCTGCAGTGATGTCTACCACATTAAGCGATGGCATTTTTTCAGGCTGAGTGGTTTGCACCATTTCCTCATCCATACTCTGACAGCCTGCTGTGGCGGCGGCCACCAGAAGTATGCCAAGTCGTGTTGCCCTTACTGCCCTTTGCATAATGATTACCCTTTATTCTCTGTACGATATAGCCGGCCATTGCGGGTTGTTACCTGCTCATCCAGCCAAAACAATTCTGCCGGGAAAAAGCGCGTTGCAGCCGCTACCACATCGCGGGTCCGGGCATTAATAATGCGCGCGTTAACCATTGCCCCTTCCTGCTGATAAACCAGCGTACCGGTAATGAAAAAATCGACCCGCTCCATGGCAGATAGCTGATCGATATCGCGCGACAGCACCCTGTCGGATTTTTCTCCTACTATTATATCGTTCGTCAGCTTAAACTCTTGAGCGGTAAATCCACGTTTTGTGGCTTCGGTAAGGATCCCTTCTTCCAACTGATGGCCAAGCAATTGCAACGGATGCTGAAAGGTCTCGTTGTAGGTCAGTGAGTCCACTGGCACAAAACCGGTCACTGCATAACGGGTTTGCCGGGCCGGGCGAACGTTGGCAAACAGTTCGTTGGCCAGCACATAGGTGTGATATTCCACATTGCCAAGCGCAGGCACCGGCACCTGGTCGTTGGTCATTTCCATGACCGGCGTTCCAGAGCTGCAGCCGCCAAGCAAACTGGCTCCCAGCAAGGTAGTAAGAATTGTGGTTCGCAAAGAGTAATGACGCATAATCGGATCCAACCTGAGTTAACAGTGCAGATTCTGCAATTATCGCACCAGCTTACTTGCGTAGAAAAAACGGGGGGTTACATCTAAAAAGCGGCAAAGACCTGCCACCCGTTAAAGGCCGTTCAGCAATTTTTGCCACAATGCCGCCACCGCTTGCTGATCGGCGGGTTCCAGTTCGTTATTGGCAAACGCCTGCTCCAGACTTTGCTGCATGGTTTGACGGAGCTTCTCTACTGAGGCTGACTCATCAAGCTCCAGCTTGCGGGCCTCCACGGCAAAATGTCCCTGCAGGTAACTGGCGATAAACAACTCGTCGTCACTGCCGTGGTCTACCACTCCATCCAGTGCACTATCAATTTTCTCCACCGCCGTGACAAATTCATCGCTGGCTTTAACCTGTTGTTGCATAGTGTCTCGCTTATTTTTCGTTAATTGATTGCAGTGACTACTGCAGCGGATAATACACCCGGTCGTCATAACCGGTGATAACCGCAATTATCCCGGCTAGTTCTCTATCCAGCTCCTCATCGCCAGTGTCACTTCTGAGTGGCCGGCCATCGAGCTGCTGAAGCTTTTGTTTGGTGGCAGCGATCCAGATATTGTCACGGCCAATAGCCCTTAACACATCCGGGCTTAGCTGCTGATTGCCGCGGCCAAATACGTGCCCCTGGCCGCCAATAGCAGTGATCACAAGGCGCGCCGGCGACTGGCTGACCAGTTCCAGCAACTGCGGGGCGGTCACGTCGGCGGCAATCACCTCACCTCTTTTGACCACATCCACGCCTAACAAGGTATTGGGCAGACCAAGCCGCGCCATCACTTCACCAACGGTTGAACCTGACCCCATGATATACAGATGCTCATCGTCATCGGCAATAATTTCGCTTAGATATTCGGCAATCTCGTTAATTACCATGGACTCGTCTTCACGGCCGCCCATTTTTACCGACTGCACATAGGTAAGCTCGTCGGGCACCTGCATTTCGCCATAATGCTGCGCACGTACCTTACCCTCGCGGAATGCCGACTCATCAATATCGCGCACCTCGGCCTGACGCACGCTCACCAGTTCACCGGTAAGCATTTTGGCCACCACGTCACCGGCGGCAGAAGGCGTTACCGCATAAACCCCCGAATGAATTTTTACCCCGGCGGGTACACCAAGTACCGGCACTCTGTCGGCAACAATGCTGCACACATTCCGCGCCGTACCATCACCGCCGGCAAAAAGAATTAAGTCCACGCCCTGATTAACCAGTTCGCGCACCGCGTTTTCGGTGTCTTCAGGGGTAGTTTCGGCACTTAGGCTGGTATAAATAACCTGGTAATCCAAGCCCAGCGCCGCACAGCAATGCTCACCCATTTCACCGCTGGCAGTGAGTACTGAAAGATTATTAAACTCAGTTAGTTTTGTGAGCGCTCTGGTCATTTTATCGTTAGCCAGTTTAGTCGCTCCGGCTGCCAGCGCCTGTTGCCGGATCGCCTCACCGTCGCTGCCTTTAAGTGCCATGGCTCCACCAATCCCGGCGAACGGATTGATCACCACGCCTAATCGAAAGGCTTTACTCATTGCGGGTACTCCTTATCCAGCCAGGCCTGATTTAACTCAGGCCCGTTAAATTTTTCTCGCAGCGCATTAATAAACATTGTGGCCCGGGGCGGAAAGCCTGAGTGTAGATACGTCAGCAGCTGAGTACGCACGCGGCGGGTAAAGCCCTCGCGATCCGGCTCAGCGCCATTTAAATTATCAGTACTCACCTGAAAACGCCGGTTGGCGGCGATGGTCATGGCCCATTCGATGGCCTGAGGTTTCACTTCGACCTGTTCAAATTCGCGCTGCTGCGTCGCATCACGGCCGTCAGGGCAGTACCAGTAACCATAATCTTCCAGCAACCGGCGCTGTTCACCGGCAATGCACCAGTGCGCAATTTCGTGCAGCGCACTGGAAAAATAGCCATGGGCAAAGACAACCTGATGATAAGGCGTGCTGGCGTTGGCAGGCAGGTAAACCGGCTCATCGCCGCCTCGGATCAGGCGCGTGTTGAAGCGGGTAAGAAACGTCTGGTCGAACAACGCCATTAACGGTTCTACGTCGGGGTCATTGTCGTATTTTATGGCCGTTGCCATTGCCTGCTGCATACAGAATTCGGTTTGTGATGGTCGTGATTTTTATGGCCGCGAAGAATAGCAAAATCTGCCTGCGCGAGCCAGATTTGTCAGCATGATTAAGGTATTATACAGTCAATATTCAAATACGACCGGACAGCGTAGCAAGAAGGACGCCTTGTGGTAGAACAGATTATCGCTCATCTGCGTCAGGTGAATGCCCGGCGCTCTCTGGCAGAACAAATGCAGTTGTTGACGCCTATCCAGGCGCTGCAGCAATGGCAGTGCCAACGGTTGCTGGCCACCCATGCAGAGCTGGCCCAAAAACCAAGCTACGCCAAAGCCATGGATTTTTTTGTGGAAGAACTTTACGGCCCCAAGGATTTCAGCCAACGCGATGCCGATTTAATGCGGGTCATTCCCAAACTCGCTAAAGCCCTGCCAAATAAAGCCATGCACGCCATTGAGCAAGCGTTGTGGCTTAATGCTCTGTCTTTCGATTTGGATATGGCCATGGCTCAGGCGCTCGGTGACGCACCGCTCAACAGAGAGAACTATGCTTTAGCCTACCGTGAAGTGGGCCGTGGTGATGACCGCGCCCAACAAATTCAGATTGTTGCCGGATTAGGTGAGCAACTGGCCGATGTGGTAAAAATTCCGGGCATCGGCCTGCTGATTAAGCTTTCCCGAAGACCAGCAAAAATGGCCGGACTGCTAAGCATGCATGAGTTCTTACAACGGGGCTTTGAGGCCTTTAAAGACCTCGGTAATGTAAAGGCCTTTATCGAGCCGGTTATCGCTACCGAAACGGCGCTCAACCAACAGTTGCTCGACCCTGATGTTAACCTGACAGAAGAGAACCCCCTCCCCCATGTCTGACCTTTTTGACTGGCAGTATCCAGCGCCCTTTATTACTACGTGGGAAATCCAGCCACGGGACATCGACCACTACAATCATGTGAACAACGTGGCCTATTTGAGCCAGCAGGAAAAGCTCGCCTGGGCTCATTCCAGGGCTCTGGGACTGGGGTTTGAACACTACCAGCAAGCTGGCAGGGGCATGGTGATCTTCCGCCACGAATTAAATTATTTAAAACCGGCTTTACTGGGTGACACACTGCATTGCGCCACCTGGATAACCCAATGCGACGGCAAAATCACGCTCTCCCGGGAGTTTCAGTATATACGTGAAAGCGATGGCGAAACGGTGTATCGGGGTCACACTCAATTTGCCTGTGTAAAGCTGGCTACCGGTGCGCCCACCCGGATGCCCAAGGCTTTTGTTGATGTTTATCTGCCAGCTTGCCTGGCCAGCCAGGCCGATTAACCTGTGTCGCGCTTCACTCTGGTTGTCTCGGTTTGTCTGCTAATATCTGTTGGCCTGAATGTTTATTTACTCTGGCCAGAACCTGCGCCCACAGCCACTGAGAGCTCCACGGACAAACCAGACAACAGGGTAACGACAGACAGAGCGACTATGCCGCCAGCTTCAGCTGTGCAGCAGTCAACCCCAGCCCACCAGACCGAGTCAGACATACCAGACTCACAAAACGTACCGGCAACCAATACTGATACCGTTCGCCAATGGCTCGATCAGGGCGACTTCGCCCGGGTGGAGCGCTTTTTAATTGATGCACTGCGTGCTAATCCAGAGTCCGCCCAACTACTATTGCTGGAGGCCGATTATATTCTGGCTACCGAGCCGTTAAGCGTGGGCGTCAGCCACCTTATCGCCTTACAGGAACTCAGCTTGTTTAGCCGTGAGCAGCGAGAAGAGTTGGCAAACCGCAGCGCCGGGTTAATCGAAAATACTATCAGTGCGCTGTATAACGCCGGTGACTGGGATATGCTTGCACAATTCTTAGAGCCGTTGTTTCAACTCAGGAGTAACGACCAGACACTCACTCTTAAACTGGCTGAAGCCTACGCCAGACTACAAAAATTTACCCTGATGGAAGATGTGCTGGCAAATTTAAGTACCAATAATGCCGGTGCCCGCAGCTTGCGTCAGCGCTTTTTGCCCACCCCGTCTTCCGTTTCGGAAGAAAGCAGTGATGGACCAACAGCTACTCAACAGGAACCAGTTACGCGACTGGCACTTACCCGCTACGGCGATCAGTACATTGCTGAAACGCAGATCCTCAATCGCCCGGCCGCGCTGCTTCTGGATACGGGCGCAAGCAGCACTGCTATCAGCTTTGAGTTGTACAAGGCTCTAAGGCGTTTTAATCAAATTCGGGTCATTGGTCTGTTCGATGTGCGCACCGCCGGCGGGCCGATTCGCTCCCCTCTGATTCAGATAGATAACATGACCCTTGGACCCTTTAAGCTAAGTAACATAGGCGTGTTTGTAATGCCCGAGGCCGCCATGCAGCAAGCAGACGGATTACTGGGCATGAACGTGCTAAAACAGTTTCACTTTCAGCTTGATCAAACCAACGCAGAGCTGTTGTTAACACCGCGCCAATAAGGTGTTATTCCCGCCCATAGCGCCGGCAATAGCCGCTATAGTCTGCCAGCCCGTTTCCGTGTTCATCAAACCCTGTACCGGTAACAGTTAAGCGGCACTGAGTTCGTTCGCCTGTGAGGGTGCGGGTAAGAAAGACTTTTCCCAGCGTGTCGCCGTTATTCAGATCCACGGTAAATATGAAATCATCATCCAGCAGCATGACCGGTTCCCCGTTCGATACCGTGCCGGAAAAAACCTGATGGCCGGTATTCACCAGTTCGCCTGCGGTATAGTCAAATTCTGAGGTAACGTGATAGACAATGCGGCCATTGAGATCGCCGGTAAGCTCGATTGTATCGGTGCTTCGCTCAATTTTACCTGCTTCGGTTTCCCGGGATGAATGCAGGATAGCCGTAGGGAAATAATGCACCGCCTGACCAGACACCGGTTGCCAGCGCTTGTCACTTACCTGATTACCAACTGGAGCGCCCTGCGCAAGAAGCTCACCAGCCAGCGAAGGGCACGCAGCAGTTGTTAATGTGCTCAGTAACAGCGCCAATGCGCTTAATCTATACTTTTTCATGATATTTCCTTGCAGTTTGATGACCTGCCAACGACTATAGGGACTGATGTTTCACAGCGAAACGGACATAAGCGGTCACGGGCGGTCATAACCTGGCGCCATTGGCTTACTTACCCCAGAATTCGGGGTAAACAAGAGTTCAGATCCCTGGTATGAAGACAAAGTCCCAACAAACAAACACCTTTCACTCCTGGAAAGCCATCGCCAATTACTTTGGTTGCAGCGAGCGAACCGTGCGTCGCTGGGAGTCTGCGGAGGGCCTGCCAGTGCACCGCCATCAGCATCAGGCGGCTGCGCGTATCTTCGCCTATCAGCAGGAACTGGATAGCTGGTTTGCCTCGCGGTCCGACAAACCCAAAGCACCTCAAAGCACTGCTGGTCACCCGGTTCGCCTGGCACTGTTCCCCTTTATCTTTCTCGGCGAGGCGCAGGATAAAGCCTATCTGGCTGATGCACTGGGTGAAGATATTGTCGCCGACCTGACAGCCCTTCCAGCCCTCATGGTCATTAGTTTCTCTTCCATGCGACAGCTCGCTGCGCAGCAAGCAGATTTTAGTGATCAGATAAAGGCATTAGCGCTGGACTACCTGATAGAAGGTAGTCTGCGGTTTGAGGGTGAGAGCGCGCGCCTGAATATTCGCTTGGTCAGCACCCGCGACCAAAGTGTGGTGTGGAGTAACCGTTATATTGAAACACATCCAGACTGGCAGGATTTACAGCAACGAATAGTGTCACACCTGGTGACGAGCCTGCCTTTGTCCAATATAGAAGCAGCACTGGCCCCTTGCCAGCGAACTATTCTTAGCAGTCAGACCGCCTGGGAGTATCTGCATCAGGCCCGAATCGCCTCACTTACATGGCAATCGCAAGGCATTGCCAAAGCACTTGAGTTACTTAATGCCGCTAACCAAATGGTGCCAGACAACGCGCTTATTCAGGCCAGCTTAGGCCGGGTTTATTTGCAGTTGCGAGAGTCAGGCATAGATTGCTCTGAAGGCCCGATGGAAAAGGTAGTAGACATTCTTAATTTTCTGAACCAACACCATTCGGATGCTTTTTATACGCTGTCTTTACAGGCATGGTTTTGCTATTTACAAGGAGACATCAACACCGCTATTGCAGCATTAAACCGGGCGCTAGAGTATCAGCCTAATGATGCCGACAGCCTCGCACTGCTGGCGAATTGCTATCTGCTATCAGGGTTGCCGTCCCTCGCCTTGCCATCAATTCAAACCTTACAGATTATCGACCCGTTAACGCCGCTAAGCCGTTGTATGCCCGGCTACTACCAGCTAATGAGCGGTAATTTGCGTGAGGCAATTGACCCTTACCAGGAAATGCTATCCCTTGACCCCCACAACCCGCTGGCGCGCCTGTTTATGGTTTGGGTGTTGGCACTGAATGGCGAATCAACCCGTATTGAGTCTGTTAGCGCTGGTTTTGACTCGGCCAGCGCCGACCCGTTGATTATCCAAATCGCCAGCGCGTTGCGGGATAACCTACTTGGCCACCCTGTAAACTTTTCGCTTAGTGCTGCACAAGGAAAGGTGGTAGAGGTTAACGGGATGCTAGCCAGATTTACTGCTTACGGATATGCCGCCAGCGGTAATAAAAGCCTCGCCGTGCACTGGTTACATCGTGCGTTCGAGCTGGGATTCCGGGCTTATCCTTTTATTAGTCAACACGATCCCTTCTTCAGACCATTAAAAGACTACCCACCTATGCAAAAACTGCTGACCAATATGGCCGCAGAGTGGCATAGCGCTGCTGAATTTAGTAGCCAGTTTTAGCGGTTAAGGCTATCTTTTTGCAGTTATTTTTATTTTCTGTTGCGCTGCTTTGCGATTTATCATTTACTGATAAATCGATGGAGGTTTATAGCACATTCTGGCTAACCCAAACTAATCTTTACACTTTTTCTGCCTTATAGAGAATTTACAATGATGAAAGACACCCGACAGCAATTTAGTAAAATCACCATTACACTGCACTGGACAGTGGCGCTGCTGATGATTGGCTTGCTGGCCGTTGGCATTTACATGACCGAAAATAAAGATTACAGCCTGTATGGCCTGCATAAATCCTTTGGTGTAATAGTGCTGGTGCTGGCGCTGGGACGAGTTTACTGGCGGATGAAAAACGGCTGGCCACTGGCGGCCGGAAACTATAAAGCCTGGGAGCACACACTGGCCCATGCGGTGCACTGGATACTGATTCTGGGCACGCTGATTATGCCTGTTTCCGGTGTTATTTTGTCATCTATGGGCGGGCATAATATCCCGCTGTTCGGTTTTGATTTAATCCCGGCCAATTATGATCCGGCTAACCCACAGGATGTGATCCCGCGCAATCCCGAGCTGGGTGAAGTGGCAGAAGAAGTTCACGAAATCGTGGGCTACCTGCTGATAGCCTGTATTGTGCTGCATATTGCCGGCGCACTTAAGCACCACATTATAGATAAAGACGGTACGCTAATGCGCATGAAAGGAAAGCGGATAGACGCAGAATAACCGCCAGGGCAATAATGGGGTCAGAGTACATTATCATCGTTAATGTACTCTGACCCCATTAATTTATTCCGCCCCGTTAATTTTTAGATAGCCATGGCTACTTTGGTGCCCTGTTCGATGGCCCGTTTAGCATCTAGTTCGAGTGCTTCATCGGCGCCACCAATAAGATGGTATGGTAATGTAAGCCCCTCGATCAATGCCCGTTGAGGTTCCTGACCGGCACAAATGATCACGTTGTCTACATCTAGCACCTGTTGCTCCTCGCCAACCGTGATATGCAGGCCTGCATCATCAATTTTGTGGTACTGCACACCCGGGATCATTTTTACCCCTTTCATTTGCAATCCTAAGCGGTGCGCCCAACCGGTGGTTTTACCCAGTCCCGCGCCCACTTTGCTGGATTTACGTTGGAGTAAGACAATTTGTCGTGGTGACGGCTCAGGCTGTGGTTGCATGCCTTCCACCCCGCCACGAGCAGAGAAGGTCATATCAATGCCCCACTCTCGCATGAAGGCAGCGATATCCTGACTTGGTACAGACTTACCGTGGCTTAAATATTCTGCGGTATCAAAGCCAATGCCGCCTGCGCCAATAATCGCCACTTTGGCGCCGACCGTTTTTTTATCTCGCAGTACGTCCAGATAGGTCATTACCTTGCTGTGGTCGATACCTTCGATTTCAGGCGTACGCGGCACAATTCCGGTAGCCAGTAATACTTCGTCAAAGCCTTGTTCGTTTAACGTTTGTGCGGTGACAGGCGTATTTAACTTCACCTCGACATTAAGCAGCTCCAACTGACGCTTAAAATACCTCAGGGTTTCGTAAAACTCCTCTTTGCCGGGGATCTGCTTGGCAATATTAAACTGCCCGCCTATTTCTGCCGCTGCATCAAAAAGTACTACGCTGTGGCCGCGTTTTGCTGCTGTAGTAGCCGCAGCCAATCCGGCCGGGCCAGCTCCCACAACCGCCACTTTTTTCGGCGACTCGGCCAGGGTCATTTTGTACATCAGTTCATGACAAGCAAAAGGATTAACCAGACAACTGGTAAGTTTGCCGGCAAAAATATGATCAAGACAGGCCTGATTACAGCCAATACAGGTGTTAATTTCATCGCTGCGCTGGGTTTGCGCTTTATTGACAAATTCAGGATCGGCCAGGAATGGTCGGGCCATCGAGACCATATCGGCATCGCCCCGCGCCAGCACCGACTCGGCCACTTCCGGCGTGTTAATCCGGTTAGAAGTGATCACCGGTACACTCAGTGCCTTGCGGAATTTTGCCGTCACCCAGGTAAAGGCCGCCCGCGGCACCTTGGTGGCAATTGTGGGGATACGCGCCTCGTGCCAGCCGATCCCGGTATTAATGATGCTGGCACCCGCCTTCTCAATGGCCTGACCAAGTGTAACTATTTCATCGTAAGTGGAGCCGCCCTCGACTAAATCGAGCATCGATAAGCGGTAAATAATGATGAATTCTTCACCCACTGCCTGACGAACACGACGCACGACTTCCACTGGCAATTTGATGCGGTTTTGGTAGTCACCGCCCCATTCGTCGCAACGATGATTGGTTCGGGCAGCAATAAACTGATTGAGGAAGTAGCCCTCAGATCCCATGATTTCAACGCCATCATAGCCTGCCGCATGGGCCCGTTTAGCCGTTTCGACAAAGTCGTTAATCTGCCCTTCGATTTCTTCGCTGGTTAGCTCACGGGGTTTGAATTGATTAATGGGTGCCTGTAAGGCAGAAGGCGCCACCAGATTAGGGTTATAAGCGTAACGACCGGTATGCAGAATTTGCATACAAATCTTGCCGCCATGGGCATGCACGGCATCGGTAACCATTTTGTGATGCGCTACCGCTTCGTCGCTGTCTAGCATCTTAGTTTTAATGTGCACGCCACCTTCCTGGTTAGGCCCGATACCACCGGTAACCATCAACGCTACACCGCCCCTGGCCCGTGTAGCATAGAACTCAGCCATGTGAACATGTCCATTAGGCATCTCTTCCAAACCAGTATGCATGGAGCCCATAACAATACGGTTTTTTAGCTGAGTGAAACCTAGATCCAGTGGTTCGAATAAATGTGGATACAACTGGTGTTGATTAGCAGCGGTTGCCTGCGACATGAGTGCCCCTTTTATTAACCTTTCATTAAACTGAACAGCGTCAAGATAGGATCATAATTTGACACTGTCAAGATAAAGATTATGCTAGTCAGCAATTGGGACATTTTTAGGAAGCAACATGCCGTCATCCGGCACACAAAACTACCACCATGGCGACTTGCGCTCAGCGTTACTGGATGCGGCAGCCACCCGCATTGAAAATCAAGGTATTGAGGGGCTTTCGTTACGCAAGCTGGCCGATGATGTAGGCGTATCGCGCTCAGCGCTGTACCACCATTTTCGTGATAAAAACGCTCTTCTCAACGCGGTAGCTGCCAACGGTTTTGCCAATTGGATTGCGATGACCTCTGAATCCGGCGGCGATGAATCCGTCCCTGCGCCGGTACGGATGAAGCAATTTGTGTATGGATATGTGCACTGGGCTGTGGAACATCCGCAGTTGTACGACCTTATGTTTGGCCGCCCTATCTGGAAAAACGATCTGGCCGACGATGAGCTGAAAGACGTGGCCTACCCGGCGTTTCAATATATGCTGGGCCTGATTACTCACTGGCAGCAACAGGGGGTATTGTTGGCCGATAAGCCCGCATTGCGTCAAACGCAGGTCATCTGGGCGACCCTGCACGGCCTGGCAAAACTGGTTACCGACGGCGTTTACGTCGATTCCAGCCATATCGATGAAATGTGCGATTGCGCGGTAAACATGCTACTGCCTAACAAATTATGAAATAAAGGGGTCCAAATAATGGGGTCAGAGTACTTTATTCAGATAAAGTACTCTGACCCCATTGTTTTAATTCTGGTCGTTGCGGATCCATTCTGCTGCGCGTTCGGCAATCATAATGGTTGGCGCATTGGTATTGCCGCCAACCAGGGATGGCATAACCGACGCGTCAACCACTCTTAAACCAGCCACATTGCGTACCCGCAACTTGCTGTCTACCACTGCCATGGGGTCGTCATCAGCGCCCATTTTACAGGTGCCCACCGGGTGATAGATGGTTTCGGCTCGCTCGCGTATAAACTCAGCAATATCTTCGTCGGAATCCAGGCGGTGCTCGCCGATGCTCAGGTAGCCTTCGTATTGTGCAAAGGCTTCGCTGGTGAGTATTTTTTGTGCCCATTTTACTGCGTCGATCATCACCTTAAAATCGTCGTCCTCGGTCAGGTAATTGGGCTGAATAGCCGGGTGGTCGGCCGGGTGATTACTTTGCAGGGTAATTTCGCCGCGGCTCTTCGGGTATAACGCGCAAACGTGCAAGCCATAACCAAAGCCATGTACGAAACGCCGGCCATGGTCCTGTAAGATAGCCGGTAAAAAGTGAAACTGGATATCCGGAGAAGCCTGCGCCAATGACGAGCGCACAAAGCCGCCGCCTTCGGCCACGTTGGACGAAAAAATGTAATCCCGTTTAAATAAATAGCGACAGGCCGCTTTGATATAGCGTGGTAGCATTCTGGCCGCAATGGGGTAACCCAAGGGCTGCTTACTGCGGTATTGAACAATGGCATCAAGGTGGTCCTGCAGGTTTTTACCCACGCCGGGTAAATCCTGCTGCACGTAAATGCCTTTGTCTTCCAGTTTGCTGGCCGGGCCGATCCCCGATAACATCAGCAAGTGAGGCGAATTAATTGCGCCGGCGCTAATTATCACTTCGCGTGACGCCATTAAACGCATGGCCTTTCCTTTACACCTCACCTGCACACCGGTGGCGCGCTGCTGTTTTATAAGCACTCGTTCAGCCAGCGCTGAGGTAATGATAGTAAGGTTGCCGCGCTGACGGGCATCAGTGAGATAAGCTTTCGCGGTTGAACAGCGCTGACCGTTGCGCTGCGTAACCTGGTAGTAACCCAGGCCCTCACGGTCACGACGATTAAAATCGTCGCGCACTGGCAAATCAACGTATTTTGCAGCGTTAACGAAGGCATCAGACACTTCAGCGGTATGACGCAGGTTATTCACATCCAGCGGGCCGCCCACACCGTGGTATTCATCGGCACCGCCGCAATAATTCTCTGCGCGCTTAAAATACGGCAACACTGACTCGAAATCCCATCCATCAGCGCCCTGCGCTGCCCAGTGGTCATAATCCTCAGCCTGGCCACGGATATAACACATAGCATTAATTGAGCTGGAACCGCCAAGGGTTTTGCCCCGTGGCCAGAACAGTTCTCTGTCGTTAAGTGCGGGTTGTGGTTCGGTATTATATCCCCAGCCAATGCTATCGAATCGCGCCAGTAGTGATAAGCCAAAGGGGATATGAATAAACGGGTTACGATCGCTGCTGCCAGCTTCAACCAGACACACCCTAATCATCGGGTTTTCGGTTAAACGCGCCGCCAGCACGGCACCGGCAGAACCGCCACCGATGATCACGTAATCGAATTGTTGAACAGAAATATGCATTGTTCATCCGCTGTTGAATGGTTAAGCCGGTCAGGTCACTCTTGCCTTCCCCAACTGATTGTACCAGTTGAATCTACGCTACGCCATTGTCACCAGCGACGCAAAAAATTTTAAGCCTTGAGCCAGTGTAAACAGCACTGTTATGATTTAGCGCAACAACGGGCTTGCCCCACTTTACTATGCAAGGATTGATGTTTGTTACCTCCATTAAGCTGGCGCGACAGAGTGAATGCCCTGGTGGGCTATTGCCTGATTAAAAGCGGCCGCCTGCAGTACGATATATTTACCGAACAAGAGCTTAACGAACTCATCGCCCCGCATTTCCCTTTTACTGAACCTTTAGCGGTGCCCATAGGCGAAGGTCACTTTACCTGCCTGGAAGCACAGCTTACTATGCCCACATCCACTAACCGGCTCACTTTGCAGATCCTTTGTGCCATTGAAGTCAAAGTGATGGGCTCGCGAATATATAAGGCCCATGCAGCTGCAGGCATCAGCGCCCTGCCCAATTACTATCCGGCCAGTCGCTCTTTGCACCTTACTGACACCCGGGTCGATTTTATTCATTTACTCAACGACCAGTACTCACTGGTAAAAGACACCCAGTTTATTATTGATAAATTACTACCTTTACCGTTGTCCGGGCTCGGTTCCTTACTGGGCCAGCCGTTACGCTCGGCGCTGAGTCTGGTATCGGCAGGCTCTACCGATCAGGCACTGGAATACCTGAAACTCTATTTACACGGCAACACCCAGCGAATTCTGGATTACCACAAGCCCAGACTGGCCAAAGAACTCCTCACCAGGCTCGATGAGCGCACACTGGAATACACCATGGATGACACCCACTGGCGGGAGTTTTTATTTGCCCGCTATGGCAAACGGGTAGCAGTAGAAGAAAACCAGCTCCGGTTTTTCTTTACTGAGCAGCCCTGAGCTTAGAAAGACAGCCCTGAGCTTAGAAAGACAGCCCTGAGCGCAACAAGACAGCCCTGAGCGAATAAAGACAACCTTAAGCCAGTGCACACAGATGCCCGTTAGGCTATACTCCATAACGTCGAATAACGGTTAGGAGAATATTGATGATTGTCGTCACCCTGACCGGGCTATGGGCTAACTAAACCGCCTTTTTACTGCCCGGTACTAATGCCGGGGCCTTTTGCCCCCTTAATGAAAACATTAACGTTAGTTAAGGGTTAGTTATGACTAATTTTCAACGTCTCGCCGCCATGGGCTGGCGACCTTTTTTCCAGCAACAACTTACTCTTGAAGAGTGGGATCAAATAACCCCTGTCAGAGTCACTGAACAACATAAATCTCAGCTGACCGTAGCTGCGGACTCGCATGCCTTTACTTTGCCAATCACGCCCGCCATGCCACCTCTGGTCGTTGGTGACTGGATACTGCTGAACGAGAATAAACAGTTTGTGCGCTCGCTCGAGCGGTACAGCTGCTTTAAACGCAAATCAGCCGGCACCGGTCATGAATGGCAGTTAATTGCGGCTAATGTGGACACCGCATTTATCGTTTGTTCGATGAATGAGGATTTTAATCCCAACCGCATCGAGCGCTACCTGGCACTCGCACAAGCGGCCGACGCAGAACCGGTGGTAGTGTTAACCAAAGCAGACCTGACTGATGAGGCCGAAAGCTGGCGCGACAATGTCCGCCGCATTGATAAACAGCTGCAGGTGGTCACCGTTAACGCGCTGGAAAATAGCTGCATGAATGCTCTGGGCGACTGGCTCAAACCCGGTAATACGGTGGTCATGCTTGGCTCTTCCGGGGTCGGCAAATCAACGCTTACCAATACCTTACTGGGTGAACCCCGTCAGTCGACGCAGGAGATTCGTGAGGATGATGCCAAAGGACGTCATACCACTACCGGACGCTCACTGTTTCCCTTACCACAGGGCGGACTCATTCTCGATACACCGGGTATGCGGGAATTACAGTTAGCCGATTGTCATAAGGGTATTGTCTCGGCGTTTGCCGATATCCAGTGCTTAGCTGAAGCGTGCCGATTTGCCGACTGTCAGCACGATCAGGAGCCCGGTTGCGCAGTGCAGGCCGCCGTTGAACAAGGCTCACTGGACTCGCGGCGCCTTGTCAACTACCACAAATTACTCCGCGAGGATGCGCTTAACTCTGCCTCTCTGGCTCAGAAAAGGGCTAAAGATAAAGCCTTTACCCGGTTTGTGAACTTTTCGCAAAAAGAGTCGCGTAAGTTTAAAGGCCGTTAAGGTTATCGATAGCGGTGCTTAATAGCAGGCATCAGTCGGGCAGTACTGACGGCTGATGCATTTGCTCTGTTGAGCTTCCCAGCGCCTGCATTAATATCTATAAAGAAAACATTGATTTGTTTAATTGGTGAGCATACCGTAAATCAGGATAACCAGAATAAGGAAAAACAATGCGGTTACTAACGACACTAACTTTGTTAACCGGCCTGCTAACCGGTATGCCATCAAAGGCAGAAAATATCGCCCTGGTCGGTGGTAGACTCATCGACGGCACCGCCGAACGCCCGCTGCACAATAGCGTGATACTGGTAAAAGACGGTATTATCGAAGAGGTAGGCACGGTGGATTCATTACCCGTGCCCGCAGGCTATCGTGTAGTCTCCACCGAGGGGCACGACGTGCTGCCTGGTTTATGGGAAAGCCATGCCCACATTATGCTTACCGGCCACGCCAACTATACTCACTGGCAAAAAGCTTATCGCGACCGCCAGGTGGATGAGATTATGCCAGCCTCACTAGTGCAGTTGCTGCTTGCCGGCATCACCAGTGTTCGCGATCTGGGGGCGCCCCTTGAGGACTCTGTAGCCATTAAGCAAAAACTTGCCAACGGCGAGATCCCCGGTCCCACGCTTTACACCTCAGGGCCTTTCCTACAGGCCGAGGTTCAGGACTGGCAAAAACACTATCGTTGGGAAGTAACCACCGAGAGCGAGGCAAAAGCCGCAGTGAATCGCCTGCACGACGCCGGCATGGAGATCGTTAAGCTCATCGATCATGACGATATGCCCCGCCCGGTAGCTCAGGCTATTGTAGACGAAGCCCATCGACTCAACATGAAAGTAGTCGCCCATGCGCACAAACCGGATGAAATTCGCGTCGGCGTAGAAATCGGCATTGATAATTTTGAACATACCGGGCTTACCACCGCGCCGGGATACCCACAGGACGTGTTGGATACGCTGGTAGAGCGCACCGCCACCGGCATTTTCGACGGATTATTGTTCTGGACCCCGACCATGGAAGGGTTATTTACCTATCCCGACTTGGTGGCTAACCCGGAAGAACTCGACGACGCTTGCTGGAAGCGTGGCTTAAAAGACGACACCATTGCCGATATAAAACAGTCAATTGCCAAACCCGGGCATCTCAATTACATGCAGCTTACACCGCTCAGAACCCCCACCATTCGAAATAAAATTAACCAGTTAAAGCAAACGGGTGTGATGATGCTGGTGGGCACCGATTCCGGGATCCCAATGAAGTTTCACTGTCAGTCTACCTGGCAGGAAATGGCAGTATGGGTGCATGACATGGGATTTGACGCCATGGATACACTGCGTGCAGCAACGTACTGGCCGGCGGTAATGATGGGTGTGCAGGACCGTTATGGCTCAGTAACACCGGGTAAGGTAGCCGATATCATCGCCGTGCGTGGCAATGTACTTAAATATATGAATTTAGTGCGTGATGTCGACATGGTCATGAAAGATGGCGTTATATTTAAGCATAACGGCGTCGTCGATGAGGCTTTACTGAGCGACTTTGGTAAACGTTAGGCTAACAACTAAGCAATTCAACGTCGGTTATCGGCCTGACCCTCAGGGGCTGGTCGATAACCATTCTATTTATTAAAGCTGTACTTAAAGCTGAACGCATAATCACTTTCTCCGTGCTCACGAAGATGAAGTAAGCGTTCCTCGGCTTCCGCCACCGTTGGAATATGCCCTTCTTCTATCCACCACATCACGTAGGACGCGCTATCGAGAGGCACAAACCATTCTTTTTTGCGTTTCAGAAAATCAATATGGTGGGTTTTAAACATAAACTGCTTTAACGAGGCAACGTCCTGCCATACCGACATATTTACGATCAGCTCAGGATCATTAAAAATAGGAATACTGGTGGCGTTACCGGAATCGTCTTTTAAGCGCCAGATAAATCCCGGGCTGTTTTCAGCCACCGTATTTATCGGGTCGAGATTATTCACAAAATCAGCCATCCCTATGGAATCCATGGGAAATTTGGGTCTGGCGATGTTGAGTTGGGCGAGATGCATGGGTTTTCCTTAACTTACTGGCACCTCTTTACTATGTGGGCTGGTATCTGATTACACAATATACAGCGCACACAAAATTTCAGTTTAACTGTGTTCCCGTTGCCAAACGTGAATAACAAAATCCGCTTCCACCTGCTGTAAATCGGCGAACCTGGCCTGAGCCTCATCCTGCGGTAAACGCCAGTAGTAAGGGGTCATCTCAAGCAGTCCCTGGCGGGTTTGCAGGTCGGATAAATCCACCGTAAAACTCACCCGTTGCTCGATGAGCTGACTAAATCCGGCGCGTTCGGCGAATTCTACTTTGTGCTGACGCGGATTATCGTAAATGGCCTGTTTGATAGACCATAAGTGATCCTCCGCGGGGTCGACTGCTATCAGCAGGCCGCCTGGTGCAACCACTCTTTGGTATTCGCTATTGCTGCCCGGGGCAAATACCTGCAGCACTGCATCCTGCGAATTATCATCAAGCGGCAGATGAGCACTGCTGGCTACCGCAAAATGACAGTTTTTGTAGCGCTTAGCCGCCAAATCGACAGCATGTTTAGCAATATCGCAACCCGATGCGTTAATTCTTAACTCAGCATTCTCTAGCGCGCGTACAATATAGCCAAGATAACTGCCCTCGCCACAACCGGCATCAAATAGGCGAACATCAGACCGCTCTGAAGAGTGCTGCAGAATTATCTCAGTAAGCGCTGCCATTAGCGGCTCATAGCCTTTGGCATCATGAAACTGGCGGCGGGCATTGACCATGGTTTTGTCATCACCGGGCTGTTTGGACTTTTTATTCTGCACCGGCAGTAAGTTTAAGTAGCCGGATTTGGCCTCATCAAAGGCATGACGATTTTCACACCGCCAGGTGCGCATCGATTGGTGTAATGGTTGCTGACAAAGCGGACAACGCCACATGGGAATACCTCAGTAAAACAGGAGCGGCAATGCTACTAGTGATCGCTGACAATGGAAAGTGGCACCTCGTCACTGTGCTCACCAATGTCGTCGATACTCAGGCTCGGATCGTCAATGCTGGCTTCCAGCATGTCGAAAGCCTCTCGGCAGTACTCCGCCAGCGGCTGCAACGATTTAATCTGCTGATTGCAACACACCATTCCAATATTGGCCGTACCGTTATACGTCATCAGGGTGATGTTAACGCCGCCTCCCGGGGTTTGTGTTGAAATGGGATAACAGGCGAGCAATTTACTGTCTTTAAAGTACTTTTGTTGCTTAGGGCCTGGAATATTTGATACCAGCACATTAGCAATGGGCTTTACCCAGTCTGAAATGTGCAGCCATTCAAATACCAGCGCAATGGCCTGGATAACAATGGTATAACCGCTGAAAGCGGAAGGCCTGGCCCGCTGGGCAGCCTGCTTAACAATACGATGATGATAGATAATCTGCCGCAGCCGCAGGTAAGGATCGCTTTCATCATGGGCCAACTGCACCGGTACAATGGCAATGCGATTGCCGGTAGTTTTTTCGCCGGGCTTTCTTAAATTGATGGGCATATTGGTATACAGCGCACGGGTAAAAACATGACCGTGATCCTGTAATAAGCGGTGTATGCCAATATCAAAAGCGGTAAGCAGCACTTCGTTGGCCGATGCTCTGGTACGTCGGGCCAGCGCCTGCACGCGGGCAAAATCCAAATCAAAGGTTGCCACTGCCCGTCCCGCTTTAACCTGACCGGTAAGTACGGTACGGGTACCGGTAAAGGGCACGGGCATGTAATGACGGTTAATGCGGATAAGACGTAACAATAAACGGGTAAAAATCACCAGCAAGTCCTTACCGGTAAGCAGTGTTTCCCACAGGCTTACCCAGAAACGTTTCATGCGCTTGTACTGCTGGCGTTTTTGATGCCTGAGCCGCTTTAAAGCCCATACCGGCACAAAGCCGGTACTTTGCGGCTCATCCAGATAACCGGCCTGAAACCAACGTACCAGGGTAGCGCCATCGCCATACATATGATGGACCCGCGCATAAATAGCAAATACCTGCTGTGAAGGAGAATATAAAAAATGGTACTGCCAGAGCGGCCTGTCGTGGTCTAGCCGGGTTTCATGCATGCGGGCAATAAACTCGTCCAGTGCCTGGCGGTTGTGCACATCGTCTACCTGATGAAGTTGTACGTGATAGTCCATTTGCATGTGCTTCACGGGCTGTAACCCCAGCGGCCAGATAGCCACAGCTCTGACCCGGCAGTTAAACGGCGGGCAGGCCCGGGCAAAGCCCTGCATTTCCTCATGTAGCGCGCTCACATAAGCTTTGGGATCGCTGCCCTCGGGCATTTCAAGTAGTTGCAGGCAACCTACATGCTTGGGATTCGCTTTAGACTCGGTGATCCAGAACGAACGGTCCAGAAAAGACAGTTTCTGGCTCATGTATCCCCCCTGGCGGCCGGTAACGTGAGATTCGCCATGGAGTGATGCTCAATGGCTTTACGTAGCTGAACCACAGTTGTTTCCTGCAAACGAAAGCGCGGCAGTAGCGCTGTCATCATCAGGCTCAGGGCATGAAACTTTTGCGCCTGGGGATCATCATTATTGCGCAGGTCGTCGTACTGATTTGCCTGAGTCAGGATCATTATAATTAAGTCCACCATCAGGCGCTGCTCGGCGGGGCTGGCGAGCAGTGCTTCCTGCGCCGCAAAACGCAATAACAGCTTGGTTAAACTCGATTCCAGTTGTCTGATTTGCTGCTTATGCCAGTGTTTTACTTTGGGGTATTTCTCGGCCAGATCGGCCGGGCTGCGATACATAAAGCGAAAAAGCTGTTGTTTATCCAGCACAATAGCAATGAAATAAAAGAAATCTTCGGCCTGCACTTTTTCCAGTGTGGCCGGGCGCAACAAGGTTTGCATGGCTTCGCTGTACCAGTGCACCAGGCCATCAATAATTTGCTCTTTGCCCTTAAAGTGGTAGTACAGATTACCGGGGCTGATATCCAGCTCCATGGCAATATCCACCGAGGTAACGGCGTTTTCACCCTGTTCGTTAAACAAGGTAAGTGCGGCGGCAAGGATACGTTCTGCGGTTTTACTGGCCATAACGCTCTGCCCTAACCCATCATCAGCAGGTAAAGTTGTGCAACACCCGCGGCCATGCCAAGTAATGCCCCGGTAATGATCAGTTTCCACTCATCCTGTTGATAGGCCGGGCGCAATACCCCTTCAAATTCTTCTGAGCGCAGAGCTTGCAGACGCTCACATAAGTCGTCACCCACCCGCAGGGCCTGATTGGCATAATCAAAAGCGTAAAGCAGGTATTTATCGCTATCCTCAAATAGCCGCCGAACCGCCATGGATTTCATTTTGAAGTAGTTTTCGGAACCAACACCCAAGGCAAAATATGGCTGCGCGATGGCGACATAGCGTTCTATTGCGTCGTTTACATGCAGCTCTATCAGTTCCAGTAGCTGCGCAGAGCCGGAGCCGTGCAGAATCATATGGGTAATATTTTTTGAGTTGATCAGCTTGGATTCGATAATGTCAGCATAGACACGCGACACTTCTCTCTGGCGTTTGAGGAACATGCCCTGAATAGTGCAGCCCATAAAACGCACCGGGCGCTTGGGTTCAAAAATAATTTTGATGGCAATCCAGTTAGTGGCATAGCCCACCAGCAAACCGCCTAACGGCAGGATCCACCAGGCCTGATAAAGGTACCATAAGGCCATAGTAGGCAGGCCAAATAAGAAACCGAAGTAAAAACCGGAACGCACAATAAACGGAAACTCCCGCTCACCGGAACGCAGGAATATCTCGTTAATCAACTCCGGGGAGTTAACCAGCTGTTCTACCACCAGCTCTTTGATATCGAGAATTTCATTTACGTTGTGCTGGAAATCCTCCACCATTTTGCTGACCACATAAGGGATGTCGTCTTCTATACGGCGGTACACCAGATTTTTGCCCTGCACCGGCAAGGCGGCCCATAGCTGTGGTGCCGACTCTTCCATCACTTCGTTTACGATTTTACGCACCACCTGCTGCAGGCGGTGTTCAATGGCTTTGGTGAGTTCCTGGGGGTCGAGCCGACTGGCCAGCTCTTCAACGCTGAGTAATTTGCCGAGCACCAGCTCTACCTCAATTTCGGCCATTTGCCGGCGTTTGGCCGGAATTAAGCCCTGCCAGCCAAAAATTGGCGGGATCCCTACAAACTTAAGCGGATAAAACATCATTTTTACCGCCAGATAGTTGGTGATCCATCCCACTAACGCGCTAATCAGCGGGATCGACAGCAAACTTATGGTTTGTACATTCCATTCCATGTTGGTGCTACAAGGCTATTGTTATCATTGTCAGTGCTCAGGCTACTTTGTGGTGCAGTATTGGTCAAATTAACTTTGTTTATACATCGGCTTAGATCAACGAAAAGCAAATTCCACTGCGCTGCATTGTCAATGACGTAATTTCGTCATTACCGTGGTCCAACAAATTAGTTAGCCGATTCTAATTGTGCACTCTACACTGCCAGTATAGGCGCAAATACCGGAAATTAACCAAATCAGTGCCGGGGGATGTATGACTGTATTTCAATCAAAATTGGGCGAACTGGAACGAGCCATTGAACAGGCTGGCAGTTATCAGGAATACAAAGAAGCCTGTGAGGCCCATGACGCGCTTTCCGGGGCAAATGACTGGAAGGCGAAAGATCCCTGCCGTTTATATGATTACCGGTTGATCCGTAAACGGGTGCAGCGCATTAAGTTTGCCCAGAGTCAGAACGATATCAGCGGCCTGATGTCGATTTTGCACGAAGGGCTCCATGGCAATTTAGGTAACATTGCCAACCCTGAATTACTTGGTCACTGTAAAATTGGTACCAAGCACCTGATTGAAGAGTTTATTACTCAGGTTGTCAGTGCTCTGGAGCAGATTTATCACGCCGATGAAGACCATATCGACTTTTACGACAAGCTGTCGTTTTTTGAAGAAACAGCACACGCCTTTGGCCGCAGTTGTTTAATGTTGTCCGGCGGCGCCGGGCTGGGCTTTTTCCATTGTGGTGTGGTGAAATCACTCAATGAGCAGAACCTGCTGCCTACCGTCATCTCTGGCGCCAGCGCAGGCTCTATTATTGCAGGCATGCTGGGCACCCGCACCCACGACGAATTACTCGAAGCGCTGAGTGCAGAGTTTATTTTTGAACACTTTCAGAACTGGCGGTTATGGGGCGGCCTGGGTCGTAAAAGCTTACTCGACAGCCGGGCACTGGAAAATACCCTGATCTCGCTGTTCGATTTGACCACCTTTGAAGAAGCCTACAAGAAAACCGGCCGCCATATTACGGTTACCGTATCACCGGCAGACTTACATCAGTACTCAAGACTGTTGAATGCCAAGACCTCCCCTAACGCATTAATCATGCAATCTATTCGCGCTTCCTGTGCGGTGCCGCTGCTGTTTACTTCGGTGCAGCTTAAGGCCAAAACCGCCAGCGGCGCAATTGTGCCGTACATTCCCAATCGCCGCTTTGCTGATGGGTCGATTATGGCCGACCTGCCCTTTGAACGTTTGTCGAGACTATACGGCGTGAACCACAGCATTGTGAGTCAGACCAATCCACTGGCGGTGCCGTTTTTGTCCTCCTCACGGACTCAGGCGAAAACACTTTCCAGCATGACATTTCGCCATCTGCGTCAGCTTGCTAAAGCCAATAGCATTTACGCTTTCGATATCATGGAGTACCTGGTGCCTAATCGCAGCAGCAAGCTGGCGCTGCACAAAGTGCGCTCCATAATTGATCAACAATATGTGGGCAATATCAATATCCTGCCGCAAAAGCAGTTACGCAATTTAATGCAGGTGGCTGCCAACCCAACGCTAAGCAGTATTCAGGAGCTTATTTCCAGCGGCGAGCGGGCCACCTGGTCACAACTGGATGTGATTGATCGTAACACCCGGATAAGCGAAACCCTGCGCAGTAAACTCAGGGCGCTGAAAGCCAGGGAGGCCCGATTGTTTGATCATACGCCTGAGGGTATTATGGAGTAACCCGCCAATCGTTAGTTGAAAACCCTAAGGATGAAGGTTTGTCGCTCAAACATGTGTATATGATTTTCAGCGTGCTGGGCGCCGCCCTGCCGCTTTCTCAATTTGTGCCCTGGCTGATAGCTAACGGAGTTGACCTGCCGCTCTTTTTTGACCAGTTACTGGTTAACCCTATCAGCCGTTTCTTTGTATTAGATGTGGTGATTTCTGCGCTGGTGCTTATTACTTTGATTATGGTTGAAAGCAACCGGCTGGCCATAAAAAAGGGCTGGCTGGCCATTGTCGCAACGCTTTGTGTCGGGGTGTCCTTAGGACTCCCCTTATTTTTATATCTGCGCCAGCTAACCCTTGATGAGCAACAACAGGCCAGCTAAAGCCCAAGACGCTCAACCAGCAACGAAGAAAAATAGTTAACACCATACTCTATCACCCGTTCGTCGACGGCAAAATTGGGCGCGTGCGGCATAGCAACGATACCTTTACTGAAGTCGGAACCGCCGAGCAGGAAATAGGTGCCGGGAATGTGTTGCTGAAAATATGCAAAATCGTCGCCCCGGCCATCGGGGATAACGCCGTATAATTTAAGCACTCCACCACCGTATATTTTCGCCATGGACTGCAGGCTTTGTTCGGTTAACTGAGCGGCGTTGTTAATATTGCCGCGTTGCAGGGAATAGGTTAGCTGAGTCGACTGGTTATTCACTTCCACAAAGGAAGCGGCAAATTCGCTATCTGCCATTTTTTGCCGCAGGCGTTTATTTATTAACTGCATTAACTCGTTATTGCTGGCACTGACATAACCACTTACGGTAAGCGCCTCACCGGCGTGTTCAACATCAAAGCGGCTCTCCACCACAACGTAGTTCTGATAAATAGTATCGGGGTTGCCAAGCCCGATAGTGGGATCCATCAGGTTTGCGGTATTCCAGAAGGGGCTTTCCTTAGCCACAGATTGCAGTGACATAATGCTCTGTTTGGCCAGCGCTATGGTCGCTTCCGGCTCTACCACATTATTAAACACCAGGTTGACCTGACGATAATCAGCATATAAATAACCCGCTTTGGACGCTACTAACCCTGCCGGCATGGGCGAGATGTGGGCGGCATAAAATTCATCGGGCTGAACGGCTGTTAAAAATCCTTCATCAAGCATGGCCCGGGCCCCGGTGTAGGTTTCTTCAGCTGGCTGAAAAACAAAGATAAGCTTGCCGGTTAACTGTGATTTCAGCGAATACAATACCTCTGCCATGCCCAGCGCTACAGTTGTGTGAATATCGTGCCCACAGTTGTGCCCAGCGCCCTCAGCGGTTGGGATAGCGTCGATATCGGCCCGCCAGGCAACTGACTTGCCCGGTTTACCGGTATCGATCACACCAATAACGCTGTGCCCGCCAATATCGCGGATAACATCGAGCCCCAGTGCTGTCAGCGAAGCTGCGATTTTACTGGCGGTACGTTGCTCTTCGCCGCTCAGCTCAGGATGCTGATGTAAGTTGTTACGGACCGCCACCAGCTCACTGTATATAGCAGACGTTTTCTGCTGAATTTGTTGGTGGATGAAAGCGTTGTCTGCAGCGCCAGCTTCCTGAAAACTAATTAGTGCTAATGAGCAAAGTAAGATAACGTGAAATATACCGCTGGTAATGCTTTTCATGGCCAATGTCCTTCTCAACCAGATTGATTGTAATTCGTACAACCCATCCTAAAGGGAGCTATTGATAACCACAACCGCATCAGTTGGTAATGTGTTAGTTAACTGTAAAGATATATTTCAGTAAGGCATCTGTTACTATGTTGCCCTTTCTTGTTTATCAAAAGGCAGCGCTCGTTTATGGAACGCGTGGCAATATTTGTTGATGTGCAGAATGTGTATTACACCAGCCGTCAAACCTACCGCAGGAACTTTGACTACAACGCTTTCTGGCGCAAAGCCACCGCTAACCGCCAGGTGGTAAAAGCGTATGCTTATGCCGTTGAGCGCGGCGATACCAAGCAACGCGAGTTTCAGAACATCCTCCGTGCCATTGGCTTTGAGGTAAAACTTAAGCCCTTTATTCAGCGTGCAGACGGCTCTGCCAAAGGTGACTGGGATGTGGGGATCACCATTGATATGATGGATGCCGCGAGTGAAGCCGATACACTCATTCTCGTATCCGGTGACGGTGATTTCAGTATTCTCTGTAACCGGCTTACCGAGCAAGGTGGAAAAAAGGTTGAGGTGTATGGGGTACCGGCGCTTACTGCTACTTCACTTATGCAGTCGTCCAGCGAATTTGTCCCTATCGATCAGCAGTTGCTGTTGGGGTAAACTGATTCTATACACAACTAGATGAAAAGGAATTTGTCATGCGTAAAGCATTAATGATTATTATCGCCACCCTGAGTTTTAGCGGCCACGCGATAGCCGACTCGGCTCAACGTAACACCGTGGAAGCACTGCTTATAGCCACCGGGGCGGATAGCGCACTGGATGCGATATACAACCAGTTTGATTCGTTGTTTGTCGATTTATCTGAAGATATGGACGTCAACGATCCCAAATATATCCGCTACAACCAACGCATGGAAAAGCTCAAAACGCTGCTGCGAGAAGAAGTGAACTGGGACACATTAAAAGAACCAATGATTGATCTCTACATGGCCCATTATTCCGAGCAGGAACTGCAGGATATGCTGGCATTTTATCAATCACAAACCGGACGGTCCGTGGTAAAGAAAATGCCAGAAGTCATGGCCGCTTCCATGCAGATCACACAGCAGCTGATGAAAGATGTTTACCCTAAACTGCTTGAGATGACCAGTGAGTCCGAGGAAAGCCTGCAGACGCAACACTCAGCAAACTGAATTACTCGGAACAGCGACAAGCAAGAAAGGCCGGTTAGTTAACCGGCCTTTTTTCTGACATTACTGCGGTTTACTCGTCTTTAGCGGGAGCGTCCTTATCTGCCGTTTTACGGGCTGTCGCCGACTTTGCAGCGCGGGGCGACGTAGTACGTTTGGTCGTGGTGGTCTTTTTCGCCCGTGTCGCTTTAGGCTTAGCAACTGGTTGCGGTTTTTCGTCCGCTTTTGCTGCCGCTTGCTTTGCCGCCAAAAGGGCGACCTGCTCTACCAATAAATCTACTTTGGCTGACAACGCTTCAATTTGCATCGCCCGCTTTTGTTTGGGTGTGGTAAATGTTGGCATCCAATGATGCAACGGCGATTGACGCCACAACTCAAGCCATTGCGATGGGTCTACCGTTTTACGGATCTGCGCTTCAACTTCAGCGCCCCGTGCGGCTAGCTCATCCAGTGTTTTTTGCGACTCATCCACCTTATGCTGAACCTGCTGATTGGCCGCATTGAGTTGGTCTGTGAACAAGCCTAAACCGGCTTCAAACCAGCCCATGATGGGAGATGTCGGTTTTTTATCTGACATAATAACTCCTTAGCTGATTGGGCAACTGCCGCTGCCCGCCCAGTTGTTACTTATTTGCTGCCAGTTTAGCGACTGCTTCAGTCAATGCATCCACTTTTGCAGAAAGCTCTTCGATCTTCTGATCGGTGTCGTCTGTGTCCAGACCCAGCTTTTTACGAACGTCGGCTACGCGACTCTCCACTTCACTGGTGGTTTCTTTAAATTTGTCTTTGGCATCTGACTCCAGGGTTTCACCCTTAGACACCAGTTCGTCAAACATCTTATTAGCATCTTTGGTCAGTTTTTCGTACTGGCCCTGTGCTTCATCAACGCTTTTACCGTAGGCCCCTAAACCTGCCAACCAGATTTTACGGGCGAATTCTTCAGCTTCGCTGATTTTACTTTTGATATCGTCTTTAGCTGCCATGATTTGGTCTCCTTTTGCTATCTGTTAATCAGTGTAAAAGGAGAATTTAGAAATCACATACTAAAAACGCATTCTTGTGAGGTTTTGTTGTAACGCAGATAAGAAAAGAGCCGCTGGTGCGGCTCTTAATCAACTAAATCCTGAGGCATGGTTTCGCGGACTTCATTCCATACGCGACCTGAAGCATATCCATATTCGCGGACCACTGCGGGTACCGACTTATAATCGCCTTGCTCGGCAACCTGCTGTAATTTGGCGTAGAACTCTTTGGCGACATCGCGAGCTCGTGGGTCTGAGAAGAAGAAACCACCAATGCGCGAATACAAACCACGGAAGCCGTTCATCATCAGCACAAACACATTGTTTCCTGACGCCAGAGCTAAATCGTGGTTCAGTTGATAGTCAAAGTGTGCAAAAGCTTTACCATCTTCCTCAACGTCTTTATACCGGGCAATGATTTCTGCCGACGCCTGGGGATTTTTACGGATTGCACCGCGAATAAAGACTGCGCTCAGATTGGTCCGGGCTGCCAGCAGGTTATCCACCAGTTCTGGTATACCGTCCTGATCGAGACGAGCCAGCGTTTCGAGAATGTTGAGGCCGCAGGTTTCCCAGAAGTTGTTCACTTTGGTTGGCTTACCATGCTGAATGGTTAACCAGCCATCTCGGGCCAGACGCTGTAACACTTCACGTAACGTGGTACGTGTTACACCAATGAGTTCGGATAATTCCCGTTCAGCGGGAAGAATAGTCCCTGGAGGAAAACGTCCACTCCAAATCGACTCTACGATGTATTCCTCGGCAAAACCAGCCGGACTTTGTGCCTTGTATATCATATTTGCTCGCCACTGAACGTTCTTGTTATTTTCAAACTGATTGTACCAGATGAATTTTCATAAGCACAATGAATAAATCGCCGTTAGGCGGCTTGTACCACCTAACTTAAACAGATACGACCAATTGTAACAGTTTTACGTGTTAAAACAGCATAACAAACTGGTTGATAAGTGACAGTTTTTCTCAGTCCGACTGATGAAATATGAATAAAAGCAGCAATAATTTTCACTTAGCGCACTTTTTGAACAGCTGTGCGCATATGGTCTGAGATACGTCGCTTTCTACTTCCTGTCGGGATAGATTTCGGTTAGTCTTTGCAAGCTTAGACGAAAAGTGTCCTAAAAACAGACATTCACATTCAAACTGTCACCCCGGTAGTGACAAAAAATTATAAAACTCGTCTATTATTAGCTGAGAACAACAAATTAAGCCTGTGATAAAAAAGGAAATTACTCCATGCAAACCTCTATGACCATGGCGATCTATAAGAATTTTCTGGGGCATGCGCCAGACTGGTATAAGAAAACCATTATCGGCTGTTTAATTGCTAACCCTCTGATTTTCATGCTCGATCCCTTTCTGGCCGGCTGGTTACTGATTATCGAGTTTATCTTTACCCTTGCTATGGCGTTAAAGTGTTATCCCCTTCAGCCCGGCGGGCTGTTACTGATTGAAGCACTCTTCATAGGCATGACAACCCCCCAGCACATGATGCATGAAATAGAGGTCAACCTCGAAGTGCTGTTGCTGTTGGTGTTCATGGTGGCCGGTATCTACTTTATGAAGGACCTGCTGCTGTTTCTGTTTACCAAGCTGGTTATTCGGGTGCGAAATAAAACCGTACTGTCACTGGCGTTCATTATTGCTTCGGCATTTCTCTCTGCTTTCCTCGACGCGTTAACCGTTGTTGCGGTAATCATTGCCGTTGGTCTCGGGTTCTACACTATTTACCACAAGGTTGCGTCGGGCAAAGAATTTCATCACGACCACGACCATACCTCCGACGATAGCGTGGCAGATTTAGGCTCTAACGATCTCGACAACTTCCGCGCTTTCCTGCGTAATCTGATGATGCACTCGGCAGTGGGTACAGCCCTGGGTGGTGTAATGACCATGGTAGGCGAACCACAAAACCTGATCATTGCAGATAAAGCCGGCTGGAACTTTGTAGAGTTTTTCATCCGTATGTCTCCCATCACCATTCCAGTGTTCCTGATGGGTATCCTGACTACCGTATTGCTGGAAAAAACCAAATTGTTTGGCTATGGCGCCAAGCTGCCTGACGCAGTGCGTCAAATTCTGGTGGATTATGATAAATCGATGGACCAGGCCCGCTCTGTTCGTGATAAAGCGCGTCTTGGTGTACAGGCCCTGATTGGCGTCTGGCTGGTTGTAGGCCTGGCAACGCATATGGCAGCGGTTGGCTTAATCGGCCTTTCAGTCATCGTACTGGCGACTTCCATGAGCGGAGTTATTGAGGAACACGCGCTGGGTAAAGCCTTTGAAGAAGCGCTGCCATTTACCGCTCTGCTGTGCGTATTCTTCGGTGTGGTCGCGGTCATTATCGAACAGGGTTTGTTCGCACCGGTTATCCACTGGGTGCTGGGTTTTGAAGGTACTACTCAGTTGGTAATGTTCTATCTGGCCAACGGTGTGTTGTCGATGGTGAGTGATAACGTGTTTGTAGGCTCGGTATACATTACCGAGGTCAGCACGGCACTGGCTAATGGCGAAATCACCCGCGACCAGTTTGACTTACTGGCGGTTGCAATCAACACCGGTACTAACCTGCCTAGTGTAGCGACCCCGAATGGTCAGGCTGCTTTCCTGTTCCTGCTGACATCGGCCATTGCACCGCTATTAAGACTCTCCTACGGCCGTATGGTGTTTATGGCACTGCCATACACCATTGTACTGGCAATTGTAGGCTTACTGGCCACTTACTGGGGCTTAGCTGACACAACCCAATGGCTTTACGACATGCACCTTATAGAACACCACACGGGTGTTCCCGGTGCCGATAACAGCGGCCACTAGGAGTATTATAAAGAATGGGTCTGTTGAATGGACTAAGTAGCTGGGCAGAACAAAAATCTGCCTGGCTGGTACTCTTCGCCACCTCGCTGGCGCTGGAGTTCACGGCGCTGTATTTTCAACACGGCATGGGCCTGGAACCGTGCATAATGTGTATTTATCAACGTACAGCAATGTGGGGCATTGTACTGGCTGGTCTGCTGGTGCTGCTGTTCAACCACCCGCTCACCCGTTTGGTTAGTTATGGGCTGTGGGGATACAGTGCAATAAGAGGCTTTATGATAGCTTCTGAGCACATCGAAATTATCGAGTCGGACGATCCGTTTTTCGGCACTTGCGAAATTTTTCCTAATTTCCCGGAGTGGGCGCCTTTACATGAGTGGCTACCAGCCATTTTTGCGGCCCGTGGCGACTGTCTTGAAAACAGCTGGCAATTCCTGTCTATGGGCATGGCTGAATGGATGCAAATCATATTTGGCGCCTACTTCGTAGTATTGGTGGTTGTGCTGCTAGCCAGAGTTATCGATAAGAAACTCTTTTGATCGACCTGACAACCCTGCCAGTCAGGCTGGCCCCCATTTTTACCGATGCCGGGCCAGTCAAAATTATTCGCGCTCACCACAAATACGCACTGGCCTTGTCTGAGGCAGGCAAACTCGCATGCGCCTCCGTTAAGCCCTGGATGGGTTCAGGGTTAACTCCTACTACACTGGGACATGCCGAATCGCTCATCGAGACCTTCGAGCAACAACGTAAAATTGGCTATGGCATTACCTACCTGCTGATCTGGAACGAGCAATGCCTGGGAATGGGCCTGCTTAACTATATCCATCCGGTGCATCTCAACGCCAACCTGGGGTTATGGCTGGTTCCTGAGGCCAGAGGCCGGGGCCTGGCGATTAAGCTGTGTGAACGCCTGATAGAAATTGCCAGACAGCCTCTGGGCCTTAATCGTATAGAGTATTTCACTCTGCCGGAAAACCAGGCCAGTATTAAACTGGCTCACGCCATTGGCGCCAAAAAAGAAGCCCTCTGCAAGCGCCGTATTCTCAATCAGGATGCCCTGCTCTTTAGCCTGTTGCTCAACCCATAGTTTTCGCTAGTTTATCCACACTAATAAATAATGGCTTCTGCTTTGAATGCATTTTTGAAAAATTTAGCTATATAGAATTATATTTTCTTAATGAACTAACGATACTAAAAAATAGACATTAACAATCATCAGTAATGAGAGCAGAAGAGTGATACCAGCGTAATAAAAAAGTGGCGTCTGTTCTTTTCTGAGTGCTCCAGTTGGACCTGGCAATACGCCAAATTTATAAGCAATAAGCAGAAAAGAGCCAAGTCCAATGGTCAGTAATAAATATACACCAAGCGGCATAAAGGTAATATTTTTAAATCCTTTTATCGACAAAACTGTCATTGCAATCACAAGTGATAGCGCGAATCTGGTCATATTGCCGTAGCTTTCGAGTAACGTATTTATGAATTTCAAAACATTTTGCACCAACAGAAATAGCGATTTATTAGAGATTTAATTTATATATATCATAAGTTAAATGAACACTGCGCTGAGTGTATAGCTATCCTTAGAAAACGAGTCTCAAAATATCCACTCTTGGCTAAGATGAGAAACTTCTTGCAGTAAAGCTAGTCCAGCCTTCTCATCAATTCGCTATAAAGAGGTCGTCACAGGGGTTTATTTTTGAAGCCTGGAACGCACAAAGCTAACCAGGGTATAGATAACCAGGCCAAAACACATCAGGGCAACGAATCCTGCCGGATACGCCATCAACAGCATTCCTTTGTCCCAGCCATAAACAGCCATGGTAGTACAGATAACAGCCAGCGATAACTCGATTAGCAGACTTTCCCAGTTCAACCGGTAGTCCGAATCAATGGGACGGGCGAAGAAATTAATTTTATAAGGCATAACGACACTCCTTTGTGTTAATACCAGTGATAGCAAAATCTGCCAGTGCTGACCAATTTAATCGATGAACGCCATTAATGGCCCTAGTCTAGGTCTTCCAATGGCCAGATAGCGATGTACTCTTCGAAGTTGTCCAAATCAGCGTCTGATTCAGCTACTGTTTTACCACGCACCGACATCCCTTCCCGGTGCATTGCCGTCTTCTTGCCACGATTAAGCAGCGGATGCCAGGACGGCAAGCCACGACCTTCGTGCAGGCGCCGGTAAGCGCAACTGGTTGGCATAAAGAAAATATCTTTGAGATTTTCCTTCGTCAGTTTTACGCAATCCGGCACCAGTTGCTGACGCTCAGCATAGCGAGTACAGCTACAGGTTTTAGTATTGAGCAAATCGCAGGCGATACTGGTGTAATGAATGGTTTCGTGATGTTCCATGTAATCCGTAGGCGCTGCTTCCACGGCATCATCGTCGTCAATGAACTTGTGCAGGCAACACTTGGCACAGCCATCACAAATCGCTTCCCATTCTTCACGGCTCATGTCGTCGAGTGACTTGGTTTCCCAAAAACGGTCTTCCACCTTATTCCCCTACCTGCGTGTGAATGTCAAACCACGGCGCCATCTTAAGCTGTAGACTATCACCCGGGTGCAAGGGCCCTACGCCTTTTGGGGTGCCGGTAAGCACAATATCGCCGGGTTGCAGTGTAAACACCTCAGAGATGGCGCATAGCAATGCTAAGGCACCTCGCATCATCATGTTGGTATTGCCCTGCTGGCGGGCTTCACCGTTTATTGTCAGTGAAAAATCGAGGTTACCGAGTTCGGCAGAACCATCCAGCGGCGTAAAGCTGCTGACCGGGCAAGCCCCGTCAAAAGCCTTGGCGCGCTCCCAGGGCTGACCTTTGTCTTTCAGTTTTTGCTGCACGTCCCGCAGCGTTAAATCAAGCGCCAGACCAACACCATATAATGCATCAGCTGCGGTTTGCTCGCTGCTGCACTGACGCAACGGCTTAGCGACTAACAGCGCGACTTCCAGCTCGTTGTGACACTCGCCCATGTCGGCAGGGATTACCAGTGGCTTGCTGATCTCGCACAACGCCGTCGCTGGCTTCATAAATAACAAGGGTTCAGCCGGGACTTCGTTGTTGAGCTCCTGAATGTGGTCGAGGTAGTTCCGCCCCACGCAAACAACCTTGCCAACCGGCAGGTCAATGCGTTCGCCCGCCAAAGTAGTATGTTGATACATATTAGTTCCCCTGCTTGATGCGCTCTGAAAGGTAACTAACAGACACACCAAAATAGCTCGACCGGTTCCACTTCATCAGCGTATGGAAGTTTTGATAAACCAGATATATCCGGCCATTTTTACCGTCTGGCATGATCAGCGAAGCATTGATGTCCACCTGGGGCAAATCGTTTCCGTTAAAACGGCGAACGCCCTGCTCCTGCCAGAAAGACAGGGGTTTAAACTTAGCTCGATCCAGTCCGGCCAGCGTGTAGTCAAAATCGCTGCTTACACTTACCTGGCGTCCCCAGGTCTGATCATCCTGCCAGCCTTCGGAAGCCAGAAAGTTAGCTATAGAGGCAAAAACGTCTGCCGGTGTGCCCCAGATATCCTTTCGACCATCACCGTCGTAATCGACCGCATATTGCAAAAAGGATGTGGGTATAAACTGGCTCTGGCCCATAGCGCCGGCCCAGGAGCCGTTGAAATCTTTCAGCGTAATATGGCCTTCCTGCAAAATAGTCAGTGCCGCCATAAACTGCTTTTTAAATAACGCTTCGCGCCGGCCCTCAAAGGCCAGTGAAGCCAGTGCAGAAAGTACCGGGTAGCTGCCCTGAATACGCCCGAAGTTTGACTCATTACCCCATAGCGCCACAATAAACCTTGGTTGTACGCCGTACTCTTTCGCAACCTGATTGAGCAACGTCTGATGCTCTGCCAACAAGGTGACAGCCTGCTTTACTTTCCAGTCCGGCACCCGGGTTTTCAGATATTTATCTAACGTAATTTTAGTTTCAGGCTGGTTTTTGTCGGCTTTAACTACCGTTGCCCGGTAATAAATGGTGGCAAATACATTCTCAACAAACTGGCGGCCAAAGCCGGCGTCGATGGCATCGGTTTTGAGCTGGGATTTGTATTGTTCAAATTCTTGCTGTTCGTCGGTTTGCTGAGCAAAAACAGGGCTGAACAACAGCCCCGCACACAACAGTACGGCCAATAATTTACGCATACATCGCCCCTTAAGACTTAGGTGATGTGGGTGACAGGCCAAGCTCATTGCGATGAGTCTCGAGCCAGTTTTCTTCCTTAGGCGGCATTTGCAGATAAAAGCCCGGCTCATCCATGGCATCCAGCAGTTTTTGTTTGTCTACGCCTAGCGCTTTTCGTTTGTGAACTGGCAACATCATCACCAGCTGCGGGTGACCAAAGCGGTTCATCAGTGCTTCGGGGACGGCAGAAAAATCATCTTTTTTAGGAACGTAAAGGTACATTCCTTCTTTCTTGGCGGTTTTATAAACGGCAATCAACATGGTGTTTATCAGTTATTTTCTTCGTGTAATATCGCATTAACTACTGGTGCAAACAAAGGTTCACGCCATCCGGTCAGCACGTCGGGTTTGAGGCCCATCAGGCGACATTCATCAACGTTAAACCATTTGTATTTTAACAGCTGATTGAGCTGTTTTTTAGAGGCCAGCACTTCTTCTGTAACGCCGTGCTCCACAGCCATTTCACTCACAGCGTGCTTAAACCGGGCAAGCGTTTGTTTATACGCGGGAAAGTCTACCAGGCGCGAAATCCGCTCAATGTGCTCTCCCGGTGGCGTATTATCGAACTCCTGCAAACCGGCATTCACTACATTGAGAATAATATCAGGATTCAGGCGACGTTCCTGAGGCGTTAAACTCTGTATACGGGCAAGCGCCGTTTTTGACTGGGGCATACGCAATGCCAGTTCATATAAATGAGGCTCTTTAAACACAAAGTTGAGTGCCATATTGCGTTCCCGCGCCCGGCGAACCCGCCAGGCGGCCAGGTGCTTCAACACGGTAAGTTGCTGGCTGGATAAACGCCAGGCATTGTTAATTTGCAGATAGGCAAACTCCGGCGGCAGGCTGGCTTTTTTCTTATCGACCAGACAGGCCGATTCAGATAACACCCAGTCTACTTTGCCCCGGGCTTTCACCATATCGTACAACTGATGAAAAGCGGGTAGCAGATACAACACGTCATCGGCGGCGTACCGACATTGCTTGTCAGTTAACGGGCGGGCCAGCCAGTCAGTGCGCGACTCGCCTTTTTCCAGTTCGGTTTCCAGCAGCATTTCGATTAACCGTGCATAACCCATGGTTGCCCCGAGACCTAGCAAACTAGCAGCAAACTGGGTATCGAAAATGGGCGTTGGTACCTCGTTATAAGTGGCCAGAAAGGCTTCTAAATCTTCCGAGCAGGAATGCAGAACCTTAATCACATCCGGGTTGGTGAGCAGGCTGACCAGCGACGACATATCATCGATCGCCAGCGGATCGATTAGCACCAGCTGATGTCCGTCATAAAGCTGCACCAGGCCAAGCTCGGGGGTCAGCGTGCGGGTTCTGACAAACTCAGTGTCCAGTGCTATTGCAGGCTGGCGTGCGGCTCTGGCACACATCACATCGAGGGTTTCCTGATCCTGTATGTAAATATAATCCATAAAATAAAAAAACCGGCCTAAGGCCGGTTATACTCTTAAAATTCGGGCCTGACGACGCGCCCTAGTCTCTTAGTTCACGTCGTAATATTTTACCAACATTGGTTTTCGGTAGCTCTTCTTTAAACTCTACGTGTTTGGGTACTTTATACCCCGTCAGATGCGTTCGGCAGTGTGATATCACTGCCTCAGCAGTGAGCGAATCATCTTTTCTGACAATAAAGAGTTTAACCACCTCTCCACTTACATCGTGGGGAACACCAATGGCGGCGACTTCAAGCACAGCATCATGCATTGCTGCCACTTCTTCAATTTCATTCGGGAATACGTTAAACCCGGATACCAGAATCATATCCTTTTTCCGGTCAACAATGTAGAAATATCCTTCCTCATCGCAACGGGCGATATCGCCGGTGGCCAGCCAGCCGTCTTTGAGGATTTCTTCGCTGGCTTCCGGGCGGTTGTAATAGCCTTTCATTACCTGCGGGCCTTTTACCCAAAGTTCACCGGATTCACCAGCCGCTACTTCGTTGCCGTTATCGTCGACCAACATAATATCAGTCGATGGCACAGGCAAACCAATAGCCCCTTTATAAGCTTCCAGTTGCGGCGGGTTAACTGCCACCACCGGCGAACACTCGGTTAAGCCGTAGCCTTCCAGCAACACGGTACCGGTGACTTTTTGCCATTTTTCAGCCACCGGGCGTTGCACCGCCATGCCGCCGCCAAGGCCAAATTTAAAGTTAGAAAAGTCCAGCTCGCTAAACCCGGGAGTATTGAGCAAGCCGTTAAATAAAGTATTCACGCCCGGTAAAATGGCAAACGGGTATTTTTCCAGTTCTTTAACAAAGCCGGGCATATCCTTAGGGTTAGTGATCAGTAAGTTAGGGCAACCAAATTTAAGGAATAACAGGCAGTTAGCCAATAATGCAAAGATATGATAGAGCGGCAATGCGGTGACCACTAAATCTTTGCCCGGCGTAATCACCGTTGATAACAGCCCTGACACCTGCTCGAGGTTGGCAATCATATTACGGTGCGTCAGCATGGCGCCTTTCGACACTCCTGTAGTACCGCCGGTATACTGAAGAAAAGCGAGGTCCTCGTTGTTAATCTCCGGACGATTGTAAGTCAGTTTTTCACCGGCTTTCAGTGCCGACATAAACGACTTGGCCCCGGAAAGGCTGTATGAGGGCACCATCTTTTTAACGTGCTTCACCACAAAATTGACGACCCAACGTTTTGGCGCTGGCAGCATATCTGCCAGAGACGTCAGTAATACTTCCTGAATACCGGTGTCGGCTACGACTTTGTCCAGCGTATGCGCAAAGTTTTCAACGATAATAATAGCTTTGGCCTGGCTGTCGTTAAGCTGGTGTTTTAATTCTCGTGCCGTATAAAGCGGGTTGACGTTTACCACGGTCATGCCAGCACGCAGAATACCAAACAGAGCAACCGGATATTGCAACAGATTGGGCATCATAATGGCTATAGCATCGCCGGGCTTAAAGCCATTGTTCATCAGATACGCGGCGAATTGCCGTGACAGGCTGTCGAGCTCACTGAAGCTGATTGTCTGGCCCATGTTAATGTAGGCTGTTTTGTCACCATATTTTGCTACAGACTCGTCGAGTATGTCGATAATGGAGGCGTAACGGTCCGGGTCGATTTCCGGTGCTACTCTCGAGTCATAATGATTAAGCCAGATTTTTTCCACCAAGCTCTCCTGTCACCTTAAGTCTCTCGATTGTTCTTGTTGTGTGTCATTGCTGGGTCAGCCACTGGTCTGACGTGTTGCATATAGTATAGGATGATCAGCAAAAGATAAACGCCGTTGTTTACATTTCTTCAACAAACCGACAAATCGCATTGCTAACTGCTGACGGATTAACCATATGGAAGTGATGCCCCCCTGAGAATAGTTCAAACCGACTGTTTTTCAACCAGGTTTTGCGTTTTTCATAGGTAGTGTCCATTTCTTTAAAGCTGTCTGTTGCACCGCCGATCCAGACCGGACATTCGATAGCTTCCATCAGATTTTGCGCCTGTGATTCAGTTAACCGTAATGACGACTTGGTGCGTAATCGAGGATCGCTGCGCCAGCCGCTGAGGCCGTCTTCACGAACGGTTATATTTCTGCGCAGAATAGTGGCAGCATGCTCAGCAGTAATATCGCTCATTTTGCAGCGGGCGGTCACCGCAGCATCCAGATCGACCTCACGGGGGCTACCAGTGCGGCCGGGCTTGGGCATGCGAGACAGTATTGATGCCCGTAATTGCTCCGTACTGGTCGCAGAAGGCAGTGTTAGCGGCCCGCAGGCATCAATCATAGCAATAGCGCTTACCCGCTCAGGGAATACGGCGGCGTAAATACTGGCCAGTATACCGCCCATGGAATGACCGACAATCACAATATCCTGCCAGTCTTCAGACACCACAAGTTCATGCAGGTCCTGTATATAATCCATTTGGTTGTAATGAGCGCCGGGAGGACGGTGATCGCTCAGACCATGGCCGGGCAAATCAATAGCAATATACTGATACTGGCTCATTGAGGGCGCCAGACAAGCCATACTGGCTGCATTATCTAAAAAACCGTGTAACGCCAGCACTACCTGGCCTTGCTGGCCATTGGTCATGCCTCTGATAGTGCCCGACGATATTGAAAACTCACACGCTTGCATTACTACTCCGTGAGGGCATTGCCCCGTGACTCATAGACATTGAGCAGCAGTTTAGCAGCGACGGCGATAAATGTTGAACCTTTGTTGATTCCGAAAGGGCTGCCCGGGGCATGGCATTGCCGCACACCGGGCTTAAAGTTGCCACAAGCGGCAACTTATTACCTAAGGATCCAGTCGGCGCTGAGCTTTGCTTCTGGAACTGGGCGGTTGCGGCCTTGGTTGTGGACGCGCACTCATACTCGGGCGACTGTTAGAAGGTGGCCGATAGTTATTCTTACTTCCCGACGAATAAGCTGGATCCTTGTAAGTGCGGATCATTCGTACACTCGGGCCAAATCGCCACGGACTCCAGTACGGATGGTAAAACGGTGAGTACCAGCCCGAGTAGAAGTCGAAGAACACTGTAGACGTATCGTACAGTCTCTGGCGACGCCACTTGTAGTAATTGTCGACCGTTAGCGACGGAAACATATAAGGCTGTTCGCCTACCATGCCGGCCAGTGGTTTACCCACCTTACCCAGAAAGGTCACCGTGCGTCCCTCTTCAAACATGATAGGGTCAACAAATTTATTGATAACCGCTTTAAACCGCCCCGGTGTTTCTTCACTGGCGTTCGGCTTGCCATAGTGATTGAGTGGGAAATACACCACTTCAATCAGGGTTTGATCGGGTTTATTTTCGACGTTAGTAATGATGCCGCCCCAACGAGCGCTTTTACCCAGAATATCGTCACCGGCCACCACTGCTTTGTTATATCCCACCAACGGCGTATTTTCCGGTACCTGAAGCGGCTCGGGAACAACTGCACAAGCTGACAGGCTTAATGCAAAAATAACGACAAATGCACGAACTAACATAGGGATTCCTTGCTTTAGCGAAACATGTAGGAGCCATCCGGCTTTTGGTTCATTTCAACTGAACCAAAAGCCTGCGGCTCCGTGCCTGACTTCTCAATCATACTACTCATATCTTATCAACGGATCAGTATGCACAGGTTCAATCATGAAATACTCTTTCTTAGTGTAGAAGATTAAACTGAATAGAAACTGAATTCAGGGTGATTCATCATAATGAATCAACAAGTTACTGATTATGACAATGGTAATCAAGGATAGTTTAATCTGGCATTGACCGGATTAGGCGTAGAGGTCGACACCCATCATTTCACGTATGGCTGCCCTTTTAGTTTCACGTTCATGACTGGCGTAAGCTTCCAGGGCCAGAATAGCCGGGCCCTGGGGTTGATCGTAGCCTGACGTACGGCGAAACGACTCCGCCTGGGCACGGGTTTTATCATCCCCGCTGCGAGGTTGAATGGCATCTGCCTGGCTTGCTGGCGCTTTATCAACACGCTCAATCGCTGCGGATTTTGCCGCAGGTTTGGGCTGTGGAGCATTGCGCTCAACATTGGGTGTGATTAATTGCTGACGAATTTCCATTAAGCCGAGAACGCCTGTCGATTGCCAAATTACTGACAGCCAATGGGCTGTCGTTAGTTAAACTCAAAGTACAGCAAATATCACGCCAGCCCTGGCCTGCACTTTAGCGTCCGGGCAATTTTTTCCAGGTAACTGTATTGCGTAAATACTCAGGCGTAATGGCATCAACCGCCATGCCCTGCCCGGCATTCAGTGTTTGTTCTGCCAGCGGCAACATAAATCTCGCGTAAGGATAAGACACGCTGACAGACTGGCCATTAAGCAACTCACTTAATACCGGGTATGCCTGCCAGCCGGTGCCGGCTGCCGCCATTGAGGAAATATCGATTTGCTCAGCCGCTGCCTCAGGTGAAGTCACCTGCTCTTCGCCCACCAACGTCGCTAGGCCCTGCTGATTCTGATAATGAGCAAAATACACTTCGCCCATGCGCGCATCAATGGCCACCGCAACGTCTTTAACGTCACCTGAATTGATCACCTGCTGTGCCATTGCCGCCAGTGTACTTATGCCGGCAACAGGAAGCTGACTGCCCAGAGCAAGCCCCTGAATAATGCCGGTGGCAATACGCACACCGGTAAAACTGCCGGGGCCACGGCCAAAGCCCAGGCCATCGAGTGCTGATAAAGATGCACCGGCTTCTTTCATCACCGCATCCACCATGGGCAGAATCTTCTGACTGTGCTGTTGCGGACAAACTTCGTAACGGGTAAACAGTGCCTGATTAAACTGTAAGGCAACCGAACATGCTTCGGTGGCAGTATCAATAGTTAAAATGTTCATGAATTATTCTTCTGTAACGTGTTCTGTTTGCTCGATATTGGCCAGAAATTTCTCAACTTCATTAACGTCCCGGGTGCGCTTCATTGGCGGTAAACTGCCAAGGAAGGTTTGGGCATAGGGTTTGGTGACCAGGCGATTATCGCAAATAACCAGCACACCGGCATCAGCCGGGTCTCGGATCAGCCTGCCGGCGCCCTGTTTCAGGGTAATAACCGCCTGCGGGATCTGGATACTGCCAAAAGGGTTGCCGCCTTTTTTACGGCATTCTTCCAGCCGGGCCTGCAGCAGCGGATCATCTGGCGCGGCAAACGGCAATTTATCGATCATTACGCACACCAGATCATTACCGCGCACGTCTACCCCTTCCCAGAACGCGCCGGTACCAAGTAGTACCGCCGAAGGGTCAGACAGATAAGCACTTAACAGAGCCTGCTTAGATGTGCTGCCCTGCACCAGCACCGGATTATCAATTTGTTCCTGTAATGCCGCTGCCACTTCTTGCAACGCTGCATGACTGGTAAACAGTAAAAAGCAACGCCCGCCGCTGGCTTTGATGAGCTTTTTGGCTATGGTAACCAGTTGTTTGCGCATGGTCGGCATGTGCGGCTCGGGTAAATAACGTGGCACACACAACATGGCCTGTCGCTCATAATCGAACGGGCTGTCGAGCAGCATGGTTCTGGCTTTTTCCAGGCCCATGCGGCGCTGAAAATGAGTAAAGTCGTTATCAACCACCAGTGTGGCCGAGGTAAATACCCAGCCGCGATCGTCAGACTCCACAAATCGGCGAAATTTCGCGGCAATCGATAATGGTGTCATATGCATCACAATATGGCGCGGCGTGGTTTCGTACCACAAACTCATCCCGTCATGTTCTTTGGTGGTAAACAGGGCTAACTTTTCACGGCTCTGAACAATACGATCAAACAGGTTATCGAGGTCTTTATCGCGCCCGATGTGCAGTTTACAGATATCGTACAGTACGCCCAAGGCATCCTCGAGGCGACTCACCTGGGTTGCCACTTCCACACGTTCCATGGCCTCCAGCCAATGGCCTCGCTGGGGTTTATCGGCAAACAATAAACGTAAGTCTGCCGCCTGCATACGGACCTTCTCACCGGCTTTTTCCAGCTGGTCGGCATCTTTTAACACCGTACGATACAGCAAGGTGATCTCTTTGCTGATTTCGGTTAGCTGACGGGTTGAGATAGCCTCGCCAAAGTATTCACTGGCGATTTCCGGGATCTGGTGCGCTTCGTCAAAGATAATGCAGTCGGCTTCGGGAATAAGCTCACCAAAACCGGTGTCGCGCAGTGCCATATCGGCAAAGAAAAGGTGGTGGTTAACCACAACGATATCTGCGTCCATGGCGTTTTTACGGGCTTTCACCAGGTAGCAATCTTCGTAGTCGGGGCAATCGCGGCCCAGGCAGTTATCCACGGTGGAAGTTACCAGAGGGATCACCCGAGCATCCTCTGGCAGGGTTTTCACCTCGCCCATATCACCGGTTTTGGTGGTATTAGCCCAGGCTCTGACCGTGGATAATTCATTGAGTACATCAGATTCCACCAGAGTGGAATTACCGCCATGTTGAGCCAGGCGATGCAGGCAAAGATAATTAGCCCGGCCTTTTAGCAACGCTGTTTTGCGGTTACTGGCGAGGGCTTTTTTAATCACCGGCAGGTCGCGGTGAAATAACTGTTCCTGGAGGTTTTTGGTGCCCGTGGAAACAATGGCTTTTCCCTTCGACAGCAACACAGGGGCCAGATAGGCAAAGGTTTTTCCGGTGCCGGTACCGGCCTCAACAATTAAACTGTCGGCATCGTTAATGGCGCTGGCGACGGCTTTTGCCATGTCTGTTTGCGCCTGACGGGGGTTAAACCCCTGAATCGCCTTAGCCAGCAATCCCGAGCCCGAAAATACATCATCTAAACTGGGCATGTTGTTCCTGAGTGAGTGCAAAAGCACTATTATGCCAAAGTTTTTACAGCTCGTCTGTGGGTCTGTTAGATCAGGGGAAAGTTTGCCGACACAAACACCCGATAAGCCCAGGGTGGCAGACTCAGATTATCCGTTTGCGGGATCCGGGTACATGACGCTTCAAACAGGTCAATATATTCATCGCGATACAGGTTTTCATGAAAATCCACATCAGCGGTGTCTGCCGACAAATTGAGTACCACAAATACTTTTACATCGTCTTGCCTGCGCACAAAGCTAAGCACCTGCGCAGGCAGTGAATTAGGAACCTGTATCATGCGAGGTCCATATTCACCGTTCCAGAGTGCCGGTACCCGCTTTTTCAGATGAATAAGTTTACGGTACAGGTCGCCAATCGGATGGTCCTGCCAATCGATTGGATCACGCTCAAAAAACGCCAGCCGTTTGCTCTCGCCCGCTTCCTGGCCATTGTGAATGAGCGGCATTCCCTCACCGAGTACCGACAAGACTATCGCTGCCTCTAAACATTCGCCAAACTGCTCCTGCTGGGTGCCATCCCAGGCATTTTTGTCATGGTTGCTGACAAACGTCATGCGGTAGGCTGAGCGGGGCCAGGCTCTTTCGTTCCATGAATAGTATTTTCTTAATCTGTCTACCGGTGCTTTTTGGTGGGCAATATCATGCAATGCCTCATTCCAGCTCCAGGCGTAAGTCATATTAAAGCCGTCACGATGGAGGTCGCGGTCTTCCCATTCGGCGAGCAGGAAGACTGGTTTAATGTTATCCAGCGCTTTACGAAGCTGGCACCAGAAATCATTGGGTACATAGCCTGCTACATCACACCGGTAGCCGTCGATATCAAACGCTTCAACCCAGTAAGCCATGGCCTTTATCATATATTCACGCAGGCCCGGCTGGTCGTAATCAAATTCAATGATATCGCTCCAGTCCCACCAGGGAGAAGGGCGAAAATCGCCTTTATAATCCCGTGCATACCACTCAGGATGCTGCGTTACCAAATGGTTATCCCAGGCACTGTGATTCGGCACCCAGTCGAGGATTACTTTAAGGCCCAGCGCATGGGCTTCGTCAATGAGTCGCCGAAGACTACTCTCGTCACCAAACTCCGGATTTATGGCAAAATAGTCTTTCACGGCGTAGGGACTGCCGAGCTCACCTTTGCGATGTTTCTCGCCAATCGGATGGATAGGCATCAACCAGAGGATCTTCGCGCCCAACTCCGCAATATGAGTCAGTTTTTCAGTAACACCATCAAAAGTACCGGCCTGACTAAATTGACGGGTATTTACCTGATAAATTACCGCGTCTTTGCTCCAGTCGGGCTGCGGGAGAGTGTAGAGATTAGCCGGGGAATAAGCCATGGAGTGAGGATCCGTTCACCAGTAAATAGATGAAGTCACCATAGCAGACTTGCCAGCTTAACTTAAAGAGCAAGACCAAAGTCTATACTAATTAGCTAATGCGTACCGTACAGTACAAATAACAGTCAGGCTGTTTACACAATGCTAACTATGCCCAGTAACAGCACCCAGAGGGCAAAAAACAGTTTTACCTGTCTGGGTGAAAAGAACAGTACCACATAGCGTGCAAGGCGGCCGCCAATCACGGCGCCGGCGCCGGCAAACAACACCACATACCAGTTTACGGCTCCACTCACCCAGGCGCCATAACCTGCTGCTCCCCAAACCGTAACCGCCGAGATAATCACGGCAGCCCCGATTGCCAGCGTGACATCAAAGCGTCTGACAATCATGTATACGGCAACCAGTTCGCCTATACCGACCGACAAATAAGCCGTTACAATACCGCCCAGAAAGCTGATAACAGCGAGCCAGTTTTTATCGGCTGCCGATAACTGACTGCGCCCCTGAGGGCTGCTTAACCGTCTCGACGAGGCCATAATCGCCAGCGCCAGCAAAATAGAAAACGCGCCGAAGCCAATGTGTAACTGAGATGACACCGCCGAAAAACTCAGATGAGGCACCAGGTAATCAAACCCATACTGCGCCAGCCATAATCCAGCCAGACCAAAAGGAATACAGCGACTCAGGACAGCCGGGAGCAACAGCCAGTCGGGCTGCTGACTCTTAATATGACGGTAAAACTGCAGCCAACTGATGGCACCGGCGGTCATTCCGCAGCACTGGATGGCAAAACTGGTGGCGATGACCGCCTCCGGAGAAAATGCCAGTTGCTGAAAAAAGGGCACAAACACTACCCCGCCACCGGCGCCCGTGGCATTGGCAAAAACAGCGCCAACAATCCCCAGCAATAAAAATCCGCCATACTGAGTCAGGAGTACCGGTAACTCTGTGCCGCCTACAATAATAACCAGGGATAACCACAACACCGCCAGCAGGCTCAGCCAGGGATGGGCAATGAACGTCTTTTTCACTATTACAATCAATTGATTTTGACCGGCAGCACTTTGCCAGAATCTGCCGTTGAAGTCGAACCCCTTTGATTAAAACCTACATTTTTACAACATTTACCCGCTATACTAAAACGGATTAAGTTTGGGTAAACAGCGCCTATGGTTTCAGTAACGCATCAGCCACAATATAGCCTTATCCGTTTACAACCAAATCGTTCCGCCGACTGGGTCCATAATAAATGGCTGATGGCGGGCATGGCAGGCGTTGCCCTTATCATTGCTACTATGTGGGCATTTTTTGGCATCTGGATTGTCTTTCCCTTCGCCGGTATTGAAGTGGGCTTACTGTGCTTCCTGCTTTATCGGGTTAGCCATAACACTTACCGCACGCAAACCCTGTCATTTGAGAAAGATTACGTGCATATCCAAAGTAACCAGAAGTCATCGCCAACTGTTACGCTTAGCCGCCAGGACACCCACCTTGAAATGTCAGAAAGTCCGCGCGACTGGTATTTACCACAGCTGGTTCTGGTTACCCCGGAGCACAGTGTAAGGGTTGGCGAGTTTTTAAATCAGGCAGACCGTCACCGCCTTTATGAGGAAATCAAGAAAATTGGCATTCCGGCCTGGCGTCACCACTGGTGGAAACACTAACTAATGTTAGTACAGGCGCTTACTTAGTCTGTTAAAAGCCATTAATCATTGCCGGATAAGCACTTAGCAGGTAGATTAACGGTTTTGTTCAGGGACATCCGAGCATGCTGAAGCATTTTTGCTGGCTATTTTTATTCACCTGCAGCTGGGCACACGCCGCCTCAGTCTGGCAAGTAAGCAAAGCTGGCAACACCGTTTACATTGGCGGTACGCTACATATATTAAGTCCCGATGACTTTCCCCTGCCCAATGCCTACGGCATCGCCTATAATCAGGCAGACAAGCTGGTGTTCGAAACCGATATCGCCGGGCTCAACAGCCCACGCTTCCAGCAAGACTCCCGCGCCAGACTGACCTACGGTGACGGTACGCAGCTAAAAGACGTTTTATCGAAAGAAACCTATCAGGCACTCAAAGCTCACTTAGCGGCCCGGCAGATGGACATCGCTGCGATGGCCAATTATACACCGGCCCTGATTAGTATTACCCTAAGCTTCACCGAACTGCGATTAATGGGCTTAACCAGTCAGGGAGTAGACGAATTTTACTACTTTAAAGCCATGACCGACGGCAAGGCACTCGATTGGTTTGAGTCACCTCAACAACAGCTGGAATTTATTGCCGCACTGGGTGGCGAAGACGAAGACGAGATGATCCGCTATGCGCTGGATGATGTGAAACAACTCCCCAAGGCACTTGTCGAGCTTAAAAAGTATTGGCTAAGCGGCGATATGGAAGGCCTGTACCAAAGCCAGGGCAAAAGCTTCCATGATGACTTTCCTGAGATATATCAGCAGTTGCTGATAAAACGAAATGAAAACTGGCTGCCTGCCATTGAGGAAATGCTTACTACGGCACAAACCGAGTTTGTACTGGTTGGCACCATGCACTTATCCGGCAATCACAGTGTGCTTGATATGTTACGCGAAAAGGGTTACCTGGTTACCCAGGTAAACTAACCCTCAGACCACCTGAACCTGGTTACGTCCCATAGTTTTAGCCTGGTACAGCGCTTTATCAGCCCGGGCAAACACGCTGTGGGGCGAATCCTGCGTTTGCAGTGAGGTAATGCCAAAACTGGCAGTGACACTCAGTGAGCGGGACTCAAACTCTACCTGATGCTGCTGAATAAGCGTGCGCAACTCCTCACAGGTTGAGAAGGCACGGCGACCGCTGGTGTTATGCAGGAATAAGACAAACTCCTCCCCTCCCCAGCGGCAGGCCACATCGCTGTCGCGCAGACGGTTCTCCAGACGACGGGCTACCGCGCTGATAACCTTATCACCGGCATTGTGGCCATAAATGTCATTCACCCGCTTGAAATGGTCGATATCCACCACAACCAGAGTGCCGCCAACAGATTGGCGTTTAATAAGATCACATTCCATTTTAAGAAAACTGTCCATGTAGCGCCGGTTTTTCAATCCCGTTAGCGAGTCATGGATGCCATCCTGATGAAACTGTCGCAAAGCGGTGAGTTGTTTATCGGCATTCTGATCGAGTGCCAGGAGGCGGTTTTCACGCTCAACCTTGTGATCGTCGACCTCAAGCAGAATGGCGATGGGTTTATGGGTGATTTGCGAACATAACACGGAAAAAAAGCCTAACCAGCTGCCCGGCGCTTCAGTCTGTATGGCTTGTAGCCTGCATGGGTGTAAACCGCTGGCAGAACGGGCATGGCGGATCATTTGCCGGAGCGAGCCAAATACTCCGGCCTCCTCACAATACTCACCGAGTAAACGGCCTTCCCTGACGTTAGGTAAAAATTGCTGGCAGCGACGGTTGATACGAGCGATTTTACCCGACAGACTGAGCACCAACGCGGGATTTTTAATATTGCTTAAAATCACATCCATACTGATATGCTTATCGATTAATGAAAGCGGCTCAGCGGACATCGAAAAACTCCTTGTAGCGCCCGTCAGAATTGTCTTCTGCCTGCAATAAGATGGTTACCTTACATTGTGCATCTCCTTTTGCAATAGCCTCATCAACCGATACGGCCGCGTACTGATTACTCTCGGCAACGACCTTGCCAAACACCCCGGCTGTCATAGAACACAGTGAACTTTTGCCGAGCACACCTTTACCAAAAGGGCACTGCCTGTTTCGCAGGACTATCTTACGCACGGTAACGTCGGCTACATAAAAATCGCCACCAATACGGGCCTTTAAATCGATAAGTAACTGTGCGAGTTGCATGGGTGAGTAGTGACGACGACCGTGGGCTTCACGATAGGCAGAAATAAAGAAGTCGGCCAGGCGACTGGCAACCAGGCCAACGAAAGCGGTGCTTTCATCATTGCCCAATACTTTATCAAGAACGTCGTTAAGTTGGAGCAGACACTGTCGGTAGAAGCGAGTTTGATCCACATCCACCTGCAAGTTAATAAATTCTCCGGTATCCTTTTGTTCCATAGCTCCTTTCCTTTAAACCGGTTAAGTTTTATGTAGAAGCAACGTATTACTGCGCTGTGCATAGATATTAAAAAATACACACCATCCTGCGATTTCCGGGCATGTGCGAAAAGCCGCCAGGTACAGCCAGCGTATAATTAAGGTGTATACCAAAAAAGCAGCATTTGCCAATTATCGATAAACAATGGGCATATTTGTCGATGAAATGCTTATTTCACCTGATTAAGGACTTTACGATCTTCTTCCCGTTTAACCAGGATAAAGGTGAGATACATTTTGGTTGGCAGCGACAGAATCATCCCAATTGCCACCAGACAAGCGCTGATAACAATTCCGGTGACACCCATTTGTTCAATGGTTTCGCTGTACATATGGCAGTAAACACCAGCCAGAATAAGGCTGATGCCAATACTCATGATAATTTTGAGCAGCAATATTAGCTTTTGGTCAGTCATAGGTCACCTCCGGAATATATAGTAAATCTAATATAAATCATCGGCAGTGGTGTTGATCTGCGTCACCGAATTTGTGGTGTACAAATAAAACGTCTAGCATAGTATCAGAGGTTAAGAAATAAACGATATTGATGACTTTTAAGAATCTGACAACAACTGAACTACCTTTATTTATTACCGAAGAGAATGCCAAAGTGCTGCCCTGTGAGGGATGTAGAAATGGCGAAGAGCTTGAATTTGATTTCAGTATGGCATTTCAGCCGTTGGTCGATTTAGCAGATCAGAAGGTATTTGGCTATGAAGGTTTAGTGCGTGGTCTTAACAATGAGCCAGCAGGCACTATCATCGGCAAGGTAACGGCAAACAATATCTATCGCTTTGATCAGGTATGCCGGGTGAAGGCAATTACTTTGGCTGCTAAGGCCAACTTATCAGGGCGGTTAAATATCAACTTTCTGCCCGGAGCCGTTTACAAGCCTGATATATGCATTCGCACCACACTCGCTGCGGCAGAGAAATATCAGTTTCCTTGCGAAAATATAACCTTTGAAGTGGTCGAATCTGAACATATTCAGGATACATCCCACCTGCAAAAAATCATCGAATACTATAAAAAGATCGGTTTTAGTGTTGCGCTGGATGATTTTGGTGTGGGTCATGCTAACCTCGGCTGGCTGGCAGAACTTGAGCCAGATAGCATAAAAGTCGATATGAATTTAATTCGCAACATTGATTCATCCACGCGTAAACAGCAAATTCTGACTGCTTTATCAGCCCTCTGTAAGGATTTAAATATCGGCATACTAGCCGAAGGAGTAGAAACTAAAGCGGAACGGGATGTATTGGCCGAATTAGGGATAACTAAGCAGCAAGGGTACTTCTTTTCTCCCCCCTCAATTCGAAACCTTTCCTGACGTCAGTCAGGACAAATTTCTTTGACACTCTCGATGTGAAATGCCAATCTGAATTGAATTCTGTCCAGGCAAACTCAGCGTTCTACCAGCGATTTTAACTAACTAAGACTTAAAACAAAAAACCCGCCAAACGGCGGGTTTTTTAATCTTTAAATGCTCTTCAGCAGTTGTCGAATTACTTAGCCGCTTTACGCGCTTTGGCTTCTTCGATAACTTTGTCAGCAACGTTTTGCGGACAAGAAGAGTAGTGGCTGAATTCCATAGAGAACTGACCACGACCTGAAGTAATAGTACGCAGGTGACCGATGTAACCGAACATTTCTGACAGAGGAACGTCTGCCTTGATGCGTACACCCGTTGCACCAGCTTCCTGGTCTTTAATCATACCACGACGACGGTTAAGGTCACCGATTACGTCACCTACGTTATCTTCCGGGCTGAATACGTCAACTTTCATGATTGGCTCAAGAAGCTGAGGACCGGCCTTTGGAATTGACTGACGGAATGCACCTTTCGCTGCGATTTCGAACGCGATTGCTGATGAGTCAACAGCGTGGAAACCACCGTCGAACAGTTCAACTTCAACGTCCAGAACCGGATAACCAGCCAGAACACCTTGATCCATCATAGACTTAAAGCCTTTTTCGATGGCAGGGAAGAATTCTTTAGGTACGTTACCACCAACAACGGTAGAGGTGAACGTGAAGCCTGAGTTTTGCTCGCCTGGCTTGATGCGGTAATCGATCTTACCAAACTGACCAGAACCACCAGACTGCTTCTTGTGCGTGTAGCTGTCTTCTACCGGAGTAGTGATGGTTTCACGGTATGCAACCTGTGGCTGACCCACTTCCAGCTCAACGCCGTAAGTACGCTTCAGGATGTCTACTTTGATGTCTAAGTGCAGCTCACCCATACCTTTGAGGATGGTTTCGCCAGAATCTTCATCAGTTTCAACCTGGAACGATGGATCTTCTGCTACCAGTTTACCGATAGCAATAGACATCTTCTCGTTAGCACCTTTATCTTTAGGCTTAACGGCAATTGAGATTACCGGCTCAGGGAAGATCATCGGCTCAAGCGTACACTCGTGCTTTGGATCACACAGGGTGTGACCAGTCTGAACGTTCTTCATACCGACAACCGCCAGAATGTCACCCGCCTGGGCAGATGTCAGTTCAGTACGCTCATCAGCGTGCATCTCAACCATACGGCCAATACGCTCAGTTTTACCGGTTGCTGAGTTAAGGATAGTATCACCCTTATTCAGTACACCAGAGTAAATACGGATAAAGGTCAGGGCACCGAAACGGTCGTCCATGATCTTAAACGCCAGTGCGCGGAAAGGCTCTTCAGTCGATACGGTTGCTACTTCGCCAGTCGGCTCACCCGTTTCAGGGTCAGTTAGATCCTGAGGATCAACTTCTGTAGGTGAAGGCAGGAAGTCAACAACTGCATCCAGTACTAACTGAATACCTTTGTTTTTGAACGCCGAACCACAGTAAGTAGGGAAGAAAGACATATCGCGGGTACCCTTACGGATACAACGCTTCAGGTCTTCCAGAGACGGCTCTTCGCCATCCATGTAAGCCATCATCAGGTCGTCGTCCTGCTCAACAGCAGTCTCAACCATTTGCTCACGGTATTCGTTGGCTTTTTCAACCATGTCTTCAGGAATGTCTACGACTTCGTAGTTTTCTGGCAGGCCAGAGTCATCCCAGATGTACGCTTTCATATCGAGCAGGTTAACAACACCTTTAAACTCGTCTTCGATACCGATAGGCAGAGTCATTACTAACGGGTTAGCCGCCAGTACTTTCTTAACCTGACCAACAACGCGGTAGAAGTCTGCACCCATACGGTCCAGTTTGTTTACGAAGATAACACGTGCAACTTCTGATTCGTTAGCATAACGCCAGTTGGTTTCAGACTGAGGCTCAACACCGCCTGAACCACAGAATACACCGATACCGCCGTCGAGTACTTTCAGTGAACGATAAACTTCAACAGTGAAGTCAACGTGTCCTGGAGTATCGATGATGTTCATGCGGTGATCTTTCCAGAAACAGGTGGTCGCAGCAGACTGGATAGTAATACCACGCTCAGCTTCCTGTTCCATAAAGTCAGTCGTTGACTCACCGTCGTGCACTTCACCGGTTTTATGGATTTTACCGGTAAGTTTCAAAATACGTTCTGTAGTGGTCGTTTTACCCGCGTCTACGTGGGCGAAAATACCAATGTTTCTGTAATGAGATAAGTCTGCCATTAGTTCACTTTCGTTGGTTCAGAGTAAAAAAAACGGCGCGATTATATAGGATTTCCATACCGGATTTATAGTCCTTTATGAAAAAAGACTAAAACTTATCCAGCGAAAACTCGGCCATTTTCACCTAAATTACTGTTTTAAATAAAATATAAATCAATTTTCGCGGATCACAGCAACCGTGACTTCATCCCGGTTGTGATAGAGATGACGAATAACCATGGTTGTTTTAATATTCGCTGACGCTAATTGTGATCCCACCGCATCAATTGCGGCGCGTACGGTCTCATAGCGGCGTTTCATTGGCAATTTTAAATTAAAAATTGCATGGGTTGCCCAGTTACGGGTTAACCAGTTCGCCATCAGCACCGCCACCCTGTCGGGTTTTTCAATCATATCGCAGACCAGCAATTCAACATGACCCATCTGCGGACGATACTTAAAACCGTCTTCGGCGCGATAGTCTACCAGACCAGTGGCCATCAGGTCATCTGCCATTTTACCATTATCTACAGCTTCAACATGCATATCGCGCGATACTAACTGATAAGTCCAGCCACCAGGACATGCACCAAGATCAACGGCTCTGGCACCAGCACGGCAGATTGCCTCACGCTGGCGGGCGCTGAGCATGGTTAACAACGCTTCTTCCAGCTTAAGCGTGGAACGGCTTGGCGCTTTGGGAGGAAACTTTAAACGGCAAATACCGTTTTCAAAAGGACTGCGCATTCTGGCCTGACTCACGCCCACATAACAGGCTTCGCCAGAGGTAAAAAAGACATGCAACGCCGCTAAATTAAGTTGCTCTTTGCGGGTGAGATACTCTTTAGCGCGCAACGCCTGGCGCAAAGGCACCGCAAACTTACGGCATAACTTAGCCAGTGCTTTACCATCTTCGGTATCCGGATAGTCCACAAACAATGTACCGCAGCGGCTGATGTCACTTTGCGCTAAGGCATGTAATACCGGCCCGATGCGATCTGATTTATCTTCAATGGCAATACTGGCCAGCACCAGAAACATCTGGCGAGGGAAAATAGTATCTCTGACCGCCACTTCATTAATAAATTGCTTAGCGTGTTCCGGCACATGAAACTGAAAGCGAATATAGCCATCACCGGCTTTGAATACCGGATACCCATACAACGCTTTTTGCGTAGCCAGTGCCGTTAACTCGTTGCCGGTGTCTACTTCGTAACCCGGGCGGCAATAGGCAATAATACTCTGTTGTGCGCCATCCATCAGTCATCACTCCCAGGGCTGGTGTCAGCGCCGTTATCTACGCCTTTCATCACGCCAATCACCAAAGCTACCCATCCCAGCATCAGGCAAAGGCCGCCAAGCGGGGTGACCGGGCCCAGCCATTTCTGGCCGGTTAATACCAACAGATAAATACTGCCGCTAAATAAAACACTGCCAATTACAAACAATAATGCGGCGCGCTTACGCCATATCATACTGGCCTGAGCGGCCAGACCGCCCACCAGTAAAATCGCCAGTGCATGGTACATCTGATAGCGTACGCCTACTTCAAAAGTGGCCAGCGCGCTGGTATCCAGAATATTTTTCAGGCCGTGAGCACCAAACGCTCCCAGCATTACGCCCAATAACGCCAGCAAAGCGCCGATCATTACATACAATCTCATACCAGTGCCTCGATAAAAGCGACACTCAGCCCGGCCGCACTTTGGATATGCTCATCCTGAGTCAGGCCACTGGCCTTTCTTGGCTTAAAACTGTGGTCGCCATCGGCCAGAAAGGCGGTTTGTACAGCACAAGACAAACCATAACCTTCCACCTCATCACGACGACCAAAGGTATCCCGCTCTCCCTGAATGATCAGTAATGGCTTTTCCAGCGCCAGCAAATGCTCGGTGCGCAGTTTTTCTGGCTTGCCCGGCGGGTGGAAAGGATAGCCCAGCGCAATTGCCCCCAGCGCTTTGGATTGCTCCAGGATCAGGGTAGCGACCCGTCCGCCCATACTTTTGCCGCCAATAAACAGTGGCAAATCCGGCCACTTAGCCTGCACGTTTTCAATCACGTTATGAAAACAGGCTTCCAGTTTAGGCATTTTATCCGGCGGTCTTTTTTTGCCGGTATCCTTAATGATTTCCATGTACGGAAAATTAAAACGCACCACATTGATATTACGTGCAGCCAGTTGCGCAGCCATATCGACCATAAACTCTGACTCTGCTCCCGCACCGGCCCCATGGGCTAAAATAACGGTGGCTACCGGTTTAGCCGGCGTGTCGACATACCACTCAGACAAAAGCTTGTTCCTCTTTGACTAAATTCACTACCCATTCACGAAATGCAGCAATCTTACCCATATCGCCCTGCCCTTCATGATACACCAGATAATAGGCATCACGGCTTTCCAGCTTTTCTTCGAAAGGCATTATCAGGCGCCCGGCGTCGAGTTCAGGTTTGGCCAGTACAGAATTACCCAGGGCAATCCCCTGCCCCAGTGCGGCAGCCTGCATAACCATCATGGAATGGCTGAAAACCGGGCCCTGATTAACGTTAACTCCGGCCACTTTGAAATGCTGTAACCACATCTTCCAGATAGCACGGCTGGAATCGTGTAACAGCACATGATGCTTCAGATCCGAAAGTGTTTTGAGCGGTTTACTGCCCTGAAACAAACTGGGCGAACACAGCGGGGTTAAAAATTCGGTGTGCAGTTTGTCCGCCTGAATACCGTTCCAGCGCCCGCGACCATAGTAAATGGCAACGTCGATATCATCGGTCAGGAAGCCTTCATCAAAATCGATAGCTTTAAGGCGAACATCAATATCCGGGAATAGCTGACTAAACTGACTGATCCTGGGAACCAGCCACTGACTGGCAAAACTCGGCGGAGTAGCCACAGTGATAGCCCCTTTACTGCCCCTGGCCAGCAGCCGTTCGGTGGCATCCTGGAGGTTTTTAAAAATATCTTTCAGTTCTAAAAAGTATGCCTGCCCTTCTTCGGTAAGCAACAAAGTTCGATTACGCCGGATGAATAATTTCAGCGATAAGAAATCTTCTAATGCCTTAATTTGATGACTCACCGCTGCCTGGGTAACAAACAACTCGTCAGCGGCGCGGGTAAAGCTTAAATGGCGCGCCGCGGCTTCAAAGGCCTTGAGCGCATTTAAGGGAGGTAAACGGCGTTGCATCAGGCACCACGGCTATTATGACAGGACAATGAAACACTCATAAGTTTTTCTAATCCAAACAAGGTAATTTTTTTCATTTTTCAGGATGACTTAAACTGTCTATTATTCACCCGAAATTTGAAAAATCTTCTTTTGACGCAGAAGGTTAAGATAATTCAAAAATGTTAATTTTTAACATTTTTACTACAACCAACTTTATTAATTTATTTAGGTGTGAATATGAAAAAACAACTTACAGCAGTTTTAATGCTGGCCTCTATGGGCTGGTCTGTTACCACTTTAGCAAACGAACTAAAGGCGACTCAATTACAGCCTGTTAACACGGCCATGGTTTCGGTTGAAATCAGTATTGATCAACCCGTGCTCAACATTGAATCGAGCATTATCAACCAGGTTAACGAAACCTTGCAACAACACTCAAAAACTAACGGCGCTTTGCTTATCGCCCGCGAAAGCAACCTGCTGCCCAACCAGGAAACAAATACTCGCGCTGAGTAATACCTGGCCTTCACACCTGGCAAATGCCGCGCAGAGATACTCTGCACGGCATTTCAGGTCTTCCTTCATCACTTACTGAGCACTGGTATCTAACGGCGCAAACTGTTTAACCAGCTCATCAACCGCTTTCATTTGTTCCAGATATCCCGCTAATTTAGATAACGGCAACGCACAAGGGCCGTCGCATTTTGCCTCATCCGGATTCGGGTGTGCTTCAATAAACAGTCCGGCCAGACCCAAAGCCATACCACTGCGCGCTAATTGCGCTGCCTGAGCACGTCTGCCATCCGCCGAGGTTTCCCTGCCGCCCGGTTTCTGCAACGCATGGGTCGCATCAAAAATGACCGGTGCATACTCTTTCATGGCATCCATACCCAGCATATCAACCACCAGGTTGTTATAACCATAGCAACTGCCGCGTTCACAGAGGATAATCTTATCGTTACCCGCTTCGCCAAATTTCTTAATGATATGGCGCATTTCATGGGGCGCCAGAAATTGCGGTTTCTTAACATTAACGACCGCGCCGGTCTCTGCCATAGCAACCACCAGATCGGTTTGCCGGGCGAGAAACGCCGGAAGCTGGATCACATCTACCACCTCGGCCACCGGGGCAGCCTGATAAGGCTCATGCACATCGGTAATGATTGGTACATTGAAGGTACGCTTAATTTCTTCAAAGATCTTAAGGCCTTCGTCCATACCAGGGCCACGATATGAATGTACCGACGAGCGGTTGGCTTTGTCGAAAGACGCCTTAAAGACATAAGGAATATTAAGCTTGCTGCAAACTTCTACGTAGTGTTCAGCAATCTGCATAGCCAGATCCCTGGATTCCAGTACGTTCATTCCGCCAAACAGAACGAAAGGCTTGTCGTTGGCAACGGTGATGTCAGCCACGGTTACCTGATTAATTTTAGTCATAAACAATTTCCGGTTATAAGAAAAACACCTGTTTGGTGACAGCGACTTTGGCTGTTAATCCCAGTACCACCAGCGCCGCTAAAAATGCCCCCCATTTAAGTGGCGGCGTTTTTGCCCGCTTGAGTGCCATCATGCCAAGGCCAATATAGGCAATAACTCCAATAACCTTGAAAGTCAGCCAGCCATTTGCAAAAGGATACTGGGCGAGGATAACGCATAGCCAAATCGCACTCAGTAGTAAAACAGTATCAATAATGTGGGGAACAATTTTTACCCACTTCTTTTGCAGAAATCCGGGGTTCATCTGACCGTACAAAAAACGGATAATAAACAGCAAAATACTTAAGCCCACTGCGGTTAAATGCAGGTGTTTGGCCATCATATACATAGAATTAGCACTCCTTGATTTATTGTTATTACCGGCTAACAGCGATTAACCGGCATATTGACTCTGAATCATCTCAAACCGGTCGATATGCTTTAAAAACAAATCGATTAATGCCGGGTCAAATTGTTTGCCTGCTGCATCTTTAAGAGTTTCCACGGTTTCATCTACCGACCACGCTGGCTTATAACTGCGTTTATTACGCAACGCATCATAGGCGTCGAGAATAGCCAACATGCGACTTTGCAAGCTGATGTCATTACCTGCAAGCCCGTCAGGATACCCATTGCCGTCCCAGCGTTCGTGGTGATGACGGGCTAATTGTGCAGCCAGTCTGATCACCGGCCGTTTGGAATCTTTAAAAATCCGGTAGCCAAATTCAGCATGTTTCTGAATTTGGTGATACTCCTCATCCGTTAACGGTGCATCTTTATTTAACAACGAATACGGCACGAAAGAATTTCCTACATTATGCAGCGGCAAGGCGGTGAGATATTGCTGGATTTCCGCTTCGGGCATACCTGCCAGACGGGCAAATAGCTCGCTCATGTGATTTAAGCGCTGGGCATGGAACTCATCGGTTTCACGGCTATCCATGGCATCGCCTAAGCGCTGTACGATCTCTTGGTGGGTTTCATTGAGCTCGGCGCTGTCGAGGAGATTATCAAAGGCCAGTTGCACATTTTCGGTAAACTTTTGGACAAGGCGCTTATCAGTATCATTTACCGGGCGAGGTAAGCCGGTTAAAAACAGCAATGAGCCGTGATTTTTATGACTACGGCAGTAAGCAACCAGATGCTCCTCGGCATAAACGACTTGTTGCTCCCGCAGCGCATCCTGACAAAGCTGGTATTCAAACTCGCTAAGGGAGTCTTTCAGGCGATAGCCCTCTTTACCGGCGTATTCGCCGTTACCAGCAAATATATACATTTCGCCGGCCTGACTGACCGGTTTAGGCAACGCCACAGCAGAGGTAATGTAAGCGGCGTTTTTCGCCCCTCCGAGGATGGAGGCTAACTGCTGGATAAGGCCACGCATAAAGCCTTCCAAAGAACGTGACGAGAATAAGTCGGCTGAGGCGTCAATAATTTTCTCGAGGCCGGCACGGGCCTCTTCAATGACAATAATGTCGCGGTAAGAGCGCAGCGCGGCAATGATCACGGTAAACAGCTTCTGCGCAGTGAGTTCTGTTTTCGACTTATAATCGTTGATGTCGTAATTAATAATGACGTCTTTTTCCGGTGCCTGACCAGGTTGACCGGTACGCAGAATGATTCGGGTAAAGTGGTTTTCCAGGTCATTGCGAATATAGTCGGCAACTCTCAGGCCTGCGTCATCAGACTCCATGACTACATCGAGCAGCACCACCGCAATATCGCTATGCTCACGCAGAACACGTTTGGCTTCCTCGCCGTCAAAGGCACTCATAAAGGTCAGTGCGCGGCCGTTTAACGTAAAGTCATTAAGTGCCAGCTTGGTGATGGCGTGAACTTCAGGTTCATCGTCAACAATCAGAACTTTCCAATAGCCTATTTCGTTCGACTCTGGTTCATCATCTTCCGCGACAAATAAAAACTCGTCATCGTTCATTCTGCATTTCCATCCTGTGTGAGAATTTCGTTTCCCTTAAGCTTATGTACAAGCTAGGATTTTTGCCACTGAGCCAGGGTAATTCTTGGCAACCCGTTAAGATCGTTAATGCCCCGGCAAGCGTTAAATCCTCTCTCTGCAAAGAGCGTTTTTATCGATTCATGCTGAGTATACCCGTGTTCTATTAACAACCAACCATCCGGGGTTAAAAAATCGGGAGCATTCTGAATAATCTCGCGGATATCTTCCAAACCGTCCGCACCGGCGGTAAGAGCAGAAACCGGCTCAAAACGCACATCGCCCTGTTGCAGATATTCACTGTCAGACTCTACATACGGAGGATTGGTAACAATCAGGTCAAACCGACTGCCTGCTGGCAGTGCAGCAAACCAGTGACTAAGCAACCAGTTCACCTTAAGTTGCCCGTTCAGTTGTGCATTGGCCGACGCCAGTTCGAGAGCTTCAGTGATACGATCAACACCGGTAACCTGCCAGGCAGGCTGCTCCGTTTTTAATGCCAGCGCAATCGCACCGGTTCCGGTGCCAAGATCGCACACGCGGGCTGATTCGGGCAGATCAAGCGCCAGCGCGGTTTCAACCAACAATTCAGTTTCCGGGCGTGGGATCAGCGTACTTTCATTAACATTGAGGGTCAGGGACCAGAAATCCCGGGTACCGGTAAGATAAGCCACCGGATATCCTTCGCGGCGCTTAGCAATCAGTTTTTTGAAGCGTGTATATTGTGCTTCTGACAGCGCTTTATCAGGCCAGGTAAACAGGTAGGTACGTTGACAATCGAGCACGGCACAAAGCAACACCCGGCCATCTACTGCAGGTGACTCACCGTCTTGCAGCTCACCCGTTGCCCAGGCCAGCGCCTGAGCAATCGTTACGGCATCGCTATCCTTGCAATGCACGGGTTAGTCGTCGGCCAGCGAGGCCAGCAGATCAGCCTGATGTTCCTGACGGATTGGTTCCAGCAGCAGGCCAAGATTGCCTTCAATCACTTCGTCGAGGCGATATAGCGTAAGATTAATCCGGTGGTCCGTTACCCTGCCCTGAGGAAAATTATAAGTGCGGATCCGCTCTGAGCGGTCGCCACTACCTACCAGATTGCGGCGGGTAGATGCTTCTTCGGCTGCTCGTTTATCTTCTTCAATCTGGTTTAAGCGGGCCGACAGCACTGACATCGCTTTGGCGCGGTTTTTGTGCTGCGAGCGCTCATCCTGACATTCTACCACCACGCCTGAAGGCAAGTGAGTGATTCGAATGGCTGAATCGGTTTTGTTAACGTGCTGACCACCAGCACCTGAGGCGCGGAAGGTATCGATACGCAGGTCTGCCGGGTTAATTTCGATGGCTTCAGATTCCGGGATCTCTGGTAACACCGCGACAGTGCAGGCTGAGGTATGTACCCGGCCCTGAGATTCGGTTTCCGGCACACGCTGCACACGATGGCCGCCCGACTCAAACTTAAGCACGCCGTATGCGCCATCGCCGGTTACGTTGGCAATCACTTCTTTAAAACCACCATGCTCACCTTCGTTAGCGCTGATCATCTCAAGGCGCCAGCCTTTAGCTTCGGCATAGCGGCTGTACATACGGAATAAATCGCCGGCAAAAATGGCCGCCTCGTCACCACCCGCCCCGGCGCGAATTTCCAGAAAGCAGTTGCGGTCGTCGTTTGGATCGCGGGGTAACAGCAGGATTTGCAGCTCAGCCTCAAGGCGTTCGATTTCCAGCTTGGCTGCTTTCATCTCTTCCTGTGCCATTTCGCGCATTTCTGCGTCGTCTTCAGCCATCATTTCTTCGGCAGAGGCTAAATCTTCTTCTGCCTGTTTATAAGCGTTGAAACCCGCTACCACGTCTTCTAACTGGCTAAACTCTTTTGACAAAGCGCGGAATTTGTCCTGATCACCGATGACGCCGGGATCGCTCAACAGCGCCTGCACCTCGGCAAAACGTTCAACCAGATTTTCCAACTTAATGACAACGGATTCTTTCATACTTTTCCTGAAATAAAATACAGATTACCTGGACTCGTCACTGTCCAGTTCAAACACACGACTCAGCCACTTAGTGGTGCGCTGATCAACCTGGGTTGACGCATCGCGCAACGCGCGAGTGGGCGCATGTAATAAATTATTGGTTAACTTGTAGGCCAGCTCTTCTACCACGACTTCGGCCGCTTTGCCTTCCTGCAACTGTTTAAGGGCTTTGTCGACCAGCTCCTGACGCTGCAGGTTGCCACGATCGCGGTACTGCTTGACCAGGTCTACTGTCTGTCGCGACTGCTGCCACTGCAGATAGCTCATAACCTGTTGCTGGATAATTTTAACAGCTTCTTCGGCCGCCTGCTCACGGGATGCCATGTTTTGTTGCACTATGTGCTGTAAATCATCCACCGTATATAGATAGGCGTCGCCCAATTCGTTGACCTGGGCTTCAATATCTCTGGGTACCGCAAGGTCGACCATAAACATCGGCAGGTTGCGCCGCTGTTTAAGCGCGTCTTCCACCATGCCTTTACCGATAAGTGGAAGCTGGCTGGCAGTAGAACTGATAACAATATCAAATCGGTGCAGGGTTTCCGGCAACTGACTCAGGGTCATCACATCAGCCCCCAAGCTGGCCGCCAGTGTTTCTGCACGAGCACGGGTACGGTTTGCCACCGCAAGCTTTTGTACCCCTTGTTCCTTAAGGTGCTGGGCAACCAGCTCAATAGTTTCACCGGCACCAACCAGCAACACCGAGCGTTCAGGTAAACGGGCAAATATGTGCTTTGCCAGTTGCACGGCAGCAAAAGCTACCGACACCGCATTTGCACCAATCTCAGTATCGGTTCTTACCCGCTTGGCAACAGCAAAGGTATGCTGAAAAAGTTTATCAAACTGGGTGTTTACCATGCCAGAATGCTTGGCATTATTATAAGCCTGTTTGATTTGCCCCAGAATTTGCGGTTCGCCGAGCACCAGAGAATCCAAGCCGCTGGCCACTTTCATCACATGTTCAATGGCTGCGGCCTGCTCATAAATGTACGCGTTGGCACTTAGCTGCCTGGCATCGACATTGTGAAAGTCTGCCAGCCATTCAATCAGTTGATCAGCACAGCTGGTCTCACTGGATACGTAGACTTCAGTGCGATTACAGGTAGAAACAATTACCGACTCATCCACCCCGTTCAGGTGCTTTAATGACGACAACGCCTCAACCAGCGAATCCGGCGTAAACGCAACTTTTTCGCGCAACTCTACCGGAGCAGTTTTGTGGTTAATTCCGAGGGCAATCAGGGTCATGGGGTTCGTTTACGGCTACAATGGAGCGGCATTGTACGAAAAAGCCAAAATGATTGAAAGTGTCGATAGTTCTATGTTCAACTATCGCCTTAATAGATTTTATAGGTTAGCCCGTGTTTCGTCAGGTTTTCATTGTTCTGTTCGTCCTCTTCCTTAGTGCCTGTGCCACACGACCGCAGGCGCCACAAGGGCAGATAAATTTACCGGCTCAGCTGATTAAACTCGACGCCATCAAAAAGTGGAATATTAACGGTAAACTCGCGCTCAGAGAGCCGGAAAAATCGGTGAGTGCCAATCTTCGCTGGCAGGTCAGCGATCCGCTGTTTACCTTCAGGTTGAGCAACTTTCTTGGCGTTACCCTGGTGGATATGGAGCAAACTGTGACCGGTGCACGGCTGGAAGCAGACGACGAAGTGTATACCGCCCCATCGGCTACGGCCCTGCTCTACCAGACCACTGGCTGGGACATACCACTTGATCAGCTGCTGAGCTGGGTGAAGGGCGTGCCCCGTGCCGGTGACGACTACACGCTGAACGACAACGGTTTGCTCAAACAGCTAATGCCAGGCTGCCGACAGTGTGCGGGCTGGCAGGTGGATTACGCCCAGTACGGGCAGGTAGACGATGTTTTCCTGCCACATAATATCAAACTGACTAATACGGCTCAGCCTGAGCAGTGGATAAAAATAAGAATTTCACAATGGACACTCAAGTAAGTCTCGACTGGTGGCCAAGCCCGGCCAAACTAAACCTGTTTTTGCACATTACAGGACGCAATGATAAAGGTTATCACCTGTTGCAGTCACTGTTTCAAATGCTCGATGTGGGCGACTCACTGGCTTTTGTTCCCAATGATAGTGGTGACATTCGCCTGGCTACCGCCATTTCCGGAGTTAATACCGAAGATAATTTGATCTACCGGGCTGCCAGGTTACTGCAAAGCCACGTGAACACCCCGCAAGGCTGCGACATTTATATTGAAAAACAATTACCTATGGGCGGCGGCATTGGCGGCGGCTCGTCGAATGCAGCCACCACACTGGTGGCATTAAATTATTACTGGCGTTGTGGTCTGTCCACCGAAACGCTGGCGCAACTCGGGTTAGAACTGGGCGCAGATGTACCGATTTTTGTACACGGTAAAACCGCTTTTGCCGAGGGTGTAGGCGAGCAAATCCACCCGGTCAGCCTTGATGAAAGCTGGTATCTGGTGGTGTTCCCCGGGGTAAACATCAGCACTGCAGAGGTGTTTTCACACCCTGACTTACCGCGCAATACCCCCCCTATTGACTGGCAGCATTATACTTTTGATGCAACGCAAAATGATTGTCAGAAAATTGTCTGTAAAAGCCAACCGGAAGTTGCAAAATTATTACAGTGGTTGTTACACTACGCACCGTCGAGGATGACAGGCACAGGCGCGTGCGTATTTGCTACATTTAGTGACCCGGTTCAGGCAAAGGCAGTGCAGCAGGCGCTTCCTGAAAACTGGCACGGATTTGTTGCCAAAGGCGTAAATACCTCACCGCTACAATTAAAATTACAACAGATGTCCTGAGCCAGAACGACTTACATTGATGGGGTATAGCCAAGTTGGTAAGGCAGCGGGTTTTGATCCCGCCATCCGTAGGTTCGAGTCCTGCTACCCCAGCCACCTCCTACTTAAAATGCACTGAGGAAACACTTGTGCCAGACATGAAGCTCTTTGCAGGTAACGCTGTTCCTGAACTAGCCCAGAAAGTTGCCAATCGCCTCTATACCAAGCTTGGAAATGCCACCGTCGGCCGTTTTAGCGACGGCGAGATAGCAGTAGAAATTCATGAAAACGTCCGTGGCTCGGACGTTTTTATTATCCAGTCTACCTGTGCACCTACTAATGATAACCTGATGGAACTGATCGTGATGATTGACGCCCTGCGTCGCGCATCCGCCGGCCGGATCACTGCGGTTATCCCGTACTTTGGTTATGCACGTCAGGATCGCCGTGTGCGTTCAGCTCGTGTGCCCATTACGGCTAAAGTGGTTGCTGATTTTCTGTCAAATGTGGGCGTCGACCGGGTACTGACCATCGACCTGCACGCCGAGCAGATCCAGGGCTTCTTCGACGTACCGGTAGACAACGCATTTGGTACGCCAATCCTGCTGAACGATATGTTCCAGCGCGATTTCGTAGAGCCTATTGTTGTTTCGCCAGACATTGGTGGTGTAGTACGGGCGCGCGCTACGGCAAAATTACTTAACGATACCGATCTGGCTATCATCGACAAACGTCGTCCGAAAGCCAACGTTGCCCAGGTAATGAACATTATCGGTGATGTAAAAGACCGTGATTGTATTATCGTTGATGACATGATTGACACCGGCGGTACTCTGGCCAAAGCGGCGGAAGCCCTGAAAGCCCACGGTGCCCGTAAAGTGTATGCCTATGCCACGCATGCTATTTTCTCTGGTAATGCGGCCAATAATCTTAAAGAGTCTGTGATTGATGAGATTATTGTCACTGACAGTATTCCACTGAGTACTGACATGGCTGCCATTGGTAAGGTAAAACAACTTACGCTATCTGAGATGCTTGCTGAAACCATTCGTCGGATCAGCAATGAAGAGTCTATCTCGGCGATGTTCGAATACTAAGCACCACCGTTTCTTCTCCAAAAGCCAGCATTGCTGGCTTTTTTATTGGCTGAATTTTGCCCTGTTCAGGCAAAACTGTGAGTGATTGCTATAGTTAAGGCATGGTGGTTAACCGACCTCTTTCTTACATGGCATTTTCGCACGCACTGCTGAGTATCATCTTGTTTTGTCTGATGCTTTTCTCCGGTGCTCTCTCCGCTGCTCAAAACGCCACGGCGCCGCCCGGCATCATTAACACCTTGCCGGGCGGCGAATCGCACATGCATTTAAACCAGGGCATGTACTACTTCGAAGCCTTCAGCAAAGTCTCGTTTAATCAGATTGAGCAATTACCCGACAGCGAGTGGCAGTTTCACCCTAATTCATCCTTGTTCCTTGGCACCAGCCAGTCTTATACGTGGATAAAAATTCCATTGCAGCGTATGTCTGGTGCGCCAACAGAATGGATCATGACTCTGGACTGGCCGTTAGTGAAATCCATTGACTGGTACCATTACCGGGTATCGACGCAAACACTGATTTCTTCAGGCCAGTTTAATGACTGGCAAATGCCCCCTGATGCGCCCGACGAATTTCCCTTTGCCATACCACTGACACTCGACAGCGATAGCACTACCCTGCTCTATTTACGAATTCTGCCCTCCGAGAAGGCGCTGCTGCCGGTTACGTTATGGCCAGCGGAGTCCTTTGCAGACCATCAGTTGCAACGCAACTGGTACCTTGGCTTATTTTATGGCGTGCTATTCGCGATGTTTGGCTACAACCTGTCGCTGTTTATCTTTTTGCGCCATAAAGCATTTGCGGCATATTGTTTTTATGTAGCCACCATGGCGGGTTATACCCTGATAATGAATGGCGCCGGCATTGCCTGGTTGTGGTCTGATTATCCGGCGTTGCTGGAGTACGCATACCGTATTCTGGTGCCCATTGCCTTCTTTGCCGCATTAATGTTTATCCGGCAGTTTCTGCAGCTTAAGCACAGGGGAGTGTTTCTTAATCGCAGTAGTCAGATCGCCGGTTACCTCTGGCTGGCGATGATAATTCTGGCGCCACTCATATCCACATCGATACTCATTCCGATAATCGATGCGTTTGGTTTGATCAACTGTTTGTTTGCCATAAGTGTATCTGGCTACCTGTGGTTTAAAGGCGATAGATCAGCCAAATTTCTTACGCTTTCCTGGTCTGTACTGGTTGTTAGCACTGTCATTCTGATCCTCGGCCTGAATGACTTTATTCCCTACGTTATTGAGCTGCACTACCTGCAAAATATTGGTGTCACTATCGAAGTCTTATTGCTCTCTATGGCATTGGCGGAACGCTTCAATCGGGAACGAGAAATGCGTGCAGAAGCGCAGGATATTGCCCTGCAAATGTCCACCGAGGCAGCCAAAGCCAAAGAAAGCGAAATGGCTGCTCAGCAACGCCTGCTTGGTATTGAGCGGAGGGTAAAAGAAGAGCTGTCGTTAAAGGTCAACGAGCAAACCCGGGAATTAAAAGTGGCTATGCAAAAGCTGCAAATCATGAACAAAGAGCTGGAACGATTGAGTTTAACCGATCCATTAACCGGGCTGGCCAACCGGCGCTACTTCGATAAACGGTTCAATGAGGAGATTCAGCGGGCTAAGCGCAGTCAGTCGCTTATCGGCTTGCTGATGCTGGATATTGATCACTTTAAACAAATTAATGATAGTCTGGGTCATCAGGCTGGCGATCATGTGATCCAGTCACTGTCGGCACTGATCCAGCGAGTGAGTGGACGCGCCAGCGACCTGCCAGCCCGGATAGGCGGTGAAGAATTTTGTTTGTTAGTCTGCAATGAAACCGCAGGCCATATAGCCAGTCTTGCCGAGTCTATTCGTACCAGTGCTGAGGCCGAGGTGGTAAAATATCGTGACGAACCAATACGCTACACCATCAGCATCGGTGCCTATTGTGTTATTCCAACACCAGACACCGACCCGGCAACGATTCTTAAAGAAGCAGATGACGCCCTTTACAAAGCCAAAAATGACGGCCGCAACCGGGTGGTGATAAGCCCCCATAAACCAGTGGAAGCCGTGGATTCTTAATCCGCCTCTGGTATACCGTCTTAGTCTTCAAAAAGTGGAAAAAAGACGGTACTAAACCTTTCCCAATCCTCAAACTGAGGCATGTGCCCTAAGCCGTCCAGTTCAATAAGGTTGCCTTGTTGCAGAGTATCGGCAACCTCTTTGCCCAATACCTGATACTGTCCGAGTTGGTGCGTCACGCCTGGCTTCTTGAAGGCTCGGCCGGGGCCGGTGCGATCGCGAGTGCCGATAATAAGGGACACCGGTACCGTTAACTGCGGCAAATCATATACGATGGGCTCGCTGAAAATGGGGTTGTATGTCAGCGCATTATTCTTCGCAACACGCGGGTAATCAGGGTGTTTTAACTGGCCAATATGAGGTTCAAGCAACGCCTGATAAGCAGGCCGCCACTTACCGTCATAGTAGTTTTTCTGCTGATAGCGGCGAATGCTCTCTGGTGTTTTTTTAAGCTCGTTGGACAAAAACACCTGTGGGTCCTGGAAATCCACCCACTTTAAATAATCTTCGAGCCCGATAGGGTTAATTAAAATAAGCCGCGCAGTTTTATCTTTTACATACTTAGCGAATTTTACCGCCAGCATACCGCCCATGGAGTGACCAACAATTGTCGCCCGCGCAACCTCAAGGTGCTCCAGCAGTTGCCTGGTGTTATTGGCTAACCCGGCAAACGAATACTGGTAATGCTCAGGTCTGCTTGATTTACCAAAGCCGATTTGATCGGGAATAATCACCCGGTAAGACATACCAACTAATTGGCTGGCAACACGCTCCCAGTAAAACCCTGAAAAATTCTTGCCATGTAACAGCACTACCGTTGCCTTTGGGTCTCCTTGCGGTTTGACATCCATATACGCCATGGAAAGTGCTTGGCCCTGACTTTCAAGGGAAAATCTACCTACCTCGAAAGGGTAATCAAAATTGTCGAGCGTAGCATTATAAGCCGCAATAGCATCGCTCCTGGTTGCGGCATGAAGCGGGGAAAGCAGGCTAACTACTAAGGTAAATAGAACCATAAGCTGAGAAGAAGAGTGCATCTTGTCTTCCTTGTTGTGTCTGACAGTTGCAATTCGGTCCTGGCAGCCAGAATACAACCTCTAATCACTGCGCAGCCCAATCAGTAACCTTTTTAGCATACTGGCTGCGAGCGGTGCCAGAATTCTGCTGTATATTGCAGATTTGCCAGGCTCAGCCGCCAGCGGCAGACTTTGCCGGGTAATTCATTGCCCGTTCAGGCTACGGCCTGCATACTGATAATTTCAGGTGCTAATTTCACAAGGGAATAATCAATGGGAACTTTCCGTGCATTACTCTTAACCATAGCCATGGCATTCGGGCTCACCGCCTGTGCCGACAGTAAGGAGACTTCGCCAGTGAACCAGGACAATGAACCCGAGGCCAGTCCGGCTTCGGCGATATATACCGGTACTATCGTGTATAAAACCTTTGAAGGCGGCTTTTTTGCGTTTATCAGTACCGATAATAAACGCTATACCCTGCGCCATTTACCCGACGCCTATCGCCTCGACGGACTGATAGTAGAAATCACCGGCAGTGTGAATAAAGACATCATTACCACTACTCAGTTTGGTGACTTACTCGAGGTGGATGCCGTGAAAGTGCTGGATGATAGCCATGCCCGGCCACCAGAGTCGGGCCCGCGCAAATTAAAATCCCTTTGAGGTTTGTATCTTCAGGCATCGGGTGGTAGAATTCGCCGCCTTTTAATTTAGGGCTGGGTAGTATTTACGCCAAATACGGCTGATTTACCCTATTCATGGCAGATTTTGGTCGCAAAAATCTGTAAACATCAATTATTTTTATTTGGAGACATCTGATGTCTGATGCAATTTTTAATCTGGATGCAGAAGTCCGTACTGACCTGGGGAAAGGTGCGAGCCGCCGCCTTCGTCATGCTGACAAAGTACCTGCGATCCTTTACGGTGGCGAAGAAGCGCCTGTTTCTTTAACGCTTGACCACAATAAAGTGATCAACGCTGCTGATTTCGAAGCGTTCTACTCACACGTTCTGACCCTGAACATCGGTGGTAAGAAAGTTGAAGCGCTGCTGAAAGACGTACAACGTCACCCGTTCAAGCCGAAGATTACTCACCTGGATTTCCAACGTGTAATCGCTGGTCAGGACGTACACACGTCTGTTCCAATCCACTTCATCAACGAAGAGAAATGCCAGGCCGTTAAAGACGGTGGTATTGCTGAACACCACGTAAACGAAGTTGAAATCACTTGTCTGCCTAAAGACCTGCCTGAGTTCATCGAAGTAGACATGGCTAACGTTGAAATGGATCAAACCCTGCACCTGTCAGATCTGACTCTGCCAGCGGGCGTTTCTTCTGTTGAACTGGCTAAAGAAGACGAAGCACATGACCTTGCTGTGGTAACTATCAAGCCAGCGCCAAAAGCGCCAGCCGCTGACGAAGCAGAAGGTGAAGAAGACGACGCTACTGAGGAATAATTCCCTTGGAAGACATTCGTCTTATTGTGGGCCTGGGTAATCCAGGCCCCGAATACGAACAAACACGCCACAATGCGGGAGCGTGGTTTTTACAAGAACTCGCATCGACGTTTAACACCTCTCTTTCTCCTGAAAGCAAATTCTTTGGCAAAACCGCCCGAATTACCATTGCCGGTCAGGACATCCGTTTGCTCTACCCCACCACATTTATGAACAAAAGCGGGCAATCTGTTGCCGCACTGGCTAATTTTTATCGTATTGAGCCCTCACAAATGCTGGTTGCTTTCGATGAGCTGGATTTACCACCCGGTGTTGCCAAGTTTAAAATGGGCGGCAGTTCGAGCCAGAACGGTATTCGCGATATCGTCTCGCGGATGGGTAACAACCGTGAATTTTTACGCTTGCGCATTGGCATTGGCCATCCGGGCCATAAAAGCAAGGTAACCGGCCATGTACTGGGTAAACCCGCGCAGCAGGAAAGAGAAGCAATAGAACAAGCGATCGATGAAGCAGTACGCTGCACCGAAATTTTACTTAAAAACGATTTGAAAATGGCGCAAAATCGCCTTCATAGTTTTAAAGCAGACAATTAACTTCAAATTTTCAAGGGCTCCATTATGGGATTTAAATGTGGCATTGTCGGCCTGCCGAACGTCGGTAAGTCAACGCTATTCAATGCATTAACCAAAGCGGGTATCGAGGCTGCAAACTTTCCGTTCTGTACCATTGAACCCAATACCGGTGTGGTACCGGTGCCGGATCTGCGCTTAGACAAGCTGGCAGAAATCGTGAATCCTCAACGCGTAATCCCTACCACCATGGAGTTTGTGGACATTGCCGGACTGGTAGAAGGCGCGTCCAAGGGTGAAGGTCTGGGCAACAAGTTCCTGGCGAATATCCGTGAAACCGACGCTATCGGCCACGTAGTGCGCTGCTTTGACAATGAAAACATTGTTCACGTTGCCGGCAAAGTGAGCCCTAAAGACGACATTGATATCATTAATACCGAACTGGCACTGGCTGACCTGGAAACCACCGAAAAGGCCATTCACCGGGTAGCCAAGCGCGCCAAAGGCGGTGACGCCGATGCCAAATTCGAATTAAAAGTGCTGGAAAAAATTAAACCCACACTGGATGAAGGCAACCTGTTGCGCTCATTGGAGCTTAGCAAAGAAGAACTGGCTGCCATAAGCTACATGAATATGCTTACCCTTAAGCCAACTATGTACATCGCCAACGTTAACGAAGACGGCTTTGAAAACAATCCGTATCTCGATGAAGTGCGCGCCATTGCTGAAGGCGAAAATGCCGTGGTCGTTGCTGTATGTGCGGCAATTGAGTCTGATATCGCCGAGCTGGACGACGAAGACCGCGAAGAGTTCATGGCCGACATGGGCCTGGAAGAGCCAGGGCTTAACCGCGTTATCCGTGCCGGTTATAACCTGCTGACGCTGCAAACCTATTTTACCGCCGGGGTAAAAGAAGTACGTGCCTGGACCTTTCCTGAAGGCTCAACAGCGCCGCAGGCAGCCGGTAAGATCCACACCGACTTTGAAAAAGGCTTTATCCGCGCTGAAATCGTCAGTTACGACCACTTTGTGGAATTCAACGGCGAACAAGGTGCCAAAGACGCCGGTAAATGGCGTTTGGAAGGTAAAGAATATATCGTTAAAGACGGCGATGTTATCCACTTCCGCTTCAACGTATAAAAATTTATTGGTGTAAACCGTAAATTTAATAAAAGCTCTCACTGTCGAGGGCTTTTTTATTGCCTGAAGAAAAGAAATAATACGCTCTGAACTCCCCTGAATAAGGTTAAAATAACCCCTTCAGGGCCGCTTTTGACTGAATTTCAAGCGCTGGCGCACAGATATTAGGCAGTTGAACAAATGTGTTAAAAAAGGGGTTGACGACCCAACGCCATATACGCATAATACGCGCCACTTCCTGAGAGGGAAGTTAAACAATCGGAGGCTACGTAGCTCAGTTGGTTAGAGCACATCACTCATAATGATGGGGTCGCAAG
>JAAFAI010000016.1 GCA_018222405.1 Gammaproteobacteria bacterium | reverse complement strand
CGAACCGAGATCCACGGATTTGCAATCCGCTGCATAGCCATTCTGCCATTCCGCCTTTGATTGCGTTGTGACGAGAGGCCGTCTACTGCAAACGCAACATTCGAGAAATTGGAGCGGGAAACGAGATTCGAACTCGCGACCCCAACCTTGGCAAGGTTGTGCTCTACCAACTGAGCTATTCCCGCTTTGTTTTCTTGCTGGTTAACTTACTGAATGGTTCACTTACCTGTTGGTAAAAACTCTGCTGAGTTGTTGTGTTCCATTCTGGTCAGTATGTCCTGCTTCGAATGTGGGAGGCATTTTACTTGCCCTAACGAAGGTGTCAACTACTAAAAAACCACATTCGACGCTATTTTCACCAAAAACGGATCGTTTGGTCATAAATCCGTCATTTAGCTCAAAAAATACTAATTCTTCAGGCCCGAAAGATGCGGCCACGCTGCTTTTGTGTAGCTAATCATTGACCACACCGACAGCCAGGTAGCGATATACAGTAAAATATAACCTAGGGTTACCCAGTAAATCGGGAAGCCCATAAATTCTTCCAGGCCCGACAATAAACCAATTAAGGCTAACATTTGAGCAGTGGTCTTGGCTTTACCTATAAAGGATACCTGTACCGTATCGCGTACGCCTTGGGAACCCATCCATTCCCTTAGCGCTGAAACGTAAATTTCACGCACTAAGAGTAAAATAGCCGGCACGGTGATCCACACCGAATCGTAAGAATGAGTAATCATTAATAATGCGGCAGCCACTATGAGTTTGTCGGCGACCGGATCTAAAAATGCACCAAAAGGAGTTGATTGTTGTAACTTGCGAGCCAGATAGCCATCAAACCAATCGGTAATTGCCGCAAACCAGAAAATGAACGCTGCGGTTTCTTTTGCCCAGCGCCAGTCCAGAAAATACACACATACAAAAATTGGGATCAGAACTACCCGGATTAGGGTAATTACGTTAGGGATCGTCCACATAAACTACTCGGAAGGGTTTTCCTTTATATTGCGACTATTGTCACACGATATAACCTATTAAGAAACTGCCAATTGAATTTAATATAAGGGCATTCTTATTAATTATGCAAATGATCGTAAATGGTTTCGGCGAGTTCGTCACTTATCCCCGGCACACTGGCAATCTCATTACGGCTGGCTTTTTTCAGTCCCTGCAGTCCACCCATGTATTTAAGCAGTGACTGACGGCGCTTGGCCCCTACTCCTGGAATAGATTCCAGAGAACTGGTTGTTTTAACCTTTTGGCGACGGTTGCGATGCCCGCTGATAGCAAATCGGTGCGATTCATCACGGATATGCTGAATTAAATGCAACGCAGGCCTGTCGGCATTAAGCGGGATGGTATCGTGCGTATCAGCCAGAATTAAGGTTTCCAGACCAGGCTTACGAGTAGTCCCTTTGGCTACACCAATCAGTAATGGTTTTTTGTCGTGGGGCCAGTCGGCAAAAAAGTCTTCGGCCTGCCCTAACTGCCCTTTACCACCATCGATAAACAGAATATCGGGAATTTTTTCGGCATCCTGCACGTTTTTATACCGGCGTTTGAGCGCCTGAGCCATGGCGGCATAGTCATCACCTGGGGTTATCCCTTCAATATTATACCGGCGATAGTCGCTCTTTAGTGGGCCTTCACGGTTAAAGACCACACAGGACGCCACGGTTTGCTGACCAGAAGTGTGGCTGATATCAAAACATTCCATGCGCTGGATAGGGTCGTCCCACTCAAGGGCTGACTCTAAATCGATATAGCGGGCAAACACCGACTTTTGCTGGCCATACTGGGCATCCAGTGCATTTTTAGCGTTGGCCTGGGCCAACTGCAGGTATTGTTTTTTCTCTTCTCTGGCACCGCGGTAAAACCGCACTTTATGCTTCGCTTCCTGACTCAGCAGATCGGCTATGGCCGCTTCATCTGAAAGCCCCTGAGGGAGCACGATTTGTTTTGGAATAATCTTATTACCGGCCAGATAAAACTGCAGCAGGAACGCTTCGAAAATCTCGGACTCGGTAGTAGTAGAAGGTATTTTCGGGAAAAATGCTTTACTGCCCAGCAGCTGACTATCACGAATAAACATCACCTGAATACAAGCCATTCCGCCCCGATAGGCAAAACCAAAAATATCCATTTCGTCCTGGGTACCCGCCACCCACTGACGCTCCTGCACTTTACGCAACGCGCCAATCTGGTCGCGATACCGGGCAGCTGCCTCAAAGTTAAGCTGCTCACTGGCGGCTTCCATTTTATCGGCTAAAGAATTGATTACCTGCTGGTTCTTCCCTTTCAGAAACAGCCGCACCAGCTGCACCTGTTCGGCATACTCTTCATCACTCACATAGCCTTCTACACAGGGGGCTGAGCAACGCTGCATCTGATACTGCAAACACGGACGACTGCGAGCACGATAGTAGCTGTCTTCACACTGACGCACCGGAAACAGTTTCTGCATGGTACGCAGGCTTTCTCTTACCGCCCAGGCACTGGGATAAGGCCCGAAGTATTCGCCCTTACGCTTTTGTGGACCGCGGTGAAAATCCAGTCTGGGATGTTCATGAGCTGAGAGAAAGATAAAAGGATAGGACTTATCGTCACGTAACAGTACGTTATAGCGTGGGCGATATTTTTTGATGAAGTTATTTTCGAGCAGAAACGCTTCGGTTTCGCTGTTAACCACCGTTACATCCATACGGGCGATCTGACTCACCAGGGCGATGGTTTTGGGATTATCCAGGTTCGCTTTAAAGTAGCTGGAAACCCGGTTTTTCAGGTTTTTGGCCTTGCCCACATAAATCACCTCATCAGCGGCGTTGTACATACGGTACACGCCGGGCTGATGAGTTAACGATTTGAGAAAAGCGTTAGAATCAAATTCTGTCATTGAATCCTGTCAGCAACTACGACAGTTCAATAAGCTTATGGCGTAATGCCAGGTGGGTTAGCTCAACGTCGGTGCTGATTTCTAGTTTATCGAACAAGCGATAACGATACGTGTTTACGGTCTTCGCGGCAATATGCAATTGCTCGGCGATATCCGGCACCTTCTGACCACGGGTTATGCGAATGGCAATATCCAGTTCACGCCCGGATAAATCGCTGAAAGGATTATCGTTATCCGGCGATAATTTGCTCATTGCAATGCGTTGGGCAATTTCCGGGCTCAGGTACTTCTGACCAGAGGCCACTTTGTATATCGCATTTATCATCTCTTCCGGCTCGGCGTCTTTGGTTAAAAAACCAAAGGCTCCCGCCTGTATTACCTGAGACGGAATAGGATCCTCTTTTTGCATGGAGAGACCAATTACTTTAATGCTCTCACCAATGCGTAAAATTTGGCGTGTGGCTTCAAGACCACCAATGCCCGGCATATTTAAATCCATTAATACAACGTCAGGCGCAAGCTTCCTGCAGTTCTTTACGGCTGATTCACCATCTTTTGCTTCACATACTACAGAAAAGTCGGCGACATCCTCAAGAATACGTCTGATACCCGTTCTCACCAGGTCATGATCATCTACTAGCGCTATCTTGATCATGTATTACTCACTTCGGCTGTTTTAGTCATTATTAATGAAAGGTGTCCTGTACCCCGCTCGCCTCTCACTTACTTCGCGAGCAATTGCACCTTTTCCTGTGCCAATACAGCGCATATTAATCAAAAACACCGGTAAAGGTAAGCCTAAATAGATGTTAATTTCGCTGTATGGGTATAAATCAGACGATAAATCCGAGACATTAATTATGGGAAGACGTCTTAGGCTGTATTTAACACAGGGAAGACCGTTAAGCGCCGATTGGTTTAAGCACTTTTTATCTCAACCCTTTCCGTCCGGAATTTCCGCTCAACCCAAAGTAATGTGCAGGTCAGTAATAAACCCCACCATAAAGGCCACAACGATAGTGCTCTTAAGGAGTTACACGTCCCCTGCCTTATCGTCAATCTCACGGACCATCCGCTCATACCAACGGGCGGCGTCTTTGGGGTTTAACGGAAAGTCAGGCCCTTCGGACAACCTAAGGAGGGCCATATGGAACCGTTCATCGGATTCGACAATATGAGGAACGATAAGCCGCTTCGCTTCGTTCTGACCTTCGGTTCAAAGGAATTTTTTAAGCAATGAGTGCCCTAGTGACTCTCTGAGGTCAGCGGGAACAGCGTGTCGAGAGTAGTAGACGCCAGTATCGGGATGTTTCCAAGGACCAGTTATAATTGGCATTTGTACCACCTCAATGTACGAGTGGACAAGCGATAGTCCTTCTTCCATGCCTTAGAAACGACGAGGCCCCGCTAGTTGCGAGGCCTGTACAGAATGTGGCGGAGAGTGAGGGATTCATTCGCGCCATCCATGGCGCTCACCCTTAATAAATTAAGAGCAGCCTGAAGGCTGTGCAAATCGACTGTCCTGTCGATTTGTCAAACCCCTACCGGGGGTTCTCACCCTCATGTTTAGCTTAGATATTTTGTTTCAGACAATAAAAAACCCGCAACATGTGCGGGTTTCTCAGATATGGCGGAGAGTGAGGGATTCGAACCCCCGGAAGGTTTGACCCTTCGCCTGATTTCAAGTCAGGTGCATTCAACCGGACTCTGCCAACTCTCCTGAAGTGATGCGTATCATAATGATATTTTTGTGTCTGTAAAGGGAAACTTTAAGTAACTAAACCATTTGCTTAGAAAAGCGCCACTGACGGTGAATTTTTGTATGTTTTGTCGGTAATTTTACTTCGCAAGCTATTTTATCGTTCGCTTCCTCTAACCGGTTATACAAATTGCACCTTTGGTAAGCGAGCGCTTGAACCATAACTCTTACGAGCGTATAAACTTTGTAAGTACTTCTGCCTGATGCTAAACCCAAAGGATCATTTGCATTGCCACACACGGAAGCGTCTCCCAGACTCATTATTCTTATTATCGTTTGTCTTTATCTGCCTTTTATTGAAAGCATGCATGGCACAACGCTTTGGGGCTTAAACTGGCAATCACCTGCCCTGATGGATGCGCTAAGAGACTATCTGATCTTTATCAAACTAGGCATGGTTTTATTAGCGGGCTATTTAATGGCCTTCAAATATCAGATTATGCAGAACACCATCACGCGCGGCGTTTTACGAGCTGCTTTTGTTATTTCAACCTGGTTATTAGTGGCAGTGCAGATCCCAATGTTGCTACTGGGCATTGTATTTGGCGGAATACTCAGTTCTCCGGCTGATTATATTCACCGTGAACAAACATTTGGTAATGATACTGTGTATGTCTATACCTTTGATCCCGGCGCTATGGGAAAAGCCTATCACTATTTTTATATGAAATGCCCTGAGCCACTGGGGCGTTATCAGTTAAATGAGGTAGCGAGGTTAAACTGGATGCGTAATTTCAGTTTTGGGCTGGATGGCGAGCAGTTGGTAGTTAAAGAAGAAGGTGGCGAAATTTTTGAGTTTAGTATTACTGAACATCGATGTGAAAATTAAAACCGTCTTTGTTTCAGGCAATAAAAAACCCGCAACATATGCGGGTTTCTCAAATATGGCGGAGAGTGAGGGATTCATTCGCGCCGTCCATGGCGCTCACCCTTTATAAATTAAGGGCAGCCTGAAGGCTGTGCAAATCGACTATCCTGTCGATTTGTCATACCCCTGCCGGGGGTTCTCACCCTCACAATAAGGGTTATCACTTTTCTACAGACAATAAAAAACCCGCAACACGTGCGGGTTTCTCGAATGTGGCGGAGAGTGAGGGATTCGAACCCCCGGAAGGTTTGACCCTTCGCCTGATTTCAAGTCAGGTGCATTCAACCGGACTCTGCCAACTCTCCTGAAGTGATGCGAATCTTAATGAAATTTTTATGACTGTAAAGGGTTAATTTTAAAAAACGAATTGTTTGCCTGAGTTTTAAGCAAAAATGTGATTATTTCGCTACTGCCAACAAAAAAACCATAATTTCCTACCGGTGATAGCTTTTACCTATTGAAAAACGGAACTAAAACCCATACAAATGCACTAAACTATAACGTAATATGGTTTTGTTTAATTCTGCCTGTCCTATTGGAGGAAACAATGGATAATCGTTCGGTGTATACTAGTGCATCAAGGCCTTCGGTTTTAGAAACCAATAAGGTTTTGCGTAATACTTACATGTTGTTAGCCATGACACTGTTATTCAGTGCCGTGTGTGCTGGTGTCACTATGGCTATTGGCATTTCACCAATCACGTCACTGATCATGACAATCGGTGCGTTCATCACTCTTTTTGTTGTACACAAGAAAGCAGATTCTGCCTCTGGCATTTACTGGATCTTTGCTTTCACCGGCCTGCTCGGTGGCTCCCTGGGCTACATGCTTAGCTTTTATGCGTCTATCCCTGGTGGCCCTGCCCTGATTGCTCAGGCACTTGGCGGTACTGCATTAATTTTCTTTGCGCTGTCGGCTTACGTACTTACTACTAAGAAAGATTTTTCTTTTATGGGTGGTTTCCTGTTCGTAGGCATGATGGTGGTAGTCGTTGCGGCGATTGCAAACATCTTCTTCTCTGTTCCGGCGGTTCACCTGGCCATTAACGCGGCTATCGTGTTCCTGATGTCTGGTTTCATTCTGTTTGATACCAGCCGTATCATTCACGGCGGCGAAACCAACTACATCCGCGCCACAGTCGGCCTGTACCTGAACATCTACAACCTGTTTGTATCCCTGCTACAACTGCTGGGTGCATTCGGTGGCGATGATTAATCGGCACAGCACGTTTTGAGAAAACACCCCGTCAAGGGGTGTTTTTGTTTTATGCAACGAATTTCAGTTTTAATCACCAGTTCCCCCGAATCGTTAACTGCTTGTCTGGATGCAGTGGCATTTTGTCGTGCCGCCATTGACGAGGGCCAGAGTATCGATCAAATCTTCTTTTACCAGGCCGGTGTATACCATGCCAACGGTCTTATTGATGGCGCTGCCAGTGAAGTTGATTTAACCAAAGCGTGGCAAGGTCTGGCTGCAGAGCATGCTATTCCATTATTGGTTTGTGTAGGAGCGGCCAGTAAGCGCGGCATAGTGGATGCCGAACAGGCCGAACAAGCGGGCTTAACTCAGCACAATTTGTTTGCGCCGTTTAAACAAGTGGGCCTGGGCGAATTTTTTACGTTACTGCACAATTCCACCAAGCTGGTGCAATTTTAATGGCGACTATCACAGTTTTACTAACCCAGGCGCCCTACGCTTCCCAACAAGCGTCAGACGGCATCGAGTTTGCTCTGGCATCAACCAATTACGGCCATGAGTGCCAGGTGGTATTCAGCGGTAAAGGCGTTCTGCAGTTATTAGCTAACCAGCAACCGTCAGCGCGCAAGAATCAATTAAAGCAGGCCAGAGTATTACCTTTTTACGATATCGAGCCGGTATACGTTTGTCAGGCGTCTTTAACCGCATTGCAACTGACCGTTGCCGATTTGGGTATTGATGAGGAAGATCTGGAATTACTCGATGCCAGCGCATTACGCCAGTTATTAACGCAATCTGATCACACGGTAACTTTTTAATGCTTGTACGTTATGCTTCATTTCATCTTGATAGCAGCGCAGAGGCTTTGTTAAACAGCCTCACAGTAAGCGATGTGGTAGTGTGTTGTGGCGACGGTGTGTATGCGTTTAATGTACTTCGCAGCACCTACCCGGAGTTATCAATAATGGCAATGGAAAACGATTGTGCCGAACGAGGTGTTGCGGTGGAAGCTACCGTGTCATCTGGTAAACTCTGCCAACTTCATCAACAACACCAGCAGTGGATTAACATCTTACCATGAGCGACAACTTTCAGTTTGAATGGCAGGGGCAGACGTACCCTACTGATAAACTAGGTTACCTTTTAAATTACCGGCAGTGGCAGCAAGATATGGTGCCATTTTTAGCCGAACAGGAAGCTATTGAACTTACCGAGGCGCACTGGGAAGTAGTGCTGTTTGTCCGGGAATTCTATCTGGAATATGAAACCAGCCCGGCCATACGAGCACTGGTAAAAGCCATGGCAGCCAAATACGGGCCTGAAAAGGGTAATAGCCGCTATCTGCAGCGCCTGTTTCCAAAAGGCCCGGCCAAACAGGCTACAAAGCTGGCAGGTTTGCCCAAGCCGAAAAAATGCTTATAAAAAAGGCCGCTAACCTAGCGGCCTTTGCAGTTTAGTAACGGTTACTTAATTTCGGTAACGCCACCCATATAAGGTACCAGTGCTTCCGGTATTTTTACCGAGCCATCAGCTTGCTGATAGTTCTCTAAGATAGCAACCAGCGTTCGCCCTACGGCTAAGCCAGAACCATTCAGGGTATGCAGTAATTCAGGCTTGTTGGTGTCCGGGTTACGGAAACGAGCCTGCATACGGCGCGCCTGGAAGTCCAGCATATTAGAGCAAGACGAGATCTCACGATAAGTATCTTGTGCTGGCAGCCATACTTCCAAATCATAGGTTTTGCATGAGCCAAAGCCCATGTCACCGGTACAAAGTAATACTTTACGATACGGTAAACCCAGCTTCTGCAGGATCACTTCGGCATGGCCGGTCAGTTCTTCCAGCGCATTAAAGCTGTCTTCAGGTTTTACCAGCTGTACCATTTCAACTTTATCAAACTGGTGTTGGCGGATAAGACCACGGGTATCACGGCCATAGCTACCTGCTTCACTACGGAAACAAGGCGTGTGCGCCGTCATTTTGATCGGCAGATCTTTGGCCGCAAAAATTTCATCACGAGCCAGGTTGGTTAACGGCACCTCAGCAGTTGGAATTAAAGACAGGCCCTGCCCCTCTTCTGTAGCTGGCTGGGTGTGGAATAAGTCCTCACCAAATTTAGGCAGCTGGCCGGTGCCGTAAAGGCTGTCTGCATTAACCAGATACGGTACATACATTTCGGTATAGCCGTGCTCTGCAGTATGTGTATCCAGCATGAACTGCGCCAAGGCACGGTGTAAGCGAGCAAATTTATCGCGCATCACCACAAAGCGGCTGCCGGTAATTTTAACCGACGCTTCAAAGTCGATACCTTTATTCAGGCTATCGGCAATATCCACATGATCTTTGATTTCAAAATCAAAGCTTGGGATGTCGCCCCAGGTGCTTATTTCAACGTTTTCGTCTTCGTCTTTACCTACCGGTACACTCTCGTGTGGCAGATTGGGAATACCCTGCATCAGCGCGGTCACTTCGGTTAAAACGTCGTCCAACTCCGCTTTTGCCGCTTCCAGCTTGTCGCCGAGATCAGAAACTTCAGCCAGTAATGGCGCAATATCCTCGCCCTGTGCTTTGGCTTTACCAATGGATTTACTTCGCGTGTTGCGTTCATTTTGCAAATCTTGGGTTTTGATTTGTAATGCCTTACGTTTTTCTTCGAGGGCATTAAAAGCGTCAACATCCAGAGAAAAACCCCGGCTGGCCAGTCGTTCAGCCGTTGTTTCGATGTCGCTTCGCAAACACTTTGGATCTAACATGTTATTTTCTTTATCCTTTGGTTAATTCCACTGCCAGCCATGCTGCAAGCAGGCAGGCACACACATTCAATAAAATATTGGCCAGCGCCTTTATCCACAAACCGTTTTCGAGCAGTGTTAAGGTCTCTATGGTAAAGGTTGAAAAGGTTGTCAGCGCCCCTAGCATACCTACCCCAATCAGCGCCCGGTATGGCTGTTCGGCTAACTCGCCTCGCTCAATAAAGCCGTATAACACCGCCAGTAAAAACGAGCCGATAATATTGACCGCAAGTGTACCAAAGGGTAACGCTTTTCCAAACCAGGAATCCACTAAACCGGTACAGAAAAACCGCAAGCAGGCCCCTACGGCGCCGCCGGTGGCAATAAACAGGTAAATAGAGAGCGTGTGTGACATTAGCCGTTCCGTTTTTGTTGGCTTTGATTATTTAACTGGTCAAGGTAGTCGCGTTTGGCTTTAAGCTGTTTTTCCAGGCCCCGTTCGCTGGGCTCATAGTAACGGGCATCAGCTATTTCCGGAGGTAAATAGCATTCTCCGGCGGCAAACGCATTCGGTTCATTATGGGCATAGCGGTATTCCGCCCCGTGGCCCATTTCTTTTAATAATTTAGTTGGTGCATTACGCAAATGTACCGGTACCGGATAGTCGGGTTTGTCCCGTGCATCCTGCTTAGCCTGGCTAAAGGCCATATACACTGCGTTACTTTTGGCTGCCAGTGCACAATATACAGCCGCCTGAGCTATGGCACGCTCACCCTCTGCCGGGCCTACACGATGAAACACATCCCAGGCATTCACACACAGCTGCATGGCCCGTGGGTCGGCATTGCCGATGTCTTCAGAAGATATTGCCAGAAGACGGCGTGCCACGTAAAGCGCATCACCGCCACCATTTAAAATTCGCGCATACCAATAAAGGGCAGCATCGGGATCAGAACCCCGAACGGACTTATGGAACGCCGAAATGAGATCGTAAAATGTATCGCCCTGTTTATCATAACTGGCGACCTTTTCACCTACCGCCTGCTCAACATCATTAAGGCTTATTTGCGATGCATTGGTAAAATCACTGGCCAGTTCTAGATAGGTTAACAGCCGTCGACCGTCGCCGCCGGATAAACCAATCAGCGCATTTCTGGCATCATCAGCCAGAGTCAGGTTGCGTTCACCCAATCCGCGCTCTGTATCGGCCAGCGCTCTGTCGAGCAGCGCATCAAGAGCCTCGTCATCAATGCCTTTAAGCACGTACACCCGAACCCGGGATAACAGTGCATTGTTAAGCTCAAAAGACGGGTTTTCAGTGGTAGCGCCAACAAAGGTTACCACCCCGGATTCCACAAAGGGTAAAAAGGCATCCTGCTGGGATTTATTAAAACGATGTACTTCATCAACAAACAGCAGCGTGCGCTCGCCCATGGATTTATTCTGCTCAGCCTCATCCATGGCTGCGCGTATTTCCTTCACCCCGGAAGTGACCGCCGAAAGCTTTATCACCTGCGCATTGGTATACACCGCAATCAGCTCTGCCATGGTGGTTTTACCGGTGCCCGGTGGCCCCCATAACACCATGGAATGACAATGAGACGACTCGAGCATTTTGCGTAACGGTTTGCCTGGCCCCACCAGGTGGCTCTGGCCTACGTATTCATCCAGAGTAACCGGCCGCATACGTGCCGCCAGCGGCGCGTAGGTTTGCTGACTAAACAAACTCATGGGCGCTGGTCATCAACCATAAAGCTTTCCGGCACATCAGCAATAAATGCTGAAGGGAAAATCGGCGTATTAAATTCGCGTTCGCTAAAATTAATGGCACTTTGCTGGCCCTGACTGTCGAGCATAATAAGGTTTGCCAGGCCTTTATCATCAAAACTTAAACTGAGCGTACGGATCTGACCGCCCTCGGCTTTTGCCGATACGGTATAGGTGTTGGCCTGGGTTGCATTAACCGTATATTGTTGCCAGGTAGCGTCGTCGTTACTGGTTAGCAGCACCATGGGATTATTATCAATCGCCTGGGCCTGGGACATAACCGTAACCTGCTCCACCCACTCGTCGATATGCCAAACGGCTGAACCATCAGCTATCAGTACGGTTTCATCCGGCGACAGTGTTTCCCAGCGCAGTTTATCCGGCCGGGCCATGGTTAGGTTACCTGTAGCTTCATGAACGACTTCACCGTTTTCATCGGTGACTGACTGAGTAAATGCGGCCTTGAAGGACTCTAGTCCGGCTAACTTTGTTTTTAACGCTTCGGCATCATCGGCCAGCGCAGATACAGAGAAAAATGACAGAGCGACTAAAGCTCCGCTAAACAATGATTTCATACTCGACTTCCTGTTAGTCTCTCGGTGGCGGTGGTGCCAGCACTTCACGGTTACCGTTGTGGCCCGCAGGTGTAACGACACCACTTTGTTCCATTTGTTCAACCAGACGCGCAGCGCGGTTGTAACCAATACGGAATTTACGCTGAACACTAGACACCGATGCACGGCGGGTTTCTGTAACAAACGCCACGGCTTCATCGTAAAAAGCATCCACTTCCTGATCGCCGCCTTCCGGTTGTTCACCCGGTAACAGCACTTCAGCGGTAGACTCGGGGTTAAGGATCTCATCAATGTACTCCGGTTCGCCGCGTTTTTTCCAGTCGGCAACAACGGCGTGTACCTCGTGGTCATCCACAAACGCGCCGTGCACACGCGTAGGTACCGGACTACCCGGTGGTAGATACAACATATCACCCATGCCCAACAGCGTTTCAGCACCCTGCTGGTCAAGAATGGTGCGCGAGTCAATTTTACTCGACACCTGAAAAGCTATACGAGTGGGGATATTGGCTTTAATCAAACCGGTAATAACATCTACCGACGGGCGCTGAGTAGCCAGCACGAGGTGGATACCCGCGGCCCGGGCTTTCTGTGCGATACGGGCAATCAGCTCTTCCACCTTTTTACCCACAATCATCATCATGTCGGCAAATTCGTCAACCACCACTACAATAGACGGCAGTTTTTCCAGATCCGGCGCTTCTTCCAGCATGCTGTCTTCAGTGCGCCACAGCGGATCCTTAATGGGCTCACCATCGGCAATAGCCTGCTTGATTTTAGCGTTATAGCCTTTGAGGTTTCGTACACCTAATGCCGACATCAGTTTATAACGGCGTTCCATTTCTCCCACACACCAACGCAGGGCATTGGCGGCTTCTTTCATATCGGTGACCACTTCGGCCAAAAGATGCGGGATCCCTTCGTATACCGATAATTCAAGCATTTTCGGGTCAATCATTATCATCCGCACGTCTTCCGGCGTGGACTTATACAATAAGCTAAGGATCATCACGTTAACCCCCACCGACTTACCTGAACCGGTGGTACCGGCTACCAGTAAGTGGGGCATTTTGGCCAGATCAACGACTACCGGATCGCCGCTGATATCGGCGCCCAGCACCATGGTAAGTGCCGAGGCATTCGACTGAAAAGCCTCGCATTCGATGACTTCACTCATGCGCACCATTTCGCGCTTTTTATTTGGTAATTCAAGACCAATAACCGACTTACCCGGGATAACCTCCACCACACGCACTGAGGTAGCCGACATTTCTCGGGCTAAATCTTTCGATAAACTTGTGATTTTGCTTACTTTGACTCCCGGAGCCAGGTCAATTTCAAAACGGGTGATCACCGGGCCGGGATAAACCCCAACCACTGCGGCATCGATATTAAAGTTGGCCAGCTTTTCTTCTACCAAACGGGACACAATATCCAGTTCTTCCTGGGTGATCGGGTTTTCCTTTTTGTCTGGTCGGTCGAGCAACTCAAACGATGGCATCGGGCCAATGTCTTCATCACCATCTGATTCACCACGTGGCGGCCGGATTTGTTTCGCCCCTCTGGCAGCCGGCTGTTGCGGCGGCGGTGGCATTGGCGAGGACGCTTTTTTCGGCTCATTCGCAGTCGCCTGCTCAGCGGCCGTATCAGTTGCCGGTTCATTAACAAATCGGGGCCCATCGGCACTAAAGGACTCCCCTGCCCCATCGTCGGTATCTACAATAAAGGGAGGTAAGTCGTCTCCGTCGTCATCATCCGTGGCGAAGATTTCATCAGGGATTGAGAATGTTGGTTCGCTACGTTCCGTTTTAGCTTGAGAGCTTTGCTTAGGCGGTGTTTTCTCTGCAGGCTTTTCCGAAGGTGGCTCGGCACGTAAACTGGTAATGTTCAGCTCATCACTGTCTTTGTCTTTATCAGCCGATTTATTCGGTAACGATAAGGTAGGCATATTCAGCGCCAGCAGCCTTTGCGGCGCAGCTATCGATTTGCGGCCTATCCACAGCGTACTTTCACCGAGCTTATCAACAATCAGCAGCCAGGAAATGCCGGTTAGCAACGTAAAGCCCACACAGCAAAAGCAAAGCAGCAACAGTACTGTACCGGCTACATTAAAGTAAGGGATTAGGGCTGAGCTAATTACATCACCAATCAGGCCACCGGCGGTGAAGCTGAACAGGTCGTCAAAATTGATACTGAAAATGCCGGTAAGGCCCAGCAATATTAAGATCGCACCAATCAGGCGCAAACCAATGGTCAGGTAGTCAAGCTCCCGCCAGGTTTTAATATTATGGAAAATGAACCAGCCAATAAAGGCACAGCAAAATGGTGTGGCATAAGCTAAATAGCCGAAAGTAAAGAAGAACAGATCAGCCGTCCAGGCGCCCGTTGGGCCGACCCAGTTATGGACATCGTTCTGCAGGCCAGCCTGACTCCAGCCCGGATCGCCCGGGTGAAAAGAAGCTAACGCCAATAATAAAAAGAACGCCAGAGCACAGGCAATAATAATACCTGTCTCCCATATGCGTTGAACGCCAGAAAGTCGCACCATATCCCTAAATATCTCTCTTTGCCGGTGTTAATACTACACCGATCATTGGTTTTATTTTTGCGCACGTACCCGGGTCACAGAAGCGGCTGGCTTCAACGGGTGACCCAAAAGTTTATCATACCATCCTGACCTTATTTTGTATTAATTCGCAGGCTATTGGTACTTTTAACTTCTTCCATTACCACGTAAGTCCGTGACGCACTAACACCGGGCAGCCGCAATAAGGTATCACCCAACAATTTGCGGTAACTCGACATATCAGCCACCCGGGCTTTAAGCAGGAAATCAAAGTTGCCCGACACCAGGTGACACTCTTGTATATCATCGTGCTGCTGAACCGCAGCTGAAAATTCGGCAAAAATATCTACCGAAGTTTTGGTTAAGGTAATCTCGACAAACACCAGCATGGCCGCGCCTAGCTGATGCGGATCCAGGTGCGCGTGATAGCCTTTTATATAGCCTTGGGTTTCTAACCGCTTTACCCTTTCCAAACAGGGACTTGGGCTTAACCCCACTTGTTTTGCCAGCTCAACGTTAGAAATCCGCCCGTCTTTTTGCAGCATCGAAAGTATGTTGCGGTCTATTCTGTCGAGGTGTTTGGGCGTTTTCACCAGCATATTAAATTCTCCAAAATGGCTTTTTAAAAGAATATTACACTGGCATTAAAAAAACTACAGCAGATATGTTTTAAAACCTTCCGATATACTAGCATCATTAGTAACTCAATTATTTAAACAGGCAGAGATAACTATGTTAGTGGGTGTACCAAAAGAAATTAAAAACCACGAGTACCGTGTAGGCTTAACCCCGGCAGCGGTTAAAGAGTTCGTGATGCACGGCCATAAGGTAATGGTCGAAACCAATGCCGGTACCGCCATTGGCTTTACCGACGAAATGTATGTTGAGGCTGGTGCCAGCATTGCTGCCAGTGCCGAGCAGGTTTTCGCCGAAGCGGAAATGATTGTAAAGGTAAAAGAGCCACAACCACAGGAATGTAAGCAACTGAGCCGTGGTCAGACTCTGTATACCTATCTGCACCTGGCACCCGATCCAACTCAGACTGAGTTACTGATTGAATCCGGCGCTACCTGTATTGCTTATGAAACGGTTACCGATGCACGTGGTGGCTTGCCATTACTGGCACCAATGAGTGAAGTGGCTGGCCGCATGTCGGTTCAGGCCGGTGCTCATTACCTTGAAAAGGCACACGGCGGCAGTGGTACATTACTTGGTGGTGTGCCAGGCGTTGCACCGGGTAAAGTGCTGGTTATTGGTGGCGGTGTGGTTGGTACACAGGCTGCTAAAATGGCATTGGGCCTTGGCGCAGATGTGACTATTCTGGATCGTTCACTACCACGTTTACGCCAGTTGGACGATATCTTTAACGGTCAGGTAAAAACCGTGTATTCAACGGTGGATGCCATTGAGCATTATTCTGCGTCTGCTGATCTGGTAGTTGGTGCGGTACTTATTCCGGGTGCGGCAGCACCGAAACTGCTTAATGAGCAACATATTGCCAATATGAAAAAAGGCTCTGTGGTAGTAGACGTAGCTATCGACCAGGGCGGTTGTTTTGCCACATCAAAAGCCACTACTCACCAGGACCCGGTTTATATCGTTGACGGTGTGGTTCATTACTGTGTGGCGAACATGCCTGGCGGCGTAGCCCGTACCTCTACCATGGCACTAAACAATGCAACCTTGCCATTTGGTCTGGCGCTGGCCAACAAAGGGCCTAAACAAGCCATGATGGAAGATATCCACCTGCTGAATGGCCTTAACGTTCACGAAGGTAAAGTCACCTATAAAGCGGTTGTTGAAGCTTTGGGAGATCAACTGGGTATTCAATACACACCTGCTATGGATGCCCTGGCTTAAGTCGCCAAACTAACGGCTTCCAATAAACAATAAAGGGGTCAGAGTACATTAATATAAAATTAATGTACTCTGACCCCTTTTTTATTGAAACAAAGGCTAACAATTACTCGCTTGCAACCGCCCTTCTTTGCCATACCATAATGTCATGTTTTGTTGCTAACCGAATCATCTGTGTGGCCTGCTTATGTGGCTTAATTACGCTTATTACGTACTTCTGTTTTGCACGTTAACCGTGATGCTGGCGCAGCTATGTTTCAGACCGGTTCGGGTGGAGCACATTCTTACCGCGATTTTCAGCGGCTCCCTCGCCATGGTCGCACTACAGGTATTAACCGCTCAGGCCGATAGTCCGTATCAGTATGTTTTTGCATTAGGCACCTGTGCTACCTGTAATGTGATCTGGCTTATCTCCCGAGCGCTGTTCCGCGGTGGTGAGTCGCTTGCTATCCAGCATTATACGTTGGCCGCCTCTATTGCCATACTGGTGATGATAAGCCGTAGTCTGGAGCTGATGGAATCGGTTAACTGGCTAACGGCCGATAACACTGTCTGGATTAAAGGCGCAGTGTCAGAAATCACGCAGTTGCTGTCTTCCACCATTCTGGCACTGGCCTTTTGGGAAGCCGTGCGCGATTTCAGACAGGCAACCAAAACTTCACAGTACCAGCGATTATTATTTGCCGGCTGTTTCTTTACCGGTGTATTTAGTTGCACCGTAGTGGCCGAAGGTATTTTGACCAGCGATGTCATCCGTCAGGTTAAACCCTGGTTTGTAGTGAGTTCGGCACTGCTTATTACCCTGGTAACTTTTATTATTTTACTCTGGCAACATCAGTCACGCAGGCATACCAGTAAGAAATCCCAAATCAGTTCTGGCACCGAAAACGTAGCCGCGACAATCCTCGCTGATGATGAAAAGGTGTTTAAGCAAATCAGGCAGTTGATGGAACAGGAACAACGCTTTTTACAGCACGATTTAAAAACCATTGATATTGCCAATGCCCTGCAGGTATCTGAGTACAGAATAAGCCGGGCAATAAGAGCTCTGAGCGCTGCGGCCAATGTGAATCAGTTTATCAATAGCTACAGAATTAGCTACGCTAAGCAGTTGCTCACCTCCGGGCACAGTGAACACTGGACAATACTGGTCATAAGCCTTGAATCCGGCTTCGCCTCACTAGCCCCTTTTAACCGTGCATTTAAGGCAAGTGAGGGCTGTACGCCAAATCAGTATCGTCAGCGTTATCTGAATAAAGAAGGCGTTGCCAGCAACCCGGTTGTGCCAAATTAACGTTTAATAGCCAACAATACGAGGCCCCCACATCATCATGGTAGCCGCGACGGTACCAATCAAAGTGATAAGTATGGCAATTCCCACTGCTATGATGGCTGTAACGCGACTTGCAACTGTATTACGCTCACGAGCCCTGAAAATCAGCTCCGCGATTAACATGGGCAACAGGTAAGAAGCAAATGACAGAATAACATCAGCCGGCCCATCCAGATTGGCGCTGTTACCCTGTGGTCCCTGATTAAGCATAAACCAGCCCATCAGCAGCAATCTAAAGGTCCAGACTCCGTTAATTAAGATAAACGCATGCACGGCAAAACGCTGATGACGGGCGAAATCCCGTTGCACTGCGTAGCGCCAGGCAAAATAAACCATTACCGGAATAAGCAAACCATTCAAGGTAACCCCCAGCGCGCCTAAATCACTCAGGCGACTGCCGGTTACCCAGGTAAGATAAAGTCCACCAATCGCCCCAAACAGACCAAAGGTCAGATAAACACGGCCATTAATACGGTGGAATCTTGGGTAATGCAGCCTGATTGCGGGAAATAGCTGGAAGGTGCCGCTCAGACTAATCAGCATCACGGGTACCACATGAAGCAATAAAATAGCATTATTGACTGTGTCGCCGTTTACATAACCCCTGATCATATAAGCGTAGCGGGATTCATCCAACTGCCCGGTTAACAGCGGCAGCGTAAATTGTACGAGGATGTATAACGCAAATATCCACTGCCCGGTGAGAATAACACCCACCCAGGTTTTTATTGCCCAATCTAAATAATTTTTCGTAGTTATCATTCGTGCTCGCTCAGCAGGTAAGGCAGAGCTAATGATTCGTGACATGCAAGGCTCCCGGTTATTCAGTCTTGCTGCACAGCCTGCCAAACCCGGGGCGAAATGGCTTATCGAATTTCAAAGATGATCATTAAAAGTGGCTAAAATCTTCAGAATAATCGGATAAACGAAACGAGGCGGATGATTTTTTCGCCGCCTCAATCGCTAGTAGCCGATGCACAAATTAACAATTTTGAGACTTATAATTTCTGTTAATTTTACAAGTTCTGCATTTTCATCAGATTAAAACGCCGTATAGTGAAAGGCAAAAAATAAAGGGGTCAGAGTTAATTTATTTAATTAACTCTGACCCCTTTATTTGGTTTTAGTGATTCAGGTCAGGCTCTGATTTACTGCCTGCAAAGCGGCAAGTGGATTTTCAGCCTGCGTAATCGGGCGGCCCATTACCAGGTAGCTTACACCGGCGTCGATGGCATCGACCGGTGTCATCACCCTTTTCTGGTCCCCTACATCTGCCCCTGCAGGACGAATTCCAGGTGTTACCAACAGAAACTCGTCACTGTGCGTTTGACGTAACATTACTGCTTCCTTAGCAGAGCAGACAACGCCGTCCAGGCCACTGTCTGCGGTTAACTGCGCAAGCTTTTTAACCTGCCCGGCTGGAGATACCTCTGGTACCACATCATTTAACTGCGCCTGATCCATACTGGTCAGCACTGTTACCGCTATCAGCTTAGTTTGCGGATGAGAAGAACCGGCAATAGCGTTTTTAGCCGCTTTCATCATTTCCACTCCGCCACTGGCGTGGACGTTTACCATCCACACGCCCATTTCAGCAGCCGCTTTACAAGCTTTAGCTACGGTGTTGGGAATATCATGAAATTTTAAATCCAGAAAAATATCAAACCCTTTGGCGATGAGCGATTTCACAAACTCAGGCCCGAACAGGGTAAACATCTCTTTGCCGACTTTTAGCTTACAGGCACTGGGATCCAGTTGGTCTACCAGGGCCATGGCCTTATCGGCATCATCGAAATCCAATGCGACTATCACACGGGCTTCTTGGTTCATTCTCTTTACTCTCCGTCTAGACCTCTAATGGGGTTAACAACCCCCCACTTCTTACAGGATGGACACAGCCAGTACAGTTTGCGGCCAGAAAAACCGCAACTTTTACAACGGTATCTTGGTCGCTGTTCAATTTGCTTGGCAACCAGCTGTCTTAACTGCTGGTAAGTCGCCTTGGCATTGGCATCATCACTTAACTCACAGTACAACTGCATCAGGCGATGGAAACCACGCATGGTAGGCGTTTTTTGCAGTTGTTTAAATAAATAATCGGCGGCGTGCTGTACTTCCCCTTTATTGGAAAACACATCCACCATAGCCAGGTACAAGGTGGCACTTTGCACCCAGTTATCATTTAACAGTTGTTCGAATTTCTGCCACTCACCGGTTTCACTGGCAATTTGTTCCAGTAACGGTACCGCTTCGATAAACCAGTTTTTGTCGCGATTGGCAACCTGCACCAGGTATTCACCAGCCTCTTTCAAGCGCCCCTGATCAAAGGTGACTTCACCCAGCATTAACCATGGCCTGACAGCCTGTTCATCTACATTGACCGCTTTTTGTAACACCTTAAGCGCAGCGGGTATATCTTCATTATCCAGCTCAAGCTGAGCTTGTTCACAATAGAAATGGGCCAGCTTGCTACGAATGCTGTCGTTTTCGGCCAGCATTTTTTCGGCCAGCTCGATAGCACGTCCCCACTCTTTGGTGGTTTGATAAATGGCAAACAATTGCTGCTGAGCAAATTCAAAATGCTTGTCGGAATTAAGCAGACTAACAAATGCGCCCTCTGCCCGCTCAAGAAAGCCCGCCTGCATATAGTCTCTGCCGAGCTCTTTAAGCGCCAGTTCACGCTGAGTAGACTGGATTTCGTCACGGCTAACCAGATTCTGGTGAACGCGGATTGCGCGGTCAATTTCGCCGCGCTGGCGGTAAAAATTACCCATGGCGATATGAGTTTCCACCGTATCGCTGTTAACGTTAATCATTTTAATTAACGTATCCACAGCCCGGTCGGGCTGATCAGAAAGCAGGAAATTTAAACCACGAAAATAATGCTTGGAAAGGATACTGGATTGTTTACGCTGCGCCTGACGAACGCTGTTGCGGCCCATTATGTAACCATAACCGGCTGCTACTGGCAGCAGTAAGAATAACAGCTCCAGCATAGGCTTATTCTTTCTGCAGTTTGTTAAGCTTAGCCTGTGCCCGCATGAGCTTAACCCTGAGCGTAAGCCAACTGCTCAGAATAGCCAGAACACCAACGACAACGCCTAGTCCTAATGCAATAGCAATCAGAGTGGCGACCGTCATATCAGCCTTAGCAATCAGGTAATTTACTGATATTACAGCATCATTTTGAGAACCGACAGCAATCGCCAGTACCAGAATCGCAATAATGCAGAGTAAAAATGCCAAGCCTTTCAAGTGCGTGATCCTTAATAAAGAAATTGAAATCAGGATAACAAAATGTGGATAGTGTTACAGCATCCACATACAAAAAAAGCACTGATAACAGTGCTTTTTATTTCTATCTGTGCAGATAATAATCAGGCGATTGATTCATTCACCCGGTCACGTAACTCTTTGCCAGGCTTAAAGTGCGGAACGTATTTACCGTCCAGCTCCACCGTTTCGCCGGTTTTAGGGTTACGACCCACGCGTGGTGCGCGGTAATGCAAAGAAAAACTACCAAATCCACGGATTTCGATACGGTCACCCTTTTGTAAGGTTTGCGCCATCTGTTCCAACATTTCTTTGATAGCAGTTTCTAATTCTTTTGCCGGGATATGGCGTGCCTGATCAGCGAGCCGCTCAATTAATTCAGACTTGGTCATGTGTAAACCTCTTTGTCATTCAATCCATCAAACAGCTACATCAACAGGTATACGGCATTTACCGTATACCTGATGTATCAAAAAGCTTATTCGCCTTTTGCTGCTTTGAAAGCTTCAGCCATCGCGTTCGCGAAGCCAGCGTCGTCTTGCTGGTTCACTTTGTCGATTGCTTCTTTCTCGTCAGCCTGGTCTTTCGCTTTAACAGACAGGTTTACGATGCGGTTCTTACGGTCAACACCGGTGTACTTCGCTTCGATGCTGTCGCCAACGTTAGCCACTTCAGACGCATCTTCGATACGGTCGCGAGAAAGATCAGCTACACGGATGTAACCGTCAACTTCTTCAGCCAGGTTTACAGTAACGCCTTTGGCATCAACTGCTGTAACTGTACCAGTAACGATAGCACCTTTCTTGGTATCTGTCAGATACTTGTTGAACGGATCTTCTTCGATTTGCTTAACGCCTAAAGAAATACGCTCACGCTCTGGGTCGACTTGCAGAACAACCGCTGAGATCTCGTCGCCTTTCTTATAATCACGAACTGCGTCTTCACCAGACTTGTTCCATGAAATATCAGACAGGTGAACCAGACCGTCGATGCCGCCGTCAAGGCCGATGAAGATACCGAAGTCAGTGATTGACTTGATCTTACCAGACACTTTGTCACCTTTTTCGTGTGACTTAGCGAAAGTTTCCCAAGGGTTGTCGATGCACTGCTTAAGGCCTAGTGAAATACGACGACGCTCTTCGTCAATCTCAAGAACCATTACATCTACAGTGTCACCTAGGTTAACAACTTTAGATGGGTGGATGTTCTTGTTAGTCCAATCCATTTCAGAAACGTGAACCAGACCTTCAACACCGTCTTCGATCTCTACGAAACAACCGTAGTCAGTCAGGTTAGTTACCTGGCCAGTGATCTTAGTGCCTTCTGGGTAACGTTGTGCAATTTCTTGCCATGGATCGTTGCCCATCTGCTTCATGCCCAGAGATACACGTTGCTTTTCTTTGTCGAACTTCAGCACTTTAACGTTGATTTCGTCACCAACATTCACGATTTCGCTTGGGTGCTTAACACGCTTCCAAGCCATATCAGTGATGTGCAGCAGGCCGTCAACACCGCCCAGATCTACGAACGCACCGTAGTCTGTCAGGTTCTTAACGATACCTTTAACTTCGTGACCTTCTTCCAGGTTAGCCAGCAGGGTTTCACGCTCTGCACTGCTTTCTGCTTCGATAACAGCACGACGAGAAACAACAACGTTGTTACGCTTGGCGTCTAACTTGATTACTTTAAACTCAAGCTCTTTGCCTTCCAGGTGAGTGGTATCGCGTACAGGGCGTACGTCAACCAGTGAACCTGGCAGGAATGCGCGAACACTGTTAACTTCAACAGTGAAACCGCCTTTAACTTTTCCGTTGATAACGCCTTTGATAGTGGCTTTATCGTCGTAAGCTTTTTCCAGCTCAACCCACGCTTCGTGACGCTTAGCTTTTTCACGAGACAGGATAGTTTCACCGAAGCCGTCTTCTACTGCGTCTAACGCTACGTCGACTTCGTCACCGATTGCGATTTCTAATTCGCCTTCGGCATTTTTAAATTGTTCAGCTGGGATAGCACTTTCTGATTTGAGACCTGCGTCAACAAGAACGATGTCTTTATCAATTGAAACTACAGTACCCTTTACAATTGAACCTGGACGAGTTTCAAGTTCTTGTAAGCTCTCTTCAAAAAGTTGTGCAAAATTTTCAGTCATATGATTTGGTAACTAATTTAGGTTGACATCCACATTTCTATCCGGATAACGTGGGGTTATTAAACAAAGTCGTCACTTCCTGTGACAACGATTGCGATGGTGAAACCAACTACGGCTTAGAGCCTGGAATTGATAATTTCCATTGCACTTTCAAAGACTTGGTTTATATCCAAATCTGTTGAATCGATTACTATGGCGTCTTCTGCCGGTACCAATGGCGCGATAGAACGATTCGCGTCGCGATCATCCCGGGCTTTGATATCGGTTAAAAGGCGCGCAATATTAACATCCAGACCTTTATCTTTCAACTGATTATAGCGACGCTCCGCGCGGGCTTCAGCGCTGGCGGTCAGGAATAATTTTACATTGGCATCAGGGAACACTACGGTACCCATATCACGACCGTCGGCCACCAGGCCGGGATCTTGCTGAAACGCGCGCTGGCGGCGTAACAGCGCCTCACGAACCCTGGCAAGGGACGCAATTTGTGACGCTACAGCGCCGACTTCTTCGGTGCGAATATCGTCAGTGACGTCTTCACCTTCCAGCACCACACGGCGCTGCTCATTGTCAATTTCAAAACTGACGTCAAGGCCGGAGGCCAGCGGAACAACAGCACTTTCATCGTCGACCGGAAGGTCATGATGCATGGCGGCAACGGCCAGAACGCGATAAATCGCGCCACTGTCCAGTAAGTGCCAGCCGAGCTTTTCTGCGATTAATGCGCTTAGTGTGCCTTTCCCTGCCCCACTAGGACCATCTACCGTTACTACGGGTATTGGATGCATACCTGCTCCAGTTATTTAATAAAATGTTAATAAGAACTCGAAAACGGCGGCAATTATACCCGTGTAAGCTCAATTGGCAATGATACACGTCAATAAATACCCGGGCATAATACCTAAGTCTGTAGCTAACGCACGCTGGCCCTGAGACCAGCGCGATGGATAGTAGAGGTTAAATCTGTCTTAACGATGACAGATTGTGGCAAAGCGGGTGAAATAATCAGGGAAAGTTTTAGCGGTACAACCGGGATCGTTAATCGTTACCGGCGTATCACTCAGAGATACCAGCGAAAAACACATGGCAATGCGGTGATCGTTATAGGTATCAATGGCTGCATGTTGTAATGCAGCGCCAGGCGTTACCCGAATATAATCATGCCCTTCTTCTACTTCCACACCCAGTTTACGCAGCTCGGTGGCCATTGCAAATAACCGATCGGTTTCTTTAACCCGCCAGTTATAGATGTTGCGGATGCAGGTGTCACCCTCGGCAAATAACGCCGTGGTGGCAATAGTCATGGCAGCGTCAGGGATATGGTTCATATCCATGTCCACGCCTTTAAGCGGTGCACCATGAATAACGATGCAATCGTCAAACCATTCCACTTTAGCGCCCATGGCTTCCAGCACATCGGCAAAACGGATGTCGCCCTGGATGCTTTGCTTGCCAATACCCGTTACTTTTACCGTGCCGCCTTTAATCGCGCCAGCTGCTAAAAAGTAAGAGGCTGATGACGCATCCCCTTCCACCATAAAGGTTTCAGGTGCCACGTACTGCTGTCCGGCTTTGATCACAAAGCGCTGATAATCCAGATTTTCAACCGACACGCCAAATTTGGCCATGGTATCCAGGGTTATGTCGATATAAGGCTTTGACACTAACTCGCCTTTAATGGCGATAGTGGTGTCTTCCGCAAATAACGGAGCAGCCATTAACAGTGCAGTAAGAAACTGACTCGACACACTGCCATCCACAGACAACTCACCACCCTTTAACTGACTACCGGTAATTTTAAGCGGCGGATAACCGGCATTTTTTAAATACTCAATATCCGCTCCCGCTTCCAGCAGCGCATCAACCAGGTCGCCAATCGGTCGTTCTTCCATGCGTGGTTCGCCGGTCAGTTGAACTGTTACATTTGAGGCAGCCAGCGCAGCACATAACGGGCGCATGGCGGTACCGGCATTGCCTAAAAACAGACTAAGCGGTTTATCAACCGAGAACGCGCCGCCCAGGCCGGTGACCTTACACTCGGTTTTGTCATGGCTTAAGCTGTATTCAACACCCAGTGATTTAAGGGCATCCAGCATGTGCCGAATATCGTCACTGTCGAGCAGGTTAGTCAGACGGGTTTCGCCCTTTGCCAGTGCCGCCAGTAACAAGGCCCGGTTTGACAGACTCTTTGAGCCCGGCACGTTGACGGTACCGTCGATTTTTTTGACCGGCTGTAACGTTAACTGCTCTGCACTCATGCGTGATGCTCCTCGAAGTCCTTCATAAAGCTGACCAGGGCTTCTACCCCTTCAATCGACATGGCGTTATAAATGCTGGCACGCATACCGCCTACCGAACGGTGACCTTTGAGGGCCATTAAACCCGCTTCTTTGGACTTTTTCAGGAACACTTTATCCAGTGCCGGATCGGCCAGATGGAAAGGTACGTTCATAATCGAACGGTTTTCCGGATGTACGTTGTTACGGTAAAACGACGAGTCATCAATGGCTTTATACAATGTATCTGCTTTGTGCTGATTGAGGCTGGCCATAGCTTCTACACCGCCCTGGGCTTTCAGCCATTTAAATACCAGCCCCGCCAGGTACCATGAAAAGGTTGGCGGTGTGTTATACATGGAATCATTTTTGGCCATCAGTTCGTAATCGAAAATCGACGGCGTGCTCTGGCGGGCCTTACCGACCAGATCGTCACGAACAATCACTACCGATAAGCCAGACGGGCCAATGTTCTTCTGCGCACCGGCATAAATAATACCGTACTTGCTCACGTCTACCGGGCCAGACAAAATATTCGACGACATATCGGCAACCAGCGGTACATCACCGGCGTCCGGCAACCATTTGTAGGCAATGCCATCCACGGTTTCGTTTGGGCAGAAATGCAGATACGCCGCACTTTGATCGATGTCGGCAGCAGCCGGCTCAGGCATAAACTGATAACCGTTGTGATCAACGACTTCGCCAATCACTTTGGCATTATTATACTTTGAAGCTTCTGCAACCGCGCCTTTCGACCAGGAACCACTCACCAGATGCAGAGAGGTATCGTCCTGATTTGAAATATTCAGCGGCACCGCAGCAAACTGGCCGCGCCCGCCGCCTTGCAGAAACAGTACCCTGTAGTTGTCCGGTACGTTCATCAGGTCGCGCAGGTCCTGTTCAGCCGTTGCGGCAATTTCGATAAAGTCTGCACCGCGATGGCTTACTTCCATCACCGAGCATCCACTGTCACGCCAGTTAATAAATTCCTGTTGTGCCTGCGCCATCACTGCGGGCGGCAGCATGGCCGGGCCAGCACTAAAATTGAATACGTTTTTCATGAGCTTCTTAAATACTGTCAGGAAGCATTATCACCTGCCTGCAAGGTTGTTACTGGTGGCATAATGCTTACATACACTAAAAAACAAGCGGCACTAAGAGCCGCTTGCGATGCTTGTTGTATCCTTTAACGCAGGATTATTCGTCTGTCGTTGACTCATCTGCGCCGTCTTGCGCGGCGTTTGTATCGACGGCTTCGGCTTCATCGCCTTCAGCTTCTATTAATTCGGCGTCTTCGATTTCTTCGATCCGTTGTAACGCAACCAGTTGCTCGTTTACACCGGTACGGATCAGTCTCACACCCTGGGTATTTCGCCCAACGGTAGATACTTCACTCACCCGGGTTCTTACCAGCGTACCGGCATTACTGATCAGCATGATTTCGTCGTTTTCATCTACCTGTACCGCACCGACCACTTTGCCGTTACGATCCGAGACTTTAATCGACACCACACCCTGGGTTGCACGGCTCTTGGCCGGGTAATCTTCCAGCGGTGTACGTTTCCCGTAACCGTTCTCGGTGGCGGTCAGTACGGCACCGTCACCACGAGGCACGATTAACGACACGACTTTCTGGCCATCTGGCATCTTAATACCACGAACACCTGTTGCAGTCCGCCCCATTGGGCGCAGTGCCAGCAGCTCTTCACCAGTCTCCGGATCCAGTTTAACGGCGCCGGTTTCAGAATCACGCAGCTTCTCGTTAAAGCGAACCACCTTACCGGCATCAGAGAACAGCATGATGTCATCATCGCCATGGGTAATCGCTACACCAATCAGTTCGTCACCTTCATTCAGGTTTACTGCAATGATACCGCTTGAACGAGGACGTGAGTACATGGTCAGGCTGGTTTTCTTCACCACACCATTGGCCGTGGCCATCAGTACAAATTTGTCTTCCTCGAATTCCTTGATAGGCAGGATCGCGGTAATACGCTCATCATCTTCCAATGGCAGAATATTTACAATCGGACGACCACGGGCATTACGGCTGGCCAGTGGTAATTGATAAACCTTCAGCCAGTACAGACGGCCGCGGGTTGAGAAACACAGGATATGATCGTGCGTATTGGCAACCAGCAGCTTCTCAATAAAGTCTTCGTCTTTCATCTTAGTGGCAGACTTACCTCGACCGCCACGTCGCTGCGCTTCATACTCAGTCAATTTCTGGTACTTCACGTAACCTTCATGAGACAAAGTAACGACCACTTCTTCACGTTCAATCAGATCTTCTAAATCAATGTCATGGCTGGCGGCGGTGATTTCGGTACGGCGCTCGTCGCCGAATTCGTCACGCACTTTTTCCAGCTCTTCGCGAATTACTTCCATCAGGCGCTCAGGGCTACCCAGAATGTGCAGCAACTCGGCAATCAGCTCGAGCAGTTGCTTGTATTCGTCGAGGATTTTTTCGTGTTCAAGACCGGTTAATTTGTGTAAACGCAGGTCCAGAATTGCCTGAGCCTGTTGCTCAGTCAGGTAGTATTTACCATCGCGAATACCAAATTCCGGCTCCAGCCAATCCGGGCGCGCCGCATCATTACCAGCACGCTGCAGCATTTCGGCTACATCCCCCAGCTCCCAGCCAGAAGCCACTAACGCTTGTTTGGCTTCTGAAGGACTTGGCGATGCTTTAATTAATTCAATGACCGGGTCGATATTAACCAGTGCAATGGCCAGGCCTTCAAGGACATGCGCGCGGTCACGGGCTTTACGCAGCTCGTAAACTGTTCTGCGGGTAACCACTTCACGGCGGTGTAAAATAAACGCCTGCAGGATTTCTTTAAGGTTAAACACCTTTGGCTGGTTGTTATCCAGCGCCACCATGTTAATACCAAATACCGTTTGCATCTGGGTGTTGGCATACAGGTGGTTAAGCAGCACTTCGGCCGACTCGTTACGTTTAACTTCAACCACAATACGCATACCGTCTTTATCAGACTCGTCGCGCAAGGCAGAAACGCCTTCGATGCGTTTCTCTTTTACCAGCTCGGCAATCTTCTCGATTAGGCGGGCTTTGTTCACCTGATACGGAATTTCCGTAACGATAATGGTTTCTTTGCCGTTGTCTTCGGTTTCGATTTCGGCACGGGCACGCATATAGATTTTGCCGCGACCGGTGCGGTACGCATCCACGATGCCTTTACGGCCACTGATTAATGCTGCGGTTGGAAAATCCGGCCCTGGTATGTATTCCATTAACTGATCGACATCCAGCGATGGCTCGTCAATTAATGCAATACAGCCGTTTACAATTTCGGTGAGGTTATGCGGTGGAATGTTGGTTGCCATCCCTACGGCAATACCTGAAGACCCGTTTACCAGCAGGTTAGGAATTTTGGTGGGTAACACATCGGGGATGTGTTCGGTGCCATCATAGTTAGGCACGAAGTCCACGGTTTCTTTGTCTAAATCAGCAAGCAGTTCGTGGGCAATTTTTGCCATGCGCACTTCGGTGTAACGCATTGCTGCGGCGGAGTCGCCGTCGACCGAACCAAAGTTACCTTGTCCGTCAACCAGCATGTAGCGTAAGGAGAAAGGCTGCGCCATCCGAACGATGGTATCGTATACGGCAGAGTCACCGTGGGGGTGATATTTACCGATGACGTCACCCACTACACGGGCAGACTTTTTATAAGGTTTGTTAAAGTCATTCTTCAACTCATTCATGGCAAACAGCACACGGCGGTGTACCGGTTTTAAGCCATCACGTACGTCGGGCAGCGCGCGCCCAACGATAACGCTCATCGCATAATCCAGATACGACGTTTTGAGCTCTTCCTCTATATTAACGGGGAGAATTTCTTTGGCGTTATCAGTCATAAACTGCTTGGTCCCTTATTATAAGTTTGTCGCAATCCTGCAGATACCTGACGATCCTGCGTCCGGATCCCCTTGGATCACGCATTGGGGGTCTTCTAATTAACCAATGAGTTTATCACCCAAATCAGCATTTATGTAGTGATTAATGCATCCTTACCTTCACTTATCTCCTAAGCGTTTAAATTTTGCGCGATTGCTAAAGCCGGCCGCAAATAAGCCATGTGCAGATTGCCGATTTGCGGTAATGTAAAGCGGATTTTTAACTTCAGGTAAGATGAAAACTCACGCTCATGACAGAAACACAGCAAAATGTAGATCAAACGGAAATCGACAAGTTTTCTGAAATCGCTGCCCACTGGTGGGACCCACAAGGCCAGTTTAAACCTTTGCATGCCATCAACCCGCTACGCCTTTCCTTTATAGAGGAAAAATGCGCAGGCGTATTTGGCAAGAAGATCCTCGATGTCGGCTGCGGCGGCGGCATTCTTGCTGAGTCGCTGGCTGTACGAGGGGCCGAGGTTACTGGTATCGATATGGCCAGTGCCTCACTGGAAATCGCTCAGCTCCACAGTCTGGAAACAGGTGTTAAAGTTGATTATCGCTGTGTGAGTGTTGAAAGCCTGGCAACCGAACAGCAGGAATCCTTTGACGTAGTAACCTGTATGGAGATGCTTGAGCATGTGCCCGACCCGGCTTCAGTGATCAGCGCGTGTGCCAAACTGGTTAAGCCTGGCGGCAAGGTGTTCTTCTCTACCTTAAACCGCAACCTTAAAGCTTATCTGATGGGCATTGTGGCAGCTGAATACGTATTACAATGGGTGCCTAAGGGCACGCACCAGTATCAGCGTTTCCTCAAACCGTCTGAGCTGATAAAAATTGCCGATCAGGCGGGTCTGTTTACCCGATCTGCCACCGGGCTACATTTTGATCCCTTCAATCAGGCGTTCGTACTATCGGATCGAAACGTTGACGTCAACTACATTTTGCAATGTGAAAAATCTTGACGATACACAATATATAGTGTCCATATTTATTCCCGGACACTATATATCGCATATTTATAAAAATTAAATATTCGGAATAAATTGTTTTAAGCGATCGCAAAAAAAATCTAAAGTGCTTGCATTCAGTCAAATCTTGCTTTGTTCAAACCTAAAAGGTTAGTCAATACTAACCTTTTGCCGGCCTTGATTTGATCGCTGAATTAAGCACCAGATATTGGGTTGCATTAAAGTCAAAACCTCACTATCTTGTGGTTATCCGATAGCAGTCTTGTTTAAAAAACCGACTGATGCAGGTAATTCTCAGGCGGAATATACATTCACGGATCGAAGCGATCGCCGATGGATCCCTTCGAAATTAATAATTTAAAACAAATTGGGCAACGCAAACTTGCCCCGCGAATAGCGCTAACTGACAAACGGCCACTAAAATGAATAACAATTTATCTGTCACCAAACGCAATGGTGAAAAAGAGCCCATTGATCTGGAGAAAATTCACAAAGTTATTACCTGGGCAGCAAAGGGACTCAACAATGTCTCGGTATCACAGGTAGAAATTAAAGCCCACATTCAGTTTTACGACGGAATCAAAACCGCCGAGATCCATGAAACCCTGATCAAGTCAGCGGCAGATCTAATCTCAACGGATGCACCGGATTACCAGTACCTGGCAGCTCGTCTGGCAATTTTTCACTTACGTAAAAAGGCGTTTGGTGAATTTGAGCCACCTAAGTTGTTTAATCATGTGGCCCGTATGGTCGACATGGGTAAATATGATACTCACCTGTTAGAAGACTACACGCCGGAAGAATTCGCCGAGATGGATAGCTATATCGATCACTGGCGTGACATGAACTTCAGCTATGCGGCCGTTAAACAGCTGGAAGGTAAGTACCTGGTTCAGAACCGTGTAACGGGTGAGATCTACGAAAGCGCTCAATTCCTGTATATTCTGGTAGCGGCATGTTTGTTCGCCAACTACCCGAAAGAGACCCGTTTGCAATACGTTCGTCGTTTCTACGATGCAACGTCTACATTCAAGCTATCTCTGCCAACCCCTATTATGTCGGGCGTTCGTACCCCTACCCGTCAGTTCAGCTCATGTGTATTAATTGAAACCGGCGACAGCCTTGATTCAATTAATGCCACAGCCAGTGCCATTGTTAAGTACGTGAGTCAGCGTGCTGGTATCGGTGTAAATGCTGGTCGTATTCGTGCGCTGGGCAGCCCAATCCGTGGCGGTGAAGCTTTCCACACTGGTTGTATTCCTTTTTATAAATACTTCCAGACGGCGGTTAAGAGCTGCTCTCAGGGTGGTGTTCGTGGTGGTGCAGCAACGCTGTTTTATCCGTTGTGGCATATGGAAGTTGAATCACTGCTGGTACTCAAAAATAACCGCGGTGTAGAAGAAAACCGCGTACGTCACCTCGACTACGGCGTGCAGTTTAACAAGCTGATGTATCAGCGCATGATGAAAGACGATTACATCACGTTGTTCAGCCCGTCAGACGTCCCTGGCCTGTACGATGCTTTCTTTGCCGACCAGCCTAAGTTTGAAGAACTGTACGTTAAGTACGAGCAGGACGAGTCAATCCGCAAAAAACGCATTAAAGCCATGGAACTGTTTGGCTTGTTTATGCAGGAACGTGCCAGCACAGGCCGTATTTATCTGCAGAACGTCGATCACTGTAATACGCACAGCCCGTTTGATCCAAAAGTGGCGCCGGTTCGTCAAAGTAACCTGTGTCTTGAAATTGCGCTGCCAACCAAGCCGCTGGAACACGTTAACGACGAAAATGGTGAAATTGCGTTATGTACACTGTCAGCCTTTAACTTAGGCGCCATTAAGTCTTTGGATGAGTTTGAGGAACTGTCAGACCTGGCCGTTCGCGCACTCGACAGCCTGCTCGACTATCAGGACTATCCGGTACCTGCTGCCTACAACGCCACCATGGGTCGTCGTACGCTGGGCATCGGTGTGATTAACTTTGCCTACTACCTGGCGAAGAACGGCGTGAAGTATTCAGACTTCAGTGCTAACAGCCTGGTGCATAAAACCTTTGAAGCCATGCAGTATCACCTGCTTAAGGCATCAAACAACCTGGCCAAAGAGAAAGGCGCGTGTCCTAAGTTTAACGAAACTACGTATTCTCAGGGTGTACTGCCAATCGATACCTACAAGAAAGATCTGGATTCAGTTTGCAACGAACCGCTGCATCTGGACTGGGAAGGCCTGCGTAAAGACATCGTTGAACACGGTTTACGTAACTCTACTTTGTCGGCCCTGATGCCATCAGAGACGTCATCGCAGATCTCTAATGCCACCAATGGTATTGAGCCACCGCGTGGCCATATCAGCGTTAAGTCCAGTAAAGACGGCGTACTTAAGCAGGTTGTACCGGAATATGAGCGTTTGAAAGACCAGTACGAACTGCTGTGGGATATCCCGTCTAATGATGGTTACCTGCAGTTATGCGGTATCATGCAGAAGTTTGTCGACCAGACGATTTCAGCCAATACCAGCTATAACCCGTCCAAGTATGAAAATGGCAAGGTGCCTATGCGCTTGTTGCTTAAAGACCTGCTTACCGCATACAAACTGGGCGTTAAAACACTGTATTACCATAACACCCGTGACGGTGCTGCCGATGCGCCGGTTGAAACAACCAGCGCCGCAGCAGCGAAACCAGCCGCTCAGGAAGTCGTGATTGAAGAAGACGACGATTGCGCCGGCGGTGCTTGTAAAATATAACAATTGTTCATTTGCCCGGCGCCAGCCGGGCTTCTTATTGCGCTAGTGAAGTGATAATAAAATATGAAATACACCACGTTTAATCAGCAAAATGTGAATCAGCTCGACGAGCCGATGTTTTTTGGTAATCCGGTTAACGTTGCCCGTTACGACCAACAAAAACATTCGATTTTTGAAAAGCTCATCGAAAAGCAAATTAGCTTTTTCTGGCGTCCGGAAGAAGTGGATGTCACCCGTGACCGGGTAGACTTTCAGAAACTGACCGAGCCGGAAAAGCACATTTTCATTTCTAACCTGAAATATCAGACACTGCTTGATTCGGTGCAGGGCCGCAGCCCGAATATCGCATTCCTGCCGATTATCTCGTTGCCGGAACTGGAAACCTGGGTAGAGACATGGTCTTTCTTCGAAACGATCCACTCTCGCTCTTACACGCATATTCTGCGTAACCTGTTTACCGATCCGAGCAGTATCTTTGAAGATATCGTGGTGAACGAAGAGATTAAGCGTCGTGCAACGGATATTTCCAAGTATTACGACGACCTGATTTATGCCACTCAGCTTTGGCAAACTCAGGGCGAAGGCATGTACACCAACGAAGGTCAGCCCTACCCGGTTAACATGCGAGAGCTGAAGAAAAAGCTCTACCTGTGTATGAATTCGGTTAACGCACTGGAAGCGATTCGTTTCTATGTTTCCTTTGCCTGTACTTTCGCGTTTGCAGAGCGTGAGCTGATGGAAGGTAACTCCAAGATCATCCGTCTGATTGCCCGCGATGAAAACCTGCACCTGACCTCCACTCAGCATATCCTGAATCTGTGGGCTAAAGGCAAGGACGACCCTGAGATGGCAGAAATCGCCGAGGAATGCGCCGAGGAAGCCAAAGCTATCTTTATGAAAGCAGTAGAGCAGGAAAAGCAATGGGCAGAATATCTGTTCCAGCACGGCTCTATGATTGGCCTGAATAAAGAAATTTTGTGTCAGTATGTTGAATACATTGCTAACCAGCGTATGGCGGTTATCGGCATGGGCCAGCCCTATGATGTTACCTCTAACCCGCTGCCATGGATGAATAACTACCTGATCTCCGATAATGTTCAGGTGGCACCACAAGAATCTGAGATAAATGTTCACAAGCTAAAAACCCCCTTAAATTGCTATGAAGAATTTTTGATGTTGGCGGCGTAAGGAGAAAGCAGAGATGAAATTTAGTACATTTAATCAGGTAAAGAATGATCAACTGAAAGAACCAATGTTCTTCGGCAATTCTGTGAACGTTGCACGCTTTGACCAACAGAAACATGTAATTTTCGAAAAGATAACTGAAAAACAGATCTCTTTTTTCTGGCGTCCAGAAGAAGTGGATGTGTCTAAAGATCGCATCGACTTTCAAAAACTTTCAGATGCAGAAAAACACATATTTATATCTAATTTAAAATATCAAACATTATTGGATTCAGTGCAAGGGCGCAGCCCAAATATTGCATTCTTGCCTATTGTTTCAATTCCGGAATTAGAAACTTGGATCGAAACGTGGTCATTTTTTGAAACAATTCACAGCAGATCGTACACTCATATATTGCGCAACGTTTTCTCAGACCCAAGTCCGGTCTTTGATGATATCGTTGAGAATTCTGAAATTCAAAAAAGAGCAACCGACGTCTCAAAATATTATGACGATCTGATCTTCGCGACACAGCTCTATCAAACACGAGGAGAAGGTGTATTTGAAGTAGATGGAGATATTCACGATATCACGTTGCGAGAATTAAAAAAGAAACTTTACCTTTGTATGCAGTCCGTAAATGCCCTAGAGGCAATACGTTTTTATGTTTCTTTCGCATGTACATTCGCTTTTTGCGAGCGGCAACTCATGGAAGGAAATGCAAAGCTACTGCGGCTTATTGCCCGAGATGAAAACCTACACCTAAGTTCGACTCAACACATAATTAATTTATGGTCAAAAGGGAAAGACGATCCTGAAATGGCTGAAATTGCAGAAGAACTAAAGCAAGAAGCCACTCAGATTTTTGTGAATGCGGCGAATCAAGAAAAGCAATGGGCTGACTACCTGTTCCAATACGGCTCTATGATTGGATTAAACAAAAACATTCTTTGTGAGTACGTTGAATACATTGCCCACATGCGAATGAAAGCAATTGGATTAGACTCACCTTTTGAATCAAAATCAAATCCTCTGCCTTGGATGGACAATTATTTGATGTCTGATAACGTACAAGTGGCTCCTCAAGAATCAGAGATAGCATCCTATGTTATTTCTCAAATTGATTCAGAAGTTGCCTCATCAGACTTTGATGATTTTGACCTATAGAAATTGGCAAAGATTATCAAATGTAAGACTGTGGGCGGCACTAAAAATGTGCCGTCCATAGATGGTTATACAATCCTTGAAAGTCTAGAAGCAGCACAATTACCGACTAATTCGCATTGTAGAGGTGGCTTCTGTGGAGCATGCCGCTGTAAGCTAGTATCCGGAGAGGTACACTACACAATAGACCCTCTTGCTTTTATCGATGACAACGAGATCTTACCCTGTTGTTCTATAGCCATTTCAGATATAAACATTGAACTTGAATAATTCATCACAGGCGTTTGAAATTTATTTCCATCGTCTGTAATGAATAAGAAAGCGAATCGCAGTAGATACTTTTCCGATTTACTTAACCCGCCGGTACTGGCTGCTGAAGCAGCCAGAGAATTGCTATTTATCATCCATTGAAGTTAGTTGGACTCATATATATTAGGTTTTGTTCCCATCATAGGCATCTAGGATTTTATCTGTCATTGTCCGTGATTTTAGTGCTTGTTTATTCTTAACATCGGCTCCAGAACAATCAATAATTTAGACTGCTTCAAAAAATAAACTAGGGGCACTACCATTCCTCGGCATTAAGGCGAGATATTAAGAACGTCCTAATTATGTTGAGCGGCATCTAGGAATCTTCGTACTTCCCGTAAATGAGTGATGCTGCCTTTTAACATGACATCTAATGCGGACTCATGGTTGAAAGCTTTATTGCGTTTCAGGGGCCACTGGTTAGCCTGTTTGCCAGTTGAAAATAAAGTTGTCAGAGCTTTATAAATACCCAGAATGTAGGAAATTCGTTCTAACGTGTCATTGGGCAGATTTGAAACTTCCCCATTTTTCCAATGATAGAATGTTATTTCCGAGGGCATTCCCAGTAGAATTCTTTGATCTTCGGCACTTACATCCCAAGCGCTCATGATTTTAAAAAAGGTTGACATTGCTACTTGAGCTACCTTCTCATGCTCTAAAGAGAACATTACAAAAATCTCCAAAGTAGATGACGATAAGAACTTTTTCCTGTCAAAGGCATTATAGACTTTCAGGTAAGGCTGATAAATGACTTTATTTACCAATATAGTAAATGTGTGTGGGCGATCAAGACTCAAATGAGCGCATAGCCGACTTATCGGTTAAAGACTTGTTGCCGATTGATTAAGGGAGCGCATCAGGCTAATTCTTCCAACGATACATTTTTAGTTTCCTTTGCGGTGTAATCCATCGCGACGATTGTTCAGGAGTGAGTTTGCTTAATTGAATTAATCTCTCAACAATTTTGACGCTAAGTGGTGCAAGTGGTGTTAATACTTCATTGCAACTATTGATACTGACTAGAAACCATTGCTGGCTTTCGTTCACCCCTGGTGCATATACCCCCGCCGCCAATCGATCTTCAAATCTCCAGTAGGACTCTAAAAAATACTCATCAGCAGACATAATATGCTCTGCAAATAACGACTCTTCTATTTTGGATAGCAATGATGATTCGTCATCGATATTTTGATTAACACTAATTTGGCTGAGGATACCGAAGGCAGCTCGTTTACTTCGACTTGGTAACTGCGCAAATAGGCCATTTTGTTCGTTGACGTCCCTATCCTTAATAAGTGCATTGGACTCAGCCTTTAAACGCTTACTCTCTTCTGGACTGTTCGCTACAACATCAAAAATATTATCAAATTCAAGAATAGCCTCCGTCACTGACTGTCCTTTTCTACACTGTACCAAATTCTCTATCTCATCCCTTTGTTCGATAATGGTGGAAACTTGATCGTCGTACTCACAATCTACGGAGCCAAATTCGCGACCTACTGGCCCCCCGAAAGCTCCATCAAGTCCTCGTTTTTTGCACCACACAATAGCCATCTTGTCCATGACATCTGCCGGTATATCAACAGACAATTGAGAAAAAGACTCATCTCCGGTTTTCCCTTTTGTGACATTAAACGAGGCTGGAAAGTCAATGATAAGCTCTACTGGATTTGTGTTGTCAACTGGGTTGAGAACACTATCCTGATCGGAAAATTCTTGATGTAAACTGTGATCCGCTTCACTAAAAATCCAGTCAGTTTTCGTCATTAACAGTTCTCCATTTTATTTCATCTTGCAAAGTTTCAAGTCTATCAGTCGTCGACGTAGACAGAATCCAGTTCTGTCTAATGTTTGGCGCTTGAGCTCTTTAGGGGAAGCTGTAAGTTCGAACCCTAATTGGTTTAAGTACCTTTCGTTACGCTCTTGCTGTAATTGCTGACCAATCTCTTTCCTGCCCATGTGACATTCTCATCGCAATATGTATCGATATGAATACATTTACATGCGAAATATAATACTCACTTTTTCAAACACCGAGGATCTGTGACCACAACCTTCGAGAAAGCTCTCTTAGCTGCTCAACGCCACCATTTTCTATCAGTGATATTGGAGTTTGCCCTTTAAAAAATGAATTTTTATTGGGCATCCTCATAAATTCTCTTATATTATCGGGGTTATTGAATTGCGCTCGTATGGCTTCGTCAATGAAGTTTATAAACTGCACTCGCTGAGACTGCTGGCTACTCAGTTTTAGACTAATCAAAATTGATTTTTGCGAGCCTATGAGACTGTTCTTTGAAATGCCGAGTATCGAACACTGCTGACTAACAGAGCAACCCCAGCTGTTTAGACCCCCTACCGCGCGTCTTAATGTCTCATTTTGAGATTCATTCAGGTTCATATTAGTTGCATTTGCATTTTTGTGAATATAATGACGAGTCTGATACGGAAGAATACTCTGAATCTGAAAAGATAATGAGTCACGTAAACCCCATCGGTGTGCCAGTGGGTCACCACAATTATCGCGCAGTTCTAAGGTCGTCGATATGGGTAATATAGTAAAATATGGTTCCAATTTTTCTGCTAACGTTTTTATACGTGGTTTTATCTTTGTTCGCACATCAGAAGTAACGCAGTGGAATGCCAATAATCTCTCTAGTACGTATCCGGCTCGTGCGAAACTTATATAAGTATCCAATTGCTCTAGATTAGGTACAAAATTCTCGTACCAGATACCCAATGCCAATCTGATTAAAGGGTCAGATGGCAATGCTTGAAAATCAGTATTTACAATAGCTAAAAATGCATTCTGAGTTTCACTATTTTCTATCATTCCGAATACTCGCAAATATCTAGGTTGAACAGAGTTTTTTTACTGCATTTACGGAGGAGCGACCGAACACACTAGGACCGTGGATGAGTTCAAAACCCTTTCGATCTAAGAACGTGGACAGTCTTGGTGATAGAATGTTTTCTACTATAATGATGTCAAATTCTAATTCAGATTCAATAAACAAAATTAATTCTGTCAGCATACTTCTGTTCTTTAATTTTTCATCGATTTCAATAGAGGCAAGACACAACTCAGTGCTGCTAGCTATATAGTTGGCTCTCACATAAATTTCGCACCGAGATGTTCGCAGCCATTTGTTGCTGCGACCGCCATTTTTAAAAGAGGAAGTAAACTCGCTGAGTAACACCTGCATTTGTTTTAAGTTGTTTTCGAACACTTTTTTCACTGGAACCCTCCCATCTCACGCTCTGCAATCCATTTCTGTAATTCGATAATGCCAGCGTTATCGTATTTCTGTACTACCTCGCGAGGCGCTAATCCGCCGAAGGCGCAAAGCTTTCGTTGTGTATACCACTTCCAGGCCTCTGTCTCCGATTCGAACCATTGGACAATATGACGCAGCATGAGCAGTTCTGAATGGGACTCAATGGTTTTGTTAGCAAATTCTGGCATTTGAATTATTAAATCCGTTTTCTAATTGGTAAACACTTTAACGTCTTAACAGTTAAACAACAGCCTAAAGAAAAGTCAAAAAAACCTATAATAATCAATATGATCATGGTTATTCTCCACTTGATTTTTTCACCTCGCTAGGTATATATTCATGACTAAAGAGTGCTTGGTAGAACTTGGATAGAGCAAAGGCTCCATCTAATAAGTTTGGTAATTACTAAAAAGTCGCAGGAATGCCCAAGTCTAGAAGGAGTGAATCTTAATGAGTTTAAATATTGGCTATCTTTTTAAACCAACGCATCATGAAATACATTATGTAAAAAAAGGGGCATCGCTCGATCTGCGAAGAAAATATGAAAGAAACTTTAGTACTGACATCAAAGACGCCGCAACATTTGAATGCGAAGAAAAAGCTATGCAAACTATTATTGATTTAGTAGCTAAATTTAGGCCGTCCGGGGACTATGTCCAAACGCCCGTCATAGTCTATTCCGACACCGGCACTTATAAAATGTTTACTTGTGGACAGTGGTCAAAACCAACATTTAAGGTTAACAGTTTCTAACTTGGCCTGACAAAGCTAATACTGCCAGGCACTCAACAATTCGTTGATCTTATAATTTTACTTGTACTTGCAAATTTCGACCGGATTGAGTATCCGCGAGATACGTCGCATCACCAAAATCAATGTCGGCAGTATTTAAACACAGCTCACCATAGCTAAGGTGATAAACTTATCTTGGCCGCTACCGTATAGATTAGATGATGCCCAGTTAGCACGGCGCTTTTATCAGCAAGCCGATACACGCCATGCCAAGCCTTTCCAGAAGCCGAACTGACAGACTTACACAAGCAGTTGAGCCGTAAAGGCGTGACCAAATTACTGCTGTGGAAAGAATATACCCTGCAATATCCCAACCGCTGTTACAGTCACTCTCAGTTCTGCGACCGTTATCTGTATTGGCTGAAAAAACAGCGCCGCTCCATCCGACAGTATCACCGGGCGGATGAAGTGTAAGTAAATCTTAGGGGTGTAAAAGCCCCTATATCATAGATTGTCACGTAGTATTTTTAACGCACTTTGAATAGATACAACAACATCATCATGCGGAATAATGAATCTATCCTCTTCAGACTGCCTGAGAGCTAATAAGTTGCTAAGTATCACCTTCGGCACACTCAATACGTGTATTTGCTTCCAGAATCGCTCTGTGGGTTTCCTGTGAGGTGTATTCGATTGTTAAATGTGTCATGATATCTGCTCCGTTAGATAATGATGAAATTATGATTCATGAATAGCTGATTCACACCTGACAGTCTGCTCAGGCGTGCAGAGGACGCACTATTGCTTTCAGTTCCACTCAGAAGTATGGTTGTGACTCGCATACTGAACCAGTATAGGGATTCAGTTATTTTTATAACTAAATTTTAAACGAATAAGAACTTGTATGGACTTAACACAGCAGGTAGACCCTTTTTCACTTAACGGCAAGCAACGTTTTTTTACCGCGTATGTGGATAAGGATACAGGGTATATTCCGCAGATTGTGTTGACTGAAGGTGGGCCGCAGGGCGTTATTGTAGCGTCAGTGATTGACTATGAAAATAAACCCAAACGGACACCCGAACATTATTTTCTGGCCTACACAGATGAGAATTTACGGTATTTTCGAAGCATGCAGCTGCGGATGGTAGAGAAAGGGTATTTGTCTGGACGTCAATTATTGCAGTAATCCGTAGTGATTTATATGTAGTGGTGTGATTACCAAGGGATACTGACGGTATAAGTACCGAGCGATTTTGACGTAATCACATTAACAATGTTGCCGCGCTTCAGCAAGCTTTGCCAATCGTAACGCAGTAGTATTCATGTTTTCCCTCAACTCGATATTCCATCCGTAGCAAGCTCGTATATTCATTTGCGTTTACGCTTCTATCGCCGACTTTAGTCTTTCCAAATCTCAAAGAAAATGCTATTTTCGCGCTGCTTTTGGCTACTGCAAAAACAGTCAAAATATAATCTGACGGAACTTTCCAAATTGGAGGTTTTCTAAGATTAACTAATGGATGCATAGGGACTATGCACAGCAACACTCAGGGATTGAACCATGAAAAACACTCTTTCTGTCATTGTGATCACGAAGAACGAAGAAGATCGCATTGCACGTTGTTTAAGCTCAGTAACAAGCATAGCCGATGAAATAATCGTTTTTGATAGCGGTAGCACCGACAAAACCGTTGAAATAGTAAAACAATTCACTGATAAAGTGTTTATAACAGATTGGCAAGGCTATGGAATCCAAAAGCAAAGAGCACTGGATAAGTGCTACATGCGATTGGGTTTTATCTATCGATGCTGATGAGGAAGTGGATTCGAAACTTGCTCAAGAAATAACAAGACTCCTAAATCAAGATTCTATTGGGCACAATGCTTATAAGATGAGATGGAAAAACATCGTCTTCGGTAAACCAACTCGGTTTGGTAGAACTGCGAGAGCGTGTACTCGCTTGTTTAGGAGGAATGGTTCCAGATTTGATGAGGCCATTGTTCATGAAAAGGTACTTTTCGAAGGTGAACCTGGTGTTATTGGAAAAGGCTTTTTAAATCACTACTCTATTCGAGACTTTGAGCATCTTCTGTATAAAAACCGACTCTACGCAGTATTGATGGCCGAAAAAAAATTCGCCAAAGGCAAAAAGAGTCATGGTGTATTGTTAGCGGCTCTTAGGGGCCTACTCACCTTCGTACAAATATATGTATTCAGGCTTGGCTTTTTAGATGGTGGCAGAGGACTTCTGTATGCTGTTATTTATGCACAATATACATTTAACAAGTATGCAGGCTTGTGGTCTCTTGAGCAGCAGAGTAAACAATAGGTAGTAGAATTGACTATGTATTTTGGTAAGCCTTTTGACCATATTGAATGGTTATCTGTACAAAATTCTTTGTAGTGGCTCATATCTAATCTGACAAAGTTGATCGAAAGTTTCGACTTGATCCGACAGGCTGCAAAAGACAAACAACGGACGTTCAACACCCGCATTTGCGGCTGGTTTGGAGCGTAGCGGAAAACCAGTCCGACAACATGCGCTTGTTACATGAGTTACACTGACCTGTCGCGGCTTTGCCGCCACCACTGCCGATGCGTAATGCGTTGTTTAATTTAATAAAACTTACTCTAAAACAACCAAGCGTAGTTGGAAACAATAATCAGTATTTTTATTTACCTTAGATGCAATTTTGCGAAGAAAGACGCGGCAGAAGGCGCTGGAAAATTCAACGACCGAAATGGCTGTAGATTTGTCATTACGGCTGGAGTTTATTCTGGATTGGCTGCTCGTTGACACCGAAGGAAATACCCGCGGTGGGTTTAGCTACTATGCCCAGGCCTGCTGTATAAAGCCAAATTCGGACGCCTCCCCAAGCGCTACAAACAGCTATACGCCAGACTGGCGACATAGCAAGGTAAAGCAGGCCTTGCTAGATCGCCTGCCTGTGCGGACTACTTCGCCTTGCGCTTAAAAATGGCTGACAAAATAGCACCAACCGTCAACTTACCGCCGAATACGGGCATAAAGCTGGCATCACCGTAATCGGTAATCTTTGGTACACCTTTCAGAATATCCATATCTGCATCGTCAATCACGAAATCAAGCATGGCATTGGTTTTCATATGCGAAGGCGTGACCGTTTTCGGCAACGGCTGCAGCCCCAGCTGAAGATCGTAACGCAGGCACAGTTGCGGCACACTGACAGCGTATTTATTCGCCATTCGCATCACCGCATCATTATTCAGCAACACGCCGTGAGCCACCGGTGAATAGGCTTGCACCAGAATATTCTCGCGCTGGCAATAGTCGATCAACGCCTGAGGGGTATTGCCGATATGTGCCAACACCTGATTCACCATCGGGGAAATTGAACCGTTTTTCTGAATGTTTTCCAAATCCGGTTGCTGGAAATTAGACACACCAATTGCACGCAGTTTGCCTGCACTATAGGCATCTTCCAGCGCGCGCCATGCCTGCATATTGCCATCAAAGTAACGGTTTTCGTCTCCAAACTTTGTCCAGGGCTGGGGGCTGTGAATAATCATGAGATCGATCACGTCCATCTTCATCTTTTTCAGCGACTTATCGATGGATTTCGTGGCTTTTGCATAGGTTTTAGCCCCTGCTGCCAGTTTGGTGGTAACAAACATCTTCTCGCGTTGGATGCGGCTGGCCCGGATGCCAGCTGCGACGCCGGCTTCGTTGCGATAGGCCTGAGCAGTATCAATATGGCGATAGCCCAGCTCAATCGCTTGCTCGACAACCTTGGGGACTTTGTTGTTATTGATAAACCAAGTACCCAGACCCAACTTGGGAATATGGACACCATTCGCCAGAACAAAAGACTCTTCTAAAATCATATGTTTCTCTTTGTTTTTTAAATAACTGAAATGCTTCAATACAGGTTTGTAGTGACGTGACATCTGTTAGCGAAAGGCATCGCGGCCAACATCTTTACTCGGTGGCACCCCGAATGCCCGGGCATATTCACGACTAAACTGAGATGTGCTGGCATAGCCCACTTCAAGGGAAGCGCTGCTGACATCCATCATTTTCGAGCGCATCAGGCTGCGCGCCTGCTGCAATCGCACCGTCTTCTGGTATTGCAGCGGTGACATAGAGGTGATGGCTTTAAAATGGGTATGAAACGATGACACACTCATGCCGGCGATTTTTGCCAGTTCTTCCATCCTGACGGGCTCGGCATAATGTTGTTTCAGCCAAGTGATGGCTTTAGCGACCTTTTCAGAATGAGAATCTGCAATCCCGATTTGCACCAGCGAAGGGCCCACCGGGCTTTTCAGCAAACGGATAAGGATTTCATCAATGGCCAAAGGCACCAGCAGTTCACTGTTTTCCTGCTCTTCGATCAGGCTCAGTATGCGGGCAGCCGATTTAATGATGGCCGGATCAGAATTTCCCACATGTACCCCTTGGGTTTTCGCCACCTTCGGCACCCCATTGGGAAAAACCTTAACAATCAGCTCACTCAGCTTTTTTGAATGCAGTGGGATCATCATGCAAAAATACGGCGCCTCGGCAGAGGCGTGGGTAATGGCGACATTTATCGGCACTTCTGCCGAATAAATCACCATCGTCGATTCATTCTCCATAAACCCCATATCGCCCTGAGTTAAGGCAACAGATTTCGCCCCTTGAGGCACAATGCAAATACAGGGCTGTGCCAGCAAAAACATGCGTTCACTCGAGGGTTTCGTCGCCCGCACCACATTTACGTAGTTTTTCGCCAGCTCAAAATACCCGTCAAAGGGTGTGAGCTGGGTCAGGGAATGGGTGATTTCCCGAAGGTATTCAGCAACCGGTTGGTCTGCGCGAGTAAATGACGTCATATTCTACCTTTTCCTATAACCTTATCGGCTACGTGTCACGATCAACACGCCACCGACAACCAATAGCGTGGCAATGGCACTGAATATCGTCAGTTCCGCCTGCCCGCTTGCTATCGCAATCACCGCCGTAAACACGGGCAGCAAATTAAGATAGGTACTCACGGTCGTTGCCTTTAGCCGGTTAAGTGATATCAACAACAGAAAGTACACAATCGTGCCGTCAAAAATGAGGACGAACAGTAATTGTAAAATGGCGGTATGGGTGGCATCACCGCTATACATGGGTTGGCTGGCAAGCTCGTACAAGCCAAACGGTGTGAGCATCAGTGCACTGAACAGAAACATCCACTTTAAAATCACCACAGAACCGTAACGCTGGGTCACTTCACGGGTAATGATTAAATATCCGCCATAGGCAGACATGCTGACAAAAGCGACGAATAATCCAAGGCTATCGTTACTGTTTTGCTCGGTAACATCACTTCCCTGCAGAATAATAATGGCGGCACCAATCACGCTGAGTAAGATGCCAAAGGTTTTGGTTAACGACATCCTCTCTCTCAAAAACACGACCGACAACACTAAGACCATAATCGGCACCATTGCCATCACCAGCGAAAAATTTACCGGCGAGGTGTATTGCACCGAGGTAGCAAACGCCAGTTGCGACACTATTAACCCGAGCAATCCGCCAATGGCCAGCACGATTAAATCCTTGAGTGGCACTTTCTGCTTCGGCAAAAACATGCCAATCGCCCAAAGGGCAAGGGTGCCGTATATCAAACGGGTAAGGGTATAGCCCATAGGATCTAACCAAACCCCAGTCAGGGAGTCTGTCACCAGAATATTGCTGGCAAAAATCAGACACGAAAACAGGATGGCAAAATGCCCGAAGGTCTTTTCCATTTGCAGACTCCTTGGATGAGAACAATGCCGGGGATATGTACTTAGGCGGATTCATTCCGCCTGCAACCTGGCGTCAGCCATAGGGATAGATCCCCACGTCCGACGCCCTGTCAGCTTCATTATTTCGCGATGATGTCGAGCAATTCATGCAGGTGCAGCGCATCAGCAAAGCTAGGTGCCTGACGGGTTCCTGTCAGAATATCCGCCGCGACCAGCTTATAAATGCCAGCGACATTACGCGGGATCACATGCTCAGGCAGATCGGCAAAATACTCTGCCGGCACCGTCAGCGTTTGCATTTGCTCTTCGCTGCCAGTGGCGCCCATGATGGTCATCTCTGCAAACTGGCCATGGCCGATATTGCCTTCTACTTTGATGTCACCTTCTGTGCCATTGATTTCCAACAGGAAATTGGTACCACGACACATACCACCACGATAATGGGCCGAGAAAGCCGCACCGCTGGCAAATTGGCCATGCACCATAATTTGATCATCTGCGGTTCTGGCGATAGTTTCATTGGTGTCAGTCACCAATACAGTGTCGCGAATGGTAATCAGGCGCCCGGTCACGTCCGTTAAGCTCCCCAGTACATCCTGAATACCCGCCAGTGTATGACCAAAGGGGATCGTCAGCAGGGTCGCGCCTTTACTTTTATCAAACAGATACGCCAGTTCAGCGGAAGTTTCTGCGCCCCAGTTTCCGCCTGATCCAATCAAAGAACAGGACATCACTTTACCGACATACCCTTCTGCCACCAGTTTTTGCAGATACTTGATTTCAGGGGCGGTTCGCATTTGTGTACCGACTGTTGCCACCACGCCCTTCGCCGCTGCCAACTCGGTCAGTTTACGGGCTTCTTCAACGCCGTTACCCAAAGGCCATTCACAATGCACATGTTTGCCAGCCTCTAATGCAGCCGATACCAGTTCGTAGTGATAAGGCACCTTCACGGTTACCACCACCAGATCAATTTCGTCAGACACCACCAGTTCCTGCGGCGTGGCGAAGGCATGCGGAATATTCAGGGCTGCGGCACTGCGCTGGGCGCTTTCAGCAGTTGAATTGGCAACGCCAACCACTTCAAAAGTATTGCCCAGTGACTGGAGTGCAGGTAGGTGGGCCATCGCAGCCCAGTGGCTGTCAGGATTAAGGCCGATAAAACCGATACGGATAGGATTGTTGCTCATAATTTCTCTCTGTTACTCGTAGTCAATAATACAAACAGTGAACTGCTTGCGAATCTAACCTGCATCAAACGCGCTACGCGCTTGATGATAATGAAAATGCCTGATTCTCTATCAGCAGAAACCGTTCCCCTGGCTCAGTCTCTTTCCCAGCCTGCGCCTTGATGATGCTCAAAGAATACGTAGCCAAGAAACAAAAAATATATATTTTTCAATATCATAACCATAAAAAACCAGAATACAGATTGTGCTTTACTAACACCAATTATAGGCCCAGCCAAACTTCTCAGCGTGCCTAATCCTGTAGCAATAATGCCCAATCGTACAAATGTGTTTTTTCACCCACATCCAAGATTGCGGAGGAACCTGAGAGGCCATATGCTTAAGCTCCTGATGAACATCCCGCCAGTCCGGCATCTCAAACTGCCCAGACTGACGTGTATCCGCTTCAGGATAGAAGCGACTTGCCAGTTGCACATCATCAAGCTGGTTAACGTCAGGCCAGCTCAGGTTCATCTCATTCGCTTTGCTAAGCACCTTGGAAACGGCACCAACACTCACTCGTAAACTACGGTGGATTTGCCGGATGCTGAGATCTGCCTGCAATTTCAGGCGAAGAATTTCTCGAAGTTGACGCATTGATAATCTCTTGGTTGGCATCCCTGTTTCCTAAAGCAAAAGGCAACAGGTTAGCAGTCAAAAATATCAATGCGGGAAAACTATTCTGGTTCGTGAACAGTGATTCTGGCGTCAGGGCAAAACTGTTCACCATCAGACCAGAATAGGTGTTCACCATCGGCCAGAATTGGGGTACACGATCAGCCAGAATATGCACCATTATCATCTTCTCTCAATATCAGCTTTCAGGATCTGATCAGAGTAATGGGATAACGTTCAAAAAAAATCCCCACTAATTTCTTAGCGGGGATTTGTGTATAAGAGACAGACTACTGGTAGCCTTTTGCATTTGGTCATCCACGAAAACCAGATACATTCAACGTCTGCTCATCGCTCATTACTGCTATTGATTTTACTTAGGGCCAATGTCTGCAATACGTACGGAGCCGCCGATGACGGGCATTAATAGACAAAGAGCGGACCTTCAACGCCCGTGTAATGGGCTGGTTTGGAGCGCCAACGAAAACCCAGTCCCATCTGACGCGCTTGTTAAATTTCTGTGGTGGATATAAAAGCCACTACCAATTCCAACACTTTTCCTATTACGCACTAATTCTCTCTTGGTAGGCTCGTGATTCTGACATAGCGAATATTAAGGTAATCCCAACCATCTTCAATCAACTCACGAAATGTGTGTAGATAATCGCCAGCTAAATCATGACCGCCAAAATGTTGGTGAGGTGTTTCTAGGTCTAATGCAGCTTCATCTGGGACTAGGTGGAAAAATTCGCGTCTAGGATTTACTCGGTGCCCTCTCATAATTTCATGAGCTGCTTCTTCTGCCAACTTCATATTTGGTACATGCCACAAATACTTAAAGTACATGGGCATCGCCGTACCTGATGAGTGTAATTGTTTAACCCTTCTGGCAGGGTTGACTGAAAGCCCTATCTTAATTTCATTCGGGTTTGTTTCATTAACAAGAATGTAAATATACCCTGGTCCGCTAGGTGACTGGCCAGCCATTAAGTAAAATCTCTATATTAAGTGTTCTTGAAAAAATGGAGTTTCAGGTAGGCCCTCATTGCTCCTGATTGAAATTTTACAGCTTATTACTGAGACTTCATATTAACACTCGTTTCCCCTGAAAAACTATATTCTGTGTTCCAGGGGAAAAGACAAATGTCTGCTCTACGTACAGACTGTGTGAAAACTATTGATCACCTTTTGGTCTAAGTATGCGTTTTATATGATCAATCTGTCTTAGCTATTGATCCTCAATCTGGGTGTCAGTTGGTAAAATGAAACTATCAGAAAGCTGATAGGTTTCAAATACATGTCGAGGTTTATCGAAGGCCAAAGCAGAACACAGAGCACGCTGTTTCCGGAAGTTTTGGATGATTACATCCATGAAGATAATCCGATTCGTGCAATTGATATGTTTATCAATTCATTAGATTTATCTGAGTTGGGTTTTGCGCGTAGTCAGCCCGCTAAAACAGGTAGACCAAGCTACTCGCCAGCAACTATGCTCAAAATTTACCTTTATGGCTATCTCAACCGCATTCAATCAAGTCGACGTTTAGAAAAAGAAACACAGAGGAATGTGGAGTTAATGTGGCTGGTTGAGCGCCTAACCCCAGATTTTAAAACGATTGCTGATTTTAGGCGTGACAACGGCAACGCTATACAGCAAGTTTGTAAGCACTTTGTGTTGATATGTCGTGAACTGAATATGTTTACGGATTCCATTGTGGCTATAGACGGCACTAAATTCAAAGCGGTGAATAATATCGCTAAAAACTACTCTCGCGGTTTGATCAAGACGTGTATTGAAACGACCGAAAAAGATATTGCCAATTATCTCATGGAACTCGACAGGGCAGACCGTCAGTCCCGAGCTGACGATGCAATAAAATTGAAAGGCAAACTCGCTAAACTGCAAGCGCGCCTGGAAAGCGAAAAAGTAATCCAGCAAGAACTGGAATCCTTACCCGATAAACAAATATCCTATACCGACCCTGACAGCAGGCGAATGGCGCTCAAGCATAAAGGCGTGTTAGTTGGCTACAATGTTCAAGCGGCTGTCGACACCAAGCACCACCTGATACTTGCACATTATGTGACGAACAACCCAAGTGACAGACATCAGCTCGTCCCTATGAGCCAACATGTGCAACAAGTATTAGGTAAACAAGACATTACCATTCTTGCAGACAGAGGTTATGACGACAGTACGAGTTTTAAGACCGTTCATGAGTCAGGTATTACAGCAATTGTTCCGAAAATTCGTACTTCGGCCAATCGAAGCAAGGGACTATTTACCAAAGAAGACTTTGTTTATAACCAAGAGAAAGATGTCTATGAATGTCCTGCTGGCAAAGATATCCCGTTTAGCTTTGTTTCGACTGATAAAGGTAAACCGCTACGTGTCTACATGTCGGTCATGACCTGCAAAGGTTGTGTTATAAAATCACGGTGCACAACATCACCAGCAGGGAGAAGGATCCGCAGGCTCGATGATGAGGAACATGTTGAGCGGGTTGCTCAAGCTTATAAAAACATGCCTAACGCAATGACATTAAGGCATCAGACCGTCGAGCACCCCTTCGGTACAATAAAACAATGGGCAGGGACTCACCAATTACTAACAAAGACACTAAAACACGTTAAAACAGAGGTGAGTCTGCAAGTCTTGGCTTACAACTTCAAAAGAATGATGAATATCATGAGCGTTAAGGGACTGATATCTGCATTGACACCCTAAGTGTTACGGCAACACTCATTCAAAATTTTTATAGACCCCAGATTTTCGGTGTAGAGCTATCAAAATGGCATCGGTAAAAAATGGGTTTTCACACAGTCTGCGTACGAATCGGCCAACTAAGACAGGGGCACTTAAAGACAAGAGGCGGACGGCCAGTTCCTTTGTAATTAATTTTTAATTAAGTGTATTTTCTAAGTAAAAGTGACGGCTAACGAAAGAACAAGTCTTTTAGTTTGATTGAGAATATATCCAATCCTCTGCTGCCCTCAAAGGTGATTCAGTCAACTCATCAACCAATATTGAACCACCATATCTAGACTTGTATCTGTCAGCAAATGTTGAAGTGGTTAGGAGAAGTTGGTCTCCATTTTTTAACAGAAAACGTCGATTAGAAGTCGATTGACCGCAACTGTGTTGCCCAAAAAATCGAGATTTTTTAAAACCTTTAAATGAGATGAGCACAGCTTCACCTGAACTAGCAGTTTTTTTGCTGACTAAGACAGCGATAGGTATATCGTTGTTTTTGACTCTGTATCGTTGCTTGAGAGAAGCTCTTATGTGGTTTCCTGAAATACTCCTTCCATGATGGGTGCCCCAGCTTATTGATTTTCCATCGGGTGAAATAAAAAATCCATGCACCCCATTACCAAGTAGTGGAGATAGTCCTGCTAGCATAGGCCACATGTTGCCACCGCTGTTATGTGTTAAGTCGACGATCCAACCCTTGAGTTCTCTTTCGTCTTCTTTATTTAATTGATCAGCAATGGATTGTGCAAAAATAGTCATCATCTCTTTATCAGAGCTACTAAAACTATCGACTTTTATGTAACCAATATCGGTCTTTGTCGGGTGGAGAGTCTCTACATCAACTCTGCAATTCAAGACTGATTCGTAGATAATTCTGTCAGAGTCGGCATCTCGGTAGAACGAATGGTTTGTCTTAGTTTGAATGAGCAAATGTGAGATTGCCTCATTTCTCTCTTGCAGTGTGGGGGAATCACCCAAAATTTGGAGTGTACTCACTTTCAGAGCGAGCCAATCAATCTCATCTCGAGTGATGACGTTTTCTCTCATGAGTGTATACACTTCTAGAACAACGGATTCGTGCTCATTCTGATTAGCGTGAACGACAGAGATAAAAAGTAATGCGGCACTAAAGATGATTAGTAAAAATACTCTGTAATTTCGATTAAACAAAGCAATTCCTTTTGCAATACAGTTGTTATTAGCTCTTACAATAATTGAACACCAGTCAGAAAACAAAAGTACAAGAAAGGCTGTTTATCGAATAGCAATTTGGATTGTTTTTCGCCGCGTCTTGCCGGAAGGCTTTCTGTCCGCTCAACGTACGCTTCGGCCCTACGGAGTCACTGACTCAAATAGACAAAAAACGGACATTCAACGCCCGGCTCACGCGCCGGTTTGGAGCCGCAAAGCGGCGGAAAATCGGTCGCTTTGCAGCCGATTGTTATGCATTTTTATGATGCATGTGCTCGACCTCGCCACTGCTAAAATCCTGAAGTACCGCCTATACGAGATTCATAGCATCGATTTCAAGGTCTTGGTCGAACTGCGTAGACATGTACGTGACCACGACTCTCCCCAGCTTTAGTTCTCGATTGTCTGGAGTTACGAGATATGAATTCTCAGGAATCAGCATTTTCTGGCTCTCTACACCAAATCCATCTGATCCTGCTGAAACATGACGATCAAGCCATAAATTAAAAGCACAGGGCTCATACCCCTCGTCTCTGACAACTATTTCGGTCGAATTGACAGACATTACCGATGGGTCTTTCTCGGCTATTTCTCTGGTTTCCTGATCTTTTCCGTCAAACTCTAGCTTGAAATCAAGATAATGGTTCCTGAGAAATTTCATCTGAATATTGACTATTTGGATGCAGCCATCCCAGTCTTCCCCACGAGGCTTTCTTATCAGTTTTAGCCCCATTTCATAAAAATCCGCATACTCTTTCGCGCCGGATTGAAAGCCTATGGTTGTAACTATTATTCCTGTGCTATTTGGGATGTCCGTTGGTAAGCGATCAATATAGACCCGGATCACCCCATTTTATCTAAGTCGCTCGTTAATTTTTTGTCCGCGAATCTCTCTTTCCAGACTCTTGGCGTCAGGTCGAGTACGTCTTTGGCCGGATGCAGTGCTACACGCTGCAATACATCCACGAGGTAATGGTAGGGATTGACGCCTTGCAGGCGGCAAGTCACCATCAGGCTTTGTAATATGCCCAGTTGTTCAGCCCCGAGTTCGGACCAGCAGAACAAATAGTTTTTTCTGCCCATGGGAATAACCCGCAGTGCCCGTTCCAGATGATTGGTATCCAGGGGTAACGCCGGGTTACTCAGGAACACCTTGAGTTGGCTCTCCCGCTCATGCGCATAGTGAAGCGCCTTGGCGAAGGGGGATTTGGGCAGTAAATCGGTGCGCTGGCGTTGTTGGTAGACCCACCGGAAGAACTCAGTGACTAAGGGTTCGCTGTGTTGTTGCCGGTAGGTATGGATATCAGCCAGGTCTGATTGCTTATCCCGGATGTGTTTTTCATGCCGGTAGAGCGTGGCGATGATATCCAGTGCCTGTTGCGCTGTTTGCGGCTCACTGTCGAGGGCTTTTTCAAAGCCTCTGCGCATGTGTACCCAACAGGCAGCGTGCACAATCTGCAGTTCGTGTTGATTTAATTGTTCAACCGTTTTGGTGTAAGCGGCATAGCCGTCGGTCAGCAAGGTACCGGTAAAGTCCTGTAGCTGTGCTTTGGCATGCAACATGCCCCGGCTGTGACTCCAGGTAAACGCCACCTCATCACTGTCACCGTACATCGGCCAGAAGTAGGTTTGTTTCATTTGCCCCGGTTTTCGGCCAGCCCCTTTGGTACGCCCGGCTTTAATGGGCACTTCATCCATGGTCAGTATGTTGCTTTGCAGAATGTGCTGCCACTGGGCCTTGGCGATGGGCCGAAGCAGCTCAATGCCTTGTTGTATCCAGTTGATTAAGGTAGCCCGGCTAAGGGTGATACCGCTATCGAGCATCCGTTGATGTTGGCGGTGAAGCGGTAAGTGATATACCGCTTTATCCACCATCAGCCCAGCGAGTAGTGAGACATCGCAGTAACAGCCTTCCAGTACATTGATGGGGGCTGGGGTATCCTTAAGGGTTTGCGTGGTTTTATGACGCACGACCTGACGACGATACACCAGTACCACATAACTGCCGGGCTGTTGTGCTAAGCGACGGGTTTCTTTGATATCCACGACATCATACTGGTCGGCATCCGCCCCCTGTAACTCAGGCGCAGGCACATCAATAATCAGCTGAGGCACCGTCTCATCAAAGCGTAGGCCGTCATCATTCACATCCGAGTCGCGACGTTGCTTTTGTGAGGAACGGGTATGGGCCTTCACCGGTTTGGTGTCTGCCGGTAAGGCGTGTGTCTCACCCTCATCAAACAAACTGCTCTGCGCCGGATTATCCACTAACACTTTTTCAGACTTACGCCCGAACAACTGGCGTTTAAGCCAGTCCAGTTGATGCTTGAGTTGCGCAATCTCCTCAGCTTGATGAGCAAAGGCAGCCTCAATTTCAGACGGTGAAAGGTGACTAATAGAATGTGTTTTCATGGCGTAAATTATAACAAAATCAGTCAATTAAATCGCCTGTTTTGTTTGTCTTTTTGCCAGTAAATGCCATCAATCAAACACTGTAACTGAGCACTGTTTAATGGTGTTTTTGCTGTACCGTCAGTGACTTTGGCGAAGGTGCCTTTTTCTAACCGTTTACTCCACAAACAATAACCGCCCTGGTAGTAATACAACACCTTGAGCTGGGTACGGCGTTTATTGATAAACACAAACCAGTCACCACAATGCGCTTGCATCCCCAGTTTGCCCTGTACCAGTGCCGCCAGCCCATCAAACTGTTTGCGCATATCCGTATTACCGGTATACAGCCAAATACGCCCATTGGATAAGGGTAACATCAGGCAGCCCGGTTCATCCGCAGCACCACACCACCGGGTAATGCCAGTTCAATCTCCCAGGCAGAGCCTGCGCTCTGGTTCGCACTTGCTGGCATATCAAAGGCAAGCCAGTTATCTTGCTGCGCAAGCGATTGGCTATCATCGCTCAGTTTTTTACGCCACAGATAGAAGTTTGATACTGTTAACGCATGCTGTGCACAAAATTCACTGACTGTCAGTTCGCCTGCTGCTTGCTTATCAATCAATTCCTGCCATTGCTCGCGTGTTCGTCTTTTTGTTGCCATCGATTAAGTCTCCGTGAGTAAAATCTACGGGGACCATTTTACGGGGTAGCTCCGCCGGGAAAAGACGGTCTAAATTGATCGCTTACGTCCGTTGTAAGACCATGTAGGTTTCTAACATGTAACAAACTAACCGCGTGACCATAGTGCTTGCATTCTATAAGTACCCGGTGAACGATCCCGGCGTACTTATATTCCCAAAAAACGTCTATTTGGTGCTCAACGCCTGACTTTCCTTTGATTTTCACATTATGTCTTACGTCAATATTCTCAACACCCTGTAGAGCAAGGATTTCTTCATAAATTTTCTGAGCCAGCTTCTCATAATCTGTGGAGGTTTCAGAAACTTTCACACCTTACTCCTTGATGCATAACAATTTAATAGTGCGCAAATTGCGCGTTTTGCTTCCGAGCATGTGCTCGTTTTTATCCATAGTGCCATCATTCAGTATTTACTGAAAGTCAAAGAGTACAGGGGTTAAGCTTAATAAGGGCTAATTACGTAAAGGACAAAAACGCGCGATTGGGTCGTTTTCCTGAATATAGGGGAAAGGCAGCTACAACCGTATACGTAGACAGGCATCTAACACTCAACAATGACGATATTTTGGGCAGAAACTAGCTCATTGGGCCCATTAAGTAATAAATAACCAACTTCCGGTTTACGTACGGAGCTACCGCTTAAAAGTGTTAGAGACTCCTTAAGATAAAATGCAGTGACTCGGTGTCTTTACGAGCATTCTAGTGTCTAGTGAGCGTACTGCCGCATAAGATAGCGTCTGTTGTTTAAAGATCCGTTTCTTTAATTTTGAAAGCTGCATCTTCAAGAAACATTTGGAGCGTGACAACAACCTCAGAATTTTTATCTTTGGGCTTTACAATGTTTATATGATCTTCACCAAGGAGCGGAACTGCATAAGCATCTAGGCCCATTGCGTTATTGACTGAAACAACTTTATCATTTGTACCAACAATGCACCGTATGTTTTCCCTATTGATAGCACCACTTTCAACCCAATCTAACCAATCAGAATTTAATGAAAAAATAAAAGGTGAGTCTGCGGATAACTCTTGTAGTTGCAATTTTTCAAGCGTTGGTATGGAAGTGGCTAGCTTCGCTAAAACTGCCCCATTATGAGGTGATGCTATAAAAGTAACTTGAACTATATTGTCTAACTTTTTTCTTCTATTCTTCTGTAAAGTTGCAAGTCTTCTAACAAGAATACCGCCCATACTGTGCGCTACAATGGAAATCTTGGAGAAGTTTCGATAATTTGCTCTGACCCAATTATCTAGATTTCTTGCGATAAATTCTAATGACGGTGAGTTATCCCAAACTCCTGTTGGGTATTCATACAGAGCAGTTTTGCACTCAACCAACTCACCAATGAAATTGGGTAGCTCTCCCCAAGATTTTAATGAACCATTCCAGCCATGAACAAAGAGAACGAGATCTCTCACATTGTTTTGTTTTTCTTGTTGTGACTCACAATGACTATCTATATTCTGCGTGATACTTGTTATGTCCCAGTGTTTAAGAAAATCCCTAAATTCTTGAGAATACAATTCGCTACCAAGATTTTGTAAATTCTCAAACAGCTCGACAAGCCTCTCAACAGCCTCTCTATCTAGTTCACCATAAAAAATCACGCAACCTTTGTTAAATCTAGTTACGATAATTTCTTCGAGCGGCACTCCTGATATTTGTGATAATTCCGAAAGAAATTTTTTTCTTTTTTGCTCTTTAAATTCAGAAAATTCCAACTCCATCTTTATCCGAACTTCTCTAGTGATTTTCGTCATCTGAAAAATCCTCATCTTCGATTTATTAGCTTAAAAAAGAGTAACTGTTACCAGAATAAAACTATCCTAGCTATATAAACTTGATATGTCTTTTTTTCGCTCATTGGTGCCATTAAAATCTGAATGGGCGAAGGTCCGCAAAACGTACGCAGCTATCCTACAGCGGGCCTTGACGGGCATCAATAGACAAACAACGGACGTTCAGGCTTCTGACACTGGATTTCTGCATTTGGTCAAAAGCGAAAGTGAATCAGTTACTAGTCGCGTAACTGATACGCACGTGAAGCAGTCGTTTACTTATCCAAAAATGGTGCGTAGCTCCCACATTCAGGAAAACGGCCCAATTGCTCGTTTTTACTCTGTAGCATTTTATTCTGATTGCCAGTTTTCCTTTATGTAGCAATATGAAAGTTAGTTTGGTATTAATAATGGTACTATAAAAGTGATGCTTTGGCAGAAAAACGCACAAATCGCGCTATAACTTAATATGTTATATATAAGGAGAAATTGTGACCACTATGGATTTAATGGGTGGCGGAATTAGGCCAGAGTTAATGCTTCCACCAAAAGATCAAAATCTGGCTGACGAATTCTATAGAAGGCTTATTAACTGGATAAATGACTTTCATAAGTCTTTAGATGAAGAACATGAAGTTGGTGCAAGGCTCGTAAACTTTGGGCAAGCAATCACCTTTCATGTTGAAGACATTGGCTATTGGAATCCATCTTTGATTTCCTTTCAAGGAAGAAATGAGCTGCGCGAGCCTGTGGAGCTAATTCAGCATGTGACCCAAATTAGTATTCTCCTTGTAGCTATGAAGCGAGAAAATATTGAGCAGCCCAAAAGACCTATCGGATTTGCTAGTTGGGATGAATATGAGCAGCAAAAAACATAATAACCCCCTAAATTTCATTCCGGCTGCCAAAAGCGCAGCCTCCACCGGACTCGCTATCGCTCGCCATTTAGCGGGAAGTTAGGCAATTCAAAAGGATTTTTATGGACTTTGAAGCTATTGCAAAAATTGGAGCACCGGTTCTTACAGCCATAGTTGGATTCATCCTTAAATCTTACTTTGAGGCAAAGCCAAAGTTGGTCACTTACCTAGTTCATTCTACTGAAATACCTCTTCATGATGGCAACAATACAAAAGTGAATACACATAGTATCGTCGTCAGTAACACAGGTAAGAAAACGGCCAACAATATTCGTATCGGTCATAACCTTTTGCCTAAAAGCTTTCAATTATTTCCTCAATTGACGCATGAAGTAACTCGTGGTGATAATGATTCTGCTGAAATATTAATTCCTACTTTAGTTCCAGGAGAACGAGTTAGTATATCTTACCTCTATTGGCCACCGCTTGTATGGGGGCAAATTCACTCATATTGCAAATGTGATGAGACAAATGCTAAATACCTAAACGTAGCCCCAACACAGCAACTAACACAATTTCAGAATGGTATACTTCTGCTACTTATGTTTATTGGTGCCACAACAATTGTTTACTGGTTATTTTTAGTTGTGTGGGCATGGATAAGCACCACTGCCTAACAATCTCATTAAGCCGCTAGTAGTCTCGCTTGGACAGTAACGCGTGGGCGATATACGTTGAAGGAATAACATTGTTTGAATTTTTAATTGGTGGAATTATCGGCGTATTCGTCGCAATGATAGGATTTGCACTGATTCTGGCATTTGGTTCAAAAATCGATTTAGCAATAATGACAAATGTTATTATCGCTTTTGCAACTGTTATTGCGACGACCATCCATTTCGACTTCAGAAAAACGCAGAAAAAAGAAAGGGTATGGGAAATAAATAAAAATGTTTTGCTGGAACTTGCCCTATCATTAGCTGACGTTATTGAAGATCTAGAAAAGGCAACAGATCACTATTTTGATGTTGATCAAGGTATTCAATATGAAACTGGTAGTAGCTATAGCCATCCGGCTGAACTATATCAAGACTTTTCTCGTAAAACCTTCCAGCTAATGAACGCTTATAAGCCTTTAATGACTAGACAATTACTTAAAAGTTTTGATGACTTTCAAACGAGTCAGGACAATATTTATAATGCTTTAGATTCCGCGGGTCTTAGTACATTTGAAGCTTATGATCATAGCCTTGGACACCATAAAACTTTAAAAAAAGAACTAGATCAATTTATCAAGGATGTGTCAGGGATCGAATACGTATAACAAAAAATTAAGTCGTTCGCGTGCTCGCGGGAACACAAACTAATATCATTCAAAAAGTGACATTTCGTAGTTGATGTTTAAGGAGGTACTTTTCCCGATGCGAGACGAACTACTATTCAATAAATACAGTTGGTTTTCAGTAGAGCAGAATCAGATTACGCAGTTAAAGGATGAAGTCGCGAACTTTCATGGGGATCGGCTTCTAAATACTTCAGTTGATGACTTATGCCAGTATTTTATTGATAAATATAGGATTGATGTTCCTATTCTAAAGCTCAATGAAATTGTCGCAGACCAGCGCGAGACTAAAGTGGATGTGAGCAATGATTATCGATATTTTGGAGACAGGAGCGGTCAACCTGTCAGAGTGGACGGAAGCACGGTAGAGATTACAGTACCTTTTCAAGGCGACCGAGAAGTCTTCAATGTTCAACCTACAACGTATTCCTTGAACCCACCGCGTGCTGATATCACAGATGGTGCGCTGATATTGAGATTTACTGGTGTTAATCAAACTCCCGTGGAAGTTAAAGGAAAAATCGAAAAGGCACTGAAGGATATTGAAACCAATCTTGAGAATTTGCGTGGTACTGCAACACGTCTCAATAGTTCCATAGGCCAAACTGCACGAGATGCAATCAATTCACGTCGCGAGAAGCTGCTTGCTAATCAAAATTTAGTTTCTTCACTTGGTTATCAATTAAAGCAAAGTGTAGATACACCTCAGACATACTCAGCGCCGAATGTCAGGCGCAAACTTCGACCTACTGCTCCCACAGCAAGTAAAGCGCCGTACACACCTGAGCCAGAGCTAATGATGGAAGACTATGAGCATATTTTAAATGTGATACATAACATGGCACTTGTGATGGAAAGAAGCCCATCGGCATTCAAACGTATGGATGAAGAAGCTCTGCGCACGCACTTTCTAGTACAACTCAATGGACACTACGAAGGCGAAGCAAGCGGCGAAACTTTTAACTATGAAGGGAAAACCGACATCCTAATAAGGTCTGGTGGTAAGAATATTTTTATTGGCGAGTGTAAATTTTGGGGTGGGCCTAAACTATTAAACGACACGATAGACCAACTGCTCGGTTACAGCGCTTGGCGTGATACCAAGGTGGCTGTCCTTGTTTTTAATCGAAACAAGGATTTGAGCAAAGTCATTGAGTCGGCGAAAAAAGTGACTTTAGAGCATCCAAATTGTAAGCGATTTATTGATCAGAAGTCGGATACTCATTTTCGATACATTTTCGCGCACCGAGATGACGATAATAGGGAAATGACGCTCTCTCTAAAGATATTTGATGTACCTCATTAAGCTTTAGATTCTGAACAATGGCGAGCTGTACTAACATAAGCTGTACTAGCTCAGACTTGATCTAACAGTTACCAGTTTTTCTGGTGTCAACGTAAGATTAGATTTGAGCTAAATTCTTTTCACACTAATACAGCTCATAAAAGGAAATATGACCGTCGGATAAGAAGAATTGGGATTAAGCTCTTCGCCACTGCTTATGTCCGCAATTCGCTCATAGCAGCCCATCGAATTATCTGGTAGCGAGGGTCTGCTTTACGTACGGAGCCGCCTTACAGCGTCAGAAGCTCCTTGAGACAAGGAGCGGTCATACAGCAGTGTGATTTAATACCACTGACTTTGGTCAAAAGCGGACATACGTACTTATATCGCTCAATAAAATTCCAATAGTTCTTTGACTTTAATCTTTGCACTGTCAATATCGAAGGCTCTCGCGGCATACCCAATTATAAGTAAATTTTCCGGTAGATATTCATCAAATTTATCAATCGCCTTTTCAGGAATTGACTCAGCTAACTCATCCGCAGATATTGTGCCATCAGTCTGGAAACTCTTAAGTGCATCGATTACATCTTGCGCATCGGCCTTTTCAATTTCGATGATTCCTGCAAATGCTCCAGCAGCGAAACCCTTGCTGATCAGTACAGCAACGATAGTGTTTACAACTTTATCGCCAGCCCAGGGGAGGATCACAGTTCTATTACCTTGCTGAATAAAATTAGTTTTTGCAAGGTTAGCTGTTTGGAAAAATTTAGCCGCTTCCTGAAACAATGACTGTGCAGTTTCATCCGCAAACTCTATCCGGTGTTCACCAACCTTTATTTTGTAGTCGCTCTGACTCAGTATTTTAAACATTTCCTGTCGAACCACGTCATGAATCGCCATTCCAGTGCCGCCGAATTTAGGTGGCTGGCCTCCTTTAGCGCGGTTGACTAATATTACCTTTTTTTCCACATCAACTAATTCAACCACCCACCTTTTTCCTGCAAAAACGATATGTTGACCTTCTAAAATCAAGCTATCTACAGGAAGTGTTCCTAGCGTTTTGCTGCCTGAAACAATTCTAAATTCTTCAGGTGTTTTAAATACGGCGTAAAAACTATAATGATTCGTTAGTTTTTCGCCAGCATGCCCTAAAACTAGCTCTCCACTACCTAACTGAGTAATTAATTCTGTATTGCCCATATGGGACAATAAGCATTTAAAATGAGCGACGGTAACATGCTGGAACGGGCCGTCCTTACACAGCAAACTATATACTTGGTCAGCTCTTATCCCTCCCCACTGGGCGGTTAATGCTAATATTTGATGCAGAAGTGTCGAGAAATGCAATAATGAGGAGTCAGCCGGTTCATACCACTTACTAGCAACTAATAGTCTGACCATCGCTAATGACTGAACTAGCTCCAGACGTAACTTATCTACAATACTGGATTGCTCTGTCAGTTCGTTCTCGGTAATTAGCATCCTAAGAATACTTGCACCACCGCGTCTTCCTGACCTCCCCATTCTTTGCCTCAAACTAGCTATCGAATGAGGCGCTGTAACTTGCACAACTGAGTTAACTTTCCCAATATCAATACCAAGCTCCAAGGTCATGGTACAAATTGCAGTAGTTGGGAGCCTTTCCTGCTGTAGCCGAGCTTCTAATGTTTCTCTCATTTCCTTTGAAAGGGAACCATGATGAGGAAAAAACTCATTTGGTACAGCGTTACTCTCACACATATCGGCTAATACTGCTGCAAGGCTCTCAGTACGACTTCTGCTATTCGCAAAGACTAGATGGTTACCACCTCGGCAAAGTTCATATAAATCATTACAGACAAGCTGCTCAGCTCGCACGGCATCACCTACTGCTGTATTGGCCTCAATGTAGCCCTTGACCTGCATTTTTAGCGAAGCTGAAGATTGCGTTTGCTTAATTATTTTGCATGGTAATGATTTATTTGGCCTAAGAGAGAGTGGTACGGTCTCTAATTCGCCAAGAGTGGCACTTAATGCAGTTCTGGGTATAGGAGTTTTTAGGCGACCAAGCAAATGCTCTAATCGGTGAAGTAAACTCAACAAATGATGACCACGTTCAGTCCCTATGAATGCGTGAAATTCGTCAATTACAATATGTTTTAAATTTTGAAAAGCAGATTTAACCCAACCACTATCCCGTATTAATAGTGACTCTAATGACTCAGGTGTTATTAAGACGATGCCAGAAGGATTTCGTTTAAGCTTTGATTTGCGGCCTTGAGCACTATCACCGTGCCAAGGCGTAACTTGTAAGTCTAGTATATCTGCTAGACTTTCAAGTCTTCTATCTTGGTCGTTTATTAGTGCTTTTAAGGGGCTTATATATAAGATCCCCACGCCCCGCTGATCCTCTGCAATAGTGCTTATCGCAGGTAAAAAAAACGCTTCCGTTTTGCCTGCTGCTGTAGAAGCGCTGATGAGCACATCAGTGCAACCGGTCAAGATAGGCTCAATCGCTAAGCATTGAATCTCTCGCAGGCGATCCCAGCCCTGCTTAAAAATCCACTGCTGTACACGGAAATCCAGCTTCTCGTGTGCATCAATCATAATTTGAAGTCAGCGAGTCCATCTTCTTCTGATTCAAAATCAAGCTCAACATCCGATGGTTTTTCTTCCACAATATCAACTTTCGCAATCAAGCTATCCCATGAAATACTTGGGTTTTGATCTATTACTGCGAGCATATCTAAAAAGGCTTTTATGGTATTTCTTGGGGTTCTGAAATAAGCATCACCAATTGTTTTACTGCAATGTATTAAAAATGCCTTAAGGGATTCATCAGGCACTAAATACTGTGTTTCATCGCCAGACGCATAAACATGCCTAAGATTTTTCAGAAGAATAAATAACTCTTCAGGCGTCAAGCTCGCTAAATGTAGCGCAGGCGAAGAATAATCAATAACACCAGCTTGTTTTGCAAATGTATTACCAGCTAGGCGTGATTGCAGTGCTTCATAGCTATATAAGCCTTTTCTTGGGTCAAGTAAGAACTCAGGTGTTCCCCCGAGTAAAAAGCCCAGATACTCCGCAGATCCCTGCAAACAGTCATTTAATATTCTTAAGATCTGTTCATAGTTCGACACTCGCGCTTGAGTACTATTGAGTTTGTATAAATTGACCATTTCATCGAGGTTAACCAATAAGCCCTCGTAGCCTGCTTGCCTCACGAATAGGCTCATTAGCTTTAAAGAATCATAAAACGATGCATCAGAAATAATACTCCTAATCCCAAGATCTTTGCGTGCATCGGTCTTAGTTGCATACTCGGCTCTCAACCATTTTACGGCATTGTTTTTTAGCGTCTCATTGTCTGTTTCATGTCCAGTCCAGTAAGCTTCAATCACTTTAGAGAAGTCGTATCCTCCCACTAGCTCTGACAACGAAGATAACCTTTCTTGAATTACAGTGGTGATATCTTTACCGTTATTATCAGCTTCTTTTCGCGCTTCAGTAATGAACTTTTCTACTACGCTCGTTAAAGCATTACCGTCTGGCTTATTGCGAGTGGACATATTCCGCATGAGCTCAGAATATAAATTCCTGGCTTGTCCAGATGATGCATGAATACGTCTATCCGGAGATAAATCAGCATTCACAGTTACCAGTTTTCGCTCCAAAGCTATAGCCCTGACAACACTTAAAAAGAAAGTTTTACCGGAACCATATTCACCAATAATTAAACGAAAAGCTGAGCCACCTTCAGTAACCCGATCTATATCCGCAATCAGAGCTTTTAACTCGTTGCCTCTGCCGACCTGTATGTGCTGTATCCCTACTTTTGGCGTAACACCGGATTTAAGCGACTGGATAATAGCATCTCGCTCTTTAGCTCTAATTTTTTTGGCTGCCATTGCTATAACTCCCTTATTTCTTCAACTATTTCTTCATCGATGTATATTTCGCCATCATCTTCAATCACTGGCGCATCGACTAAATCAAACGCCCAATCATTAATGGTTTCGATTGCACCATCAATCATAAGATTAAGATCACCGCATATACTAGCCACTTCACTACGGCTCCATTGCGCTTGAGTACATAGCTTTTCATAAAGCTTGCTATGAGCTTGATCTAATCCATTAATATCATTTGAAGATTCAGCAACTTCTAAACTCTCACTTTCATCATCTTCCTCAGAGGTAAATATCTCCTCTAGCATACTTTTCGCCTCTGTAGTTTGACTCTCATGAAGCGCTAAGATAGCTTCATCAATGGAAAATTCGGATGAACTTTCGCGTCCGGAAACTGATTTATGATTACTCGTAGTTAGTTGGTGTATATCACTCGATACAGTATCTTTATCCAACCCTAAATTCGTATAGAGTTTCTCGATCTGTTTTACTTCTTTGTTATCAACATTGCCATCAGCGAGTGCTATAGAAATAATAAACCGCTTAACAAACTCGATCTCCTTTGCACCCAGGCTACTAAGTCGATTTTTCAAACCCGTATTGTCGGAAGGTGTCGCTAAGCGCCACGTCAAATATGCTTGCAAAGAGCGCTTTTCTGTATCTGTTAGCTTTTCATCATGCGCAATAAGCTTCTGTAACTCAGTGCTTTCTGATTCATCAACGAAACCATCTATACTGGCAACCATCGCTCCTAACCGAAGGGCCACACCGACTTGATTAAATGTATGACTGGGGATAAAACTGTTTTCATGACTTGGTGCAAACAACACGATTTTTCCATCTAACTTAAGTTTCGCGTGGTGATACCTTAAATCAGGAGCAACCCCAACATTCGCAAAGTTTGCCAGACTACAAATCATTTCACTTTCTTTTTTGTTAATAGCTTTTGGTTTCGGTAATCCTGTTTGTAACCAAAACTCAGCAACATCTGTCAATCCCTCATTTTCAGAAATGATATTCTGAGCCCAAGCTTTAAAGTTTTCGACTAATGGTGATGGCTGACTATTCGCGATTGCAACAGGAAGTAACATTAATGCGGCTAAGTCATCTTTCGTCGTGTCAGCTTTACCTAAATATCGGCTGTAACTAGCCAATTCTTCAGTAGCTTTATCTGCAAGTGGTATGAGCTTGTTGACTGGACCCTTTAGAATGCTTGGGTCGGGTAAACCCTCCAATAGTATTTTAACCGAAGGTATGCCACCACTGGCAGCATAATACTCTGCATTTAATTTAGTCTTGTTAGGTTTAACAGGCATTCCTTCCGGAAATTTCTGTTTAAAATAAATCTTAAATAGGGAGTCAAATTCAACTTCACAACGTCTCGCTGCTGTTCTTAAACTGTATTGTTCTGTATTTTTAATCCATTCAAGCGCTAATTCTTCATCAACTTTTTCTGTTGAAACAACTTGCTCTGCTAAACGTAATTTGAAGAGTAATGACTGACGTGTTTTAGGCAGCTTTTGTTTTTCACTTTCAAATAAGTCAGGTTTAACCAAATACATAAACTCCAAGAAGTTTGCCGAATAGCCAGCAAATGAACGGTTAAATCCAAAGACCGTATTAAGTCGAAGCACTTCCTCAAAAATATGCTCAAAATGTATCGCTTCAGTATTTGTATCTTTACTATTTTCTAGGAAAAACCTTTCAAAGCCGTAAAAATATAAAAAAACAAACCCTATAGGTGTATTTTCTGCACTTCTATCTGAAGCTAACCAGTCAAGGTAGGAACCTCTGCATTCCCGTGACAGTGAATCATAGCTGGGCCAGTAACCTAGTGTTCCATCGGTGTAAAAGACCGAATGGTTAAATGATTGCCCTGCGGCGGGTAAGGAGCTGTTCACTAGTGCAGGCTCTTGCATATATCCGCGTAGGGAGTCCATACGTTCCCCAACATACAGAAAACCTCTTAGTGTACGGCCGTGTAACTTAACCTCCTGGTACTTGCCAATCCACGCCCCCTTTTTTCCTACTTTGACTAAATCGCTTTGGGGTTTTGAGCTTTCAAAAATATTAAACGAGGCGAGACCATCATCGGAAGAAGATGAACTAGATGCATGTTCAACTCTTGAAGTAGAGTATTGAGATTGGCTATTAAGTCGAGAAGCCAAACTTTCCAAAGCCTTTTGGGGAGTAGCTGAAACTTTTGAAGCTTCTACCGGAGCGTTACCTTTAGTCTCTTCCTTGTCTTCTACTATTTTGACTTCTTTAATCAGCTCAGGTAAATCTGGCTTAATACCGTTCTCGCCTTTAACTTCTAAACGTCTGTTGATTATCTGATTATCCATATTTTCAGAAACAAGAGTGACATCTTTTTTTTCTTTATAACCACTCCCTGAATATAAATCGGATGCGGGATCATTTTCTGCGTCGTCATCCTCTATAATTGCAGGATTCTCAAATTCATTTTTCGTATTATCGATAGCTTTCTCTGCTTTACGTTTAGGCTTTGCAATAATCAAAATAACAAATATAGCGACAAGAATATAAACAACTTCCATGTATAGAAACCTCTGAATTATTCACCCAAACGTATAGTTTCGGCGTCAAAGTATGATAAAGACTCATTTTAATTAAACTAACTGATTTGGTTAAATGAAGCCATACTCGGAGCAAACGAATCAAAGAATAAAATTATTTAAGCTCTAGTATCACAATAGCCAACTGTGATCTGCCGTTGAGAACTTCCTCAATTCAATCTCAGATCACTTTCAGATGTTAATTCTGGGGGCAATTCAACAGTCGAGTTTCAAGCCAAAGTTTTCGTCAAAAAAATCGTTCTTATCGCTAAACATAAATTCTGTCTTACGTTTATCCCTAAGCGTGTAAAATGCAACCATAAAACAACTTTCAAAGAGATCTATCTGATAGCATTGGCCATCTTGCTTGGAGCCAAATCCCAACTTAGCCCGCAGTTCTCCGCACTCTTCAATAGTTTGTCCATCAACATCCACGTACAAACTTTGTTCACAAACATCGCAAACTCGACCGACTACCGTATCTACTGTTTTCTTGATTATCTTAATAATTACTCCCATGCAAGTAGGTCAGAATCATAAGTTAATTATGGCTGTTTGAGCCAACTTTACATAAAGTGATTTTATGTTGTACTTTCTATCTAGCTCTGTAAACGCTCGAATATGGCCGTATGGTAAGACCTTACCAGCTGTGGCTAATCCAATTTAAGAGACACCGTTTGGTTCGTAGCGTTTTTCACAATCAGAGGGCATTAGAACTGTTAGAAAGGAGACCTATACATCAAAATCTCTGTTCTTTTTGTTTCTTTTGAGCGACAGCAGTTCTTGCTCTATGCGAGCCTGCCTGGTTATCCGCATTTTTTCAGATTCTTTCAGTTTATCTACTCTGTCTGCTCCTGCAAGTGCTTGAGAGAATTCGAGGTAAGTACGTTGTGAGTCCGGGCTAATATGACCCAGCCTGTCTTTAAGATGAATTCTAGTGGCAGATTTTGCGACGTTTGGATCGCTATTCACTTTGAGTTGTGACTCATACTCAGATTCTGATTCTTCAATAGCAAATAGGTGTCTAAATACATGTAGAACCTTTCGCTTTGGCCAACCTAGTTTTTTCGCGTAGCTACTAATTCTTATTGTTAGATATTGTTTTTTCATATCTGTCCCATCTTGATTTATGAATAATGCTCCAGACCATTTTAAAGAAAGTCTATTTTCCTTCAGATACGGATCTAGTGAATCATTAATAAATAAGTTAATTTTGAGAGCCAGAGAATAGTTAATCTCGAACGAGAACTTATAACCATACTTTTGTTTTGCTGGTGTTATTGACATTTTCCCGGTGTCTTCGGCATCAGTGATATCTCTAAACTGGGAAGCCTTTAACGATATGATGCTATTTCTCCTGAAGGCCGAAGACCTAGCAATTTCAACTGCGAGTTTGTCACGTTGAATTATAAATGGGTCTGAACCTGAATTTACAATACAATCTAGTAGTAAGATATAATCCGTATCTGTTGGTATCTGATCTAACCTCAAGGAAGTTAGCCCTTTGGCTGAAGGTATCGTATATTTTAACGGATATAATTTGACCTTAGGCTTTTTACTGACACGTGCTCTATTCTCATCAAATATTCCAGAATTTACTTGATAGGCATGAGTCGGACCTATCAGGCTGCTAAGACGTATCGGATCGGTTTCATAGTAATTAGCGATAAACTTGTAGATCGTGGTTAGATATATATTTATGGTTCTTTTCTGATTAATTGTGCCTTCTGTTAAAAGGCTGTTCCGATATGTTTCTATGTGGCTGTCTCTTACTTTGCTGAGTTGCACTTGTAACTGATGTAGAAAGCACAAAAAACGTACTACGTGGTGAACTTTATCCTTATTATCACTTTTATTAATCCCATCCGGATACAAGGCATTCACTGCGAAGGACTCAGCTTTTAAGGCTCTTTTATCAGGCCCATACAATGTAGGATAATTTCTTCCGGATAGAGATGCATAGAGTGCAAAGACGGGTTTTGTAATATCAACTCTTGAATTATCCATACATCAAGCCTGTGCGACGTCTTACAGCTTTTGATTCAGTTGTTGAAGCCTTTATTAATCGAGTTTCTCTCCCTAGAACATAACATGTATTTTTAGCTCGTGTTATCGCTGTATAGATCCACGAGTTATCTGATAACCTATCTGAATCTAGTATAATAATAACAGAGCTATACTGGCTCCCCTGACTTTTATGACAAGTAATCGCATAAGCAAGAGATACTTTTTCATCAGCGAACTCATCATCTGTGATGTAGATGTCATTTGCGCCTTTGTACATTTCATCAGATGATAGTTCATCAAATCTTATCCTCATCACATGTAATACTTCTACTCCTTCGACATTGGCGAGTTTTGGTTCAGGATATACCTCAATTACTTTTCCCAGTGCGCCATTAGTTAAGCCCTTCCGATAATCATTTTCGTTATAGACGACTTTATCTCCGGAAATAAACCGGGAACCATTCCTGAGTTCTATAGAATGTGATTTAAACTTTTCCTTCGCTATGGGATTTACCAACGTCTGAGCAAGACTATTCATCTTTGCTACTCCTGCTCTCGTTGCAAGAATAAGCTGCACGTCTTCATTTTTCGATACCAGGTTGGCATACAATTTTGAGGCACTCACAAAACAGATTTCTGCATCAGTTATCTCTCTAAAGGCGCACCCCGTCTTCATCAGCTTTTGAAGTGGTGCAATGGAAGGTACCTCATATCTTAGTATTGAATCTGCGACTGCTTGTATTCCAGAACTCGAATCCTGTCGCATCGTTTTGCTCAACTTAGTCTGCGGTATCCAGCAAGAAGATCCAACAATCAGATGAAAAAATAACCCGGGACCAATTGGTAGAAGTTGTCTTTCGTCACCAACGAAAATTAGATTAATGTCATTCGGGAGCTTCGACAGTAAGGCGTAGATCGAGGGTAAATCGACCATTGATGTTTCGTCTACGACAACCACTGAACCATGAAATGTGTCAACAGCTTCATTTTGAAGAAGTTCAGAAATGAATTTGGCAATTGTTTTTGCAACTAGACCCGTTGCCTCAGTCATCCGTAATACAGCTTTCCCGCTTGGCGCTAGTAATATTAGCTTTCGTTGAGAACCTCTGTATTGCGCCAGAAGTGCTTCAATCACGGTTGTCTTCCCCGTCCCAGCCCCGCCTCTAATTATACTCACGGGGCTCATTACAGAGCATTTAACAGCATCTCTTTGTTTGTTATTGAGTTTATAAGGAAGCTTATTCTCATATTCTGACAGTTTCTCAGGGGCAAATTTTCTTTTGAATTTACAAGTAGCATCCCTTATCGCTTCTAGTCGTTTGCGAACATATTGCTCCATGAGAAATGGGCCAGTCGCCTGGTAGTTACCTTGATTGTTTATAGTAATAAGATCTTGAATACTTGGGATTGCGGTTACATCTAAATCCAGCCCTCCTTTCATTTTGATGGAAAGAGCAGTAGCGGTCATCGCTGTATCACCGGCATTTTTATAACGAGAAAGGAGTATGTCTTCCACGTAAGCTGCAATTCTTCTAGGATCATGCCGATCAACACTCCACCTTTCAGAAACAAATCTATCGACCTCACTAAATCCACAAAATGCGCATAGATAATAGGGATTGAAGTTCAGCATATATTCAACTTTTTCGCCCCAAGCTCCGATACAATTCATAGCTAATTGATACGGAAACTTAAGTTTAATCAAGTAATCTACTGATGCTATTTCTCCTTTGTACAGTTTCCATGCCATAACAAGCGTCAGTGTTTTCGCAGGAGATACGCCAGATTCCATGCAAATTTCTTCAACATCCCCCTTATTGAGAACATCAACTAAGTTATTGTTAAAGGTCGCAATCAACTTTTTACCGGTTTGAGGACCTACACCTTGTATTTCTTTGTTTTTAGCTAACCACTGAACTAACAAGTGAGCTTCGCTGAGAGGCAATCGCCGGACTGACCTGCAATGAAGCTGATCTCCATATGAAAAACTGTATTCGAAAATCCCGTCAGCTACTATCGATTCTCCTTCGTATAGTTTGGGGCCTGTCAGCATTCCGTAGCCGATCAGCACTGTTATGATAAAACCCTCGTTTGTTCTCATTCGAACCACATAACTATCTTTGTGCTGATGGAGAATTGACGCTATCTCACCCTGTACCGTTTCGACTTCTGAATCTACATCTATCACTGTTCATCGTCCTTCAACAAATCTAATGACGATAGTTGGGGATTAAATGCAGACGGAAGAATTTTACCCGTTTTCACCAAGAGCAGTTCTGAAGCCTCGTTTCGTCGATAGGCGTCCAGTTGAGCCTCCTTCAAAGCTAGTTTTTGTTGAAGTGCGTTGATATATTGGCGAAGCCTCTTAACTTTCTGAGTATTATCGGCTTCTTCATTGTCAGGTAATTCTTCTTTTGCTCTCTTCTCAGCAATCTTTGCATCTAATTCATTCAATATTTCAGCACACTCAGGCCGTTGTCTTGCTGAAGGGATACCTAAATCAGCAAGCAGCTTCGTTTTATTTAAGCGACCTTTGTGCATCGGGAAGGATTTATTGTTCTTAATGCATTCACGAAGTATACGAGCGTTTTCTTCACCTTTCATTTGGTTACTTTTTGTCATCGACAATCCTCATATTTCGGACACGTGAGAGCTGCTCATTTAGCCTATTAATGGTTACTTGCATAGCTTCGTGTTTAAGCGCAGCAGCCATTTCAATGTTTTCCATCTCCGCGGTGAGAGCTTTGATCTCGCCCTCTAAATTCTTATTTTCCAGAAAATACTTGGTAATATCTTTATTCTGTTCATTAATCAGTTGCAAAGCCTCATTCAATCGAATCTTTAGATCACTTTTGTTGTGAGATAATTTCTGCTGTTCAAGTTTGTGCTTTGTTTGGCGAAGCAGTATTTCTACATACCCACCATTTTTGTTTACAGAGGAAAGGTAGTTTGTCAAAGCACTCTGGCTGGTAGACATTATCCCGTACCTGGCATCCGCCCAACGCAGAAACTTATTAAGAGATGTTGGAATATCAATGTACACTGGCTCGCCATTTTTAAATAACTCATTACCTTGACCATCTTTTTTGATTGGTACCCCTGTCTCAATCCATCGCTCAAGTGTGGCGAATTTCGTACCTATGCTTTTCGCCGCTCTTTCGGAATTATGATGAGTATTCTTCTTTTTCATACAATTCTATGACCGCTTCAAGTTCTACAATATGCTTATTGGATTGAGCCAGTTCCAGAGGTGTTTTACTGCATGCAAATATGTCATCAATATCATCAGACGTATTCTTCAACGTTGCCAGCTCGGCCTTGAGATTTTCAACGTGCTGGGCCTGCACCTCATGAAACATACAACCTGAACAAAGTTTGGCTGAAGCATGTTCACGCTCCATTTGACCGTATTCGTTACCGCAATTAGCTTCGGATGAATTAGCATGCTCATTGCTATTAGTGCAGTTGCCATGCGGGTATACCTCAACACTATACCCCTCTGATTTTACTTGCTTATAAACTTTTGATATCGCGTTAGATTTCGCTTTATCATCAAGCTCTTCGAATGAAATTCCACCGATTATTTTTCGGTAGATTGCTCTTACAGTTTTAGAAAATCCGGCGGATGAAGAACCAGTCAAAGCACAACAAACCATATCTCTCAGTTTGGCATCCCTTGCTTCTTTAAACAATTTATTGAACTCAGAGTCAGTCGATGTTGACACATTCTTTATTGGTATCGATTTATTGATTGAGCTTGTAGCATTCCTAGTCGGCGTATCCGTAATATAGACTTCAGTTTCTTCCGGACTCGAATGCCCGTAGTGCTGAGTTAACGCCATGATTTCAGCATTATCGAACTGATAAAAATAAATAACACCGAAGTACCGTCTGAGTTGTTTTGGTGTAGGAACTTCCGTTTTCTGAGAAATGAAGTGGCGTAAAGGGTTGCTATCTCGTTTATTAGAAGATAAGTCAGGGAACATCGAACTCCCCCCACCCGTACCGTTCAACTTGATTCTGAATAGAGAAGATGAATCGCTGTAATTTCCGGCAAATAGTTTATTGTTGCTATGTAATTGACTCAGCCAAAACCCAATATGTGGACCAACAGCCGTTAATTGACGCTCGTATTGATCTGCTGCTGATTTTTGCACATTACGGTTGATTAGTGTCAGGCCATCTTCAGGAGTGTATTGGACATGCTCAGCAGTCAGACCGATAAGGCTATCAGTAACTTCACGTAATCGCCAACCTGTAAACAACAGTGTCAAGTATCCAACAGCCGACTGGTAGACCTTGTATGCCTCTCCAACTGTAGTCTCGTCTACATTTCGATCACCACGTATCTGCCTTATTGCAGTAATTCGGTAACTACAACCGAACATTGATATAGATTCCCATCTGGCTATCGTCTCACTGATTAACTTAGCCCTAACGTCCCCGGGAACCGTATTTTCTAATATTTTGTTGATCTCTGAAAAAAAGCTAGCGAGTGTCCTACCATTTTTTACAACAGACATTAATTGTTCTGTAAATGCAGTTACCGAATCAACCGTAGGCGTTTTAGTTCTCTGATTGTCAGTAGCTGACTTCTTTTTTGAAGAGATCTCGGGAACACGAAATGGTAAAGCTAAGGCCACAAATAGTTCTGAGATATATTGCCTTGTGATAACGAGGTCATTTTTCGAACAAATGCGCTCTACCCTCCCAGAGTATTTATAAGGTGTCCGCAAATCTTTTTGAATATTTAGTTTGTCGATAATTGAGGGAGGAATATCATTTATTGTTTTTTTGAACAGTGATGTGCCTACTATTTCACTAAACAGTCGTAGGTTAAAGTTTAGCCTGTTTGGATTTTTGGCTGTAGTTTTTGTTAACCAAGATTGTGCTTCAATATTTACTAACTTATCGAAGCGTTCTTGAATCCTTAAAGCATTGAACCAGCCTTTTTCGATATCCTTTAGTAAATTACAAACGTCATCAACAGTCACTCCCGACAGTCCATATCTGCCCTTTAACGCAAAATATTCAATAATTAATTGGCAGACTGTCAATCGGTCCGTAAAACCTTTATACGAAGTAAGGTTGGTAGGTGGGCTTCTTTGTAAGTGATCATCCAAACTATTGATCAATGGGATGATAAAAGGTGATTGAGTAAGTGCTACAATTCCAGCCTTGGATGGTAGAAAAACTTCGGAGAGGCAATATGGGTAGGTTTCTCTATGTGGACCAGAAACCAAGACCAAATTAACAACATCATGAGTTACTTTAAGATTAAGATAAGGTGATCTAAGATGAACGTATTCATCAAGACATCTAAAGTTCTGCTCACCGGATTCTTTTAACTCGTGCTGCGATAAATGCAGCCAATCTATCAGCTCAGCGGACATTATAATCGCTCCTTCGCTTTAATCCGGTTTGTGATTTTTTCCATCATATCATTGTAAATACGTGGTACTTTCTCTGCTATATACTGGCATAACAAGGCATTGTATAAGACTTTCTTTGCTTCAAATGCACCAAACCGCTCTTCATGAGAATATGTTTGGAACCAGCTCGTTCTATATTCTTCCCGTTTGACTAAGGCCTGCCATATGGACATTTCGCTGAGCACTGTCTTATTATTCTTACATGAAGAATGACAAAATTTACCGTTACAAAGCTCGCCTAACTCTTGCTTTGTATCTGGACTCTCTTTAGGGTTAACGCAACTTGAACCGTCACCAATCAAAAAATACTTACCAGATCTTTTACCAGCATCCAGCTCATCCGTAAATTTAACTGCGCCAAAGAGGTCAACAGCTTCTTGTTCAAATTCACGCATAAAAATCAGGATGTTATGTCGCAAATACGCTGACGTTACATGTTGCTCTATGTAATGTTGAGTTGTACTTAAATGGCTATGACCTAGAATTTGCTGTATATCACGTATGTCACTTCCTTCAAGGAATCGCTTTGTTGCCGACAGGTTTCTGAGAGTATCCAGAGAAATGTAATTAAGGCAATTATCTTCTATAAACCTCTGATATCCACGCATTTTCAAGTATTGAAAATCTCTATTCAGACACGGCTCACCTGTATTTCCCATTGACGTCACATAATCAAATATAAACGGCTCTCTGATCGTCTTGATCCCCAAATCAGAAACAAGCCGTCTGGTAACTTCATAATGCTTCTTTAATAAATTTAGAGCGGTGAAAAACTCACGATCTCTGTTAAGAACTCTGAATGAAGACAAATGGGTATTTGTCTTGTCCTTTACCGGTGATGATATTTCAATAAAAGTTTTATGAAACTTAAAATTTCTCCTGTGTAGATTCAGCCATGTATCTGTATTCAGTGGTCGACTCAATTTACATATAATTAAAATACAAAGTAGAGTCCGATGTGACAGTACACCGCGCCAATTTTCACTTAGGAAAAGTTGGTAATTGCCCATGTTTAACTGGTAAGAACCTAGCCTTTTAAACTGAGTAAAAACCTTTTTATGTTTTCTACTGTCATGGACAATTTCACCTTTTATAAGCAGGTTTTCACTAGCTTTAAGAAGTTCTTGATAAGCTTTGATGTGATTCCAAGCAGCATTAAAGTACTGATCAAATAGATTTTTAATACGCTCTTGAGATATGTGTTTGGCTTCATCGACTGAGTCTAAAGACTTTATCTGCTCCCATACCAGATCTGTCCCTTCAATTTGTCGAGCCATTTTTTTACTACTTTCAGCTTTGAACCTTCCCCACTGATTGACGTACCTCCCGCATGCAAGTGGATATTGTATGCGTTTAAGGCAATAGCAAAGGGAAGACACGTAACCGTTCGGAAGAGAAATAACTTTATCATTCTTTGCCTCGTGAAGTTTGATTCTCAGAGCCATCATCATGTCTAAAGTCAGAGATGATAACGGTTTTTCAAACTCGGGAAATAATGACAGATTATTAATTAACCATCGAATAGAAGATGAATGTTCCCCTAAATTATTATCAGTGACCATCTTAGCCACAATGTATAAGAGCGAGGAAGTTTTGATACCCGAAGGTATGGTTATGGGGGCTTTGGTGGTGCTATATCCATACTTGTTTTTAACGGGTGAAAATGGCAGCACCACACAATCATTACTTAGCACATAATATTCCTATCATAAATTACTCTTCACAGACGAGAAAATAAGTCCGTTCGTCCATCATGTCAATTTTTTCCATTATACATTAAGAGCTCAGCTCATACCTGGTAGGTCAGATTGATTCCGCCGTTAGCGAAGACGACTTTGCCGATTTCGAACTCTAAATAACCGGCAATGACCGACCGCGATAACACCTACCGTATCGACATTGTCGATACGGTAACGGTGACCGCATCCCCCGATAAAACGCTGCTGGAAAGCCTTGAATCTCAACAGATTGACGTGCAATACCATTGCCGCGAGGGATTTTGTGGTGCCTGCCGCACCACCCTGCTGGAAGGCGAAGTGGAATACACTACTGATCCCCTCGCCTTTATTGACGACGATGAAATCCTGCCGTGCTGCTGCAAGCCAACAAACCATTTAAAAATCAAACTGGGCTTCTAGCCATTTAGTAAAGTCAGGGCTATCTCTGGCCGCTGGTTGGCCTGACTCAGTAATGACTGACTGGCTTGCTGAATGATTTGGTTTCTGGCCAGGCTGGCCGTTTCGCTCGCGTAGTCTGTATCTCTTATTTGTGATTGTGCCGCCCGGGTGTTTTCGGCATGAATCGACAGATTTCGTAAATTGGATTGCATAGCATTCTGCACAGCGCCATAACCAGCGCGCTTTTCACCAATATCATCAATGGCGCTTGATAGCGCGTTCAAAGCCACTTCGGCCTGCTGTTGGGTACTTAAGGATAACCCGGTAAGTCCCAAATCGGCTGCTGTGGCCGGAGTTTTGGCAATTTCATGGTAATCCTGGGGACTATTGATTGCTGCAGAGGTGGTAATTTTAACATCTTCTTCCGGGTTTTCGTCGGCCTGTTCGGCTTCCTGAATGGCTGCACTGGCCACACCGCCTAACCGATCCCAGGATATTCTACCCTGATAAGAACTTCCTGAGCTCTGTCCGGAAACCGCCAGAATAATATCCTGATTGGTGGTGCCGGTTAGCGTAATCACCTCGACATCAGTCTCGACACCATTTATATAACCATCATTATTCAGGTCACCGTCGCCGCTATAAGTGACTGTAGTACCCACCGCATTAGCCCCATTGATATTACTTGCGTCATAAGTGGCTCCCGAGCTGAATCCGTTACCGGTAGTCAGAAAAGCCGAATCAATATTGCTTAAATCAAGACCAAGATTCTGCCAGTTAAAATCGGCCAGCGGATCACCAGCGGCCGGTACTTCCACGCCCGCTAAATGCTCACCGCTGGTGGTGAACAGGTGAATATCATCATCCAGACTGTAAGAATCGAAGGTAAAGCGGATATTCTCAGAATCTGCCGGGATAAAGTAAAAATCATTGCCGCTGCCACTGAACGGCAGATTATTGACTATTTGCTGACCTGAGCCCAGTGTCACATTGTCTGGTGAGTTATCTTCAAATAATAATGTGGTGGGAGATAATAACGGATGACGACCAAACGCTTCTGTCTCGTAGGCTATGCGATCGATTTCGCTTTTTAATTGCTGAAACTCTTTGTCTAACGCCAGGCGATCGCTATCAGAGTGAATACCATTTTGCGCCTGCACGGCGAGTTGACGCATGCGCTGAGCAGCCGTGTTCACCTCGTCTAACGCCCCTTCTGCAATCTGCGCGTAACTAATACCATCGTTGAGATTACGCACTACCTGGCGGGTTGATATCACATCACTTTGCAATCGATCGGCTATTTGTAATCCGGCCGCATCATCGGCAGCGCTATTGATGCGAAAACCTGAGGATAGGCGCTCGAAAGACTGGTCCAGTCGGTTTGTTACCGAGAACAACTGACGCTGAATATTAAGCGCTGACTTATTGTGACCAACAACTATAGACATCTTCCATGACTGCTTGATGACTTCCTTATATTCTTATCGGCCCGCGGTCTTTATCCTTTAGGGTTAATTTCACTTAACTTGTTGATTAAAATGTGCAAAAGCGCGAAATCTAACACTCGAGCGATAGTGTGTGAAGCGCAGGTAAATGTTCATAATTTGCGCTATGTACCACATACAGGTAATGTTGTTAAAAAGGTGTTTCATATTACCGACACAAACACATTTGAACACTCGCAGTAGGAAAGTCACCATTGGCCTTATATACATTTAATGACTTTACGTTCGACAGTTTATCCGGCGAACTGACCAGCAATAACCAACAACAAAGACTTGAACCCAGTATTGCCCGTTTACTCTGTTTCTTTCTCGACAATAACAATGAACTGCTCAGCCGTGACAGAATAATTGCTGAGGTCTGGCGGGGAAGAATAGTTTCTGATGACACTATCAACCGGGCAATCTCTATTCTGCGTCAGTCACTCAATCCGGAACAAAAAACTGCCTATATCAAGACGGTGCCCAAACGCGGCTACAAAGCAATGTTTACCATTAATGAGGCTATACTGCAGCCGGTAAATGCACCACAAGCATCGCCTGCTGTAAAAGCACCGGCAGCAACAGAAACTACTGAAAACGACTCAGCCTCTTCTCCTCATCGGTCAAAATCCTGGTTTGTTGCCGCAGTGAGCGTAGCCGTAGTTGCCATTGCCCTATTTAGCCTGTTGAATGCAGATAAACCTCTTTCTGAGCAAACTCCCCCACCAGAGCCAGCAACGCAAACCGTCGCCGTCCTGCCTTTTCTGGATGTTTCCGGTAGTACCCAAAAAGCGTATATTGGCGAAGGGATCAGCGATACCATTATTTCGGCCCTGTCGGCGCAGCAAAATTTACAGGTTATCGCCCGTACTTCGAGCTTTTCAATTGCTCAGGAACAATCATCCATTGCCCAAATTGCCACTACGCTGGGCGCTGATTTTATTCTAGAAGGCAGTACACAGCTGGAAGGCGATAAACTGAAAGTCAGTGCCCGGTTAATCGATGTGGACACCGAAATAGCGGTATGGGCCTCAACTATTTCCCGCTCGTTCTCTGATCTGTTGTCTATTCAGGAAGATATTTCGCACTCGGTACTGATTGCCGTTAGCGGTTCTATTCTTGGTACTGCCGAAACAAAATATCAGCCTACGTTTGAAGCTTATAATGAAATGATCCTCGGCCGTCATGCACTGAACCTGCAATCCACAGAAGCAGTGCTTGAGGCAAAAGCCCATTTTGAAAAAGCTATTGAACTGGACAGCGGCTATGCCCTTGCCTACATCATGCTGGCGAGTAGTCTGATGGAACTTAATCGCATTAACCCACAAACTCAGGAATACAACGCACAGCGCTATACCAGCGAGGCCATTCACCAGTTAATAGACTCGGCAATCACTCTGCAGCCTTTACTGAGTGAAGCACACTCGCTCAAAGGTAAGCTGTATATGCAGTCCCGTCAGTATGAACTGGCCCGTTTGTCACTCGACCGGGCAACCGCAATTAACCCGAATAATGCCATGGCCCTGGCCGACCTTGCCGTGCTCAATATTCGCCAGAACAAAATTAATCAGGCGGTGATTACCGCCCGGGAAGCGCTATTACTGAACCCACAGGACAACAAGCTGCATCAGTTACTGGCAAATGCCCTGTGGCATAACGGCAGGGCCGAAGAAGCCATCGCCGTGATCCGGGACAATATTGCAATAAATCCCCGGGCGGCCAATAACTACAGTTTACTGAGCCGCTGGACATTACAGATGGGTAATGCCTTTGATGCTATGAAATACGCGGTAGAAGAATGGCAGTTAGATCCTAATAACCCCAGTCGCCACTGGGCCGTATGCCTGATGCACATTCAGGTATGGGACGAACAGAAAGCAGAAGCCTGCATTGCTTCGTTGTTAAGTAAACACCCCGATTACTATGAGGCTAAACAATATCGCTTTATCCTGCGCGGCGATCACGACGGTGCCATTAAATTGATCAGTAAACAAGTCGACGCTTATCCCAATGCTTTGTATTACAAACTGCAACTCGCCAGCCGCCTGGTGATCAACCAGCAATGGCAGGATGCAATCCCTATCCTCTCAGCTCTGTATCCTAACTTGCTAACCCAAAACCCAACCATTACTGCCAGTAACATCTGGGGCGCAACCAGCTTTGCTGATGCCCTCAAGAATACTGGCGATCCTGACCAGGCTGAACGCATTTTACATGCTGTGGTGGAATTTGTTGATAAGTCGCGCAAGCTCCAGGATGGCGGCTACACAACGGGTATCGACGATGTAATAGCGCTGGCGCTGCTGGGTGAAATGCAAGAGGCGCTGGACCGGCTTGAGACGGCCATTAATGAAGGCTGGCTATTCTATTCTTACGTATACTTTAAAATGCCGGAAGAAGCCCTGACTGAAAACCAGCGCTTTCAGCAGTTAAAGCAGCGATTACAAAACAAAGCTGAGAAGTTTCAGCAACAAATAGCCAACCAATTAGGCGGCGAGATCGGCTTTGCCGGCAAAAACGGCTAATTCCATACCAGAATTAGCCTAACCGGGGAGACGGTTTAACTGGTTAACTCTGGTTTTCTATATCACGGCTACGCTTCAGGCAAACCAGCACCATCATGCCTGCAATCAAAAAGCCTAGCGGTGGTGCCGGAACTTCTTCTACCACGGCCAGAGAGTTGGTCAGGCTACGGCCGCCCACATAAGGCATAAAATTCTGGTCCGTCAGCACGGTGTGCACTGCGCCACAGGTTAATCCCTGACAAGGAGAACCATTAGAGCCATTGAGTATCATTTGTGAAGTGAGCGTGGCGCCACCAGGAAGCATTCCCGGCGCATCAAATACGATGCCTGCCGGTGCTGGCAAAAACTGTCCTAAGCCAAACACGTAAGGTGCGTCTGCCTGACCAAACAACATGCCCTCGTATTCGTCATCGCCGAGTAATCCGCCATCCAGCTTATAATTGAGCAGGAAGAACAAATCCATGGGAAATCCCGGTACAAACATATCCGTGGTATCGGTTAAATCATTACTGATGGTTAAGTCAGTCACCGGCTGCTGTGAACCGTCATCAGCCGTAAATATACCACTGAAACTGGCACTGGCGGTGTACACCTCACTTAGGGTTTCATCAAAGCCGGTACCGACAAAATCGTCGCTTTGCTTAAACAGGAATGAGCTGATGTAGCCATCATTATTCAAATCCTCACCGGTAAAGGTGCCCGTGACGGTACCACCATCAGAGAATCCGCCCACCGAGAAGTTAAACGTCATTACGCTTGCCTGAGACGCGCTTAACGTAAATAGCAGACCACATAACAGTGTTAATTTTGAAAGTGCGTTTTTCATTTTTATTTCCTTTGATGAATGAATAAGTCGCCTTTCGAAATTAGCCAGATACGCAAATTTTGGCCTTAAAAAAACCTGATATTTTTCTTAGAAATACTTAACTCATTGAATTAAATAGATTACCACTGATTTTATAAAGCAGAATTAATTATTGAAAACTGCCGGTGCAGACAGTTTGAGAGTTATAAAGGAGAGCTACCGTCACAACAAAAGCTGCTTAAGCAGCAACTTTTTTCACCCAAATCACCATGGCTACACCACCTATTACAGCCAGTGAGCTTAAGATAATCCTCAGCGTAACCGTTTCATTTAAAAACAACCATCCGGCAAAAACTGCCAGCACCGGCACGGATAATTGTAATGTTGCGGCTTTAATCGCCGCTATGTGCACCAGAATGCTATACCACAAGGCATAACCTAATGCCGAGGCAATAGCGCCTGAGGCAACTGCGTAAGCCATGCCTTCAGCATGAAACTCCCCGCCCGGCCAGAATATTACCAGCAATACCAACGCCAGCGGCGTGGCGCGGATGAAATTACCGGCGGTGGCTTCTATAGGAAATTTGGCGCCCTTACCTTTTAACGAATAAACACCCCAGGCGATGCCTGCTGCCAGCATCATCAGCGCACTGGAAAGCTGTGGTACTGCCGCGTTAGGTAGCAGGAGCAGTATCAGACCAATCAGGGCGAGCAGAAATCCGCCCCATTGCAGCGCACTCATTCTTTCGCCTTTAAACAGGCCCCAACTGATCATAGTCACCTGTACTGCACCAAAGAGCAGCAAAGCACCGGCACCGGTAGTCATGCTGATATAGGCAAATGAAAAGCCGGCAGCATACACAAACAGCGCTACAGCCGAAGTCATATTGCCTTCTTGTAGCGGTTTTTGGTTACGCATAACCACCAGAAGGGTTAACATCAGCGCACCACTGGTTAATCGCCAGAAGGTAAAAGAAGCCGGGTCGATATCGGTTTCTACCAACGCCATCCGGCAAAGCAGCGAATTAGCGGCAAAGGCTGTCATTGCCAGTGCAGAGAGTAATACCAGTTTAATCAGTGCCATAGGATGTCCTGCTCAGCATTTTCATTCATAGTTACATATTGTTAACTAAATTCAATAGCACTTTGCGCCTATTCTGTATCGGGGTGATTTTATGGTTATTAGAAACCAGACCGCATAACAGACAAAAAAATACCCGCACAATGGCGGGTATTTAAAATAGCTAGGGTGTCAGAACACGATTAAAGCTTTAAGCCTAAGCGTTCTGCAACTTCAATATAGGTTTCAACCACTGAACCCAGGCCCTGACGGAATCGGTCTTTGTCCATCTTTTTGCGGGTTTCTTTATCCCACAAACGGCAACCGTCTGGCGTAAACTCATCACCCAGTACAATATTACCAGCGCTGTCCACACCAAATTCCAGTTTATAATCCACTAAAATCATACCGCCCTGGTCGAACAGTGCTTTAAGTACATCGTTTACGGCGAATGTCAGCTCTTTCATGCGGGCTACCTGAGCGGCAGTGGCCCAGCCAAATGACTCAATATGGTAATCATTTACCATTGGGTCATGCAGCGCGTCATTCTTAAGGAAGAATTCAAACACCGGTGGATTCAGTAACTGACCTTCTTCTACACCCAGACGGCGAACCAGAGACCCTGCGGCCACGTTACGCACAACGCACTCTACCGGGATCATATCCAGCTTTTTAACCAGTGACTCGGTGTCAGATAGCAGTGATTCTACCTGCGTCGCAATACCGGCTTCTTCCAGCTTGGTCATGATGAAGTGGTTAAACTTATTATTGACCTCGCCTTTACGATCTAACTGTTCGATTTTTTCACCATCGAAAGCCGAAGTATCGTTGCGAAACAATAAAATTAACTTGTCACTGTCGTCTGTGTGATAAACAGTTTTCGCTTTACCGCGATAAAGCTCGTCGCGTTTTTCCATTATAGGTCTCGTATTAAATGTCTAAGCCGTCTTCAGTCATTACCTGTTCAAAAGGTTTGAACAGATCAGCAACCTGTTTGGCATCAAATGGTGTGCTTTCATTATCCATAAAGGTGATAGACGTTTTAGGGCCTAATTTTGTCACCTTCAGGCGATAGTCTTCATAATCCAGCAACTGTGCATCGTCTGATGAAAACAGGTCACGCCACCAACTCACCTGCTCATCAGTATACTGCACAAAAATCAATCCGTTCGACTTATCTAAATCTTTTACGTTGAAACCCAGTTTACGCAATACCAGCTGGATACGCGGCCAGGCAATGTCGTAGTTAGCATCTAACACGAAAGCCGGGTTACCGTCGTCATCAAAGCCCATTTCCATATCCAGCCCCTGACGGATTTGGGCAATACGGCGGTTGGTTTCAAGTTGGTTAAGGTATTCGTAGTGGCTGATTACCCGGTTTAACACCATGACTTCGTCACGGCGCTTTTCCATGGCATTTAAGTCTTCCACAGACTTATCGCCACGCTCATAATCCATAAGCGCAACGCTCAGCTGCGCAGTACGACCATGGGGTTTTAACTCAACATCAAATTTATAGCGACCTTTGCCAGCTACTTCACCTTCATCAGACGACCAGTCGAACCAGCCGCCATTGCCTTCTTCGGTGCTGGCCGGGGCTACATTCATCCAGCCGGTGATCAACTCACCCTGCTCCGGGCTGAAGTTTTCTACGCTGATACCGCGTTCTTCCAGATAACCAATCAGCGAGTTCCAGATCGTTTTATCCAGTGTTTCGTTATCCCTTACCTGGTCCAGCAACACGGTGGCGCCTTTGGAACCTTCCTCTACGTGGGAACCTTGTACTAGCGGGATCACCAATGCCGGCGGCACTACTTCAAGGTTACGTCCCACCAGGGTTGAATCGGCAGACTGTTGTAAAGCCGGAATGTTGTAGTCGCTGGTAAATTCCGGCGCATCAAGATCGGTCGGCACTTGCAACTGTGTGCGTTCTTTATATTTTAAGTATTCGTAACTGCCAGAGGCGGTCACGCGTTCTTGTTGTGAAGCACAAGCAGTAAGAACAAGGCTGGCAATACCGCTGACCAAAGCCAGTTTTTTATTCATAGTTATCTCTTATTCTGAAATTAAAGCGTATTCATGTAACAACGCTTCGATGCTTTTTTGGCTCGCAAGTTCCGGTAAAACCATCGGTAAACGTAAAAATGGGCTTTTCATCATGCCCATTTTATACAATGCCCACTTCGGGATCACCGGATTTGGTTCAATAAACAGTGCAGAGTGAAGCTTTTCTATGCTGGCATTAAGCTCGCGGCAACGGGCGTTATCGCCGGCCAGCGCTGCATCACACATTTGTGCAATAGCTGCCGGCACCACATTAGCAGTAACAGATATCACGCCGTGACCGCCTTCGCATAAAAATTCACAAGAAGTACCGTCATCACCGCTCAGCAAGACAAAGTCATCGTCTACCAATGCCTGGGTGGCTTTTAAACGGGCGATATCGCCGGTAGCGTCTTTGAGGCCAACAATTTTGGGGTGTTTAGCCAGTTCAGCTACGGTTTCAGGTAACATATCGGCAACAGTGCGGCCCGGTACGTTGTACAGCAGTACCGGTAAGTCGGTGGCGTCGGCTACGGCCTCAAAATGGGCAATCATGCCCTTTTGCTGAGGCTTGTTGTAATAAGGTACAACGCTCAGGAAACCATCAATACCCAGGCCAGCCATTTGCTCGCTCAGGAAGATAGCTTCAGAGGTGGAGTTTGCCCCACTTCCGGCAATAATTTTTGTTCTGCCCGCAGCGGCTTCTACCGTTTGTTTAACAACTTCAATATGTTCATCAAAAGGCAGCGTGGCGGATTCGCCGGTAGTGCCTACCGACACAATACCATGAGTGCCCTGTTGGATATGAAACTCAACCAATTCCCGCAGCGCAGGATAATCAATTTGGCCGTCATCAAACATTGGGGTGACAAGCGCAACGTAACTACCGGTAAACATATTCTCTCCACTTTTTGCGAGCGCACATGGTAATTGCCGCACTGGTTAAAAACAAGCATTTGAATGCCCGGATTGCATATTATTACCAGAAAATAACGGTTTTTATTTTTGCTGCAGGTGTTTTAAAACCATTTATCTCTCACCACCGGTTTTTAACCTGGCGAAGTCATACCAGCGGCCGATTCGACTTTGGCCACGGCTATGTTAGAATCTGCGCCCCTTAATATGAGTCAGGTCCATGAAACAACAGTTAATTGCGGTTATTTTAGGTACCGATCAGGTGGGTATTCTCAGCGATATTGCCACACTGGTCAGCGAATCAGATTGCAATATTCTTGACAGCAGACATGCTATCTACGGTCAGGAATTTTCGTTAACGATGATCATTGAAGGCACCCATAACGCCATCACCCGGGTTGAGCTCAGCATCCCTGAGATGTGCCAGCGCCGTGATCTGTTGTCGATTCTGAAACGTACTCGCGAACACACCAAACAAAATCTGACTCACCTTTACGATGTTGAATTTAATGGTGTGGATAACCCGGGGCAGATCCAGGCCATTACCCGCTTTTTTGCCGACCAGCACGTTTCTATCAGTGCCTTTCGTCAAACCACCAGTGTGGATGATGAAACCGGCCACAAGATGATGCGGTTTAAGCTGGTGGTGAATATACCTGACGATGTTGCCATGCCGGAGTTCCGCTATAACCTGAATTTGCTGTGTCAGGTGCTACACCTGACATCCAATATTATTGATAAACATAAGGGATAATAATATGAATACGCTTTCTGCCGGTGATGCAGCGCCACTTTTTAGTCTGCCCGATCAGGACGGTAATCCAGTTTCTCTGGAATCACTCAAAGGCAAAAAAGTACTGGTTTACTTTTATCCTAAAGCCATGACCCCAGGCTGTACCGTTCAGGCCCAGGGCCTTCGCGATATCCAGAACGAACTGCAACAAAACAATGTCGTAGTGCTGGGGATCAGTCCGGACGCAGTGAAACGTCTGCCTAAGTTCATCGAAAAAGAACAGCTAAATTTTACGCTGTTATCCGATGAAGATCATACTGTTGCCGATGCGTTCGGCGTGTGGGGCCCGAAAAAATTTATGGGTAAAGAATACGACGGTATCCATCGAATTACCTTCTTAATTGACGAAGAAGGGAATGTTGAGCAGGTCTTTAATAAGTTTAAAACCAAAGAACATCACCTGGTCATCCTGAATTATCTGAATAACGGCGAATAACTTCCCTTATTGGCAGGTCGCCCGGCCTGCCATAACACTTTCTGCAAGTTCAATCTTTACCCGCTATTTCAACGTATACTGTTCCTCTGCTCCCCCATATTGAGGAAACACCATGTGTGATAATTCAACCGAACAGGATATTCAGCGTTTTACCGAGCAAGGCGGAAAGTTAAATCGCCGGCAGTTTAATCAGCTACTCGCACTTGGCACATTAAGTGCCGTATTACCTCAGTTTGCTGTTGCTGACGAAAACATTATGCAGCAGGAAGTGAGTGTAAAAACACCGCACGGTACCGCAGACTGCTTATTCACGGCACCGAAAGCCGGGCGTCATCCGGCAGTGGTAATGTGGCCAGACATCAAGGGCCGCAGAGCCGCCTTTGATCTGATGGGACAGCGCCTGGCTGCAAAGGGTTATGCCGTATTGGTGGTTAATCCTTTCTATCGGGATGTCAGCGGAGCGGCCTTACCTGAAGGGGTTGAATTTCCTTCGCAGGAAGCCTGGCAGGTCCTCTCCCCTATGCGTGAAAAACTCACTCAACAAGCGGTAGTCAGCGATGCCGAAGCATTTTTTGATTTTCTCGATCAGCAAACTGCGGTGGATGCCAAACGTCAGGGGGCATTAATGGGTTATTGCATGAGCGGTTCGTTTACCATGCTGGCTGCCGCAGCCATGCCGAAACGGATTGGCGCCATTGCCAGTTTCCATGGCGGCGGACTGGCAACAGATAAACCAGATAGCCCTCACCACACTATTAGTGAGTCGGATGCGCTGGCCCTGCACGCTATTGCAGAGAATGACAATGAGCGATCACCGCAGATGCAGCGCATGCTGAAAGAAGCTTATCAGGCAGCCGGACTGACAGCCCATATAGAGGTATACCCCAACACCCTGCATGGCTGGACGCCACCGGACTCCAAAGTATACAACGAAAAACAGGCCGAACGCGCCTGGCAACAAACCCTGGCGTTATTTCAACAGGCGCTTTAAATGAAATACGGCCAGCAAACGCTGGCCGTGAGATAGAGCAGGATATAAACATTAAGCGTTTTCGCTGGCGCTTAGCTGTTCAGGCGAGGACGACCAGGCGGTTACCACCGCTTTCACCAGCGTGGCCAGTGGGATGGCAAAAAACACCCCCCAGAAGCCCCATAGACCGCCAAAGAACAACACGGCGATAATAATATACAAGGGGTGCAGGCTCACCGCCTCCGAAAACAAGATTGGTACCAGCAGATTACCATCCAGTGCCTGAATAATGCCGTAGGCGATCATCAGGTACCAGAATTCTGGTGAAATGCCCCACTGAAACATTGCCACTACGCCAACCGGGATTGTTACCACTGCCGCACCGATGTAGGGAATCAGCACTGAAAGGCCCACCAATACACCGAGTAGTAAAGCGTAGCGCAGATCCATAATCGCAAATGTCACGCATGACACTGCGCCGACAATAATAATTTCAATTACTTTACCGCGAATATAGTTAGCAATCTGTACATTCATCTCGTTACCTACCTGAGCAATCAGGCGACGCTCCTTGGGCAGGATGCGGGAAATGCTGTCGGTGAAATACTGTTTGTCTTTCAGCATAAAGAACACCATCAGCGGTACCAGAATAAAGTAAATCAATAACGCTGCCACACTCGTGATAGAGCCGATAGACGCCGATAACGCATGCTCACCAAAATCCACCAGACGCTGATTAGCCCCTTCCATCATTTCGTAGATATGCGAAAACTGCACGTATTCCGGGTATTTATCCGGTAGGGTCAGTAACCAGGACTGAGCGTTTTGCCAGATGGTTGGTAATTCCTGGGCCAGGCTCACACTTTGTTTGGTGACAACCGGGACCAGGCCTATTGCCAGTAACACCATGATCAATATAAAACACAATAACACCAGTCCTACCGCAGGCGAACGTCCCAGCCCCATGCGGTTTAACTGTGTTACCGGCCAGTCGAGCAGATAGGCGATCACCGCTGCCACAATAACCGGCATCAGCATGTCGCCCCACAGCAGCAATAAGGCACTGCTGATTAAAATAAGGATCAGCAGCATGGCTGCATCAGGGTCGGAAAACTTGCGTTTGTACCAGCGCCCAAAAACACTAAACATTCATCATTCCTTCACGCATTTTCGCCGGCAGTAGGGTTACTGCCCGGCGCCAAAGCTAACTACCGGCACTCAACAATAAAGAGCGTTACTATACCGACAAACACTTGAATTGTAACGCATAGAACTTGCACCCGGGCCCACCATGTGGTGTGATCAGACCATCTGCACCATTGCTGTTTTGCCTTGCAAGGCCCACAAGCAATGGCATTAAAAGGGTGAAATCTGAAATATATTATCAAATTCAGGGAACTGAATGCTGTCAGATTGTCGTATATATAGCAGTATCAGGCTTTATTTGAGGGAAAATGAGACAACTTTTTCGATCCGGTATCCTGGGTGTGTCAATGGGCATAGCTACGGCTTTGTTGCCGGTCTCCTCTGTTGGCCAGTCTATCGGTAGCGATAAAAACACGCTGCCGGATATCGGCGTGGTGGCATCAGAAGTCCTTACTCTGGATAAAGAAATGCTCGTTGGCGATGCCATCATGCGGCAAATGCGCGGCCAGGCACCGGTCATTGACGATCCAGTGCTGACTGAATACATTCAGGATCTGGGTAACCGGCTGGTTCTGCAAGCCGAAAACACCAAATTCCCCTTTGAATTTTTCATTATTAATAACAGCGTAATGAACGCCTTTGCCTTCTATGGCGGCCACGTTGGCGTGCATTCAGGCATCATTACCCGAGCCGATACCGAGAGTGAGGTAGCTTCTGTACTCGCCCACGAGGTAACCCACGTTACCCAGCGCCATCTGGCCCGCAGAGCATTATCGCAGCAGCGCAGTTCACCGTTACAGATTGCCTCTATGTTAGGCAGTATCCTGTTGGCCATGGCTAACCCGGAAGCCGGGATTGCTGCCATGCAAACCTCCACGGCTGTAGCAAACCAACTGAACATTGATTACACCCGCTCTAACGAGCAGGAAGCCGACCGTATTGGCATTGATATTTTGTATCAGGCCGGATTCGATCCTAAAGCGGCCTCAACCTTTTTTGGTAAAATGGCCGAGGAGTATCGCACCAGTTCCAGACCACCCGAACGGTTGCTCACCCACCCCTTAACCGAAAAACGGATCGCCGATGCCCGTAATCGCATGCGCCGTTACCCGGATGTGAGACTGCGCCCCAGCTTGTCGTTTAATCTGGCCAAGGCCCGCTTGCTGGCCCGTTATCAGTTTGACCCGGACTATGCGTTGGAACACTTTAAGGCGGTGGTGGAAAATGACACCTTTGCCATCCGCGATGCCGGGCTCTATGGCCTTGCCATTGCTTACCTGGCTAATGAGGAAAACCTCAAAGCCAAACAAATCAACGACCAGCTACTGGCCAGAACACCGGGCAACCTGTTTTACGTTGATTTAGCCACCGACATTGCGCTGGCCATGGGTAACGCGGATGAAGCCATTGCTATGCTGCAAAAAGAGCTGGAGCATAAGCCCCGTAACAGTGTGGTGGTGCTTAACCTGGCCAATGCCTACATGGCCAATGATAACCACGACGCCGCCATTGAGCTTATTCGCGATTATTTGCTGGTTCACCCTCACGATCAGCTGGCTTACCAGTTATTGAGTAATGCTTATAAGGCGCAGAAGTCCTATAAGGGTATGCATCAGAGCAAAGCGGAGTTACTGGCGCTGTACGGAGCTTATCCAAATGCCATTGATGAGTTGCAGCATGCCTACAACTATACGGGCGACGATCATCTGGAAAAACAGCGGATCCGGGCACGGATCCAGCAGTTCAGAGACGAACAGGAAAAGCTAAAGCAGTTCTGATTGGGCCTGTTTAATGGCCTGTTGCAGCTTTTGTTGAGTCACCTCGCCGCGAATGGTCATGGTTACTTCACCGGCGGGAGAAATAATATAGGTAGTGGGCAGCACAATGGGCATGGATACCGGTAAATCCGCGACAGCCTCGCTAAGCACTACCGGAAACTGAATGTTTTGCCGTGCTACAACGCTGCTTAGCGCTTCGTTATCGAGTTCGTCAAAGCTCACGCCAAGTACTCTGAATTGTTGGTCATTGTAAACATGGTTAAGTTCGGGAATTTCCCGCAGACAAGGCTGACACCATTCAGCAAAAAAGTTGACCACAGTCCACTGCTCGCTCTGCCAGCTGAAAGGCTCGCCCTGAACCGTGGTAACGGTTAGCGGCTGCAGGCTTCTCAGGGCAATACCGCCAGCCAGCGCCAGCAAACCAACCAACACCATGATGACAACACGGAAAGATCCACGTTGTTGCGTAATTCGTTTATAATCTGCGACAATTTTCAATCTGTTCAACCCGATAACCGTAAGTACGACAACTGGCGCTATCATAACAACACAATGAATAAGTAGAACACTATGTCTGAAATAAAAATATTGCATAACCCGCGTTGTTCAAAAAGTCGTGAAACACTGAAACTCCTCGAAGAAAAAGGCATTGCAGCCGACGTGGTCGAATATTTAAAAGAGCCATTAGGTGAAGCTGAATTAAAATCCCTGTTCGCGAAGCTCGGCCTGGACGACGTGAAAAAAATGATGCGGGTAAAAGAAGCAGAATATAAGGAAGCCGGGCTAAACGGCGCTGACGTAACCGACGAACAGCGCTTCGCGGCCATGGCAGAATACCCGAAACTGCTGGAACGCCCGGTAGTAATCAACGGTGATAAAGCCCGGATTGGCCGTCCACCGGAATCCGTACTGGAAATTCTCTGATAATGGCACCGGTACTGATCCTGTATTACAGCCGTCACGGTGCCACAGAACAACTGGCCAGGGCTATTGGTGTGGGTGTTGAGGCTGGCGGGGCGACGGCAAAAATTCGCACCGTACCGCCCATCTCATCGGATCCCGATGCAGAGCAACCGGACGACCCGGCTGCCGGCCCGCCTTTTGCCACCCTCGACGATTTAACCGGTTGCAGTGCGCTGGCGCTTGGCAGCCCTACCCGTTTTGGCAATATGGCTGCGCCGGTTAAGCACTTTCTCGATTCAACCAGTGGACTGTGGTTAAACGGTGCGCTGATCAACAAGCCAGCCTGTGTGTTTACCTCAACATCCAGTATGCACGGCGGCCAGGAGTCAACGCTATTGTCGATGATGCTGCCATTGATTCACCACGGAATGGTGATCGCGGGACTGCCCTACTCCGAGCCGGCACTCCACAGCACAACAACCGGCGGCACGCCCTATGGTGTAACCCACCTTGCGGCGAATAATGTCACCACATTAAGCAGCGAAGAAAAACAGCTATGCCATGCCCAGGGCAAGCGACTGGCACAACTGGCCAGCGCGCTGACATCAATGAACACAGAAAAAGGTAATGCAGTATGATCCCTATGTCCGCAAAGACACAGCGTTTTCGCGTTTTAGCACTGGCCAGCCATCTGGGCTTACTGGCCTGGATCACTCTGTGGCAACTTTTTTTAACAACTGACCAGCAGTATTCACTGGTCTTTATCTTTCTGTTGTACGTTTTACCTTTATTATTGCCGTTGCATGGCATCATCAGGGCTAAGCCTTACACCCATGCCTGGGCCAATTTTATTGCTTTGTACTATTTACTACATGGACTCACTGTATTTTACGCCGTCGATAGCGAACGTTGGCTGGCCGCAGTGGAAGTTGTGCTGGTCGTCGGCATGTTTACCGGTTGCAGCGTGTTTGCTCGTTTACGGGGCCGGGAACTGGGCCTGGGGCTTAAAAAGCTGAAAGAGGAGATGAAAGAGGAATGCGAGAGGTTTTCAAAGCGTTCTTAACCACCCGCACTGCAGCCGCATTATCGGCTGCATTACTGATCGGTGGTTGTGGCGGTGGTGGCGATAGCGGTGGCAGTACCGTAACCCCAACACCAGGTACTCCATCGCCCGGATTCACGGCAGTTGAACCGGCCCTCACTGCAGATAACCTGCGTCTGTTCGGCGACCTGAATGCCAGCGTCGGCGCATCGGTTGGATTTGTTGTATTAAGCAACGACAGCCAATCCCTCGACACCATTGACTGGCAACAAACCGGCGGCCCTGCGGTTGATTTACTGGCAGCCCATACCCAGGCCGTTGGCTTTGATATCCCGGCCGCCGGCAGCTATGAATTTACGGTAACGACCACTACTACAAATGGTCAGCAGCGTTCGTTAAATTTCACCCTCAGTGCCGCAGCATCAACAGAGGATAACCGGGCCAATATTCGCCTGGACCATATGGCAACCGAGCGCGGCCGGGTATCTTTGCGAGTTGATTCATCCACCGCCAAAATCATTACTGATGCTCAATGGGAGCAACTTGCCGGGCCAGAGGCCGAAGACATTGTGTATCAGGAAGACAGCACCGGCGGACCACTGCAAAGTGCCTTTTTTGCCGCACCGGAGGTGACTAAAGACGAAGTCATGGAATTTTTAGTGACCCTGACTTTTGATGATGGCACCACTGCCAGTGATACTGTGTTAGTCGGGATCAACGATGCCCCGGTGAGCAGTAATGGCATTTTCACCCAGAATGATATGTATCTTACCACCGACCTCATTCCCTACCGGGCCGATACGCCCTGGGCTGATGGGTTGAAAGAATGCGTGTATACAAATCAACTGGTTAACAGCTGCACCTTCAATGATTTGCCATTAATAGGTATGCAAACCAGTAACCCCACCATTGAAACCATTTTAGATAAAACACTGGTGTCGCACCCGTGGATGGGCGATCGGTTTGCTGAGTTCCTGCAAAATTCCGCTACCTCAGAAGATATGCTTAGTTTACTACGCGGTGTTACGGCAGTGGTCATTTCCTACGACGTGCGTCCGTCTTTTTACTGGGTTCGTACCGGCGCTATTTACCTTGATGCCCGCAACTTCTGGCGAACGCCCGAGGAGCGGGATACGTTAAATACAGCGCCTGACTACCGCAGTGATTTTGGTAACGATTTGCAGTTTGGTATTTACTGGCGCTACGTTAAGAACGACAGCTACTACTACCCGCAGGCCTCGCTGGCTGCGAGCAACCGCAACAGCCGTAATCTGGAACAATTAGAAGCGGCCCTGTCCTGGTTGATGTACCATGAGCTGGCCCATGCCAATGACTTTTTCCCGCCAACGTCCTGGGCAAGCATTGCAGATTCGCAAACGCCACTTAGTTTCTTCCAGAACAATGCGCCCCAGTCTACTTTGCTGTACAACCAGTATCCGTTAAGCTCGTCCGTGCTGGACGCACTGGCAGACGTCTCCTTTGGCGGCGAAACGGCTACCACCGCGCAACGTAATTATACGGCGAGTGAAGCCGCCGATGAATTCAGCGCAGATACCGCGCCGGCGTTTTATGCTTACTATACCGAGCGAGAGGATTATGCGACCTTATTTGAACGGTTTATGATGCTGCATCGTTTGGGAGTAAGTGCCGATGTGGGCGTAATTGGTAACAATAACAATCCCGATGCCCTAATCACCTGGGGCCAGCGCAACCGGATAAATCAGGATACCCTGCAGGCCAGAACGGCATTTACGGTAGAACGGGTATTACCCAGCCTGAATGTGGCGCAGATCCAGGCGGAATTACCGGCCACTATCCAACTACGGGCCAATACATCGTGGTTTGATTTTGAGTCACTGACCAATTCGCAGCGGGTTTCACCATTGCGTCTGGAGGATTCAGATAAGCCATATCGCCCGGCCTTGCAAATTAGGCACTGGGATAATCACCTGCGGTATTAAGACGCGGAGGGATCCGTATCTTCAGCCAGCTCTCGTTTAACCAGAGCGACTGAGATTTTCTTTTGCTCCTGCAATGAGCGCTGGTCGAGTCGGTCGAGCAGCGCCATTAAACTGGGCAGATCCCGCTGACTATGGTTGAGCAGATAGTGCAGCGCCTGGGCCGACAATGATAACCCCCGCTGCTGTGCCCGCGAGCTTAACACTTCACCACGCTGTTCATCATTAAGCGATACTAACTGGTAAGTTAAACCGGCACTGATTCGCGAACGCAGGTCCGGCAGCCGCACATTACTGGCATTCGGGCCAGACTGCGCTGCCACAATCAACAGGCCTATGCGCGTTTCGCTTACACGGTTAATCAGATCGAAAACCGCTTCTTCCCATGCTGCATGGCCGGCAATGGCTTCCAGATTATCCAGACAAATCACCGGCAATTGTTCAAGCGCTTCGAGCAACTTAGGCGACAAATTAACCACATCTGTAAAATTCACATAGGCATGCGGAATTTCCCGGGCCGCCAGTTGATGGCAGGTAGCATAAAGCAAATGACTTTTACCGCGGCCGGAACTGCCTACCAGATTGATAAGGGGAATGGACGCCGCATCCAGTAACGCCAGAGCCGGTTCGCCGCGCCAGTCGGGCGAATGGCTGGCCACACAACTTAATAACGACACCACCTCATCATTCCCGCCGGGAATAAAGCTGTCGAAGGTCTCGTCATCAGGAAGCGTAACCGGTAAGGGCAGCTGCATGGTTACTGACTCCAGAAGTAATGCATGCCTTCCAGAGGTTGACCAAAGGCGTCGGTCAACGGCTGTAGCCGGCTATCAAGTGATAACACTGAGCGCAGGTCCTGTTCTGTGCCCAGCAGATTAAGGCGGAACGTACTCACCATACCCTGCTGTTTAACCAGCATGACTTTATCGGTCACGCTGAGGTTCTTTAAGTAGTTTTGTACCGCAACCACGCCCGCCAGGCTCGACAGATTACCTACCGAGATTTCAATTGCCTGAGCGGCGTTACCATCGGTAGGTAAAATCGAAAAATTCTGACCGATATAATTAGCGTAGTCATTAATAAAGGTGGTTAGCAGCGCTTCGGGTTCATCGCCGATAAGGGTGTCGTGGGTGATCTGATAAGCGCCCTGATTGGCGGCCAGATACAAATAATCCAATGAATAGCGGCCTTTTTTAGCACGCGCGGCAACCGTGGAAAACTCTTCCTGAGTAAACACCGGCCCACTGGCAGACTCTTTTTCTACCCATGACATTTCAATTGCGTCCATTTCTGCCGGCAAAGGTAAAATTACCTCGCCGTACTCGTTGATTCGCAGTGCAGGCACATTAAAAGGTTCAGGGATAAACCGGGTGGATACCGGACGCTCTGGCTCGCGATACACAATTTCGCGGGTCCGGTTTGGATATAATCGCGCGGCCAGCACGTAATCCACATTATAGCGACTGGCTGCATTAACCAGTTGTTCAGGAAACAAGCCCCACACATCGTAGCCATTAATGGTGAGCGTGTCGTCCAGGTCCATCAGCGGTAAGGCCAGAGGCACACCGCGGGTTTCGGCCTGGCGACGGGTCATTCTGGCCAGTTCACTCTGATTGCCGTCGTCGACAATACGGCGCTCACCGTCGGCATCTTCGATGGCGAGCCATAACAATGCATCCGGGCGCCGGCTTCCCCAGATAGGCAAGCCTTGCTTAACCAGTTCGGTTTCAATAAGTTCGCGGTCGAACTCCGCGACTAAGAACAAGTCGCCCTGTTCTTCGGTAAAACGGTAAGCCCGCAGATAACGGTTGGCATTACGGAGAATGGCATCAACGGCTTGATAATCACTGATATCCTGTTGCCCGGTGATTTTTACCAGCAACTGTTCAAGCGCTGCACGGGTGCCGTTGCTGAGTTCGCGGCTGGATTTGTTGTCTACCGACACTTTGCCGGTACCGAGTTCAACAGTGGAACTGGCGTGGGCCATGCCGAGCCAGGCACTACCTAAAAATAAGATAATAGCGGCCGTCAACTGCGAGAGTTTTCTCGGTAAATTAAATAATTCTGCTACGGGCAAAAGCTTCGCAAACTCCATGTTAATCGCAATAAAGGTGCACGCCCTTCGGACGGTTTATTGTTATCTATTTAAACACGTTTTTCACCTTAATTATTGGCTTATCTGCGTTCTGGTAAACAATAAGCGGACTGACTGGCGACAATTTATACAGACTCGTGATTAAACATTGGCGCATTTTACCAAGTAAACCCTGCATACACGTTGGACTTACCCCCGGATACTGGTAGAATCCGCGCATTCAAACCAGTCCATGCAACAAGGCTTACCCGTGTCTGAAAAAAATACATCATTAAGTTATAAAGATGCCGGTGTCGATATCGACGCTGGAAACCAACTCGTTGAACGTATCAAGTCCGTTACTAAACGCACTCACCGCCCGGAAGTGCGCGGTGGTTTAGGTGGTTTTGGTGCACTGTGTTCACTGCCGGAAAAATACAAAAATCCGCTGTTGGTATCTGGAACAGATGGTGTTGGTACTAAGTTGCGCTTGGCCATGGACTTTGAGCGTCACGACAGCGTGGGAATCGATCTGGTTGCGATGTGCGTAAACGACCTGATTGTGCAGGGCGCCGAGCCGCTGTTTTTCCTCGATTACTATGCGACAGGTAAGCTGAATGTCGATACGGCCGCAGCAGTGGTATCGGGCATTGGCACCGGTTGTGAACAAGCCGGCTGTGCCCTGATTGGTGGCGAGACGGCAGAAATGCCCGGCATGTATCATGGCGACGATTACGATATCGCGGGTTTCTGCGTTGGTGTAGTGGAAGCCGATGATGTGATTGACGGCAGCACGGTTAAAGCTGGTCAGAAAATTCTGGCGCTGGGCTCATCCGGCCCACACTCTAATGGTTACTCATTAATCCGTAAGATTATCGAAGTCAGTGGTGCCGACGTTAACGCCGATCTCAACGGCTCACCAGTTATCGACCAACTGCTTGCCCCAACACGTATTTACGTAAAGTCGGTACTTAAGTTACTGGATAGCGTAAAAGTCGCAGCCATCTCGCACATCACCGGTGGCGGTTTCTGGGAAAACATCCCGCGCGTACTGCCTGACGACAAAAAAGCCGTAGTCGATGCCAACAGCTGGCAGTGGCCTGCGGTATTTAACTGGTTACAAGATAACGGCAACGTAGAAACACACGAAATGTACCGTACCTTTAACTGTGGCGTTGGCCTGATCCTGGTGGTAGACGAGCAGGATGTGGATGCGGCCCTGGCTGTATTAAACGAAGCCGGTGAAAAAGCCTGGCTGTTAGGTGAAATTGCCGATCTGGACGGCGAGAACCAGGTTGAGATCAATTAATCACATGAGTACAACACCTAACATTTGCGTCATGATCTCGGGTAATGGCTCCAACCTGCAGGCCATTATCGACTGGGTAGAGGCCGGCAAAATCAATGCGAATATTGCCTGCGTTATCTCTAACCGCCCTGACGCATTTGGTCTGGAGCGAGCCCGCAATGCGGGCATCGAAGCCATCTGTTTGGATCACAAGCAGTATGAAGACCGCGAAACCTATGATCAGGCCTTACTGACTACGCTGGACAGTTATCAGCCTGATTGCGTTGTGCTGGCCGGCTTTATGCGCATTCTCACCAGTGAGTTTGTCGAACATTTTAGTGGACGCCTATTGAACATTCACCCATCTTTGTTGCCCAAGTACAAAGGATTAAATACTCATCAGCGTGCACTGGATAATGGTGACGATGAACATGGCCTGAGTGTTCATTTTGTGACGCCCGAGCTTGACGGCGGGCCTGTCATCATTCAATGTAAAGTCCCGGTGTTTGAAGATGATAACGCCGATGCCCTCGCCCAACGGGTGCAGGAGCAGGAACGTAGTATTTACCCGCTAGTGGTTCACTGGTATTGCAGTGGCCGGCTTAAAATGAACAACAATAAGGCATTATTAGATGGTAAAGTTCTTCCGGACAACGGTTACGCGAACGACTAAATCTCTGGCCCTGACGCTCCTGTCAGGCTTATTATGTGTGTCGGCACTGGCCGACACCACCCCATCAGACTCCACCAATCTAATCACCCCCTTTGAAGCCGTTTATTACGCTTACAAATGGGACGATAATCTGGGCTCCGCTAAAATATCACTGGAAGAATTATCCGAAGGTCTTTATTCACTGACCTATCAGTCTAAAGTCTCTAAATTCTTTCTGTCGGATAAACGCTTTGAACACTCCATATTTATGGTTGAGGGCGATCACCTGGTGCCGCAGCAGTATAACTACTCACGCACCGGCACCGGCCCGGACAAAAGCCTGAAAGTAGAATTTCCTGGCGATGATGGCGGGCAGATCCAAATTAACAAAGATGACGAAGCTTACTCGCTGCCCTGGCAGGGCGAGCTGGATAACCAGCTTTACCGCCTTGATGCGCCTATTCGCCTGTCCCGGGGAGTAGAAAACTTAAGTTACGACTTTATTAATTACCGTGGCCAGCAGCGCCATTACGGTATGCGCGTACTGGGTAAAGAAACCGTTGATTTACCCTATGGTAAAATTGAAGCCATCAAAGTAGAAATTGTGCGCGAGTCGAAAAGCCGCTACACACTGGCCTGGTTTGCGCCGGACTTAAACTACCAGTTGGTGCGTTTACAGCAGTTTAAAGACGGTGACGAACAAGGCGACCTACGCTTAAAAGCCTTTTCCACCAAGCGCAGCAATTAATTTTCTGGTGGCATGCCATAGTGCATGCCACTCTCACGCCTTGCAGATATCCACGCCTGACATGCCATTCGTCATTATTTAATGACACTGCAACAGCCAGTTGTCATCACACTATAACTTGATTTTTCGCCGCAGCGAGGATAGCTTTAAGGTATCTGGTCAGACCTCAAAACAGAGTACTTGGACGAGGAGAACAAATGTCTGATTTTATTTGGGTGTTACTGGTAATACTGTCACTGTGTGTGGCCTCCTATCAACGCCTGCCCTTAATGAATGCCATTATTGTTGCAGGCGGCGTACTGTTGATTGGTACTATTTTTGGATCCTTAGGGTTACTTAGCTGGCTCGTGTTTATTGTAGTGATGGCCCCTTTTGCGGTGCCATCCATCCGTATCCCTTACCTCACCAGGCCGATGCTGGCCTTTTATCGCAAGGTCATGCCGGAGATGTCGACCACCGAGCAGGAAGCCATCGATGCCGGTACCGTGTGGTGGGATGGTGAGATCTTCTCCGGCCGTCCTGACTGGCAGAAACTGCATGCCATTCCAATGGGTCGACTGACTGCTGAAGAACAGGCATTTCTTGACGGACCGGTAGACAAAGTCTGCAGCATGATTGACGAATGGCAGGTAAACCATAAAGACGCCGATTTGCCGCCGGAGGTCTGGGCTTACCTGAAAGAACACAAGTTCTTCGCCATGATCATCAAAAAGGAATACGGTGGTCTGGAGTTTTCTGCGTTTGCCCAGTCCCGTGTTATTCAGAAGCTGGCTGGCACCAGTGCCGTGCTCTCCAGTACGGTTGGGGTACCTAACTCGTTAGGACCGGGTGAACTTCTTCAGCATTACGGTACCGAAGCGCAGAAGAATCATTATCTGCCGCGCCTGGCCAGTGGCGATGAGATCCCCTGCTTTGCCCTAACCAGCCCGGAAGCGGGCTCTGATGCCGGCGCAATCCCCGATCAGGGTATTGTGTGTAAAGGCGAGTGGGAAGGTGAAGAAGTACTCGGCATGCGCCTGACATTCGACAAGCGGTACATCACCCTGGCACCGGTTGCCACGGTTATTGGTCTGGCCTTTAAGCTATACGATCCGGATGGCCTTTTAGGCAGCAAAAAAGAGCTGGGTATCACCTGCGCGTTGATCCCCCACGATACCAAAGGGCTGGATGTTGGCCGACGCCACTTCCCGCTTAATACGCCGTTCCAGAACGGCCCTGTACGTGGTAATGATATTTTTGTACCGCTGGATTACATCATTGGTGGTGCTGATATGGCCGGTAAGGGCTGGCGGATGCTGATGGAATGTTTGTCGGTAGGCCGCTGTATTACCCTGCCCTCCACCTCTGCTGGCGGCGCCAAATCCTGCGCGATGTCTACCGGCGCTTATGCGCGAGTCAGACGCCAGTTTAAGTTGCCTATCGGGCATATGGAAGGCGTGGAAGAAATGCTCGCCCGCATTGGCGGCAATGCTTACATGATGGACGCGGTTACCCGCTTCTCTACCGTAGGCGTAGATCTGGGTGAAAAGCCCTCGGTGATCTCCGCCATCTGTAAATATCATCTTACTGAGCGATCGCGAATCACCGTGAATGACGCCATGGATGTGCATGGTGGCAAAGGTATTATGCTTGGGCCAAATAATTACCTTGGCCGTGGTTATCAGGGTATGCCTATTTCTATCACGGTAGAAGGCGCTAATATCCTTACGCGTAACATGATGATTTTTGGTCAGGGTGCCATGCGTTGTCACCCCTTTGTGCTGGATGAAATTAAGGCCGCCGCACTTTCTGATGAACAGGAAGCGATTAAGGCATTCGATAAAGCAGTATTCGGCCACATTGGCTTTGCGCTTGCCAATGCTTACCGCAGCATCTGGTTTACACTGACTGGCGGTTACTTTCACCAGTCTCCGTTTAAAGACAGCACAGCCCGCTATTACCAACTGCTGCAAGGCTACAGTGCTAACCTGGCGCTGCTCACCGACTTATCTATGGGCATTCTTGGCGGCACGCTAAAACGTCGTGAACGCGTATCAGCACGCCTTGGCGACCTGTTAAGTTACATTTACCTTGCCAGTGCGACCCTTAAACGTTTCGACGAAGAGGGCCGTCAACATGAAGACCTGCCGCTACTTCACTGGGCAATGCAGGATCTGATTTATAACCTGGAAACCGCGCTGATGGATTTCCTGGATAACTTCCCAGTTAAGTGGCTGGGACTGGTATTAAAGTTAAAACTGATCCCCTTTGGTCATCGGGTATCCAAGCCGAGCGATGCCACTGAGCATGCAATTGCCAGATTGCTGCAGCAACCCGGCACTGCCAGAACCCGCCTTGGACAGGGCCAGTATCTCACCCGCGAGCCTGGCAGCCTGCCTGGAGAGCTTGAGCAAACGCTGGAAGACGTACTGGCAGCCGAGCCGGTGTTCGACAACATCTGCCGTGCTCTGGGCGAAAAACGCAGTTTTACCCAGTTAGATAAACTGGCCGAAGAAGCCCTGGCGAAAGATCTGATCAGCGAAGCAGAAGCAGAGCTACTCAGGCGCACCGAAAAAGGCCGCGCTAAGATTATTGCGGTAGATGATTTTGCGCCGGAGGAGCTGGTTGCCGCAATCAGATAGCCCGGCATTGACCGTTACTAAAAAAGGCACCAGATGGTGCCTTTTTCGATTCTATCTGCACTAAAAAATAGGCTCCAAAGCTTAGCGCTTTAAAGCTATTTCGAATAATTGCTGTTTTTCTGTAGCGGAAATAAACGACTGGTTAACGCCATTAATCTGGATTTGTCGTAGCTGCTCATCGCTCAACTGAATAACGTCTTTTGCAACCTGGTATTCATCGCCAATATCAATGGCCGATACGCCCGGATCATCGGTATTAAGGGTCACTTCCACACCCGCTTCTAAAAAGTCTTTCATAGGATGATTGGCGGTATCTACCACAGTGGCGGTCTGATAATTGGAGGTTGGGCAGCTCTCCACACCGATGTTGTGCTCTACCAGATACTCAAGTAGCCTGTCATCGTCTTTGGCGGCCACACAGTGCCCTATTCGACTGGCTCCCAGCAGCTCAATGGCATTCCAGATACTCTGCGGGCCATCGGCTTCTCCGGCATGCACCGTAATCTGCCAGCCGGCATCCCGCGCCTGTTTAAAGTGCTCGGTGAACAACGGTGCCGGATAACCCAGCTCATCGCCAGCTAAATCCAGTGCCGTGATATGGTCTTTATGTGCCAGCAAACCATTGAGTTCACGGGTACACGCATCCGTACCAAAAGTTCGGCTCAGGATACCGATTAAATTATGCTTAATTGCAAAATCGCGACTGCCGTCGGTGCAGCCAGCTACAGTGGCTTCCACCACATCCGCTACATTTAACTGATGCTTCTGCGCCATATAAAAAGGAGAAAATCTTAACTCGACGTAATCAAGCCCGGCTCGTTTGGCATCCTGCATATTTTCGTAGGCAATACGGTAGCAGGCGTCGGTATCTGCGAGCACGGAAATGCCGTAATCCAGCCGTGAAAGAAATGACAGCAAATCGGCAGTTTTATCCTGAATTTGGCACAGCGGCCGAAGTTCGTCGAGATCTTTAGCAGGAAGTGCAATGTTATGCCTGGTGGCAAGATCCCATATTGTTTCCGGGCGGATATTACCGTCGAGGTGACGGTGGATATCCACCAGAGGAAGCCGAGGGTCTATCACAATAGATCAGTTAATCTGAAGTTTGTCCATCAACAGCACCGCTTGCGTGCGGGTATTGATATCCAGTTTTTTAAGCGCCGCACTGATATGAGCTTTCACCGTTGCCTCGGTAACATTCATTTCGTGCGCAATTTGCTTATTCATCATGCCTGCCCGCACGTATTTCAGCACTAATACCTGCTTAGGGGTGAGTTCTTTGAAACGCTCTAGCATGTCGTTCATATTGCCGCTGTTAAACGTCATTTTTTCGGCAATATCGGCAGGCAGCCACTGTTCACCACCCAGCACAATATCAATGGCTTCAGCAATGGTTTTAGTTGGGGTGGCTTTAGTAATGTAACCTTTTGCACCCAGGGTGATTGCCTGTGAAATTACATCGATGTCGTCATTGGCCGAAACCATCACGATAGGTAACGCCGGATAACGTTCTTTCACTGTAGTGAGGGTTTCGAACCAGTTAGCGCCCGGCATAGATAAATCCAGTAGCAGGAGGTCAGCATCTTTGCTGCGAGCCAGAAGTTCAATCAATGCATCCGTCGATTCAGCTTCAAGAACTTCCAGTCCTTCAAACAGCGGGGTTAACGCGCCTGATAAAGCTTCCCTGAAAAGCGGATGATCGTCGGCAATTATAAACTTCATTAAATTGGTGCCTCGGTGGCTGTCATTATTATCAATGAGTATAGGTTAATACTAAAGATTAAACGATTGAAGTAAAGAATGCCGTATTACCGAATTTTTTTATATACAGGCTTGGTTTTCTGCCGCCACCGGGTAAAATTGCCGCCCAAACTGCTACTAAAGAAGAATTTATCGTGTCGAATAAAGACAATCTGTTTGCTACGCCTTTAAAACAGGTCAGCGATTTTCAGTTTGATGATGCTGTTGCGGATGTATTTCCCGACATGATTAGCCGCTCTATTCCCGGTTACCAAACCATTATCGAAACCATTGGTCAGCTGGCAGCCAGTCACGTGAAAGCCAATACCAACGTGTATGATTTGGGCTGCTCTTTAGGTGCTGCGTCATTTTCGGTGTCACGCCATTGCCCACAAGACCACTGCAATATTATTGCCGTCGACAGCTCGGCGGCCATGGTTGAACGTTGTCAGCGCAAAGTTGAGGCCTTTCAGTTGCCCAACCCTATCACCGTAAAGCAGGGTTTTGCGCAATCAGAAGACATTACTAATGCGTCGATGGCGGTGATGAATTTTACCCTGCAGTTTATCCCCCCGCCTGAACGCGCTGCGATTATTAAGCAAATCTACGACGGCCTGCTACCGGGCGGCATTTTTGTTATTTCTGAAAAAATTCGCCACGATGATGACCGCGGTAACGAGGTGATCAATGATTTGCATCTGCAGTTTAAACGTCAGAACGGTTACAGCGAGCTTGAAATCAGCCAGAAACGGGCAGCACTGGAAAATGTCATGCTGATCGACACCTTTGATATCCATCAGGCACGGCTTAAAGAAGCGGGCTTTGCTGATGTGGTAATGTGGTATCGCTGTTTTAACTTTATGTCACTGGTGGCAATTAAATAACCCGGGTTAACTATTTATGTCTGCATCTGAACTCTTCCACAGCTGTTATAAGGATCTGCTTAACGGGCCTTTGTCGCACTGGCTCAATACCCTGCCCCGGCAAATGGATGAGTGGCACAGTACTGCGCTGCACGGCGAGTTTAAAAAGTGGCAAAAGCTGGTTGCCAAGTTGCCCGCCACAGAGGCCAGTTCTCGCGACTTCAGAGAGTCTGTCACCATAGGTGCTGCAACAGACATTGATACTTATACCCAAAAGCAGATTGAAGGGTTACTCCGCCAGTTTATGCCATGGCGTAAAGGGCCTTATCACGTTCACGGCATCCATATTGATACCGAATGGCGCTCCGACTGGAAGTGGGATCGGGTTTTACCACACCTGGCACCGCTGGCCGGCAGACAGGTGCTGGATGTAGGCTGTGGCAGTGGCTACCATCTGTGGCGCATGTATGGCGAGGGCGCCGCCGGCGTTTACGGTATCGACCCTACGCAGTTGTTCCTGATTCAGTTCTTAGCAATTAAGCACTTTATCGGCGAAGCACCAGTACACTTTTTACCCTTGGGTATTGAACAGATGCAGCCGGTGGGCGCATTCGATACCGTATTTTCGATGGGCGTGCTTTATCACCGCCGCGACCCCATGGAGTTTTTACAACAGCTTAAGTCGCAATTACGCAAAGGCGGCCAGTTAGTGCTGGAAACACTGGTGGTTAATGGCGACGAACAAACTGTATTGATGGCGGGCGAGCGTTATGCGCAAATGCGCAATGTCTGGTTTCTGCCCAGCTCAAAAGCACTGTTATTGTGGCTGCAGCGTCTTGGCTTTACCGACTGTGAGGTTGTGGATGAGTGTGTAACAAGCACTGAAGAGCAGCGCGCTACGAGCTGGATGACCAACCATTCCCTGGTGGATTTTCTTGACCCGGATGACCCTTCTAAAACGATTGAGGGTTATCCCGCTCCTAAACGGGCCGTGATTATAGCGAATAAGGGATAAACCGCTTCTTAAAGCATGCTGACACCTGCATTCGATCGCTTTTTGTGCAATCATAACCAAAAGGGATCGTTAAGCAGTAATTATCGACTGAATTGGCACAAATGTTGTAACAAAATTACAAGTATGCTGTGCGAATCATCAATAACTAAGGCAGCTTTATGGACATTTCTACATTTCTTGCGGCGCATCAACTTCCAGAGAGCTACCGCGACATTGCACAAAAATGGTTCATCCCATTAGCAGATGAAATCCATGAGCACCAAAAAGGTGCAAAGAAGCCATTTTTCGTTGGCGTGAATGGTTGCCAGGGCTCGGGAAAATCAACGCTTTGCGACTTTTTGGTGTTTTATCTGAGCGAGTTTAAAAAGCTCAATGTGGTGTCGTTATCGCTGGATGACTTTTATCTGGATAAATCGAGCCGCAACGCACTGGCCATAAAAGTCCACCCGTTACTGGCTACCCGGGGCGTTCCCGGCACCCACGATGTATCGCTGGCCCAGACTACCTTCGACCGCTTACGAGGCTATGGCACTGTCTCAATTCCACGCTTTAATAAAGCCATCGACAACCCTTTCCCGGTGGTTGACTGGCCGGTTATCCATTCGCCGCCAGACATTGTTTTGGTAGAAGGCTGGTGTTGGGGCGTAAAACCACAAACCAAAGCCCAGCTGGCTGAACCGGTTAACGCACTGGAGCGTGATGAAGATCCATTAGGCACCTGGCGTAATTACGTTAACAAGCAGTTGGCCGATTCATACCAGGCCCTGTTTGAACAAATGTCTTTTTGGGTAATGCTGAAAGCGCCCTCTTTTGATCAGGTATATAGCTGGCGAAAAGAGCAGGAACACAAACTGGCTGCTAAACTGGGTTCATCTGAAGCGCACAGTGGCATTATGACCGACCTCGAAATCGAACGGTTTATACAGCATTATCAACGCTTAACAGAGCAGAGTCTGGAAACATTGCCGCAGCAGTGTAATTACGTTTACCATCTGGACGAAACCCGTCAAATCACTCATGTAGAAAAGGCTGTTTAATGGATCAATCAAGTACTGTGATCTTTACTGACATGGACGGCACGTTGCTGGATCATCATACCTATAGCTTTGCCGCCGCCCAGCCCACGCTGGATGCACTGGCGGAGCGCGGGATACCGGTGATACCCAATACCAGTAAAACCTTCGCAGAGATGACCGAGCTACGGGAAAAGATCGGTTTGCACGGCCCGTTTGTGGTGGAGAACGGCGCAGCGGCTTATATTCCACACGGCTTTTTTAAACAAAAACCGGCCGGTACCATCTGGCAGGACGGTTTTTGGTGTAAGTCGTTTATTTCATCAAAGGGCTACTGGTTAAAATTACTTGAAATCGTTAAAGCAGATTTCGCCGGTGAATTTACTCACTTCAGCGAAATGAGCACCGAAGATTTAATGGCTGCCACCGGTTTGAGCGAGGATGAAGCCCGCTTAGCAGCCAAACGCCAATTTGGCGAACCGGTAATGTGGCTTGGTAGTGATATTCGCAAAGCCGAATTTATCGAGTCAGTCAGAGAACGTGGCGCGACACCGCTGGAAGGCGGGCGTTTCATCCATATTTCCGGAGACTGTACTAAAGGTAAGGCACTAAGCTGGTTTATGGAGGAGTATCGGCGTCAATCGGCGGTTACTGCAACGTCTATTGCATTAGGCGATGGTAAAAATGACATCGCCATGATGGAAGCTGCCGATATTGCCGTGCGCATAGCGTCACCCACGCATGAGCCTCCCCCACTGGATAAAAAAGATAACGTATATACCAGCACAAAACTAGGCCCTGAGGGCTGGACAGAAACGCTTACACAATTGCTTTCATTGAAAGATTAGGAGGACACATGGCCGATTTTTACCAAAATGGTGTCGTGACAACGCTACACAATCTCGCCAGCCGCTCGACTGAAGCACTCGAAGCTGAGCTGTTACGCTTTTCTCAGAAACGTCCGATGGCACTTATCCTGCCATCACTGTTTTCAGAACTTGAAGGACCGGCATTAGGCCATATCGTTGATGAACTCACGAATGTCCCTTACCTGTCTGAAATTGTAATCGGACTGGACCGGGCCAACCTGGACCAGTACCGCCATGCCCAGGGCTTTTTCAGCCGCCTGCCACAACACCACCGTATTTTATGGAATGATGGCCCACGTTTAAAAGCCATTGATGAAGAGCTTCAGGCTCTTGATCTGGCGCCAAAGGAACTGGGTAAAGGCCGCAATGTGTGGTATTGCATGGGCTATATTCTGGCCTCAAATAAAGCCGAATCGGTGGCCTTACACGATTGCGATATTATTACCTATAACCGTGACTTACTGGCCCGCCTGATTTACCCGGTTGCCAACCCACAGTTTAACTATGAGTTCTGTAAGGGCTATTACGCCCGGGTCGCCGACGGTAAAATCAACGGCCGCGTATCACGCTTGCTGGTTACGCCTCTGCTGCGCGCACTTAAGCGTACGCTGGGTGACAACGAATACATCGAATTTATGGACAGCTTCCGCTACCCGTTAGCCGGTGAGTTCTCTTTCCGTCGCGACGTACTTAACGATATCCGCATCCCGAGTGACTGGGGTCTGGAAATTGGCGTACTGTCGGAAATGCACCGTAACTATTCGCACAACCGGTTATGTCAGGCGGATATCGCCGAGACCTACGACCATAAACACCAGGATCTGTCGCTGAATAACGAACAAGGCGGTTTATCTAAAATGTCTATCGACATTACCAAAGCCCTGTTCCGTAAGTTAGCAACCCAGGGGCAATCATTCAGTAATGAAATGTTCCGCTCGATTAAAGCCACTTACTACCGTATCGCACTGGACTTTATTGAGACCTATCACAACGATGCGGTAATGAACGGCCTGTCACTGGACATTCACAGCGAAGAAAAAGCGGTGGAAATGTTTGCCAGTAACATTATGAAAGCCGGTCAGCATTTCCTGGAAAATCCAATGGAAACGCCATTTATTCCAAGCTGGAACCGAGTAACCAGTGCGGTACCCGACATTCTTGATCGCCTGCTCGAAGCGGTTGAAGCTGACACAGAAGAATTTAAAGGATAATCAATGACAAAACGCTGGGATTACTTACACGAAAAAATTAGTCATCATCTTCAGTTTATCTATGCAGATGTGGTAACCAGCACGCCGATTGGCGAGCTGGCCACAGAGCTGATGAACACCATCGGCCTGAACCAGGAAGATGACATAGTGATCCCCGAGCCGCACAGAAATTACTGGGATGAGCAGGATATCGTGATGATCACCTACGGTGACAGCGTGATCAACGAACACGAGTCCCCCTTGTTTACGCTGTTCAGGTTTTTACATACCTACTGCAAAAACACCGTTAACAAAGTCCATATCCTGCCCTTCTTCCCGTTTAGCTCTGATGACGGCTTTTCGGTAATTAACTATTCAAGTGTAAACGAATCACTGGGTACCTGGTCGGACGTACACCGCATCGCGGCCGAGTACGGCCTGATGTTTGATTTGGTGATCAACCACTGCTCTTCGCGCAGTATGTGGTTTGACAACTTTATCAAAGGCGAAGGCCCGGGCAGCGACTTCTTTTTAACTGCTGATCCTACGGCAGATTTAACTGATGTGACCCGCCCGCGCACCAGCCCGTTACTGCGTGAAACAGAAACGGCAAACGGTACCCAGCATGTGTGGTGTACATTCAGCCACGACCAGGTGGATTTTGACTTTAGAAATCCCAAGGTACTGATCACCTTTATTCAAATCATCAAGCATTACATTGATAACGGCGCCAAGTTATTCCGCCTGGATGCGGTGGCCTTTTTATGGAAAATCATTGGCACTAAATGTATTAACCTGCCGCAAACTCATGAAGTCATTCGCCTGATGAGAACGCTGATTGAGCATGTGGATCCCAGTATTATTATTATTACTGAGACCAACATTCCCAATCGCGAGAACCTGACCTATTTTGGTAACGCTAACGAAGCCCACGCGATTTATAACTTCTCGCTGCCACCGTTGTTGGTGAATACCATGGTCACCGGTGACTGTACTTACCTTAAGAGCTGGATGATGAGTATGCCACCAGCGCAGAACGGTACCACCTACTTTAACTTTATTGCCTCCCACGACGGCATTGGGTTACGTCCGGCAGAAGGCCTGCTGAGTGACGAGGAAATTGGTACGCTGGTGCAGTCGATGCAAAACTTTGGCGGCCGCATTTCGTGGCGTTCCAGTGAGCATGGCCAGCAAAAGCCATACGAAATCAACATTACGCTGTTTGATGCCATGCAAGGCACGGTAAAAGGCCCGGATAAATACCAGGTCGACCGATTCTTGTGTGCTCACGCAATGATGCTTGGTATGGAAGGTATTCCAGGGCTGTATATTCACAGCTTACTGGGTACTTCCAACGACTACGATAAAGTGGCGAATACCGGCCAGAACCGTTCGATTAACCGCAAACGCTGGGATTACTCTGAACTGGAATCACAGCTGGACTCCCCTTATTCGCAACATCATAAGGTGCTAACACGGTTATCACAGTTGATCCGCATCCGTAAGGCGCAGGAAGCTTTCCACCCCAATGCTACGCAGTTTACCTTACAGTTGGGCCCTTCACTGTTTGGTTACTGGCGTCAGAGCCTGAATCGCAGACAAAGCATTTTCTGTATTTCTAACGTGACTGATGAAGAACAATCCATTTTGTTATCCGATCTGAACCTGATTGGCACCGACAACTGGATTGATTTGATCACCCGCGACCAGATAGAAGATGTACTGGGCTTTGTGCAATTAAAGCCATACCAAACGGTTTGGCTCAGCAACATGGATTACGAAGAATACCGTAAAAGCCAATAAATAATGAAAGGCTCCTGAGGGAGCCTTTTTAATGCCTTGGCGAGAGCCACCGGGATTTTATTACAGCGTAGAGAGGCATCACTACAAGTAGAAGGTCGACAGACAGTAGGAACAAAAACATAATTGGCGAGGAGTCATAGGTGTATTCTCTGCCTCTTCGACCACTTATAGAGCCGGACTGTATTGCATTAAATGCAAACCATGAAAAGAGAATAGCCACCAGCACCGCAACAAGCTGTGATATCGGCCCTAAGGGCTTTTCTTCCTCCTCTGGTTCCGCGAATACTTCTTCAACCGGCTCCTCCGGCTCAGAATAGCCCTTAAATTTTAATTCGGTTTTTATTGATTCTACCCGCTCCGGATAAGCCTGTTTATCAATAGAGTCCAGCGCCTCATAGAGCTCATCTACGGTATAGTTTTTATAGTCTGGTTCCATGTTTTCTGTTTCTTATTGCTTTTGAGGGCTTAGGGACATTCACGAGATTTAGCACCTGGCATTCGTGATGATCATATTGGTGATAATGCTTACCCGGCTTTGGCTATCGCCATCCCGCAGGTCTATATCGATTTTTCTGCCTTTTTGTAACTGCTTTCTTAAATCATCGTGAACACAAACCAGATTCAAAACAGAGGCTTTCCACTCGGCTTTAAGTTTTGATTTATTTGGGCGCTGATAATTTGAGGGTGCAAGGTCGGCACCATCAGAATAGGTAAGAATCAGCTTGATCACCGGTTGCGACGTGCTGATGCTATTAAAGGTAATATGCTGCAATTCTGGCTCAAAATACTGCTTTAAGGCCTGATGGTACTCCTCATCCTGCCATTGTGGGTAGTTACCGAAAAACAGCGTAAATAAAAAAGAAAAGGCAAACACACCAACAATAATGTAGCCGTATTTTTCTGCAAAAACAGCAACCAACCACTCTGCTTTTTGTTTAAGTCGGTAAGTTTTCATAACGACCTTATCTGCACAATAAACCGGCTTTTACTCGGGCAGACAGCGTCCATTGCCAACAATGCCTCATCAAGTGCTGTGCTCCGTGTCTCCTTGCTTTTGTAATTCTTTTTGGTATTGCCGTTCTGTAATAAACCACACAAACGCTCCAAACAAGCAACCGCCAATAGACCACACCACTGCCGCAATAAGCACCTGTGCCCACTGGATTATGCCTTGATCGTTAAACACGTCGTTTACTACAAAGGTCATGACGATAAACATCGGAATACCCCAGCACAGCAAGCCTTGTACTAAGGTAAACCTTAAAGCCCCCTGCTTTCTTCTTTGCTGCCAGTTTTTAAAATCCTTTTCTTTCATATTTTTTGTGTCCTCTTGACCTTTAACCTCTTAGATCCAAGCGCAGTTGGTTGGTAACTTCCAACTGTGTAGGCTGCCCTTAAAACAACGCCACTGTGAAAAGTACCATGTTAGGTAGCATCCCTAGGGCCACGCCCATAAAAGTAACCAGACAAGGCAATCAATACCATTTGCACCGCAAAGGCCGGTATCACAATAAACAGATCCAGCCGTATATTGATGCTCTTAGGCAAAGAAAATTCCATTCCCAACCAGGCACAAAGCATCAGCATAAACATGCCGGCAGAAAAAACAAAAAGTGGTTTACGGTGGCGGATAAAAGTGGGCTTTGTGAGCCTGACCGCAAAGAGTGTTATCAAGGTGATAACGGGCACAAGACATACAACAAAAAACGTAATAAGATAAATCGTTCTCCAGGGCTGCTCATCCATGTTTTCTGGTACACCAACCAGGGCGTTGCACCCTGCCAGCAATAAACAAACTGCTAATGCTAATATTATTCTCACTCTTTACCTTCCATGATTATAAAGCCAACTTTCAATGTTCTTTGAGAGTTAACCAAATAAATATTCCCCCGTCCATTAGGCTTATCACGATAGCGGTTCAGATTGTCCCTCATTAATACACAACATTGCTGTACAATACTGAGCTGCAACATATCAAAGCGAAGCTGGGCTTTAGCTACCAGAGATTAGCCTGGTGATTTTCCTGGAAAGCATATCCAATATCGCAGGGATGACAGATGACCTTCCATCTCCCCCACTTATGAGATACATCCAATTCTCCGCTACAAACCGGACACACTTTATCCTCAAAAGCAGCGGGTTGAGAGTTTCGGGCGGACTTGGAAAATACTTTTAATAGGGGCCAAAGGTTGTCATCGATGGAACACGAGAGCTCATAGCTTAACGCCTGGCAAAAATTAGCAAATACGATTTCGTCATGTACTCTCTTTTGCTCCGGATCCTGCTGTCGAATGGCTATATGCTTGAGTATTTCCTGATACCGCTCTGGCCAGGCTTGCTTATCGATCTGCTCCCTGCAATCAAGCAATTCGGCTATCGTATAGTTTTCATAATCAGGCTTAGCCACGATTAGCTCCTTGATGTCATTAGGCCTAAAAACAGAACTAACAAAGCGCCGCTACTGTTTTCTATTGTAAACTTCATACACGTCTTTTGGTGAAGGTAACAACAGCTTGCTCTCTCTGACGCAGAATGAATGCTTCTGCACATCCAGCGGTATTCTAGGATCTCTGAACTGCAATATAAAACAACCTTCGCTATCTGCATCGGATTCAATTGTATAGGCTGTATTCATTGGTTTCTGGCCGGGCCTTAGAACTGAATAGACCGCCTCTGATATGACTAATTCCTGAGGCTTTAATATGCCTGAGAATTTAGCAACTTCCTCTTTAGTCATATCCGACGCTTTAAGGTTATCAATCGTTTCATTTATGTTTAGCACCCAATGACCAACGATATTAACTGTAGACTGCGGTAAGCGCTCTGCATGGAGGGAACTTATCAATATGGCCAGACTGAATAAGAAAATTACCTTAATCTTTGTTTTCATTGTGTTGTATCTCCATGTGGTCCTTTACGCGATACATTTCGCGGGCTGAAAAAATATCAAAACGCCGCCCACGCCTCACAGGCTTAAGGTTCCTTCTCTGAAGTTGGCTCGCCAATACTTACAAGCCTGTTATTTTTAAAGTAAAAGCTAATATTCTGATAAATCACCTGTTCCTCATCGTCCACGATAAAAGCATCAGGGTTAGCCTGACGTAAAAGAAAAACTACGTCTTTTTTAGAAGTAGACTCTATGCCGGTAACCATGAGGTTTCCCAACTCACTAACAGCTTGCTTCTGTGAGTGAAGCTCCATTTCGGTGTATTTATTTGTTAAAGCTTGGTCTATAACAAGCAAACACCAATAGGCATTGGACACCAGCAGAATAAAAAAACAAACCCAGAACCCGGCTTTCCAGCTCTTAATCACCATGGTTAGAATTCCTTTTAGCCGTTAACCGCGTTTCTCAAGCTCTGTTACCCTTTTACGAATGTCGTTGAGCACAAGCAAGCCGCCAAGGAATACTGCACCCATTATGGCCGCCACTAAGAGGCCAAGGATACCGCCCCACAGGCCTTTTACATTAAAACCCGCCGCAAACCCCACAACCAGCATTACCCACAAGGCAATTTCCAGCAGTAAGGAATATAACTTAACAACTACTTTAGATAGCATTTCTCAATTCCCTGATGTTATTGATTTACCATTGTATTCAACGCACATCACATTTCGCTTAAGAGCGAAGTGATCTTTTTAACAAAGGTTAACGCTGCATGGAAAAATAAAAAGACCCAGCAAGAATCAACATTAAAAGCCCTAATACAACGTAAAAAACGGATACCGTATTGTTAGGCTTTATTTCGTTAGCCAGAAAAAAATCATTGATGCCGGGGATTAATTTAGCCAGTAAGTGACTGTTTTTGGAGTTTTTCAGCTTAAACTGGCCGGTACCCATCCAGCTTTGCACAGACACTTGCAGATCGGCTTTAACATCCTTCAATTTGATTAACGAAAGCTGCTCTTCAAATTCAATACTATTTTTACGCAGCGCGTAATGTAATGAATCTCTGAATGAATCATCAGAAATACCTATAGCAATATACCCTTTCAATTGGATCCAGCAAAAAACTAACAAAACAATGGTTATCAGCGGACTGATGTATGCGATTACCCCTAAATCAACGGGAGAGGATAAATGATATTCGAGTATAAAAATGGCTTTGGGCAGCAGTGTGAAGAGCACTAATACAATGAATATTTTTGACGGGATCAGCAAAGGTTTGTTTGAAACGATCACCTTAATACCGATGAACAGAAAAAATATCGCCATGGCGGCAGTCACGAACAAAAAGTACATGCTCATAATAAAATTCCTTTTTTATTGAATAGTTAACCCCCAACCCTGGGCTGACTCTGTGACGCTAAGTGCTGAGCCTCTTATACTCCACTCCTGTATGACCGTCTTAATCGACCAAAGCACCTGCCAGGAACGCCTCGGCTTGTCTGGGTGAACTTAGCCTTATACAGCTTATAGCTTGCGTTGCCGGGCTGTTAAACAGTTTGGCGTATTTCTTTCGGGTTTTCCAATAATTACTTAGCATCCACAGTACTACCGAATCGGAGGAGAAAAAATTACGCCTGAAGGACTCTTTGTTTCCCGTACCGGGCCAAACTTCTTCCTTTGTGTAGGCGCGCTTAACGGAGCGAAACAGTATTTGTTTAAACGTATGCCAAAAACCATAATCTAACCACACGATAGTATCGACGTATTGCCATTTAAATGAATTGGTTTTGGACTGATTGCCATCGAGTACCCATGACTCTTGTTCAAGCAAAGGCTTAAGTGTTGCGATAAAGTCTTCCAGCTCAAGATGCTGCCAGTTGGGTAACCAGAAAACGGCGTCCATTTCGATATACGGCACCCCCAACTTTGCTGCAAGTCGGCTGCTAAAATGTGATTTACCGCTCCCGCTGGTGCCAACTACATTGATTCGTTTCATTTTTTGAAAGCCTTACTGGTATACAAATGGTTCCGGTTAAGGTGAATCAAATATAACGTAGCCGGTACGGGCAGGAACAAAACAAGCGACAAGGCCCAATTTAAGCTAACTAGTCCTATCGATGCAAATAAAGAGGCCCCCATCCCTAACAGCAAATAAATGACCAATCGATATAATAGCGCTCTTGAATCAATATGCCGCTTATCCAAGGTTAAAAGCAAAACTACCCCGCGCAAACCGCTAAGACCACATAGTAGAAGCATCACAGCGCCCAATAATCCACTGGAGGGTTCAACGAAAAGAATAGTCGCCCAAAGCGGACTCACCATCAATGCAAAAGTCACCAGAAAGACCGAAGGCCCGTAAGACAAAATTAGTAACGTTTTCAAAAGAGCACTGTTCATATTATTCGTTTAGTCCTTTATTCCGGGCATGAACAAACAATTATTGACTACCTAAAAACAAAGCTTCTGCCCAGAGCAAACGGAGGCTTGTTATAGCCAAATAGAATTTAAATGCTAGCGGGCAGATTTACTTCGACGTTTTTTTAAACCTACGCGGCAAAAGAGCGAAAATAACTGAACAAATCACTATTACTTGTAATGAATAAAAGAAGAGACCTACTGCGTTTAACGGATCTGGCTCGCATTGCGTTTGAAAAACGGAGCAAAACATAAACTCCACTATGAATGATGACAATACCCCTAGTCCAACAATCGCCATATAGCTGGATAACGGTTTTAGCCTTAGCATTGTAACGAGCAATAAAATTACAATTACTGAAATTCCAATAATCACATCAATCTGCATAATCGCTCCCTGATAAGTTTTGTCAGTTTAACGCTGCAGCCCTGGATGGCTAGAACGCGATATTTTATACACTACTTCCCTGGCCCCCTCGTTTGAACTTTGTTGGAAATTTTGTGATAAGTACTAACAACCCCACAATTAAATTGTTTGGTATTGCTACTACTAAAAATGTAGCCCAAAAATGATTGAACCCCTGATAACGCAGCCATTCCGCCCCAGGCCAATATATTGCAAAAAACAAATCTTCCAATGGATATGAAGCGCAGGTGCCGAACATTGATGTGATTGGATAAAGAAGAGCCATCTCTACTACCAGGGCAATCAATATCGTGAACAGTAACCTCACAGATACTCCAAACACCTAACTACTAACGTTAGCACGAGTAAGTAGGCAACAGCTGTAACGACTACATCGCTTCGTTAAGTGCGTTTTACATGGCATTAGATAGTACCTTTTTCATATTTTCGAAAACCTCTTCGCCTAACTCCCTTTTAGGGATCACAAAGGCTGTCGCCGGGGTATTATAGATAAAGAGATAACTTTCGTTATATTCAACTTTATCAATCGCATCCCAATTAAAGTGGCAGCTACTGTTTTGTGTAGATTCGCTTACGCCTTTTTCAGAGACAGTCACTATGTGCTCGCAGAATACTTCTTTTTGAAAAGTGTCTGCGCATTTCTTTGCATATCTTTTATAAGCAATAATTGTCCACAGATATGAGACAAACGCACCTACTATACCGCCTACGTAAAACCCTAAAGAATCAGAGAGGTAACCATAAACTGAGAAGGCAAGTAATAGAAAAAGAGGAGAAATATATAAGTTTAATCTTCTTCTTTTTTGAAACGCTTTGTTGTTTGCAAGATGATGCTCATTGAATGCGATCAGATCCTCTTTGGTATTGGTATATCTTACTTCCATAAAACTTCCTTGCTTACCTAACGCTTAAATATGCGGTACAAACAAGCAGGCCACAATGACCACACCGCCTGTGTTTTTGTATCCCATCTCACCTTTGGTGGCCAACTAAAGCTTCTATATTACATGGCAATGTTAAACAACTCTCATCGTAACATTTGCCTCTTTCGCTAATATTGCAAAACTAGAAACCTGCTCGTCTGTCAGGATTTGGTAACCAACATGATCCCACCAGATTGTCATTGCAGTTTTTGGCTCTCGCGCAATATGCTTGCCTTTGACTGAATCAAAATAACTGCAAAAAATAAAGCCTGAATCACTGACCGACTTTAAATCGACAAACCTGCCCGCAGGAAAACCATTCTCATCAATTGTGGAAACACATACAGCACTTTTTTGCTGCAATTGGCTATCGGCTAACGCTTCCTGCCACCAACTTTCAAATTTACTTATCGGATTGTCCATAAGCCTCGATCTCATTCAGGTACAACTTTGAGCTAAAGGGCAAAAACGCTGTGCTAAGCTCATAGCGGCACAGTGTTTTTGTCCCAGCAAACCGCCCTGCGGTTTGCGTTTTAAGCGTTTTGTTATGGTACAACCAATTAAAGGCATTGGATTTTTCCAGTTTGTATTGGTATTTCGGCTTCCTGATAAACTGAAAGTGAAGGAGATAACTCACCACTTATACCAATTGGATTAACCGCTTTATGAAGTTCTAGTACTTCATAATCACCGTTGCAAAGTTCAGAAGATCGCCTGTGCCAATAATCATTAACCTGCTGTTCTGTACTGTGCCCATTCCCGTAAAATGCTACACGGTATAAACCTTCACCAAGTTTCCAATCATCGTAGCCTCCCCCCATACCGTTTGACTTATATGGAGTAGCGCAACCTACAATGAAAAAAGGTAACAAGCTATAAAAGAGAAATTTTTTCATTTTCTACTCGATGTACCATAACACCTGCATAACGGGCAAAAATACGTAGGCTACAATACCAAGCGAAGCGAAAGGAGCCTGCGTGTTTTTGTCCCAGCACGCCCCGCGTGCGTCTACAGCGGATTGATACTCATTGAGCCTCCTCCCTATCAGCATAAACAGAGTTTATCCTAATAGG